>CAVPUL010000001.1:0-502672 GCA_963708875.1 uncultured Actinomycetota bacterium
GCCACGCAGCTCGAGCGCCCGGCAGCCCGGCGAAGAAGGTTGCAACCGCGGCGATCCAACTCGCGGGGAGCCACGCGATCGCCGAGATTACCGTCGCCAGGGGTGGGAAGACGGGCGCCGCGAGGGGCACGCGATCAGCCCGAGCACGGTGACAGGCGCGGCCGCCGGCTCGGCCAGCAGATTGGCCGCGACGCCGTAGAGGGGCAGGGAGGGATTCAGCATCAGCAGCACGGGCTGGCAGGCGAGTCTGAGCGGCCAGCGGCACGGCGAGCACCAGGGCCAGCCCGCGCGGCAACCACCTGGCCATCACCTCGGCCAACGGTCGCGCGAGCAGCAGTAGGCCGCCGGTTGCGAGCACCGACAACGCGAATCCGTAGCTGCGCGACAGCCACGGGTCGATCGTGAGGAGCACGACGACCGCCACGCAGAGCAACGGCAGTCCACGAGCCGCCCGGCCGGTCGCCAACGCGATGAGCGCGACAGCCGCCATCACCGCGGCACGGATCACGCTGGGCTCGGGGGTGACGACTACTACGGTATCCCGCAAGCACCAGCGCCGCGACCGCGAGCCGGGCCAGCCGCGGCAGGCCGGCTGCGGCACCGAGCGCGAGGGCCAGACCGACCACGATCGCGCAGTTGGCTCCCGAGACCGCGGTGAGGTGACTCAGGCTCGCCGTCTTCATCGCGTCGCTCAGCGTGGGGCTCACGGAACTGGTGTCGCCGATCGCGAGGCCGGGCAGCAGGGCTCCGCCGTCTCCGGGCAGCCCGGATGCCGCGTCCCGGAAGTCGCGCCGCACCTCGTCCGCCGCGGCGAGCAGCGGCGGCGGGCGCCTGCCTGGATGGCGTGACCGCGCACAACACCAAGAAGGCGACGTCTTCGCCCGGGTCGGCAGCCTGCAACGTGCCCGTCACCCGCAGCAGGCTGCCGATCTTCGCCGCCCGGATGGCGTCGTCACCCTGCGTCCCGAAAAGCAGAACGGGCGAGGCGAGGCTGACGGTCGAGCCGGCGATCCGCGCTGACTCGGCCGTTGCCGGAATCGACCGTTCACCGAACGGCCGCAGACCGCCACGACGAGTTCCACCATTCGGCCGGCGTGGGCCGCTTCGTTCAGCACGGGGGGCGCGCGGACGCCGGACTGGCCGGCGACCGAGGTGACGACAAGTGCTCCCCCGGCGAGCGCCAGCACGACAAGTCCTCGCCAGGAGCCGGGCAAGCCTCGCCACCGCCGGCATCGCCGCGAGCACCCAGAGACCGATGGCCGCCGCGAGCGTCGCAGCGGGCCGACGGCGCAGCAACGGCGATCCCTGCTCCGAGCCAGGCGGTTGCGGCGATCGGCACCAGCCGCAGGTCGGCGACCGTCGAGCGGTCGGCGTCGTACCAGCGGCGTCGGGCCGGCGGCCGTCATGTCGTCACGAGGTCTTTGCAGCCCCTCGAACGTCTTCTCGCCGATGCCCGAGACGCTCATCAGGTCTTCGACGGCAGTGAAGCGGCCATTCGCCGCGCGCCAGGCCAGAATGCGCGCGGCCATCGCGGGCCCCACCCTCGGCAGCGTCTCGAGGGTCGGTTCGTCGGCCGTGTTGATGTTGACCTTGCCCGCGATCGCGGTGCCTCCCGCGGCACTCGATGCGGGGACGGCCTGCCCGAGCGCCGGCACGATGATCTGCTCGCCGTCGCTGAGGAAGCGCGCGAGATTGAGGGCCGCGGGGTCGGCCGACGCGGTGAGCCCGCCCGCGGCGGCCACGACATCCACCGCCCGGTCGCCGTCGTGCAGGGCGTAGAGACCCGGATCGTTGACCTGGCCCAGGATGTGCACGTAGATCACGGCCGCGTTCGACCCGCCCGCCCGGCCGGCCCCTCGACCCGCTCGACGCTCCGGTCGAGGGCACAGCGGTGGACAGCACCGACGGCGCGACGACCGACGACGCTCCGTGCGGCGTGATCGCCGTGATGAACACGGCGCAGCCGAGCCCGACCAGCACGAGGATGAGCGCGGCCCCGACTCCCACTCGCACGCGGGCGCGGCGCGCGTCAGGAGTCGGAGCCGAACTCATGCCGAGTCTGGGCGCGGCGTCCCGGGGGTCGGGGGGAACTCGGACAACGGGGGCGTTGTGCCGCGAGGTGCGGGTGTGGAGGAACGAACGGGCGTCGCGCCGGCTCGGCCGACGACCGTCAGCGCCGGCGGCGGCTGCGTGACGGCGCGGCTGGATTCCCGCCCGGCTAGCCCTTCGTCGCGATGTTGACGACGCGCGGGGCCCGCACGATCACGTTCACGATCTCGCGGTCGCCGACGGCGCGCGACCACGGCATCCGACGCGCGCGCGAGCTTCTCGAGCTCGTCCGCGCGAGATCTTCGGCGAGACCTCGAGCCGGTCGCGCACCTTGCCGTCGACCTGCACGATCGCCGTGACCGACTCCTCGACCAGCAGCGTCGGGTCGGCCTTGCGCAGCCCGGCGAGCGCGACGGAGCGGCGGGTAGCCGAGCCGCTCCCACATGTCCTCGGCGGTGTACGGCGCGAACAGGCTCAGGATCGACCGCGACGATCTCGATCGCCTCGCGCACCGCGGCGTCGCCGCGCGCCCGGCCCCGATGTCGATCGCCTTGCGGGTCGCGTTGACGCAGCTCCATGAGCCGGGCGACCACGACGTTGAACTTGAACGCCTCGACCAGCCCGGGCGCGTCGGCGAGGAGGCGGTGCGTCAGGCGGCGCAGCGCCTCGTCGCCGCGTCTTCCAGTCGACCTCGGGCGGCGCTGTGACCTCGCCGCGAGAGCGCCAGCGCGCGGGCCAGGAACTTCGCCGACGCCGGCGGGCGACACATCCGCCCAGTCGATGTCGTCTTCGGGCGGGCCGGCGAACGCCATCGTCAGGCGGATCGCGTCGACGCCGTGCGTCGTCGAGCTCGGCCGCGAACTCGACGAGGTTGCCCTTGCGACTTCGACATCTTCGCGCCGTCCATCAGCACCATGCCCTGGTTCAGCAGCGCGCTGAACGGCTCGGTGAAGCTCGACGTAGCCCAGGTCGAACAGCACCTTCGTGATGAAGCGCGCGTAGAGCAGGTGCAGGATGGCGTGCTCGACGCCGCCGACGTACTGGTCGACGGGCGCCCACTTCTCGGCCTCTGCGGGTCGAACGCCTGGTTGTCGTCGTTCGGCGACAGGAAGCGCAGGAAGTACCACGAGCTGTCGACGAAGGTGTCCATCGTGTCGGCGTCGCGCGTGGCCGGCGCTGCCGTCGGGCAGGCGGGCACGTTCACCCAGTCGTCGCCGCGCCGAGCGGGCGACTGCCCTTCGGCTTCAGGTCGAGGCCCTCGGTCGGGGCAGGCGCGACCGGCAGCTCGCTCCTCGGGCACCGGGATGCAGCGACGCCGTCCGTCGCCGTGGATGATCGGGATCGGCGTGCCCCAGTAGCGCTGGCGCGAGATCAGCCAGTCGCGCAGGCGGTAGTTCTTCGCCGCGCGGCCGGTGCCCGCCGCCTCGAGCTGCTCGATGACCTGCTTGATCGCGTTCGCCTTGCTCAGCCCGTCGAGCGGGCCGGAGTTGATCAGGCGGCCGTCGCCGGTCAGCGCGATGCCGGTCGACGGCCGGGTCGAGCGGCGGCAGGTCGTCGGCAGCTCGCCGCCATCTCGGGCGTGATCACCGGGATCGCGCCGGTGACCGGCGCGTTCGTGTCGACGACGACGCGCACCGGCAGGTCGAACGCGCGGGCGAAGTCGAGGTCGCGCTGGTCGTGCGCGGGCACGGCCATGACCGCGCCGTGGCCGTAGTCGGCCAGCACGTAGTCGGCGGTCCAGATCGGCAGCCGCTCGCCGTTCACCGGGTTGATCGCGTAGCGCTCGAGGGAGACGCCGGTCTTCACGCCGGTCGGCGTCCTGCCGCTCGATCTCGGTCGTCTTCTGCACCTGCGGCGAGGTAGGCGGCGAACGCGGTCTGCACCTGCGGGCGTCGACCCGGCGACCAGCTCGGCGGCCAGGTCGGAGTCGGGCGCGACGACCATGAAGGTCGCGCCGTAGAGCGTGTCGGGGCGCGTCGTGAAGACCGTGACCGGCTCGTCGCGGCCCTCGATCACGAAGTCGACGTCGGCGCCGATGCGAGCGGCCGATCCAGTTGCGCTGCATCGCGATGCACCTTCGACGGCCAGGTGCCCTCGAGCTGCTTCAGGTCGTCGAGCAGGCGGTCGGCGTAGTCGGTGATCTTGAAGTACCACTGCGTGAGCTTCTTCTTGACGACGACCGCGCCGGAGCGCTCGGACGTGCCGTCGGGCAGCACCTGCTCGTTCGCCAGCACGGTCTGGTCCACCGGGTCCCAGTTGACCCAGCTGTCCTTGCGGTACGCGAGGCCCTTCTCGTACAGCTTCAGGAACAGCCACTGGTTCCACTTGTAGTACTCGGGGTCGCTGGTGTGCAGCTCGCGGCTCCAGTCGAAGCTGACGCCGTAGCGCTCGAACGACTGCGCTTCTGCTGCGCGATGTTCGCGTAGGTCCACTCGCGCGGGTCGATGCCGCGCTTGATCGCGGCGTTCTCGGCGGGCAGGCCGAACGAGTCCCAGCCGATCGGGTGCAGCACGTTGAAGCCCTGCTGGCGCCAGTAGCGCGCGACGATGTCGCCGAGCGCGAACGCCTCGGCGTGACCCATGTGCAGGTCGCCGGAGGGGTACGGGAACATGTCGAGGATGTACTTGCGCGGGCTTGTTCGGCCGTGTCGCTCCGCCGCGAAGGGCTTCGTCGGCCGTCCCAGACGCGCCAGCCACTTCTGCCTGGATGCGGCGATGTCGTACGCGGTCGCCGTGTCGTCGCGCTGTGTCGACGGGTCGGGCGCGGTGCTGTCTTGAGAGGTCACGGAGCTCTCATTCGATACAAGGTGGGTTGTGGATGCCGCCACGGCCGAGCGGGCAGGCGCAGCAACCAAGCATCCACAGTACCGAACCGTCAGGGGGCGGGCAGTGTTCCGGGATCCTCGGCCCCGAGGCGCGCCCAGGCTGCCAGCGGCGCCCTGGCCTTCACCTTCAGCTCGAAAGCTCCTCGCCGGGAACCGAGAGGGCGGTGATGCCGCCGCCGGCACCCACGGTCGCGCCGCGCGTCGTCGAGCACGATCGTGCGGATCGTCATCGCGAGGTCGGCCCGGCCGTCGACGCCGAGGTACCCGAAGCATCCGGAGTAGAGCCCGCGCGCACGCCGTTCGAGGCGCGTCGAGCATCTGCGTGGCGCGCAGCTTCGGCGCGCCCGTCATCGACCCGGCGGGGAAGGCGGCCTGCGAGCGCGTCGACCGCGGTCAGGCCGCGGCCGCAGCCGCGCCGACGACGGTGCTCACCAACTGATGCACCTGCGGGTAGCTCTCCACCTCGAGCAGCTCGGTGACGGTGACCGAGCCCAGCTCGCAGACCCGCGCGAGGTCGTTGCGCATCAGGTCGACGATCATCAGGTTCTCGGCGCGCTCCTTGACGCTCTCCTGAAGCTCGTGCGCCGGCGGCGTCCTCCGCGTCGTCGCGCCCCCGAGCGCGCGTGCCCTTGATCGGGCGGGTCGTCACGATCGCCGTCCGGCGAGACGACCAGGAACTGCTCGGGCGACGAGCTCAGCATGCTGATCGCCCCCGATCCGGATCAGGGCCCCGTGATGGCTCGGGCTCGTCGCGCGCAACCGCAGGTGCACCTGGAAGGGATCGAAGTCGACCCGCGACCTCCGCCTCGGTCGTGAGGCACAGCAGGTACGCCTCGCCCTCGCGGATCGCCTCCTGGCAGGCGGCGATCTCGTCGAGGTACTCGTCGTCGGTCTCGCGCCACAGGCGCGGGTCGGCGCGGCCGGTGCCGGACGCGGGCGGCGACTCCGGCCAGCCCAGCGAGGGCCTCGAGCCAGCCCGTCCGACTCACCGACGACTTCGGCGGCGCCCGTCGCGGTCGCGTCGATCAGCGATCGCACGCGGTCGACCGCCAGGAACGCGGCATCCGGATACCGGGAGGCGTACGCGACCTCGGCGCCGGTGGTGCCGGCGCGCAGCTCGTAGCCCAGCCAGCCCACCGCACCGAGGTGAGTGCCGCCCGGGATGGCGCGGAGGGCATCCCACACGGTCGCCGCCGAGCACGTCGAGCCGGGTGCCCTCGCCGAGGTAGCTGACGCCCGCGCCGGGCCCGCTGTCGAGCCAGAACACGTCGTCGCGGCCGTCGAACAGCGCCGCGAAGACGGCGGCGGCGTCGAATACGCCGGCCAGGGGACGCCGCGGCAGCGACGTCGTGCATAGCCTTAGCGTATGAGCGTGGCGACGACGTACCGCTGGCAGGGCGGGGTGCTCGAGGCCCGGGACGACTGCGACGTCGCCGCCGGCGACCATCCTCGCCGCCGATTCCTGGCTGGTCACCGACGGCACGGTGCTGGCCATCGGGCTGCATCGCGCGCGCTTCGTCGACGCGGTGTCCGAGCTGGCCGAACGCCACGGGCGCCGCCGAGGTCGACGCCCTCGACCTCGATTCCTTCTGGGATGCCGCGATCTCGAGCATCCCGCGGGCCGGCGACTGGTTCCCGCGGGTCGAGTTGCGGGTGCAGCACGACGCCGCCGAACTCCTGCTGCGGATGCGCCCCGCCCCCGCGCGCCACCGCTCCCTCACGCTCGCGACCTTCCGCGGTCGCGATCCCGCACCGAGCCGCTGGATCAAGGGGCCCGATCTCGAGGCGATGACCCGGCTGCGCACCGAGGCGCAGGGCACGGCGCCGACGAGGCGGTGCTGCTGCGACGCCCCGAGGGCGTGGTCGCCGAGGGCTCGACCACCGCGCTCGCCTGGTGGGCGCGGCGAGGCGCTCTGCGTGCCGTCGATCGAGCTCGCCGCGGGTCGACTCGGTGACGCTGCGCAGCGTGCTGGCGCTGGCGACCGCGACCGGCGTCGACGTGCTGCACGAGACGGTGACGCCCGCGACGCTCGAGGGCTGCGAGGTGTGGGCGCTCAACGCGCTGCACGGCATCCGGATCGTCACGGGCTGGGTCGACGGTCCCGCGACCGCCGAGCTTCCCGGACGACTCGACACCTGGCGCGCGCGGCTCGACGCGCTGCGCAAGCCGCTGCCCGCGGCATCCGCCGCCCGCCCGTCTCCCGACCCCGGAGCCGGCGTGATCGACCCGCTCGGCTGGATCCTCGGGGTCGTTCAGCACGTCGACCCGGTCACCCGCTCCCTGCTCGCGGCGCTCGGCATGTTCTGCGAGACGACGATCCTGGTCGGGCTGATCATCCCGGGCGACACGATCGTGCTGGTGGCGAGCACCGGCGTGACCGACCCGGTGCAATACGTCGGGATGCTGGCCGCGGTCATCATCGGATCGCTGGCCGGCGAGAGCGTCGGCTTCACGCTCGGCCGCTGGTTCGGCCACCGGATCCGCCGCTCGAAGCTCGGCCAGCGGCTCGGCGAGGGCAACTGGGTGCGGGCCGAGCGCTACCTGGACCGCCGCGGCGGCTTCGCCGTGTTCGCCTCGCGGTTCCTGCCGGTGCTGCACGCGCTCGTGCCGCTCACCGTCGGCATGACGCCAATGGCGGTACCGCCGCTTCATGGCCTGGACGGCCCCGGCGTGCATCGTCTGGGCGGTCGCCTACGTCACGGTGGGAACGCTGGCGGGCGGCGGCTATCGCGACCTCACGGCGCAGCTGCACTGGGCCGGATACCTCTTCGGCGCTGGTGGTGCTCGTGTTCTTCGTCGCGGTGCTGCTGATCCGCCGCGCGCTCGAGCGGCGCGAGGCCGCCACTGGGCAGCCGAGCACCGGCGCGAGCCCCGAGCGCGCGGACGGAGGTCGAACGAAAGGGGGTGGATGCCGCGAGCATCCACCCCCTCGGGTGCGGTTGCGGACTTACTTGGTGAAGCCGTTCGCCTTCAGCCAGTCGGACGCGACCGTCTTCGGATCGGCCTTCTCGTCGCCACCGGTGCGCTTGTTGAAGTCGAGCAGATCCTTGGTGGTGAGCTTCGCCGAGATCTTGTTCAGCAGGGCGCTGATCTTCGACGCCTTGCTCGCCGTGACGATCGGCACGACCTGCTGCGACGCGAACAGGTTCTTCGGGTCTTTCAGCGTGACGAAGCTTGTCGTCGATGATCGACGGCGTGGTCGAGTAGATGTCCGCGACCTGCACGGTGCCGTCCTGCAACGCCTTGGCGGTCGCCGGGCCACCGCTGTCGTTGATCGCCTGGAACGTCAGTTCGTCAACCCGTACACGCTCTGCAGGCCGGGCAGGCCGTCGGGGCGGGTCTGGAACTCGGGGTTGGCCGCCGACGATCGACCTTGCCCGAGACGTTCGCCAGGTCGGCGATCGACGAGCAGGTTGTTCGCCTTCGCGAAGTCGGCGTGTCACGTTCATCGAGTCGGAGTCGGCCGCCTCGGAGAAGTCGAGAGCCGTCAGGCTCTTCGGCAGCGCCGCGTCGAGCGCGGTCTTCACGTCGTCACCCGACTTGGCGTTCGCGGCCTTGTCGAGGTACGACAGGATGCTGCCCGCGTACTCCGGGATCAGGTCGATCTCGCCCTTCTGCAGCGCCGGGAAGTACGCGGCACGCTGACCGATGTTGATCTTGTAGGTGACGGTGACGCCGTCGGCCGCGAGCGCCTGCCCGTAGACGTAGGCGAGGGTCACGTTCTCGGGGAACGCCGCCGAGCCGACCACGATCGACGTCTTGCTCGCGCGTCCGCCGCCGCTGAGCGACGACGGGCTCGAGCATCCGGTCAGCGCCAGGGCCGCTGCTGCTGCCACCGCGACGCCCGCGATGATGCCTCTGTGTTGCCTCTTCATGACTGCATACCTTCCTGGAGAGCCCGCGGACGTCGTGCCCGCGCGCGGTTCGGGGGACCGTTCGGATCCGTGCGGCCGAGCGCGACTCCGCGCGGCACGACGAATCGTTGCGCGATGGCGAGGACGCCATCGACGACGAGGGCGAGCGCGGTGATGAGGATCGCGCCCGCAAGCAGTTGGACGTAGTCGGCCGGTGTGCACGCCGTTGATGAGGTAGATGCCGAGGCCGCCGAACGCGAAGGCGGACGCGATTCCAGCGTCGCGATCACCTGCAGGGCCGTGCGCTCGCAGTCCGCCGATCGAGCAGGGGAAGCGCCGAGCGGGATCTCGACCCGGGTGATGATCTGCCACTCGGTCATGCCGAGCGCGCGCGCCGCGTCGATCGTCTGCCGATCGACCGACTCGACGCCGGCGTAGGCGCCCGGCCAGCATCGGCGGGATGGCCAGGATGCACCAGCACGATGGCGATCGGGCAGCAGGCCGACCCCGGTGAGCAGGATGCAGGATCGACAGCAGGCCGAGCGTCGGCACCGCGCGCGCGACGTTGCTGATCAGGATCGCGGCGCCGCGGCCCTTACCGGTGTGGCCGATGGCGACCCCGATCGGCGAGCGCGATCGCGACCGCGATGAGCACGCAGAGACCACTGCACGGCCAGATGCTCGAGCACGATGACCCGAGACGTCGATCCTGCCGTCCAGTGCGGCGAAGATCCACGCGAAGGCGTCACCGAAGAGGCTCACGAGGCCGCCACCGCGCCTCGGCCGGCGCGTACACCTGCGGCGACGCCACGGCCTGCCTGCGGTTCCAGGGCAGTCAGAGCGCCGCGACCGTGCGCGAGCAGGATCACGTCGTACACGGCGGCGAGCACGAGGATGCAGACGATGCCCACGATCGCCTCGGTCGAGGAACGAGCGCTGGAAGGCATCCGTGAAGAAGGAGCCGAGCTGATCGATCCCGGTCAGCGACCCCGACGCTCGCGATGCTGACCGTGCTGACCGAGACCACGCGGATGCCGGCCAGCAGCACCGGGCCCGGCGAGCGGCAGCTCGACGCCGAAGAACCGCTGCCAGCGCCGAGAACCCGATGGCGGTCGCCGAGGCGAGGACGTCGCCGGCACCGAGGCGAACGCGTCGGCGGCCGAGCGCACCATGATCGCGACCGCGTAGATGCTGAGCGCGAAGACCAGGTTGAGCGGATTGAGGATCGCCAGCCCGAGCAGCGACGGGCACGAGCACGAGGAGCGCGATCGACGGGATCGTGTAGAGGATGCCGCCGACCGACAGCAGGATCGAGCGCGCGATCTTCGAGCGGCTCGCCGCAGTAGCCGAGGGGTATGGAGAGCACCAGCCCGATCACGATCGGCGGGGCGGTCAGAGCCAGATGCTCCAGAATGCGCCCCCCGATCAGGCCGAGGTTGCTGCCGATCCATACCCAGTTCATCAGGCGTCGCCCGCCTGGTCCGTCTTGTTCGAGACGCTGCGGGATTTCGGGGACGGCGTTCGCGACGGCGAGGCGGCCGTCGGGCGCCGCGATGACGCCGACCGGGTAGCCGCCGGCGTCCACGAGCACGCGGTCGTCGCCGCGCGCGGCGGCCGCTCGACACGGTCAGCCGGCGCTTGCCGCGGTCGGCGCCGATGAAGGTCGCGACGAAGTCGTTCGCCGGGTTGGCGAGGATCTGCTCCGGGCGTGCCCTGCTGCACGATGTGGCCGCCCTGCTGCGAGCACGACGACCTGGTCGCCGAGCAGGAACGCCTCGTCGATGTCGTGCGTGACGAAGACGATCGTCTTGGCGAGCTCGCGCTGCAGGCGCAGCACCTCCTGCTGCAGCTCGTCGCGCACGATCGGGTCGACGGCGCCGAACGGCTCGTCCATGAGCAGGATGTTGGGGTCGACCGCGAGCCCGCGCGCGACGCCGACGCGCTGCTGCTGGCCGCCCGAGAGCTGGCTCGGGTAGCGGTCGGCGAGGGAGCGGTCGAGGCCGACCGTGTCCATCAGCTCGAGGGCGCGCTGCGTGCGGCCTTGCCTTCGGCACGCCGGTCAGCCGCGGCACGGTCGCGATGTTGTCGACGACCGTGCGGTGCGGCAGCAGGCCGGAGTTCTGCATGACGTAGCCGATGCCGCGGCGCAGCTGCACCGGCTCGACCGTCGCGATGTCTTCGCCGTCGATCGTCGATCGATGCCCGAGGTCGGGTCGACCATCCGGTTGATCATGCGCAGCAGCGTGGTCTTGCCGCGAGCCGCGACGACCCGACGAGCACGGTGATCTTGCGCGCCGGGATGACGAGGGAGAAGTCCTCGACCGCGCGCGTGCCGTCGGGATAGCGTCTTGGAGACGTCGCGGAACTCGATCATCGGCGGCCGCTCCTCGTGGGCATGCACCGAGTGGACAGTCGCCCGGGCACCTCACTGACACCACAATTCGACTCACGCGTCAGTTCGGGGCCACGAGCGTCACGTTGCGCGGCAGTGCTACGGCGCTCGACAGGAAGTCGCGCGAGGCGGCCGGGAAGCGCTCCGAGATAGCCGCCACGACGCAGCGGCATTCGTCGATGAAACGCGGGTCGCCCTGCGGGTCGCGCTGCGAACGCGTCGGCGGCGATCGCGTCGGCGATCGTCGGTCGCGACCTCGATCGCGAACGCGAGCTCGGCGCTGTCGCCTCAGGCCGAAGCGCTCGACGAGGCGCGCCGGCAGCTGCTCGGCGAGGACGCGACGCGGCGTCGGCACTCCGACGAACGGTCGGAGGTCGAGCACGTCGCCGAAGCGCAGGGCGCGCGAAGCCGGGCTCGCTGCGGAACAGCGACTGAACACGTCGACGCCGCGATGAGGCCGACGCCAGTGTGCGTGCCACCGTCGGCGAGCTCGGCGACGACGCGCTCGCGTCGACGCGCTCGGCGTTGCGGGCCGCGAGGCTCTGCAGCACGGCGATGCGGTCGGGGAAGTAGCGGTAGACCGTGCCGATCGAGGCGCCGGCGCGCTCGGCCACCATGGCGGTGGTGAGGCGCTCGTAGCCGATCTCGTCGATGACGTGCGCGGCGGCATCGAGCAGGGCGGCGAGGCGAGCGGTGCTGCGCGCCTGGACCGGCTCGTTGCGGATCGGCGTCTCGCTGTCGGTGCGAGTCAGGGCGGATGTGTCGTCACGGGGTCTCCTCACATCGACCCGCGTGACATGCGGGGCATGCCGGGTTGCCACGGGTCTGGCCGATTCTATCCCGTCAGTCCGCGGCGCGGACCCGTGAGTCATGCCGTGACACACTGAGAAAATGGCCAGGGACGAGAGGCACCGCGTCGCACTGGCTCGCCCGCATCGAGGACGCGCTTGCACGGCTGGCGCGAGCGTCGAGGGCTGACGGCGCGGACTCGTGCCCACCGTGATCCCGTTCACCGGGTACGGCGACACCGACTGGGTGCGCGTTCTCGGACGGGTGGTGCTGCGCAAGCCGGGAACGCCGAGACCGATCGGCAGCGAGCTTCCGCGGCTGGCGCAGCTTCGTGAGCATCCCGGTCGCGGAGCCCCGTCGACGTCGTCGTCGACGGGCACCCGCACGTCGATCCGGTGCCGACCGCGGCGGCGTGCTCGATGAGCCGATCAAGGCGGCGCTCGCCCCCGGATGGCGCTCGATCCGACTCAGCATCGGCGGCGACGAGCGTCGAGGCGGCGGTGTTCATCGTCGACGATGCGCTGCGACCTTCGGCATCGTCTCGGACGTGGACGACACGGTCATGGTGACGGCCCTGCCGCGCCCGCTGCTCGCCGCCTGGAACACCTTCGTGCTCGACGAGCACGCGCGTCGACCCGTCGCCGGCATGGCCGTGCTCTACACGCGGCTGCTGCACGGCGCATCCCGGAGCCCCGGTGATCTACCTCTCGACCGGTGCGTGGAACGTCGCCCCGACGCTCACGCGCTTTCTCGAACGCAACCTCTACCCGCGCGGAACGCTGCTGCTGACCGACTGGGGGCCGACGCACGACCGTTGGTTCCGGAGCGGGCAGGAGCACAAGGCGCAGAGCCTCGAGCGGCTCGCCGCGCGAGTTCCCGAGCGTCGGGTGGCTGCTGGTCGGCGACGACGGGCAGCACGACGAGCGGATCTACGGCGACTTCGCGGCCGCGCACCCGCAGAACGTGACGGCGGTCGCCATCCGCCGCTTGACCCCCGGCGAGGCGGTGCTGGCCGGTGGTCGCACCGGCGGCGTCGAACACGCCCGGGAGGACGTGCCCTGGCTCTACGCCGACGACGGCGCCGGCCTGATCGAGCAGCTGGATCGCTCGGACTGCTCGCGGTCGATGACGCCTGACGCGACGCCTCGGATGTTGACCCCCTGAACGGGGGCTGATAGATTCACGGTGATCCGTGCGTGTCCTCCTTATGGTGGACAGCACGCGGACTCCACCCGAATCACCCGTCACCACCCGCGTCATTCCCGGGAGCGGTCCCCCACGCGAAGGCCTCCCCCATGTCTGCTCCCGACTCCGGCCTGATCGCTGCGGTGATCCTCGCCGGCGGCGTCACGGCGCTGGTCGCGATCGTGATGACGGTCGTGCGGCAGTACCGAGCCGCCCAGCTGACCGCCGGTCGCGGGGCGCTGAGCGTTTCGCTCGGGCTCGGGATCATGGCTCTCGCCGGCCTCGGCATCGTCGCCGCTGTCGCCGGTCGCCGCGCAGGCCGTCGGTGACGCCGGTCAGCAGCACGACGAGCGACCAGCAGCGTCGACATCCAACTGCCCACGCTCTCGCTCGACGACTGACGCAGCCCCGGGCGCGACCCGCCAGCGATTCGCGTCGGTCGCCCGGGCGATACTGGCTGCGTGCCCGATCGTGACTTCTCGCCGCCCGGCGCCGCCTGACCGCGCTGCGCCTGGCGGCGCACGGCATCGTGCGGCCGGCGGGCGACCCGTCGCCCGACGATCCGACCGAGGTCGTGCGCGGCATGCTCGCGATGCAGGCTCAGGACTACGCGGGCGGCCTGTGGTCGATCGGGCTGCGCACGGCATCCGCGACCCGCAGCAGTCATCGAGGCCGTCGCACGAGACGGGCGCGTTCGTGCGCTCGTGGCCGATGCGCGGCACGCTGCATTTCGTCGCCGCAGACGACCTGCCCTGGATGCTGTCGCTGACCGGGCAGCGCATGGTCCGAGCCGGCCGAGGGCGCCGCCGCCAGCTCGAACTCGACCAGGCGCAGTTCGACCGCGCCGAGTCGATCGCGCGCGAGCGGATGGCCGACGGCGCGACGATCTCGCGGCCGGAGCTGTTCGCGGCGTGGCAGCAGGACGGGCTGCCGACGACCGGCCAGCGCGGCGTCCACCTGCTCGCCCAGCTGGCGCAGACCGTCGGTGATCGTGCTCGTCGGCCAGCAGGAATGGGCGCTGCTCGAGCACCGGGTGCCGAATCCGCGCGCTGCCCGAGCGTGGCGGACGCGCTGCGGGAGTTCGCCCTGCGCTACTTCAGCTCGCACGGGCCGGCCACCGAACGGGATTTCGCCTGGTGGTCGTCCCTGACCCTCACCGATGCGCGCGCCGGAATCGCCGCCGCCCGCGAGCAGCTCGACGAGCTCGAGCTGGAGGGCACGCGCTACTACCTCCGCCCCGGTCTCGAGCCGGCCGCCCGCGCCGTGCGCCTGCTGCCCGGCTTCGACGAGTACCTGCTCGGCTACTCGCGATCGCAGCGCGCCGCTCTCGGGCGCCGACACGGCCGTGATCGTCCCGGGCGGCAACGGGATGTTCCTGTCGACCGTCGTCGTCAACGGCGAGGTCGTCGGCTCGTGGCGGCGCACCCAGCGCGCCAAGAAGGTCCAGCTCGAGATCGAGCCGCTGCACGACATCCCGGCGTCGGCGAGAAGCGGCATCGCCGCGGCCGCCAAGCGCTACGGCGCGTTCGTGGAGCAGCCGGTCGGAGCTCAGCGTCGTGAGGCGGTTCAGCCCGGGGGCAGACCGTAGTTCGCGCGGAACGTGGGGTGCTCGTATTCGGAGTGGTAGCGTCCGCGGCTCTGCAACTCGGTGATCACCCGCGTGAAACGCTCCAGACCGTCGGGCTGCACGTCGACATTGATGTTGAACCCGTCGGCGACGTCAGTGTCGATCCACTCGATGATGCGGTCGGCGATCTGCTCCGGCGTGCCGAAGATCGCACGCTGCCCGCGGTTGACATTGTGATGAACCAGCTCTTTCACCGTGAAGTCGTTCGCCTTCGCGACCCCGCCGATGTCGTCGCGGCGATAGTTGATGATCTCGTCCTCGGTCGGAATCTTTTCGAACAGCTCATAGGGAAGCTCTTTGTTCGGGTCGAGTTCTTCGACCGGGAGGCCGAGTTGCTTGGCGAGGTTGTTCACCAGGAAGTTGAGATCGAGCATCTCGTCGAACTGAGCCTTGCGTTTGCGGGCATCCGCCTCGGTGTCGCCGACGACCGCGTAGAGGCCTGGGCACACCACGAGATGGTCGGGGTTGCGGCCAAACTCCACCGCGTGCGCCTTGGCTTCCTTGTAGAAGGTCCGATCGTGCTCGAGATCGGGCTGCGAGGTGAAGAGCACATCGGCGTACTTCGCGCCGAACTCCCGGCTCTGCTTCGAGACGCCCGCCTGGAACATCACGGGGCGTTCGCCCTCATAGCGGCCCGGCAGCTGCAGGATGCCAGACGAGCTGAAGTGCTTTCCCTGGTAGTCGACGCCTCGCGTCATCGAGGTGTCGATGTAGACGTCGTTCTCCTTGTCGGCCGTGATGGCCTCCCGTGGGAAGGAGTCCCAGAAGGCCGTGACGATCTCGACGAACTCCGCTGCACGTTCGTACCGGGTCGCGCGGTCGAACTTCTGATCGATCGGCAGACCCAGGGCCTGCAAGGCTTGGTCCTCCTGGCTGGTCACGATGTTCCAACCCGCTCGTCCCTTGCTGATCTGCTGAAGGGTGGCGAGATCCCGCGCGACGACGTAGGGGTGACCGGTTAGCGCCGACCGAGTGCCGATCAGGCCCAGATGCTGGGTCTCGCGCGCGATCGCCGACAGCAGGATGATGGGGTCCAGCCCACGTCTCGGTTTACGCAGGAAGCTGGTCCCGAGTACCGCATGGGTATCGGGAAGGAAGATCGCGTCGAACTTGGCCTCCTCGGCCAGCCGGGCGAGCATGATCTGGTGGTCGATGTCGTCGACAAGGGTGGTCGCGTCGTCGAAGGCCTTCCAGCCGGCGTCATGTCGTCCTGACGTGTGGAAGATCAAATTCAGGCGAATTTGCTTGACCAAATGAACAATCTCTCTCTCGACGCAAACCCCCCTTACGATAACGGACGCCGAGCGAGCCGATCCTGCGGCCGCCCCGGCATACCCTGTCGTCATGCTCCGTCACGCATCCGCGCTCGCTCGATCGACGCATCCCGGTCCCGGGATCGCCGTCACGATCGTCACGGTGCTGCTCGGCGTCGCCGTCGGACTCGAACCCTGGCGCGTCGCCGTGCTCGGGCGTCGCCATGCTGTTCGATCAGGTCTCCGTCGGGCTCTCGAACGACTGGATCGACGCGGACCGCGACCGCGCGGTCGGCCGCTCGGACAAGCCGGTCGCCCGCGGTGAGATCTCCGTCGCGACGGTCCGTGCCGCCGCGTGGATCACCGCGGCGGCGTCGCTGCTGCTCACCCTCCCGCTCGGACTCGCGGCCACCGCCGTCCACGCCGTCGCGCTCGGCTCGGCATGGAGCTACAACGCGGCTCTCAAGAACTCACCGGTCTCGGTGCTGCCCTACGCCGTGAGCTTCGGGCTCCTGCCGGCGATCGCGAGCCTCGCGCGGCCCGCGCCCGCCCTCCCGGTCTGGTGGGTGTTCGCAGCCGGCGCTCTGCTCGGGGTCGCGGCGCACTTCGCGAACGTGCTGCCCGATCTCGACGACGATCGGCGAACCGGCATCCGCGGACTCCCCCACCGGCTCGGGCTGCGCCCGTCGATCGTGATCACCTGGGTCGCCCTGCTGCTGGCGCGGTCGCCGTGCACGATGGCGCGCATCGGAAGCCGGCCGGCATCCCGGTCTTCCCTCGTCGGCTTCGCGGTCTCCCTCGCGATCGGCGCCTCGGCACGGTGCTGGCCCTCCGCGGCGGGCGTCGGGCGCTGGTTGTTCCGCCTGGTGATCGTCGCGGCGCTCGTCGACGTCGCGATGCTCGTGCTCGCCGGCACCCGTATGCTGGCCTGACGTGAACACTTCCCCGCCGTCTCGTTCTTACCGTGGTCTCTCGAAGAGGGAGGTGTCGCGATGCGTCAGCAGATGCAGCGCGGTGAATACGGACGAGGCCGCAGCGCTGCGCGCGCTCGCCGACGCGCACTCCGCCGTGCTCTGGCGGTACGTCGTGCATCTCACCGGAGATCACGCGGGGGCCGACGACGTCGTGCAGGAGACGCTGCTGCGGGCGTGGCGTCACCCGCGATCCTCGCCCAGCCGCCCGAGAGCACCCGCGCCTGGATGTTCACGGTGGCGCGCCATCTGGTGATCGACGAGGTGCGAAGCGCGCGCAAACGCCACGAGTTCACGACCGAGGAACTGCCCGAACGAGCCGAGCGCGACAAGACGGACGCCCTGTTCGAGTCACTGCTCGTCGAGGAGGCGCTCGGCTCGACTCGAGTCTCGACCACCGCTCCGTCATCGTGCACGCGTACTACGGCGGCCGCAGCATCGCCGAGGTCGCCCGCGAACTCGCGATTCCCGAGGGGACCGTCAAGTCGCGCATGCACTACGGATTGCGCGCGCTCCGGCTCGCGCTGCAGGAGAAGGGAGTGACGCGATGACGCCCGGTCACGCCCACTACGCCGACTGGGACGCCGCGTACGTGCTGGGCTCGCTGTCACCGGCCGAGCGCCGAGAGTTCGAGACCCACCTCGAGGGATGCGAGCGCTGCCGCGCCGTCGGTCGCGCGAACTGTCGGGTCTGCCCGGTCTGCTCGGCCGAGCTGGATGCCGTCACGCGCCCTCGAACTGCTCGAGCCGACCGACGACGCGTCTGCCGCGTCAGACGGCGTCGATCGCCGCCGCTGCCCGCCGACCTCGTGGCGCGGATCGAGCGCCGGGAGCCGCCAGCGTCGCACGCCGCCGGACCCGCCTGCTGCTCGGCCTCGCCGCGGCGGCGGTCGTCGCCGCCGCCATCGCCGTCCCGGTGTCGATCGCGTCGGCGCCGCATCCGACCGTGTCGACCGCCCTCTCGCAGGTGGTCGAAGAGCCCGCTCAGTCGCCGAGGTGAAGCTCACCTCGGTGGGCTGGGGCACCAAGGTCGAGATGAGTTGCCACTACCGCGACATCGACTCGGGGGCGCCCGAGTCGACACGGTGGGACTACGCGCTCTGGGTGGTGCAGAAGAACGGGACCGCCAGCGAGCTCTCGAGCTGGTCGGCGACCAACGACAGCACGGTGAATCTGAGCGCCGGCACCGCGGTGCCGGTGACTCGAGATCGCCGAGGTGCAGGTGCGCGCCGATCGACGGGACGGTCCTGCTCGAGTCGGTCTGCGCGGGTGAGCTACTTCTCGGCTCGCCGTCGTCAGCGTCGGCGCGCCGCCGGGCGCGGCGCCCGGCGCGTCCGATGCGTGCACCGGGTTGCGGATGCCGAGGAACGACACGATGCCGCCCAGGATCAGCAGAACCGCCGCCGCGATCATCGCGCGGTGCACGCCGTTCAGGTCGAGGCTGCCGCCGACGATCAGCGCGAGCATCGCGATGACGATCAGCCCCGCGACCCGCGACACCGCGTTGTTGACCGCCGAGGCGATGCCCGAGCGCGACGACTCGATCGACCCCGAGGATCGCCGAGGTGAGGGGCGACACGGTCAGCGTCACGCCGAGCCCGAACACGAGGATGCCGGGCAGCACCTGCCACCAGTAGTTGAACGGATCGTTGATCGAGCAGCATCAGCAGGGCGCCGAGCCCCGCGATGATCGGCCCGATGGTCATGAACAGCCGAGGACCGAACCTGCCCGACAGGGCGCCGACGCGCGAGCTGAACAGGATCATGATGAACGTCACCGGAATGGACGCGAGCCCGGCCAGCGTCGCCTTCAGAGCCGGCGCCCTGCTGCAGGTACACGCCGAGCGCGAAGCCGTTGAGCGACAGCGCGCCGTAGATCAGGGCCGTCGCGATGTTGCCCGACCAGAAGTTGCGCACGCGGAAGAGGCTGAGCGGCAGCATCGGGTTGCGGTGCACGCGCTGGCGGACCAGGAATCCGGCGAACGCCAGGATGCCGCCCACCAGCGGCAGGTAGATGGCGGGGCTGCCCCAGCCGAGGGTCGATCTGCTCGATGAGCGCGAACACGACGCCGCCGAGCCCGAGGCTGCAGAGCACGGCGCCGAGGTAGTCGATCGAGACGCCCTCCTCGCGCACGTCCTTCTGGCCGAGCAGCTTCAGCAGCACCAGGGTGACCGCGATCGGGATGCACGTTGATCACGAAGGCGTAGCGCCACGACAGGAAGTCGACGAACAGGCCGCCGATGCACCGGGCCGGCGATCATCGCGATCGTCGTCATGCCCGTCCAGGTGCCGATCGCCTTGGCCTGCGCGGCGCCCGCGGAAGTTCGAGGTGATCAGCGCGAGCGAGCTCGGCACGAGCAGGGCGCCCGCGATGCCCTGCACGGCGCGGGCGACGATCAGGAACTCGACGTTCGGCGAGAGCGCGATCGCGAGCGACGCGACGCCGAACGCCGATCAGCCCGACGCGGATCACGCGTGATGCGGCCGTAGACGTCGCTGACCGAGCCCGGCCACCAGGATCAGCGACCCGAGGGTGATGAGGTAGGCGTCGACACGATCCACTGCTGCGCCTCGAGCCCGCCGCCGCAGCTCACGCCGGATCGCCGGCAGCACGACGTTGACGATGGTGCCGTCGAGGAACGACGACGAATGACGCGAGAATCGCGATGGCGAGGACGAGCCGCTGTTCCTTGGTCACGGCGTCACGCTAGCCCCGACCCTCGACGTCGCGCTCGCTCAGGCGTCGACCGCGCTCGACACCGCGTCGATCACCGCCGGCTGCAGCAGGATGCGGAAATGGCCGACGACCGGCAGCTCGATGTTGTCGTGCGCCCTCCAGGGCGCTCCCCTCGGGGATGTGCGGGTCGAAGCTCGGATAGATCGACGTGATGCGCGCGTTCACCGCGCGCTCGGCCGCCGAGGCCGGCGATCACCGGGTCGTCGGCCAGGAAGGCGCGCAGCGCCGGATTCGGCGCGATCCGCGCCATCGCCGACCCGTTGAACGGCGAGGCGATCGCCACCAGCCGGTCGACGCGACCGTCGCGATCGTCGACGCGCCATCAGGTGCTTGCCGACGATGCCGCCCTTGCTGTGCGCGACGATCGCGACGCCGTCAGGTCGCGCTCGACCAGCTGCGTGCACGACCGCGCCGCGGTGCCGGAATCGGCGCACGATTGAGCCCGAGCGCGGGATGACGTGCACCGGATGCCCGGCCTCGTTCAGCCGCTCGGCGATCGGCCGCAGATAGTGCCAGCTCTCGTAGATGCCCGGGAAGGATCACGACCGGTCGCAGGCCGCCCTCGGCGAACGACGCGGGGATGGCCCGATCCCGAACGGCGTGCGCCCGGAAGCGCAGCGCGTTCGGGTAGTCGCCCAGCAGCCGCGCGGCGTGCTCGCGGCGGCTGACCATGGCACGAGCCTAGGACGGCAGCCCGAGCGCCACCGCGGGATCTTCGGCGAGCAGCTCGCGCACCCGCGGGATCACCTCGCGTGCCGTAGAGCTCGATCGCGTCATCAGCTGCTCGTGCGGCAGCGTGCCGGCGCTGTACTTGAGGTCGAAGCGCTCGACGCCCGAGCGTGCGCACGGTGTCGGCGATCTTCTGCGCGACGGTCTCGGGCGAGCCGACGTGCAGAGCGCCCTCGTGCGACCTCGGCCTCGAACCGCTCGCCGGTCGATCGGCGGCCAGCCGCGCTCGCGCGCCGATGCGGTCGCGCATGCGCCTCGTAGTGCGGCCAGAGCATGCTCGCGCGCCTCCTCGTCGGTCTCGGCGACGAAGCCCGGGCGAGTGCACGCCGACCGGCAGCGTCGGCTGCCGAGCTGCTCGAGCGCGCGGTGGTAGAGGTCGACGTACGGCGCGAAGCGGGCGGGCTGCCGCCGATGATCGCGAGCATCAGCGGGAGCCCGTAGCGCGCGGCGCGCACGACCGACTCGGGGCTGCCGCCGACGCCGATCCAGGTCGTCAGCGCGGCCGGACTCGGTCTTCGGGTAGACCTGCTGGTCGGTGCAGCGGCGGCGCGGATCGTGCCCTGACCAGGTGACGGGCTCCTCGTCGAGCAGCTGCGGCGAACAGGTCGAGCTTCTCTTCGAAGAGCTCCTCGTAGTCCTGGCGAGGTCGAAGCCGAACAGCGGGAACGACTCGGTGAACGAGCCGCGACCGAGGATGATCTCGGCGCGGCCGTTGCGACACGGCGTCGAGGGTGGCGAACCGCTCGAACACGCGCACCGGGTCGTCCGAGCTCAGCACGGTGACCGCGGTGCCCGAGGCGGATGCGCTCGGTGCGGCCGGCGATCGCCGCGAGCACGATCTCGGGCGCCGAGATCGGCGAAGTCGTCGCGGTGGTGCTCGCCGACGCCGAAGAAGTCGACGCCGACCTGGTCGGCGAGCACGGCCTCCTCGACCACGTTGCGGATGACCTGCGCGTACGGGACCGTGTCGCCCGTCGGCGTCGACCGCGACGTCACCGAAGGTGTCGAGCCCGAGCTCGACCGGCGGTGCCTCGGGCGCGGGGTCGGTCTTCTTCGCCATGCGTTGTGCTCCTAGTTCATGCGTATGTATCGACTTGAACATGGCCGGCTGCTTCGAGTATTCCGGCAATGATGGACTCATGGCGGCACACAGCGCGGGCATCCTGCTGCACCGGATGTCGGCGTCCGGTCTCGAGGTCTTCCTCGGCCACATGGGCGGCCCGTTCTGGGCGCGCAAGCAGGAGCATGCGTGGTCGATCCCGAAGGGCGAGGCCGACCCGGGCGAGAGCGACTCGACGGTCGCGCTGCGTGAGTTCGCTGAAGAGCTGGGCGTCCCCGGCTCCCGACCTGCGACTACGTCGAGCTCGGCACCTTCCGCTATTCGAGTGGCAAGACCGTCACGGTGTTCGCCGCGGACGCCGCGGACTTCGACTTGACCGATGTTCGCAGCAACACCTTCGAACTTGAGTGGCCGCCGCGCTCCGGCCGGGTGCAGCTCTTTCCCGAACTGGACACGGCCCGCTGGTTGCCCAGGCCGGGCCCGCTCGCTGCTGGTGGCGGGGCAAGCTACCGGCTCTGGACGCGTTGCTGCGCTCCTGAACCAAGGATCGGGTCGCGTAAGACCTGAATTCCACAGGGCTACGACAAGCGACTAGCTAGGGGTCGACGCTGAGCGATTGCTCGCCCGCGATCCGGTAGCGCTTTCTGGGGATGAAGGCACCAGTGTGGTGGTGATCTGCGTCACGTCCCCGTTCAAGGCGAGAAGATTCGGGTTCAGAGCGCCAATGCTGTTGTCTTTCGACATCATTTTCCTCGACGATGAAGTACCGAATGACCACCTGCCCAGAATCCGAGCTGGTATCTCCAGAAATAATCTGAGGCTGGAGAATCGGGCGGCCCCCGTAGAGCGCGAAGTGGTCATCCAAGATCTTGTCCGGAGCGTTCTGATCGGTCGTAATCAGGTCGACGAAGCGGTCTGCAAACTGCTGCTCGTCGAAGACATACAGCTCATTCAGCGCCAATACCGTGTCCCAACCCTCTATGAACTGATCATCGGAAATTGCCGTGAGTTCACGTTTGGCTTCATCCGCCGAATAGTCCTCCTTTGAGGTGTTGAGGTACTGAGGGTCTTCGAACGCTCTGGCTTGAGCAAAGGTGAAAGCAGACCTTCCACCGAATCGAGCGGTCTTGAGAGCAGTCAGCTTCTCGGCAAGTTGCTCTGCTGAACTGCCCAACGGCATGTCGAAGACGGTGGCGTCGACCTTTTCAACCGGCTTCTGAGTGACCCCTGGCGTCGCTGATTTCGAAATCGCATCGCCAGGCGACGAGGCATGCGAGCAGCCACTAAGCGCCAAGGTCGTGGCAATCGCAACGCCAGCGGCAGCCAGCCGCAATCGCAAGCCCACTTGGGCCATCCTCAATCCCTTCCGCACGGTTATCGATGGCTCATCGTATTCGGCTAGGCGACCGACTCTGATGCAGAAGGCGTTGGGTTTGACCTCGCTGGAGCGGCCCCGCGCTCGGGGCGGATGCAGCGCTTTCCCGAGTTCGACGCGGCACGCTGGGTCGGCGAAGCCGAGGCCGGATCGCTTCTAAAGAGGCTCACGTTGAGCAGTGGGTGGAGCTGAGGGGATTCGAACCCCTGACCCCCTGCATGCCATGCAGGTGCGCTACCAACTGCGCCACAGCCCCCATGTCCGGCCTGACCGCGACCGCGCCAAACAACTTGCCTAGATTACTACACCGATCCGCTCGAGGCCGCCGAGAGGTCGTCGTCAGTCAGCCGAGCATCCGACGACGCGACAGCTCGAGCGGGAACGACGGGGCAGTCCTTCCAGAGGCGCTCGAGCGAGTAGTACATGCGGTCTTCCTCGTGGAAGACGTGCACGACGAGGTCGCCGAAGTCGAGCAGGACCCAGCGGCCCTCGGCGCGGCCCTCGCGGCGCAGCGTCTTGACGCCGGCCTCGATCATCTTGTCTTCGATCTCGCCGGCGATGGCCTGCACGTTGCGCTCGTTGCGCCCGGTGGCGAGCAGGAAGATGTCGGTGAGCGGCAGCGGACCGGAGACGTCGAGCGCGACGAGGTCGTCGGCCTGCTTGGAGTCGGCGGCGCAGGGCGGCGACGTTCAGGAGCTCGCGGGCGCGCGCCGATGCAGTCACAGTGGTCCTGGGTGGTGCGAGGGGGGGAAACGGTCACGGCTCAGAAAGGTGAGCGGACGAGACCGGCGACAAGGAGGCCCACGACGACCACAGCCATCGCCGATGCGGCGATGAGCAGGACGGTGAGGGCGCGTGTGCCCGTCGGCTTTACGGGGGCGATGATCGAGCCGGTGCGGGTGGGTGCTGACCGCGCGGATCGCCCGGACCGGCATGGGAGTCGGCGGTGACCACCTCGTGGTCGCTCGGGTCGAGCAGGTGATCCATGTCGGACTCACGACCCGCGAGGGTGGGCCCCCGTCGCCGAGTAGCTGTGAGGAAGCGAGATCGACCCGGTCAGCAGGATCTCGCCGTTGGACCTGCCACTTGCCGACCTCGTACGCACCGTCGGGGGCGGCACTGGACCGGGCGACCACGGTCTGCCCCGCCAGGCTCCCGGGAGCCGACGACCTCCGTCTCGGCAGCACCGGGCTCGGCTCGGGCGACCTCGCCGTGCGCGTCGGCCGTGAGGACGACACCGTCACGCTGGAGGACGGTGTCGGGTCGCTCACCGAGCGCGAGCCGGTGGTCGTCAGTGCGAGCGGCGACCTCGCGGCCGGACTCGTCGTGGCGCGACACGGAGCCGGCTCGGCCGTGGACTGCGACCGACCGGTCCCGGAGCGCTGGTTCACCGGTGTCGGCGCCTCGGCCGAGCACTCCTCGACCCTCACCCTCCTCAACCCCGACAAGGGCCCCGCCGTCGCCGACGTGACGGTCTGGGACGGCAGCTCACTCGTCGACGTCCCGGCCCTGCGGGGTGTCCGGGTCCCGGGCAGCGGCTCGGCGTCCTTCGACCTGGCCGAGGTCGTGCCCAGCCGCGACGCCCTCGCACTGCGGGTCGAGGTGACGCGCGGCCGGCTCGCGTCCAGCGTCGTCGACCAGGTCGACCCCGTCGGTCGCGACCGGCCGGTGCGCGAGTGGCTGCCCTCGCAGGTCGCCCCAGCCACCACGTCGTACGTCGCCGGGGTGGGGACGACCGCCGCCGACCGGACCCTGACCCTGGCCAACCCGGGTGACAGTGAGGTCCGGGTGAAGCTCCAGCTGGTCACGGAGGAGAGCGAGTTCACGCCGGCCGGCCTCGAGGAGGTCTCGCTCGCGCCGGCGTCGGTGAGCGAGGTCGACCTGTCCGGCGTGCTGCGAGGCAAGAAGGCCGTGGGCGTGCAGGCGATCCGCGTCGAGGCGACCGCACCCGTCACCGCCAGCCTGAGGAGCCGGATCTCCGACGACCTCGCGATCTCTGCCGCCGGTCCGAGCATCACTGCCGAGGCGGCCGCGGCGCTGCCCGCCGGCGCCAAGAGGCTGGTCGTCGTCGGCGCCACCGCGCCGGGCGTGCTGACCCTCCAGGCCTGGAACGAGGACGGTGAGGCGGTCGTGCGCGAGCGCCGCGTGGAGCTCGACCCGTCGACCGCCGCCCGCATACGTCTCCCGGACGACGCCGTGCTCGCGCTGGTGCGGCTCGACCGCACCGAGGCCGTGGTGTCGCTCGAGGTCAGCGACCGCGGGTTGTCGGTGCTGCCGCTCGTCCCGCTCGAGACGACCAGCCAGGTGGCGGACGTCCGACCGGCCCAGCGCTGATGGTGCGGCGCTAGTCCTCGCCGTACCTCTCGTCCACCTGTCCCGGCGTCAGGTTGAGCAGCTCGGCCAGCTGCTCGACGACCACGGTGTGCACCATCGCCTCGAGCTCGTCGCGGTTGGTCGCGCGGTGCTCGACGGGTCGACGGAAGATCACGAGCCGGGTGGGGGACTGGCCCTTGCCGCGCACCAGCGACGAGAGCGGGACGGTCTCGTCGCCCCAGTCGTCGGGGAGCATCGGGGCGTCCTCGACGGCGTACTCCACCAGGCCGAGGTGGCGCTGCCAGCGCTCGTCGAGCGGGGTGACCACGTCGAGGACGAGCTGGTCGAACTTCTGCCGGGCCGTCCGCAGCGCCGGCGTGCCCGGGTCCGCCGGCAGGATGCCGGGACCGCGCATGCCGCGACCCCTCCGGTCGCGCATCCGTCGCCGCCCCTCGTCCACGGCTGCGTCCACTGCGTCGTCCACCGCTTCATCCACGCCGCGAGCCTAAGCGGCGCGCGTCCACGTGGCGGGTAGCGTCACCGGCGTGAGCCTTGCCCGTCGTTGTTCGCGGTCGGCGTGTGGCCGTCCTGCGGTCGGCACCCTGACCTACGTCTATGCCGACCAGACCGCGGTCCTCGGGCCGCTCGCGACCTACGCCGAGCCGCACGCCTACGACCTGTGCGAGCTGCACAGCGAGCGGATGTCCGCGCCGCGCGGGTGGGAGGTGCTCCGGCTGGCTCCGGACCCGAGGGCCCAGGGGCCGAGCAGCGACGACCTGCTCGCGCTGGCCGACGCCGTGCGCGAGGCCGGCCGACCTGCCCCCACACCGGTGCCGCTGCACTCGACCGACGACCCGAGCCGCGGTGCGAAGCGCGGACACCTGCGCGTCCTGAGCTCCACCGACTGACCTAGTATCAGCGGCGTGAACATCGACCCCCAGCTGCTGAGCATCATCGTCTGCCCGGCCTGCCACGGAGAGCTGGTCGCCGACGTGGTCGACGGCGCCGACGAGCTCGTCTGCCAGGGGTGTGGCAACGCCTACCCCGTGCGCGACGACATCCCGGTGCTGCTGGTCGACGAGGCCCGCAAGCCCGCCTGATGGCGACGTGGTTCGACGAGGCCCGCCTCGACGATGCAGGAGTGCTCGAGACGGTCGACCTGCGCCTGCGCACGCTCGCCGAGAGCGGGTCGCGCGTCCGACGTGAGGCGCACGAGGCCGCCAGCGCGACGGCCGAGCTCATCGCGCAGGGTCGCGACGGCGAGCGTCCGCGCGCGGTGATCGCGGCCGGTCCCGACTCGCGCCTGCTCCGCGCGGTGCTCGAGCCGTGGTGCCCGGTGCCGTTCGTGGCGTGGCCCAACCCCGGCCTGCCCGGCTGGGCCGGCTCCCTCGACCTCGTCGTCATGCTGGCGCCGGAGGGCAACGACCACGGCTCCGCGTCCGCCGTCGCCGAGGCCGTACGCCGCGGCGCGCAGGTCGTCGTGGCCTGCCCCGAGCGGTCCCTGGTCGGCGAGCACGCCGCCGGTCGGCACGTCACGGTCCTGCCGACCGTGACCGGCGACCAGCTGGCGACCGCCGTCGTGATGCTCGACTACCTCGCCCACGTGCACCTCGGGCCCCGCGCCGACGCCGAGTCGGTCGCGGAGTCCCTCGACCGGGTCGCGACCGAGTGCTCGCCGCACCGGGACCTCGCGGTCAACCCCGCCAAGATGCTGGCGATCGCGATGGCCGACACCAACCCGCTCGTGTGGGGCGGCTCGGTGCTCGCCGCGCGCGCAGCCCGTCGCCTCGCCGAGCTGCTGCGTCGCACGAGCGGCCGCTCGGCCATCGCCGGTGACGCCGAGCACCTCCTGCCGGTCGTCGAGGCCACCAGGCCGCGCAACGTCTTCGCCGACCCGTTCGCGGAGGACGCCGCTGACCTCCGACCGTTGCTGCTGGTCCTCGACGACAGGTCCGACGACCCCGTGGTGCGCGTGCAGACCGGCGAGCTGCGAGCGGCGGCCGCGCGCCACGGCGTACGCGTCGAGACGGTCCAGACCGACGCCGACGCCGAGGTGGCGCGCTATGCGTCGCTGCTGCTCACCGGCACCTACGCGGCCGAGTACCTCCGGGTCGGGCTGGTCGAGGAGTAGCGGGCCGGTGGTTCCCCTGTTCGGCGGTCGGCGTGACCCGGAGAGCGACGGCGCACGCTCGCGCGAGCTCGTGCTCGCCGGCGAGCCGGTCGTGCTGGGCGACGACTACGTGGTCCTGGTCGACCTGGTGGTGCGCTACGACCAGGTGGCGCAGCCTGACGGTCCCGGACTTGCCTGGGACCCGACCAGCGAGGTGGCCATCCACGCCGTGGCCGTCACCACGCTCCGCGTCGAGGGAGAGAAGGCGCGGCGCGACGAGGTGATGGGGGAGCGTGCGCGGCTGGCGGACCCGCTGGCTCGCGCACTCTCGTTCGCCCCAGTGGCGAGCGGGTTCCGCGCCACCCTCGTCTCGCTCGAGGTCCGAGCACACGATCCGGACGCACCCCGCACCAGCGAGTTCAGGCTCCTCGACTGAGGGAGCACCCGAACACCAGGGCCTCGGCGCCATGGACGTGCGCCGTTCGTTCGATCTCCATGCCGAGGCTGCGGGCGACACCCTGTGAGGGCGCGTTGTCCGGGCGGATCAGGGCGACCAGGTGCTCGACACCGTGCGCCGCGGCGCAGTCGCGTACGGCTCGGGCCGCTTCCCGCGCGTAGCCGAGCCCGCGCACCTGCGGCATGAGGTGGTAGCCGATCTCGAGGTGCGGGGTGCCCTCGACGTCCTGCATCGTCAGCCCGCAGTCACCGACGAAGGCGCCGTCGTGCGTCTCGACGACCCAGAGGCCGAAGTCGTGCGCGGCGTAGTTGCGCTCCTGCCACTCGATCCAGCGCGTCCCGTCCTCCTGCGTGCTGGGCGGGCGGTCGCCCCGCATCGGGTCGAAGGCGACGAGGAGGGCGGTGACGTCCTCGAGGTCCGCCGTGGTCATCGGGCGGAAGCGGAGTCGCTCGGTCGGCTCGGGCAGCACCGCGTCAGGCTAGCCGGGTCGCGTGCCGTCCGGCGGCGCCTGGTCGACGTCGGCCCAGACCTCGGTCAGCTCGAGGAGCAGGCCGTCGCGGACGGTGGCGAAGCTCGCGACGGCGAAGCGCAGCTCCTCTCCCACGTCGCTCCTGCCGATGACCGTCGCGCGCAGCACGCCGCGATCGCCGTCGGCGACCAGGTCCTCGACGAGCATCCGCTCGAAACCGGGGTAGTCGGCGTTGAACCGCACCCACTCGTCCCGGTCGAACGACTCCCCGGTGTGGACCAACCGACAGGTGAAGTCCGGGTGGAGCAGGCCGGGCAGGCCGGCCCAGTCGTGGGCGTCGATCACCTCGGCGAGGCGGCCCAGTGCAGTCGCTGCGTCCATGCGGTCATTCTGGCGGGAGGGACCGACACCCTCACGTCTCCAGGCAGAACTCATTGCCCTCGGGGTCGGCCATGACGGTCAGGCATGGACGGCGGTGGATGAGGTCGTTCGACCTGACCGGGAGGACGTCGGCTGCCGCCCTGCTGGCTCAGGTCAGTGGCACGAGGTCGGTGACCTCGTAGCACTCCTCGTCGTCGATGGCGTTGGGTACGGGGTCGAGCGTGAGCGACCGCGGTGCTCCCGCCTCGTCCACGACGTATTCGACGACCTCGTCGGGTCCGGCAGAGTCAGCCATGTCAGCAAGGTCTTGCAGGGTGGGGACCTCGGCGAGCGTCGGCTCGTAGGGATAGTCATCGTCGAGGTTGTCGACGTCGCTCACTCGTCCGCTGCGCACAGTGACCCGGTAGTCCCCGATCAGGCCGCGTTCACCGCACGATGACGTCAAGGTGAAGGCGTACGACCTGGGGAGTGTCGTGGCCACGCCAGTTCCGGGCGAGGTGCTTGCCGAGGCAACGACCTCAGCTGGGTCTGGTCCTGACTGATCGCCGCAGCCAGTGAGCGAGGCGCACGCCACGGCGAGGAGCGTTGCGGTCACGACAGGTCGTCCGGGCACGCCGGGTAGACGTGCCCCGCCGGGCGTCGGTTCCCGACCCAACGCCAGGAGCGGAGCCAGGACGACGGTGCTTCGAGCCTTGTCGGTCCAGTCGATGTGGCAGTCCGTGCGCCGCCCTCGGCAGAGGGGTCGCGCGACGATGACGTGCCGGTAGCCCCGCGATCAGGTGCGGTCGCGGGACCTGTCCTCGAGAGGCCGACGTGTTGCTCTGCACGCCCCCTGGTGGCCTCTCGATCAGGGGGCGGGTCATGGTCGGTCGGGTGGGTCGACCGCGGTGGTGCCGTCCCGGTCGCGGAGGTATCGGTAGCCGTGGGGGCTCGTCCACTCGAAGGTGCCGGGCGCGATCATCCGACAGGTCCACGCGGTGAACGTCTTCAACCGGTGGTGGAACCGGCACACGACACCGAGGTTGTGGGTCGCCGTCGGACCGGGTTGTGCTCGGCCTTCTGCTGCGGCGTCGTGGTCGTACTCGGTGACGTGGTCGATGTCGCAGCCCCGTGCGGGACGTGAGCACCACGGGAAGACGCAGGTGCGGTCGCGGAGGATCACCTGCTCGCGGATCCGGTCGGGGATGGCGTACGCCGGCGTCGAGAGGTCGGCGTTGAGGTCGATGACGGGCTTGATGGTGACTCTGGTCCTCGTGTCGCCGCACCAGCCCCTGACCTGGTCGAGCAGGACCAGCCGCTGGCCTTCCTCGAGACGGCCGGTGGGACCGAACACGGTCTGCTCGCCGTCAGCGGTGGCGTCGAAGTGGGCATGGATCACGACCTCCCGAGCGACCGGGAGCCCGTCCTCGCTCTGGCCGGCGCGGTGACCTTGGCTGAACAGGTCGAGGGCGGTCTGGGTGCGGGCGAGGTCACCGAGGGCTTTGGCGCGGCGTACGTCCAGCGACTCGTGCGACCCGAGGGCCTTCTGCTCCGCAGCATGCTGGGTGAGTGAGCGGTCGAGGTCGAGCGCGTCGGCGATGTCGAGCTCGGCCTCGAACCGCATCGTCCCGGCGAAGTGGACGTCCTCGTCATGCAACGTCGCGTGCCGCGGGTCGACCGAGAGGTAGCCGTCCTCGGGGTCCGCGGCCGGATCAGCGGCGTCGAGGTCGAAACGCTTGATGGACTCAGCGACGAGCCGGTCGAGCTGCGCGGGCCCGATCTTCCCCGTCACGGCAGCGACCTGGGCGTCGATCCAACGAGCCGCCTCGATCGTCAGGAAAGGGCTGGTGTGGATGGTGGTCTCCGCGACGAGCCGGGCCCGCCAGGGGGCGACGCATCCGGACTGCACCTGCGTCCACAGCCGCGGGAGGCGGTGGCGCAGCTCGAGGGCGTGACCGATGAGCTTCTTCGCCGACGTCGTCGAGATCCCGAGGACGGCGCCGAGCTCGGCGATGCAGAACTCCGCGACCAACGGGCACCCGTCGCCGGCGATGGGTTCCTCGTGCTCGCTGCCGGGGACGGTGAACGCGGCTGCGGAGTGGATCGACTCGGGCGGGTGCAGGTCGGCCCAGCGGGCGGCGATCTCGAGCAGCTCGGCGGCTGCCTGGTCCTCGGCGGACTTGCGATCACGGGCCAGCGCGAGCAGGCCGGAGGCGTCGAGGTCGGTGTCGACCTCTGCCTTCGCCGCCTCTGCCAGTGCCTCGATCATGTGTTCGATTCTAGAGGAGGCCACCGACAGTCGACCGACGATCCACAGGGGAATCGATCGCTGACCACCGCGGTGTGGTGATCTCGTAGCCTCCCGCCATGACAACAGTGCTGCGCGAGATGCGGCCCGACGACGTACCGGCGGTGATGGCCCTACGAGACGTCGCTGGCCTGACCCGGGGCCACCAGCTCGAGCACCTCGGCGGTCGAGCGCACGTCGCCGTACGACCGGTAGACCACGTGCAGGGTGGCGTTGTGGTCCTGGTCGCGCGTCGCGGCGCAGGCGTCAGCCACGAGGATGACGCGCAGGCCGGCGGCGCTGGCGCCACGCACGGTGTCCTCCACGCACACGTTGGTCACGGTGCCGGTCACGACGACCGTGTCGATGCCGAGCCCGGCGAGCAGCTCGGGCAGCACGGAAGAGCCCGGCGTCCAGGCCCCGCGCTCGGTCTTCTCGACCGCGAGGTCGTCGGCCCGTACGTCGAGTGCGTCCGCGAGTCGCGAGCGGATCGGGCCCGGCCCGCCGGACCGTGCGTAGGCGTCAGCCACGTCGTCGCCGAAGAACTCGCGGTCCTTGGCCGTGGGCTCCGTGAACCCCGGCACCACCCACGCCACTGTCCCGCCGGCCGCCCGCAACGCTGAAGCCAGCTCGTTGACCCGCGGCACGATGCCGCGGACGTACGCCGACTCGCGCACGAAGAACGGGACGATGTCGACGACCACCAGCGCCGTGCGCGACGGGTCGAGGTGCTCGTAGGCGTGGCGTCGACCGCGCCGCGACTCGTGGCGGGCGTACTCACGCTCCTCGACGTGCCAGTCGTGCGTGGCAACGTCGGAGGGCGATGTCATCGGACGAGGCTACTGTCGGGCCATGGCCGCCCCGACCGACGCGCCGACCTACGAGACCCGGCTCCTCACCCCGGACACGTGGGACGACTTCGCTGCGCTCGTCGAGGCCAACAACGGAGTGTGGGGAGGCTGCTGGTGCATGGGCTTCCACCCCGAGGGACTGGGCGGCACCGCGGAGGACCACCGCCTCGCGAAGCGCGCGCACACCGATCGCGGCACCGTCCACCAGGTGCTGGTGTACGACGGCGAGCAGGCCGTCGGCTGGTGCCAGTTCGGCAGCCCGGCCGAGCTGCCGAACATCAAGAACCTGAAGGCCTACGAGAAGGACCTCGACACCCTGCCCACCTGGCGGATCGGCTGCATCTTCACCGGCAGCAGGCACCGCGAGAAGGGCGTCGCCCGGGCCGCCGTGACGGCCGTGCTGGAGGAGATCCGCGTGGCTGGCGGCGGTGTCGTCGAGGCCTATCCGGAGCAGGTCGAGGACCGCAAGCCGCAGCGCGGCGCCTACCTCCACACCGGACCCGAGACGCTCTACGAGGACCTCGGGTTCGTCCGCGACCGGCAGATCGCCAAGTGGCGCTGGGTGATGCGGCTCGAGGTGCGCGCCTGAGCCGTCGATAGGCTGCAGCCCCGACCCACTGACCCGAAGGACCACTCATGGCCGGCGGACTGTTCGCCCTCCTCGACGACGTCGCCGCCCTTGCGCGGATCGCCGCTGCCAGTGTGGACGACGTCGCGGCCGCCGCGGGCCGCGCGAGCGCCAAGGCGGCGGGTGTGGTCGTCGACGACACCGCCGTGACGCCGCAGTACCTCCACGGGTCCGCCGCCGCCCGCGAGCTGCCGATCATCAAGAAGATCGCGATCGGGTCGCTGCGCAACAAGCTGCTCTTCATCCTCCCGGCCGCGGTGCTGCTCGGGCAGTTCCTCCCGGGGTTGCTGCCGGTGATCCTCATCTTCGGTGGCGCGTTCCTGGCGTACGAGGGTGCGCACAAGGTCCACGAGCGACTCACCGGCCACGCGACCGAGGCCGAGGAGGAGGTCTCCGAGCAGGGGGAGTTCACCCCCGAGCACGAGGCGCGCACCATCAGCCAGGCGATCCGCACCGACTTCATCCTCAGCGCCGAGATCATGGTGATCGCGCTCAAGGAGGTCGTCAGCTCGGACGCCGACGCCAGCATCTGGATGCGCGCGATCGTGCTGGCGGTCGTGGCCGTGCTGATCACCGTCCTGGTCTACGGCGTCGTCGCGCTGATCGTGAAGATGGACGACGTCGGGCTCCACCTCGCCGAGAAGCCCTCCCGGGCCTCGCAGCGCCTCGGGCTCGCGCTCGTCGCGGCGATGCCGCGCCTCCTGGCTGCGATCTCCCTCATCGGGACACTCGCGATGCTGTGGGTCGGCGGCCACATCTTCCTGGTCAGCCTCTACGAGATCGGCGGCCACGACGGGCTGCTCGAGGGCACCGGCCTCGGAGACGTCCTCCACGCGCCGTACGACCTCGTGCACCACTGGGAGGTCGACGTCCACGACGCCATCGGTGGAGTCCTCGGCGGCCTCGTCGGTTGGCTGCTCAACACCCTGCTGTCCGCGGTGGTCGGCCTCGTCGTCGGCGGGATCGTCCTGGCCGTCGTCACGGCGTTGGGGATCGGCGGTGGCCACGGTGCCGACCACGGGTCGGAGCACGCCGACGAGAAGGGCGAGCAGCCCGCCGAGATGCCCGACGACGAGGACGGTGACGCGGCTCACGAGGATTCTCTGAATCGCTGAGAGCGGTTCTACGCTCTTCTGGTCCGCGCGGGAGATCCCACGACGCACAGATGTGCGGCGCAGACGGCCTCTGCCACACCAGGAGACAACTGATGGACTTCAAGGTCGCTGACCTCAGCCTCGCCGCCTACGGCCGCAAGGAGATCGAGCTCGCCGAGCACGAGATGCCGGGCCTGATGGCCATGCGCGAGCGCTACGGCAAGGAGCAGCCCCTCGCCGGGGCCCGCATCGCCGGCTCGCTGCACATGACGATCCAGACGGCCGTGCTGATCGAGACCCTCGCGGCTCTCGGCGCGGACATCCGCTGGGCCACCTGCAACATCTTCTCGACCCAGGACCACGCCGCCGCGGCGGTCGTCGTGGGCCGTGACGGCACCGCCGAGGACCCCCAGGGCGTCCCGGTCTTCGCCTGGAAGGGCGAGTCGCTCGCCGAGTACTGGGACGAGGCGGAGAAGGTCTTCGACTTCGCTGGTGAGAACGGCGAGCCGGGCGGCCCCAACATGCTGCTCGACGACGGCGGCGACATCACCATGCTGCTGCACCTCGGTGTCGAGTACGAGAAGGCCGGCGCCGTGCCGTCGCAGGACTCCACCGACAACGAGGAGTTCAAGGAGGTGCTGCGCGTCCTGGCCCGCTCGCTCGAGTCCGACCCGCAGCGATGGACCGCCCGCGCCCCGATGATCAAGGGTGTCTCCGAGGAGACCACGACCGGCGTCCTGCGCCTCTACGACCGCTTCCGCGAGGGCACGCTGCTGTTCCCGGCGATCAACGTCAACGACTCGGTCACCAAGTCCAAGTTCGACAACAAGTACGGCTGCCGCCACTCGCTCATCGACGGCATCAACCGCGCCACCGACGTGATGATCGGCGGCAAGGTCGCGGTCGTCTGCGGCTACGGCGACGTGGGCAAGGGCTCCGCCGAGTCGCTGCGCGGCCAGGGTGCCCGCGTCATCGTCACCGAGATCGACCCCATCTGCGCGCTGCAGGCCGCGATGGACGGCTACGAGGTGCGTCGCCTGGAGTCGGTCGTCGAGACCGCTGACATCTTCATCACCACGACCGGCAACTTCGACATCATCACCGTCGAGCACTTCCACAAGATGAAGCACCAGGCCATCGTCGGCAACATCGGTCACTTCGACAACGAGATCAACATGGCCGGCCTGGCCAAGATCCCCGGCATCGTCAAGGACGAGATCAAGCCGCAGGTCCACCAGTGGATCTTCGAGGACGGCAAGAAGATCATCGTGCTGTCCGAGGGTCGCCTGCTCAACCTCGGCAACGCGACCGGCCACCCGTCGTTCGTGATGTCGAACTCCTTCACCAACCAGGTGCTGGCGCAGGTCGAGCTGTTCACCAAGGCCGACGACTACGAGCTCGGCGTGCACGTCCTGCCCAAGCACCTCGACGAGGAGGTGGCCCGCCTGCACCTCGACGCCCTCGGTGTCGAGCTGACGGAGCTCACCAAGGAGCAGGCCGCCTACCTCGGGGTCGACGTCGCGGGCCCGTACAAGTCGGACCTCTACCGCTACTGAGCCCAGCGCGGGACGTCCCTCCCGCAAGGGGGCTGTCCCTAGACTGGACACCATGACCGACCTTGCCGAACCAGCACGCGGAAGCGTGCTCGTCGTCGACGACGACGCCTCCCTGGCGGAGATGCTCTCCATCGTCCTCCGCCAGGAGGGGTTCGACAGCCGGATCGTCGGGCGCGGCGACATCGCGCTCGAGGCGTTCCGCGACTACAAGCCCGACCTGGTGCTGCTCGACCTGATGCTGCCCGGCAAGGACGGCATCGACGTGTGCAAGGAGATCCGCGCCGAGTCCGGCGTGCCGATCGTGATGCTCACCGCCAAGGGCGACACCGTCGACGTGGTCGTCGGCCTGGAGTCGGGTGCCGACGACTACATCGTCAAGCCGTTCAAGCCCAAGGAGCTCGTCGCCCGGGTCCGTGCGCGCGTGCGCCGCAACGACGTCAGCAACGACGAGGGCCTGACGATCGGCGACGTGACCATCGACGTGGCCGGTCACTCGGTCACCCGCGAGGGCAGCACGATCAACCTGACGCCGCTCGAGTTCGACCTGCTGGTCTGCCTGGCGCGCAAGCCGTGGCAGGTCTTCACCCGCGAGGTCCTGCTGGAGCAGGTCTGGGGCTACCGCCACAGCGCCGACACCCGTCTGGTCAACGTGCACGTCCAACGGCTGCGCTCCAAGGTCGAGCACGACCCGGAGAACCCCGAGGTCGTGGTGACCGTGCGCGGTGTGGGCTACAAGGCCGGCAAGTCATAGGCAGCACGAGTGAGTCACCGATGAGACACAGGTGAGCGGGCTCGACCGGCTTCCGCCGATCCTCCGTCACGGGCCTGCCTTCTGGCGCCGCTCCGTCCAGGCGCGCGTCGTCCTCAGCACCATGCTGCTCTCCGCCCTCGTCGTCGGCGTCGTCGGCGCCTTCCTCATCCACCAGACGCGCGACGGCCTGCTGCAGAACCGGGTCGACGCGGTCGTGCAGGAGGCCGAGGGCGAGACCGAGTCGGCTCGCGTGCAGCTCGCTGCCGCATCGGGCCTCGAGGTCGACGAGTCCGCGCAGCAGCAGGCACTGGTCGAGCCGATCATCGCGCGCGGCTCGACCCGCGGCTTCGCCGTGATCCTGTCGCCGCCGATCGGGGACGGCGTACGCCTCGCGGACGGCGGCGCGAAGTTCACCGAGGGGCTCGACCTCTCGAGCGTGCCGGAGAAGCTGCAGGCCCACTTCGAGGACGTCTCGTCCACCGCGTGGACCTACACCGACATCCGGACCATCGGGGAGGTCACCGGCCTGCCGGCGGGCCCGGGCGTCGTCGTCGGCAGCCAGGTCCGGCTCCCCGCGGACAACAACACCTACACGCTCTACTACCTCTACCCGCTGGACGAGCAGCAGCGCACGCTCGCGCTCGTCTCCCGCGCGATGCTCGTCGCCGGGGTGCCGCTCCTGCTCCTCGTCGCCGGCCTCACCTGGCTGGTGACCCGCCAGGTGGTGACCCCGATCCGGATGGCTCGGCGGGTCGCCGAGCGCCTGGCCGCCGGCCAGCTGCAGGAGCGGATGCGCGTCCGCGGCGAGGACGACCTCGCGCGCCTCGCCACCTCGTTCAACCAGATGGCCTCCAACCTCCAGAAGCAGATCCGCCAGCTCGAGGAGCTCAGCCGGCTGCAGCGCCGCTTCGTCTCCGACGTCTCCCACGAGCTGCGTACGCCGATCACGACCGTACGCATGGCCAGCGACGTCATCCACGACGCGCGAGTGTTCCTCGACCCGGTCACCGGCCGCGCCGCCGAGCTCCTGCAGAAGGAGCTCGACCGCTTCGAGACCCTCCTCGCCGACCTGCTGGAGATCAGCCGCTTCGACGCCGGTGCTGCAGTGCTCGAGGCGGAGGACGTCGACCTCGTGGACGTCGCCCGTCGCGTCGTCGACATGACCTCGGGCCTCGCCGCGCAGCGCGACATCCGCGTGGTCGTGCACGACCCCGGCGAGCCCTGCGTCGCCGAGGCGGACGTACGCCGGGTGGAGCGGATCGTGCGCAACCTGGTCACCAACGCGATCGACCACGCCGAGTCGCACGACGTCGAGATCTTCATCGGCGCCGACCGCCAGTCCGCCGCGATCGCGGTCCGCGACCACGGCATCGGGCTCGGTCCGGGGGAGTCGGCGATGGTCTTCAACCGCTTCTGGCGTGCCGACCCGGCGCGCGCCCGGACGAGCGGCGGGACCGGCCTCGGGCTCTCGATCTCGCTCGAGGACACCCACCTCCACGGCGGCTGGCTCCAGGCATGGGGACGTCCCGGCGAAGGTGCACAGTTCCGACTGACCCTCCCGCGCCACCTGTCCACCCAGCTGCGGCACTCACCGCTGCCGCTCGTGCCCGACGACGCCCGGGAGTCTGCATGATCACCCGCACCGCGCGGGCCGTCACCGCGGCGGCCGCGTGCGCACTCCTGGCGGGCTGCGTGTCGATGCCGACCGGCGGTCCGGTCACCGAGGCCCAGGTCTCCACCGCCACGGACGACGTGCCCGGCGTCTCCATCGACCCCCGACCGCCGCGAGCGGGCGACTCGGCGACCGACATCGTCGAGGGTTTCCTCGAGGCGATGAAGGCGAGGCCGATCTCGACGACCGTCGCGCGCCAGTTCCTCTCGAGCGAGGCGGCCGACGCCTGGGTGCCGGAGCAGCAGATCATCACCTACGCCGAGCCCGGAACGGCGACCGGGGAGACGTCCGTCCGGATCCCGCTGAAGGACGTGAACCTCTACGACGATCGCGGGGCGTGGGAGCGCACCCAGCCCAGCCGCGTGCTGCAGATGGGGCTCGTCCAGGAGGACGGGGAGTGGCGCATCGACGACACGGTGCCCGACGCGCTCATCGTGCCCGACTCGTGGTTCGACGACGGGTACGAACGGGCTTCGCTCTACTACTTCGACCCCACCTCCGAGGTGCTGGTCGCCGAGCCCGTGTTCGTGCCGCGCGGCGACCAGTTCGCCTCGTCCCTGGTCCGCGGGCTGGTGACCCAGCCGCCGCCCGCGCTGAACGGAGTCGTCCGTACCTACTTCCCTGCCGGCACGCGCGACGGGCTCTCGGTGCCGATCGTCAGCGGCATCGCCACCGTGTCGCTCTCGGGCGATCCCGATGCCGTCGACGTGGAGACCGCCAGGGGGATGCTCGCCCAGCTGGCCTGGACCCTCCGTCAGGACCCGCAGGTCCGCGCCATCCAGCTCAGCGTGGGCGGACGCACCATCAGTGCCGAGGGAACGTCGCGCGGCAACCTCGACGCCGGGGACAGGTTCGACCCGGACGGGCTGAGCGCGATCTCCGACCTGTACGCCCTGGAGGACGGCCGCGTCGTGGTCGGCACCCTCGGTGCGTTCGCGGACACGCTCGGCCCGTTCGGCGGCGACGGCTACGACCTGCGCTCCATCGGCGTCAGCATCTCGGGCTCACACGTCGCGGCGGTGTCCACCAGCGGCACCGAGCTCTACGTGGCTCCCACCGAGGCGCCCGACGGTGAGGTCTCCAACGTCGTGACAGGGGCCGTCGACCTGGCCGCTCCCCACTGGGACTACCGCGACCGCCTGTGGGTGCTCGACCGCAGTGCCGGGCGGGCCCGCGTCACCGTCGTCGTCGACGGCGAGGCGAAGACGGAGACCGTCCCCGGCGTCAGCGGCCACACGGTCACCGAGCTCCTGGTCTCCCGCGACGGGAGCCGGCTGGTCGCGGTCGTGCGGGGTCGCAAGGTCGACCGCGTCGTCACCACGCGGATCCTGCACGACGCCGCCGGAGCCATCCTCGGCTTCACCCCGATCCAGACCCTGCCGCTGCCCGAGGAGGGCAGTCAACGCATCCGGGACATCGGCTGGCGCTCGCCGACGTCGATCTCGGTCCTGCGCAACATCAACAGTGAGTACTCGGTGGTGCGCACGGTCTCGGTCGACGGCGCGCCGGGCGACGTCCTGACCGGCTCGACGATCGTCCGCGGTCCGGTACGGACCCTCGTGTCCGCTCCGGTCGACGGCACCGAGGTGTGGGCCCTCGGCCACGGGTCGGTCGCGAGCGTGACCCGCCCCGAGCGGACCATGCCGGCCCTGCCCGAGGGCCTGTCCGCGCTCACCTACGTCGGCTGATCCACAGGCCGCGCGCGAGCGGTTGCCGGCGTACGCCTGCTGCTGGTGGCATGGACGCGTGCTCGACGAGGCCCTCGACCTGTTCCTCGGCAGCCGGTGCGTCGGGTGCGAGGCGCCCGGCCGCATGCTCTGTGCGCGCTGCCGCGGGGACCTGTCGACCCGTGCCGGCGTCGCCTGGCCGACGCCCGTCCCGGACGGGCTCGTCGCGCCCTGGGCCACCGAGGCCTACGAGGGCGCGGTCCGTGCTCTCGTGGTGGGCCACAAGGACCGCGGGCAGTGGGGTCACCGGCGCGTGCTGGGCGACCTCCTCGCGGTCGCGGTGCTGGGCGCCACGGCCGACCTCGACCCCGGCGTGCCGCTCCTGCTGGTGCCGGTGCCGTCGCGGCCGGGGGCCGGGCGGCAGCGGGGCTACGAGGCGACCGCGGCTATGGTCCGGAGCGCCGCGGCACGGATCAGGAAGGTGCGTGCGGTGGCGGTGGCCCCGCTCGTCGCCTCGCGCGGCGCCGCCGACCAGGCCGGCCTCGACGCAGGTGGGCGGGCCAGCAACGTGCGGCACTCGATGCACTGCCCCTCGGGGGCGCTGGCGCGCGCCGGTCGACGCTGGCCCTGTGCCCACGTGGTCGTCTGCGACGACGTGGTGACGACCGGATCGACGGCGCGCGAGGCGCAGCGGGCGCTCGAGTCGGTCGGGCTGCCGCCCGTGGCGATCGCCGCCGTCGCCGCCACCCGGCGCCGGGGCACGGGGGTGGACCGAGGCGTGGGCCCGATGGTTGGCCCGGGGCCCCAGAGGGGCTAGCGTCTTGTCATGGAGTCCGCCTGGGTCCGTGGTTGCGTCACGAAGATGAATTCTTCGCGGCAAGCCGATGCCAGTCGCAGGCGAAACGGTCCACGTAAGTCCGCGGGTGCTCTGCTGCTCGTCAGCAGGGGGCCCGCCGGACGATCACGGTGCGGCTTAGAAGTAAGTCCTGCCCCGTCCCTGACGCCAGATGTGTCGGATGCCGGGAGAAGGCCAGTAGTGGCGGAGAAGCTGCGAACGTCTCAGCAGGCGATTGTGGGGTCGAAGACCAGGTCGGCCGGGCGGGCTCCATCCCACCCTGCCCCGGCGCGGTGCGCCCGGGCCCATGGAAGGGTGCGGTCCGCTCGCTAGTTGAGGAGGTTCACATGGAGGTTGTGGTCACGGGACGGCACTGCGAGGTGTCCGATCGGTTCCGCGAACATGTCTCGGAGAAGCTCACCCGTCTGGAGAAGCACGATCACCGCATCATGCGGGTCCAGGTGGAGGTGGAGCTCGAGAAGAACCCTCGTCAGCACGACCGCGCGACCAAGGTCGAGCTCACGGCCTTCTCCAAGGGCCCGGTGATCCGGGCCGAGGCGGCCGCAGAGGACAAGATGGGCGCGCTCGACCTGGCCGTCGACAAGATGCAGGCGCAGATGCGCCGTGCCGCCGACCGCCGCCGGGTCCACAAGGGACGCAACGACCACGTGTCCGTCGGTGAGGCGCTCTCCGGCATGCCGGAGGTCGAGGACGCCGCCGCCGACGACGGCGTCGTCGAGCGCAAGGTCGGCCCGATCACCGTCACGGGCGACGGCCCCCTCGTCGTCAGGGAGAAGTCGCACGGCGCGTCACCGATGACGCTGGACCAGGCCCTCTACGAGATGGAGCTCGTCGGGCACGACTTCTACCTCTTCGTCGACAAGGAGAGCGAGCGTCCGTCCGTCGTCTACCGACGGCGCGGCTACGACTACGGAGTGATCTCCCTCGACGTCGACGCCTGAGGTCCGCGCTGCTGCCGGAGCTCGGCCACGCGCGCATGACATGATGCGCGCGTGACCGAGGCAACTGGGACCCCCGCAGGCACCACAGGCACCGAACCCGTTCGAGTCCTGGTCGTCGACGACCAGGAGCTCTTCCGCCGCGGCCTGATCATGCTGCTCAGCGGCGACACCGACATCGAGGTCGTCGGTGAGGCGTCCGACGGCATCACCGCCACCGAGCTGGCGGTCAAGACCGCGCCCGACGTGATCCTGCTCGACGTCCGCATGCCGCGCCGCACCGGTGTCGAGGCCTGCCGCGGCATCAAGGAGGCCGTCCCGTCGGCCAAGATCATCATGCTCACCGTCTCCGACGAGGAGGCCGACCTCTACGAGTCGGTCAAGAACGGCGCCTCGGGCTACCTGCTCAAGGACTCCTCGATCGAGGAGGTGGCCCAGGCGATCCGCGTCGTCAACGAGGGCCAGTCCCTCATCAGCCCGTCCATGGCGGTCAAGCTGATCGACGAGTTCAAGCAGATGTCGAAGCCCGAGCGCGAGCAGGGCCCCGCGCTGCGGCTCACCGATCGCGAGCTCGAGGTGCTGCGGCTCGTGGCCAAGGGCCTCAACAACCGCGAGGTGGCCAAGGAGCTCTTCATCTCCGAGAACACCGTGAAGAACCACGTCCGCAACATCCTGGAGAAGCTGCAGCTCCACTCCCGCATGGAGGCCGTCATGTACGCCATGCGCGAGAAGTTGTTGGACCCGCCCTAGGACGACCGAGGTCGTCGGTCGGCTCTGGTTGAGTTCCTGACGTGGACCAGCTGACCAACCTCCAGGCCCGCCGCATCACGCTGGCCGCGCAGGGCTTCACCGACCGCGCGCACGCCACGCCCGCGCGCGCGACGCTCGAGCGCACCGTGGCCCGCACCGGCGTGCTCCAGGTCGACTCGGTCAACGTCCTCCAGCGGGCCCACTACATGCCGCTCTACTCCCGCATGGGTCCCTACGACGTCGACCTGCTGCGCCGTGCGTCGAGCACCACCGGACGCCGGCCACGGCACCTCGTGGAGTACTGGGCGCACGTCCAGGCGCTGATGCCCGTCGAGCTCTGGCCGATGATGCGCCACCGGATGGAGAAGTACCGCTCCGAGCGTGGCAAGTGGGGCTTCACCGCCGACGCCGACCTCGAGCCCCGGGTGCTCGACGCGGTGCGCGACCGCGGACCGGTGACGGCGCGCGACCTCGAGGACGAGTTCAGCACCGGACCGCGGTCCAAGGACAACTGGGGCTGGAACTGGTCGGAGGCGCGCAAGGTCCTCGACTACCTGTTCCTCGTCGGCGATGTCGCCATCGCGGGGCGCACCAGCCAGTTCGAGGTCCTCTACGACCTGCCCGAGCGGGTGCTCCCCGCCGAGGTGCTCGACGCCCCGACACCGACACCGCAGGAGGCGGTCACCGAGCTCGTACGCCGTGCCGCCCGGTCCTACGGCGTGGCCAGCGGGCCCGACCTGGCCGACTACTACCGGCTCCGGCTGCAGCCCGCACCCGGCAAGCCGAGCGCCAAGGTCGCGATCGACGAGCTGGTGGAGGCGGGGGAGCTGACACCTGTCGAGGTGCAGGGCTGGAAGCGGCAGGCCTGGCTGCACCGCGACGCGCGGCTGCCCCGCAAGGTGTCCGCCCGCACCCTGCTCAGCCCGTTCGACCCGGTCGTGTGGGAGCGGGCGAGGGCCGAGGCGCTGTTCGCCTTCTACTACCGCATCGAGATCTACGTCCCGGCCGAGAAGCGGCTCCACGGCTACTACGTGCTGCCGTTCCTGCTGGGTGACCGCCTGGTCGCGCGGGTGGACCTCAAGGCCGACCGGGCCGCCCGCGTGCTGCTCGTGCCGGGTGCCTTCGCCGAGGAGGGTGCCCCTGAGGAGACCGCCGACGAGCTGGCCGCCGAGCTGCGTCGGCTCGCGGGATGGCTCGACCTGGACGACGTCGTGGTCGGTGCTCGCGGTGACCTGTCGGGGGCCCTGTCGCACGCATTGGGAGCAGCGTTGGGACCGTAGGTACAGTTACCACTCGTGCCTGCCATCATCGACAAGTTGCTCCGCATCGGCGAGGGCAAGATCCTTCGAGAGCTCGACGCCATCGTCAAGGCGGTCAACGCCATCGAGGACGACTTCGTCTCGATGAGCGACGACGAGCTGCGCGGGATGACCGCCGAGCTCAAGGACCGCCTCGAGGGCGGCCAGACCCTCGACGACATCATGCCGGAGGCCTTCGCGGTCGTCCGCGAGGCGAGCAAGCGCGTGCTGGGCATGCGCCCGTTCGACGTGCAGATCATGGGTGCCGCCGCTCTCCACCTCGGCAACATCGCCGAGATGAAGACCGGTGAGGGCAAGACCCTGGTCGCCGTGCTCCCGTCCTACCTCAACGCGCTCGCCGGCAAGGGCGTCCACGTCGTCACGGTCAACGACTACCTCGCCAAGTTCCAGTCCGAGCAGATGGGTCGCGTGCACCACTTCCTCGGCCTGACCACCGGCGTGATCCTGCCGTCGATGCGTCCCGCGGAGCGCCGCGAGGCCTACGCCTGCGACATCACCTACGGCACCAACAACGAGCTCGGCTTCGACTACCTGCGCGACAACATGGCCGACTCGGTCGAGGAGTGCGTGCAGCGCGGCCACAACTTCGCCATCGTCGACGAGGTCGACTCGATCCTCATCGACGAGGCGCGGACCCCGCTGATCATCAGCGGCCCGACCCAGGACGAGGTGAAGTGGTACGCCGAGTTCGCCAAGCTCACGCGCACCCTCGTCAAGGACGTCGACTACGAGGTCGACGAGAAGAAGCGCACCATCTCGGTGCTCGAGCCCGGCATCACCAGGGTCGAGGACCACCTCGGTATCGAGAACCTCTACGACTCGGTCAACACGCCGCTCATCTCGTTCCTCAACAACTCCATCAAGGCCAAGGAGCTGTTCCGCAACGACAAGGAGTACGTCGTCATGGACGGCGAGGTGCTCATCGTCGACGAGCACACCGGCCGCATCCTCGCCGGTCGCCGCTACAACGACGGCCTGCACCAGGCCATCGAGGCCAAGGAGAACGTGACCGTCCGCGAGGAGTACCAGACCCTCGCCACGATCACCCTGCAGAACTACTTCCGGCTCTACGACAAGCTCTCCGGCATGACCGGTACGGCCATGACCGAGGCCTCGGAGTTCGACAAGATCTACAAGCTCGGCGTGGTCCCGATCCCGACGAACCGCCCGATGCAGCGCCTCGACAACGTCGACCTCGTCTACCGCACCGAGGAGGCCAAGTACGAGGCCGTCGCCGACGACATCGGCGAGCGTCACGAGAAGGGCCAGCCGATCCTCATCGGCACGGTGTCGGTGGAGAAGTCGGAGTACCTCTCCAACCTGCTGCGCAAGCGCGGCATCCCGCACACCGTCCTCAACGCCAAGCAGCACGCCGACGAGGCCAAGGTCGTCGCGCTCGCCGGCCACCGGGGCTCGGTCACCGTGGCCACCAACATGGCCGGCCGCGGCACCGACATCATGCTCGGCGGCTCCGTCGACTTCCTCGCCGACCAGGAGCTGCGCAAGCAGGGCCTCGACCCGGTCGAGGCTCCCGAGGAGTACGACGAGGCCTGGCCCTCGATGGTCGAGCGGATCAAGGCGCAGGTCGCGGCCGAGCACGACGAGGTCCGCGACCTCGGCGGCCTCTACGTCGTCGGCACCGAGCGCCACGAGTCGCGCCGCATCGACAACCAGCTGCGTGGTCGCTCGGGCCGCCAGGGTGACCCGGGCGAGTCCCGGTTCTACCTGTCACTGCAGGACGAGATGATGCGCCTGTTCAAGTCGGAGTGGGTCGACCGGATCCTCACCGTGCTCAAGGTCCCCGACGACGTGCCGATCGACGCCAAGCGCGTCAGCAACGCGATCGCCGGCGCCCAGGCCAACATCGAGTCGCAGAACTTCGAGTCGCGCAAGAACGTCCTCAAGTACGACGACGTGATGAGCCGCCAGCGTGAGGTCATCTACGCCGAGCGCCGTCGCGTCCTCGAGGGCGCCGACCTCGGCGAGCAGATCCGTGACTTCATCAACGACGTCATCGCCGGCTACGTCCGCGGCGCCACCGAGGGCTATGCCGAGGACTGGGACCTGGACGCGCTGTTCACCGCGCTCGGCCAGCTCTACCCGATGGGCCTCACCAAGGACGGCATCGTCAAGGAGGCCGGCGGGCTGGAGAACATCAGCCGCGAGAAGCTCATCGAGGACCTGCAGAAGGACGTCCAGGAGGCCTACGACCGCCGCGAGGACGAGATGGGTGAGGAGGTCCAGCGCGAGCTCGAGCGTCGCGTGGTCCTCTCCGTGCTCGACCGCAAGTGGCGCGAGCACCTCTACGAGATGGACTACCTGCGTGAGGGCATCTACCTCCGTGCGTACTCCCAGCGCGACCCGCTCGTGGAGTACCAGCGCGAGGGCTTCGACATGTTCGCCGCGATGATGGACGGCATCAAGGAGGAGTCGGTGGGCTTCCTCTTCAACCTCCAGGTCGAGGTCGACGACGACGCCGCGGGAGACGACGGGGGCAGCGACGAGGCCGAGCCGGCAGCAGCACCGCTGGCACCGCAGATCTCGGCGGCCACCCCCCAGATCGACTTCGCGCAGGCACAGGCCCATGCGCACGCTCCGCAGATCCGGGCCAAGGGTCTCGAGAAGCCGAACCGGCCCAAGAACCTGTCCTACAGCGCGCCGTCCGAGGACGGCGACGCAGAGGTGCACGCTGCTGCGACTGCGGAGGACGACGAGTTCGCCGGCATCGGTCGCAACTCGCTCTGCCCCTGCGGCTCCGGGCAGAAGTTCAAGCGGTGCCACGGTGCTCCCGGCGGGGCGTCGGGCTACACCACCCGCGCGGGCGGCTGAGCGAGCGGTCAGCCCCAGCTGATCGCGACGCACTGCCAGCGGTCACGGACGATCTCGAAGCGCGCCGCGACGGCGCGTGAGCGACGCCCGTAGCGGACGTGCGCGCTCGCCTCGACGGCGTCGCCGCGGATCAGCGCGGTCCGGACGCCGATGACGACCGGGCGCGCCGGGTGGGGTCCGCGGACCTGCCCCGTCGCGCCGCCGCTCGCGGCGGCGACGGCGCGGGACCGCCCGGCGAGGTCGTCGTACACCTCGGGCACGGTGTGGCGGAGCACCTGCGTCAGCGGACGGTCTCCGGCGGCGATCTCCACCGCGGCCTGGAGGTAGCGCCCGACGAACGCGTCGACGCGTCCGCGCTCGGCGGCTGCCACGGCGACCAGGTCGAAGGTGCGGGTGCTGCGCAACCGTGGTCGCGGGGGAGCGGCACGCGGGGTCAGGTCGAGGGCGAGCGCTCCCTGGACGCTGGCCATCGGGGACGGCGTACGCAGCGGGATCACCCGTGCCTGTCGGGGTTCGGTGCTCATCGTCGGTCTCCGTCCTCGTGGGTGGGGTGGGTCTGCTCGGGCAGGCGCAGCGCCTGGCCGGGGAAGATCAGGTCCGGGTCGTCGCCGACCACATCGCGGTTGGCCCGCCAGATCGCCCGCCACCGGTCGTCGAGCGACTCCGTGCCGAGGTGCGCGAGCGCGATCGACGACAGCGAGTCGCCGGGGCGTACGACGTAGGTGCCGCCTGTGCCGGTCCCCGCCTCGGCCGGGGGCTCGGCCTCGGGCAGCGGACGTGCGGCGTGGTGGTGGCGGACGGGTGCGACTGCCCGGTCGGGGAGGGAGAGCCCGGCGAGCAGCTCGCGGCCGTCGCCGCCCGCGGCGAACGCGGGAACGCTCGTGCCGGCCACCACCGCGACGCCGCAGGCGAGGAGGACCAGGCGCCTGGTCGCACCGGCCGGGCGGGCCCGGCCGGTGACGAGCCCGACCACCGTCGTCGTGGTGACGACCCACAGCCAGCCGAGGGCCACCGCCAGCGCGGTGGCGCAGATCGCCACGATGAGGTCGTTGACGTGTGTGGGGCCCGCACCCGGCCGCGCCGAGGCCCAGGTCGACGGCAACGTCGTCGTGCCCGCGGCGGCCGTGGCAGTAGCAAGCAGCCACACGGCCAGCGGTCGAACGACAGGTGGTGCTTCCCGAGACACGACAAACCTTTCGTTTGCATGCGTTTGCATCATCTAACGAATGTTCACGCGCGGTGTCAACGGCTTCTCCACAGCCTGCGGTCCCCGTCAGCGCCTAGGCTCGGGCCATGTCCTGGGAGCACGAGCTGTTCGCGCTGTTCGACGACCTCGAGGGCCAGGCGGCGGCCGCCTTCGAGGCGGACCGCGAGGCCGAGCTCGCCGACCGGGCGAGGTCGGAGTACGGGTCGGTCACGCTCGCGAGCCGATTGATGGCGTCCCGGGGGCGGGAGGTCGCCCTGGACCTGCCGCACGTCGGCCGGATCGAGGGGAGCCTCGACCGGGTGGGCGACGGGTGGTGCCTGCTCAGCGGCTCCGGGCAGGACTGGATCGTGCCACTGCACGCCGTCGTGACCGTGCACGGCGCGAGCGGGCGCTCGGTGCCCGAGGTGGCGTGGTCACCGGTCGACCGGCTCGGCCTGCGCTCGGCACTGCGCCGCCTTGCAGACGCCGACGAGCGCTGCCTGGTGCACCTCGACGACGGCAGCCGCCACGAGGCGTACGTGCAGCGGGTGGGCGCCGACTTCCTCGAGGCCCGCGCGGAGTCGGGGGAGCGCCTGCTGCTGCCGTACGTCGCCCTGGTCGCGGTGCAGCGCCGAGACGCCTAGGTCAGGTCGCCTCGACGTCGTAGGGCGGGACCTGGCCGTCGGGCAGCTTGTCCTTCTCGAACTTCTCGGCCTGGTCGCGGTCGACCTCGGCCATCGCCTCGGTGATGTGCTTGCGGACGATCGCGCGGGGATCGAGGTCGCGCAGCTGGAGGTCGGCGTACTCCGGGCCGAGCTCGCTGCGCAGCTCGTCGCGGGCGTTGGTGGCCAGGCCCCGGGCCCGGTGGATCAGCTGCGCGGCCTGGCGGGCGAGGTCGGGCAGGCGGTCGGGCCCCAGCACGATGACGGCCACCAGGGCGATCACGGCCAGCTCGAGGAGCCCGACGTCGAACATGGGTCAGAACCTACTGGTCAGAACTTGCTGGAGGGGGTCAGTCCGAGCTGCATGCCGGCGAGTCCTCGGCCGCGGCCCGACAGCGTCTGCGCCACGCGGGTGAGCTCGCGGGCGGCGAGCGAGGCGGGATCGGCCTCCACGATGGGCTTGCCGACGTCGCCTCCCTCGCGGAGCGAGATGTCGAGCGGGACCTGCGCCAGCACGGGGACGTCGTAGCCGAAGCGCTCCGAGAGGGTCTTCGCCACGCGAGCGCCGCCACCGGCGCCGAACACCTCGAGGCGGTGGTCGTCCTCGGCGGGGCAGTGGGGGCAGGGGAGGTAGCTCATGTTCTCCACGACGCCGATGACGCGCTGATGCATCATCGAGGCCATCGTGCCGGCGCGCTCGGCCACCTCGGCAGCGGCCTCCTGGGGCGTGGTGACGACGATGACCTCGGCGCTGGGCAGGTGCTGGCCGAGCGAGATCGCCACGTCGCCGGTGCCCGGCGGCAGGTCGAGCAGCAGCGCGTCGAGGTCGCCCCAGTAGACGTCCGCGAGCATCTGCACGAGCGCCCGGTCGAGCATCGGACCGCGCCAGGCCACGACCTGGTCGCGGCGGGGCTTGAGCATGCCGATCGAGATGACCGAGACGCCGCTGGCCGTGGGCACCGGCATGATCAGGTCGTCGACCTGGGTCGGGCGCGAGTCGGCGATGCCGAGCATCGCCGGCACCGAGTGGCCGTAGATGTCGGCGTCCACGATGCCGACCTTGAGGCCCTCCTTGGCCAGCGCGAGCGCCAGGTTGACCGTGACCGACGACTTGCCGACGCCGCCCTTGCCGCTCGCGATGGCGTACACCTTGGTCAGCGAGCCGGCCTGCGCGAACGGGATCTCCCGCTCCGCGCGGCCGTTGCTCAGGATCTCCTTGAGCCCGGCGCGCTGCTCGGTGCTCATCACGCCGAGCGTGAGGTCGACCGAGGCGACGCCTGCGACGCCCGTGACGGCCGCCGTCACGTCGCGGTTGATGGTGTCCTTGAGCGGGCAGCCGGCCACGGTCAGCAGCACGTGGACCGCGACGGATCCGTCGTCGGAGACCTCGACGGAGTCCACCATCCCCAGCTCGGTGATCGGCCGCTTGATCTCCGGGTCGTTGACGGTCGCGAGGGCGTCCATCACCTGCTGCTGCGTGGGGGTGCTCATGATCGGGAAGTCTACGAGCCGCCCCGTGGGCCTACCTGCCCGACCGGGGATCCTGGTCGCCCGGTGTGGGCGAGGTCTCGTCGTCGGCGTCCTGGTGCGAGAGCTCCTCGATGTCGCTGAGGAGGCCGCGCAGCTCCGAACGGAGGAAGTCGCGGGTGGCGACCTCGCCGACCGACATCCGCAGCGACGCCACCTCGCGAGCGAGGAACTCCATGTCGGCGTGCGCCCGGGCGTTGGCCTGGCGGTCCTGCTCGGCGACCACCTTGTCGCGCTGCTCCTGCCGGTTCTGCGCGAGCAGGATCAGGGGAGCGGCGTACGACGCCTGCAGGCTCAGCATCAGCGTCAGGAAGATGAAGGGGAAGTCGTCGAAACGCAGGTCGGCGGGTGCCAGGATGTTCCAGAGGATCCAGGCGACGACGAACATCGTCATCCAGAGCAGGAACTTCGCGGTGCCCATGTAGCGCGCGAAGGACTCGGCGAACACGCCGAACGCGTCCGCGTCGACGGTGGGCCGCTTCACGATCGTGCGCCGGGTGTCGCGCGGGGTGTCCAGGCGCGGGCGACGGCTCTCGCTCATCGCGCCCTCCCGGCGCTCGGGCCACCGTTGATCCGACCGGGCCGCGGTGCGCGGTCACGCCAGCCCTCGGGGAGCATGTGGTCGAGCAGGTCGTCGACCGTGACGGCGCCGAGCAGCCGGCCGTCCTCGTCGACGACGGGCGCTGCCACCAGGTTGTAGGTCGCCAGGTGGGCGGCGACCTGGTCCATCGAGGCGTCGGGGCGCAGGGGATCCATCGAGTCGTCGAGCGCGGCGGCCACGAGGGTCGACGGCGGCTCGCGCAGCAACCGCTGGATGTGCGCCGCGCCGAGCAGCTTGCCGGTCGGCGTCTCGAGGGGCTGGCGGCAGACGTAGACCAGCGCGGCCAGCGACGGGGTGAGCTCGGGGTTGCGTACGTGGGCGAGCGCATCGGCGATCGTGGCGTCGGGGGAGAGGATGACCGGCTCGGGCGTCATCATCGCGCCGGCCGTGTTGTCGGCATAGGACATGAGGCGCCGGACGTCGTCTGCCTCGTCGGGCTCCATCAGCCCGAGCAGCGTGGCCGCCGTCTCGGGGTTGAGGTCGGCGATGAGGTCGGCGGCGTCGTCGGCCGACATCTCCTCGAGGATGTCGGCGGCGCGCTCGGAGTCGAGGTGCTCGAGGATCTCGACCTGGTCCTCCTCCGGAAGCTCCTCCAGCACGTCGGCGAGACGCTCGTCGTCGAGGGCGGCGACCACTGCCGTACGTCGCTCCGGTGGCAGGTCGTGGATCATGTTCGCCGCGTCGGCGGGGCGCATCTCGTTGAGGGCGGCGATCAGGTGGGTGGCGCCCTGGGTCGGCTCGGGCCTGGTCAGGCCGGTGACGTCGCGCCACTCCACGACGTGGGTCTGGCCGCGGCGGCGGAAGCCCTTGCTCGGCTCCTGGATCGCCACGCGCGAGAGCACCCAGTCGCGGTTGCGGGCCTGCTCCATGGCGACGTCGTAGACCGCACCGGAGATCCCGGCCCCGCGGGCCGTGTCCTTGATGGTGACGGTGCGGTCGAGCATCTGGCCCATGACGAGGGTCTCGGTCGAGCGCTGCTCGAAGCGGCGCATGTTGAGCAGCCCCGTCGTGTGGACCTGACCGCTGTCGATGTTGGTCACGCGCGTCATCGGCACGAAGATCCGGCGTCGGCCGAAGACCTCGGCGATCATGCCGAGCACTCGCGGCTGGCTCGTCTCGGTACGCAGCGCGACGACCAGGTCGCGCACCTTGGCCACCTGGTCGCCCTGGGGGTCGAAGATCGGCAGCCCGACGAGCCGGGCCACGAAGACGCGGGTCGGGGTGGTGCTCACGGCCGCAACGTTAGCGTGCGGGACGTCTCGCGGACGGTGGGCGCGCAGCCCGTCACGAAGCCGGGCAGGGGAGGGTGGTTGGTGTACCCTCGAACCGCAGGAGTCACTCCTGTCACATCGATCGGGTTCGGGGCACACGCCGATGAGACCGCGGTCGGGCCGTGAGACGACGCACCTTCCCCGATGACTGTGAGGCCGCAGCCCATGCCCGCCACTTCCGCCACGTCCTGGAACTCACGCGTGATCATCCGCGTGGTCGCCGTCTCTGCCTCGCTGGCGGTGGCCGCGACGATCGCGCTCGCCCACGGCGGTCCGTCGCCGGTGGCCCCCGCCACGACGGCGGCCGCGACCACGGCGGCCTCGCCGTCGGCGACGTCGAGCCCGACCGCCGCCTCGACCCCGACCGCGACGACCACGCCGGCGAAGGCGGCTCTCGCCACGTCGCCGCAGACCGCCCCCGCGACCTTCTTCCGGCCCGCCACCTTCAACGTGCTCGGCGCCGACCACACCGCGCCGGGCGGCAACCGCAAGGGCTGGGACTCCGGTGTCGTCCGGATCGAGCGGGTCGTCCAGCTCATCACCCAGAACTCGGTCGACGTCGTGGGCTTCCAGGAGTTCCAGCCGCCGCAGGCCGTCCGCTTCCAGGAGCTCACCGGCACGTCGTGGCAGACCTATCCCGGCGCCAACAACCCGGCCGGCCCCTCGGTCAACTCCATCGGGTGGCGCACCGACGTCTGGACGCTGCTCGAGGCACGGACGCTCCCGATCCCCTACTTCGACGGCGTCGCGAGCCGGATGCCGGCGGTCCTGCTGCAGAACGTCCAGACGGGTCGCCGGGTGTGGTTCTACAACAGCCACAACCCCGCCGACGTACGCGGCCCGGCGCAGCAGTGGCGTGACGCAGGCTTCGCGATGGAGGCCGCCCTCGCCAACGAGCTGCGGACCAACTACCCCGACGCCCCGTTCATCTCCTTCGGTGACAAGAACGACCGCGACCGCTACTACTGCTCGGTGGCGCCCGTCGCGGACATGTGGTCGGCGAGCGGTGGCTACACCGACGGTGCGACGTGCTCGCCGCCCGGCGGCGGTGCCATCGACTGGATGATGGGCACCAAGAACGTCTTCTTCAACGGCTACACCCGCGTGTGGAACGACTTCGTGTCCCAGACCAGCGACCACCCGCTCTACTACGCCAACGCCGTCGTGCCCGCCGCCCGCCCGGCCGGCGTCGACCACGTCGTCGTCGTCGCGGTCCCCGGCCTGACCTCGACGGTCGTGCGCAAGATGGGCTCCGACCTCAGCGAGCTCGACCGGATGGCGCTGGGCGGTGCCTCGACGCGCAACGCCCGCACCGCCACCGAGTCCACCTCACCCGACGCCGGCCTGGCCTCGATCCTCACCGGCCGCCGCGTCTACCCCAAGGCCGGCGGCCACGGTGTGGGCTCGAAGTCCACGCTGCCCAAGACCGTCCACGAGTCCGCGGGCCAGTACGTCTCGAGCATCTACGACCTGGCGCACAACATGTCGCGCCGCACCAGCTTCGTCTCCAGCCGCCCCCAGACCCAGCTCGTGCGCGAGAGCTGGAACAAGCGCTCGGGCGGCAAGGACCCCTACGGCAAGGACGACGGCACCGCCAAGTTCGACCAGGTCAAGATCCTGCGCGACGACGCCGCAACCGTGGGCTGGTGGCGCGACAAGATGGCGAGCAGCCCGGCCGCCCTCAGCGTGATCGAGCTGTCCGGTGCCGTGAAGGCCGGCGCCGAGGACGGCTACACCAGCGAGGCGTACCAGAAGGCCGTGCGGAAGGTCTCACGCCGGGTCGCAGCGATCCGCCGCGGGATCGATCGCCAGGCCGAGATGAAGGGCACCACCCTCCTCGTGGTCACCGGCACCAGTGGCGCCCAGAAGACCAAGGGCTCCTCGCGCACGTGGGTCGAGAGCTACCGCGTGCCGATGTGGGTCACCGGTCCCGGCGTGCCGGCCGCGTCGGACCTCTACGGCCTCAACCCCTCGCTGGCCTACCCCGGCAAGGACCAGGTGGGCTACTCGGGCGCGCAGCCGTTGCGCGTCGGCGACCTGGCCAACCTGGTCACCCGCACGCTCGGCCTGCCGCCGGTCCCCGGATCGACCCTCGACCCTGAGCAGCGGTTCCAGGTGTTCGACCCGCTGACCGTGCCGGGAGCCTGAGCTCCGGTTAGGCTTGTCCTTCGAGCCACCCACGATCGACGTCCGGTGTGAAAGTCGGCTCACGTCTCGCAGAAGGTGGCCGTGAATCACAGGGAGCTTGCTCAGCGCACCCGCAGCTTCGCGGCCACGCGCGTGGGGGTGCTGGCCTCGATCCTGGTCGTCGCGCTGGTCGCGGCGCTGGCGTGGGCCGCGACCTGGGCCGTCACCGACGACGGTGACGGGGGGACGACGGCCTCGCAGGAGTCGCCCACGTCGCCGCTCGGGTCCGACGACGGCACGGGCGACGCCACGGGCGACGGGGGCGGAGGGGGCGCCGGCAGCGGACAGGACCACGGCAAGGGCAGCACCGACGCCGACTCCGACGGGGATGGGAAGACGGATCGTGAGGAAGCCCTCGCCAAGTCCGTGAAGCAGTTCCGGGCGGCCCAGCGCAAGCTGGCCCAGCGCGTGTCCCAGCAGCTCGCCCGTCGTACGGCGCCCCAGGAGCTGCGGGTGGCGTCGTTCAACGTCCTCGGTGCCTCCCACACGGGTGCGGGCGGCAACAAGCCGGCCTTCTACCCCGATGCCAGCGTCCGGATGAACTCGGTGATCGGCATCCTGCGCAACAACGGCATCGACGTGGTCGGCTTCCAGGAGTTCGAGGCGAGCCAGTACGGCATGTTCAGCGCCCGAGCAGGGGAGTACTCGCTCTACCCGGGCCTCTCCCTGGGCGACAAGTCGGTGCGCTTCAACATCGCGTGGCGCTCGAGCGCGTTCACGCTGGTCGAGGCCCACACGCTGTCGATCCCCTACGCCGGCGGCAGCCGCATCGAGATGCCGGTCGTGCTGCTGGAGTCGACCACGACCAAGCGCCGCGCCTGGTTCGCCAACTTCCACAACCCCGCCGACACCCCCAGCCTCGGCAACAACGGCCGCTGGCGTGCGGAGGCAGCGGGCATCGAGATCGCGCACCTGACCGCCCTGCACGAGGAGGACGGCGTCCCCGTCATCGTCACCGGCGACTTCAACGAGCGGGACGAGATCTTCTGCCGGTTCACCGCAGGTGGGGTCTTCTCGGCAGCAGCCGGTGGCAGCAACTCGGGCGGCTGTGCGCCTCCGCCGAGCATGCAGGTGGACTGGATCTTCGGCTCCTCGGACGTGGCCTTCGACAGCTATGGCGTGACCGACACCGGCCGGGCGTCCGACCACGCCATGGTGCACGCCACGGCGACACTGGTCGGCGTCGAGTGAGCCGGGTGCCGCTCGATATAGAGTGCGCGCCGTGAAGTCCCTGTCCCAGCTGCGTCGCACGGGTGCGCTGGACGTCCGTCGGGTGGGTGTCGAGGGGCTCCTCATCGGCCCGCAGCGCGACCGCCTGGTCGACGTCGCGTTCGACGGCCGGCGCATCTGGAGCTTCTGGCTGATGCGCGACGGCGAGGAGGGCGAGGACGGCGTCCTGCTGACCTGGCCCAAGCCGCTGCGCCCGTTCCTCGACGGCTTCACCGAGCTCACGATGACCGATCCGGGCAACGGGTCGGTGCTCTTCTCCGAGACCGTGCAGTTCGGCGACGGCTCCGGGCACATCGACGTGGTGAACCCCGCAGGCCGCCCGCTCGCCATCGACAAGTCCCTCAAGCTCGTCGAGACCTTCGACACCCGCGACGCCGCCCACGTCGAGCCGCTGCTCGACGCGATCGAGGAGGTGCTCGGCGCGCTGGACGAGGTCGGCGTCCGTGCCTTCCTCGCCTACGGCACCGCCCTGGGCGCCATCCGCGACGGGGGCCTGATCGGCCACGACAGCGATGCCGACCTCGGCTACGTCAGCGACCACGACCACCCGGTCGACGTGATCCGCGAGTCCTTCCGGATCCAGCGCGCACTCACCGACATGGGCTACCGGGTCACCCGCTACTCGGCGATCGCGCTCAAGGTCCACGTGCTCGAGAGCGACGGCCTCGACCGCGGCCTCGATGTCTTCGGCGGGTTCATGCGCGACGGCAAGCTCTACCTCATGGGCGAGATCGCGATCCCGTTCGAACGGTCCTGGATCTACCCGCTCGGCACCGCCTCCCTCGAGGGCCGCGAGCTCCCGGTGCCGGCCGACAAGGACCGCTTCCTCACCGCCACCTACGGCCCCCACTGGCGCACGCCCGACCCGGCGTACAAGTTCACGACACCGGCCAGCACCATCGAGCTGTTCAACGGCTGGTTCCGCGGGATGCGCACGGGTCGCGCCGGCTGGCACGGCTACCACAAGCGCACGATCGACCACGCGCGCACGGTCTCGACCGTCGCCCGCGAGGTCGCGGAGCGCCACCCCGACCTCGCGACGTACGTCGACATCGGGTGCGGTCGCGGGGCGGACGTGGCCTGGTTCGCCGACCGGGGGACCGCCGCGGTGGGACTGGACTTCCAGCCCTACGCCTACGAGGCCGAGGCCGAGCGCCGTGCGGACGACCCGAAGGTCTCGTTCCAGCTCTTCAACCTCCTCGAGCTGCGCCACGTGCTCGCGGTGTCGGCGTGGGTCGCGCGGATGCCCGGTCCGCGCGCAGTGGGCTGCGTCCACGTCATCGAGCGGCTCGGCCACCGCGGCCGGCTCAACATGCTGCGTGCCGCACGGATGATGGTGGCCGGCACCACGGGCACCCTGCACCTGCAGTTCCTGAGCGAGAAGGGCCGCGACGGCTACTCCCGGCGTACGGGCGCGCGCAAGCCGCTGGCCCCCGAGGTGGTCCTGGCCGAGGTCGCCGAGTCCGGCGGCCGCGTGCTGGAGCTGGTCCGCGAGCACGTCTCGGACGACCCCGACAGCTCGCAGGTGTGCCGCATGACCATCGACTTCCGTGCCCCATCGAATGTCCGGCCCCGCCCGGAGTCTTGAGGAGATCGACATGTTCGGACGACGCAGCACGCAGGCCCCCGGAGGTGGCGACCTGGCCGACCGGGTCGCGGCGCTCGAGGAGGCCGTGCAGGACAACCGCGCGCTCAACGTGCGGCTGGCCGAGCTGACCGACGTGGTGACCGAGCTCCTGCTCCCCGTCGCCGCCCGCGACGAGCAGAAGCTGGAGGCGCTCCTCGAGAAGTACCGCGGGGACTTCTCTTGAGCCCATCCCGGGTTCTCCTGCACATCGGCCTGCCGAAGACCGGGACGACCTATCTCCAGCAGGTCGTGTGGGCCAACCGCGACCGGCTGGAGTCCGACGGCGTCTTCGTCCCGGGGTTCGGTCACCGCGAGCACCTGTGGGCGGCGCTCGACCTCCAGGAGCGGCCGCGCCTGGACAAGCGGCACGAGAAGGCACCGGGATCCTGGGACCGGCTCGTCGCGCAGGCCTCGCGACAGTCGCGCGACGTGCTCCTGACCCACGAGTTCTTCTGCGGCGCCAGCGCGGCTCAGGCCACCCGCGCGATCGAGGCGTTCCCCGACTCCGAGGTGCACCTCGTGGTCACCGCCCGCGACGCGGCGAGCGTCGTGTCGGCGGGGTGGCAGGAGTCGGTCAAGAACGGCGGCACCGTCGACCTCGCGTCGGTCATCGCGGGCAAGAAGGCCGGTGGCCCCGAGTTCAGCATGCGCACGTGGGACCTCGCGGGCGTCCTCGAGCGCTGGACGCGCGACCTGCCGAGCGACCGGGTCCACGTGCTGGTGATGCCCGGCAGCGGAGCGCCGCGCGACCTGCACTGGCGACACTTCGCCGAGGTGCTCGGGGTCGACCCGGACGGCTACGAGCTGCCCACCGACACGGTCAACCCGGCGCTCGGCATCGTGCAGATCGAGCTGCTGCGCCAGGTCAACGCCCACCTGCCGGCGTACTCGGCCCACGACCGGGGCGTGTGGATCCGCAGCTATCTCGCGGAGGACCTCCTCGCCGGCCAGCCACGGGAGCGTGGCGGGCTCCCGGCGGAGCACCTGGCGAGGTTCGCCGAGCTCGACCGGGCGGCGACCGACCTCATCACCGCACGTGGGTTCCACGTGCTGGGAGACCTGTCCGAGCTGGCGCCTGGGGAGGCCCGGGCCACCAACGGTCGCGAGCCCTCGACCGTCAACGAGGCCGAGCTGGTCGAATCGGCGGCGCGTCTGGTCGCCGACATCGTCGCGGACGTCCGTGCCAGCACAGGTGATGTGCCGCCACGCTTCCGGGGCAATCTCTGACCACGACGCCTCAGGTGGTCAGCCCTCCTGCTCGCCGCCGTCCTCCGCGGGGAGCAGGGACTTGGCGAGCTCCTCGAGCGTCTCCTGGTCGGCACCCTGCAGGACGACGGTGCTGCCCTTGAGCTCGTGGGTCAGCACGGTGGCGCCGTCGGCGTCCCACGCGGACCAGGTGCCGATGCCCCAGGCAGAGAGGTCGACGTCGCCGGTCGTCGCGACGGACTGATCGGCGAGCGCGGCCTTCGTGGTGCCCGGGAACTGGTCGAGGGTGACGTCACCGCTGGGCGCGGTGAACTCCATGTGCCACCACTGCGGGTCGGCCTGGTAGCCGCCCGCGGCGTCGGTCCACCCGTCCGGGAGGGCCGAGGGCACCATCGTGATGAGGTCGTCGCCGACCGCTCGGAGCGCGGCGTTCTTGTAGCGGGGCTTCACGGCCGGCTCGTCGCCGAAGTCGATCAGCACCACGGGTGCGGCCGACGGTGTCTCCGAGGCGTCAGGTGTCTCCGAGGTGGTCTCGGAGGACGACGCGTCCGCGCTCGAGTCGTCGGTCGCGGTCGCCGAGTCGTCACCGCACGCACTCACGAGCAGCACCAGCGATGCCCCGAGGGCCGGCACGGTCATGCGCGAGAGTCCCATGCACCTGATTCTCTCACGCCCGGCCTCACGCGGCAGGGTGTGACAACAGTCTCGGAGTCGGCCCCTGCCCAGGTGAACGACCGATAACTAGACTCCCCACGTCTCGTCCAGCGTTCGTCCCCGCGACTGCACAGGAGCCCGTACATGCCTCGCCTCTGCCAGACCGAAGGCCTCTCCGAGGACCAGACCGAGATCCTCAAGGCGGTCCGGCAGTTCGTGGACGAGAAGATCATCCCGGTCGCCACCGAGCTCGAGCACAAGGACGAGTACCCGACCGAGATCGTCGAGGGGCTCAAGGAGCTCGGCATCTTCGGCCTCGTCATCCCGGAGGAGTACGACGGTCTCGGCGAGTCGCTGCTGACCTACGCCCTCTGCGTGGAGGAGATCGCCCGCGGCTGGATGAGCGTGTCCGGCGTGATCAACACCCACTTCATCGTCGCCTACATGCTGATGCAGCACGGCACCGACGAGCAGAAGCAGAAGTACCTGCCCCGGATGGCCACCGGCGAGGTGCGTGGCGCCTTCTCGATGTCCGAGCCGGGCCTCGGCTCCGACGTGGCGGCGATCTCGACCAAGGCCGTCAAGGGCGACGACGGCGGCTACACGATCAACGGCCAGAAGATGTGGCTCACCAACGGTGGTTCGTCGACGCTGATCGCGGTGCTGACCAAGACCGACGAGGGTGCTGACACGCCGTACAAGAACATGACGACGTTCCTGGTGGAGAAGGAGGCCGGGTTCGGGGAGACCGCTCCGGGCCTGACCATCCCCGGCAAGATCGACAAGATGGGCTACAAGGGCGTCGACACGACCGAGGCCATCTTCGAGAACCACAAGATCTCCGCGGACCAGATCCTCGGCGGCGAGCCGGGCAAGGGCTTCTACCAGATGATGGACGGGGTCGAGGTCGGCCGCGTCAACGTCGCCGCCCGTGCCTGCGGCATCGCCAACCGGGCCTTCGAGCTCGGCATCGCCTACTCCCAGCAGCGCGAGACGTTCGGCAAGCCGATCGCCGAGCACCAGGCCGTGCTGTTCCGCCTCGCCGAGATGGCGACGAAGGTCGAGACCGCCCACACGATGATGGTGAAGGCCGCCCGCCTCAAGGACTCCGGCAAGCGGATGGACGTCGAGGCCGGCATGGCCAAGATGCTCGCCAGCGAGTACTGCAACGAGGTCGTCGAGGCGTCGTTCCGCATCCACGGCGGCTACGGCTACTCCAAGGAGTACGAGATCGAGCGGCTCTACCGCGAGGCGGCGTTCATGCTGATCGGCGAGGGCACCTCCGACATCCAGAAGATGATCATCGGCCGCAGCCTGCTCAAGGACTACAAGATCCGCTGAGCCTCCGCGGCGGCGTCCGCCGCAGCCAGCGCCTCGCTGGCCGCCTCGACGACCTCGGGGGAGAGGACGTGCTCGATCGCCAGTGCGGAGGCGCCGAGCACGGCGGCCTCGCCGCCGGCGCGTGAGGTGACGATGCGCAGGTGCTCGGTGGCGAGCGGGAGCGAGCGCTGGTAGACCGACTCGCGGATCCCGGCGAGGAGGTGCTCGCCGGCGCCGGCGAGCTGGCCGCCGATCACCACGACCGACGGGTTGATCAGGTTGACCATGGTGGCGACGACCTCGCCGATGTCGCGCCCGGCCTGGCGGACCACGGCCATGGCGGGCTGGCTGCCGGAGCGCACGAGCTCGACGACGTCCCCGCCGTTGTCGGCGTGCTCGCCCAGGGCGCGTACGGCCGCAGCGAGCGCCGGCCCCGCGGCGACCGCCTCGAGGCAACCGGTGTTGCCGCAGCGGCAGAGCACGTCGCCCGCACCCGGCACGCGGACGTGCCCGAGGTCGCCGGCCGTGCCCTGGGCGCCACGCTGGAGCACGCCGCCGGAGACGATGCCGGCGCCGATGCCGGTGGCCACCTTGATCAGCACGAGGTCGTCCACGTCGCGCAGGTGCCGACGCCGCTCGCCCAGCGCCATGATGTTGACGTCGTTGTCGACCAGCACCGGCACGGGGTACTGCTCCTGCAGGTGGCCGGGCACGTCGTAGCGGTCCCAGCCGGGCATGATCGGCGGGTTGATCGGTCGGCCGGTCGAGTGCTCCACCGGTCCGGGGAGCCCGATGCCGATCGCCGCGAGGTCCTCGATCGGCCGGTTGCTGTCGGCGACCAGGGCGCGGACGGACTCCACCACCCACGCGAGCACCGCCTCGGGGCCGTCGGCCACGGCGAGCTGGGCGTCGACCTCGCCGAGGATCGAGCCGTTGAGGTCCGTGAGGGCCGCCCGTGCGTGGGTGGCGCCGACGTCGATGCCGACGACCAGCTTCGCGGTCGGGTTGATCGCGAAGAGCGCCGGCGGGCGGCCTCCGGTGGACCGGGCGCCGCCGAACGGCGCCACCAGGCCGAGTCGCATCAGGGTGTCGATCCGGGTGGTGATCGTGGAGCGGGCGAGGCCTGTCGCCTCGGCCAGCTGGGCGCGCGTCCACGGCCTTCCGTCGCGGAGGAGGTCGAACAGCTCGCCGGTGCGCACGGCCGGAGTCAAGCACATGCACGACTTTGAACACTAGACCTAATACTTTTGCGAGGTGCTCGACAAAAGCGAGTGACGCATGCCACAGTTCCCGTGTGACGTCCCAGCCGACCCCGACCCCGATCCTCGAGATGCGGGGCATCGTGAAGCGCTTCCCCGGCGTCCTCGCGCTCGGCGGTGTCGACCTCGACGTCCGTCCGGGCGAGGTCCACTGCCTGCTGGGGCAGAACGGCGCCGGCAAGTCCACCCTGATCAAGGTGCTCTCGGCCAGCTACCAGCCCGACGAGGGCGAGATCCTCTGGGAGGGCGAGCCCGTCACGCTGGGCACTCCCCAGGCGGCCATGAGGCTGGGCATCTCCACGATCTACCAGGAGCTCGACCTGGTGCCGGGTCTCTCCGTCGCGGAGAACATCTTCCTGGGCCACGAGCTGTCGTCGGCCGGCCTGAGCCAGCGCGGTCGCACCCACCGTGAGGCCGCAGAGCTGCTGGCCCGCCTCGGGCACAGCGAGATCCCCCCGACCCGCGAGGTGGGCCGCCTGACCCCCGCAGCGCAGCAGGTCGTCAGCATGGCGCGGGCGCTCTCGCAGAACACCCGCCTGCTGGTGCTCGACGAGCCGTCGGCGGTGCTGGACCAGGGCGAGGTCGACAACCTCTTCCGGGTCATCCGCGACCTGACCGCCGAAGGCGTCGCGGTCGTCTACATCTCGCACCGCCTCGAGGAGATCCGCCAGATCGGCGACCGGATCACTGTGCTCAAGGACGGCAGCACCGTCGCGTCGGGGCTCGCTGTGGCGGACACGTCCACGGCGGACCTCATCAAGCTGATGACGGGGCGCTCGATCGAGTACGTCTTCCCGCAGCGCGGCGAGCGCGTCAGCACGGCGGGCGAGCCCGTGCTCGAGGTCAGCGGCCTCGAGCTGCGGGGAGTCTTCTCGGGAGTCGACCTCCGGGTGCACGCGGGGGAGATCGTCGGCCTGGCCGGCCTCGTCGGCGCCGGTCGCTCCGAGATCCTCGAGACCGTCTACGGCGCTCGCCGCCCGTCCGCGGGCACCGTGCGGGTCAACGGCAAGGACCTGCGCCGTGGTTCGGTCCCGGCTGCCGTGAAGGCCGGGCTCGGGCTGGCGCCCGAGGAGCGCAAGAGCCAGGGCCTGCTGCTCGACCAGGCGATCTACAGCAACATCACCGTCTCGACGTTGAGCCGCTTCGCCCGCCTCGGCTTCCTCGACCGCGGCGAGGAACGCCGCCGTGCCACCGAGGTGACCCAGTCGCTCGACGTACGCCCGGCGGGGGTCGACCGCCTCGTGCGGCTGCTCTCGGGTGGCAACCAGCAGAAGGTCGTCCTGGCGCGCTGGCTGCTCCGTGAGTGTCGGGTGCTCCTGCTCGACGAGCCCACCCGCGGCGTCGACGTCGGCGCCCGGGCCGAGATCTACGCCGTCGTGCGGGCGCTGGCCGACTCCGGCGTCGCTGTCGTCGTCGTGTCGAGCGAGGTGGAAGAGGTGCTCGGTCTCGCCGACCGGGTGCTGGTGGTCCGCGAGGGCCGCGTCGTGCACGAGGGACCTGCAGATGAGATCGACGAGTCGCGAGTCCTCGACCTCGTCATGGAAGGAAGCGCCGCATGAGCGACCACAGCACCACACCCGGCACCGACGGACAGGTGGGAGCAGCACCTGACCTGACCGGCGTCGAGAACACCGTGGCACCCACCAGCGACACGGTCCGCGTGGAGCACGCGGCGGCTGAGTCGCAGCGGACGTCGCGGGGCGCCGACCTGATGAGCGGCGCCTTCGGGCGCAACATCGGCCTGGTGGTCGCGCTCCTCGTGATCTGCATCGTCGGTGTCGCCACAGGGGGCGACCGCTTCGCGAGCATCGACAACCTCGTCACGATCCTGCGGCTCGCCTCCATCGTCGGCGTGGTCAGCATCGGCATGACGTTCGTGATCATCGGCGGCGGGATCGACCTCTCCGTCGGCGCGATCGTCGCGCTCTCGTCGGTCTGGGCGACCACCTTCGCCACGCAGACGATGGCCGAGGACACGCACTGGCTGATCATGGTGTTCGTCGCCCTGGCGGTCGGCGGAGCGTGCGGACTCGTCAACGGCGTGCTGATCGCCTACGGCAACATCGTCCCCTTCATCATGACCCTCGCCATGCTGGCGTCGGCCCGTGGACTGGCCGAGATCATCTCCGAGCGACGGACGCAGATCGTGAGGGTCGAGGGATTCAAGGACTTCTGGTCCGCCGACGTCTTCGGCATCCCGCTGCTCGTCGTCATCTTCGCGCTCGTCGCGGTGGGAGGCTGGCTCCTGCTCAACCGGACCACCTTCGGGCGCCGCACCCTGGCCGTCGGCGGTAGCCCCGAGGCGGCACGCCTCGCCGGCATCAACGTCAAGCGCCACACGGCGATGCTCTACGTGCTCGTCGGTCTCTGCTGCGGCCTCGCCGCCCTGATGTACCTCGCCCGCACCTCGACCGGCAGCTCCACGCACGGCACGCTCCTGGAGCTCGACGCCATCGCTGCGGTCGTCATCGGCGGCACGCTGCTCACCGGCGGTCGCGGCACGATCGTCGGCACGGTCATCGGCGTGCTCATCTTCAGCACGCTCAGCAACGTCTTCGTCCTCAACAACCAGGACAGCTCGACCCAGGCCGTCGCGAAGGGCGTGATCATCGTCGTCGCCGTGCTGCTCCAGCAGCGCCTGGCCCGACGCTCGACCTCGACCTGACCGTCGGGTCCCCAGCACTCGGACAACCTGCACGACCAGCACCGCCCGCAACTCCTGCACGACCAGCAGCCCAACACCAGACACAAGGAGCTCAACCCATGCGACTGCGCACCACCACCTCACGGCAGCAGAGCCGCCGCTACCCCGGCCTCGTGGTCGGCGCGGTCGCCGTCCTCGCCCTCAGCGCCTGCACCGGCAGTGCCGAGGACGCCGCCAACAACGACGACGAGAGCACCTCCGGCTCGACCCCCGCGGCCGCCGACGGCAGCAACGACGAGGCCGGTGACACGGTCACGATCGGCTTCTCGGCGCCCGCCGCCGACCACGGCTGGATGGCGGCCATCACCAACAACGTCCGCGACCTCGCCGACCAGTACCCCGACATCGACCTGCAGGTGGCGGAGGGCACCAACGACGTCAACCTGCAGATCAGCCAGGTCGAGACCTTCATCAACGACAAGGTCGACGCGATCGTGCTGCTCCCGTTCGACGGTGCAGCAATGACGCCGGTCGCTCTCAAGGCGATGGAGGCCGGCATCCCGGTCATCAACGTCGACCGCGAGTTCGACGACCCCAACGCGGCCCGCATCACCGTGCTCGGCGACAACTACGGCATGGGCGTGTCCGCCGGCCAGTACATCTGTGAGCAGGCCGACGGCAACGAGGACGCCGTCGTCGCCGAGATCGCCGGCATCGACTCGTTGCCGCTGACCCAGGACCGCAGCCAGGGCTTCGAGGATGCGCTGGCCGAGTGCGGCCTCGACGTCGACGCCCGCCAGGCGGCCGAGTTCACCGTCGAGAGCGGCGAGGAGGTCGCGGCGAGCCTGCTCCAGTCCGAGCCGAAGATCGACTTCCTGTGGAACCACGACGACGACCAGGGCGTCGGCGTCCTGGCTGCCATCGAGAGCGCCGGTCGCGACGAGTTCGTGATGATCGGCGGCGCCGGCTCGGCGAACGCCATGCGCGAGATCCAGGACGACAGCGGTGTGCTCAAGGCGACGGTCATCTACCCGTCGACGCAGGGCGCCGACGGCGTCAAGCTCGCCCGTCTGCTCGTGCAGCAGAAGGCGATGAGCGACCTCGTCGAGGTCGAGGTGCCGCGCAAGGTGCAGCTCTTCGCGCCGGTCGTCACCGCGGACAACGTCGACCAGTACATCGACTCGGCCTTCGAGTCCTGAGCTGATCCCGGCCGGCGCCCCGAGGGGCGCCGGCCGGGCTCCACTCCTCGAGCTGGTCGACGACAGAACAGGAACCTTGATGACCGCCGAGCACGACACGCTGTCCGTGGGGATGGTGGGCTACGCCTTCATGGGTGCGGCGCACTCCCAGGCCTGGCGCAACGCCCCGCGCTACTTCGACCTGCCGCTGCGGCCCCGCATGGCGGCCGTCGCCGGTCGCGACCAGGAGAAGGTCCGCGCCGCCGCCGCCCAGCTGGGTTGGGAGTCCACCGAGGGCTCGTGGCAGGCGCTCATCGCCCGCGACGACATCGACCTCATCGACATCTGCACCCCCGGGGACACCCACGCCGAGATCGCCATCGCAGCACTCGAGGCGGGCAAGCACGTCCTGTGCGAGAAGCCGCTCGCCAACACGGTCGAGGAGGCCGAGGCGATGGTGGCGGCCGCCGAGAAGGCCAAGGCCGACGGTGTCCGCTCGATGGTGGGCTTCACCTACCGTCGCGTGCCGGCGATCGCGCTCGCCAGGAGACTGGTCGCCGAGGGTCGGGTCGGGACGATCCACCACGTCCGCGCGCAGTACCTGCAGGACTGGATCGTCGACCCCGAGGCGCCGCTGTCGTGGCGGCTGGACAAGTCGAAGGCCGGATCGGGTGCGCTGGGCGACATCGGGGCGCACATCGTCGACCTGACCCAGTTCATCACCGGGGACACCATCGCCACGGTGACCGGGCGGCTGGAGACGTTCGTGACGGAGCGACCGCTGCCTGCCGAGTCGCACACCGGGCTGTCGGGCACGGCCAGCGCGACCGGACGAGGCCCGGTCACGGTCGACGACGCGGCCGCCTTCCTCGCGCACTTCAGCGGTGGTGCGCTCGGCGTCTTCGAGGCGACCCGGTTCGCCAACGGACGCAAGAACGCCATCCGCATCGAGATCAACGGGTCCCGCGGCAGCATCGCCTTCGACTTCGAGGACATGAACGTCCTGCACTTCTACGACGGTGACGACGGCCCGGCCACGGGCGGCTTCCGCCGGATCCTCGTCACCGAGCCCGAGCACCCCTACGTCGCCGCGTGGTGGCCTCCGGGGCACCTGCTCGGCTACGAGCACGGCTTCACCCACCAGGCCGTCGACCTGGTCACCGACATCGCCAAGGGCGCCGACCCGATCCCGTCGTTCGCCGACGGGCTCCAGGTCCAGCGCGTCCTCGCCGCCGTCGAGGCCAGCTCGCTCAGCTCCTCCTGGCAGGACATCCCCGCATGACCACACCGCTCCGGCTCCATCGAAGAAGGGACACCTGATGACTCGCCCCGTCACCCTGTTCACCGGCCAGTGGGCCGACCTGCCGTTCGAGGAGGTCTGCAGGCTCGCCTCCGGGTGGGGCTACGACGGCCTGGAGATCGCCTGCTGGGGCGACCACTTCGATCCGTGGGCAGCTGTCGAGGACGACTCCTACGTCCCGGCCAAGCTGGAGATGCTGAAGAAGCACGACCTCCAGGTGTTCGCGATCAGCAACCACTTGAAGGGCCAGGCGGTGTGCGACGACCCGATCGACGAGCGCCACCGCGGCATCCTCCCCGACCGGATCTGGGGCGACGGCGACGCCGAGGGAGTACGACAGCGCGCCGCCGAGGAGATGAAGATGACCGCGCGGGCCGCACGCAGGCTCGGTGTGGACGTGGTCATCGGGTTCACCGGCTCCTCGATCTGGAAGTACGTCGCGATGTTCCCGCCGGCGTCCCAGGCGATGGTCGACGCCGGCTACCAGGACTTCGCCGACCGCTGGAACCCGATCCTCGACGTCTTCGACAGCGAAGGGGTCCGGTTCGCGCACGAGGTCCACCCCTCGGAGATCGCGTACGACTACTGGACCACCGTGCGCGCCCTCGAGGCCGTCGACCACCGAGAGGCCTTCGGCCTCAACTGGGATCCCAGCCACTTCGTGTGGCAGGACCTCGACCCCGTCGGCTTCCTGTGGGACTTCAAGGACCGGATCTACCACGTCGACTGCAAGGACGCGAAGAAGCAGGTCGGCAACGGCCGCAACGGTCGGATGGGCTCACACCTGGCCTGGGCGGACCCGCGCCGCGGCTGGGACTTCGTGTCGACCGGGCACGGTGACGTCCCCTGGGAGCAGTGCTTCCGGATGCTCAACACCATCGGCTACGAGGGTCCGATCTCGGTGGAGTGGGAGGACGCCGGGATGGACCGTCTCGTCGGGGCACCCGAGGCGCTCGACTTCGTGCGGCGCCTGGCCTTCGACGCCCCCGATGCTGCCTTCGACGCGGCCTTCAGCGCGACGGACTGAGCCCTAGACTCCCGCGCATGGGGAGCTTCCGGGCGAAGGACGCGGACCGCGACCGCTTCGTCGAGCTGATCGAGGCGGCGTACGTCGACGGCCAGCTCGGCACGGAGGACCGCGAGCTGCGCATCACCCGGGCGCTGTCCGCGGAGACGCTCGACGAGCTCGAGTCGCTGACGCGCGACCTGCAGCTGCCCGCCGGCTACGTCGCGCCCCCACCGCCGGCCGCGCGGACCGTCCCACCCCGTCGGCTGGTCGCCATGATCGTCGCGTCGGGTGCCGTCGTCGCCCTGCTCGGCGTCGGCGTCGCCTCCGTGGTGCTCGTCGCCGGCACCGAGACCGACTCGGCCACTTCCTCGGAGGTCGCCCAGGCCACCGAGGCGCACACCGCGGTGCAGTCCGAACCGGCCGCGGAGGAGCCGCCCGCGCCGTTCGAGATGACTGCCGGGCAGGTGCGACGGTTCCTGCGAGCGTACGAGAAGAAGTTCGGCACGCTCGACGCCTGGGAGGTCGGTTTCCACGCCGACCGGGTGGGCGTCCAGGTGCCGGCGTCCAGGGTCCGGAAGCGCTTCGAGCGCTGGAGCTGGGACGGCTCGTGGCGCCAGGACAGCGAGGCGTCCGCAGTGATCGGCCAGCAGAAGTTCGTCAGCCTCGGCCCCCTCGACGTCAACCGGATGTTCGACAACATCACCCGCGCGAAGCGAACCCTCGACGTGCCCCACGGGAAGCTGACCCACGTCCTGGTCAACGACTGGGGTGCGGGGCCCAGCGTCAACATCTACATCGCCAACTCGTTCGACGAGAGCGGCTACCTCAAGACCACGCTCTCCGGCGACGTGATCGGCCGCTACCCCTACGCCTCGTGACGCATCCCACGCGCCGCCAGCGACCCCGGGACGGCCGCGCTGCGGCACGATGTGCGGCATGAAGACCAACGCCGGCAACTTCTTCGAGGACTTCACCGTCGGGCAGGTCATCGAGCACGCCACGCCCCGCACGATCACCGAGGGCGACCGGGCCGTCTACGGCGCGATCTATCCGACGCGCTTCGCGATCCCGTCGTCGGCGGAGTTCGCCGCGTCCGTCGGCCTGGCGGACCACCCGGTCGAGGAGCTGATCGGCTTCCACGTCGCGTTCGGCAAGACCGTGCCGGACGTCTCGCTCAACGCGGTGGCCAACCTCGGCTACGCGGAGTGCCGCTTCCACGTCCCCGTGGTGCCCGGCGACACGCTCCGCACGCGCTCCGAGGTCATCGGCCTCAAGCAGAACTCCAACGGGCGCACGGGGGTCGTGTGGGTGCGCTCGACCGCCACCAACCAGCGGGGCGAGGTCGCGATCGACTGGGCTCGCTGGGTGATGGTGCACAAGCGGGACGCCTCGTCGCCTGCGCCCGAGACCGTCGTGCCCACGCTCGCTCCGGCGGTGTCTGCCGCCGACCTGGTGGTGCCCGCCGGCCTCGACCTGTCGTCGTACGACGTCTCTGCCGCCGGATCGCCGCACCTGCTCGGCGACTACGAGGTGGGGGAGCGGATCGACCACGTCGACGGCGTGACCCTCACCGACGCCGAGCACATGATGGCGACGCGGTTGTGGCAGAACACCGCCAAGGTGCACTTCAACACCGACGCGCGTCCCGACGGCAAGCGGCTCGTCTACGGCGGCCACGTGATCTCGCTGGCCCGCGCGCTGTCGTTCAACGGCCTCGCGAACGCCCAGCTGGTCGCCGCGATCAACGCCGGCGCCCATGTCGCCCCGGCCTTCGCCGGTGACACGGTCCATGCCTGGTCCGAGGTCCTCGACACCGCCGTCCTCGACGCCCCGGGTGTCGGCGCGCTCCGCCTCCGGCTGGTCGCGACGCGTGGGCGGGACGAGTCGATGACGCTCCGGTCCTCCGACGGCACCTACGCCGACGGGGTGCTGCTCGACCTCGACCTCTGGGCGCTCATCCCGCGCTGAGGTCCGCTGCTCGCTCCGCCAAGGGTCTGCGCGACCAGCTCGCCCGCGATCGCGCCGAGGGCGGCGTCGAGGGACTCCGGCGCGGGGAGGTCGAGGCGCTCGAGCACGACCGCGGCCGCGTCCAGCAGCTCGGCCTCGCTGACCTGGTCGGGCGTACGTCCCGAGGCGTCGAAGGAGGGGAGCAGGTCGTCCAGCTCGCCGACCACGTCGTAGGAGCTGGCGCGCAGGGCGGCGACGACGGCGGCCGACGACTCCTCGATCCAGGCGAGGTGGTGGTCCGGCACGGCGAAGGAGTCCCGCGGGGCGCTGCCGACGAGCTGCCCGGGCACGAACGAGCGCTTGACGCGGTGGGCGTACGCGGTGGAGCGCTGCTCCCGCGGGACGGTGTCGTTGACCCGGCGCAGCAGCTCCGCCTCGACGACCCCCAGCGAGTCGTTCGGGCGCTGCGCATCGGTGTCGAGACCCGCGACGTCGAGCCCGAGCACACCGGCCGTACGCGACCAGAGCTCGTCGCGCGGAGCACCGGGGCCGGGTACGACGACGACGTGCACGCGCTGCGCCGGGATGCCGGCGGCCCACACCTCGAGGATCCCGAGGATGTCCTGGTAGCGCCAGAACTTCTGGTCGCCGTCCTCGCGCCGGACGCTGCCGAGGAACTTGCGGTAGGGCATCCGGGCGCCCATCTTGACCCGCTGCTGCCAGGCCGACGGGAGCACCCGGCCGAGGTCGCGGGCGGTCACGACGACGTGCACCTCGTCGGCAGCCGAGGCGAGATCGGCGAGCGCCGTGGCGGCTGCCTCCGGGGGTGAGTCGGCGAAGTGCTCGTTGCTGATGAGGACGTCACCGGCCCAGGCGCGCGTCTCCTCGACGGCCCGGTCCCAGACCCCCCGGTCACGCTCGCCGAGGCCGTCGACGACCGCCGTCATGCCCTTGACGAGCGCGGCCGCCGTGAAGTGGTCCCGGCGGGACCTGCCGGGCAGCAGCAGGCCGCGCGTGCACAGCTCGTCCCGGTGCCGCCACCACAGGTCCTGCAGGTAGGACGTGCCCGATTTCGCGGTCCCGACGTGGACGTACGCGCGGCGGGCCATGCCGTGATCCTAGGAGAGCCGCCGCCGGGCGGGCAGACTCTCCTCCGTGGCCTGGGATCGCGAGTTCTTCTACGACAGCTACCCGCGCATCGAGGAGGCCTTCGCCGCACGCCTCGACGAGAGCCTGTCGCCGCGCGACCCGTCGATGCTGCTCCAGGTGGTGCGCGAGCTCGACCTCCGGCCTGACAGCCGGGTGGTCGACGTGGGCTGCGGGGAGGGCAAGCACGCGTTCCGGCTCGCGACGCACTTCGGCGTCCGGGTGCTCGGGATCGATCCGGTGCAGCGGCACCTCGACCTGGCCCGCGAGGCGCGGCGCGAGCACGTCATCGACATCGCGTCGCGCGTCTCCTTCGAGCGCGGGACGGCGACCCGCATCCCCGCCCCCGACTCGTCACTGGACCTGGTCTGGTGCCGCGACGTGATCGTGCACGTCGACGACCCGGCCGAGGCATACCTCGAGTTCGCCCGGGTGCTGCGCCCCGGCGCGTACGTCGTCAGCTACTCGATGGTCGCCACCGACCTGCTCGCGCCGGAGGAGGCCGACTGGCTCTTCGACGTGATGGGGGTCGTGCCGACGTCGGCCGACCCACGCGTCCTCGACGACGCGATCGCGCACTCGGGACTCGACGTCGTGGAGACCATCGACCTCGCCGGCGAGTGGGGCGAGTGGGGGCAGGAGCAGGACGGGCAGGCCGCGCGGTCGCTGCTGCACCTGGCCCGGCTGCTGCGCGAGCCGGAGCGCTACCGCGCCGAGTTCGGCGACGCGGCGTACGACGTGATGGTGGGCGACTGCCGCTGGCACGTCTACCGGATGATGGGCAAGCTCGCCGGTCGCGTCGACGTGTTGCAGAGGCCGGCTCGCCGTTAACCCCTCGACCGCGCTTGACGCGTTTGGCAGGGTGGCAGGGCACGCAACGAGAGTCGCGACATCCCCTCGGATCCCAGGAGGACCCATGGCTGATCAGGACCCCAACGCAGACATCAAGGCGAAGATGCGGGAGGCCCTCGATCGCAAGAAGGGCCACGTCCACCCCGACGACAGCGCCGACTCGCGCGAGAAGGCCCACGGCTCGGAGGTCAACGACAAGAACGTCGCCAAGCCGATGCACCGCCGCAAGGCCGGTGGCGGCGGCGCCTGATCGTCAGTGCCGAGCGCCGGCGGACAGCTCGTCCGCCGGCGCGAAGGCCCGCGCCAGCCAGAAGAGGGCAACCACCAGCACCAGCGGCACGGCGAAGCCGATGCGCAGCGAGCTCGCACCCACGACGCCCGTCATCACCGCGCCGATCAGCGCGCCGGCGTAGTTGAACTGGTTGAAGCGCGCCACCACGGCGTCGACCCGGGCCTGGCGCGTCGACGGATCCGCATCTCGGCCGGCCAGCGCCGCCGCTGCGGAGAAGCTCAGCGGAGCGACCACGGCGACGCCGCAGCCGAGCAGGGTGAAGCCGACGACGGCGACCGGCCACGACGGCGCCGCGACGACGATCGCCAGCGCCACGAAGGCGATCAAGGCGCCCATCCGCAGCAGCCGGACGGCACCGACCCGTTCGGTGAGGCGGTCGCCGACCAGGCGGACGATCCCGCTGGACATGAGGTAGGGGAGGGTCGCCAGCGCGACCAGCTCCTCCGGTGCCGCGAAGACGTCGTCGAGGTAGACCGGTCCCCAGGTCGCCGCCGCCGTGTCGACGGTGTAGAACACGACGAGCGCCAGGCCGACCATCACGATCGCCCGCCACGGGACGTCGGTCTCGGTGACGATGGCCGCCTCGCCGTGGTCGCGGGCGAGGTAGGGCGCCCCTGCGGCGAGCAGCGGCAGCACCGCGACGAGCGCGATCGCCGACCACGGCACGTCCGTCGTGACGAGGGTCAGGACGGCGCCGATGACGCCGCCGAGCGTCCACGCGCCGTGGCACGAGGGCAGCACGACCCGGCCGAGCCGGTGCTCGAGCGCCACGGCCTGCATGTTGCCCGTCGCGTCGACGATCCCGAGCCCGACGCCGTACGCCGCCAGGCCGAGCACGAACACCGCGGTGACCGGAGCCAGGATGACGACGACCACCGACACTGCGATGACGAGCAGCCCGGCGCGGAGCACGACGGCGCTGTCGAGGCGCGGCGCGAGGCGCTCGGCGACCAACGAGCCGGCACCGGCGAGGAGCACCATCATCAGCAGCACGCCGGACAGCTCGAGCTCGCCGAGGTCCCAGCGGTCCTGGATGCGGGGGAGGCGGGTGGTGAGGCTGATGAAGACCAGGCCCTGCGTGAGGAACGCCGCCGCGATCGCCAGCCGTGCCCTGCCAAGGTCTGCACTCATGGCGAGCATCGTGGCAGGCCGCCGGTCCGTGCGTGGCAGACTCGCGGACATGGCAGGAGTGGTGGGTCCCGAGCTCTGGGTGGTCCGCCACGGCGAGACCGACTGGAGCCGCGACGGCAGGCACACCTCGACCACCGACCTGCCCCTCACCGACCTCGGCGAGGAGGCCGCCACGTCGCTGGCGCCGCGGCTGGCCGACGTGGAGTTCGACCTCGTCCTGACGAGCCCGCGCCAGCGTGCGCGTCGTACGGCCGAGCTGGCGGGCTTCGCCGACGCCGAGGTCGACGAGGACCTCGTGGAGTGGGCCTACGGCGACTACGAGGGCATCACCACCGAAGAGATCCGCGAGACCGTGCCCGACTGGAGCGTGTGGACGCACCCGTCGCCCGGCGGGGAGAGCGCCGACGAGGTGTCCGCACGGCTGGACCGGGTCGTCGCGCGGGCGCGCGCCCACGAGCGCACCCTCGTCTTCGCCCACGGCCACTCGCTGCGCGTGCTCACCGCCCGGTGGATCGAGCAGCCGGCCGACGAGGGCCGGTTCTTCCGTCTCGACACCTCGACCGTGTCGGTGCTGGGCTTCGAGCGCCAGACGCCGGTGCTGCTGAAGTGGAACAGCTGACGTGCGGATCGACCTCCACACGCACTCCTCCGCCAGCGACGGCACCGACACCCCCGCACAGCTGATGCGCGAGGCCGCGGCCGCAGGGCTCGACGTCGTCGCCCTCACCGACCACGACGCGATGTCGGGCTGGGCCGAGGCCCAGCAGGCCGCCGACGAGGTCGGCATCACCCTCGTGCCGGGGCTCGAGATCAGCACGAACTTCCACCACCGCGGGGTGCACCTGCTCGGCTACCTCCCCGATCCGACGTACCCGCCCCTCGTCCGGGTCCTCGACCGGGTCCTTCGTGGGCGGAGCGAGCGGACGCCCGCGATCGTGGCGGGGCTCCGCGGTGCCGGCGTCGACATCACGGAGGAGGACGTACGCCGCGAGTCCGGCGGCTCGGTCGCCGCGGGCCGACCGCACGTGGCCGACGCGCTCGTCCGGCTCGGGCTGGTGGGCGATCGCACCGCGGCGTTCTCGGAGTGGCTGAACCCGGGGAAGCCGGGCTACGTCAACCGCTACGCCGTACCGCTCGAGGAGATGATCCCGCTGATCACCGCGGCCGGCGGCGTGCCCGTGATCGCGCACCCGTGGGGTCGTCGGGGTGGGACCGTGCTGGACGCGACCGCCCTCGCTTCCTTGAAGGACCTGGGTCTCGCCGGGATCGAGGTCGACCACCAGGACCACCCGCCCGAGCTGCGCGCCCGGCTGCGCGTGATCGCCGCCGACCTCGACCTCATCGTCACCGGCAGCAGCGACCACCACGGCACCGGGAAGGTCGACCACGACCTCGGGGTGAACACGACGGACCCGGAGCAGTACGAGCGGCTGGTCTCGCTCGCCTCGTCGCCCGTCCGGTGGTTGAGGTGCTTCCCGACCGGGTCCTCCTCTACGGCGTCACCGGCAGCGGCAAGAGCACGGCCGCCCTCGCCATCGGCGAGCTGACCGGGCACCCGGTGACCCTCGTCGACGAGCTGACCTGGCTGCCCGGGTGGGTGCCGGTCCCGGAGGCGCGGCAGCGCGAGGTGATCGGGGAGATCGTCGCGGAGGAGCGCTGGCTGCTCGACACGGCGTACGGCTCGTGGCGCGACCTCGTCGTCCCGCGCGCCGAGCTCGTCATCGGTCTCGACTACCCGCGCTGGCTCTCCCTCGCCCGGCTGGTCCGGCGGACGGTCACGCGCGCGCTCACGAAGGAGCCGATGTGCAACGGCAACGTCGAGTCCTGGCGCAAGGTCGTCGCCCGCGACTCGATCATCGCCTGGCACTTCCAGTCGTTCGCCCGCAAGCGGGACCGGATGCGGGCATGGGCCGCGGCGCCCGACGGACCCGACGTGCTCCTGTTCACGCATCCGCGTGAGCTGGCAGCCTGGATCGAGAGCCTGGACGGGCAACGGGGAACTTCGTCCTGACATGTCGCGGACGATCCTCCCCACTCTGTGAGGTCGACTGGCACCTACGCTGTGCCACGTGCTCGACCACGACGAGATCGTCCGGCTCTACGGGCCGTGGGCAGCACGGACGCCGCAGGACGCGGCGGAGCTGTTTGCGGGCTACGACCGGCCGTGGTGGATCGCGGGTGGCTGGGCGATCGAGGCGTACACCGGGGTCCCGCGCGAGCACGGTGACGTCGACCCGAGCATCCCGCGGTCGGACGCCCACGCCCTGCGCCACCACGTCGCGGGCCGTTTCGACGTCTGGCAGGCCGACTCGGGCACCCTCCGCCCGCTGTGGGACGGGGAGGACCTCGTCTCCGACGAGTGCGAGAACCTCTGGCTGCGCCCCAGCGGCGCGGAGCCGTGGGAGTACGACGTCATCCTCATGCACACGACACCGACGACCTGGACCTTCAAGCGCGACGCCCGGATCAGCCTCCCGCTCGAGCAGATCCTGTGGGAGCGGGACGGGATCGCGTACCTGAAGCCGGAGGTCCAGCTGCTGCACAAGGCGCGGGCGGTGCGGCCCCAGGACCAGGTCGACCTCGACGTGTGCGCGCCCCTGCTCGATCCGGGCGCACGGTCGTGGCTCCGCGATGCGCTGGAGCTGGCACACCCCGGCCACCCGTGGATGGATGAGCTGACGTCATGAGAACTGGCGGTTCGAACCTCGATTTCTCATGACGTTGCGGGACTCACTTCCGCCCCATCGACTGCGTCATCCGCAGCAGGCGGTTGGGGACGGCCTTCGTGAGCGCGGCGATCGTCTTGTACTGCGCGCCGGGGATCGAGTAGGCGCGACCCTTCTCGAAGTCCTCGAGGGACTTGCGGACGAGGAAGTCGACGTCGAGCCACATGAAGCCGTCGCCGCGCTTGACCTGCATCCGCTCGTGGAACTCGGTCTTGGTGAAGCCCGGGCAGAGCGCCATCACCTTCACGCCGCGGGGGCCGTACTCCATGTGCGCCCACTCGGTGAAGCTGTTCACCCACGCCTTGGCGGCCGAGTACGAGCCACGAGGCAGGAAGGCGGCGACGCTGGAGACGTTGATGATGCCGCCGTGACCGCGCTCGGCCATCGCGCCGAGGGCGGCGTGGGTCAGCCGCAGGACGGCGGTGACGAGCACCTCGAGCATCGCGGTCTCCTCGTCGGCGGTGTTGTCGAGGAAACGCTTCTTCAGCCCGAAGCCGGCGTTGTTGACCAGCAGGTCGATCGGCCGGTCCTGGTCGGCGAGCCGTGCCTCGACGCGGGCCAGGTCGACCTTGTCGACGAGGTCGGCGACCAGCACCTCGACCTGGACCTGGTGGGCGCGGCGCAGCTCGTCGGCCACCTCCTCGAGACGGGCGCCGTCGCGGGCGACGAGGACGAGGTCGTCGCCGCGCGCAGCGAGCTGGACGGCGTACTCGTGGCCGATCCCGGCCGTGGCGCCGGTGATCAGGGCAGTGGTCCGAGAGGTGGTCCGAGAGGTGGACTGGGAAGGGGGCATGCGGCCAGCATTTCAGGACACGGGTCGGGTCCGCGACCCTGTCCTGCACAATGGGCCTCGATGAGCACCCAGACCCCGGCCTCCGTCACCCTCGCCGTCGCGAACCAGAAGGGCGGCGTGGCGAAGACGACGTCCGTCGCGTCCATCGGCGCCGCCCTCGCCGAGCTCGGCCACCGCGTGCTGCTGGTCGACCTCGACCCGCAGGCGTGCCTGACCTTCTCCCTCGGGATCGACCCCGAGGACCTCGAGGTCTCGGTGCACCACGTGCTGACCCAGGGCGTCGACCCGGCCGAGATCATCATCGCGACCGAGGACGGCGTCGACCTCCTGCCGGCCACGATCGAGCTCGCCCGTGCCGAGGCCGACCTGCTGACCCGCACCGGGCGCGAGCACGTCATCAAGGGCGCGCTCGAGCAGCTCGCCGAGGACCTCGGCGACGAGGCCTACGACTGGGTCCTGCTCGACTGCCCGCCGTCCCTCGGCGTGCTGACCGTCGCGGCGCTCACCGCGGCCGACGGCGTGCTCGTGCCGCTGCAGTGCGAGACGCTCTCGCACCGCGGCGTCGGGCAGCTGCTCGACACCGTCCACGACGTACGCCGGTTCACCAACCGCGGGCTCGAGGTCTGGGGTGTGCTGCCGACGCTCTACGACGGCCGGACCAACCACGCGCGCACGGTGCTGGAGACGATCAGCGAGACCTATGACCTCGAGGTCATCGAGCCGCCGATCCCCAAGACGATCAAGTTCGCCGAGGCGCCGGCCGCCGGCCGTTCGATCCTGGCGACCAGCCGCACCAACAAGGGTGCGCAGGCCTACCGCCAGGTCGCGGCCAACCTGGTCGCGCGCGCCGCCCGGCCGAAGGCCACGAAGGCCAAGCCCGCCACGTAGACAGCGAAGAAGGCCCCAGCGAAGCGCTGAGGCCTTCCCGGCGTTGTCTGAAGAGTTGGTGCTCAGCCCTTGGGCGTGTCGACGGCGGAACCGCCGCGGGTGCGCGTCCGGCTGCGGTTGCGGCGACGCGGGGCGTCGCCGGACTTCTCGGCGGTCGAACCCGAGGCTGCGCCGGAGCCCGAGCCGGAGCCCGAGCCGGAGCCGGAGCCACGGCCCGAGCCGGATCCGCCGGAGCGGCCGCCCGAGCGCTCGCGCGGCGAACGCTCCTTCTTCTCGACCGGGGCGGGGTCGACGATCCGGCCCTTGGTGCCGGCCGGGATGCCCTGGTCGTGGAAGAGGTGCTCGGACGTCGAGTACGTCTCCTGCGGGGCGTCGAACGGCAGGTCGAGCGTCTTGTTGATCATCTTCCAGCGGTGCAGGTCCGCCCAGTCGACGAAGGTGATCGCGATGCCGGAGGCACCGGCGCGGCCGGTGCGGCCGATCCTGTGGACGTAGGTCTTGTCGTCCTCGGGGCAGGTGTAGTTGATGACGTGGGAGACCCCGCGGACGTCGATGCCGCGGGCAGCGACGTCGGTCGCGACCAGGACGCGGATCTTGTCCTCGCGGAACTTCGTCAGCGCCTTCTCGCGCGCCACCTGGGCCATGTCGCCGTGCAGCGGGGACGCGCTGAAGCCGCGCTCGGCGAGGTCGTCGGCGATCCGCTGCGACTGACGCTTGGTCCGGGTGAAGACGATGATCTTCTCGGCGTCGTCGGCCTGCAGGATCCGGCCGATGATCTCGGGCTTGTCGAGGTCGTGGGCCTGGTAGATGAACTGCGCGGTGGCCGGGACCATCGAGGTGTCGTAGGACGACTCGGCGCGGATGTTCATCGGGTGGCGCATGTGGGTGCGGGCCAGCGCGACGATGGCCGACGGCATGGTCGCGGAGAACAGCATCGTCTGGCGGGTCTCGGGCGTCTTCGACAGCAGCGTGATGACGTCGGGCAGGAAGCCGAGGTCGAGCATCTCGTCGGCCTCGTCGAGCACGAGCGCGTGCACGTGCGACAGGTCGAGCGCGCGACGGTTGGCCAGGTCGATCAGGCGACCCGGGGTGCCGACGACGATGTCCACGCCGGACTCGAGGGTCTCGAGCTGGGTGTCGTAGCCGACGCCTCCGTAGACGGTGAGGACGCGCAGGCCCAGGTCCTTGCTGGCCAGCGCGAGGTCGCTGGAGACCTGGAGTGCGAGCTCACGGGTCGGGGCGACGATGAGGGCCTGCGGCTTGCCCTGCGGCATGTCGGCGTACGCCGGGTCGCTCGGCGCGACGGAGCGCTGCAGGACCGGGATGCCGAAGGCGAGGGTCTTGCCGGTGCCCGTGCGGGCCTGGCCGATCAGGTCGGTGCCGAGGAGCGCGACCGAGAGGGTCATCTCCTGGATGGCGAAGGGGGTGGTGATGCCGGCGCGGTCGAGCGCGTCACAGATCTGGGCGTGCACGCCCAATTCACGGAAGGTGGTCACGAAGGGTGTTGTCGCTTTCGAGAGAGGAGTTGGTTGTCCCACGCGTATGCGGTCAGCCACTCACGGAGCTCGAAAAGGGAGGATGCCAACCGCGCACATACAGGCGGCCACCGGTGATTGCGCCAGCGGCTCGGTGACTCGATGGTATCGCTACGCTGCGAACATGACTGAATCGCCCGACGAGGACTACCGCCGCGCCGCCGTCGACCTCCTCGGTGCGATCGCGTACGGCGAGCTCTCCGCGTTCGAGCGTCTGGTCGAGGACGCCAAGATGGCGCCCGGGATCGACGACAGGATCGCGATCGGCGCGATGGCCGCAGCCGAGTTCGCGCACCTCCAGAACCTCGTCGTCCGGCTCGCGGAGCTGGGCGCCGACCCGGGCGCGGCGATGCAGGTCTTCCGGGCCAGCTTCGACGGCTTCCACGCGCACACCGCGCCCTCGGACTACTACGAGGGACTCATCAAGGCCTACGTCGGCGACGGCCTGGCTGCCGACTTCTACCGCGAGATCGCGGCCTACCTCGACCCCGAGACCCGCGAGGTGATCATCAGCTCCCTCGAGGACACCGGCCAGACGGCGTTCATCGTCGAGCGGGTCCGCGCCGGCATCGCCAGCGACCACCGGCTCGGCGGTCGGCTCGCGCTGTGGGGCCGGCGGTTGATGGGCGAGGCCCTCACCCAGGCCCAGCGGGTCGCGGGCGACCGCGACTCACTGACCGCGCTCCTCGCCGGGGGAGTGGACCGTCCCGGCCTCGACCTCGCCGCGCTCGGCCGGATGTTCGCCCGGCTCACCGAGCTGCATGCCGCGCGCATGGCCGAGCTGGGGCTCGACTCCTGACCGGCACACGCAGCGAGGCCCCGCAACCGGATCGGTTGCGGGGCCTCGTGCGTGAGTGCGCGTGGTGTCAGACGCGGGTGCGGCTGCCGGTGTTGCGACCGGTGACCGTGGAGGCGATGACGACCAGGACGGCCGAGGTGATGATCGCGACCACCCAACGGGTCCAGTCGATTCCCTTGGAGCCGTTTCCACCGAAGGCGGAGTAGATGGCGTAGCCGAGCAGCACGCCGCCGATGCCGCACAGGATCGTGAGCCAGATCGGGATGTTGTCCTTGTCGCCCGGGGCAACGAACTTGCCGAGCAGACCGATGATCGCCCCGATGATGATGAGAACAATGAGGTCAACGACCATGATGGGCCACCTTTCTTTGCCACGAGGTTTCGTGGGGATCTCTGTGTCGGCGTGGTGTGCCGACACATTCATGATGCCTGTACCCGCTCGTGGCAGACGCATACGCCACGCCGGACCTTTTCGTCAGCGGAAGCCGACGGTGCTCGAGGTGGGGGAGCCCAGCTCGAGGTAGGCGATCTTGTCGGCCGGCACGACGACGGTCCGGCCCTTGACGTCGGTGAGGCGCAGCACGCCGTTGCCGGCGATCGCCTCGCTGAGTCGCGCCTCGACGTCGTCGGGCGTGCTGTCGGTGTCGACGACCAGCTCTCGCTGGGCGTTCTGCACGCCGATCTTGACCTCCACGTGGTGCTCCTTGCTGAGCTGGTGCTCGGTTGGTGCTCGGTTGGTGCTCGTTGGTGCTCAGGTGGCCCGGACGTCTGTCCGGGACGTGACTCGAGTGTGTCCGGTCACTGGTTGTCTGGCTGGTTGTCCGGCTGGTCGTCGGCGCGGGGGTAGCCGCGGATGCCGCGCCACGCCAGTCCGGCGATCAGGGCCGCGGCGTCGTCCTGGGGGATGCCACCGCCGCCTGCGAGCCAGAACCTCGCGGAGACCTGTGCCATTCCCACGAGCGAGACCGCCAGCAGCTCCGACGGCTCGTCGGGCAGGCCGGTGTCCGTACGGATCACGTCGGCGATCATCGAGGCACACTCGACGGTGACCCGGTCGACGCGCTCGCGCACGTCGGGCTCGCTGGTCAGGTCGGACTCGAAGACCAGTCGGAACGCGCCCTCCTCGGACGCGACGTAGCTGTAGAAGACCTGCATGGTGGCCGCGACCCGGTCCTTGTTGTCGCTCGTCGAGGCCAGCGCCGCCCGGCAGTTGTCGATGATCAGGTCGCAGGAGGTGTCGAGCAGCGCGAGGTAGAGGTCGAGCTTGCCCGGGAAGTGCTGGTAGAGCACGGGCTTCGAGACCCCGGCGCGCTCGGCGATGTCGTCCATCGCGGCGGCGTGGTAGCCCTGGGCGACGAAGACCTCGAGGGCCGACTCGAGCAGCTGCGCGCGACGCTCGCGTCGCGGCATCCGGCCGCCGCGCGGTCGCGGGTCGGCACCGTCGGACGGGGTGTCGGGGCTGCCTGCGGTCACGTCGTGCTCCTGCTGCTGGAGGTACTGGTGAGTAGTGAGTCCGAGCCTATCCGTCCCGGATGCCGGGACGCCGTACGACCCGGCTCGGACCCGGCGGGAACATGGATGCGGTCCCACTGGTTGTCATGGAGGACTGGTCGTCCCACGAAGGAGTTCCCCGTGTCGTTCCCCGCGCTCGTCGAGCCGGCTGCCGAGCTCACCACCGACGAGGTGCGCCGCTACAGCCGCCACCTGATCATCCCGGACGTCGGCATGAGTGGGCAGAAGCGGCTGAAGAACGCCAAGGTGCTCGTGATCGGTGCCGGCGGGCTGGGCTCGCCCGCGCTGCTCTACCTGGCCGCCGCCGGTGTCGGCACGCTCGGCATCGCCGAGTTCGACACGGTCGACGAGTCCAACCTGCAGCGCCAGGTCATCCACGGCGTCAGCGACATCGACAAGCCCAAGGGCCAGTCGGCCAAGGAGTCGATCGCGGAGATCAACCCCTACGTCGAGGTGGTGCTCCACCCGGAGCGGCTCGACAACGACAACGTGTTCGACGTGTTCCGCGGCTACGACCTGATCGTCGACGGCACGGACAACTTCGCCACCCGTTACATGGTCAACGACGCGGCGTACTTCCTCGGGATCCCCTACGTGTGGGGCTCGATCTACCGCTTCGACGGCCAGGCGTCGGTGTTCGCGCCGATGCTCGGCGACGACCTGCCCTGCTACCGCTGCCTCTACCCCGAGCCGCCGCCGCCGGGCATGGTCCCGAGCTGCGCCGAGGGCGGCGTGCTGGGCGTGCTGTGCGCCGCCATCGGCTCGATCCAGGTCAACGAGGCCATCAAGCTGATCGCCGGCATCGGCGACCCGATCGCGGGCAAGCTGATGATCTACGACGCGCTCGAGATGGAGTACCGCAAGCTCAAGGTGCGCAAGGACCCCAACTGCGCGCTGTGCGGCGAGCACGCCACCGTCACCGAGCTCATCGACTACGACGCCTTCTGCGGTGCGGTGTCCGACGAGGCGGCCGAGGCCGCCGCCGGCTCGACGATCTCGGTCGCCCAGCTCGAGAAGATGCTCGGTGAGCGCGAGGCGGGGGAGCGCGACTTCGTGCTCGTCGACGTGCGCGAGCCCAACGAGGCGGAGATCAACCACATCCCGGGCGCCGTGCTGATCCCGAAGGGCGAGTTCCTCAACGGCAACGCCCTGGCGCAGCTGCCCAGCGACAAGCAGGTCGTCATGCACTGCAAGACCGGTGTGCGCTCGGCCGAGACCCTCGCGATCGTCAAGGGAGCCGGGTACGCCGACGCGGTGCACGTCGGCGGCGGGGTGTCGGCGTGGGTCAGCCAGATCGACCAGAGCCAGCCCTCGTACTGAGTCGTCCGACGCGGCTACCCGCGCGTAACCCGTGCGGGTGGGGTCTCGTTGGGACTGGCATGCGTACTCACACGTTGGTCCTCACCCTCGCGACCGCCGCCGGTCTCCTGGCCGCCGCCGCGACCAGCACGCCCGCGTCCGCCGCTCCGGCCCAGCACCGTCAGGTCCGTGCCGCCTACGCCCCGGCCGACACGGCCACCATCCACCCGGGCGTGATGATGTACACCGACGGCGCCCAGTGCACGGCGAACTTCGTCTACAGCGACGGCGCCGGCGCGACGTACGTCGGCTACGCGGCACACTGCGCGGGCCTCGGCGAGGCCACCGACACCGACGGCTGCACGTCCGGCTCACTTCCGCTCGGCACCAAGGTCGACTTCGTCGAGGGCGGCTCGCTCGTCTCCGAGGGCACCCGGGTCGGCGGCGGCACGCTTGTCTACTCCTCGTGGCTCACCATGCAGAAGCTCGGTGAGACCGACGCCGACACCTGCGCCTACAACGACCTCGCGCTGGTGAAGGTCGACGCCGCCGACACCGGCAAGGTCAACCCGTCGATCCCGTTCTGGGGCGGCCCGGTGGGCGTCAACACGTCCGGCACGGCTGCGGGCGACACCGTCTACAGCTTCGGCAACTCCAGCCTGCGCGCCGGCGTCGAGCAGCTGTCGCCCAAGCAGGGCGTCAGCCTCGGCACGGAGCCGAGCGGCTGGTCGCACCCGGTCTACACCGTGACGCCCGGCGTCCCGGGTGACTCGGGCAGCGCCTTCCTCGATGCCGACGGCAACGCGCTGGGCGTCCTGTCCACCCTGGCCCTGGCGCCCCTCGCGGGATCCAACGGCGTCGGCGACCTCTCCCACGAGCTCACCTACGCCCAGGCCAACAGCGGGCTCACCGGGCTGCGCCTCGTGCACGGCACCGAGCCGTTCAGCCCCCTCCTCTGAGGACGGTTACAACAACCCCGCAACACCCCCGCAACCCCCCTCGCATGGCGCGACCCGGTCACCTAGGGTCGCGCCATGCGTGCGTTGCGAGACGTGTCGCCCGCTGTGCGCGCAGTCGCGACGGTGGCCGCGACCAGCCTGTTCATGGTGCTGGTGGCGTGGGCGACGCTGATCGGACCCGACGAGGTGTTCACCGGTCCCGGTCCGCGGCCGGGGCCGGCGTCCACCGCGACCCAGTCGTGCATCCCGCTGCCGGTCGTGACGAACCCGGACGGGACCACCACGCTGGAGGTCCCCGACGACATCAACGAGCGCGACTACTGCGAGCCTCCGGCCGCGAGCATGGACCAGTACCGCGACCTGGTCGAGGACCACCAGCCGCCGCTCTGGATCAAGGTGCTGGCCTGGCTGTTCCTCGGCACGCTGCTCCTCGTGGTCGCCGCCGGCGTGCTCTGGTTGGTGGTCGCCGCCGTGCGTCAGGTGCTCGCCGGTCGGGGCGACGCGAGCCGGGTCGAGGTCGGGTTCACCGTCCTCGACGAACCTGGCCGGGTCGCCGAAGAGGTCGTCGGTGACGCCGACGAGCAGGACGCGCTGCTGCGCGACGGCGACGCCCGCAACGCCATCGTCGCGACGTGGCACCGTTTCGAGGTCCAGGGCGAACGCGCCGGCGTGCCGCGACGCGCGTCCGAGACCTCGTCCGAGTACGCCCTGCGGATCCTCGACCTGGCCGCCGCCGACACGGTCCCGGTGACCCGTCTCGCGGAGCTCTACCGCGAGGCCCGCTTCTCCGACCACGCCATCACCGAGGAGCACCGCGCGGAAGCCATCACCGTCCTCGCAGCGATCCGCCGCAGCCTGGGCGTGCGGGCATGAGGTGGCTGTCGAGGCGTTTCGGTGGCCGCCTCGGAGCGGGGCTCGTCCTGGCGGGGATCGGCTACCTGATCGCGATCTGGCTCGACTTCGACCCCCGACCCCTTCCGTACGTCGTCATGTCCGTCGTCGTGCTGGCGATGACCTACCTCGTGCTCGACACCGTGGACGCGCCCGTCGCGCAGTGGCAGTCCCCGCTGTCGCCGAGGTCGGACCGGGTCGACGAGGTCACCTCCGACCTCCGTGTCCTCACCGGCCACCAGCAGGCCGACGATCCGTCGAACGCCCTGGCCGATCGCCTGGTCGCGCTGGCGCGCGGCCGTGACCCGGACCTCGCCGCCGAGATCCAGCACGACCTCGCCGGCGTACGGCGCATCAAGCCCGCCGACATCGACCGCATCCTGACCCGAATCGAGGAAGCACGTGACCGAAGCTGATCCGCACACCGATGCCGCGACCGGCCCCCAGGAGGTGGCCCGCTTCGCCGAGCAGGTGCTGGACGAGGTCGGTCGTGCCGTCGTCGGCAAGCGCGAGGTGCTCACGCTCGTCCTCGCCGGCATCCTGGCCAAGGGCCACGTGCTGCTCGAGGACTTCCCGGGCCTGGGCAAGACGCTCGCCGCACGGTCCTTCGCGGGTGCGCTGGGGCTGGACTTCTCGCGGGCGCAGTTCACCCCGGACCTGCTGCCCGCCGACCTCACCGGCTCCTACGTGTACGACCAGCGTCGTGCCGAGTTCGACTTCCGGCCCGGGCCGATCTTCGCCGGCCTGCTGCTCGCCGACGAGATCAACAGGACACCGCCCAAGACGCAGGCGGCGCTCCTCGAGGCGATGCAGGAGGGGCAGGTCACCGTCGAGGGCCAGACCCACCTGCTGCCCCGGCCGTTCCACGTCCTGGCGACCGCCAACCCGGTCGAGTACGAAGGCACCTACCCGCTCCCCGAGGCGCAGCTCGACCGCTTCCTCCTCCGGGTCGCCTTCGGCTACCCCAGCGCGGGGGAGGAGCTCGACGTGCTCCGCCGGCGACTCGAGCGGCAGCGTGAGGAGGTCGACGTCCAGCAGGTGACCGACGCCGCCGGGCTGACTGCGGTGCAGGCCGCCGTCGAGCGCGTCGTCGTCGACGACTCGGTCGCCCGCTACTGCGTGGACCTGGTCGCCGCGACCCGCGCGCACCCGGACGTGCTGACGGGGGCCTCGCCGCGCGGCAGCCTCGGGCTCGTGCTGACGGCCCGTGCGTGGGCGGCGATCCGCGGCCGCGACTACGTGGTCCCCGAGGACGTCAAGGTCGTCGCCCGGGCCGTGCTCGCGCACCGGATCACGGTCAAGCCCGACCTCTGGATGACGCAGGCGTCCGGCCTCCGGGTCGTCGACGCCGTGATGGTGTCGGTCGAGACGCCGCGCACCCTCGACCACCACTCCCTCGGAGGTGCCCGGCAGTGAGCTCGTGGCGGCCGACCCCCGCGCTCGTCCGGTCCTGCCTCCTCGCCCTCGGCGGGGTCAGCGGCGGGATCGTGCTGGGCCAGGAGGTGCTGGTCGTCCTGGCGGCGCCGTTCGTGGTGCTGGCCGCGATGGGACTGGCCGGGCGACCGCGGACGGCTCCCCGGGTCTCGGCCAGCCTCGACCACTACCGGCTCCACGAGGGCCAGGGCACGACCTCCCGGCTCGTGGTCGACGACCTCACCGGGGTCGAGCACGTCACCCGGGCCGCCGCCCGCTCGCTGCACGTGGCCACCCAGCCGACGTACGGCGCCACGGGCAACCTGGTCGACGAAGGACTGCCGACGATCAGCTCCAGCCCTCGGCGCTGGGGTCGCCGCGAGGTGGGCGCGGAGCGGGTCGCCCTGACGTCCGCCTGGGCCGGATGGCGGTGGGGCCCGATCGACATCCCCGAGCACGGGCTCACCGTGCTCCCGCAGATCGCGACGTACGACAGCCGCGCGGAGGTGCCGCAGCCCGACGGCCTCGTCGGCCGGCACCGCTCGCGGCGCCTCGGTGGCGGCACGGAGTTCGAGGGCATCCGGCACTTCGCCGCCGGCGACCGGCTCAAGCGGATCAACTGGCCCGTCTCCCTCCGGACAGGGGAGCTGCACGTCATCACCACGCGCGCCGAGCAGGACGCCGGCGTCTGGCTGGTCGTCGACGGCCTGCGCGACATCGGCGTCTCCGGCGGGATCGACGGTGCCGCGAGCACCCTCGACCTCACCGTCCGGGCGGCCGCCGCGCTGGCCGAGCACCACGTCCGCACCGGAGACCGGGTGGGACTGATGGTGGTGGCCGCCGACGTCGCCCGGGTGCCGATGGGCTCGGGCTCCCACCACCTGCACCGGATCCAGGGCACCCTTGCGCGGGTCAGGGCCGAGTCGCGCAGCGTCGCGCCCGAGCGGCTCGACCTCGGCGCGGGTGCCGGCAGCGTGGTCTACATCCTGTCGCCGATGTTCTTCACGCCGCTCGTCACCGCCACCGCGAGCCTGCAGCGCAGCGGTGGGACGGTCGTCGTCATCGACACGATCGGCGAGGCCATGGCGGTCGGGGACGCGGCCGGCCGGCTCGCACTGCCCGCACTGGCGGCCCGGATGCAGAAGATGGAGCGCGACGACCGGCTCCAACGGCTGGCGTCCCTCGGCACCCCGGTGGTGCCGTGGCGCGGTCCGGGCACGCTCGACACCGTGCTGCACCAGCTCGCGCGCCGCGGCCAGGTGCCGAAGGTGCGTGCCTGATGGCCACCCTCTCCCGCCTCTCCCGACCCGTGCCTCGACTGATCCGACCGGGCGTCACCGCACCGGTCGTGCTCCTGCGTGCACTGGTCGTGCTGCTGCCCTGCACAGCCCTGGCGCTGGCGCTGCCCGAGGTGCCGCACTGGTTCGTGCTGGTGGTGGTGCCGCTGAGTGCCCTTGCGTGGGCCCGCTCGCCCGACCACGCCGTGGGCACCATCCCGCTCGTCGTCGTCGCCGGCTGGTGGGCCTCCCACGGGATCGTCGACTGGCACGTGCTGGTGGTCGCCGTGCTGCTCGTCGGTGCGCACGTGTCCGCGGTCCTGCTGGCCTACGGCCCGGAGACCCTCGTGGTCGACCCGCGAGTGCTCCGGCTCTGGGTCCGCCGGGGTCTCCTCGCCCTCGTGCCGGTGCCGGTCGCCTGGTTCGCCGTACGCGGCATCGACCCGGACCTGGCGCCGTCCTGGCTGTGGGTGCTGACCGGCGCGGTGACCGTCGTGCTGCTCGTCGCGACGGCCCGCCTGACCCGGTCCGAGGTCGGATGACCACGGAGGACGAGCGCGAGCTCTACGCCGAGCTGGTGCTGCAGTGCGCCGAGTCCGTGCCGCGCGGCAGGGCGACGACGTACGGCGCGATCGCCGACGTGGTGGGCCACCGGCTCGGTCGTGGCGGACCGCGCCTGGTCGGCTCGGTGCTGGCGCACCACGGCGCCGCCGTGCCGTGGTGGCGGGTCGTCCGCGCCGACGGCTCGCTGCCGCCCTCCCACGACGAGGAGGCGCGGCAGGCCTACCTCGAGGAGGGGACTCCGTTGCGCCCGAGCGGGTCGGTGGATCTGGGCAGTGCGTTCGTGGTCCCGAAGCTCCGGGCACAATGAGCCGCATGCTCTCCTCGGTCGCGTACGGCGTCATCCCTCCGGTGGCCCGAGCCGTGTGGCGGCCGACGGTCGAGGGACAGCACCACGTCCCGACCTCCGGACCGGTGATCGTGGCGAGCAACCACCTCGTCCTTCTTCGACAGCGTCGTGATCCCCATCGTGGTGCCGCGCAAGGTCGCGTTCCTCGCCAAGTCCGACTACTTCACCGGCACCGGCGTCAAGGGAGCTCTGGTCCGGGCGTGGTTCGAGGGCCTCGGCATGCTGCCGGTCGACCGTGACGACACCAAGGCCGCGATCGCGAGCCTGGACACGGCGCTCGAGGTGCTCGGTCGCGGCGAGGCGTTCGGCATCTACCCCGAGGGCACCCGCTCGCGCGACGGCCGGCTCTACCGCGGTCGGACGGGCGTCGCGCACCTCGCGCTGACCTCGGGCGCCCCGGTCGTGCCGGTCGGGCTGATCGGCACCCAGGACATCCAGCCCGTCGGGTCCAGCCGGCCGCGGCTGGGACGCGTCGACGTGACCGTGCGCTTCGGCGAGCCGATCCAGGTCGCCGGCGAGTACGACGGCGTGCCGTCCGGGCGCGCCCGCCGCGAGCTCACCGACCGGATCATGACCGCCATCGGCGACCTGTCCGGCCAGGAGCCCGCCGGGATCTACAACGAGCGCCCCGCGGACACCTAGACGCGCGCGGCCAGCGCCGCGAGTGCCTTCGGGAAGATCTCCGCGGGCGGCGTGACCAGGCCGGCGCCGACCTGGCCCACGCCGGCGACGCGACCGGCCATGCCGGTGTTGATCTGCGGCAGGATCCCGGTGCGGCACACCTTGGAGACGTCGATGCCGGTCGGGGTGCCCTGGAACTCCAGGACGGGCACCGTCCAGCGCGGGTTCTCGGCGAGGGTGATCTCGTGCATCCGCCGCGTCGTCGCGAGGGCGTCGGGCACGGAGCCGCCGACGAGCCGGACGATCGCCGGCGCGGTCGCCATCGCGAAGCCGCCGATGCCGGCGGTCTCGGTGATCGCCGAGTCGCCGATGTCGGCGTTGGCGTCGTCCGGGCCGTAGTCGCCGAGGAACAGCCCCTCCGCGACCTGCGCGGGACCGGTGAACCACTCGTCGCCGGTGCCGGAGACCTGGATGCCGAAGTCGGTGCCGTTGCGCGCCATCGCCACGACCATCGTCGAGCCGGGGATGTCGCGACCGGCGTCGAGCGCGAGCTTGCAGGCCGGCATCGCGAGGTTGAGGAAGAAGTGGTCGTTGCCGCCGACGAACCGCAGCGCCTCGGCCACGTCGCCGGAGTCGAAGCCGCTGCTGACCATCGCGGGAGCGAGGTCGCGCAGCAGCATCAGGGTGCCCGCGCGGTTGCGGTTGTGGGCCTCGTCGCCCATCTGCAGCATCTGGGTGAGGACGCCGGTGACGTCAGTGGGCTCGGCAGTGCCACGGACCGCCGCCTGCAGCAGCGGGCCCAGCACGTCGCCCATCCAGCGCAGCCGGGTCAGCACCTCGGGACCGTACGCGCCGTAGCGCAGCACCTTGCCGAGGCCCTCGTTGAGGGAGCAGTACGTCCGCGCACCGGTGGCGCGGTCCTCGAGGACCCACATCCACATGGACGGCGTGACGACGCCCGCCATCGGACCCACCGCGCTGCGGTGGTGGCACGGCTCGAGGCTGACGCCGTTGCCGGACTCGAAGAGCGCGACGGCGTCCTCGGGGTCCTCGACGAGGCCCTCCAGCGCCGCGCCGCCCATGAGGGCGCCCCGCAGGGGGCCCGAGGTCCGCTCCCACTCGATCGGCGGGCCGGCGTGGAGGAACTGGCCGGGCTCGAGGCCGAGCACCTCGGAGGCCGGGGCGACGTCGACGAGGTGGGCGGTGACGCCGAGCATCGCCTCGACGGCCTGGCGGTTGGCCTCGACGCGACGGGGGTCGGTGGCGACGGTCGCGAGGTCGGCCTCGGTGCCCGGCATCGGTGGACGCCAGTCGACGCGCTCGACGGCGACGGCCTGGCCGGCGACGGCGTCGGCGAACATGTCGGCGCCGCAGGTGACGACGGTGGTCTCGTTCATGCTCGTGCTCCTTCGACCAGCTGGATCGCCCGGCGGGTGGCCGCGGCGTTGGAGACGTGCACCTCGGCGCCGGCGGCGGTCAACGCCTCGATCTGGTGGACCAGGCCCTGGGGGTCGAGGTCGGTGCCGACCAGGCTGACGATGACGGGGACGGCGCGGTCGCGCCGGGCGTCGGCGATGGCCGGTGCCAACAGTGCGGCGGGATCGGGCTCCGCGCCGTGACCGAGCACGAGGTCCAGCAGGATCACCCCGGTCGCCGGGTCGGCGGCCGCCCGCGCGAGCTGCTCGTTGCGCAGCGTGGGATCGATCATCGGGTGGGCGCGCCCCTGGGTCAGGGCGTCGTCGCCGAAGTCGACCATGGTGTGGGTGTCGGCGTGGAGGTCGCTCAGCTCATCGGGGGCCAGAGCCAGGTCGTCGGACAGCGGGATGTTGGAGCGGATCGGACCGAGCACCTCGGTCGCGATCAGCATCGCCTCGTCGCACAGCGTGCCCCCGACGAAGAGACCGCGGATCAGGGGACCGGTCGCCGCACCGGTGTTGCCTGCGCCCTCGACCGGCCACACGGGTGCCTCGTGACCCAGCCGCGCGAGCACGGCCTCGGCGACCGCGGTGAGGTCGCGCTGGCCCGGGCCGAGCAGCCCGAGCTCGACGGGCGTGGAGAGGGTGTCGACGTACGTCCCCAGGTCGGCCGCGACGTCCGGGGCGGGCGGCTTCGAGACCACGACGACGAGGTCGACGTCAGGGTCGGCGTCGAGACGACGCAGCGCCTCGCGGGTGGAGAGGCCGCCGACTGCCGACGACAGGTCGCGACCGCCCACGCCGAGCGCCCACTGGACGCCGATGTCGGCCCGCTGCATGACGCCGGCGAGGTGGAGCAGGGTCAGCAGCTGCTGGCAGCCGGTGCCGGAGGCGGCGACGATGCCGATCCGTCCGGGGCGGACGGCGTTGGCGAAGCCCAGCCCGACGCCGTCGATGACGGCGGTCCCGCAGTCGGGCCCCATCACGAGCGCGCCGCGGGAGGCGGCGTACGTCTTGAGCGCGACCTCCTCGGCGACGGGGACGTTGTCGCTGAAGATCATCACGTCGTGCCCGGACTCGAGCGCGTCCATCGCCTCGACGGTGGCGCTCGCGCCCGGCACCGAGACCAGGACGACGGCTCCCGCCCCACCGCGGCGCAGGGCCGAACCTGTCGTCCTTGCAGGCGCGATGGTGGTGTCGCCCGACGTCGGCCGGGCCGGGACGAGGGCGGCGTCGACGGCAGCAAGGGCGGTCGCGAGGTCGGCGTCGGCGTCGAGGCGGAGCGCGACGACCATGTCGTTGGGGGAGGACTGCGGCACCGCGAACCCCATGCCCTCGATCACCTCGAGGTTGAGGCCGGTGGCCATCGCCACCTGTGCGGCGACCACGCCCGGTGCGGCCTGGACGGCCCGGCTCACCTGCAGCAGCGTCACCGAGTCGGCGTAGGCGCCGCTCCGGAGCTCGACATGGTCCTTCGTGGGGGTGCTCATGCTGCCTTCCCGGGGCGGTCGGTGGGGTGGTCAGTGGGGTCTGCGCCGGCGACCGAGGCGAGCGCGAGCGAGGCGCCGGTCAGGAGCCCGGCGCCCGAGGTGGCGCCGACGGCGAGCAGGGCCTCGCGGGTGTCGCGGCACGGCTCGGCCAGCCAGTCGGCGAGCTGCGGAAGGGCCTCGCCCCGCAGCGCGCAGTCGATCAGGGTCGCGGACAGCAGGGTGGTGACGCCGAGCCGACGGCGTACGGCTCCGGTGAGCGCGGTGTCCGGCCTGCCGAGCGCCGCCCGGGTGACGAGCCACCCCGCGAGCACGTCGTCGCCCAGCGGCGTGAGGCCGGGCCCGCGGCCGAGCAGCCGGTCGAGGTGGGCGGCCGTGAACCGGCCGTCGGTGGGCAGGTCGAGCGCGGACGTCATGGGAACGAGCGGTTCGAACCGGGGATTCCCATGACGTCCGACGGAGGTGACGCGGGGATCGACGAGGCGGGTGATCCGGACGTCGACCTCACCGATGACGAGTGCGCCTTCGCGGACGGCCACGGCCTGACCGGCGTGGGCACTGAGGTCGGGAACGGTCGACCAGAGCCCGCACGGCACCCGGGTAGCGGTCGCGGACACCAGTCCGAGGCACCAGCCGTCGAGGTCGACGTAGATCGCGGTGGCGCTCGCGTGGAGCACGTCTCGCGGCCCGTCGGCGGCCTCGGCGAGCCGTTGGCGCACGCGGATCGGCGCGGCCACACAGATCGGGCCGGGGATCGGGCGGGGGATCACTCGTCAGACGGTATCGGCCCGTGTCAGACTCGGCCGATGTGACTTCTTGACAGGGACGAGGCAGAAGTGGGCCAAGACTTGATAAGCGACCCGGAGGCGATCGCGGCGCTGAGACGTGCCGACGCGCTCCACACGGCGCTCACGCACATCGTGCTCGAGGGCGGTGACCTGGCGGCGATCGCGGAGGCCGTGGGTGACGCGCTCGGGTGCGGGGTGGTGTTCACCTCGACCGACGGCCGCGAGCGCGCGGCGCACCTCGACGAGGCCCAGCGCTCCGCGCTCACCGACGCCGACCTGCTCGACCCGACCGGCCGCGTGCGGGTGGAGCGGATCGATGCCGAGGGCACGGCAGTGGGGGCGGGCGAGGCGGTCGTACGCCGCGTGGTGGCGGCCGGCGTCGACCTCGCGCGGCTCGTGGCCGTGCGACCCGACGGCACCATCCACTCCTCCGACGTGCACGCCCTCGAGCGGGCTGCGATCGTGGCCGCGCTGCTGGTGACGCGGCAGGAGGCGATCACGGCGGTGGAGAACAAGTACCGCGGCGACTTCCTGCGCGACATCTTCCTCGACCGGGCCGGCGAGGACGTCTACGTCGCCGAGCACGCGCAGGCCTTCGGCTGGCACCTCGACCGTCCCGTGATGGTCGTCGTCGCGGTCCTCGACCCCGATGCGATAGCGGCCCTGGCGCCCGAGCCGGAGGAGCGGCGGGCCTGGCAGGACCGCTTCGCCCACGCCTGGCGACAGGTGGCCGCGACGGTCGACGAGAGCATCGCCTCGGTCAACTTCAGCCGCGAGGTCGTCACGCTCGTGCCGGTCGATCCCGAGGCCGGGGTGGCCGCGGGTCATCTCGCTGTCGACCGGATCACCCAGGCAGTGCGCGGCGACCGCGGTGGCGGCCGGATCGCGTTCTCCGCAGGCGTCAGCCGCGTCGCGCACGACCTCAGCGAGCTGCCGGAGGCCTTCCGGCAGGCCCAACGCGCGGTCGAGATCGGCCGGCGGGTGCACGGCGGCGGGTCGGTCACCCGGTTCGACCAGCTCGGCCTGCACCGGCTCCTGGCCCTCGTGCCCGACGGCGCCGAGCTGACCGCGTTCGCCGCCGACGTGCTGGGGCCGCTCGCCGAGCGGACCCCGGAGGCCGCCGACCTGCGCGAGACCCTCCAGGTGCTGCTCGACACGAACTTCAACGTCGCCGAGGCGGCCCGCGCCCAGTTCTTCCACTACAACACGATGCGCTACCGCGTCGGCAAGCTGCAGCGGCTCCTCGGCCCCGTCGCCACCGACCCGCACCTGCGCCTCGACGTCGCCGTCGCGCTGCGGGCCCTGGAGATCGTCGGCTAGATCGCCTTCTCGTAGAAGACCCGCGTGAAGCCGTGCTCGGTCGTCCGGTGCGTCTCGACGTAGCCGTGGCGCTCGTAGAGCCGCTGGTTCTCGACCATCGTCACGTGGGTGTAGAGCCGGATCCGGTCGAGCCCGCGCGCGAGGGTGCGCTCCTCGGCCAGGACGAGCAGCGCCCGCCCGAACCCGCGGCCGTGGTGCGAGGGGAGGACGGCGACGTTCTCCAGCAGCATGCCGTCGTCCTCGGGCGCGAGGAGCAGGAAGCCGACGACGTCCCCGTCGGCCCGGACGACCCACGCCTCGGTGTCGTCGACGGCCGCTGAGTAGTCGGTGTCCATCGGGCCGGGGCGCAGCCCGCCCATCCGCTCGACGTAGGGCGCGTACGCCGCCTCGGCGACGTACGCCATCCGCGCGGCGTCCGCGGTGGTCGCGCGGCGCAGGCCGGGCTGCCGCAGGCCGAACCACTGCTCGGCGCCGAACTCCTCGAACCGGGCGACCTCGGTGAAGCCGAGGCGGGCGGCCAGCGCCAGAGACCGTGTGTGGGAGGACTGGGTGCACACGACGACCGGCTCGCCCAGCACGTCGTCGGACCACGCGAGCACGGCGGTCGCCGCCTCGGTGGCGTAGCCGTGGCCCCATGCGGACATCGGCGTGACATAGCTGAGCTCGAGGTCGGGGTGCTCGGCGCCGGGGCGGGAGGGATCGCGGCGACCGAGGCCGATCCAGCCGACGAATTCGCCGTCGTGCTCCACCACGAACTGCCCGGGGCGGTCGGCGGGCACCTCCGGGAGCTCCGCGTCGAGGGTCGCCCGGTCCTGCCCGCCGCCGAGGTGGTGGTTGACCTCGTCGTCGGAGCCGAGGTCGAGAAAGGTCTCGCGGTCGCGGGCCTCCGGCGCGCGCAGCAGCAGGCGCTCCGTACGGATCGGCGCGATCGGCCAGTCGACGTTGAGAGGTGCAGCCATGCACCGCACTGTACGAAGGAGGCGGACCCGCCGAAGAAGTTGTCATCGACACCGGCGTTCCTTCGGCAGATCTCGCCAGTGAGGGTGTGTGATGTGGCGCACTAGTTTGTGGCTTCTCGGGTAACCACCCCTGCGAATCTGGAGGCCTGACATGTCGATGTTCAAGTGGGACGTGGTCGATCCCGCACCGGGCGAGGCAGTGATGCCGAACCAGCGTCTGCCCTGGGGCAAGACGATCGGGCTCGGTGCCCAGCACGTGGTCGCCATGTTCGGCGCCACCTTCGTGTTCCCGCTCGTGATGGGACTCGACGCCAACCTCGCCATCATGTTCTCGGGTCTCTGCACGATCCTGTTCCTGCTGATCGTGCAGAACAAGGTCCCGAGCTACCTCGGCACCAGCGCGTCCTTCGTGGCCAGCGTCGCAGCGATCCGCCTGCTCGACACGGGCAACGACTCGTCGTACGTCACCGGCGCGATCCTCGTCGGTGGCCTCGTGCTCGCGGCCGTGGGCGTCCTCGTGCACTTCGCCGGCGCCGACCTGATCCACAGGATCCTGCCGCCGGCCGTGACCGGCGCCGTGGTCATGCTGATCGGCTTCAACCTCGCTCCGGTGGTGGCCGGCATCTACTGGCCCCAGGACCAGTGGGTCGCCCTGCTCACCGCGGCGTTCATGGTCTTCGCCGCTGTCATGCTGCCCGGCTTCTGGTCGCGGATCGCCGTCTTCCTGGCGCTGATCTTCGGCTACCTGCTGTCGTGGATCTTCGACGTCATCTTCGGCCCCATCACGTCCGTGCTGGGCGGGGCCACCGAGGCGACCTCCCACGACCGCGTCTCCTGGGCCGGCGTGAGCGCCGCCGACTGGATCGGCCTGCCCAGCGGCACGCTGGCCGACGGCGTGTCCGTCGTGCACGCCCCGTCGTTCTCGCTGACCGCGATCCTGCTCGTCCTGCCCGGTGTCATCGCCCTCGTCGCCGAGAACACCGGTCACGTCAAGGCCGTCTCCGAGATGACCGGCCAGAACCTCGACCCCTACATGGGCCGCGCGATCGGCGCCGACGGCATCGCGACGGCGTTCGCGAGCGCCTTCGGTGGCTCCCCGACCACGACGTACGCCGAGAACATCGGCGTCATGGGCGCGACCCGCGTCTACAGCACCGCCGCCTACTACGTCGCCGCGATCGTCGCGATCCTGCTGGGCCTGTGCCCGAAGTTCGGCGCGATCGTCAATGCCACCCCGGGTGGAGTGCTCGGCGGCATCACTGTGGTGCTCTACGGGATGATCGGACTCGTGGGTGCCAAGATCTGGGTCGAGAACGACGTCGACTTCGGCAACCCGGTCAACATGGTCGGCCTCGCGGCCGGCCTGATCGCCGGCATCGGCGGTGTGACGCTGACCTTCGGCAATGACTTCCAGCTCGGCGGCATCGCCCTCGGCACGATCCTGGTCATCGTGTTCTTCCACATGGTCAACGGTCGGTCCTCTGCCAGCGCTGGCGGCGTCACCCGCAACCTGAGCCACCCCGAGGGCGGTGCCCCGCACGACCACACGCACGACGACGGTCACACGCTCGACCACTCGCACGACGGTCACGACCACACGCACCACGACGAGACGAAGTAGCCCGTGAAGCCAGCACCTTTCGCCTTCCAGCGCCCCGCCACCCTCGAGGAAGCCCTCGCGGCCCTCGCGGGGGAGCCGGGGGCGAAGGTGCTGGCAGGTGGCCAGTCGCTCGTGCCGCTGCTGTCGATGCGGTTGGCCGCACCGTCGATGCTGATCGACATCAACGCCCTGCCGGACCTCGGCTCCATCGTGTGTGACGGAGCCGGGGTACGGATCGGGGCCCTCGCGCGGCACGCCCAGGTGCTCGCCTCCACCGAGGCGGCGGACGTCCAGCCGCTGCTCGCGATGGCGCTGTCCCACGTGGCCCACCCGACGATCCGCAACCGCGGCACCACCGTCGGCTCACTGGTCCACGCCGACGCCGCGGCCGAGATGCCGATGGTGCTGCGGCTGCTGGAGGGATCGGTGGACGTCGCGTCGGTGCGCGGTCGTCGTACGGTCCCGGCGGCCGAGCTGTTCGCCGGCCCCCTCGAGTCGACGCTCGCCCACGACGAGATCGCCGTCGAGGCGTTCTTCCCCGCACTGCGCGACGGTGCGGGCGTCGCGTTCCAGGAGATCGCCCGGCGCCACGGCGACTACGCGCTGGTGGGCGTCGCCGCGATGGTCGAGACCGAGGGCGGCGAGGTCACCCGTGCCCGCCTCGGCTACCTCTCGGTGAGCGACGTCCCGGTCGTCGTCGACGTCACCGACGCCCTCGACGATCCCGCCGGCAAGGCCCTCGCCGACCTCGATCCCGCCGACGACATCCATGCCACCGCCGCCTACCGTGCCCACCTGGTCAAGGTGCTGACACCCCGCGTCCTGGCGGACGCGATCCACCACGCGCGCGACAGGAGCCACCGATGAGCGCCACCTCCGAAGAGGTCCACGACGTCCGGCTCCACGTCAACGGCTCCGTGCACGAGGTGCAGGTGCCGGCGCGACGGCTGCTCTCCGACGCACTGCGCCACGACTGCGGCCTCACCGGCACGCACGTCGGCTGCGAGCACGGCGTCTGCGGTGCCTGCACGGTGCTGGTCGACGGCGCGCCGGTGCGCTCGTGCCTGATGCTCGCCGTGTCCGCGGTGGACGCCGAGATCACGACCGTCGAAGGACTGACCGAGGACGACGGGTCTGCCCAGGGTCGGCTGAGCCCGGTCCAGCAGGCCTTCTCCGACTGCCACGGCCTGCAGTGCGGCTTCTGCACGCCGGGCTTCCTCACCACGATCACGGCTGGTCTCCGCGACAATCCGGACCCGTCCGAGGACGAGGCGCGCGAGATGATCGCCGGCAACCTCTGCCGCTGCACGGGCTACCAGAACATCGTGAAGTCGGTGCTCCGCGCGGCCGAGATCGTCAAGGAGCAGGAGCAGTGACCACCAAGCTGTTCGGCACCAAGGTCCCGCGGGTCGAGGACCAGCGGTTCCTGCGCGGCCAGGGCCGCTACGTCGACGACCTGCTCACCGACGACCCGCGTCTTCTCCACTCCGCCGTGCTGCGCTCGCCGCACGCGCACGCGCGCATCACCGACATCGACGTCTCCGACGTGCTCGACGTCGACGGCGTCTTCGCCGTGTGGACCTACGACGACCTGACCGGCGCGATGGCTGAGCCGCTTCCGCTGCTGATCCCGCACCCGACGTTGACCCACGGCCGGACGCAGTACGCGCTCGCGAAGGACGAGGTCAACTACGTCGGCGAGGCGATCGCCTTCGTGGTCGCCGTCGACCGCTACGTCGCGGAGGACGCCGTCTCGCGGATCCGCGTCTCCTACGACCACCTCGAGCCCGTCGTCGGCATCGCCGCCGCCCGCGCGGCCGACCGCCTCGTCCACGACGACGTACCCGGCAACGTCGGTGCCCGGATGGAGCAGGAGAACGGTGACGCCCGCGCTGCGATCGCCGACGCCCCGCACACCCTGACCCTCGAGCTCGACGTCGAGCGCTCGGCCTGTACGCCGATGGAGGGCCGCGGCACCGTCGCGAGGTGGGACCCCGACACGTCCCGCCTGACGGTGTGGAGCTCGACCCAGACGAGCACCGGCGTGCGCGGCTGCGTGGCCGCCAAGCTCGGGCTCGACCTGGCCAAGGTCGACGTGGTCACGCCCGACGTCGGTGGCGGGTTCGGCGTGAAGATCAACCACCCGTGGCCCGAGGAGCTGCTCGTGCCCCTCGCGGCGATGACGCTCGGCCGGCCGGTGAAGTTCACCGAGGACCGCCGCGAGCACTTCATCTCCTCGGCCCACGAGCGGGCCCAGCAGCACCATGTCGAGGTCGGCTTCGACGACGACGGCCGGGTGCTCGGGCTCAACGTCGAGTTCTGGCACGACCACGGGGCGTACACGCCCTACGGGCTCATCGTCCCGATCATCACCTCGACCCAGCTGCTCGGCCCCTACAAGCCGCTCAACTACCGCGTCGTCTTCGAGTCGCTCTACACCAACACCGTGATCGTCACGCCCTACCGCGGTGCCGGCCGACCGCAGGGCTGCTTCGTGATGGAGCGGACGATGGACGCGATCGCGGCCTACCTCGGCAAGGACCGCACCGAGGTCCGCAGCACGAACTTCATCCAGCCCGACGAGTTCCCCTACGAGCACGGGCTGGTGTTCCAGGACGGCCGGCCGCTGACCTACGACTCGGGCGACTACCCCGAGTCGCTGGCGAAGCTCAAGGCGCTGGTCGGCTGGGACGAGTTCGAGGACTTCCGAGCCGAGATGGCAGCCCAGGGACGACGCGTCGGCATCGGTCTCGCGTGCTACGTCGAGGGCACCGGCGTCGGACCCTACGAGGGCGCCCACGTGCACATCGAGACGTCCGGCAAGGTCAAGGTCGCGACCGGCCTGACCACGCAGGGCCAGGGCCACCAGACCGCCTTCGCGCAGATCGTCGCCGACACCCTCGGTGTGCGGTTCGAGGACGTCGAGATCACCACCGGTGACACCCGCCGGATGCCCTACGCCGTGGGCACCTTCGCCTCGCGCGCCGCGGTGATGAGCGGGTCGGCCATCCACCTCGCGTCGCTGCGGGCCAGGGAGAAGGCGCTGCGGATCGCGGCCGAGGCGCTCGAGGCGTCGGAGGACGACCTGGAGATCGTCGACGGCGTCGTGTCGGTCCGGGGCACGGACGCGTCCATCGACCTCGGCACCGTCGCGGTCCTCTCGAACCCGCTGCGCTACGCCTTCGACGAGGCCTCCAAGGCCGCGACCCAGTTCTCCGTCGGCGACCCCGGCAAGGCGCCGGTCGCCGAGGACGACGAGCCGGGCCTGGAGGGCAAGGACTTCTACTCGCCCGAGCGCTCGACCTTCGCCAACGGCATGCACGCGGTGATCGTCGAGACCGACCCCGACACCGCCGAGATCACGATCCTCAAGTACGCCGTCGTCCACGACTGCGGCCACCTGATCAACCCGATGATCGTCGAGGGCCAGATCCACGGCGGCGTCGCACAGGGCGTGGGTGGCGCGCTCTACGAGCGGATGGCGTACGACGAGTCGGGGCAGCTCCTCAACGCCTCGTTCATGGACTTCCTGATGCCCTACGTCACCGAGGTCCCGAAGGTGATCGACATCGACCACCTCGAGACACCGTCGCCGCTCAACCCGCTCGGCATCAAGGGCGCGGGCGAGGCCGGCGTGATCCCGTCGGCCGCCGTGTTCGCCGCGGCCATCGAGGACGCCGAAGGCTTCCCGATCACCGCGATGCCGATCTCGCCGTCCGAGCTCTTCGCCCTGCGCCTCGAGCACGCCGACAACGCCTTCCCACCCGGTATCTAGGGACGATCTGGTAGGTCGGACGACCCGTTTGCCTACCAGATCGTCCCTAGCTACGAGCCCTAGGAGAGACCTGACATGAAGTTCACCGGCGAGAACGTCCTGGCCGCCCCCGTCGAGCAGGCGTGGGACGCGCTCCTCGACCCGAGCGTCCTGGTCCGCACCATCCCCGGCTGCGAGCGGCTGGAGGCGACCGGCGACAACGCCTACGCCATGACCGTCACCGCGGGCGTCGCCTCGATCAAGGGGACCTACGCCGGGTCGTGCGAGCTGCGCGACCTCGTCGAGCACGAGTCGCTGGTCATGAAGCTCGACGGCGCCGGCGCGCCCGGCACGATCGGCGCGACCGTCAACGTGCGGTTCACCCCCGAGGGCTCCTCGACGCGGATCTCCTACGACGCCGACGCCGTCGTCGGCGGGATGATCGGCGGCGTCGGTCAGCGGATGCTCACCTCCGTGTCGAAGCGGATGGCGGGCGAGTTCTTCGGCAACGTCGACTCGGCGATCGCGGGTGGGCCGGTGGCTGCCGCCCCCGTGGCAGCCGCGGCTGACGGCGCACCCGCTCCTGCCGGAGGGACCGTCTTCACGGCTCCCGCCACGGTGTCGGCCGCCGGCTCGAGGCAGGAGTTCCTCACCGGCGTCGCCGTCGGTGCGGGCCTGGTGCTGGCCGGGGTGATCGTCGGCGGGATCTTCGGACGTCGCCGGTGACCGACCTGACGGTCGACTCGACCGCGCGTGCCCAGGCCGCCGCCGTACGGTCCGGGGAGATCTCGGCGCGCGAGCTGCTCGAGCTGCACCTCGACCGGATCGAGGAGCGCAACCCCGAGCTCAACGCGATCGTCTCGCTCGACGCCGAGCGCGCGCGGGCCGCGGCCGCCGTCGCGGACCAGGCCCAGGCATCGGGGGAGGAGACCGGGCCGCTCCACGGCCTGCCGTTCGCGGTGAAGGACACCCACGCGCTCGACGGCTGGCGGACGACGTACGGCTCACCGATCTACGCGGACTCGGTCGCCGACCACGACGACCTGCTGGTGGAGCGGATCCGCAACGCCGGGGCGGTCTTCGTCGGCAAGACCAACGTGCCGGAGTTCGCGGCCGGGTCGCACACGTTCAACACGGTCTTCGGCGTGACCCGCAACCCGGTCGACCCGACCCGCTCGGCCGGCGGGTCCAGCGGGGGAGCGGCGTGCGCGCTGGCCTCCGGGATGGTGCCGCTCGCCGAGGGCTCCGACATGGGTGGCTCGCTGCGCAACCCGGCGTCGTTCTGCGGGGTCGTGGGCATGCGACCCTCGCTCGGCCGGGTGCCCGAGTGGCCGCTCTACAACCAGTGGGAGTCGACCTCGGTCGGTGGCCCGATGGCGCGCAACGTCGGTGACCTCGCCCTGCTGCTGTCCGTCATCGCCGGTCCCGACCCGCGGGCACCGCAGGCGCTCGGTGACCCCGGCTCGACCTTCGCCCCCGAGCTCACCCCCGCGTCGCTCGCCGGACTGAGGGTCGCCTGCTCGGTGGACCTCGGCGGGGCGTTCGAGGTCGACCACGCGGTCGCGGACGTCGTACGCGCGACCGCCGGCAGGCTGGCCGACGCCGGCGCCGCGGTGACCGACACGCACCCGGACCTGTCACTCGCAGACGACACCTTCCGCACCCTGCGCGCGTGGCACTTCCAGGCCAAGCTCGGGCGGCTGCTGGCCGAGCACCCCACGTCGTTCAAGCCGTCGCTCGAGGCCAACATCAGAGCCGGGGAGCCCCTCACGGGCGCGGACGTCGCGCGTGGCTACGGCCAGCGCACCGCGCTCTCCGAGACGATGCGGCTCTTCTTCGGCGACCACGACGTGCTGCTGCTCCCGACCTCGCAGGTGCCGCCGTTCCCGGTGGAGCAGGAGTTCCCGGAGACGATCAACGGCCAGGAGATGCCGGACTACCTCGCCTGGATGCGCTCGGCGTACTTCATCACCGTCACCGGCTGCCCGGCCATCTCGGTGCCCGCCGGCCGCACCCCCGACGGCCTGCCCGTGGGCGTCCAGCTGGTCGCCCGGCACGGCGCCGACCGGCAGCTGCTCGAGGTGGCCGCGGCCCTCGAGGCCCTGCTCGCGTCGACCTGACCGCCCGCCCGTCACCGCATCACCGCATCCCCCGGGGTAGTCCGCTGCAGAAAGCCGGTCCCAGGCTCTTCGGCACCAGCTATTTGCAGCGGACTACCGGGGGCGGGGTGTGGACGAACCTGTGGACGGAGATGTGCACAACGGCGTCCCGGTTGGGGATGAAGGCGGGCCATTCTGTGGACGACTCGCCGGAACCCGAAGTATGTGGTTTTTCCTTCCCGAAAGCCTTGCGCAGCTGTTCTGCGAGGGCATAGAACTCTCCCTACGCAGCCCGCAAGGGAAGCGGGATGGCTCCGGAAGGACGATCCACACGACGACGAACCAGCTTGCTGGGGAGGAGTCGCAGACACCGGGTGATGCGGTGACTGGGACCGGACAGAGGGAGCGATCGATCAGGACATCACCAGAGAGATCACCCCGGTGACCTGGACGCTTCGGCGACCTGGACATCAACGAAGGGCCCTTGACGCTCATACCGCCAAGGGCCCTTCGCCTATTTCTGTCGGTCGTCACGACTTGCCGAAGGTTCGGCAGTTCGTCGGCAAGCTCTGCCGGTGTCGCCGCGGTCGGTACTCGGTTGAATCATCCACATGGCAAGCAACCGGCGGATCAGGATCGGCATCGACACCGGTGGCACGTTCACCGACGTCGTGGCCTTCGACGAGGACTCGGGGGAGCTGGTCACGACCAAGACCCCGAGCACGCCGGGCAACCCGGCCGACGGCTTCATCGCCGGCATCGAGAAGATCCTCGACATCGTCGGCGCCGAGGGGCGTGACATCACCGCGGTCTCGCACGGCACGACGGTCGCGACCAACAAGCTCCTCGAGGGCAAGGTCGAGGCGCTGGGCTTCATCACCACCGAGGGCTACGAGTTCATGCTCGAGATCGCCCGCCAGTCCGTGCCGGACGGCTACGGCAACTCCTACTTCTGGGTGAAGCCCGACCGCATCGTGCCTGTCGACCGGGTCCGTACGGTCGGCGGCCGACTGGACTTCACCGGCGCCGAGATCCGTCCCTTCGACGAGGACGCCGCGGTGGCAGCGGCCCGCTGGTTCAAGGACCGCGGGATCGTCACGATCGGCGTCTGCCTGATGCACGCCTATGCCAACGACGACCACGAGCTGCGGATGCGCGACATCCTGCGCCGCGAGCACCCGGACGCCGTCGTCTCGATCTCCAGCGAGGTGCTCCGCGAGTACCGCGAGTACGAGCGCGCGATGACCACGCTCGTCGACGCGGCCGTGAAGCCCAACGTCAGCCGCTACGTCACCAACATCTCCGAGCGGCTGGTGGGGTTCACCGGCAACGTCATCCCGTTCTACGTCATGAAGTCCAACGGTGGCGTGCTGTCGGCCGACGAGGTCGTCCACCAGCCGATCACCACGGTGCTGTCCGGCCCGGCCGCCGGCGCGCTGGGCGCGGCGCTGATCGCCAAGGTCGCCGGCTTCCCCAGGATCCTCACCTGCGACGGCGGCGGTACGTCGACCGACGTGTCCGTCGTCCTCGACGGCGAGCCGACCCTCACCACCGAGGGCACCGTCGGCGCCTACCCCAGCAAGATCCCGATGATCGACGTCGTCACGGTCGGTGCGGGCGGCGGCTCGATCGCGTGGCTCTCGCCCGAGGGCTCGCTCAAGGTCGGCCCGCACTCGGCGGGCGCCGATCCCGGCCCGCTCTGCTACGCCAAGGGCGGCACCCAGCCGACCATCACCGACGCCCACGTCACCCTCGGCCGGATCCCTCCCCACCTCCTCGGCGGCGAGATCCCGCTCGACGTGGACGCGGCGCGCACGGGCATCGCCGAGCTCGCCGACCGGCTCGGCCTCGACTTCGAGCGCTGCGCGACCGGCATCCTCGAGATCTCCGCGTGGAACCAGGCCAACGCGCTGCGCCAGGTCTCGGTCAAGCGAGGCCTCGACGTCCGCGACTTCATGCTGACCACCTTCGGCGGATCCGGCTCGCTGCTGGCCTGCCGGCTCGTCGACATCCTCGACCTGGCCGGCGTCGTCGTACCCCCGAACCCCGGCAACGTCAGCGCGTTCGGCCTGCTGACCGTCGACGTGAAGAACGACTACGTGCAGACCCACGTCGCCAAGGAGTCGGTGCTCGACCACGCGGCCGTGCAGGGGATCCTCGACGACCTCACCGGCCGCGCCCGCGAGGCGTTGGCCAAGGAGGGCTTCGCCGCCGAGCAGCACCGCTTCCAGCGCACGATCGACGTCCGCTACGTCGGCCAGGCCTACGAGGTGCGGGTCGCCGCGCCGGAGGGAGTCGTCGACGCGTCGTACGTCGAGCAGGTCGCCGACGCGTTCCACGCCGACCACCGCCAGCTCTACGGCTACGACTTCCGCGGCGACCGCGACCAGCAGGTCGAGTGGGTCAACCTCCGCGTCACCGGCATCGGTCCGATCACGCGTCCGGAGATCCCCACGTTGGAGAAGTCGGGTCTCGTGACAGGCGCCAGTGCGCCTTCCTCGACCAACGGTGATCCGCTGGTCGAGGAAGGACGAAGTCCTGTCACGAGACCCGTCTGCTTCGACCCCGACGAGGGCTACATCGACACCCCCGTCATCTGGCGCACCGACCTCGGCGCGGGCGACACCTTCACCGGCCCGGCGATCGTCGAGGAGTTCGGCTCCACCATCCCGGTCCACCCCGGCTTCGAGGTCGTGGTCGACGACTGGGCCAACCTCGTGATCCGAAAGGTGGTCCCCGCATGAAGGGCACCAGCACGACTGCAGTGGACCCGGCCTACGTGACCGCGAAGCCGGTCAACCCGGCCGGCCTGCCGACGTCGTACGAGCACGGTGGCCGCCTGACGCCCGAGGGCAGAGAAGTGGACCCGATCCTCGTCGAGATCGTCCAGGGCACCTTGGCGAGCGTCGAGATGGAGGTGGAGACCGCCATCGGCCGGACCAGCCGCTCGCCGATGATCCGCGATGCCCATGACTTCCGCGCCGGCATCCACGACCGACAGCTGCGCAAGCTCACCGGCCGCTCCTACAGCGCTCTGGTGCACCCGATCGTGCGCGACCACCCGATCGAGGAGATGGTCGAGGGCGACGTCTTCTTCCACAACGACGTCTACGAGTCGGAGGGCGGCATCGGCCACCTGCCCGACCTCTGCGTCACCGTCCCCGTCTTCCACGACGGCGAGGTGGTGGCCTTCGTGCAGGCCTTCGGCCACCACGACGACATCGGCGGTGCGGTGCCTGGCTCCATGCCCAGCAACGCGACCACGGTCTACGAGGAGGGCCTCGCCGTCCCGCCGATCAAGCTGTGGGACGCCGGCGTGCCCAACAAGGCCGCGCTGCGGATCATGACGCGCAACTCGCGGATGCCCGACAGCCTGGCTGCCGACCTCGACGCCGAGTGCTCGGCCTGCCTGATGGGCGCGCGTCGTCTGAGTGAGCTGTTCGACCGCTACGGCCGCGAGGCCATCGAGACGTCGTTCGACGCGATCCTCGACACCACCACCGAGACCTACCGGCGCGAGATCCTGTCCAAGATCCCCGACGGGACCTACGTCTGGGAGGACTACGCCGAGCACGACGGCGTCGACGAGCCGCAGCTCCACACGCAGCGGATCACGCTGACCAAGGTGAGCGACGCCCCGGCCGACCCGGAGATGGGCCGACCCGCCGGGCCGCGGCTGATCATCGACTTCACCGGCACCAGCGCGCAGGCCAAGGGGCCGATCAACCACTGCGGCGACTACGTCGGCGGCAACTTCCTCAAGAAGTGGCTCGCGCCGATCCTGCGCAACCTGGCCGACACCCCCGAGCGGATGGCCGAGCTCGACGTCAACGAGGGCATCGTGCCGCTGATCGAGATGCGTTTCCCCGAGAAGGGCACGCTGCTCACCCCGATCCACCCCGGCCCGACCAACGCCCGTACGTTCGTGATCCTGCGGCTGCTCGGCGTGCTGGCCGGCGTGGTCGCCAAGGCCGTCGACGGCAAGATGCCGGCCGACCAGGAGACCATCCGCTACACCGGTGTCTACGGCAAGGACCTGGACGGCAACGACTACCTCATGCGCGAGGTGCTCGGCGGCGGCTCGGGCGGTCGCTACTACGCCGACGGCGAGGACACGATCCACGTCGTGCCCGACTCGCGGAACCTGCCGACCGAGTTCACCGAGTCGCGCTTCCCCTTCATCGTCGAGCGCCTCGGCCTGGCCCGGGACTCCGGCGGGGCGGGCGAGTTCCGCGGCGGCCTCGGCTACGAGAAGCACATCCGGATGCTCAAGGACGCGCACTTCATGTCCATCGCCGACCGCTCGATCCTGGCCTGCTGGGGCGTGCGCGGCGGCAAGGCGGGCATGCCGTTCCAGGTCGTCATCGACCCGGGCGGCCCCGACGAGCGCGAGGTCGACGCCCTCGCCGACGCCGAGCCGATCAAGGCCGGCCAGGTCGTCCGCATCCGCACGACGGGTGGCGGCGGCTGGGGTGACCCGCTGGCTCGCGACCCCGAGTCCGTGGTCCGCGACGTCGTGTGGGGCAAGGTCTCGGCCGAGGCCGCGCTGCGCGACTACGGAGTCGTGCTGACCGGCTCGGCCGATGCCGGCGACCTGTCGTGCGACGCGTCCGCGACGACGGCCGAGCGCGGCTCGCGCCAGGCCTGGAGCCGTGACGACGATGCGTTCTTCGACCGTGGTCCGGGCTACGCGTCGCTCGCCGACGGCGCCTCGCACGCGGACGTCGACCGGATCTGACCCAGCCGATGTCGGAGAGGCGCGTCGCCGTCCTCGGCGGGCACGGCAAGACCGGACGTGCCGTGTGCGCCGCGCTCGCCGACCGGGGTGCCGACGCCGTGCCGCTGGGCCGGGCCCACTGGCCTGACCTCGCCGCGGCGGTGGCCGGGTGCGACGCGGCGTACGTCATCGCACCGAACCTGCACCCCGACGAGCCTGGCTACGTCGCCGAGGCGCTCACTGCGCTCGGGAGCGCCGGGTGTCGGGCGCGTGGTCTACCACTCGGTGGCCTCGCCCTACATCCCGGCGATGCCGCACCACCTCGGCAAGGCGGTGAGCGAGGACCTCGTGCGGCGCAGCGGGCTCGACTGGACGATCCTGCAGCCCGGCGCCTACCTGCAGAACCTCGACCTCACCGGCCCGGTCGAGGTGCCCTACTCACCGGATCGCCGCTTCGGATTCCTGGACCTCGCCGACCTCGGTCGCGTCGCGGCCGTCGCGCTGACGGAGGACGGTCACAGCGGAGCGACGTACGAGCTCGCGACCCGCGTCGCAACCGTGCGCGAGCTGGCCGACGAGGTCGGTGTCCCGGTCCGGCAGGTGGCCGACCCGGGCACCCATCCCTGGCTCAGCGCGATGTTCGCCTACTACGACCAGCACGGCCTTCTGGTCGGCACCCGCGTGCTGCAGCACCTCATCGGCCACTGACCCGTCGACCTCTGTCTCCGGACCGGGAAAGTGCGACCATCGGTCCGTGAGCTCTCCGGAACCTGTGGTCACTGCCCGAGCCCTGACCTTCGGATCGGTCGCTGCCGACTACGAGCGCTTCCGTCCCGGCTATCCGGACGAGGTGGTCGAGCAGGTGCTGGCGTACGCCGGGCGTCCCGTGCGGACCGCCCTGGAGATCGGGGCGGGCACGGGGAAGGCGACGCGGGTCTTCGCGAGGCACGGCGTGCGCGTCACTGCGACGGACCCGGACGCCGCGATGCTCGACGAGCTGGCGAAGCACGTGCCGGCCTCGGTGCGCACGGTGCAGGCGGCGTTGGAGGACCTCCCGCCGACCGACACCCACGACCTGGTCTACGCGGCCGCCGCCCTGCACTGGACGCGTCCGGAGGGCCGATGGGAGCGCGTCGCCGCGCTCCTGGAGCCTGGCGGCGTCTTCGCGTCGTTCGGCGCACCCCGCGACCTCGCGGACCCGGCGGTGCGGGAGGCGCTGCTCGCCGCTCAGGCACCGTGGGTCCGCGACGTCGAGGTGCCGTCACCGGACGGCACTCCCGACGACGGCCGGGACGGCAGCGGCCTGCACTGGCCGAGCACCGAGCTGGAGGACTCGGCGCTGTTCACGGATGTCACGTCCGTCGTGCTCGAGGTCCGGACGACCGTGCCCGCACGCGACTTCGTCGGGCTCATGTCGACCGTGTCGGCCTTCCTCGTGCTGCCCGCCGCCGACCGGCAGGCGGCCCTGGACCAGGTCCTGGCCGCGCTGCCGCCGCAGGTCGACGTGGTCGGTGACATCCGGCTGCACCTCGCCCGCAAGGCCTGAGCCGAGGCATCTCCGTCGAGGACCGCTCGCCCGCCGGCGAATGCGCGTGCGGTCGAGCTGCCGGTGCGGTGCAATGGGGTCATGGGTGTGGACGAACCGGAGCTGCCGACGTTGTACGAGTGGGCGGGCGGACTCGAGCCGCTGCGCCGGATGATCGACTGCTTCTACGACCGGGTCGAGGCCGACGAGGCGTTGGCCGGCTTCTTCCCCGGCGGCGTCTCGACCCAGCACCGCAGCCACGTCGCCGACTGGTGGGCCGAGGTGCTCGGCGGTCCGGCGACGTACACCGAGCAGCACGGCGGCTACGAGTCGATGCTGCGCCACCACCTCGGGCTCGACATCACGCCCGCGCAGCGGCACCGCTTCGCCTCGACCATGAGCCTGGCCGCCGACGACGCGGAGCTGCCCGCCGACCCGGAGTTCCGGGCCGCGATCATCGGCTACCTCGAGTGGGGCACCCGCCTGGCGATGGAGAACTCGCATCCCGGCGCCGAGCCCGCCCAGCAGGCACCCGTTCCACGGTGGGGCTGGGGCGTGGCGCCGCCCTACGAGGGATGATCGGCATGACCGACTCCGAGACGTACGCCGACCTCGGCGAGGCCTCCTGGCGGTGGGTGCTCGACCAGGTCCGGTGGGACGACGAGGGTCCGTGGATCCCCGAGTCCGTGCCCCACGACGGCGCGCCGCCGGAGGATCGCACCGGCATGCACAGTGGCATCGGCGGCCTCGCGCACGTCCTGGCGGAGGTCCGCGAGGCCCGCGCGTGGACCGAGGAGGAGCGGACGCTCGCGGACGGGATCGCGACCCAGGTCCGGCGCGGTCTGGTCACCACGACGGCGTACTCCTACTTCGACGGACTGGTCAGCGACCTCGGCGTCCTGTCCGCGCTGGGGGCGGACGGCAGCGACGAGGCCATCGGTCGACTCGCCGAGATCGCGGAGGACGACGGCTGGGAGCAGCCGTGGATGCCGACGCCGCCCTTCGCCCCGCACACCCGGATCAACGACGCGACCCTCGGCACCGCCGGCAACCTGCTCGGCGCGATCTGGGCGCACCGACAGGGCACGCCCGGTGCCGAGGAGCTGGCGACCAGGGCAGCCGACATCCTGCTGGCCGAGGCCGAGCCGACGGAGGCCGGCACCAACTGGCAGTTCGTGCCGCGCCGGTTCACGACGGGCGTCCCGACCGAGCGCCGCGACCGGGAGATGCCCAACTGGTCGCACGGCCTGGCCGGCATCGCCGCCTCCTTGGCGGTGGCAGGCGCCGAGCTGGGCAGGCCCGACCTCGTCGAGGCGGCACGCAGGGGCGCCGAGCACCTGGTCACCCTGGGCGACACGAGCGACGGTGGGTTCGTCGTGCCGCACGTCATCCCGCACCAGCCCGACATGGACGAGGTCACCTTCACCTGGTGCCACGGCCCGACCGGGACGTCCCTGCTCTTCACCGCGCTCGAGCACGCCGGCGTCGACGCGGTGGCGGGGGAGACGCCCTCCCAGTGGCAGCGGCGCTGCCTGCACAGCATCCGTACGTCCGGGATACCCGAGCGGCTCCACCCCGGGTTCTGGGACAACGACGGGCGCTGCTGCGGCACCGCCGGTGTCGGCGACGTCTTCCTCGACGCGTGGCAGCGGCTCGGGTCAGGACGACGACCTCGCGTTCGCTCAGGTCCTCGGCGACGCACTCGTGTCGCGCGCGGTGGTGGACGGCGATCGCGCGTGCTGGCGGTTCACCGAGCACCGCAACGACGACCCGCTCCTCCCGCCCGGCGTGGGCTGGATGCAGGGCACGGCCGGCATCGCGGCCTACCTCCTGCGCCTGGCCCGCGTGCTCCGCGAGGGACGTACGACGACCGCTGTCGCGCGCCTCGACACCTGGTGGAACGTCCGCTGATCCTCACGATCGCGCAACAACCGTTGCGCCTGGTCCCGCCCGACAGGATGCTGCCGGGATGGGACGGGGGATCGTGCTCGCGCTGGTGCTTGCGGCGGGGCTGTCGGGGTGCGGCGACGCCGGCAGCGAGACGGTGACGCCAGCCGTGCCTGCTGCATCACCCACTGCGATGCTGCCGGCCGCCGGACCGGTGCGTGCGATCGCCACGGTGCTGGACGAGGGTGACGGTCCGATGCTGTGCCTCGGCGGGGTTGCGATGTCACTGCCTCCGCAGTGCAGCGGCCCGGCCGTCGTGGGCTGGGACTGGGCCGAGCACCCGGAAGCGGAATCCGCGAGCGGGGTGACCTGGGGCGAGTTCACGATGGTGGGCACCTGGGACGGCACCACCTTCACTCCGAGCGAGGTGCGCGAGACCACTGCCGAGGACTGGCCGGAGGAGGACGTGACGGCCCTCTTCGCCAGCCGGTGCGAGGAGCCCGAGGGCGGGTGGATCCCGCTCGATCGCGCCACCACGACGGATGCCGCGCTGTCCGCCGCCCACCGCGTGGCCGAGAAGCTTCCCGGCTACGCGATCTCGTGGGGCGACCAGTCGATCAACCCGCACTGGCAGGAGATGCAGGACCTGCACGACTCCGGTGGCACGCCGTCGCTCGAGGCGCAGCAGGCCATGAACGATCCGACCTACACGATCCTCAACATCGGCGTCACTGACGACGTTGCCGGTGCCGAGGCGGCGGTCCGGGAGGTGTGGGGCGGACCGTTGTGCGTGTCGCAGTTCGTCAACACGCACGCTCACCTCCGCGATGTCGCGAGGGAGCTGCGCGACCTCCCGGGTGGTTTGAGCAGCGGTTACGGGAACATCGGCAACAAGGTGGAGATCTCAGTCACCTACGACGACGGCTCCATCCAGGCGTGGGTCGACGAGGAGTACGGCGCGGACGTGGTCGAGGTGACCTCCGCCCTGCAGCCGATGGACGGGTGAGCATCCGCCCGGTCGACCCCGGACCATGGAGCACCGGCACGGCGACGGCTCACTGCCCCGCATCCCCGGTGCGACCGAGGATGTCGTCCACCACCTCGGCCAGCGGGCGGGTGGCGTCGAGCGTCACACCTGTGCTCGGGATGTCCTCGCCGCTCGTGTGCAGGCGGAGGACCAGGTCGCGCTGCTCGTCCGTGCCGCCGAACTCGTCCGGTCCGCGACTGCTGAGTCGCTCGACCAGGGTGGTGCGATCGATCTCGAGGACGAAGACCTCGTCGAAGAGGTCGATGAAGCGGGCGAAGTTCCGCGAGCCGCCGCAGAAGAAGGTGGCCGGGGTGCTCCGGTCCGCGACGAGCTCCCTCACGCGGGCCACGTCCCAGACGTGGTGCTCGTGGTGGAACCCGGGCGTCCGTGCGCCGGTGGCGGGATCGCCCTGGTAGGCCAGCACCCGGTCGCCGTGCACGACGTGGTGCCCGCGCCGCTCGAGCTCGGTGGCGACGGAGGTCTTGCCCGTCCCGCTCACGCCTTCGACGAGGTAGTTGCGGACGCCCACGCACCCAGTATCAAGTATTGCCATCGAATCCCGTCGTCGTTGGCCGAATCTGCCGTGGGGAGCCTGTGAGCGGCGACACTACGGTTGCGGCATGAGGGTCCTGCTCGCACTCGGCGGCAACGCCATGACGAACGCCGACGGGCGTGCGCGTCCGGAGGACCAGATCGCCGCCGCACAGGTGGCCATGGCGGCCGTCGCCGGCCTCATCGAGCACGACCACGAGGTCGTCATCACGCACGGCAACGGCCCGCAGGTCGGCAACCTCCTGGTCAAGAACGAGCTGGCCGCGGCCGTCGTACCTCCCGTCCCGCTCGACTGGTGCGGTGCACAGACCCAGGCCACGCTCGGGTTCGTCCTGATGGACGCCCTCGACCGCGAGCTCGCGGTGCGCGCGCTCGACCGACGCAGCGCGGCGGTCGTCACCCGGACGCTCGTCGACGCCGACGACGAGGGCTTCACGACGCCCACCAAGCCGATCGGTCGCCACCTCCCCGAGGCCGAGGCCAGGGTGCTCATCGGCCACGGCGAGACCTGGGAGGACCGCGGCGAGAAGGGCTGGCGGCGCGTCGTCGCCTCGCCCGAGCCGCAGGAGATCCTCGACGCCCCCGCGGTCCTCGCGCTGATCAAGGCCGGCTTCGTCGTCGTCGCCAACGGTGGTGGCGGCATCCCGCACGTACGTCGTCCGGACGGCACGCTCGCCGGTGTCGAGGCCGTGATCGACAAGGACCTCGGCGCCGCGCTGTTGGCCGAGACCACCGCGGCCGATGTGCTCGTCATCGCCACCGACGTGCCCAACGCCGTCATCCGCTTCGGCGAGCCCGACGCCGAGCCGCTCGGCCGTCTCACCGTCGCGGCGCTGCGCGGCCACGCCGCGGACGGACACTTCGCGTCCGGCTCGATGGGCCCCAAGGTGGACGCCCTCTGCCGCTTCGTCGAGACGACAGGTCGCACCGGCGTCATCACCAGCCTCGACCAGATCACCGCAGCGGTCGCCGGCGACGCCGGCACCATCGTCGTACCCGAGTAACAGAACCGAGAGGAACAGCTCACATGCCCAGCGCCATCGAGGTCCGCAAGGTCCCGATCCACTCCGTCGCCGACGCGTCCGAGCTGACCAAGCTCATCGACGACGGCACCATCGCGGCCGACCGCGTCTTCGCCATCATCGGCAAGACCGAGGGCAACGGCGGCGTCAACGACTACACGCGGATCATCGCCGACCGCGCCTTCCGTGAGGCGCTGATCGCCAAGGGTGCCGACCCCGAGCAGGTCAAGGGCGTGCCGATCGTGTGGTCCGGCGGCACCGACGGCGTGATCAGCCCCCACGCCACGATCTTCGCCACCACAGACGTCCCCGAGGACGACCCGTCGCGCGACGAGATGCGCCTGACGGCCGGCTTCGCGATGAGCGAGCCGCTGCTGCCCGAGGAGATCGGCTACACCGCGATGATCGAGAAGGTCGCCGCCGGTGTGAAGGTCGCGATGGAGCGAGCCGGCATCACGGACCCCGCAGACGTGCACTACGTGCAGACCAAGACCCCGTTGCTCACCATCCACACGATCCGCGACGCCAAGTCGCGCGGCAAGACCGTGTGGACCGAGCACACCCACGAGTCGATGGACCTCTCCAACGGCACCACCGGCCTCGGCATCGCCGTCGCCCTCGGCGAGATCGACATGCCGACCGACGCCGACGTCATGCACAACCGCGAGCTCTTCTCGGCGGTGGCGTCCTGCTCGTCGGGCGTCGAGCTCGATGTCGCGCAGATCGTCGTGGTCGGCAACGCGAAGGGTGTCGGCGGCAAGTACCGCATCGGCCACTCGGTGATGAAGGACGCGCTGGACGCCGACGGCATCTGGGACGCCATCCGCTCGGCCGGCCTCGACCTGCCCGAGCGCCCGCGCACCAGCGACCTCGACGGCAGGCTCGTCAACGTCTTCCTCAAGTGCGAGGCCAGCCAGGACGGCATGGTCCGCGGACGCCGCAACGCCATGCTCGACGACTCCGACGTGCACTGGCACCGCCAGATCAAGGCCACCGTCGGCGGCGTGACCGCTGCCGTGACCGGTGACCCGGCCGTCTTCGTGTCGGTCTCCGCGGCCCACCAGGGCCCCGAGGGTGGCGGCCCGGTCGCCGCCATCGTCGACCTGTCCTGAGCCCGACCTCGGACGTCATACGGACGGCGCAACCGCTTGCCCCGTCCGTATGACGTCGCGGCGGTGCGACAGCACCGGTGTCGGTCCCGCGTGATGGGGTGGCCCTGTGAGTACGACGACCCGCTACCGGCTGGTGGCCCCCGACCGATCGAGGTCGTGGTGCCCGAGCTCGACGAGCACCAGCAGCGCGTCGTCGACCACGAGGGCGGCCCGCTCCTCGTCCTCGCCGGGCCCGGCACGGGCAAGACGACGACCCTCGTCGAGGCGATCGTCGACCGCATCGAGCACCGCGGCGCCTCGCCCGACTCGGTGCTCGCGCTCACCTTCTCCCGCAAGGCCGCCGAGCAGCTGCGCGACCGGGTGACCGCGCGCGTCGCCCGCACGACGGCGGCCTCGTCGTGCTCCACCTTCCACTCCTTCGCCTACGCGCTGGTGCGGAAGTACGCGCCCGCCGAGCTCTACGAGGGCGCGATCCGGCTGCTCTCGGCCCCCGAGGCCGACGTCGTGCTGCGCGAGCTGCTCCGCGACAACCCCGAGTCCGTGGTGTGGCCCGACGCCCTCCGCCGCGCCGTCGGCACCCGCGGCTTCGTCCGCGAGGTCCAGGCCGTGCTGGCGCGGGCCCGGGAGAAGGGGCTCGACCCGGCCGGCCTGCGCGCCCTCGGCATCGAGCACGAGCTGCCCGAGCTGGTCGCCGCCGGGCTGTTCCTCGAGCAGTACCTCACCGTCCTCGACAACCTCGGCGCCACCGACTACTCCGACCTGATCCGCCGTGCCGTCATCGAGGCCGAGACCCACCGCGAGGAGCTGCGGGCGCGCTGGTCGCACGTCTTCGTCGACGAATACCAGGACACCGACCCCGGGCAGGTCGCCCTCCTCCGCGCGCTCGCCGGCGACGGCCGCAACCTCACCGTCGTGGGCGACCCCCACCAGTCGATCTACGGCTTCCGCGGCGCCGACGTGCGCGGCATCCTCGACTTCCCCGCCAGCTTCCCGACGACCGCAGGGGCGCCCGCGCCCGTCGTCGTGCTGCGCCGGACCCGACGCTTCGGGCCACGGCTGCTGCTGGCCGCCGGCCGGGTGGCCGGCCGCCTGACGCTGACCGGCAGCATCACCACCGAGGCGCGCGAGGCGTTCCTCTCGCCCGAGGCCGAGCCGGGACCTCACGGCGACGGACGCGTCGAGGTCATCACCTACGACACCGAGCGGGCCGAGGCCGAGCGGCTGGCCGACCTGCTGCGCCGTGCCCACCTCGAGGACGGCATCGCGTGGGAGCGGATGGCCGTCCTGGTCCGCTCGGGACGCACCAGCATCCCGCCGCTGCGCCGGGCGCTCGCCGCCGCCGGCGTGCCGGTCGAGGTGGCCTCCGACGACCTGCCCGCTGGTCCGCGATCCCGCGGTCCTGCCGCTGCTCGACGCCCTGCGCGCCGTGGTCAACCTCGACAACGACGACCCCGACTCGCCCGACTTCCTCGACCCGGGCCGGGTCGAGTCGCTGCTGCTCTCGCCGCTGGGCGGTCTCGACGCGTCCGACCTGCGCGCGCTCGTACGCCGCCTCCGCACGCGCGAGAAGGAGCTGGCCGACGCCTGACGCCCGCCGCACGTCGCGCGAGCTGCTGCGGCTGGCGGTGGTCGAGCCCGGCTTCCTCGACGGGCTCGAGGGCCACGACGTCGAGCGGGCGGCGGCCCTGGCCGCCCTGCTGCGCGACGGCGCGCGGATGCTGGCCGACAGGGCGGGTGTCGAGGACGTCCTCTGGCACCTGTGGTCGACGACCACGTGGCCCCAGCGACTGCGTCGGCAGGTCGACCTCGGGGGAGCAGGCTCGCGCCGCGCGCACCGCGACCTCGACGCGATCGTCGCGCTCTTCGAGCTCGCCTCGCGTGCGGTCGACCAGCGCGACCACGTCGGCGTCGGCGCCTTCTTCGCCAGCCTCGTCGCCCAGCAGCTGCCGGCCGACACCCTCGCCGAGCGCGGAGTCCGCGGCTCGGCCGTCCGGCTGCTCACCGCCCACCGCTCCAAGGGCCTGGAGTGGGACCTCGTCGTGGTCGCCCACGTCCAGCAGGAGGGCTGGCCCGACCTGCGCCGCCGCGCGACCCTGCTCGGCGCCGACCGGATCGGTGTCGACGGGGCCGGACACCCCGACCTCGTCCCGCCGGTCACGTCGCGCGCGCTGCTGATGGAGGAGCGCCGGCTGTTCTACGTCGCCTGCACCCGAGCGCGCCGCCGCCTCGTCGTCACCGCGGTGCAGTCGCCCGACGACGACGGCGAGCAGCCGTCGCGGTTCATCGAGGAGCTCGGCGTCACCATCGAGCACCAGGACGGGCGACCACCGCGTCCGCTGTCCCTCGGGGGCCTGGTGGCCGAGCTGCGGCGGCACGCCGCCGACCCGGCCGTCTCGCCGGCCCTGCGGGCGGCCGCCGCCCGCCGACTTGCCGCCCTCGCGGCCGAGGAGGTCGACGGCCGTCAGCTGGTGCCGGCGGCCGACCCCTCCACGTGGTGGGGCACCCGCAGCGCCAGCCGCTCCGTCGAGCCGATCCGCGACCCCGAGCGACCCGTGCCGATCTCCGCGAGCATGCTCGAGTCGATCCTCGTCTGCCCCGCGCAGTGGTTCTTCGAGCGCGAGGCAGGCGGCGTCTCCGCGGTCCACCAGTCGGCCAACCTCGGCCAGGTCCTCCACGCCCTCGCCGAGCGGGTCGCCCACGGGGAGCTGCCCGCCGAGGTCGAGCCGCTGATGGCCGAGGTCGAGGCCATCTGGGACCGGCTGGCCTTCCGCACCCCGTGGTCGCGCCAGCGCGAGCTCGCCCGGATCCGCAAGGCGGTCGGCCGGTTCGTCCAGTGGCACCTCGACAACCCGCGCCAGTTCCTGGCGGCCGAGCAGCGCTTCGAGAGCGTCGTCGACGTCGACGGCCGCCCGGTGAGGCTCACCGGCTTCGCCGACCGCCTCGAGATCGACGACGCCGGCCGGGTCGTCGTCGTCGACTTCAAGAGCGCCCGCACCCCGCCGACGGGTCCCGCGGTCGCCGGCAACCTCCAGCTCGCGCTCTACCAGTACGCCGTCGACGCGGGCGCCATCGACGAGGCTGCCGGACGGCCCGTCGTGTCGGGCGGTGCCGAGCTGGTGCAGCTCGGGATCGACGACGACTCGTCGGGCGCCAAGGTGCAGGGACAACCGGCCCACAGCGACGACGGCCCCGAGCGGACGACCCTTCGCCTCGGTCTGGCGCGCGCCGCCGAGCTGGTCCGTGCCGAGACCTTCCCCGCCGTGGCGGGCCAGCACTGCCGCGACTGCCCGTTCGTCGCGATCTGCCCCGCCAAGGGCGCCGGGAGCGTGACCGTCCAGTGACCGAGCAGACCCGCGGGACCGCCCGACCTGACATCCGCCTCGACACGCCCGCCGACCTCGCTGCGCTGATGGGCGGCTTCGCGCCCAGCGACGAGCAGTGGGCTGCGATCACCTCACCGCTGCGCCCGACCGTCGTCGTCGCCGGTGCCGGCAGCGGCAAGACCACGCTGATGGCGCAACGCGTCGTGTGGCTCGTCGCGACCGGCAAGGTCCGGCCCGAGGAGGTGCTCGGCCTGACCTTCACCACCAAGGCCGCCGCGGAGCTGCGGCACCGGGTCACCGCAGCGCTCGGCGCGGCCGGGCTGCTCGATCGCTCGGTCGTGGCGGAGGGCGAGGACGTGCTCGAGCCGACGGTCGCGACCTACCACGCCTACGCCGCCACGCTCCTGACCGACCACGGCCTCCGGATCGGCCACGAGCCCGACACCCGAGTCGTCTCCGACGCCTCGCGCTACCAGCTCGGCGCGCGCGTCATCGAGCGCTTCACCGGCCACATCGAGCTGCTGACCGACCACCCGGCGACCGCGATCCAGAACCTCCTCGCCCTCGACGGTGCGATGAGTGAGCACCTCGTCGACGAGGACGACGTACGCCGCACCGACGACGAGGCGCGCCGCGGCTTCGAGCGAGCCATCACCGACGAGCAGGCCGGCAAGGCCCGCAAGACCTACCTCGACGGGCCGGCCAGGGCGATCAACGCCATCGACCGCCGGGCCGAGCTGCTCCAGCTGGTCCACGGCTACCGCGCCCTCAAGTCCGACCTCGGGCTGATGGACTTCGGCGACCAGATCGCCCTCGCCGCACGCCTGGTCGACGACCAGCCCGAGGTGGGCGAGCTGGAGCGGACGCGCTTCAAGGTCGTCCTGCTCGATGAATACCAGGACACCTCCGTCGCGCAGGCGACGATGCTCGCCCGCCTGTTCTCCGGGCCGGACGACGACCACGGCCTCGGGCACCCGGTCATGGCCGTCGGCGACCCCAACCAGGCGATCTACGGCTGGCGCGGGGCGTCGGTGTCCAACATCCTCAACTTCGCCGACACGTTCCCCGCCGCCGACGGCGAGCCGGGTCGGCTCCCGCTGACGGTCAACCGCCGCTCGGACCGTCGCATCCTCGACGTCGCCAACCGACTCGCCGAGCCCCTCCTCGCGGCCTACGGCGACAAGGTCGCCCGTCTGCGCGCGGCCGAGATCGCCGAGGAGGGCCGGGTCGAGACACACGTCTTCGAGCGGGCCGTCGACGAGCTGGCCTGGCTCACCTCGTCGGTGCACGAGGCGCACGAGGCCGGCACCGCGTGGTCCGACATCGGTGTGCTGAGCCGTGACAACGCGCAGGCAGAGGAGGTCTACGACGCGCTCACCACGGCCGGGATCCCGGTCGAGATCGTCGGTCTCTCCGGCCTGATCCGCCTGCCCGAGGTCGCGGAGGTCGTCGCCACGCTGACCCTGCTCCACGACGTCACCGCCAACGCCTCGATGCTGACGCTGCTGACAGGTCCCCGCTGGGCGATCGGCCCGCGCGACCTCCGGCTGCTGGCCGTGCGTGCGGCGGAGATCGCCGGCGTACGCGGTCGCAAGCAGGCGGCGTCGGTCGCCGACCAGCTGCTGCAGATCGCCGACGGGATCGACGCCTCCGAGCTGCCCGCCCTGAGCGACGCCGTCGAGGCGCCGGGCGAGGCGGCGTACTCGTCCGAGGCCCTCGACCGCTTCGGCCTGCTCGCCGCCGAGCTGCGCCGCCTGCGCAGCCACGTCGGTGACCCGCTGCTCGACGTCGTGCGCCGCATCATCGACACCACCGGCGTCGACGTCGAGCTCGCCTCCGCGACCGCGCCGGCCGCGGCAGCCCGCCGCGACAACCTCGACCTGTTCGTCAAGGCCGTGGCCGAGTTCCAGTCGGTCGACGGCGACGTCACGCTGCCGGCGCTGCTCGCCTACCTCACCGCCGAGGACGACCAGGGCAACGGTCTCGACGTGGCGACCCCGACCGCCGCCGACTCGGTCAAGCTGCTCACGGTCCACCGCGCCAAGGGGCTCGAGTGGTCCTCGGTCTTCTGCGTCGGGGTGGGGGAGACCCGGTTCCCGAGCAACCGCTCACGCACCCTCTGGACGTCGTCCCCCGCGGTCCTCCCCGCACCACTGCGCGGCGACCGCGCCGACCAGCCGCAGCTCGCGGGGTGGGACAAGGCGGCCCTCGACGCCTACCGCGCGGCGACCAAGGCCCACGACGCGGAGGAGGAGCTGCGGCTGGGCTACGTCGCCTTCACCCGCGCCGCCCACCACCTCTCCGTGACGTCCTACGTCTGGGGCCAGCGCGCCACACCGTTCGGGCCGTCGGCCTACCAGGGCGTCGTGCGCGAGCAGCTCGAGGAGTGGGGCGTGCCGGTGGAGCGATGGCTGGACAAGCCGCCCGCCAAGTCTCCGAACCCCAACGACGACGTCGACCCGTCCCGCCCCTGGCCGGTCCCCGGTCCGGGCGAGGAGGCGCGTCGGAGGCTCGCCGCCGCCGAGCTGGTGCGCACCATCGATCGCACGGCGCCCGACGAGGACCTCGACATGATCGAGTCCGCCAGGGTCGCCGACTGGGACGACGATCTCGGCCAGCTGCTCGCCGAGGCCCGGGCCGAGCGCGCCACCTCGGTCGACCTCGAGCTGCCCGGCAGCCTCTCCGCCACGTCCGTCGCCCGACTGCGCGACGACCCGGAGGCGTTCGCCCGTGAGCTGGCCCGCCCGATGCCCCGGCCGCCGGCGCCCGCCGCCCGGTTCGGCACGGCCTTCCACGCCTGGGTCGAGCACCGCTTCGGCCAGCAGGCCCTCATCGAGCCCGACGAGCTGCCCGGCCGTGCCGACGCCGGCATCGACGACGAGGCCGACCTCGGCGAGGTGGTGAAGAGGTTCGAGGACGGTCCGTTCGGCGACCGCGCCCCCCACGCCGTCGAGGCCCCCTTCGCGCTCGTGCTCGGCGGGCAGGTCGTACGAGGTCGCATCGACGCCGTCTACGCCGAACCTGACGGCGGCTTCCTCGTCGTGGACTGGAAGACCAGCCGGCACGAGATCGTCCGACCCCCTCCAGCTCGCCCTCTACCGGCTCGCCTGGTCCGAGCTCACCGGCACGCCGCTGGACGACGTACGCGCCGCGTTCCACTACGTCCGCACGGGCCGCACGGTCGAGCCGGCCGACCTCCCCGACCGCGCCGGCCTGGAGACGCTGCTCGACCTCTGACCTCTCGGAGGCGCGGGGGAGGGCCTCAGGCCAGAGCGGCGGTCAGCGCGATCTCGACCATCTCGCCGAAGGTCTGCTCGCGCTCCTGCGACGTGGTCTCCTCGCCGGTGACGATGTGGTCGGAGACGGTGCAGATCGCGAGGGCCTTGCGGCGGTACTTGGCGGCGAGCGTGTAGAGCCCGCTGGCCTCCATCTCGACGCCGAGCACGCCGTGGTCGACCATCGTGCCCATCAGCTCGGGGCGGGCCGGGTAGAACGAGTCGCTGGAGAAGATCAGCCCGACGTGGAACGGCGAGCCGCCGTCGCGCGCCTCGGCCGCCTCGACGGCCCCGCGCAGCAGGCCGAAGTCGGCGACGGGGGCGTAGTCGATGCCCTGGAAGGCGATGCGGTTCATCGAGGAGTCCGTGCAGGCGCCGGAGGCGATGATGATGTCGCGGACGGCGACGTCGTCGGTCACCGCGCCGCACGAGCCGACGCGCACGATCGACTGCACGTCGTAGTCCTTGAACAGCTCGTTGACGTAGATCGCCATGGACGGCTGGCCCATCCCGGACCCCTGGACGGAGACCGGCTGGCCTCGCCAGGTGCCGGTGAAGCCGTACATCCCGCGGACCTCGCTGTAGCAGCGGGCGTCGTCGAGGAAGGTCTCCGCGATCCACTTCGCGCGCAGCGGGTCGCCGGGCAGCAGGACGGTGGGGGCGATGTCGCCGGACCGGGCGCCGATGTGGGTGCTCACGAAGCAGCACGCTACCGACTAGCGTGGGAAAGCGTGAGCTCCGAGCGCCTCCTCCCACACGCCGCCCTGTCCGCGCACGCGCACAACCGGATCGGCCTGCGCCGCACCGACGAGGCGTGGCTCGGCGAGCGGATGTCCGACCCGGCGACGAGGGTGCTGGTCGTGGCCGGCAACCGGCTGCGGCCGGTCGATGGTGCCGTCGCGTGGGTCTCGCCCGACGAGGCACCCGACGGCACCCTCGTCCTCCTCGGCGACCACGCCGACGTCGTGCACCTCGCGGTGCTGGTCGCCCCGGACGACGCCCCCGGCGAGCCCGAGGAGTGGGTGCCCCTGCGCGACGTGCTCACCGCGCTGGCGGAGGGCAACGCCGACCAGGCGCCACTGGTCATGCACGCGATCGGGCTGGCCGAGTGGCACCACGCCACCCACTTCTGCCCGCGCTGCGGCGGCGACCTCGTCAGCCGGGCCGCCGGCCACGAGCTGCGGTGCACGCAGTGCGACCGCGCCCAGTTCCCCCGCACCGACCCCGCGGTGATCATGGCGATCACGCACGGGGAGGGCGACGACGAGGCGATCCTGCTCGGCCGCAACCGCGCGTGGCCCCCCGGACGCTGGTCGACCCTCGCCGGATTCTGCGAGCCGGGGGAGACGCTCGAGGACGCCGTACGCCGCGAGGTCGACGAGGAGGTCGGCGTCCGCGTCGGCGAGGTGACCTACTTCGGCAGCCAGCCCTGGCCGCTGCCCGCCAGCCTGATGCTGGGGTTCACCGGCCGGGCCATCAGCACCGAGATCGACGTCGACGGCGCCGAGATCGAGGAGGCGCGGTGGTGGACGCGTGCCGACTTCGAGGCTGCCGCGCGGTCCGGCGAGCTCGTGGTGCCGCGCGGCATCTCGATCTCGTCGTCGCTCATCGAGAGCTGGTTCGGCCGTCCGCTCGACGGACCGGGCTGGGACTAGCGGGTCAGCCGCTGGTCAGTCGCACTGGTCGCAGATGCCCGTGGCGGGCATCGCGATGTAGCAGCGAGGGCACAGGTTGTCGACGATCCGGTCGCTCGCGGCGACGCGGGGCCGCGGAGTCGTGGCGCGTGCGGTGCTCGCCCGGGGCGTGCGCGACGCGGTCGACCGGGTGCCGGGCACGCGCTGTGCGCTCGGCGGGGAGTCGTCGCGGACGTCGAAACCGAGACGCACCAACGCCTTGCTCGCCGCAGCCGAGCCGCCCGGGATGTCGCTCGGGGTCAGCGTCCGCCCGGTGGCGAGGCCGTGGGCGATGCCCGCGATCGCGGCAGCGTCGTACTCCTTGCCGTGGTGCATCAGCACGTGGGTGGAGACCCCGCCGCGCACCAGCATGTAGTTGCCGCCACCCGCCGTGTCCCAGGTCTCCATCGCGGTCAGGACGTGGTCACGATCGATCGAGTTCAGCAAGGACACGACAGCAGGCTAACCCCGGGCGTGCGACGTGCTCGTGCCAGCCTCATGAAAGCGATGCCAGCCGGTCCTTGATCTGCGCGACGGACGGGTTCGTCAGCGAGCTGCCGTCGGCGAACACCAGGGTCGGCACGGTCTGGTTGCCGCCGTTGGCCTGCTCCACGGTGAACGCGGCATCGGGCTGCTGCTCGATGTCGACGATGTCGAAGGGGATCCCCTCGCGGTCGAGCTGGCTCTTGAGTCGGTGGCAGTAGCCGCACCAAGGTGTGGTGTACATCGTGAACGTCATGGGATGGAGTGTCCCCTCCGGCGTCTAGGCTTCGAGAAAGTCTTGCTGACACCCCTCTCAACCACGACCTCGCAGGAGTTGTTCCGTTGCTCGAAGCGCTCGATCCCGAGCAGCGACAGGTCGCCGAGGCGTTGCGCGGCCCCGTACGCGTGCTGGCGGGCGCCGGGACCGGTAAGACCCGGGCGGTCACGCACCGCATCGCCCACGGCGTGGCCACGGGGGTCTACGCGCCGACCGAGGTCCTGGCGCTCTCGTTCACCACGCGGGCCGCGGGCGAGATGCGCGAGCGGCTGCGGGCCCTCGGGGCGCCCGGCGTGCAGGCCCGCACGTTCCACTCGGCCGCGCTGCGCCAGCTCAGGTTCTTCTGGCCGCGGGTGCACCAGCGCGAGCTGCCCGAGCTCACCGCGTCCAAGCTCGGCATGCTCGCCCTGGCCGCCCGGCGCCAGCGGCTGGCCACCGACCAGGCGACCCTGCGCGACCTGGCCAGCGAGATCGAGTGGGCCAAGGTCAGCAACGTCTCGCCCGACACCTACGCCGCCCTCGCCCGGTCCCGGGCGCGCTCGGTCTCCGGGATGGAGCCGGAGGTCGTCGCTCGCGCGTTCGGCGCCTACGAGGAGGTCAAGCGCGACCAGGGCCGGATGGACATGGAGGACGTCCTGCTCTTCGGCGCAGGTCTGTTGGCCGACAACGAGGCCGTCGCGGCGCAGGTGCGCCGTCAGTACAAGTGGTTCGTGGTCGATGAGTTCCAGGACGTCTCACCCCTCCAGCACGCGCTCCTCGACCTCTGGCTCGGCGGTCGCGACGAGCTGTGCGTCGTCGGTGACCCCGCCCAGACGATCTACTCGTTCGCCGGCGCCGACGCGCGCTACCTGCGTGAGTTCGGCACGCGCTTCCCCTCGGCCACCAGTGTCGAGCTGGTCCGCAACTACCGCTCCACCCCCGAGGTGGTGGCCGGCGCCAACACCCTCCTGGCCGGCACGGCCAGTCAGGGCGTCGCGCTCGTGGCCCAGCGCCCGTCGGGCCCGCAGATCACCTTCCGCGAGGCCACCGACGAGGTGGCGGAGGCCGACGCCGTCGCGGACCGGGTGGCCGCGCTGCGCGCGCAGGGCACGCCGGCCAGCCGGATGGCGGTGCTGCTGCGGATCAACGCGCAGTCCGAGCGGTTCGAGGAGGCGCTCGCCGCGCGCGGCCTGCCCTACGTCGTACGCGGTGCTGCCCGGTTCTTCGACCGGCCCGAGGTGCGGCAGGCGATCACCCTCGTCCGGGGCGCCGCGCGCAGCGGCGAGGGTTCGGGTCCCGTCGCCGACGCCGTCATGGCGGTCCTGTCCCAGATGGGCCACTCCGTCCAGCCGCCCGAGGGCCGGGGCGAGGTCCGCAACCGGTGGGAGTCGCTGCAGGCGCTGGTCGACCTGTCGTCCGACTTCGCCCGCGAGCAGCCGGCGGCCTCGCTCGGCGACTTCGTCGACGACCTCGACCGGCGTGCGGGCGAGCAGCACGCGCCGGTCGCCGACGCCGTCACGCTTGCCACGATCCACTCGGCCAAGGGCCTCGAGTGGGACGCCGTCTTCGTCGCCGGCATGCACGAGAAGATGATGCCGATCTCCCAGGCGCAGACCCCGGCCGAGGTCGAGGAGGAGCGGCGGCTGCTCTACGTCGCCATGACCCGCGCCCGCGACGAGCTGACCGTGTCGTGGGCGAGCGCCCGCGAGCCCGGCGGTCGCGGCAACCGCCGGCCCTCGCCCTTCCTCGCCCCGCTGCTCGACGGCGTGCCCGGCGTGGCGGCGCAGCGCCGCGAGCGCAGCAAGCGCAATCGCGCCGCGATGCACTGCCGGGAGTGCGGCGGACCGCTGTCCACCCCGAAGGAGAAGAAGATCGGCCGTTGTGCCGACTGCCCGGCGTCCTACGACGAGGCGCTCTTCGAGCGGCTGCGCGAGTGGCGCCTGGCCCGCGCCTCGCAGGACAGCGTTCCGGCCTTCGTGATCTTCACCGACGCGACCCTGCAGCTCATCGCCGAGCACTCCCCGGCCGACGAGCTGGGCCTCCGCGCGATCAGCGGAGTCGGCCCGAGCAAGCTGACCAAGTACGGCGACGAGGTGCTCGCGCTGGTCGCCGAGGCGTCCGGCTGAGGCTCGCGCGGGTCGTCGAGTCGTCCTGAAGGATGAATCCACAAGAAATTCTCGGTAATACCCATAAAATCGTTTGCCCCTGACGCCGGGCAGGGTCTAGCGTTCTGCTCAACAACCCGCGCGCACCGGATCCCTGACAAGGATCTGCGCCCTATGCCCCGAAGGAGGTGGCCCTGATGGAGAACTACACGAAGACCATGACGGCTTGGACGCCGTCCTTCGGCATGTCCACCCTCGGCCGCCCCTGCGCGCACAACCGCGCCTTCGGTGCCGGCGTGGTGGCTGTCCAGGACGCCGCCGCCGCCATCGTTCGCATCAAGGGCGATTTCCCGGGTTCTCCTACCTGGAGTCCGTCGACATAGGTCACTCACCTACATCGGCAGCCTCCAGGCCGCGGAACCCCTCACCGGGATCCGCGGCCTTTCTGTTTGTCCAGCACAGGGTTTTGTCCAGCACAGGGTGTGTCCAGCACCCGACCCGCGACCAGGTCAACGAGTAGGAGGTGAATACACATGACCATCAGCGTTCTCGACCGCAACCGAGCTGCCGCCACGACCCCGCAGGAGCCCCAGGCTCTGCTCGGGGCCCTGCACGATGCAGCTGCCTGCGTGGACGAGGAGTTGCTGCCCTGCCGTACAGGAGACGCAGAGCTGTGGTTTGCCGAGTCCCCCGCGGACGTGGAGCACGCCAAGGCCCTCTGCATCGACTGCCCCGTGCAGGCGCTGTGCCTCGACGGAGCCCTCGAGCGGCGTGAGCCGTGGGGGGTCTGGGGAGGCGAGCTCTTCCTCCAGGGCGTGGTGATCCCGCGCAAGCGGCCGCGAGGCCGGCCCCGCAAGTCCGACCAGGTTGCAGAAGCGGCCGAGCAGAAGCAGAAGGACGGGGCCGCCGCGTAGGCGCCACCGCGTACTCACTCCCACTCAGGAAACACAGGAACACACCTCACATGAAGACCTACCGAAACGGAAGCAACGACATGAATCTCATGCATGAAGAACTCGCACGCGCGCAAATGTCCGCGCGCCTGGGAGAGGCGCACGAAATGCGGCGCGGCCACCACCTGGTGATGGCCCGTCGGATGAGCCGCAAGGCCGAGCAGGCCGCGCAGCAGGCGCGTCTCGCCCTCGCCCGCGCGATCTGAGAGCTCTCGCCCTGATCGCGGGTGGGCTGTGACCAGCACGAGCCGGTACGTCGTCACGGTGACGACGTACCGGCTCGTCGGTCATTTCAGGGGAAGGTCAGGAGTAGCGTCGCCCGCGTGAGCGACGACGAGACCCTCACCTGCGACTTCTGCGGCACCCGTGCCCCGGTGGGCGAGACCCTGGCGTGGACCACGGCGGTCGAGCGCGGACGGAGGCAGACCTTCTGCGTCACCTGCTCGCGATCGAACCTGCGTGCGATGGAGGGCAAGCTCGACAGCGAGTGGTGGTGAGCCCCGGCATCCGGTCAGGCCGTGTCGAACCAGGCGCACCCGCAGTAGGGGTGGCGCTCCCACCGCCGGGCTGTCGGCACGGCCTGGTGGTCGTGACGCCACGACGTGAGCCAGGTGTGCGGCGCCTCGCCGGCCACCCACGCCGCCAGGTCTCGCGCGGCCGCGCCCGCCGCGAGGGCGAGAAGCGGCCGGGGGACCTGCGCCGCGGCCTCGCGCGGCCGATCGTCGAGCACGGCGGCGGCGACGCAGCGCGCGCAGGGCCCCACTCCCGGCGCGGCCCACGGGCCGACCTCGAGCGCCCACGGTGTGACGCCGATGAGCAGGTGGGGGAGCGACGCGACGCTCCAGTCGTCCACCGTCGTGGAGACCGCGCGTCCGGGCGCGAGGCTGATGCCGACCGGCGCCGAGGCCTCCACGGTGATCCCGGCGACGGCGAGCGCCGCGAGGGCCTGGGTGCGCCACGCGTCCGGGCAGTCGAGCTGCGCGCGCAGCCCGACGGCGTACGGGCTGGGGTGGAGCGGGCGGGCGAGCGGAGGGGACATGCCTCGACGCTGCCACCCGGAGAGACCGGCCGGTCCGTCGTCCACAGGGGAAATGCAGCAGCGGCGCCACCCGAGGGTGACGCCGCCGCTAGGTGCTCAAGGGGTGATTCTCACGCCTTGCCGAGGATGCGGTTCAGGTTGGTACCACAGACCGGGCACACGCCCTTGGCCATCTTGGTGCCCTTGTCGTTGACCCTGACCTCGCCCTCCGCCTCGCGCTTCTCCTTGCACTTGACGCAGTAGAACTCACCGCTCCAGGTCTCCGCCATGACGGCCTCCTTGCTTTTGTGTCTTCTTGGTCGTCGCGACGGGGTAGTCAGGGGGGAAGCCCGCCGGGGAGAGCTGGCGGGTGCCAGCGCTCCGTGAAAGACCCTACGCCACGCCTGGCCCACGCTCACGCACCCCACGCGCTGAGCGTGAATCCGGCTTTTTCCACGCTCAGCCCGATCAGTACCCTCAGGGCATGCCCGACGACCTCACCACGTCCTCGCCCGACGCTCTTCCGAACCTGGCACACCTGCGCCTCGAGCGCCCGTCCGAGGGGGTCGCGCTGCTGACCCTCGACAACCCCGACATGCGCAACGCGATGAGCGACGAGATGACCGATTCATGGGTCCGCGCGATCGACGCGCTGGCCGCGGACCCGTCCGTGCGAGCCGTGGTGGTGACGGGGGAGGGCAGTGCCTTCTGCTCGGGCGGCAACACGTCGTGGATCGCCAGCGAGCCCGATGCCAGCGTCGACCGCCTGCGTTCGCGGATGCTGCCGTTCTACCGGGCCTGGCTGTCGATCCGTCGACTCGAGGTGCCGACCATCGCCGCGGTCAACGGCGCCGCCATCGGTGCCGGTCTCTGTCTCGCGCTGGCGTGCGACATCAGGTATGCCGCCGACGGTGCGAAGCTCGGCCTGCCGTTCAACAAGCTCGGCATGCACGCCGGCATGGCCGGCACGTGGCTGCTGCCCAACGTGGTGGGCGCCGCACACGCCCGCGACCTGCTGCTCACCGGCCGGGTGGTGGAGGCGGACGAGGCACTGCGGCTGGGGCTGGTCTCGCGCGTGATCGGTGGCGACGGGTTCCTCGACGAGGTGCTGGCGACGGCGGCGGGCATCGCCGCCACCGCCCCGATCGCGAGCCGCCTCACCAAGATCGCGCTTGCCGACGGAGGCCACGCCGACTTCGAGGCGGCGCTGCAGTGGGAGGCCCTGGCCCAGCCGCTGACGCTCGCCACGGCCGACCTGCAGGAGGGCATCGCCGCGGCCCGCGAGAAGCGGGCGCCGGAGTTCCGCGGGCACTAGGTCCCCGCACGAACGAAGAAGGGGCCCCGCAGCCGTCGACGCCTGCCTTCCCCTGCTGACGTCTCGTCGTCGTACTGTGCGGGTGACCAGCGCGTACGCCGCGAGCGGGGCTGTGGAGGAGAAAGAGTTGAGCGAGTCGTCATCGTCGGACGAGGCCCGGGGGCCGGTCGCCACGCTGCGGCGGATCGCCTTCCTGATGGAGCGCCAGCGTGAGGAGAGCCGCCGGATCGAGGCCTTCCGCAACGCGGCCCGCACGATCCTGCCTCTCGACGAGGACGACGTACGCGGGCGTGCCGCCGCGGGCACGCTGACCGAGCTCGCGGGCATCGGCCCCAGCACCGCCGCCGTGATCACCGACGCGTGCAACGGCGTCGTGCCCGACCGCCTGGTGAAGCTGGAGAAGACGTCCGGCCCACTCGCCACCGGAGGTGAGGAGCTGCGCCGGAAGCTTCGCGGTGACCTGCACTCCCACTCCGACTGGTCCGACGGCGGGTCGCCCCTGGAGGAGATGGCGATGACCGCGATGGAGCTGGGCCACGACTACCTCGTGCTGACCGACCACAGCCCGCGGCTCCGGGTGGCCAACGGGCTCAGCGCCGAGCGGCTCACCCGCCAGCTCGGCGTCGTCGAAGCGGTCAACCAGCACCTGGGCGGGGCGTTCACGCTCCTCAAGGGCATCGAGGTCGACATCCTGGACGACGGCTCGCTCGACCAGACGCCCGAGCTGCTCGGCCGGCTCGACGTACGCGTCGCGTCCGTCCACTCCAAGCTCAGGATGGAGCCTGCGGCGATGACGCGGCGGATGATCGGCGCCGTGCGCAACCCGCACACCAACGTCCTCGGCCACTGCACCGGACGGCTCGTCACCGGCAACCGCGGCATGCGTCCGCAGAGCCAGTTCGACGCGAAGGCGGTCTTCACGGCCTGCGCCGAGGAGGGGGTCGCGGTGGAGATCAACTCGCGGCCCGAACGTCGGGATCCGCCGACGAAGCTGCTCGAGCTCGCCCGCGACCTCGGGTGCCTGTTCTCCATCGACTCCGATGCCCACGCGCCGGGCCAGCTCGACATGCTCGACTACGGCGCGGCGCGGGCGACGGAGGCTGGCATCGACCCCGACCGGATCGTCACGACGTGGGAGCGCGACCGGCTCCTGGAGTGGGCGGGCTCGCGCGTGTGACCAGCGCGTCCGCCACCCGGTGTGGGTGGCGGAAGTTAGATTCGGCACATGAGCTCGCGGACCAGCCCGCCCGACGTGGAGGTGCGTCGATCGCGCCGCCGTCGCCGGACGGTCTCGGCCTACCGCGACGGCGACCGCATCGTCGTGCTGATCCCCGCGACGATGAGCAAGCGGGACGAGGCCACCTGGGTCGCCGACATGGTCGCCAAGATCGAGCGTCAGGAGCGACGCAAGCTCCGCTCCGACGACGACCTGGTCGCTCGCGCGGCCAGCCTCAACGACCTCTACCTCGGTGGGCTCGCGGTGCCGGCCTCGGTGCGCTGGGTGACCAACCAGAACGCGCGCTGGGGCTCCTGCACGCCGGGGGACCGGACGATCCGGCTCAGCGACCGGCTCCAGCAGATGCCGGGGTGGGTGGTCGACTACGTGCTGGTCCACGAGCTGGCTCACTTGCTGGTGCCCGGCCACACGGCCGAGTTCTGGGCCTGGGTCGACCGTTATCCCAAGGCGGAGAAGGCGAAGGGCTACCTCGAGGGCTTCTCCTCCGGGGCCCGCCTGGAGCCCCCTCCGGGCGCGGACGTCACGAGCTAGTCGTCAACCGCGCCACCGCATCGCCGATCAGCCGCCGCATGTCCGGGTAGATCTCCGGGAGCGCGTCGACCGGCCACCAGCGCACGTCGAGCGACTCCTCGCTGACGGCGTGGTGTGCGTCCCGCGGCACGGTCGCGACGAACCGCACGTCCAGGTGGTGGACGGCCGTGCCGGGTGAGCAGAAGAGCACCTCGTGCTCGTCGAGGTCGAGCGGCACCGGGTCGAAGGCGAGGTCGGTGAGCCCGGACTCCTCGTGGGCCTCGCGCAGCGCGACGCCGGCCAGGGTCGTGTCGCCCGGTTCGGGGTGACCACCGAAGGCGAGCCAGACGCCCGCCTTGCGGTGGTGGTTGAGCAGCACGGCGTCGGCCTCGGGCGTCAGCACCACGGTCCCCGCGGTGAGGTGGTCGGGCAGGCAGGCGCGCGTCATCGCGGCGGGCTCCGCGTCCAGGTGCGCGACGAACCGGTCACGCAGCTCGGCGTCACGAGCGCTCGGTGGAGCCCACCCGGCCAGCACGGCCCGGGCGTCGGCGTGGAGGGTCACGGTGCCGGAGGACCGTCGGAACCGTCGCCCCCGTCGAGCAGGTCGCGCAGGCCGGCGTCGAACTCGTCGTCCGACAGCTCGCCGGGGGCGACCGAGTCCTCGCGGAAGCCGAGCGGGTCGTCGAGGTCAGCGGCGGTCGGGAGCAGGTGCGGCGACATCCAGACACCGTCGCGGGCCTCCGCCCCCTGACGCGTGCGGAGCGAGCCCCACAGCACGGAGGCGTCGCGCAGACGGCGGGGCCGCAGCTCGAGTCCGACGAGGGTGGCGAAGGTCTGCTCGGCCGGCCCGCCCGCGGCGCGACGGCGGCGTACGGTCTCCTGCAGCTTGGCAGCAGCCGGCATCCGCTCTGCGGTGGCCTGGCTGACGACCTCGTCGACCCAGCCCTCCACGAGGGCGAGGGTCACCTCGAGCTTCTCGAGGGCGGCCTTCTGCGCGGCCGACGGTTCGGGGTCGAACAGTCCGCCCGTCATCGCCTCCTGCATCGCCGCCGGGTTGGAGATGTCGATGTCGCGCAGCTTGGCCTCCATGCCGGAGGTGTCGAAGTCCATGCCGGCGCCGTACTCGGCCACGGCACTGAGCAGGTGGTCGCGCAGCCACGGGACGCCGGCGAACAGTCGCTGGTGGGCCGCCTCGCGCAGCGCGAGGTAGAGCAGCACGTCGTCGGCGGTCACGTCGGGCAGCTCGGCGGCGAAGGCGTCCACGTTGGTGGGAAGGAGCGCCGCCTTGCCGGTCGGTCCGAGGGGGAGTCCGATGTCAGAGGCGCTGAGCACGTCGCCGGCGAGCGCGCCGAGACCGCTGCCGACCTGGTTGGCGACCATCGCGCCGCTGGCCTTGCCGAGCATCGCGATGAGCGGACCGGCGAGCTGACGCATCTCCTCGGGCATCGCCTGGCTGAGCGCCGAGGTGGCGGAGCCGGCGATCGGCTCGACGAGCACCTTCCAGACGTCGATGGTCTCCACGATCCACTCCGCGCGCGACCACGCCGCGGTGGTGGTGACGCCGGAGGGGAACTCGGTCGTGGTGTCGAGCCAGTGGTCCGCGAGGCGTACGGCGTCGGCCACGGCGCTCGACTGGGCGGGCGAGACCGTCGGGTCCGGCTCCTGCGCAGCGGTGCGCCGGGCGAGGTCGGTCACGGTCTCCCAGTTGATCGGTCCGTCGTGCGGGGCGAAGAACGACTGCATCTGCGCCATCAGCGCGCCGAGGTCCGGCATGCCGCCGCCCTGACCGCCGAGGCCGCCGAGCTGGGAGAAGATCTGCTCGAAGGGCGTGCCCTTGAACGGGTTGTCGTCGTCGGAGCCCTGACCGGACGATCCGGGGCCTCCCGGGGTGTCACTCATGACCTCCACGGTACTCACTGCGCCCACACGTCCGTCCTAGACTCTGCGGGTGACCGACGCCCACGCCCCCTCGACGCCGTGCGACTCGTCGCCATCCGTGACACCCCGCTCGACGTGACCGAGGTCGTCGACTCGCTCGGCGATGACGGCGCCGGCGGACTGACCCTGTTCATCGGGCAGGTGCGCGACCACGACGGTGGCAAGGGCGTGACGGCGCTCGACTACTCCGCCCACCCGTCCGCCCTCGAGCGGCTCGAGGACGTCTGCCGTCGGGTGGCGGCCGAGCACGACGTACGCGGGGTGGCCGCGGTGCACCGCGTGGGCGAGCTCCGCATCGGCGACCTCGCCGTCGTCGTCGCGACGACCGCCGCGCACCGCGGCGACGCGTTCGCGGCCTCGCGTGCCCTGATCGACACGCTCAAGGCGGAGGTGCCGATCTGGAAGCACCAGGTCTTCGACGACCGGACCGAGGAGTGGGTCGGCACGCCGTGACGCCTGCCCGCGGTGGGCGCCGCGGCGATCTAGGCTCACGACGTGGAGATCCTGCTGTGGCTCGCGCCCGCCGTCGTCATGACGGTGCTCGCCATGGTCTGGGTGTCGTGGATGGGCCGCGACGGCCGGGGCGAGGTCGACCGCGACGTCGCCGTCGAGCGTCTCGGCAAGGCCCTGGGCAAGGAGCTCCCGGCCGGCACCCGGCGCACGTCCGCCCCTGCGCACGACCGCAGCACCGGCATCGCCGTACGACCCAGCCACGGGTCCACCCCGAGGTAGTTGCGCCCGTTTGAGAGAGTTGCGCCCATGAGTCAGCGGACCAGGGCGGGGCTGCTCGCATTGTGCCTGTTGGCCGCGCTGTGGGGGACCGCCATGTTCGTGCCGTTGCCCTACGTCACCTACCGCCCCGGACCGACGGTCGACCTCCTCGGGAAGAGTGGTGGACAGGAGACCGTCCAGGTCACGGGTCACCAGTCCTACTACGACGACGGCGAGCTCCGGATGACGACGATCTTCGCCAGCCAGCCGGAGGAGTCGGTCACCCTGCCGGAGCTGCTGCGGGCCTACTTCTCCCCGGACGCGGCCGTCTGGCCGCGATCCGCGGTGTACGCACCCGACGAGACCGACGAGACCGACGACCGCGAGTCCATAGGTGCGATGGTCTCCTCGCAGGACACCGCCGTCGCCGCCGCCCTGACCGAGCTCGGCGAGAAGATCAACCCGGTCGTCGACATCGTCGACATCACGCCCGGCATGCCCGCCGAGGGCAAGCTCGAGGTGCGCGACGTCCTGGTGCGCGTCGGTGGCACAGCGATCAGCGAAGCGCAGGACGTCATCGACGCCATCGAAGGGGCTCCGAAGGGCGAGCCCGTCCCCTTCGTCGTACGCCGTGCGGGCAAGCAGCTGACCGTCGACGTCACCCCGCGGACGGTGGACGGCAACTACCGCGTGGGCTTCACGCCAGGTGTGGGATTCGACTTCCCCTACCGGGTGAACGTCAACATCCCCGAGCGCATCGGCGGACCCAGCGCCGGGCTGATGATGTCGCTGGCCATCTTCGACACCCTCACGCCGGGGTCGCTCACCGACGGTGCTGACATCGCCGGCACGGGCACGATCACACCGTCCGGCAAGGTGGGGCCGATCGGCGGGATCCAGCAGAAGATCGTCGGCGCACGCGACGCCGGCGCGGAGCTGTTCTTCGTCCCCGCCGACAACTGTGACGGTTTCGGGGGAGTCGACACGGGCGACATGCGTCTGGCGAAGGCCACGACCCTGCACAGCGCCGTCGAGACGCTCGCCGCCTGGGTCGCCGACCACGATGCCCCGCTCCCGAGCTGCAAGGACACCACCTCATGACGACCGACGCACCCGACCCTGCCGCCGCGGAGGCGCTCCCGGAGGATCCGGCGCTCGCCGCCGCGGTGCTGGAGATCGAGTCGCACGTCGCCCAGGACGGCTGGGACCAGTCGGCCCGCCTCTACGCGCTGGTGGACACCGCGACGCTCGTGGCGCAGGAGCCCGCCCTCGCCGCTGCGATGGCCATCGACGGTCCGGCCGACGACGGGTCGTTCACGTCGATCGAGCAGGACGGACTGCCTCCGGGCCAGGCGCTCGAGGCGGCCCTGCACACGATCGCCTGGCCCGAGAGCGTCACCGGGTGCGCGGCCGTGATCGAGCGCCTGGTGCTCCCTCCCGACGTCGACGACGACATCCCCGAGGACCCGACCGCGGCCGAGCTGTTCGCCCGCGAGCACCCCGACCGCCAGGAAGTACGGATGGTGGCCGGCGTGACCCGCGCCGGGGCGTCGTACTGCGCCCTGCGACTCCGGGCCCACGACGACGAGCAGTCAGTCGTCAACGGCACCGAGCTGGTGCCCGGGCTCCTCGACCTCCTCCACGCGACGTTCCACGACACCCCCGAGCAAGGGCAGGCATGAGCAATCCTTTCGACCGACCCAACGCAGGCAACGGACCCGGCGGCCCCCAGCGGCCGGGCGGTCCCGGCGGCCAGCGACCCACCCGCTCGTCGCGCCGGCCGGGCGCCGTCGTCATCACCCTCATCGTCCTGGTCGTCCTCTTCATGGTCCTCAGCGGCTTCGCGTCCTTCTGGACCGAGCGCCTGTGGTTCAAGTCGGTCGACTACAGCGGGGTCTTCACCACGCTGCTGCTGACCCGCATCGGGCTCTTCTTCGTCTTCGCCGGACTGATGGCGGCCACGGTCGGAGTGGCCATGGCCACGGCCTACCGGTTCCGCCCGGTGCTCTGGCCCGGGATGCCCGGCATGCCCGACGACGGCATGGATCGCTACCGCGAGCTCCTCGCGCCGCGGATGACCTGGGTCATCGCCGGCTCCTCGCTCCTGATGGGCCTCTTCGCCGGCGGTTCGGCCACCGGACAGTGGCGCAACTACTCGTTGTGGCGCCACAGCCAGAGCTTCGGCACCCAGGACCCGTACTTCCACAAGGACGTCGGGTTCTACGTCTTCGACCTGCCGTTCTGGCACTACGTCATCGACTTCGTGATGGCGCTGGCCGTGGTGGGCCTGCTGGCCTCCCTGCTCGTCAACTATCTCTTCGGCGGAGTCCGGCTGGCCGCGCGTGCCGGTGAGCGCCTCACCAGTGCGGCCCAGATCCAGGTGTCGGCGCTGCTGGCGCTCTTCGTCCTCGCCAAGGCGGTCGACTACTGGCTCGACCGCTTCGACCTGGTCACCAACTCGGGCTCGATCTTCACCGGCATGGGCTACACCGACGACAAGGCGGTCCTGCCCGCCAAGGAGATCCTGGCCGGCATCGCCGTGGTGTGCGCGGTGCTGTTCCTGGCCAACATCTGGCGGCGTACGTGGCTCCTGCCGTCGGTCGGTGTCGCGCTCTTCGCCCTCTCGGCGATCATCCTCGGCCTGATCGTGCCGTCGGTGGTCCAGGCGATCCGGGTCAACCCCAACGTCCCCGACCGCGAGGGGAAGTACATCAAGGCGAACATCGACGCGACGCGGAAGGCCTACGAGCTCGACAAGATCGACGTCCGGTTCGTCACGGGCACCGGTGTCGTCGACGACGGACGGCTCCAGAGCCTCGACGGCATCACCGAGGGGATCCCCCTGGTCGACCCGCAGATCGTCAGCGAGATCTTCGAGCAGCAGCAGCAGGTGCGTGCCTACTACTCCGTGCCCAACGTGCTCGACGTCGACCGCTACGAGATCGACGGCAAGGACCGCGCCGTGGTGCTGGGCGTGCGCGAGCTCGACCAGAGCGGCCTCGCGGCCAACGACCAGAACTGGTCCAACCTCCACACCGCCTACACGCACGGCAACGGCGTCATCGCGGCGTACGCCAACCAACGGCCGGCGGACGACGGGACCCAGCAGTCCGGCATCCAGTGGGCCGAGGGCCAGGAGGCCGACCAGGACGCACTGACCAAGCTCGCCGGACCCGACGGCTACGAGACAAGCGTCTACTTCGGCGAGCAGAGCCCCAACTACAGCATCGTCGGCCTCAACCCCGACGACAAGAAGCCGGTGGAGTTCGACCTGCCCAAGGGCGACCGCGGCGACGACGACGTGGCGACGACGTACGCAGGCAAGGCCGGCGTGCCGATCGGCAACGTCTTCGACCAGCTCCTCTACGCGGTGAAGTTCAGCGAGCCCAACCTGCTGCTCTCGAGCCGGGTGCACGACAACTCGAAGATCCTCTACGACCGCGAGCCGCGCACCATGGTCGAGAAGGTCGCTCCGTGGCTGACCGTGGACTCCGACCCCTATCCGGCCGTGGTCGACGGGCGGATCCAGTGGATCCTCGACGGCTACACCGTCACCGACAAGTACCCGCTCGCGCAGCGCGAGTCGCTCGAGACGATGACCGCCGACTCCCTCCAGAACAACGACACCGGGTTCCAGACGCTCCCGACCGACGAGATCAACTACCTGCGCAACTCGGTCAAGGCGACGGTCGACGCCTACGACGGCACGGTCACGCTCTACGAGTGGGACGAGGACGACCCGATCCTCAAGGCGTGGGAGGAGGTCTTCCCCGACGTCGTGCAGCCCAAGGAGTCGATCCCCGAGGCGTTGAAGGAGCACCTTCGTTACCCCGAGGACCTCTTCAAGGCGCAGCGCTACCAGTTCCAGCGCTACCACGAGACGTCCGCGTCCGCCTGGTTCGAGGGCTCGAGCCGCTGGACGGTGCCCAGCGACCCGCAGAGCACCAGCGCCCAGCCGCCCCTGCAGCCCCCGTACCGCCTGTTCACCGACACCGGTGCCGGTGACACCTGGTCGTTGACGTCGGTCTACGTGCCACGCGAGAAGGAGAACAACCTCGCTGCCTACATGGCCGTCAACAGCGACGCGACCAGCGACGACTACGGCACCGTCTCGGTGCTCGAGCTGCCCAACGAGCCGACCGGCGGGCCCCTGCAGATCGCCAACACCTTCGCCACCAACGAGGACGTCAGCCAGGCCCTGCTGCCGTACACCACGGGCGACGCGGCCCGGGTGCCCGGCAACCTCCTGACGTTGCCGGTGGATGACACGTTCATGTACGTCCAACCCGTCTACACGCGACGCGAAGGTGAGTCGAACTTCCCGATCCTGCGCTTCGTGCTGGTCTCGTACAACGGGAGCGTGGGCATCGGTACGTCGCTGAGCGCGGCCATCGAGGACTCGCTCAACGGCGGCTCGTCGAACACCGACCCGACGTCGCCGGAGACGCCGACCGAGTCGCCCACGTCGTCGCCCTCGGAGTCGCCGACCTCGGAGCCGACGACGCCCGCACCGGGCGGCACGCAGGCGCAGATCCGCGACCTGCTCCAGCAGGCCGAGGACAAGTTCACCCAGGCCGACGAGGCGCAGCGCAACGGCAACAGTGTCAAGTGGGCCCGGCTCATGGAGGAGGGCCGCCAGCTCATCGAGGACGCCGTACGACTGGCCGGCTGAGCCCGATTTGGGACACTGACCTCGCGCCTGTAATGTTCTGTTCACCGACGCGGGGTGGAGCAGCTCGGTAGCTCGCTGGGCTCATAACCCAGAGGTCGCAGGTTCAAATCCTGCCCCCGCTACAAAGTGAAACAGCAGGTCAGAGGCGGTTTTCCGGAGAAATCCGGGAAGCCGCCTCTGACTGTATTTCGGCCCTCGTGGGGGCACGCCTGCTAGACCGGGGCGAGCCGATCCTTGGGCTAGGAATGGCGTACGGCAGAATGCGCTCGCCCCGACGAACAGGACTGACTCCATCATGGCCACTGACTACGACGCTTCGCGCAAGAGCGAGGAGGAGCAGAAGGAGGACAGCCTCGAGGCGCTTCGCCTTGCTGCGACCGACAAGGACACGAACTCCGGCAAGATCGACGAGGACGAAACCGAGGCCGCAGAGTCCTACGAACTCCCGGGGGCCGACCTGTCGAACGAAGAGCTCAGCGTCGAGGTGGTGCCGAAGCAGGACGACGAGTTCACGTGCTCCGTGTGCTTCCTCGTGCACCACCGCAGCGCACGAGTATCGGCGAGTCCGCTTGTCTGTCGCGACTGCGCGTAAGGGAGGGTGCGGCACGCACGCGCTTTCGGTCGCATGCCTAGAAGCCGCCCACACGACAACCGCCCGGATCTCCGCGATGCGGCCGCGGCCGGTCAGTGCCGGACCGCGAGGTAGCGCACGTACTTCCTCCCGGATGGCCGCTCGAGTGCGTGCGTAGTTACCCCGGCCAAGCGGCCATCCTCAGCTGTATCGACATCAAGCTGATCCAGCGCGCGCTGCACAAGAACACCGTCCCGTTCATCGGCGACGGCCATCACGTGTCGGCGCGGGAGCTTCCCGGAGGCTCGTAAGCGACCCGGCCACTCACCCAGCGGAGCTCGCCGACCATCCTCGCAGGGCGGCGACTTGACCGAGTTGGAGCCGGGTCTCGACCTGTCCGATCTTCATCATCGCGCGCACACGTCGTTGCACGGTTCGACTGGACAGACCCAACGCCTTCGCTGCGGCATCGTCGGTCAGTCCTGCTAGCAGCAGCGTGAGCACTTGCCGGTCCAGGTGTTCGAGCTCCTCGTACCCCGGGTAGGTCTCCGCGGCAGTTCCCGTTGCGTTCTCCGGCGGCGGCAGGATCTCGCGTGCGGTGCGCCACGTTGCCTCGAACAGAGCCACGAGAGCCTCGAGCAGACCGCTGCGGTGGACGAGCAGAGCCCCTTCGACTGACGCGCCAGTCACGCCGAGGGGTACGAGCGCAACTTCGTTGTCGACGATGTACAGCTTGGTCGGCACCGATTGCGCGACGCGGGCGTGCTCTCCCAGGTCGCGAACGCGCACAAGCTCTTCGTAGAGTCGTGGCTCCTCGTCAAGCATCGCCTGCTCGAGCACCACGCGGTAGGTGACCCCACGAGTGGTGGCGATGTCCTCAGCTGTGTTGTCCGCGCTGCCGATGACCCTGACTGGAGCCTTGACCAGAGACAGCACCTGGTGTCGTGCGCTCAACTGGATCTGCTCCACCGTCGCGGCGACCGCGTCGGAGCCGAGCACGACGTCGACGAGGTCCACGGGCTGTCGTCCGCGGTGCACGCTGGCGTAGACCTCGTCCAGGCGCGCCACACGTGCTGCTGCGCTTCGCAGCTCGCTCTCCCGGTCGGCCAGAGTTCCACCCAGCGCTACGGAGGGGCGGGCGGCCACGAACTGGGTAGCGTCGTCCAGCCGGTGAGTGGCCAGTCCACGATCGGCGAGGCGCCGGAGGACAGCAGCGGCGCGAGCCGCAGGAACTCCGATGGCCTCACCCACGTCGGCTGCGGTCATCGCGGGCACTGCGACGAGCAGCTCCCAGACCCGCTCCTCGTCGCGGTCAAGCCCGACAGCTCCAAGCTCCATGGTCACCCTCCTTCATTGATGATCGTCGCAGTGTGCGGCCGCTTTCGCCTCGCGTGAACTGAATCTTTGGACGCAGCCACCGCGTTCGCATGTGTCCACAACCCGCCATGGCGGCTTGTCGACCGCGTGGAACGTTGAGTGGCGGCCCCGGCGCCGAGAAGAATGGTGTGCGGCGCGTCCGGCCCGTATCCCCTGGGGGCCGGCTGCGTCAACTCCCGAGGTCGGCATGCAGCCGTCAGGGACCTGAAGGCCTCCGGCGTACCCCCCCGCGCGCCGGCCTGGTCGAGAAGGTGCGGCGCGCCTACCCCCGAGGTGCGCCGCACCACCTTCGCCGGACGCGTCGATCAAAAGCCTGGGCAAACCGCGGCGGCGACACGTGCCAGGGCCCGTTGCAGTGCGCAGCGACGCGTTCCTGGTATTCGCACGGCGGGAGTGGTGGGCCGGAGCAGGCACACCCCTCACACCAGACGACGCCCATCCGACGAGGGCTGACTCAACTCTCGTTCGGCGCTCGCGGTCGGGTTCGACCTGAGGCTCGTGGCCAATGTGAACGCGCCATCTGACGCCGACCGTCAGAGTCCCGGTTTCCGGAGTGATCCCTGATCACTGTCAGTCAGGGGTCGGCGGCCATGTCGCTGGGCGACCGGCCGCGATGACGGGCCGCGTGATGACCGGTCGGGGCCCGGAGGCCGTTCGCGAAGCCAACCCGACATGCCCAAGCTAGGTCTTGGAGGTAGCGGGCGCGCGCAGAGCGAGCCCGATCAACGTCAGGACGATGCCGAGGACGAACGCCATGCCGGCGACACCGAAGGCGACGACCGAGGTGAACAGCGAGGCCTGCAGGAACGCGGAATCCATCGCAACCGCACGGTTCGGGTCATTCTGATCGAGCTCGGCGTACGTTTTTCCGCCGGTGATCTTCTTGGTGTGGTGGTCGATGATGTCCGCCTGGCAGTACGCCGAGATCGGGCCGTTCACACCGTCACCAGCGGCACAGCGGGCATCATCGGAGACGGTGATCTTCTGGTCTGCAAGCGTGGTGGAGACGACTACCCAGGTGACCACCCCGGCGATCGCCATGACGATGCCGACGACGGCGGCGGTGATTGACGCGGTCTTGCGCATGTCGTGCTCCCATCTGCCAGCCGGGGCTTCGACCAGCGAAACGCGCATCAGGTGCGATCGTGGCTTGAATCCTCGGACCGCACAGAGGGACCCGCTTCCCCCGTATGGGGTGAACGCTGACAAGCGCGGACTCTTTGCACCGCAGCCTTCCAAGGTCAGGATCGGACCCCCACCCACCCGGTGTCGTTCCTGGATGGTGGGGTCGAGCCGGTGATGCGAGCGGATGCGCGGCCCGAGCAAACATCGCCAACGTCGTTGGACGATGCCGCGGGGAGGTTCCGCGGCACTCGTGGTGTCGATCAGGAGCGTGTCATCCTCGCGGCGCTCGTTCGGCCGGCTCGCGGTAGCCCCACGACCTCACCCATGTCGGGTCGGTTTGAGGCGTCGGACGACACCCACCATGCGGGGGCCGGAGAGTCGGGTCTCCAACTGGTTGGCGCCTCGATCGAGAGGGAGCGCCAGGTACTGGCCGAGGATCACCCCGGCCGCGAGTGCGAGCGCGGTCGCGATCGCTGAGGCGAGCTCCAGTGTGCCGTCCTTCCCCTCGGCCAGGAACGCCAGCCCTCGATAGATCTGCAGTCCCGGCAGGAGCGGCACGATGGCGGGGACCACCACCACCAGCGGGGGGACGCGGAAGCGGCGTGCCACGACGTAGCAGACGGCGCCGATGGTGACGGCAGCCATCGCAGACGCCCACGTCCGACCTACGTCGGAGCTGCTGACCGCGAGGAAGACTCCCTGACCGAGCGCTGCGACCGGGGCGATGACCGCAAGCGCGCGCAGGGGTGCGTACGACGCGAAGGCGAATGCCGTCGCGGCCAGCGCGGCTCCGAGCACGGTGACCCCCGTCTCCGCGAAGCCGGACGCTCCTGGCTTGAAGTCGGCCAGTCCCACGCCGAGGAGGTCGCCGACAGTGAGGCCGGCACCGACGCCCGCGATGATGCCCGTGGTGTTCAGCAGGGCGTCGATCAGGCGGGCGCTCGCGGTGACCGGGAACCCGACGAGGGCGTCCTGGGTGGCGCCCATGATGCCGACTCCGGCCAGGAGCATGACGATCCCGGACGTGATCACGCGGGACGGGTTGACCGCGATCGGGGACGCCGAGACGATGACCGCGATGAGAGTGGCCACGAACCCCCCGGCCGCCTGTTGGTAGAAGGCCGGGATGCGGCGTACGGGCAACATGATCTGGCTCCCGTCGATCGCACAGGCCGCCACGAACGCCAGCAGGCACACCATGGGGCTGCCGCCCAGGGTGAGCGCGACCCCGGTCCCCATCAGGCCCCACCCGAGGGTGACTGCCCATCGGCGCCTGCGGTGTCCGGTGGACAGAGTGCGGGCGATCCGGTCGCGCGCCTCGGCCTGGGTGATGGCCCCAGCAAGGAGGTCGTTCACCGTCTGGTCGACCTCGACGAGGTCGTCGTAGTCGACGCGCCTCCGGGTCACTCGCCGGACCAGGACGGCGGGCGGTGCTCCGCTGCGTGGTTGCTGTCGCAGGGTGAGGTCCACGAAGGTCACGTCCGCGGACACGTTGCGCACCCCGCACGCCCTGGCCACGTCGAGCATGGCGGACGTCACGTCGGCCGCCCCGGCCCCGGACGAGAGCAGCACCTCGCCGATCCGCAGTGCCAGGTCGAGCTTCTCGTAGACCTCGTGCTGGTCTGGTCATCTCCGCGTTCCGGTCTTCAGGTGACACGGGCGTCCGATCATCGCCTCGCGGAGGCGTACCGCGGGAGGAAGAGGGCTTCGGTGAGCGCCATCGAAGCGATCTCGCTCGGGTCGACGCTCTCGTGGGGGGCGTGGATCAGCGCCGGCTGGGTCGTGGTCATCGCGTGCTCCCAGGTGCGTGCGGGTCCGCCACGATCGAGCCTGCCCGTCCCGCCGTTGCCGAGGTCGGCAGCGTGTACGCGGTGGCGGCCGCTGCGGCGGCCGCATCCTCCAGCGTCCCGGTCGCCGTACGGTGCCGACCCATCACGAAGGCCATCAGCACCCCGAGGAAGCTCAACACCGCCATCAGCCAGGCGGCCGCTGCCAGGCCGGCTGCGAGAGCCGTGCCCTCTGCCGCCCCGTCCTGGGCGTGGTTGCCCGTCACGGTGCCGTAGATCGTGGCCGCCAGCGCGGTGGCCACGGCGGCACCGACGTACCGCGCCATGTTCGAGACGCCGGAGGCGCCGCCGACCTGGTTCTCCGGCACGGACGCTGTCGCCGCCGATGAGGCAGGACCGTTGGACAGACCCATGCCGACGGCGATGGCGATGAGCGGCAGCACGAACGCGGCGTACTTCCACGAGTCGTCGACGAATCCCACGACGACGAACCCGGCCGTCGTGAACAGGAACCCCAGGGCGATCGTCTGCCGGCCCCCGAGCTTCGCGGCGAGGCGAGGCACCAGGGGAGCCACCAGGACGAGTCCGACCGTGGCGGGCAGCGTGGCCAGGCCCGCCTCGAGCGGACTGAACCCCATCGCGGCGGGCTCCTGGAAGTACAGGCTCAGCAGGTACATCAACCCGTTGATCGTGCCCGCGCCGATGAGGATCGCGAGGGTGGAGCCCACCAGGACGCGATTGCGCAGCAGCGCGAGGTCGAGCAGAGGCACTGCGACGCGTCCCTCGACGACGACGAACGCGACGCCGGCGGCGATCGAGATCGCGAAGCAGCCCAGGGTGGCGAGCGAGAACCAGCCCCAGTCACCGCTCTTGGAGACGCCCAGGATCAGTGGCGTCAGGGTCAGCGCCACGAGCACCGTGCCGGCGTAGTCGATCGACCTCGGTCGCCCGGGGTCCCGCGACTCGCTCACGGTCGCCGCGGTCAGCGCCATGCAGCCGGCCGCCACCGCCGCATCGATCCAGAACAGTCCCTGCCATCCGGTCACGTCGACGAGCACTCCGCCCAGCAGCGGGCCGGCGGCAGCGCCGACGGCCGCGGCGGCGCCCCACAGGGACACCGCCTTCAGCTGTGCGGCGCCCGCGTTGGCGACGGTCAGGAGGCTCAGACCGCAGGCCAGGATGGTCGCCCCGGCAGCGCCCTGGACGAGGCGGCCCGCGATCACCATCCCTCCGGAGCCGGCGAGCGCGATGAGCACGCACGACGCCACGAACAACGCCAGGCCGAGCTGGAAGATCCGCTTGCGACCGAAGACGTCACCCAAGGAGCCGGACGTGACGATCACCGCAGCACCGACCAGCGAGTATCCCGTCACCGCCCACTGCAGCGTGTCGAGCGAGGTGCCGGTGTCCTCGGAGATGGCGGGAAGCAGGATGCTGACGGCCGAGGTGTTCGCGTTCACCACGAGGGTGGAGATGCACGTGGCCGCGAGCACCCCTCCGGTCCGGGTGCTCACCTGTGCGGCCTCGTTCATCCGGCTACCTTCTTGTCGACGACCTGACCGTAACTGCCGTGCGGGCGATGCTAGGCGTGACGGAAGGGTCGGCCCTCACCCGTCGCGGGCGAGCGGAGGACTGAGGGACGAGCTCGCTCGGCGCCCTCGCAGCGCTCCAGTGGAGCCTCGACCTCCTCGTCGCTGCTCCCTCACCCGAACGGGAGGAGGCGGCGCACGTCCGACGTTCGTAGGTTCGGACCGATGTCCACGCCTCGCGCGCGGTTCGGGACCGCACTCAAGGACCTGCGTCCACGTCGGTCCGACCTTCGTGCGGACGCGATGGCAGGTCTGCCCGGAGCGATCAGCGCGGTCCCGGACGGCATGGCGTCGGCGTTGCTGGTGGGCGTGAACCCTGCGTACGGCCTCTACGCAGGCTTCGCCGGGCCCATCGGCGGTGGTCTCACCAGCTCGACCCGGATGATGGTGATCACGACGACCACCGCGGCATCACTTGCGGCCGGGTCGGCGCTGGATGGTTTCGAGCCGGACGAGCGCAGCTCCGCACTGGTGCTGCTGACGATGATGACCGGAGCCCTGATGATCGCCGCCGGGCTGCTCCGGCTCGGTCGCTACGTCAGGTTCGTCTCCCGATCCGTGATGCTGGGGTTCCTCACCGGAGTGGCGGTCAACATCACGCTCGGGCAGCTGCCTGATCTCCTGGGAGCCCCGTCCGAGGGTTCGGTGAACGTCGCGAAGGCGTGGCACGTCATCACCCACCTCGACAGCATCCACGTCGCCTCCGCGGCGGCTGGAATAGGCGCCCTGGCCATCATCATCGTTGTCTCGCGCACCCGGTTCGGCCTGCTCGCGTCACTGCTCGCGGTGCTCATCCCCACCGCGATCGTCTTCCTGACCCACGCCGGAGACGTGGCGACCGTCGCGGACGGGGGACCCATCCCTCGCGGTCTGCCACCCCTGGCCTTGCCCCGTCTGTCCGACTTCTCCCTCGAGCTGCTCGGCGGAGCATTCTCCGTAGCGGCGATCGTGCTCGTCCAGGGCGCGGGTGTCGCTCAGTCGGCGCCCAACCTGGGCGGTCCGCCGTCGCGAACCAACGGAGACTTCGTCGCGCAGGGTGTGGCGAACCTCGCCGCCGGGCTGTTCCACGGGATCCCGGTCGGCGGTTCGGTCGGATCGACAGCGCTGAACCGGACTGCTGGAGCACGGTCTCGATGGGCATCGGTGTTCGTCGGGATCTGGATGCTCCTGATCCTGGTCGCCTTTGCCGATGTCGTCGGACACGTGATCATGCCGACGCTTGCCGCGGTGCTGATGTATGCCGGGGTCATGTCGCTGAGGCCGTACGACATGCTCCAAGTGTTGCGCACCGGACGGATCGCCCAGGTCGCGTCCGTCGGCACCTTCCTGGCGACGCTGACCTTGCCCGTCGCCTCGGCAGTCGGGGTCGGTGTCCTGGTGTCGCTGCTGCTCCAGCTCAACGCCGAGGCGATGGACCTCAAGGTGGTGCGGCTCGAGCCGCGTGACGGCCGACTGGTCGAGACCACGCCGCCTCGGACGCTTCCCGACCGTGAGCCAGTGGTCCTCGATGTGTACGGGAGCCTCCTCTATGCAGGTGCGCGGACCCTCGAGGCGCGATTGCCGGATCCCGGCCAGGCCGTGCAGCCCGTCGTGGTCCTGCGGTTGCGCGGCCGCACGTCGCTCGGTTCGACGTTCCTCGCTGTCGCCGCGGGATACGCGGCCGCGCTGCACGAACGGGGTGGCCGGCTGTACCTCAGTGGCGTCGGACCGGACCTGCTCACCCAGTACCAGCGCAGCCAGGGAACCGATGTGCGCGACCAGATCCAGATCTTCGAGGCGACACCCCAGGTGGGCGACTCGACAACGGCTGCACACCGCGCGGCCACTGACTGGCTGGTCATTCCCGCCGGAGCCGCGCGCGACTGGCGTGATGCAAGCGACGTGGGGGACAGCGACGTGTGAAGAGGTTCCGTCCGCGCGATCGGCGGGGCGGCGCGCGCGGATGCCGCCGTGCGCAGGCAGAGCTCAGTCGAGCTCCACGTCGTCGCCGACAGCCGGCGGCGCGGGATCGGGAAGGCGCATCATGCGGAACGCGATGGCGATGCCGACCAACGCCGCGAGGAGCGCGACGAGCAGGGCGACCTGGAGCGCGAGGGTCCGGGCGTCGTCGTTGATGTCGAGGATCTCGTCCTTGACGTCCTCGGGCTGTCCGGAGAGGAGCTCGCTGAGCTGCGCGTCGCTCATCACCTGCGCGTCGTCCTCGAGCACCTCGGCGACACGCTGCTGGTCAGCCGTCGGCAGGACGCTGCTCGACTCCGCCATGCTCGTGAAGGTCGTCGACAGGGTGGCGAGCATGATCGCCCCGGCGACGGCGAGACCGAACGACAGGCCGAACGACCCGGTCGCCGACGTGACGCCAGCCGCCTCGCCGACCCGTTCCTCCGAGATGGGGGCCAGCGCGAAGTTGTTGAGCTGGGACGCGAGCAGGCCGAGCCCGGCGCCCCCGAGCATGAGCGGGATCGCCAGGTGCCAGCCGGAGTCGGCCCTGGGCACCAGCAGCATGAGGGCCGCGATCGACGCGGCGAGCAGCACGAAGCCCGCCCGGATGATGCTGCTCGCGCGCCAGTTCCCCGCTCTCCGTCCCGCGAGCAGGGCGACGCCGAACATCGTGAGCGACAGCGGCGCGAGGGTGATGCCTGCCTGGAGCGCGTTGTAGCCCCAGACGAGCTGCAGGTAGATCGGCAGGACGATCAGGAGCCCGCCGAGTGCGACCTGCTGGAGGAAGATCTGGGCCACGCCGGTGCTGAACAGCTTGGACGCGAACAGGGTCGGGTCGAGCAGGGCGGCCTTGCCCTGGCGCTTGCGTCGGACGAGCCAGCGGACGAGGCCTCCCATCGCGGCCACTCCGATCGCGAGCAGCAGCGCGACGGACTCGCCGCCCTCCTGCCACACGAGGACACCGACCACGAGGCCACCCATGCCGATCACGGAGAGGAACGCGCCCGTCACGTCGACCGACCGATCTCCGGTGTACGGCACGTCGCGGATGCCGCGGCTCCCCAGGAGCACGACACCGATGATGAGAGCCTCGACCAGGAACCCGACGCGCCATGACAGGACGGTCGTGACGAATCCTCCGATCAGGGGTCCGATGGCGGCAGCGATCGCCCCCGACGCGCCGACGAGCGCAAAGACCTTTGCGCGGGTCTTCCCCTCGAAGTTGCCGTGGATCAACGACTGCATCGCAGGGAGGTAGAGCGAGGCGCCGAGCCCGCCGAGGATCGCCCAGAAGACGATGATGGCCGCCAATCCCTGCGCGAAGACCATCGCGAGGGCCCCGACGGCGTAGAACACCATGCCGACGACGAACGCGCGCTTGCGCCCGAACAGGTCACCGAGCTTGCTGCTGATGAGGATGAAGGCAGCTGACACGAGCGCTTCGATGGCCACGGCCGACTGGACGCCGCTCACCGTCGTGTCGAGGTCGCGCACGACCGCCGAGATCGACACGTTCATGAACGACGTGTCGATCACGAACACGAACATCGCCGCCGCCAGCAGGATGCCCTGCCGGGGAGTGCCGCCGGCGTCCGCCGCCGGACCCGCGCTCACCGGTCTCCCTGCCTGACGATGCTGCGAGGACGCTGCTGTGCACCTGGCCAGGGCCGAGGTACGCCGTGGCGGCAGCGACGACGACCAGGACGTGGACCGAGGCTCACGAGGGTCTCCTTCCGTGATGCCAGGTCGGGCTCCCGTCTCCTGGACGCGGAGGCTCCCGGCTCCTCCTCGCCCCGATCATGGCCGCGGGAGGGTCATGGTGACTCATCCGACGGGGGTGAGGCCTCACGGGTCGCGCGGGTGGACCCTGAGGGGGTGACCCCCCTGGTCGAGGTCCCCCGGCAGCTGGCTGTCCCCGACGGACGCTCCGACAGCGAGCTGGTCGTCGATGTCGCGCTCGGAGTCCTGGGCGCGTCTGTCGGCGCGGGTCTGGCCGTGGTGCGCGCCACCGCCCTGTCCCCGACAGTGCGCTCAGTCGCTGGATGGCGGCCTCCGCTCGTCCCGGCGCGGCTCCAGCCGGTCGCGCTGCTCGCCGACCTGGCGCGCCAGGGGGCCCGTCATCGCATGCGGGCACGCCGGGAGGTCGAGGGCCTTCTCGACCGGTGGACGCCCGACCTCGTCGAGCTGGTCCTGGCCCGGCTGGACGTGACCGGCATCGTGACGAGGCACGTCGACATCGACGTGGTCGTCGAGGCGGTGGATCTCGACGCAGTGGTCGACCGGATCGACCTCGATGCGATCGTCCAGCGGATCGATCTCGACGCGGCGATCAAGGGCGTGGACCTGAACTCCGCAGTCGACGGGGTCGACATCGACGCCATCGCCGGCAAGCTCGACCTCGAGGCCGTCATCGAACGGATCGACGTCGTGGCGATGGTCGAGGAGGTGATCGCCGCCATCGACCTGCCGTCCATCATCCGGGACTCGACCGGATCCATGGCGTCGGAGACCGTCCGCAGCGCCCGGATGACCGGGATCTCGGCCGACGAGGCCATCCGCCGCAGCATGGAGCGCCACCTCTTCCGGCGCCGCCGGCCCACGGCTCCGACAGACGCCTCGACGGACACGCCGTGAACGAGGTCGAGCTCTCGCTCGTCCCCGCGGAGGCGCGTCCCTATCAGGGGATTCCTGCGGGTATCGCCACGCGTGCGGTGGCCAACACCGTCGACGCCCTGGTGGTGGGGATGGCGCTCGTCGGCGCGTACGTCGGCTTCGCCGCGTTCATGTTCGTGGTCGACCCGCGGGACTTCCGGTTGCCCGACCCCTCGCTCGTGTGGTTCGTGGCAGGCTTCTTCGCGCTCCTGGTGGTCTACCTGACGGCTGCGTGGTGGATCAGTGGACGCACCCTCGGTGACCACGTCATGGGGGTGCGCGTGGTCAGGGGCAAGAGAGATCGGCTCAGGTTCGGGCAAGCGTTCGCCCGCGCCGTGCTGTGCGCCTGCTTCCCCGTCGGACTGCTGTGGTGCGCAGTCAACCGCAAGCGACGAGCGGTCCACGACCTCGTCCTGCGCACCTCGGTCGTCTACGACTGGCTCCCTCGACCCACCTCACCCCCGAGGGATGAGGACCCACCGCAAGCCGGTGTTCCATGATGGCGTGGAGGCCACGCGTGAGGAGTTCCTGATGGCAGCCGCTGACGAAGTTCCCTGGGGGATGCTGGCCGCCGTCGCCGGAGGCGTCCTGGCGTTCGAGATCGTCCGGCGCGGCGTCAAGTCTGCTGTCCGCATCGCTCTCGGCGAGGCACGCTACCGAGTGGACGACCCCGACACGTTGCTCAGCTGGATCCTCAAGTAGCGCCAGCGTCTCGACGCCAGTGCTCGTCGGGACGCGCCTTGGCCCGCGGTTCAGTGCAGCAGCGACTTGAACACGATCAACGCGATGCCGAGGAGCCCGGCGATGGCGGATGCGAGCGCGAGCCTCCACCCCGTGAGGCCACCGGTCACACCCATGTGCCAGCCGGTGACGAAGAGCAGCCCGGCGTTGAGCGCCAACGTGACGTCGAGGGCGACGGAGGTCTCGACCCCGAGGAGCGCCTCGACGGTGAGGCAGATGAGAGGCACCGCGCAAGCTGCCACGAGCGGCCAACCGTCGCGGACGATCATCAGACGCTCGTCGCGACTGAGGGGCCGCCGCGCCTGGGTGCGCGTGGCGATCCAGTGCACGTAGGTCTCGGCGGCCCAGTAGATGGCCAGGGTGCTGAGCACCAGGAGGGCGACCCGGATCGGGCGGAGGTCCTCCGGTGCCGTGGCCAGCACGGCACCCGTGACGATGAGGCCGTAGAGGTGACCTGCTTGTCGACGGTGTGGATCAGTCTCTGCAGCATGCGGTTCCGCTGTGACCTCGTCCTCCATCGGGTCAGTCTGTCAGCAGGAACCACCCCGCGCGGAGGAGGTCTGCCCCGGCGTGTGGCAGGACGATGGCGTCACGACGGCGAGGGGAGCGACGCGTGAGCATGGAGGTCACGTGGCTCGGTCACTCCACGGTCGTCGTGGACATCGACGGCGTGCGGGTCGTGGCAGATCCGCTGGTGCGACGGAACAACGGCCTCCTGCGGCGGCGCGGCGTCCGGCCGGCGGGGCCCGCCTGGGCGGACGCGGACGCCGTCCTCCTCTCCCACCTGCACCACGACCACGCCGAGGTTCCTTCGCTCAAGCTCTTCCGCGGGGTGCCGGTCCTGACCGCTCCGGACAATGCGGACTGGGTGAGGCGCAAGGGGCTCGACGGCCGTGGACTGGCCGACGACGAGTGGTTCCCGCTGGGGACGGGCGGCCTGGTCGAGGTGAGGCTGGTGCGCGCGGTCCACCACTCGCGGCCGATGCCACACCGCCCCAACGCCGTCAACGGCCACCTGGTCAGGGGGCCGTCGGGAGTCGTCTGGCTGGCGGGAGACACCGACCTGTACGACGACATGCAGGCCCTGCCCGAGATCGCTGGTGGACCGCTCGATGTCGCCCTTGTGCCGGTCGGTGGCTGGGGACCACGGCTCTCGCCCGGTCACATGGGTCCGGAGGAGGCGGCTGTGGCGTGTCGGTTGACCGCTGCGCGATGTGCCGTGCCTGTGCACTGGAACACCCTGCACGTCCCGGCCGGCGAGATGCTGCCGCGCGGGTGGATGGACGTGGCGGGCCCGAGGTTCGTCGACGCCCTGGCCCGTGAGGCGCCTGCCTGCCGGGCGGTGGTGCTGGACCTGGGCGGATCCTTGCGCGTCCCCTCCCGCCCGGATGCCTGAACAGGTCGACCTCCACCAGGCTCACTCGCAGCGGGGGATCCACGAGTGGTCGACGGGCCGGAGACTCGATCGCACGATGCGCCCACCCCGGCCCATCGATCGACAGGGGGACCGCATGTCCGAGGCGGACAGTGAACGGGACTCGATGGACGAGCTGACCGAGAAGCTCAGTCGCTACCGCGATGTCCGTGATCGCATCGAGCGGTCAACCCTGCCCTTGGCCACCTCGGTCGACGGCCGGGCCTTCGACTTCCAGGCGTCGCTCCACGGGCTGCTTCTCCGGCGAGGGGCGTACGTCGTCCTCGAGCATGCCGGCGGGCGTCGGTTCGGTCAGATCAGTGACCTGTCCATGCGGACGGCGGACGTGGAGGTACCGGTCGCCGACGGTCCGACCACCCGCGTGACGATCCGCGTGGCCGTGGGCCAGGGCCTCCTCCTCGACCAGGGGGGACCGGTGCACGACGCACGGGTCAGGCCCGCCTCCTCGGACGAGGTCAGCGACTGGCTCGAGGGGACGAAACGGCGTGACCGGGCCAGCCTCGTCATCGGCGAGCTGATGCTCGCACCCGGCGTGCCTGCCGCGCTCGACAGCGGCGGGTTCACCAGGCACACCTTCATGTGCGGTCAGTCGGGCTCGGGCAAGACCTACTCACTCGGCCTCCTCCTGGAGAAGGTGCTTGCCGAGACCAGCCTGCGGATCGTGATCCTCGATCCCAACTCCGACTACGTCGGGCTGGGCCGCGTGCGCGACGAAGCCGACCTGACGCTCGCAGAGCGCCATCGAGCCATCGCCCAGGATGTCGCGGTGTGGAGCAACGAGCCCGGTGCCGACCACCAGCTGAAGCTGCGCTTCGCCGAGCTCGACACCCGGACCCAGGGTGCGGTCCTGGGCCTCGACCCGATCGCGGACCGAGGGGAGTATGCCGCGTTGTCCGAGCTGCTCCGCGCGAACGAGAGCGGGCAGCAGGCCCCTGTCACCGGACTCGACCAGCTGGTCCACTCACAGGATCCGGACGTGCGCCAGCTGGGCATGCGGGCGGTCAACCTGGGGATCCTCGGGTGGACGGTCTGGGGCCCAGAAGAGCGCTCGCTCCTGCAGGAGATCAAGGAGCCCACCAGCCGCTGCCTGGTGGTGGACCTCGGATCGTTGGAGACGCTCGCGGAGCAGCGGATGGTCGCAGACGCGGTCCTCGGCTCGCTGTGGGGCCTGCGACGGACCCGACAACCGGCGCTGGTCGTCATCGACGAGGCACACAACGTCTGCGCTGCAGAACCGGAACACGCGGTCAGCCGGATCACGACGGAGCGCGCGATCCAGATCGCGGCCGAGGGACGCAAGTACGGCCTCTACCTGCTGGTCTCGACCCAGCGGCCCAGCAAGGTGCACGAGAACGTCGTGTCGCAGTGCGACAACCTGCTGCTGATGCGGATGAACTCGATGGCGGACGTGGCTGACCTGACCCGGTTGTTCTCGTTCGTACCGCTGGGTCTGATGGCGGGAGCGCCGTCCTTCGGTCTCGGTCAGGCGCTGGTGAGCGGTCCGCTGTTTCCCCAGGGTGCCGCCTACGTGCAGATGGGCGCACGAGTGTCGCAGGAGGGTGGCGCGGACATCCCGACCACGTGGGCCACGGCCAGGACGTCGTAGTGGACGGCTTTCTGCTCATCGCCGGAGGGGTCTTGGTCATCACCGACTACGTCATCAAGATCCTGGCCATCGGAGTGCTGCCGAACAACCGCAAGCCGTCCTCCGCCATGGCCTGGCTGATCCTGATCCTGATCGTCCCGTTCGCGGGCTTCGTGATCTTCCTGTTCCTGGGCCGGACCAACCTCGGAAGGGGTCGACTCGCTCGTCAACGAGAGGCTGACGACGCGATCCGTGCGGCCACCGACCTCTTGCCCGTCGAGACCGTGGAAGGGCCGGCGTACCTGTCCTCGATGGCGGCCCTCAACCTCGACCTCGGCTCGCTGCCCCTGCAGACCGGCAACCGGGTGGACCTGATCCCGGGCTACCGCGACGCCATCGTTGCCATGACGGCGGACGTGTCCAGTGCGACCGAGAGCGTCGAGGTCGAGTTCTACATCGCGGCCTGGGACGACGTGACGGGACCCTTCTTCGAGGCCCTGGCTGGGTGCCGTGGAACGAGGCGTGAAGGTGCGGCTCCTGTTCGACCACATGGGCTCGCGCAGCATCCCGGAGTACGCCGACTTCGAGAAGCGGCTCGACGCGTCGGGCATCGATTGGCGACCGATGCTCCCGATCCGGCCCCTCAAGGGGCAGTTCCAGCGACCCGACCTGCGCAACCACCGCAAGCTGTTGGTCGTCGACGGGCGGGTCGGCTTCATGGGCTCCCAGAACCTCATCGAGCCGGGCTACAACAAGCCGAGGCAACCACAAGGCCGGCCGGGAGTGGGTCGAGCTCGTCGCTCGCATCGACGGACCGACGGTCACGGCGCTGCGAGCGGTCTTCGCGAAGGACTGGTTCACCGAGACGCACGAGCGGATGGGGGACGAGATCGTCCGGGCGGCACCGGCTCACCACGACGACGGCATCTCCGCGCAGGTGCTGCCGAGCGGGCCGGGCTACGTCCACGGAGAACAACCTGCGGCTGTTCACGGCGCTGATCTACTCGGCCCAGCCCCGGATCTCGGTGACGAGCCCGTACTTCGTGCCGGACGAGCCGCTGCTGTACGCGGTGACCACCGCCGCCCGGCGGGGCGTGGACGTCGAGCTGTTCGTGAGCGAGGAGGGCGACCAGTTCATGGTCTTCCACGCCCAGTGCTCCTACTACCAGGCGCTGCTCGAGGCGGGTGTGCGGATCTACCACTACCCCTCGCCGGCCGTGCTGCACTCCAAGCACTTCTCGATCGACGACGACGTCGCCGTGATCGGCTCGAGCAACATGGACATGCGGTCCTTCGCGTTGAACCACGAGGTGTCGATGATGCTCACCGGCGGAGACATCGTGCCCCGGTTCCGCCAGGTCGAGGACGACTACCGCGCGATCTCGCTCGAGCTGACGATCGAGGAGTGGCGTCAGCGCTCGAAGGTCCAGCGCTACCTCGACAACACGATGCGCCTGACCGCGGCCCTGCAGTAGCCGCCTGGGCCTCCATGGCTCATGCCCGGCTCAGGCGTGGCTCAGGCGTGGCTCAGCCGGGCTGCTCGCCCGACAACGGCTCGTCGGGCTCGCCGGAGATGAGCGGCATGCGCCATGCGCCCTCGGGATCGGCCTCGACGAGGACGGCCCGGAACAGCAGGCTCATCGGGACGGCCAGCAGGGCGCCGAGCGGACCGAGCACCCAGGTCCAGAAGACGACGGAGAGGAAGGTCAGGCTGGTCGAGAGACCCACGGCGTCGCCGACGTAGCGGGGCTGGATGAACGACTGGATCACCACGTTGACCACGCAGTAGAGGACGATCACGGCGAGCATCAGGTCACCACCACCCTCCAGGAGCGCGATGAGGGCCGGCGGGATGATGCCGATGACGAAGCCGATGTTGGGGATGAAGTTGGTGACGAAGGCCAGGACCCCCCAGACGAAGGCCCCCGGCACGCCCAGGGCGTACAGCAGGACCGTGTCGATCACGGCCACGATCAGCCCGAAGATGGCCGACACCCCGAGGTAGTTGCGGGTTCCGTGCGCGAACGAGCCCATCGCGTCGACGAGGTAGGGCCGGTGCATGCGTGCTGCCTCCGCCAGGCGCGCGACCTTCGCGCAGTCGAACGCGAGGAAGACGAGGAGGGTGACGATGAAGAACAGACCCGAGAGGGTCGACACAGCGCTCGACAGGACCGAGGTGACCACGCCGAGCAGCCGCGAGGCCTCCGCCGAGGCGGTGACCGTGTCAGCCTGCGCGCCCTCGACGCCGAGGGAGCTGAGGCGCGCCACCGATGTCGGCGACGAGGTCGTCGATCTCCGTCGCGTACTGCGGGATCAGCACGGCCAGCTCGGCCATCGAGACGATGATGGCCAGCGCCATGGCGAGCAGCACGGCGACGGCAGCGAGGAGGACGATGACGGAGACGACCCACGTGGGCATCCGCCGCTCGAGCCGGACGCGCAACGGGTAGAACACGATGGTCAGCGCCAGCGACAGTATGACGGGGGCGACGATGTCGTTCGCTGCCTTCACGCCCGGCGATCACGATGACCAATGCCGCGGACGTCATCAGCAGCGTGGTCGTGCGGGACGTGGTCCCCGGCGTTGTCACGGTCACGGGGTGCTCCTCTGGAGTGCGGTCCGGTGCCCCAACGCGGTCAGGATGCCGACCAGGTGCTGGTGCAGCTCGTCGCCGCCGACGATGGGCTCTGACGGGGCGAACAGGTGCGGCGGTGCCATCACGAAGCGCGCGGTCCTGCCACCCCCCGAGACCACCGTGGCAGCCCACCAGTGGTTCGAAGGCCGCCACGTCCATCGTGTCGACGTCGAACGCGCTGTTGACGTAGAGCTCGGGCGCTCGTGCCATCGAGGTGGCGGTCGCCAGCATGGCCGGAGCGTGCTCGCCGAACGTGGACAGCGGGTCGACACCCTCGACGGCTCCGGTCGACAGGTGGTGACGACCGTGCTCCCCGATGGCGACCGGGCCGGTGGCGCTCAGGGCGGTGACGAAACCGACTCCCGGGTGTGCGACAAGACCCGGGACCAACGCGGGCCAGCGGGCCTCGAGCTCCTCCAGCAGCATCCGCTGCGGGGCAGGGACGTAGACCATCCCCAGGTTGCCGCCGGCGAGCACGACCAGCTCCGCGTCGTCCGCGTCCGAGCCCTGCGGCTTGAGGACCTTGTCGACGCGACGCGACGCCGCCTGCTGTGCGCCGGTAGTGCCCGTGCCACCCAGGTCCTCCAGCACCGAGTCGACCCTGCCCCAGCCCTCGATGCTGCTCTCGATCCCGGTCGTCTCCGACTGGGTCAGGGACCTGCACAGGTCGCTGAGCTCGATGCCGTAGCGCGATGCGAACGGCTCGCCCTGCGACTGACCGTGGTCGCTGAGCAGGACCAGGTGATACGTCCGCGGTGCTCGCTGCGCCACCTTCTCCAGGATGGCCACCACCTGGTCGAGACCTCCGAGCGCGGCCAGCGACTCGATCCGGGTCCCGCCGGCGTGGTGCGCGATCTCGTCGTAGTCGACGTAGTCGACGTAGATGCTGCGGGCGCCTCGCATCATCTCCTCGCTCACGATGGCGGTGTTGAGGTCGCGCAGCAGGCAGTTGCTGAAGGCGCGCAGCCCGGCGAAGGTCCACGAGCGGTGCACCCGCGGATGCACGTCGAGGCGGCGTTGCCGCTTCTGCCTGGAAGCGCTCCCGGACGATCTCCGCCATGGTCCGGGAGAAGCTCCGCACCATGCCGTCCGGCCGGATGAGGAAGCGGGCGAACACCTGGCGGGTGCGCCGGGAGCCGCGCGACACCTCGAGGCGGCTCATGGTCATGGCCGCCTTCGCGCCGTCACCGGTGAACAGGTTCGAGACGGAGACACCGTCGTCTGCGAGCAGGCCGTGGCCGGTGCTGGCCCGGGCCTCGATGATCGAGGCGTCCTCGGGCCGGTTGGCCACCAGCACCCGGCCCAGCTCCCGGTCGTACCAGCGGAAGGCCGGGACGCCGTCGGCGCTGCCCTGCAGGATGGCCTGCTGGCTGGCCGGCGTGGTGCACGGCACCTGGACGGTCCACTCGTGCACTGCGTGGCTGCCGTCGTCCAGCCATCGCCGCAGGGTCGGCATGGTCCCGGACCTCAGCACCCACTGCATGACCGGGAACGCCACGCCGTCGAGCTGGACGAACACGACGCCGTCGACGTCGGGATCGGTGATCGCGCCGGGCTTGATCCTGAGCAGGCTGGCCGCGAAGGACTCGTCGGTGCCGGCGCTGACCAGCCAGACGAGCAGCGTGCCGACCGCGGCAGCGATCCAGGCCGCCGCGACCGCCGTCGCGAACGAGTCGAAGGACGCACCGGGGACGATGTTCATGGCCAGCTGCATCACGACCGCCTGACCGAAGAGGGTCGCCAGCGCCACGGCCACCCACCCGATGGCGGCGGCCACCTCGACGAGGATCGGGCGCACGATCATGCCCAGCAGACCGGTCACCGCAGCGGCGACGAGCAACGGCCACCACGACGTGTAGGTGAAGCCAGGCAGGAGCACGGCCGTGAGCACGAGGGCGACGAACGTCAGCCCCCACGTCACCAGCAGCCTGACCACGTCCCCGAGCCGGACGCCGCCGCCGGCGCCGACCCGCGTCACTGACGTTGCAGCAGAGGCGGATCGGCGCATGGTGTCACGCCAGGACCTTGGCCTTGGCAGCCTCGTACTCGGCAGGGGTGAGGACACCGCTGTCGCGCAGCTCGGCCAGGCCACGCATCTCGTCGGCCACGTTGGTCGATGGCGTCGCGCCGACGTAGTCGCGCATCCTGGCCTGCTGGTCGAGGGCCGCCTGGCGGCTTCGGTCGTTCATCGAGTCGCCGCGCGAGAAGATGTAGGCCAGTGCGCCCAACCACGGGATCACCACGATGAACAGCGTCCACATTGCCTTGGCCCCACCACCGAGAGTGTGGTCGCGGAAGATGTCGGTGAGGATCGCGATGATCATCCAGATCCATGCGAACAGCAACATGAACCAGAACATCGAGACCAAGACGTCCCACAAGTTGAAGTCGTTATCCATGGGTTCTGCTCCTTAGGTTGTTCATGATGGGACGACAGGTCGCGCAACGTCACTCGCCCGTTCCTGCCGACGTGATCGTGGATCTCAGCATGGGAGGGCACATGCACGGATGCTTCACCCACGGAGGGTGACGCGACGGAGGAGCGAAGCGATGACTGTAGGTCCATGGCAGCCTTGGCGGACGCAGACGTGGAACGGGTGGTGGCGTACGACATCGAGCTGCATCGGCGGCTACCTGAATCCCTGCTGTCCGAGTTCCCCACCATGAAGGTCCGGACTGTTGGACCGCAGACCGCGCTGCAGCTCCACGCCGACGACCCTGAGCAGCTCGACGGCCTGCTGCAGAAGCTGCGTTCGGTGGGTGTGTCCCTCACCAGCCTCCATCGCACGAGCGATGTCGACCAGGATCGCGGGGCAGGGGCCACCTACGAGGTACGCGTGTCCGGTGAGCTGGGCGAGCCCCTTCTGCACTACCTGCACTGTGCCCACCACGTCATCCCGGAGCAGACCCGGCTCCGGCTGACAGCAGGATCGGTCGTGCTGAATCGGTTCCTGCGCGCCTGCACCAGCTGCGGCGCCAGCATCGAGCGGGTCCGGAGGGTGGAGCCCACGACGCGTCCGCCGGCAGGCACGTGACCACGTCGCTCTCGCGCCCGAGCTGCAGTCACGACCCAGGCGAGCCTGCAAGACCCGACCGCCTGCTCAGATCAGCGACTGCCGGCGCGCGATCAGGACCGCCTCCGTCCGGACGTGCACCCCGAGCTTGCGGTAGATGGCGCGGGCATGGGTCTTCACGGTGTTGTAGGACAAGTGGAGCTCGCTGGCGATCTGGGACAGGCTCAGGTCTCCCTGGAGCAGACGTAGCACGTCCAGCTCGCGCTCTGTCAGTGGTTCGTCGAGCATCTCCGCCGCATCCCCGGCACTCAACAGGAGCTGGACCGCGGCAACCCGCGCCTGCATGGCAGCCATTCCTGACGTGAACCGGCCCATCCGATCAGAGAGCTCGGTCATCAGCTCGCGAGCCGCCGGCAACCGACCCGCCATGGCCGCCACGCGCGCCATGACGATCAAGTGGTGGATCGGGAACCACGCGTCACGGTCTGCGCCCTGTCGACGAACGGAGAGTCCCACCTCCAGGGTCGCAAGCGCGTCGTCCACCTTGCCAGCGGAGGCCTGCGACTGTCCGAGCGCCGCGAACGCCAGCGAGGCCTGGGGCACTGCGCGCAGACCCCTGGCATCGACGATGCTCATGGCCAGCTCAGCGCACTCACGCGCGCGCACCAGCTCACCGCGTTCTGCCTCGACCAGCGACTCGACCGACAAGCCCAGCGTCTGGATCACCCCTGGAGCGGCGTGGCTCGCCGAGGCCACCCTGAGCGAGGTGATCGCCTGGTCGAGGTCTCCCATCACGTACGCCGCGTGACCCAGGCTCACGTGCGCGATGGAGTAGAAGGGCGACCCGCTGTCGGTCTCGATCTCGACAGCTCGCCGAGCGGCTGCCAGCGCCTCCACGGGGCCGGCGTAGCCGAAGAGCCCGTCGATCAGGGCGATGGCGGACTCGACCGAGCGGGAGCCGTCGGGAAGCGGGCCGTGGTCACCGAGCTCGACCAGTGCAGCGACGTGGTCGGCCAGGACCGCCTCGTTGCCCACCAGCGCGGCCAGCCACGCGGAGGTGACGCGGGCCGCGGGGCTCATGGAGCCGGCGGGAACTGCCAGCGACTCGAGCCAGCCCAGCACAGTCGCTGCACGCCCGGCATCCACATAGGTCAGCCAGTTGGCCTGGACGAGATGCGCAGCGTCCTCGCTGTCCCCGGCGGCCAGGTAGTGCTGGAAGGCCTCCTCGGTGTGTCGACGGGACTCGAACCACTCGGCGGCGCGTCTGTGCAACGGCCCTACCTGGTCCGGATGCGTGAGCTCCAGCTCACTGCGTGCCACGGCCGCGAAGAGGTGGTGGAAACGGAACCACTCTCGTGCCTCGTCGAGGGGGACCACGAAGAGGTTCGAGCGTTCGAGGTCGTGCAGGATCGCGGCTGCGTCAGTGGTCCCGCCCAGGTAATCGCACAACGGAGCGGAGAAGCGCTCGAGGATCGAGGTCGTGATGATGAACTCGCGCACCCGATGGGTGTGTCGGCTGAGCACTTCCTCGGTGAGGTAGTCGCCGATGAAGCGGTTACCGCCGCTGAACCTCTGGACGAAGTCGTCGGGGTCGGCCCGTCCGGCCAGTGACAACGTCGCCAGGTAGAGGCCCGCCGGCCAGCCCTCGGTGCGCTCCATCAGCGTCGAGACCGTCTCGTCGGCCAGTTCCACGTGGTCGTGGGCCAACAGCTCGACGGCCTCCTGCTTGGTGAAGCGGAGGTCATCGGCGCGGATCTCGGCCAGATCTCCGGAGGCGCGCACCCTGCTCAGGTGCAGGCCGGGGTCGGAACGGGTGACGATGACCAGATGTGCCGGCTCGGGCAGGCTTGCGATCAGGAACTGTAGTTGTTCGTAGCACTCAGGATCGCGGACGACGTGACAGTCGTCGAGGACGAGAACCACGTCGTCGGGCATCGCCGCCAGAGCGATGATCAGGGCAGACAGGAGGGCCTGCGGGGCGATGCCGGTGTCGGCGCCCGCCAGCCGTGGTGGATCGATGGTCGGCAGGACACAGCCGGCTCGCTCCAGTGCCGCAGCGACGTGGCTCCACAGGCGGTTGGGGTCGTTGTCCCCACTGTCGAGCGACACCCAAGCCGTCGGCGGCCGGTCTGGGCTGTCCAGCCACTGGGCCATCAGGGTCGTCTTGCCATATCCAGCCGGTGCCGCCACGAGGGTCACGGGATGGCGTACCGCGCTGTTCATCGCGGCGACCAGGCGGTTCCGCCGGACCCAGCTGTCCCGCGTGGGGGGCCGATGAAGCTTGGCGTCGAGGAAGTGGTCGACGGTAGAGGAGCGCGCGACCGGATCGTTCGACGGGTCGTCCCCCGTGCTGCTCGTCATCGTGATCCTCATCTCAGTCGACGACGGGGTGCACGCACACGAGTGTACGACTGGCAGGCGTCGCATGCGCTGCACCGAGCCCGGCGGTCGAGACCAGTCGAGGACAGGGTCTCCCATGTCGACGCCTGGCGCCCGCGGACATATGGTCGTCGACCCATCACGACGGTCCTAGCGGCGCTCGACCTCGGGCGGGGGACCGGGGGGTGGCCGTTCCACGGCGGCGTCGCCGCCATCCATCCCTTCGGACACTTCCCGGCGCACGTCGACGAGCAGGATGTTCCCGCGTCGCAGGGCGTCGAGCAGTCCGTGCAGCTCGGCCTCGTCGGCGAGCACGGCGTGGATGGTGGTCCCCGCCGGGTTGAACGACACGGTGACCCCGTCGAAGTCTTCGAGCATGGCGTCGGGCACTTCGCCCATCGCACGGATCTCATAGACGGCTTTCGGCATGGTGATCTCGATTCGGCAAATCGATGCTGGCACCCACACCTTCCGCTACCGCAGCGCTCCTCGCGTCACCCGTCTGGGGTGACGCGACCGCACCACTTCATCAGCTGGTACCCATCACCAGCGTCGACGGGGCACCTGGGATCTCAAGCGGCTGGTGCGGAGGCCGAGTCGTTCTCGCCGGACACCTTGCCCACCACGAACACCAGCACGGTGGTCAGGACGGAGATGACGATCGCGGCCCCGATGGTCGAGAGGAGACCTCCGACGTCGAGCACGTCGGTGAGGCCGGCGGTGATGCCCAGCAGGATGCCGTTGATCACCAGACCGAACAATCCGAACGTGATGAGCGTGAGCGGCAGCGAGATGAGCCGCAGGAAGGTCCCGATCAGGGCGTTGACGAGACCGAACAGCACAGCCACACCGAGGAGCGCCAGGACGCCACCGTTGACCTCGACGGACGGGAGGAGCCACGCCGTGATGGCGAGGGCGGCGGCCACGATGATCCAGACGACGATCAGTTGCTTGAGCATGACGACTCCTCGATCAGATCTGCACGATGCGGTCAGCGCTCGGATCCGGTGGCCACCCGCTCAGCGTAGGAGCGGCCCACGGCGGTCGCTCACCTTGGACGGGTGAGGCGCGCGGACCGTCCGAGTCCCTCGCAGCTCGTCACAGATCATTGTTCGTACTCGCCGAGACGGGGCGCACGACCAGCTCGAGCAAGGTGCCGGCCACGGCCACGACCAGTGCGCCCACCACGGCACTGCCGGGGCCGGCGATGGACATGTTCGAGCTCACACCCGCCGTCACGCCGAACAGGACTCCGTTGACGAGGAGGGCGGAGCCGCCGAGACGGATCCAGGACTGGGAGCCCGCCAGCCAGTGGAGCACCGGACCCAGCACGGCATTGACCAGACCGAGGAGCAAGGAGATGAAGAGATAGGTCCCGAACCCGCCGGTGACTTCGATGCCCGGGACCACTGCCGTGGCGATCCAGACCGCCCCGATCATGATCAACCAGTTGATCAGCACCCTGATCAGCGCCACGAGGTCGGCGCTGGTGAGCCCCTGGCCTTCCGTGGCGTCGAGGTCGACGACCTCGTGATGTGGGTCCACCATCCCGAACCTCGACTTCAGACCCATCAACCACTGCGCGTCCGACGCGTCGAACTCCACCCCGATCGCGGCTGCGGCCACCAGGATGAAGGATGCGACGAGCAGCCAGCCGATGATGGTGATGGTGATGCCGAACAGGCCGAACTCGTTGACGGCTCGGGTCATCAGCTCCGGCATGTAGATCGGTGTGGCGATCGAGAAGGCGGTCATCCCCAGGGTCGACACGGCACCCGAGGCCAGCAGGCGTCGCCAGTGCACCTGCCGGTCCAGGAGCAGATAGGGGATCGACGTCCAGAGCGCGAACCCGACTGCGAGGGACACCGGGATCGGCCAGAGCCACTCGACGGGAAAGCGGCTGACGAAGCCACGGATTCCATAGGCGATGACCACCTCGAGGACCAGTGCCGTCAGACCGAGTGTGGCGTAGAGGGCGCTACGGATGCCGGCCTTCGGTTGGCCCCAGGCCGCTCGGTACATCCGCTGCAGGCGCCGCGTGAAGGCGACGCCAGAGTAGAGAAGCAACGCGGCACTGAAGAGGGTCACCTCGCTCGTGGCGCCGGGAGGCGTGGAGAACAGCTGGTCGACCGCGGCGGCCGTGTCTCCGGTCAGGGAGAAGCGGCGGATGAGCGACTGGCTGATCACGTCTTCCTGCCCGGCCGGGGCCGCGCTGGCGACCACGATGAAGAGCGGGATCAGGGCGGTGAAGATCTGCGCGGAGATGACGATGCAGCGATCGAACCCCTCCATCGCGACGAACCGCATGACGGAACGTCCGAGGAACGAGTTCTGGACTCGTCCAGACAGCGCGCTGAGGTCCTCCGAGCGCTCCGTCGGAAGCCATGGCACCCGGATCACCGCCTTTGCCAGCCGTGTGGGTCAGACGCGCCGGCCACGGCTCCTGACGTGGCCCACGCTCCGCTGCGCGCAGTCGCCCGGCATCATCCGCCGCGGGTGAAGCCGGTGTGCGCACGAGGCAGGCATCGTGACGTCACCCATCTGCTCCGAGGAGACCGACCGATGTGCCGCATCCTGAACGGATGAGTGCCATCTGCTGGTGACGTGCTCCAGACCAGGAAGGGCATCCTCGCGTGAACATCGTCCTGGCGCTTCTCGTGATACTCGCCGTCACCTCGGTCACGGTGGCGTCGATGTTGTTCGTGCGCCGTCGGGCGCCGGAGGGCAGCTACTTCGCCGACGGTGACCGCGCCTCGGGTGTGTTCGGCGTCCTCGCCACCGGCTTCTCCGTCCTGCTGGGCTTCATCATCTTCCTGGCGTTCTCGTCGTACGACGCGTCGCGCGCCGGCGCCGAGGTCGAGGCCACCGTCGTGGCGCAGCAGGTCCAGACGGCGCAGTTCCTGCCCGACGCCCCCGAGCTGACCGGTGAGCTCGTCTGTTATGCACGGTCCGTGGCGGGGCCGGAGTGGGACGCCATCCGGGACGGGACGATCGGTGACCAGATCAACCCCTGGGGCTCGCAGATGTTCCAGCACCATCTCGGGAGTGGATCCAGGAACAGCGGCCGAACAGTCGGCCTACGACCGCTGGATGAGCCAGACGTCGGACCGGGAGCAGGCGCGGATCGCGCGGATCCATGGCGCGGAGGGCATCATCCCGGCCCCGTTGTGGCTCACCCTCTTCCTGATCTCCGCGGTCGTCTTCGCCTACCTGCTGTTCTTCGCCGACCCGGCGGAAGGAGCTGTGACCCAGGCGATGCTGATGGGGAGCGTGACCGTCGTGATCTCGCTCCTCCTGCTGCTACTGGTGTTCTTCGACCATCCGCACGGCGACGGCGTCGGCAGGCTGCAGCCGACAGCGATGGAACGGACCTTGCGCGTCATCGATCTCCAGGTCGAGGCGGCGGGACTCGACGTGACCCCTCCGTGTGGTGCGCATGGCGAGCCGCGCTGACGTCCCCGAGGGCGGCCGAAGTGCTCAGGAGCTGGTCGTCACGGTCCTGCTCGTCCTCTCGGCGCTCGCCACGTCGTGGAGCAGCTACCAGGCCACTCGCTGGAACGGGGAGCAGGCGGCCGCGGCCGGTCGCAGCAACGCCGCCAGGATCCAGGGCGCCCGAGCGGACGGCCTGGCCCGGTCCCAGACCCAGGTCGACGTCGCGACCTTCATCGCCTGGGCAGACGCGGATCAGCGCGGAGAGACGAAGGTCGCCGACTACTACGTCGGGTTGTTCCGTCCCGAGCTCCGGGTGGCGTACGACGCCTGGTTGGCCCGACAACCGCTCGCGGACCCCGGCTCGGCTCCATCCACGCCGTTCTCGATGGACGAGTACCAGGTGGGGTCCGCGGTCGAGGCCGCACGGCTCGATGCGGAAGCAGAGGCGGCCTCCGCGCTGGTGCGCCTGAACATCCAGCGCTCGAGCAACTACGTGCTGACCGTGGTGCTGTATGCGGTGGTGCTGTTCTTCGCCGGCATGAGCACCCGCCTGCGGGACCCGCGCCTGCGGTGGGTGATGACCATCGCCGGCAGTCTCGTGCTGCTCGGCGCGCTGGCATGGTTGTCGACGTTCCCGGTGAGCGTCGCGGTCTGATCCGTGCTGTTCGCGCTGGGGGCGCGTCTACCGGGTCATCGGCAGTCGACGTAGATGACCTCGACCGCGTTGTTCCCGTAGCCGAGACGGTTCCACGGCGGGACATCCGGTTGCACGTTCCCGGCTGCATCGGTTGCTCTGGCGCGCAGCGAGTGTCGACCGACGGTGGGCGCGTCCCAGGTGAAGCTCCATTCCTGCCAGTGGTAGCCGCTCCGGGACGGTTCGAGCTGCGCCGGCTGCCAGTCACCCTCGCCCGTGAGGCTGACGTCGACGCGGGTGATCGGACCGGTGCCGGACCATGCCTTGCCTCGGACCGTGCAGGGGCCGGAACCGATGGTGGATCCGGGCGCTGGCTCGGTGATCCGGGCGCGCACCCGCATCAACGTGACCGGCTCGTGAGGGCGGTCCGGCCACTCGTAGATGTAGTGGCCGGTCTGGAACTCGCCGGAGTAGGGCTCGGTGAGGACGTCGAGCCGCTTGAGCCACTTCACCGATGCCACGGCGTACCAGTGGGGGACGATCAGCCTGAAGGGCGCGCCGTGATCAGGCGGGAGCGGCTCGCCGTTCATCTCGTAGGCGATGAGGATCCCCGAGTCGGGGTCGGTCGCCTGGGCGAGCGGAAGGGCCCGCGTGAAGGTGAGATCGCCCTGGTTGGTCTCGGGGAGGATCGCCTGGAGGTGGTAGGAGCCCTTGTCGGCTCCCTCAGCGAGCAGCTCGACCCCGTCCGCGGAGGGGGCGACCCGGGCGAGCACCTCGTGGAGGAGTGCGCCGGTCCATCGTGCCGTCGAGACGGCGAAGTCACCCCAGGGTTCTCCGGTCGGCAGCGGCTTCATGTCGAGTCGCCCGTTGCCGGCGCACTCGAGGGTGACGGCGAGGTCGTGGGCCGGCATGGCGCGCAGGTCGTCGAGGCTCAGGGTGGTCGGCTGGCCCACCGCACCTCCGATCTCCAGCGTCCCGTCGTGGTCGGGCACCGCGAAGTTGCTTCGCACGTAGTGCTGCTCGGTGGGGGTGAGGTCACCCACGAGAGCGGCCGGCGGTGCCTCGGCGTTGTACGGGGCGGGGTTGATCATCACGAGCGAGGCGCGTGCGGCCTCGAGATCGTTGTCGACTGTCATGCTGTCTCAGCTCCTGAGGGCGGTGTGACGCGGAGTGGGGTGGTGTCAGAAATCGGAGTCGGCGAACGTGGGTTCACGTCCGTCGTTGAAGGCGCCGATGCCCTCGACGCGGTCCGGGTGGACCGCTGAGCGCCAGTGGGCGTCCATCATGGTGGCGATCGCCTGCTCGATCGGTTGCCCCTCTCCGAGCTGGACGGCGCGCTTGACCGCCTGGACGGCGGTGGGGGAGTTGCCGGCGATCTTCTCGGCGATCTCGTACGCTGCGCCCATCAGGTCGTCGGAGGCGTGGATCTCGTTGACCATGCCGAGCCGGTGCGCTTCCTGTGCCGTGAGCGGGTCTCCGGTCATCAGCATCTGGAGCGCTCGGCCACGGGGAAGAACGCGCGGCAACAAGGCGGGGGAACCGCCCCCAGCGGCGAGACCGATCATCGACTCCGGTTGTGCGAAGGTCGCGTTCTCCGAGGCGATGATGAAGTCGGTGCTCTGGGCGAGCTCGGACCCACCCCCGTACGCCTTTCCGTTCACCGCCGTGAAGATCGGCTTGCGCAGCTGTCGGACGGTGTAGAGGGTGCGGTCGAAGTCCTGGCGCTGGCGCAGCCAGTCCTCCTTGGTCATGCTCTTCCGCTGCCGCAGGTCGCTGCCGACGGAGAAGGCACGCTGACCCGCACCGGTGAGGACGACGACCCGGACGGCGGTGCGGACCGCGATCGTCTCGACGATCTCGGTCAGCAGCGTCCCCATCTCGGTGCTGATGGCATTGTCGGCGTGGGGCCGGTTCAGGGTGATCACGGCGACCCGGTCCTGCGATCGGTAGTCGAGCAGCACCGGTGGTTCGGTCTCCTCGATGTCGGCCGGCGGCGGGCCGAAGTCGAGGGCGTCCCAACGGCCGGTCACGACTCGAGCTCCGAGAGCCACTGCATCGCTCGCAGTCCCGGTGCGAAGAAGTACTCGCCACCCCGGGTGACGACGAACGGCGGCAGGTCGGGCAGGCGGCGCCGGATGGGCCGGTGCGGAATGGTGAAGCTGCTGGTCTCGTCGTTCGGTCCCACGAGCGGGTCCCTTTCTGTGGGGGCACCGATGAAGATGCCGTCGTTGAGCCACTGGGTCTTGACGAACTCGAACTGGCGCTTCAGGTCGGCTCCCGCGAAGACGAAGATGATTCCGCGCTCGGCGCCGTCGTCCTCGAGCACGCCGTCGGGCAGCGCCGGTCCGTAGCTGGTGCCACGCCGGACCATGCGGTGGCGGTGGACCTGGACGCCGTCGTCGTCATCGAAGGCATCCCGCGGGTTGGCGCGCCTGGCATGGGAGCCGAGAGGGCACTTCAGGCCCTTGACGTCGTCGGCGTAGCCGAAGTCGTTGCGACGGTCGGGATCGGCACCGAGCTCGGGGTCATCCGCATCGGGTGCGAGCGCGAGGGGTGCTCCGCTCTGCCACCGTCCGACCATCTTGGCGCCGAGAAGGGCTTCGTCGGCGCGGTCGGTCGCCCGGTCGCGCAGGTACTGACGGTAGGCGCCCACCTTGGTGTGGAGCTTGCGGAAGACCACGTAGGTCCCGTTGCGACCCAGGACGTCCGGGGTCGGCATCGGCGCCACCTCTCCGGTCTCGTCGGGGTAGCCGAGGATGACCTCGCCAGCCTTCAGTGCCGGGTCCTTGGTGTTCGTCGGGGCGTGGTCGCTGCCCTCGATGGCGGGTTGGCCGATCCCGTCCCTGAAGCCGAACGACGTCCGGCCGGTCTCGAGCTGGTAGCAGTCCTGTCGCCACACGAGCGCGATCCCGGGAAGCTCGCTCAGGGCTCGGCGGGCCTGGCCGCCGAGCTCGTCCAGCTCCGCCTGGTCGGAAGAGAGGACGGCGATGGCGACGTGCACCTCGGAGGTGCCCAGTGGCGCCTCCCAGTTGTCCGGACTGCTCTCGCCGGCGTCGCCCAGGATGTGCGGCTCGGGCCGCCATCCCTTCACGGAACTCGGTCAAGAAGCTGTCCAGCGACTCCTGCGGCACCCCCAGCGCCTGCAGCCCGTGGTAGCTGAAGGCGACCGTGACGGACGTCTCTCCCAGGACGTGATCGGTCTCGGACCGCGCTGGCCGCACGAGCCGGTGCAGGCGTCGGACCAGCTCGCGGCCGTCCGCCCGGTCGTCGATGCGCAGCAAGAGGTAGGTCCCGACGTAGGGCGTGGGCCTTTCGTACAGTGCGCCTGACTGGATGTCGTCGAGTTCCAGGGCGGTCTCCGACGTCGCCGTCATGCTCATCCCTCTTCCTGGACGTCAGTGGTGCTCGGGAAGCCGAGGCGGCTCGGGGTTGGGCGGTGAGAGGTAGGGGAACGCGAGCCCGGCGGGGCGGGTCGAGTGGTCCACCCCGTCGCGGATGACCGGCCCGTTCCCCGCGTTGACCAGCTGCGTGAAGAGCGTGTCGATCACGTCGTCGTTGAGGGTGCGTCCCCCGCACGTCGCATGGGCTTCGCCGCGTCGGGCGGCCAGCTCGATCTCGAGGTAGGAGCCGGACTCGACGTAGGGCTTGGTGACGTCGACCACGAGGTAGTCGGCGAGCACCAGGTCGGTGAGCGGATGGTTCCCGCTGTCGTCCAGGGGCCAGTCCACCGTGTCGTCGAGTCCGTCCCAGAAGGCGAGGTTGGCGTTGAGCCGGGCCCGGTAGGCCCCCAGGTAGCCGTCCTGGAGGTGGAAGGCGTCCTCCATGTTGTAGAGGTCGCGGATCTCCAGGTCGCGGTTGACCTGGTCGAACTGCTTCGGCGCGAGCATCATGTTCTTCACCTCGGGCCTTCCCACGCGCTCGATCCGGACGTGGTGGCGTCCCCGCGTGAGGGTCTCGGCGACCACCCCCATCAGCGGCGCGGCGCCCAGGAGGGTGGTGTCGATCTCGACGACCACGCTGAGCACGTCCTTGCCGTCGAGGTAGATCGCGCCGGGGTCGGTGAACGCCAGCTCGCCCGTGGCGATGGTCTTGAGCGCCGCCGGGGCGTCCATGATGAACGGGTCCCACCGCACACCGGCGAAGACGCGCACCCCGGGCCCGGAACCGCCCTCCGGGTCGCCGACCCGGCACGTCGCGGATCCACCCGTGCTCACCGTGCAGGTGCCCTCCTGCCCGAGAGGACGTGACGCCTCCCCTGGCTCTGGCTCGGAGAAGACGCAGTCGATGACCACCTCGTCGCCGTCGACCACGAACGGAGCGGTGCCGCCGTTCGTCGAGGACGGAGCGAGGGGGCGGAGCCGGAACCGGTAGACCAGGCCGTCGGAGAACAGGTCATCCGGCTGCGCGAACGGCAGGGTGTTCATGACCAGCACGAGGTGGTCCGCCTGCTCGGGACTGGGGAACGCGTAGACGTCGGTGATGTCGGCGATCGGGTCGGCCAGCGCCCGGGGCCCCGAGATGTGGTCAGACATCGGGTGAGTGCCGAGGCCTAGTCGGACGCTTCGTCCAGCAACGGCGCCAGCGCCGGGTGCTGGAGCGCTTCGGCCGCCTGGGGGTGGTCGAGCACCTGCTGGAAGGCCGCGTTGACCCGCTGGGCCTTCTTCAGCTCCTTGACCGTGCCGCCGAAGTTGCGTGCGTAGGCAGCGGCGGACTCCTGCGCCTCGAGGATGAACGACTTGACCGCGGCCAGGTCGGGAAGACCGTCGTAGCCCTCACAGTGCTGGAACACGGCGTCGAACAGCGCCAACGTGGGTCCCGAGGTGAAGAAGTCCTCCATGTAGGCATCCCACGGCCCGTCGAACGTGGTGATGAACGCCAGCCGGGTGTCGTCGTCGAAAGGCACGAACCGCGCCTCGTGGATCGTCTGGATCGTGATCCCATAGTCCCCGGGTCGGTAACCGGGAGTGCTCTGGAGCCTTTCCAGTGCACCGCGGAGCTCGTCGCCCTCACCGGGCTTGACCCGGAAGAACAGGCTGAACTCGCTCGTGGGTCCCACCATCAGCCCTGGCTGAGTGCCACCAGTCGAACGTGTCGTCATTCAACGCCTCCATGATCGAACGCAACCCGATGAGGTCCTCGAGGAACTGCTGCAACCGCGGCAGAACCATGGCGAAGGGCGGTGCGCTCGTCAGTAGCCGCTCATGGACCGGCGATCACCGTGTGCGGTGACGGCGTAGATGACGAGGATGTCGACCGTGATCATGATCAGCGCCCACAGCGGGTACGCCGGCATGAAGGCGAGGTTGGCGATCGCGCTGACCATCGCGAGAACGATCGCGACGATCCTCGCCCACGTGGCTCCCCGGAGAAGGGCGACTCCCGCAACGATCACGAGCGCGCCGACGATCAGGTGCGCCCATCCCCACGCCGTGTAGTCGACGCTGACCATCAGGTCGTTCTTGCCGACCAGGTAGTAGTCCTCCTTGAACAGGCCGACGAAGCCGGCGATCATGTGGAAGCACCCCAGGACGACCATCATCGTGCTTGCAAACATGATCCACCCCACCCAGGCCGTCTGCGTGGGTGGCTCGTTGTAGCGGCTCTGCTCCGCCTCCGGCATCGGTGTTGACATCAGCGTGCCTTCCTGTCGAAGTTCTCGTGGCACCAGCATCGCCACCGCACGGTGGCTGGGCCTCACCCATCCGGGGTGACGCTCGGGCGTCTCCCGCGGCGCCCCTGCTAGCAGAGGCCGAGAGATCTGCCCCGGCGGACTGCATCCACCCGACGGTTGACTCCCAGCTTGTTGAAGATGCCCTTGAGGTGGGTCTTGACGGTGTTGGCCGAGACGTACAGAGCAGCAGCGATCTCCTCCGTCGAGTACATCTGCGCCAGGAGCTGGAGGACCTGGGCCTCCCGCTCGGTGAGCACCGCGGGGCGGACCTCGTCGTTCCCCCCGCTGGAAGCCCGTTGCGCGGGAGCCGTCCACCAGCCCGGTCCGTCATCGGCCTGACACGTGGTCAAGAACGCGTGATGCGCACGCAGCAGCTCCGGCTCGCGCTCCACGAACCTCCGCACCCACGCCCCGTCCCGCATCACCGGCCGGCGCATCTCCTCGGCCGTCGCCGAGCGGAGGGCTCGGTCCACCAACAGCCGCGCCCTCTCTGGCCTCGCCTGTTCCTCGGCCATCCGTGCCTCGAGCAACCACGCCTGCACCTGGAACGCCAACGGGGCGTGGTCCAGGTCGGCGACCGCCCGACTGAGCACGGCCAGCGCTCCTCGGACATCACCGACCATCCGTCGGGCCAGCGCCGCCAGGACCATGGCCTCCACCACCGCGTGCTGGGGAGCCGGAGTGAGGACCGCCATGGCCCGCTGCGGCTCGCCGCACGCAATCAGCGCCTCGGCGTGCGTGATGGTGGCGAGCTCCGAGAGCCAGTCGGTGGGCGATGAGGGGTGAGCCGCTACGGCACGTGTCGCCAGGAGGCGGATCGCGGCCTCAGGCGCTCCGGTGGCGATCCTCAGGTTGGCATCGAGCAGCAGGTGGCTCGTGGCCATCCACACGTCCGGGCCGCAGGCGACGTCGTCCAGAGCGTCGAGGTGGCGCTGAGCACCCTCGAAGTCCGCGCGCTCGAGTGCGACCCACGCCTCCGCGAGTCGTAGGTGTCCGTGCCTGGAGTCGTCCTGATGGTCGGCCACAGTGGACCGCACCTGCGCGGCATGCCGCGCGGCTCGCCTCAGGTCTCCCTGCAAGGCCTCGACATGGGCCAGAGGGCCGAGGTACGAAGCTCGTGTCTGCGGCGTGGCCGCGCCTGCTGCACGCAACAGCACGGACGTCACCTCGTGGCGACTCGTGTCGCCCACACCTGTGGCCATCATGTGGGTCTTGAGGAGATCGCTCAGCTCGGCGATGCTGCACGGCACCACCGCAGCGGCGTCGGGCGCGCAGGGTCGAACGGCGCCGGGGGCCGGGACGACCTGAGGCTCGCCCCAGCTGCCGTCCGCCCTGATCTCCACCAGTGCCCAGCCCCACGCCTGGTCAGTCGTGCCTGCGTCCGGTCTGCGTCGCAGCGGGACGACCCGTCCCGGCACCGCGGTGGAGGAGTCGGAGTGTGATGGTGAGAAGAGCTGAGTCATAGGAGGCCCCCGAAGTAGGTGAAGCTAGCCAGCTCTGTCCATCAATGCACCTCTTCGGGTGAGAGCGGCTCACCCGTCCCCCCGTCTCACCCGGGTGATTTTGCGGACCTCGTCGTCGAGCGGGTACGTCGCGGCGTCACCCTCTGCGGGTGACGCCGACCCGAACGTGGATGTCGCACCGTGGGGCATGGCCAGCTCCCAGACGGACGACAGCCCGGAATCAGCCGCTGAGGAGATCGCGCGCCTTCGCGCCGAGGTGGCGCGGCTGACCGCCTCGCCCAATGTGCCGTCCGCCCCGGTCGCCACCGAACGGCGGGGCTGGTGGCGGCCCGTCGTCGCGGGAGTCCTCATACTTCTCGCCGCCGTGATGGCACCCCTGTCGGTCCTCGCCACCTGGTCGAACGGTCAGATCCAGGACACCGACCGCTATCTGGCGACGGTCGCCCCGCTGGCGAACGACCCGGACGTGCAGCAGGCGATCGTGGCGCGGATGGAGCAGGTGATCTACTCCTACCTCGACATCGACGGGGCGGTCGACCAGGTCGTCGTCGCGCTGGAGGACCGGGGGATCCCGGACGAGGCCGCAGCGACGTTGAGTGCCCTGTCCGGCCCCCTGGCCACCGGCATCCGCAGCTTCGTCCATGACCGGATCGAGATCCTCGTGCAGTCCGATGCCTTCGAGCAAGCCTGGGTGGAGGCGAACCGGACGGCGCACACCGAGCTGGTCGCCGCGCTGAACGGCGAGACGGACGGAGCGGTGGTGATCGACAGGGGAGAGGTCAGCGTCAATCTCTCGACGCTGATCAACACCGTCAAGCAGCAGCTGGTGGACGCAGGGTTGGGGATCGCCGAGAGGATCCCGGAGGTCGAGGCCTCGTTCGCCATCGTCCAGTCAGACGACCTCGCACGGGTGCAGTCCCTGCTGGGAGTGCTGGACGACCTCAACACGTGGCTACCCGTGCTCGGGCTGGCACTCCTCGGGATCGCCGTGGCGATTGCTCGCGACCGCCGCCGGATGGTGCTGGTGGCGGGCCTGGCGGTGGCGGGCTCGATGCTCCTGCTGGGTGCGACCCTCAACGCCCTCCGTCCGTTCTACCTCGACGCCCTGCCCGACAGCAGCTCCCCGGCTGCCGCCGGAGCGGTGTACGACCAGCTCGTCTCGTTCATCCGGCTGGCGCTGCGCGGGGTCCTCGTCGTCGCCCTGACGGTCGCCCTCACGGCGTGGCTCAGCGCCACGCACGGGTCCGGCGCTGTCGCTCGTTCGGGGTTGGCAACGGGAGTCGGTCACCTGCGGGGAGGAAGGTCTCGCGTCGGGCTGGACACCGGTCGCCTCGGCGTCGCACTGGCGACCTACCGTGCCCCCATCCGGGCCGCTGTCGTGGCAGTGGCGGCGTTCGGCTACCTCGCCCAGGACCACCCCACCGGAGGCACCGCGTTGTCGTTCGTGCTCGTGACCGCCTTCGTGCTTCTCGTCCTCGAGGTGCTGGCGTCCGCCACCCGATCCAGCTCCCGCCGTGCCCACCGGGGCCGGCGACGGATCGTAGAGCCCCGCACGCAGGCCGCCCGTGGTCGCGGGAGGCACGGTGGGGCCATCGCACGAGACACCCTGGAGGCGCACCATCGATGAGGACGCGAGCAGCCCACACGTGCGGAGGTCCTGGTGGCGTCGCTGGCGCAGGCCCGCGTGGGGTCGGGTCGCACTGGGGGTTGCAGGCGTCGTCGTCTGTGTGGCAGTGGTGTGGACGATCGGAGTCATCACCGCCGACGACGGCGCCGCAGTCGTCGACCCCGCGCGAGTCGGGCACCCGTACCTGACGGTCTTCGCGCTTGTCACCCTCGACGCCGTCATCCCCATCCTTCCCGGCGAGTCGACGCTGAACGCCGCGTCGACGGTCGCGGCGCAGGGCAGGCTGAACCTCGCTCCCATCATCGTGATGGGCGCCATGGGCGCCGTGGTCGGCGACTCCGCACTGTTCTGGCTGGCGCGCAGCTCGTCACGCAAGGTCGAGGCCCGGATCGCCCGGGCACGGGAGGACGAGCGGGTCCTGGGAGCCCTGAAGCTCCTGGACTCGAGTGCCCCCTTGCTGATCGTGAGCGGTCGCTACCTGCCCGGGATGAGGTTCGTCGTGAACGCGTCGATGGGCCTCTCGTCCATCAGGTATCGCCGCTTCCTGCTCTGGTCCGCGATCGGTGGGACGCTGTGGAGCATCTACACGTGCGTGCTGGCCTACGCGGTCGCCGTGGCCCTCGGCGACAACCCCTTCGCGGCCTTCGCGATCTCGGGCGTGGCGACCACGGTGATCATCGGCGCCGTTCTCGTCGTCGTCCAGCGTCAGCGGCGACGTACGGCGTCCGAACGCGACGGTGCCGCTCGTCCGGGCGCCAGGCTCGAGTCCTGAAGCGGACCTGCCCGGAGGCGCGCCGCGGCGGCAGGGCACAGCCGGGTGCGGACGCGGCTCGCCGTCAGACCTCGGCGAGCGGGGCGGTCTCTCCGTCGTCCTCGTCGTCCGCGTCGTCCTCGTCCACGTCGCGCAACGACCAGCGCAGCTGCAGCTCGACTTCCTCGGAGTCCTCGTCACGTTCGTGCTCGACGGAGAACTCGGCGCGTCTCGGCACGCGGATGCGCTCGCCGGCGACCTGGATGCGGAACGGCGTCTCGGCCTCGAGGGCATCGGCGAGGCGGCGCAGCTTGGCCACGCTGTCCTTGACCGAGTAGGCCTTGTCGACGTCGCGATTGCCCTTGGTGGTCATGAGCCCAGCATCCTGACCGGGAGGACGGAGAGCCTCCCCCCGCGAGGGTGAATCCGATCGCGGTCCGCAGGCATGGCCACGTCCTCCTCCGCCGCGGGTGAGGCGGGGTGGGGGAGAAGGTTCCTAGGCTCGAGGAACACGACGGACCGGTGAGCCCACCAGGTCGCGTCCTTCCCAGCTCCAGGAGGAGAGCATGACCAACGACCTCGAACCGCGGGACGACTCCGAGCTCGACACCATGGGTCCGATCGACTACATCGTGGTGGAGTTTCCGGGAAACAGGATGAACGGGGAGGGGTTCGAGATCCTGGTCGACCTCGTCGACCGCGGGCTGATCCGCATCCTGGACCTCGCTTTCGTCACCAAGGACACCGACGGATCCATCCATGCAATGGACCTCAGCGACATCGACGGCGACGGCGAGCTGGACCTGACGATCTTCGAGGGGGCCTCCTCGGGCCTGCTCGACGACGGGGACATGGATGAGGCGGGCACAGTCCTGGAAGCGGGCAGCTCCGCCGGCATCCTTGTCTTCGAGAACGTCTGGGCGGCGCCGTTCGCGCGCGCCGTGCGCAGGGGCGGCGGGCAGCTCGTCGCCAGTGGCCGCATCCCCGTCCAGGCCATGCTGGCCGCAGTCGACGCAGCCGACGCCGCCGGCGCTCCGGCCTGATCCACGAGAGAACAGGAATCACGTCATGCCAGGTCTTCTCCGCGGTGTCGCACGCACCGCAGCCATCGCCGGCACCGCGACGGCCGTGTCCAACCGGGTGTCTCGACGACAGGCGGGCAGGTGGGCCGCGGAGGAGCCGCAGGCCGCCGCCCCCCAGCAGTACGCCGAGGCGCCCCCCGCTCCCCAGGTCAACATGGACGACAAGCTGGCGCAGCTCAAGGAGCTGGGCGAGCTGAAGGCGTCGGGAGTGCTGAGCGAGTTCGAGTTCGAGCAGCAGAAGGACCGCATCCTCCACGGCTGACCCATGGCCGCGACGCCCAGGAAGTCCACTTCCGGGGCGTCGCGGTCTTGTCGTGTGCGCTTCCCGGTGATCCGACCCGGTGATCCGACCGATGAGCGATGCACACGCCGCGCGCGTGCGAGGTCCGTGCGGGACGCTCCTGCGCGATCGGGCGAGGTGGCGAGGTGGCGAGACGGTACGTGGACTACTCGGGCTCGTCGTCGAAGTGGACGGCGACGGCGAAGATGACGAGGAAGTCGAGAGCGATCAACAGCCCGTACCACCCGGGGGCCGCGGAGAGGAACGTCAGGTTCGTCACGGCACTCAGGGACGCGACCACCATGGTCGCGGCGCGGCTCCAGGACTTGCGGTAGAACAGCGCGATGCCGGTCAGGAACGCGAAGACGCCCAGCGCCATGTGGGCGATGCCCCACCAGGTGTAGTCCGCGATGAGGAGCTGCGATGAGCTGACCTCGTAGTACCGGTCCTCGAGGACGGCGATGAACCCGCCGAGCACGTGGAATCCGCCGATCAGCAACAGCATGAACGAGCCGAAGCCCATCATGCCGGTCCACAGGTGTGACTCGGGTGCGTCGACCGCCTGTCGGGTGGTGTCGTAGGTCATCGTGCTCCTCCTGGAGTGGTCTCGCATACAGGCTCGCACTGCGTCGATGCGCGAGGTTCACCCTGCGCGGGTGACGTTCCGGTGGGCGATCTCGCGGGCCCCCGGACCGAGGGACGTGACGAACGGTCCCGACCCCGGTGGGGGGCGGGACCGTTCGCGTCGCGGACGTGGACGCTCAGTCCTCGGTGAAGGCCGCCCGCAGGGCGTCCTCCTCCTCCTGCGACAGGTTGGTGTGGATCAGCTCGCTCTGGAGGTTCGCGAAGGCCTCCCGGACGCGGTCCAGCACGGCGTCGGAGGAGAGCAGGAACAACGCCGACGTCCCAGGAGTGACCTCGCTCCGGACGCGCTTGATGAAGTCGTCGTCGATCCCCACGTCGGAGAGCATGCCGCTCGAGGCGCCCATGGCGGCACCGACGGCCGCGCCGAGCAGGGGGATGAAGAACAACATGCCGAACAGCAAGCCCCAGAACGCGCCGCCCAGGGCGCCGCCCGTCGTGAGGTTGTTCAGCTGCCGCGTCTTGGGCTTCTTCTTCCCCTCGGGCCACGAGACCGTCGCAGCGTCACGGATCTTGATGAGCTCCTGCTGCACCAGGTCATGGAGGGTTCCGATGGCCTCGTCGGCACCGGTCTCGGTCTCGAACTTCCACACAGTCAGGGTTGCCACAGGTTGCTCCTCGAGGTCGCGATGAGTACGTGCTGACAACCCTCGCCGTCCCAGCCCGGCGCTCGCCTCATCCGCGGCGGGTGAGGGCACGAGGCCGTCTGCGGGGCCGTCAGTGAGGCCGTCGGTGAGGCCGTCCACCGGGCCGTTGGCGGATCAGGACTCCGGCGTGCGAGAGCCGAGCTGGAGCTCCTCGATCGCCGCGACGATGGCCGCCGGGGCGTCCTCCGAGAGCTCGGCGTGCAGGAGCACGACGTCACCTCGCTGCAGCTCTCGCTCGATCGCCGGTCGCAGCTCGTCCAGGTCTCCGTCACTCGACAGCACCAGGAGGGCGGACGAACCGGGGGTCAGCTGCGCGGCCAGCTCCTCGACGAACGGCTTGTCGATCCCCGACGTGCGCAGGCGCGCGATGACGGAGGCGATTCCCGCGCCGACTGCCGCCCCAGCCAACGGGGCCAGCACGACCATGCCCACCAGGCCCCCGAGGACCGATCCCTTGCCGGCGCTCGCAGCTGCCGAGTGATGGAGGTGGCGGATCACCGGCTCATCTGCTCGTGGCATCCACGCCACCGTGATGGCGTCGTGCACGGTGAGGACCTGGCGATCCTCCAGCGTCTTCAGGCGAACGGCTCCGGCTTCTGCCCCGAAGGGGGTGTCGTAGCGCCAAATCGTCAACGCCGTCATCGCGGGGCTCGCTTCCTGGGAGGCGGTGTGTGGCCTCATGCCATCGCGGCTGGGCGAACCGCGCCTCACACGTTTCGGGCGAGTGGACCGTACGGCGTCCGCGTGCGGATCGGCTCCCTGCTTCCCCCGAGCGGGGTGATCCGGCAACGCCTGCGCGACAGGACCATGGCTCCACGCACCAGTCCCGGGTCGAGTGCTCGGACCGGGCCCGTTGCGTGGGAGGCAACCGTGGTCGAACCACACGATGAAGACGAGAAGGACGCCCGCGCAGAGCTGGTCCAGGTCGTCCTCGTCGTCCATCGCTACCTTGCTCAGTCCGACCTGGGGGCCCGGGAGCGGGTGGACGTGCGACACGACCTCGCGTTCCTGATCCTGGAGTCGCACCGTCGTGCCTTCCGACGGCACGTCGCAGCGCAGGTGTGCGCGTCGGTGCTGTCGGACGTCGCGACGGCCCTTCCGGATCGCGACAGCGCAGCCATGCTGCAGTCCGCTGCCGCTCACGTGGGGTGGATCCCGACGGCGGGCAGGGAAGACCCCACCGAGTGGTTCGAGGAGCTGATCTCCCTCATGCGTGGGGACGCGGGCACCGCGCGCCCAGCGGGTGAGGTCCGCGACGACCCACCGACACCGCCCGCTGACGGCCTTCTTCCGCGTCCCAGGACGAAGAAGGGTCGATGAGCCTCAGGTGACCGGCGAGAAGGGGTGCATCTCCTCGCGGCCCCCGTCGACGATGAGACACGTCGACTCGGGCACCTCACGCCACGCACCCTTCAGGTCACCCAACGGCTCCGACACCACGAGGCGCGCGTCGTCGGACAGCTGCTGCAGCGTGGGGTTGTCGGGGTGCTGCAGCCGGAGGGCGCTCACGTCGACGTTGTGGAAGAGCGACCGGGACCTGCCCTCGCTGGAGTAGCGGAAGGCCCACGTGCGCTCGCCGTCGGTCGTGGCGACGGTCATCTGGATCGGGAACTCGACGCCGTGCCGGCGCCCGGTCTCCTCGATGAAGCCGACGGCCCTCGCGACCGCTGCCGGCGGGTCGTCCTTGAGTCCGTAGGTGAGCGCGAGGAAGAAGAAGAGCTCCGAGTCCGTCGATCCCTCGATCTCGGGGAACAGCGCCGGCTCCACCTCCAGCGTCAGGTCGCGCTTGACCAGGTTGAAGTCCGAGATCGCGCCGTTGTGCATCCAGAGCCACCGACCGTGGCGGAAGGGGTGGCAGTTGCTCTGCTGCACCGGCGTGCCGGTCGTCGCTCGGATGTGTGCGAACACCCGGCCCGCGGATGCGTGGGCGGAGAGGTCCCGGAGGTTGCGATCGTTCCAGGCCGGCTCGGTGCTGTGGTAGATGCCCGGGGTGTCCTGGGCGCCGTACCAGCCGACCCCGAAGCCGTCACCGTTGACAGCCTCCACGCCGAGCCGTGAGTGCATGCTCTGCACCACCAGCGAGTTCGCCGATGCGAACAGCAGGTCCTCCAGCAGCACTGGCGAACCCGAGTAGGCGAGCCAACGACACATAACGAGGTCCTCCTGGTCGCGGAACGGGTCGACAGGCCCCATTCCACGCGGCCGTCACTGCCCGGGGCTCACCCGCCGGAGGTGAGGTCGTGGTCCTGACCCGCGTCGTAGCGTCTGGCCCGAGGCTGCGTGGTCTCGAACGTTGAGGCGCGCCAGTCGTGCCTGCGGACCCGCGGACACCTCACACCCCGACGCAGGAGATGGCGGGACGATGGAGGCCCTGGAAGCGGATGCTCGGCTGGCATCGGCTCGGGCAGCGAACCGACCCGGATCGGGCGTGCCCCACACGGTGGTGGTCCTTCCCTCCTACAGCGTCGAGAACGCGTTGCTCGCGCACTACGGCCGCCGGATTCCCGCCCTCGAGCACCGACAGCTGCTCACGATGCTGATGCTGCCGCGACTGCCTCACTGCGAGCTGATCTTCGTGACCGCTCAGCGTCCCACCGAGCGTGTCCTCGCCTACTACCTCTCCTTCGTCGCGGACGAGCTGCGCGAGGACACGCGCGCACGCACCCATGTGGTCGAGGTCCCGGACGCCGGCCCGCGCTCGATCACCGCCAAGCTCCTCGACAGACCCGACCTGCTCGCGACGATCCGGTCGCTCACCCGCGGACGCGTGGCCTTCATCGAGCCGTGGAACGTGACCCACAGCGAGATGGAGGTTGCGCAGCGACTCGGCCTGCCACTCAACGGCACGCCCGCGAACCTGTGGCCGCTGGGATTCAAGAGCAGCGGGCGGCGGATCCTGCGCGAGGCGGCCGTGCCGCTTCCCGTCGGTCGGGAGGACGTCCGCACGGTTGCCGACCTCCTCTGGGCCATCGAGTCCATCCGGCAGCAGCAGGTCGGCGTGCAGGCGGTGGTCGTCAAGCTGGACAACAGCGGGACCGGCATCGGCAATCGCGTGGTCCGGTTCGCCGACGCCTCGAGTCCCGCACAGCTGCGAGCGGCGATCGAGTCCCTGGGGCCGGACTACCTCTCCGACCTCGCGTTCGGAGCTGTCGTCGAGGAGCTCGTCACCGGTCATCGGTTCGCCAGCCCCAGTGTGCAGGTCGACATCGAGCCGGGGGGCCGCGCAGAGGTGATCTCGACGCACGAACAGCTGCAGGGCGGACCCGACGGGCAGACCTACGCGGGGTGCCTGTTCCCGGCCGTGCCCTCCTACCGCCACCACCTCATGGCCCACGGCGAGGCGGTCGGCAAGCTGTTGGCAGACCGGGGTGCGATCGGGAGGTTCTCCGTCGACTTCGCGGCGACACGTGCGTCGGCGTCGTCGCCGTGGCAGCTCTACGGGCTCGAGATCAACCTGCGCCGGAGCGGGACCTCGCACCCGATGTCGCTGCTGCACAACCTCGTCCCCGGGCACTACGACGGCATCGCCGGGACGTGGTCGGTCGGCGACGGGTCCCAGCGCTGCTACCGCTCCACCGACAACCTCGTCGACCCCGCGTGGCGCGGGCGCCCGGCCGTCGACGTCATCGACGCCATCGATCGTGCCGGGCTGGCGTTCGACCAGAGGCACGGTGTCGGAGTGGTCCTGCACATGCTCAACGGCCTCGAGATCGACGGCGTCGTGGGACTGACGACGATCGGCCACTCGCCCGCGGATGCGCAACGGCTCTACCGAGCGGCTGTGGAGGCGCTCCGCCTGCCGCGGGACGCAGGGGTCACCCATCCTGGGTGACGCCCCGGCGTGGCGTACGCGCCAGCGTGTGGCACCTGCGGTGGGCCCCCGTGGGCCTGTCGCGGCGAGACCTGACGAAGGAGGACACCGTGGGACTACGCAACCGAGGCCTCGACGGCCCCACGTTCCGCATGCGCGAGAAGTTGCTGGCGATCGGGGACGACTACTGGATCGAGGACGACGGCGGCAACAGGGTCTTCAGGGTGGACGGGAAGGCGGCGCGGTTGCGCCAGACGTTCATCCTCGAGGACGCCTTCGGCAACGAGCTGTCCAAGATCCAGGAGAAGAAGCTCAGTGTCCGGGACAAGATGACGATCGAGCGTGGCGAGATGAAGGCGACGGTGCACAAGCGGCTCCTGGGCATTCGCGACCACTACGTCATCGATGTCGACAAGGGCGAGGACCTCACCGCCCACGGCAACATCGTCGACCACGAGTACGAGATCGAACGCGACGGGGACACGGTGGCCAAGGTCTCGAAGAAGTGGTTCAGGCTCCGGGACACGTACGGAGTCCAGCTCGCGGAGGGTGAGGACCCGGCGCTCGTCCTGTCGATCACCGTGTGCGTCGAGGCCATGTCGCACGACTGAGCATCCGGGCCGAGCGCCCGGCGCTACTCGCTGGGCTCTGACGACGACGGGCTGGACGGCTCGCTCGACTCCGAGGAGGAGGGCGAGGCGGACGGCTCGCTCGTCTCCGACGGCGAAGGCTCGACCGCAAGCTCCGCAACCGCCTTCTCCAGCGCCGCGAGAGTCGCCGCGTCGACGGTGCCCGACGCCCGGACACCCAGCGTCGTCTGCAGCTCCTTGACCGCCTCGGTGAGCGCGGGCGTCCACGTGCCGTCGACGGGGCCGTCCCAGAGTCCCAGGAGCGCGAGAGTCTGCTGCACGGCAGCAGTGGTGGCGACGTCCTGCTGAGCGGAGGCGCCGCTCTCGGCGGCCAGGTCATCCTGGAGTGCCGCCGCCGTCGCCTTGTCCACCGTGCCGCTGACCGGCAGACCGTGTGCCTCCTGCAGGGCCTCGACGGCGTCGACCGTCTGTGGACCGTAGATCCCGTCGACCTCGCCCTCGTAGTAGCCGGCGTCGCGCAGCTGGGTCTGCAGTGCCGTGGTGTAGTCGCGAACGGTCACCTCGGCCTGCGCCTGCTGCTCGTCGGTGAGACAACCGGCGTCCGACAGCAGCCGCAACCACGCCATCTCCAGCGCCAGGACAGCCGCATTGAACTGCTCGGACGCCTGCGACAGCGGCGTCTGGTCGCTGATGCCCTCCTGAGCAGCGCGCAGCTCCGCCTCCGCCATCTCGACGCGGTTCAGAGTGGCTGCGGGCACCAGGGGTTCGGGGCTGGCGACGGGCGGCCGGCTGTCGGGTGTCGCCCCGGGACTCTTCGCGGCAGACAGCTCGGCCTGGGCGTCCGCAAGCTCCTGCTCGGCGTCGACCACCGCCTGCTGCGCCTCGACGGCCTTCTCGGCCTCGGCAGTGACCTCCTTGCGCGGCTGCTCGAGGTCGTCACCTGCGTCGGTCACGTCGCCCACCGTGACGGCCGTCTGGGCCAGCACGTCGCCATAGCGGTCGAGAGCCACGATGTAGGACTCGCTCGCCCCGCAGGCAGCGGCCACCTGGTCCTCCCGTTGTGCCTCGGCCTTCTTGAGGTCGTCCTTGGCCGCCGACACCCGCGCCTGGGCAGCCTCCACCCCTGACTCGGCGTCCGTGCCGCCGCCGCCGCTCCCACAGCCGGCCAGCGCGGTCGCCAGGACCACGGCGACTGCCGTCGTGCCGGCTCTCGCCGAGTGGACGCGTGGTGCCCGGTGCTCAGTGCTCGCTGACACGGTGGCTCCTCTTCCGCTCGAGATCTCGCCCCGCGGAACTCTGGCAGCGACGCCCGCGCGGGGCGTCACCCGAGGCGGGTGAGGACGGCTTCGCCCACCACCCGGCGATCGGACGTTCACCCCTGGTGGATGAGGCGGGCGCGACACACGCGGTCGCAGACTTCCGGCGGGACCCACACCAGAGGTGCGAGGGACCCAGAGACAGTGACCTAGCTGGAGGGATAGCAGGCGTGACGACGAAGAGTGCGTTCACCGAGGAGGAGTGGTCCCGGATCGTGCGGGCACCGTTCGTGGCCGGGATGGCGATCACCCTCGCGGATCCCGGGGGGCCCATCGAGGCCGCGAAGGAGACCATGGCGGCGCTGAAGGGCGCCACCAATCCACCGAGCCGGGAGCAGCTCCTGGCCGAGGTCGCCCTGGAGATCCAGGCGATGACCCAGCAGAAGCGCAGCCCGCTGAGCGGGTACAAGCCCACGGCAGAGGGATCCTCCCCCGGCGAGCAGGTGCTCGAGGAGCTGCGGGCGGTGCACGAGATCGTCACGTCCAAGGCGGAACCGGAGGAGGCAGCCGCCTTCGGCCGATGGCTCGTCGACACCGCGCAAGCAGCCGCGGACGCCGCGAAGGAGGGGGGCTTCATGGGGTTTCACGCAGAACGGGTCAGCGACCGCGAGGAGGCCACGCTGGCGAGGGTCCGTCAAGCCGTCTCGGCCTGACGGTGAAGCTCGCGCGACTGCCCCGCGTCACCCGAGGGGATGGTCCCGCTCTCCGATGTCGGTCTGCTCTCCACGACGAGCGATCCCACGACGGGCCGCTGAGGTGAGCAGCCTGATCCCCAAACCCAGGACCACCAGGTTGAGCAGCATCTGAAGGGTCACCAACAGGTGCATGCTCTGGCTCTGAGCCACGATGTCGCCGAAGCCGACAGTGGCGAAGACCGTCACGGTGAAGTACAACGCCGTGACCTGGTCCAGTGGGCGGGAGAAGCCTGACGAGTCGTGCAGCGAGTTCGCCAGGTAGATCCTGGCGAAGATCAGCAGGTAGAGCGGGACCAGCACTGCGAGGGACTCGATCGCGCGCATGATCGGGTACCGGGCGCGGATGATGGCCGGCACCTGGAGGCCGACCACCGCGCCGAACACGCAGAGCTCCAGGGTCAGCCACGGTATTCCCGAGCCACCTCCCGGGCTCCTCGCAGGGATGAGGAAGTACGCGGCGAACAGGAGCGACACGGTCAGCAGCACCCTCGCCATCACGAACAGCCCGCGCGTCCAGAGGTGTCGCCGGGACGATGTCGTCGGTGTCTCGCTCATGCTGCGCACTCTCCTGTGATCGCGCGACGGGGCCGGGCAGCTACCCCGGCGCGGACACCGTTGATGGTGGTGACGGGCGTAGTGCGGCTTCGAGGTCCGCGATGGTCTCGTCGATGTCCAGCATCCACGTGTCGGTCGCTCCCGAGGCGGTGAGCCGCTCCAGTCGGGTGCGCGCGTGACGTGTGGCCTCCCGGAGGGATTGCGCCCGCTCGCGGCCGCCGTCGCCCGGCGCCGACGAGGCGAGCACGGTCAGCTCGTCCTCCGCTGCGCTGACTCGCGCCTGCCCCACGGCCCAGCCCCCCGCGACCATCGCCTGGGACCCGGACTGCCGCAGCGCGGGCAACAGCTCTCGCGCGAACCACGCGACCTCACCCTCGGCGTCGAGCAGCCGCCGCTGCCACGCGCTGCGACGCCGCGCTCGTCCGACGAGGGCGACGGCAACCGCGGATCCGATGACCACGACAGCCAGGAGCCACCAGAACGTCGACGTCGGCTTCTCGTCCTCAGCGGGCTCCGCGACCGGCTCCGCGGCTGTCGTTTCGGGAGAAGTCTCGGTCTCGGGTGTTGTCGGAACGGGCGTCTGCGTCGCCGGCTCCTCCGTCGAGGGCTCGGCGCTCGGCTGGACCTCCGGGTCGTCCGTCGTCTCGCTCGCCCCGGGAGGGGCGGTCTCGCTGGGCAGCCCCGGGCTGTCGGTCCCGGACGGGGAACGGGTGGGGCTGGGCAGCTCCGACAGGCTGGGCGTCGTGGTCGGCGTCCGGGTGGGCGAGAAGGACGGCGCGGCACCGCCACCGTCGCCGTCTCCGCCGCCGCACGAGACGAGCACGAGCACCAGCAGGAGGAGCGCCCAGGGCGCGGCCCGACTGCCGGGTGACGGAGACCAACGACATGGCGGACCCTCTCATCTGTCATGACTGTGAGACTGACGAGGATGCCGCCTGCGTCGTCGGACGAGCCTCCCCCCACATGGGTGACCAGCCGGCGCTCCGGCCGAGTCGCTCATCGGGCCTCGTCCGCGACTGGTCGGGGCGCACGCTTCGCTGAAGGGTCGAGCAGGATGACGGTGCTCAGGACCAGCACCCAGGCAGGAAACGCGAGCTGGAGCCATTGCTGGTCCGCGGAGCCCACCAGCAGCGTGAGCGCGACCGCGTAGCCCAGGTAGGAGACCCAGCGAGGCAGCGTGGCCGCCCGAAGCACGGCAGTGCTGACGGAGAGCGTGAACACGGCTGCCATCCGCATGGCGTAGACGGAGAGCAGGCCCCGTGACGTGTCCTGGCCGTAGGACCACAGCTCGAGGCTGGCGGCCGGACGATCGAGCATCTCCACCAGGCTGGACGAGATCACAGCACCGGAGAACAGCATGGCCAGGAAGAGCAGCCCGCTGCCCATGAGCACGGTGGAGAAGAGGCGGTCCTCGACGGCGCCCAGCTGCTCCCGGATGACGCCGATGAACCAGAGGAAGGCGATCCCGGCGAAGGGGACCAGCTGCAGACTGAGTCGGACCATGGCGCGACGGTCTTCCTCGGCCAGCAGGGTCTGGTAGGTGTTCTCGGACAGCGCGACACGCATCATCGTCAAGGCCGCCAGGAGCAGCGCACCGAAGACGATACCCGCGATCGCGGCCGCGCGACGGGTGCGCCAGAAGGCGGCCGTGATGGCCGGGACAGTCGTGCTCACCATGGTCCTCCCGTTCGGAGAGTCGCCACATCATGACCTCGCGCCCGACCAGTGGCCTCCTCCTCCGGAGGTGACCTCTCGCCCGGCCGCCGGCATCACGGTGCCGGGATCATCCCGCGTGGGTGAAGCGCGTGCAGACCCGGCGCGGTTGTGTGATCGCCACCAGGTCACCGGGGACGGTCCGCGTCAGCCAGGCAGTGCCGAGATCCGAGAAGGGCGAGTCAGTGACGGAGGGCAGCTTCACGGTTCTCATGCTCCTCGTGCTCGGATGGGCTGTTGCCTCGCACCTGCTGACGCGGGTCAACATCACCGGGGCGCTGGTCTTCCTCGTCGCCGGCTATCTGCTGGGCAACCCGTCGTGGGGGCCCCATCGCTGTCGACGTCGACGCTCCGTCGGTCCACCTGCTGGCGGAGGTGACGCTGGCCCTCCTGCTGTTCTCCGACGCGTCACGGGTGAACGTGGCGCAGCTCAGGAAGGACGCCTACGTCCCGGGACGGCTCCTCGGCGTGGGCCTCCCGCTGTCGATCATCCTCGGCTCGCTCGCTGCCGCCTGGTTGTTCGATGACTTCTCGTGGGCCCTTGCCCTGTTCGTGGGTGCCACCCTGGCTCCCACCGATGCTGCACTCAGCGCCCAGGTCATCAATGACGAGCGGATCCCCCTGCGGTTGCGCAGGGCCTTGAACGTGGAGAGCGGTCTGAACGACGGCATCGCCACCCCGATCGTCGCGTTCTCCGTTGCAGCGGCCGCAACAGATCTCGGGATCAGTGCGACACGAGCACGCCGGCGGGGGAGGAGGGGCCCTGGTCGAGCTGGCCGTCGGCCTCGTCGTCGGGCTGGCGGTCGGGCTCGGCAGCGCCCTGCTCATCGCGTTCGGCACGAGGCGCCAGTGGATGGTGGCAGGCGGCCGGCGACTGGCGACGCTCGCCGCCGCCCTGGCCAGCTTCGCGCTTGCCCTCACCCTCGAGGGCAACGGATTCATCGCGGCGTTCGTGGCCGGGATCGCCTTCGGCGCCGGTCTGCCCGATGAGGTCGCCGACACGGAGGAGGTCGGAGAGCTGCCGGAGCTGATGGGTGAGCTGCTGGCGCTCGGCGTGTGGTTCCTCTTCGGCGCTGCGCTCGTTCCTCTGGCACTCGAGCACTTCTCGGCGTCGCTCCTGGTCTACGCCATCCTCAGCCTGACCCTGATCCGCATGGTCCCCGTCGCGCTCTCCCTGGTGGGCGCGGGCCTGGACCGGCCGACCGTGCTCTTCGTGGGCTGGTTCGGGCCCAGAGGGCTCGCCTCGGTCGTCTTCGCCCTCCTGGCGATCGAGGAGCTCGGTGAGTCGGCGCTGGTCGGGCAGGCCGTCGCCGTGGTCGTCCTGACCGTCCTGCTGAGCGTCGTCCTCCACGGCGTCTCGGCCGGTCCTCTCGGACGCCGCTACGTCCGGAAGGAGGCCGAAGTGGTCCCGGACGACGTGCTCCGGTCCCGACGCGCCGCACACGCGACGGACCGCGGATCGGCCTGAGACAAACCTTGGACAAACTTCTCCCGAGAAGTCTTGGCCGGCGCGTGACCTTCTCGTGTGACACGCGTTGATGACCGTGAACGAGCCTGTGAGCGAGCCTGTGGTGATCCTCACGTTCGAACCATTAATGTGTACCTGCACGGGGCGTGCCTGAAGCGAGGCTGCATGAGCAATCTGTGGGACTACCGCCCCTCAGTGTTGGACTACCGCGAGTCGACCTGGACCCTTGATCGTGACCTGGTCGGCTACGACGTCGAGGCGACGGATGGGCGCATCGGCACGATCCATCGCGCCGTGTCCGACCCGTCCGGCGCCTACGTCGTCGTCGAAGCAGGCTCCTGGCTTCCCGGAGCGAAGCGGCTGATCCCGGCCGCTGTCATCGCCGAGCTCGACCACCCTGGACGCACGGTGCGCGTGGAGCTCACCCTGCACAAGATCCGTGAGGCCCCGGACTACCACCCTGACCGCTGGGACGACGACGCGCGTAGCCAGCACTGCGGGTACTACGGCTCCTGAGACCTAGGCCACGTGGGCACCCGGCGAGGAGGTCGAGCTCAACCAGGTGGCTCGCAAGGTGCGGCGCATCGCAGCGAGGTCTCGCACCTGGAACACCAGGCCTCCGATCGCCACCACCAGGAACATGGCGTACCACCACCAGTCGTCCTGCACCTTGTCGGTGAAGCCTGCCCGGGTGAAGTCAGCCGAGTTCATGGCGCCTGTCACCAGCATGGCGCCTGCCACGACGGCGATCGACCCGGCCGCCGCGCTCAACGCGATCACCAGGAGCATCGGCAGGTCGGACACGAGCGCCCCGACGCCCAGGAGCGCCCCGATCAGGATCCCCGTGAGCACGGCGACCCAGTTCCACTCGATCCCCAGGGCAACAACCAGGCCCGAGCCGATCGTGAATCCGATCGACGTCATCGCGATGATGACGGCGAAGGCGTACAAGGAGTAGGCCAGCACCGCGCACACCACTGCACAGACCAGACCGACGATCCACCCCAGCACATCACCCAGGAAGCGGTCTTCGCCGATGCCGGCGATGAGGCCCGCGCCGAAGGCAAACCCGGCGAAGGCGCCCCAGATGGGGAAGACGATGCGTAGCCACCGACCTCCGCTCAGGCAGAAGGTCAGGCCGGCAAGGATCGCGAAGATGCCCAGGAAGATGTCAGCCACGCGCCGAATGTAGGCGTGGCTGCGTGTCACGGGCTCACCCATGGCGGATGACCACATCGTGGCGGCTCCAGAGAAGGTGCGGACCCGCGGCGTGGGTGGGAGGCGCAGCCTTTACCGACGATGTAGAAACTATGGGTAGCAACCTCGCCGACCTCCGGCGCGCTCGCGAAAGGTGTGCCCGTGTCCCGGTTCCCGACCCTGCTCGTCGCCTCCTGCCTGGTGCTCGGCACCGCACTGGCCGGGACCACGACCGCGTCCGCGTCGCAGACCGGTGCGAGCACGACGGCCCGCGTGAAGACCCAGGCAGCCACCCAGGTGACGGCGAAGAAGCCGCCGAAGAAGTTCCGCAAGTGGAAGGCGCCCAACGGGCCGCACTTCAACGACCCGCACCGCGACGTGGGCCACTTCCGGATCGAGAGCAAGGTCATCGACACGATCAAGCACACGCCGAAGGGGTCCTACATCCGGATCGCGGTCTACTCGTTCGACCGCCGCAACGTCGCCGCCGCGATCGTCGCCGCGCACCGACGCGGGGTCAAGGTGCAGATGCTGCTGAACGACCACCAGGACACCGCGGCGATGAAGATGATCCGCCACGAGATCGGCACCGACCGGACGGCGAAGAGCTTCATCTACAAGTGCAAGGCGAGCTGCCGCAGCGCGGCCAACGCCTACAACAACCTGCACTCCAAGTTCTACCTCTTCAGCCAGGCCGGGAAGTCGACGGACGTCATCGCCGTCGGCTCCGACAACATGACGCTCAACGCCGACCTGCACCAGTGGAACGACCTCTACTTCATGTCCGGCGAGCACGAGATCTTCCGTCAGTTCGTCGACCTCTTCAACGACATGAAGAACGACTACAACACCCGTCAGGACCCCCTGTTCTTCTGCGGCGTCCCGGTCGGCGCGGTCTGCGACGACTCGGTCGACAAGCACACCGTCTGGGCCCTGCCGCGCGTGAGTGGGCCGAAGAACGACCTGGTCCTCGACATGCTGGACAAGGTGCAGTGCCTCACCCCCGACGCCGAGGGCAACGTCGTACGCACCAGGTTGGCCCTGTCGATGCACACCATGCGCGGCAGCCGCGGCGACTACCTGGCAGCGGCGCTCCGCAAGAAGTACGTCCAGGGCTGCGACGTGCGCGTGATGTTCGGGTTGATCGGCTACCACACCAAGGGCGTGATCGGAGCGCCCACGGCGCGCGGTCGAGTTCCGATGCGCTCCACCGGGATGGACTACAACACCGACGACAACTTCGACCTCAACAAGGACGGCGAGGACGACCTGATCCTCGACTTCTACAGCCACCAGAAGTACTTCGTCATCCAGGGGACCTACAACGGCATCCAGGGCACGGAGATGGTGCTGACCGGCTCGTCCAACTGGGCCAGCCTCAGCACGGCCAACGACGAGATCTGGTTCACCGTGCGCGGCCACCGCGTCACGAACAAGTACCTCGGCAACTTCAACTACCAGTGGAACCACAAGCGCAACACCCGTGACGCCTACACCACGACGTACGCCAACTTCCGCGTCAAGCGGGACGGGCGCTGGGTGACCGAGCGTCGCCCGGTCACCACGATCGGCCCGGAGAACTACGCGACGGGTCCCTACTGGGAGAACGACTGATCCACCCCGGAGGGGGTTGACCAAGTTCAGTCAACAAGTGTTCACTGGACCCATGGCCACCAGCACGACCGTCCCCTGGGACCGCGTACGCCGGGTCGGGTCCAAGCTCACGACGCCTCTGCACCCGGACGACTACCTGCGCCTGCTCAATCCGCTCTGGACCTCGCGCGAGCTGCGTGGGCGGGTGGAGAAGGTCGTCCCCGAGACCGAGGACGCAGCCACGCTCGTCATCCGGCCGGGCTGGGGCTGGCGCTGGGACCACCGCCCGGGCCAGTACATCGGCATCGGCATCCCGGTCGACGGCAAGTACCAGTGGCGCTCCTACTCGGTGAGCTCGCCCACGAAGCAGAGGCGGCCGGACGATCGCCATCACGGTCCGGGCGATGCCGGAGGGCCTGCTCTCCTCGCACCTCGTGAACGGCCTCGAGCCGGGCACGATCGTCCGCCTCGCCGCGCCCGAGGGTGACTTCACGCTGCCGGACCCGCCCCCGCCGCGCATGCTCTTCCTCGTCGGCGGCAGCGGCATCACGCCGGTGATGTCGATGCTGCGCACGCTCGACCGGCGCGGCAGCCTGCGCGACGGTGGCCCCGACGTCGTGCTGCACTACTCCTCGCCGACGCCCGACCGGATGATCTTCCGCGACGAGCTGCTCGCGCTCGAGGACCGGCACGACGGGCTGCGGCTGCACCAGCTGCACACCGACACCGACGGCATGCTCGACCTCGCGGACCTCGACACGATCTGCCCCGACTGGCGCGAGCGCGAGACGTGGGCGTGCGGTCCGGCGCCGATGCTCGACGCGATCACCGAGCACTACGCCTCTGCCGGACTCGAGGACCAGCTGCACGTCGAGCGGTTCTCGCTCGAGCTCGGGGGAGAGGGCGGGGAGGGTGGCACGCTCACCTTCCGCAACTCCGGCAAGCAGGTCGAGGTCGACGGCGCCACCACCATCCTCGAGGCGGGCGAGCAGGCGGGTGTCGGGATGCCGTACGGCTGCCGCATGGGCATCTGCCACACCTGCACGGTCACCCTGGTCTCGGGCACCATCCGCGACCTCCGCAACGGCGACGAGTACGCCCAGCCCAACGAGCAGGTGCAGACCTGTGTCACCGCCGCCGTCGGCGACTGCACGCTCGACATCTAGCCCCAGCCACCCCAGGAGAGGACCGACATGGCCATCGCCGACGTCACGGAGTACACCCACCTCAGCGAGGAGGAGGTCGAGCAGCTCGGCCGCGAGCTCGACGCCATCCGCGCGGAGATCGAGGAGTCGCGCAACGCCGACGACGCGGCGTACATCAACCGGTTGATCCGGATCCAGCGCGGTCTCGCCGCGGGCGGACGGGTCGCCATGCTGGCGAGCGCCTACTCCAAGCGTGCCGGCAAGCCCGCGCTGGTGGCGGGCGCGGCCATGCTCGGGATCGCCAAGATCCTCGAGAACATGGAGATCGGCCACAACGTCATGCACGGGCAGTGGGACTGGATGAACGACCCCGAGATCCACTCGAGCAACTGGGAGTGGGACACCGCCCAGCCGGCGGAGCAGTGGAAGCACTCGCACAACTACATCCACCACCAGTTCACCAACGTGCTCGGCCACGACAACGACATCGGCTACGGCATCCTCCGGATGGCGCGCGAGCAGAAGTGGCACCCGGCCAACCTCGGCCAGCCGGTCTACAACGCGCTGCTCGCCAGCCTCTTCCAGTGGGGCGTCGCCCTCCACGACCTCGACCTCGAGCGGATCCGCAAGGGGGAGAAGGACCCGAAGGAGATGAAGCGCCAGCTGCGCCAGATCGCCACCAAGGGCCGCAACCAGATCCTCAAGGACTACGTCGTCTACCCGGCGCTGTCCGGTCCGGCGTGGAAGTCGACGCTGCGGGCCAATGCGACCGCCAACGTGGCTCGCAACCTCTGGTCCTACGTCATCATCTTCTGCGGCCACTTCCCGGACGGTGCGCTCCACTTCACCGAGGAGGAGCTCGAGGACGAGACCCGAGCCGAGTGGTACCTGCGCCAGATGCTCGGCTCGGCGAACTTCGAGGGAGGCCGCACGCTGCACATCCTGAGCGGCAGCCTCGGCTACCAGATCGAGCACCACCTCTTCCCCGACCTCCCGAGCAACCGCTACCCGGAGATCGCGGTCAAGGTGCGCGCGCTCTGCGAGAAGTACGACATCCCCTACACGATCGGCCCGCTGCACCGGCAGTACGGTCAGACCCTGCGCACGATCATCAAGCTGTCGGTGCCCAACGGCTGGACGAGCAGCGACCAGCCCGACGCCCCGACCCCGTCACGGGACCGCAGGCGCCGCTCCGACGCCGAACGGCCGACGCGGCGCCCCGAGCTCGGCGGCTGGTCGCGCTGATGGACGCCGCACCCCGCTCGTTCGACGAGCTGCCCACCGATCCGGCGTACGGCGTCCCGGTGCCGTTCGCCGCGGGCACCGAGGCGGGTGCCACCGTCGGCGACCTCGACAAGCGCCGCGTCACCCAGTGCGCGCTGAGCCGGGTCTGCGGCGTCTGCGGGGCCACCCTGGGGCGACCGCTCGCGTTCGTCGGTGCGCGGCGCGAGCTCGACCGGATGAGGTTCCACTTCCCGGCGAGCCACGTCGCCTGCGCCGAGTCACTGCTGGAGGCGTACGCCGACCTGGTCGACCCCGTCCTCGGTCAGGAGACGCCGCCCGCCGACTGGGTCCTGGTCACCACCGCGAGCTTCGAGTTCGTCCGGCCGACCAAGGACGACGCCGACCGGCGACCGGTCTTCGAGCCCCTCGGAGTCGACCAGCACCTCATGTCGTGAACCGCTGCGCTCGGCACCCATCCCGGCCGCGACGACCAGGACGATGCCGGCGACGGCCAGGCCGTTGGGCACCTGGCTCAGGACGAGGAACCCGATGACCAGCGCGAACGCCGGCTCGAGCGCCATCAGCGTGCCGAAGGCGCCCGTGGTGAGCTTGCGCAGCGCCATCAGCTCGAGGGCGAACGGGACCACGGGCAGCAGGATCGCGAGGCCGAGGCCGTAGACCAGCAGCTCGGGCGTCAGGTGGTCGACGACGCCCGGTCCGGCCACGAGCGTCGCGACGATCGCGGCCACGGGCATCGAGATCGCCAGCCCGCCGAGGCCGCTCACCGCGTCGCCGACCCGCTGGGTCAGCAGGATGTACGCCGCCCAGCACACGGCGGCGCCCAGGGCGAACGCGACTCCGACCGGGTCGGCCGTGCCGCTCCACGGCTGGGTCAGGCACACGACACCCGCGGCCGCGAGGAGCGCCCACGCCCGCCCGGCGCCGCGGCTGCGGACCACCGCGACCGTGAGCGGGCCGAGGAACTCCAGCGCGCTCGCCGTGCCGAGCGGCAGTCGGGCGACGGCGCTCATGAAGAGGATCGTCACCCCGGCGGTCACGATGCCCAGAGCCGTACCGGCCACCAGGGCCTCCCGGCTGTAGTCGCGGAGCCTCGGGCGGACGATCACCACCAGCAGGATCCCGGCCCAGGACAGGCGGAGCCAGGCGGCTCCGGTGGAGCCGATGTCGTCGATCAGACCGACCGAGGCGGCGAGTCCGAGCTGGACGCAGAGCATGGAGGCGACGGCCATCGAGGTGCCGGTGCGGGCGGGGGAGCGGGTCATGTCCTCCAGTAGAAACGACGAAACCGTTCACGTCCACGTGACTTTGATGGACATATCGTTCGCGAGAACGACACAATGCTGACGTGGACGTCCATCGCCTCCGGATGCTGCTGGAGCTCTCCCGCCTCGGTTCGATGCGGGAGGTCGCCGACACGCTCGGGACCACCACCTCGAGCGTCTCCCAGGGGATCGCCGCACTGGCGCGAGAGGTGGGCAGCCCGCTCCTCGAGCCGGACGGGCGCCGGGTCCGGCTGACCCCCGCGGGTCGGCGGCTGGCCGAGCACGCCGTGACGATCCTGGCCGCGGTGGAGTCGGCCCGCCTCGACCTGGACCCGACGTCGGAGCCCGCCGGCGTGCTCCGGGTGGCGGGCTTCGCATCGGCCATCAGGCGATCGCTGCTGCCGGCGATCGACGACCTGCGGCGTACGCATCCGGGCATCGAGGTCCGCATCCTCGAGTACGAGCCGCTGGAGGCCTTCGACCTCCTCGCGCGCGACGACGTCGACCTCGCGCTCGTCTACGACTACGACCTCGCGCCGGCCGAGTGGCGCGACGACCACGACGTGACCCCGCTCTGGCAGCTCGAGTGGGGGATCGGCGTGCCGACGCGGGACCGCCACCTCACGATGGACGACCTCGCCGGGCGCGACTGGATCGTCAACTCGCGCAACACCGCGGACGAGGACGCACTGCGGACCCTCGCTTCACGCGCGGGCTTCGTGCCGCGGATCGTGCACCGGATCGACTCGCTCGAGCTGGTCGACGACCTGATCGTCGCCGGTCGCGGAGTGGGCCTCCTGCCGCGAGGTCGGGCGTCGCGTCGCGGGGTGAGCGTGGTCCGGGTCAAGGACCCCGCGGTCAGCCTGCGCGCCTACGCCGTGGTCCGCCGCGGCCGCGACACGTGGCCGCCGCTGCGTGCAGTGATGGAGCGCCTCGCGCAGGCACCGGGGATCAGCCGGTCCACGGTCGGGTGAACGACTGCACCCGGTTGCCGTCCAGGTCCGCCAGCGACACTCCGGCAAAGGCGGCGGCGGCATCCGAGGTCTGCCAGCGGAACCGGTAGTCCTCGGCAGTCACGGCGTCGGCGATCGCCCGTCCGGCATCGGCCGCACTCTGGGCGTTCGCGAACGCACCCGCGGTCCGGTCGAGGTAGGCCTGCAGCAGCTCGGCGTACGGACCGTCGGTGGACGGGCGAACGGCGTTGGAGACGAACTCGCTGGCCACGGCCGCCGGCTCGATCACGCTGACCCACACGCCGAACCGCTCGGCGACCGAAGCAAGCGACTGCATGAAGCCCTCGACGGCGAACTTGGCGCCGCAGTAGGCATCGGCGAAGGGCTGGCCGACGACTCCACCCACGCTGGTGACCGTGAGGATGCGACCGCGCCCGGCCTCGCGCATCCCGGGAAGCACCAGCTTGGCCAGGGCGACGGGCGCCAGGTAGTTGACGTCGAGCTGCTCCTGGACCTGGTCGAGCGAGAGCTGCTCAGCAGTTCCGACCATGCCCTGACCGGCGTTGTTGACCAGCACCGAGATCGGACCGTGGTCAGCCACGATGCCTGCGATCGACTCGATCCGCGCGGAGCTGGTGACGTCCAGTGCGCGCACGTCGAGGGTCACGCCGGCGTCCGTGGCCGCCGCACGCAGCCGGTCCGCTCGCTGCGGATCCCTCATGGTGGCCACCACGTCGAGGCCACGTGCCGCGAGCTCCACAGCGGCGTACATCCCCATGCCTGACGACGTCCCGGTGACCAGCGCTGTGTCCATGACTGCACTGTAGGAGACACGCCCGTCGCAGCCGCCTCAGGCGAAGGGCAGGAGGGCCTCGATCGAGTCCGTCGGCGTCTTCAGGGCGATGCCGGTCCCGATCGCGCCGAGCTTCCAGGTGGGACCGTCGCGGAACAGCTTCGCCATCACGAGCCCGGTCTCCCGGACGCCGAGCGTGAGGGTGAAGCGCGCCAGCTCGGTGCCGGTGTCGTCGATGAGCCGGCAGTAGGCGTTGCGGATGTACTCCAGGGAGTGCCCCTGATAGCTGCTGACCAGGAACAGGATCGATTCGACCTTGGCGTAGACCCGACCCAGGTCCACGGTGATCACCTCGTCGTCCCCGTCGCCCTTGCCGGTGGTGTTGTCGCCCAGGTGGACCACCGAGCCGTCGCGGGTCGCGAGGTTGTTGAAGAAGGCGAGGTCGAAGAGCTGGCCGCCGGCGAACTGCACGGCCGAGGCGTCGAGGTCGATGGGCGGTGCTCCACTGGCGATGAAGCCGGCCGTCGGGTTGTGGTCCCAGCCGACGGCCATCTGCACCGTGGTCAGGTTCTTTCCGTCCTCGGCCGTGAGGGTGACCTCCTGGCCCGGGGTCAGCTCAATCACAGGTCGCTCCTCCGGTCGGCGATGCTCCCGAACGTACAGGGAACGTCCGTCGTGCTGGTGTGCCCTACGCCGCCCGCTCCCGCAGCAGCCACCAGGCAGCCAGCCACGCGGCACCTCCCGCGACGAGCTCGACGTGGAGGTCGACCATCGCGAGAGCGAACATCGTGGTCACGGCGACCGTGCTCAGCCCGTCCTGGAGCACGATCGCGTCACCTGCCCGCAGAGTCCGCGTGCGCCGGGGTGCCGACGACGGCGGCTCGGCGCCGGGCATCGAGCGCGGACGAGCGTCGCGAGAGCCGCGCGTCGAGCACGGCCGCCGCCTCGGTCGTACGACCCGCCATCGCGAGGGCGTGGACGAGGGTGTCCTCGACGACCTCGCGCTGCGCCTTGCTCCCGCCGAGCGGCGCCATCGTGCTGACGACGGTGGTCAGCCGTGCCGACGCGGCGTCCCAACGCTGCTCGACGACGTCGACCAGCCCGGTGCACAGCGGCGCGACGATGTCGCGGAAGACCTGGTCCCCGTGGCGGGCGGACTCGGTCGCCAGCCGGGTGAGTGCTGCGGCGTCGCCGTCGGCGGCGAGCAGCACCGCGCTGTGCATCGCGGCGAAGGGCGTCGGGGGAGCGACGAGCCACTCGGTCGGAGCCTGGGCCCGGACCTCGGCCACGGGCAGGTCGTCGGTCCACGCGCCGGTGACGCGGCCGCGCCAGAGGAGGGCGCCGCTGTCGACCACGACGCGGCTGCCGCTGACCACCGACGGCGCGAGCTCGCGGGCATAGCGACGACGTACGGCCTCGACGTCGTCCTGCATCAGCTCGTGCAGCGCGGCGTGCCAGGAGAAGTGCGAGCGGTGGTTGGCCTCGGGGCCGCGTGAACGGATCCACTCGTCGAGCCACGCCAGGCCGGCGACGTGGTCGCCGGTCTCGTAGAAGACGTGGGCACGGGCGTGCACGGCGTGGCCGGAGGACGGCTCGACCGAGAGGGCGTACGACGCCAGCTCCTCGGCCTCGGCCCAGCGCTCCTGGTCCTGGCGGACGAAGGCGAGCTGGCCGGCGTACCACCAGTCGTCGCCGTAGGACCGGCCGAGCGACTCGACGAGCTGGGCGGTCTGGCTGCCGCTGGTGAGGCCGCCGAAGGCGACGGTCGGGACGGCGACGCTGACCGCGAGGGCGTCGCGCGGGAAGAGCCGCACGTGGCGCAGCAGTGCCGCCGAGCCGGTCGCCTCGTCCGTACGGAGCCGGGTGGTGACCGCGTCGAGGAACGAGCTCTCGCGGTCGTCGAGGTGGCGCTCGGAGGCGGCGCGGTGGGCCGCGCGCAGCGAGGCGTGCCAGTGGTCGTTGGTGCCCCACTCGTGACCGAGGAGCGCCAGCGCGGCGTGGGCCTGGACGAAGCCTTCGTCCTCGGCGACGGCGGCGGCGAGCCCGTCCTCGACACCGCCCTGCAGGCGCAGCAGGCGACCCAGGGCGTCGTTGTAGCGCTCGGCGGCGGTGCCGCTGGTGGAGAGGGTGAGGCCGTAGGGGTCGACCGGCCGGCGGCGGGACTCGCCGTGCATCGAGCGGCTCACGATGCGCGCGACGTCGTAGGCCTGCTCGCGGATCTCGGGCATCGCCGTGGACTCCCACAGGTTGCCGCGGCGCAGCGACCCGACCGCGAGGAACGGCAGGTCGTCCGGCAGCGTGCCGAGGATCCGGCCGTCGTCGGCGGTGTCGATGCCGAGGCCCGCCGGGCCGGGGCGGACGAGCCCGGTCTGGGCGAGCCGGGTGAGCAGCGGGTCGGCGGCGAGGGAGCCGACCGGGCCGGTGCAGTTGACGACCGCGGCGACGCGCAGCTCGGTGCCGTCGTCGAGGGTGACGTGCAGGGCGTGGTCGCTCGCACGTACGGCGGCGAGCGTGCCGCGGTGGCGCTCGAGGCGACCCTCGGCGGCGATGGCGGCGAAGCGGCGGGCGGTCGCGGGGGCCATGCGGTGGCGGTGGACGTCCCAGCTGCGGGCGTCCTCGGCGATGAACCGGCCCTTGTCGGCGTCGGAGAGTCCGCGCCAGAGCTGGGCGGTCACCGGACGGAGACCGTCGATGGCCGCGCGCCAGTCGCCGGTGCTCTCGACCGTCGAGTCGACATGGGCCCGGAGGGTCGTGCGCAGCGCGTCGAGGCCCTGGGTGCGGGTCACGCCGGGCGGCGGCGGCACCGGGGGAGTCGTCGGCAGCACGTGCGGGTGGGGCACGGCATCGGTGCGCGAGACGACGTGGACCGTGCGGTCGGGCCGGTCGGCGCTGATCGCGAGGTCGACCATGGTCAGGCCCGAGCCGAGCATCAGCACGTCGCCGACCTCGGGGATGTCCTGGGTCCAGGGATCGGCGATGAGCCGGGCGTCGGCGGCGAGCTCGGCCGGCGCCCAGCTGGTGCCGGGTCGGCTGCTGGTGGCCAGCACGACCGCGCGTGCCTCGATGCGGTCGCCGTCGGAGAGGTCGACGACGAACCCGCCGTCGGCTCCGGTGATGTCGACGACGTCCGCGCGGCGGCGTACGAGTCGGGCGTTGCCGGGGAACTCCGTCGCGGTGGTGAGCAGGCTCTCGATGTAGCGGCCGAACACGGCCCGAGGCGCGAAGTCGTGGGGCTGGAACGTCGGGTCGTGGTGGTTGCGCAGCCAGCGCAGGAAGTGCTCGGGGTCGCGCGGGAACGCGCTCATGCCCGACGCCGGGACGTTGAGCAGGTGCCGGTCGTCGGTCGTGGAGTAGGCCTGGCCGCGGCCGGTCGTCGGCGCGGGGTCGACGAGCTCGACGCGGAAGCGCGAGGAGAGTGCAGTGACCAGGTGGGTCGCCACCAGTGCGCCGCCGGCGCCTGCGCCGACCACGACCACTCGACAATCGCCCTCGTTCGTCACCATGTCGTCGCTCCGTCCCCGTTAGTCCAGTGAATTACTTGACTAAGGTAGCAAGCATGGCGGCAGATGCCGCATCACCGCAGGCGTGTTCAATGAAGGAATGGCTCTCGACAGTGCTCCGACGATGCGGCGGATCGGCCTGCTGGGCGGGATGAGCTGGGAGAGCACGGCGCTCTACTACCGCCTCGTCAACGAGGAGGTCCGCGACCGGCTCGGTGGTTTCCACTCGGCCCGGCTGGTGCTGGCGTCGGTCGACTTCGCCGACGTCGAGGCGATGCAGGCGAGCGGTGACTGGGCCGCCGCTGGTGCGCTGCTGGCCGATGAAGCGCAACGCCTCGAGGCAGCCGGCGCCGAGTGCCTGGTGCTCTGCACCAACACGATGCACAAGGTGGCCGACGCGATCGAGGGTGCCGTCGCCATCCCGCTGCTGCACCTCGCCGACGTGACCGCCGACGCCGTCCGTGGTGCGGGCCTCGACCGGGTGGCGCTGCTGGGCACGCGGTTCACCATGGAGCAGCCGTTCTACGCCGACCGGCTGCGCTCGCACGGCGTCGACGTGCTCGTTCCCGAGGGCGACGACCGCACGCTCGTGCACGACGTCATCTACGACGAGCTCGTGCTCGGCGTGGTCCGCGACGAGTCGCGGGCGGCGTACGTCGACGTGGTGCGGCGGCTCGTCGAGCGCGGCGCCGGGGGAGTGGTCCTCGGCTGCACCGAGATCGAGCTGCTCATCGGCCCGGACGACGTCGACGTGCCGGTCTTCGCGACCACCGCGCTGCACGCGCGGGCCGCCGTGGACTTCGCCCTCAGCTGAGGTGGCGGACGCTCATCTGGTGCGAACGACGTGGTCGAGCCAGTCGTCGAGCCGCTCGAGCTGGTCCGGCCGCCCGAACATCGACGGCTTCCCCGGAGGCGGCAGGTAGCCGACGGCGTCCATCACGAGCCAGTGGGGATCGAGGGGCTCCGTCGCGACCGCGGCGTAGTGGTCGAGGAACGCCTCGGCCGGCTCGGTCCCGAACGTCACCGCGAGGTTCGAGGCGCCGTGCGCCGCGTCGAGCCACGCCGGTCCCGATGACGTCTCGACCCAGTCGACGACGCCGCTGATCACGCCGCCCGACCACAGCAGGTTGCGGTGGCCGAAGTCGCGGTGGAGGAACGTCGGCTCGTACGCCGGCTCCGGGCCCGCCAGCACCTCGAACGCGCGACGCCACGACCCGGGGTGCCGGGTCCACTCGGGGACCACCCACTTGGCCTCCCACGCCCAGGACTGGAAGGTCCGGAACGGCTCGGCGGGCCGCAGTCGGTGGATCGTCGCCAGGAGCTCGGCCATCGCGGCGAGGCGAGCGTCGTCGACCTGCTCGATCGGCAGGCCCGGCAGGCGCGACATCAGGTGTGCGGCGACCGGCCCGCTGGTGTCGAGCGCCAGGCTCGTCGGAGCCGGGACCTCGGTGCCCGCCAGGAACTGCTGCGCCGTGCGCTCGCGCGCGGTCAGCTCCGCGCCATGGGTGCGCCACGGCTCGCGGGTCATCAACCGGAGGACCGTGTCCGAGCCGTCGTCGTGGTGCAGGGCGAGCATCGTGGAGGTCATCCCGCCGGCGAGCGCGACGTGCGACGCGACCGGCGACCCGGTCGCGGATCCTGCCCAGGCGAGGGCAGCGTCCACGTCACACGGGGTGTCGACCACGGACGAGACGCTAGCGCCCCGCCCCGCCACACCTGTCCGGGATGTCGCCCCCGGCGGCTCGCTCGCGGGGCAACCTTGCGGACACGTGGGGGCGAAGGCTCAGGCGTGACCGGGCCACAGCGAGTGGTAGGCGTTGATCGCCGGCTGGCCGCCGAGGTGGGCGTAGAGGACGTGTGAGTCCCGCGGGATGTCGGCGTCCTTGACGAGGTCGATCAGGCCGGCGAGCGACTTCCCCTCGTAGACGGGGTCGGTGATCATCGCCTCGAGCTGGGCGCCGAGCGCCATCGCCTCCATCGTGGAGTCGACGGGTACGCCGTAGAGGTCGCCGGCCCACCCCTCGAGCACCGTGACCTCGTCGTCGCGGAGGTCACGGCCGAGCTCGATCAGCTCCGCAGTGTGCCGCGCGATCCGGTCGACCTGGTCGCGGGTCTTCTCGAGGGTGGCGCTCGCGTCGATGCCGATCACCCGACGGCGTACGCCGGTGAGGTCCTCGAGCGCGGCGAACCCGGCGATCATGCCGGCGTGCGTCGAGCCGGTCACGGTGCACACGACGATCGTGTCGAACACCAGGCCGAGCGCCTTCTCCTGCTCGGCGACCTCGAAGGCCCAGTTGGCGAAGCCGAGGCCGCCGAGGCGGTGCTCGCTGGCGCCGGCCGGGATGGCGTACGGCGTGCCGCCGGACTCCTCGACCTCGCGGATCGCGTCCTTCCACGAGTCGCGGATCCCGATGTCGAAGCCGTGCGGGTCGAGGCGCGAGTCGGCGCCCATCATCCGGCTGAGCAGGATGTTGCCGACCTGGGTGTTGGTCGGGTCGTCCCACGGCACCCACTTCTCCTGCACCAACCGGCACTTGAGGCCGAGGTGCGCGGCGACCGCGGCGACCTGGCGGGTGTGGTTGGACTGGAAGCCACCGATGGACACGAGCGTGTCGGCGCCGCTCGCCAGCACGTCGGGAACGATGTACTCGAGCTTGCGGACCTTGTTGCCGCCGTAGGCCAGGCCGCTGTTGACGTCCTCGCGCTTGGCCCACACCTGCGCCCCGCCGCCCTGGTCGGCCAGGTGCGCGGTGAGCCGCTCGAGGTGCTGGACGGGGGAGGGGCCGAAGGTGAGCGGGTAGCGCTCGAACTGCTCGAGGATCACGGGGTCTCCTGCTGGGTCGGGTCGGGGTCGGGGATCAGGTCGGCGAGGTTCTGCCACGTGCGGAAGGCGACGTCGGCCGCCGCGTCGACGTCGCGGGCCTCGCACGCGGCGACGAGGCGGTCGTGCAGGGCGACCGAGTCGACCGCGGCGAGCGAGGCGAAGCGCAGTCGCTCGAGTCGGCGTACGACGGGTCCGAACTGGTCGAGCACGGTGACGAGCGCGCGGTTGGCACACGCGTCCACGGCGACCGCGTGGAAGGCGTCGTCCGCAGCGAGGGCCGCCTCGGTGTCGTGTGCATCGACGGCGGCGGCGAAGCGGGCATTGGCCCGGCGCATCCGGTCGAGGTCGGCGGACGTGAGCCGCGTGACGGCCTCGGCGACCGCGAGCCGGTGCATGGTCGCGACCACCGCGTGCGCCTCGCGCACCTCGGCCAGGTCGATCTCGGCCACCACCGTCGAGCGTCCGGGGGCTGCGCGCACCAGCCCGGTCTCCCCGAGCCGCAGCAGCGCCTCGCGCACGGGCGTACGACTCACGCCGAGCCAGCCGGCGAGCTCGGTGTCGCGCACGACCTCGCCCGGGGCCAGGGTGCCGTCGACGATCGCGTCGCGGAGCCGGTCGTGGACGGTGTCGCGCAGCAGTGTCGTCCGGACGGGAGCGGAGGAGGCGGGGACCGGCATGCAATATATTGGATATCACAGGGTCGACCGCGTCAAGTGGCAGGCTGGGCCCGTGCTCACCGTCGTCATCGCCCTGACCGCCAACACGGTCCTCGCCATCCTCAAGTCCATCGTCGCGGTCGTGACCGGTTCGGCATCGATGGTCGCGGAGGCCGCGCACTCGTGGGCCGACGCCGGCAACGAGGTCTTCCTCGTCATCGCCGAGCGCCGCGCGGAGAAGCCGGCCGACCAGACCCACCCGCTCGGCTTCGGCCGGGAGGCCTACGTCTGGTCGATGATCGCCGCCTTCGGTCTCTTCGGCGTCGGCGCAGCGGTGTCGGTGTGGCACGGCATCCAGTCGCTGACGGCGGAGGAGGTGGAGGCCGACTACCTGTGGGCCTACCTCGTCCTCGGCGCGGCCTTCGTGCTGGAGAGCGTGTCGTTCTTCCAGGCCCGTCGGGAGGTGCGGCGCGGTGCGGAGAAGGCCGATGTCAGCCGGGTGACGTTCCTGGACAAGACGTCCAACCCCACCCTGCGCGCGGTCTACTTCGAGGACGCCGCTGCGCTGGTCGGCATCGTCATCGCCGTCACGGGGCTCGGTCTTCACCAGGCGACCGGTCAGCCGGTGTGGGACGCCATCGGCTCGATCCTGGTCGGACTGCTGCTCGGCTTCGTCGCGATCTACCTGCTGCGGCGCAACATGGACTTCCTCGTCGGACAGATCGCCGACCCGCGGATCCACGAGGCCGTCCTCGGCTGGCTGCGTGAGCGGCCCGAGGTCGAGACCGTGAGCACGCTGCACCTGGAGTACGTCGGCCCCGGCAAGATCTTCCTCGTGGGGTCGGTGGACCTGGTCGGGGACGACGCCGAGAGCGAGGCGGCCGCGGAGCTGCAACGCCTCGAGGACTACCTCGAGGAGCGCCACGACATCGCGCGGGCCGTGCTCTCGCTGGCCGCACCGGGCCGCGCGCCCACCGTGGGGGACGGGTTCCAGTGAGCCGGCCGGGAACAACCAGAGTGGTTGAGCGTTGAACCAGTCATGAAGAAGATCGGCTTCCTGAACTTCGGACACTGGACCGACTCGCCGCAGTCCGCGGTGCGTACGGCCTCCGACACGCTGCTCCAGTCCATCGACCTCGCGGTCGCGGCCGAGGAGCTCGGGGCCGACGGGGCGTACTTCCGGGTCCACCACTTCGCCCGGCAGCTCGCCTCGCCGTTCCCGCTGCTGGCGGCGGTCGGCGCGCGGACCAGCCGGATCGAGATCGGCACCGGCGTGATCGACATGCGCTACGAGAACCCGCTCTACATGGCCGAGGACGCCGGCTCCGCCGACCTCATCTCGGGCGGCCGGCTCCAGCTCGGCATCAGCCGCGGATCACCGGAGCAGGTCATCGAGGGCTGGCGCTACTTCGGCTACGCGCCCGCCGAGGGCGAGGACCAGGCCGACATGGCTCGGCGGCACACCGAGGTCTTCCTCCAGGTGCTCGAGGGGGAGGGCTTCGCCCAGCCCAACCCGCGGCCGATGTTCCCCAACCCGCCCGGCCTGCTGCGCCCCGAGCCGCACTCGCCCGGCCTGCGCGACCGCATCTGGTGGGGCGCCGCGTCCGACGCCACGGCCCGGTGGACGGCCGAGAAGGGCATGCACCTGATGTCCTCGACCCTCAAGGCCGACGAGAGCGGTGAGCCGTTCCACGTCCAGCAGCGCAAGCAGATCGAGGTCTTCCGCGAGGCGTGGCAGGCCGCCGGCCACGAGGGCGAGCCGCGGGTCTCGGTGAGCCGGTCGATCATGCCGATCACCACCGACCTCGACCGGATGTACTTCGGCCGCGAGGGCACCAGCTCGGACCAGTTCGGCCAGATCGAGGCCAACCTGCGCGCGGTGTTCGGCAAGACGTACGCCGCCGAGCCCGACGTCCTGGTCAAGGAGCTCGCCGACGACGAGGCCATCGCCGCCGCCGACACCCTGCTGCTCACGGTGCCCAACCAGCTGGGCGTCGACTACAACGCCCACCTGCTCGAGACGCTGCTCACCGAGGTCGCTCCCGACCTCGGCTGGCGCTGATCCTCAGGGCGCGGCGGCGCGCAGCTTCTCGAGCAGCGGGCCGGCCGCCTCGCTGACGAAGCGGTCCTGGCCCTCGTCGCCGACCTGCACCAGGGCGACGTCGGTGAAGCCCGCCTCCCAGTAGGCGGAGACCGCCTCGACGATCTTGTCGAGGTCGGGTCCGCAGGGGATCGAGTCGGCGACGTCCTCGGGACGGACGTACGTCGTGGCGCCTGCGAAGCCGGCCGGTGTGGGCAGGTCGGCGTTGACCGACCAGCCGCCGCCGAACCAGCGGAACTGCTCGTGCGCCCTGGCGATCGCGGTCTCCTCGTCGGGGTCCCAGCAGATCGGGATCTGGCCGATGGCGCGGGCGTCCGTGCCGACGCGCGGTGCGCCCTCGACGTCGTTCCAGGTCTCGACGATCTCGGCCTTGGGCTCGACGGCGACGAGGTGGTCGGCGAGCGGCGCGAAGCGCTCGATGGCACGCTCGCCCGCGACCGCGACGCCGATGTCGACACCTTCGTCGGGCAGGTCCCAGATGCGGGCGGAGTCGACCTGGAAGTAGTCGCCGCGGTGGTCGACGAGGTCGCCCGTGTGCAGGTGGCGGATGACCTCGATCGCCTCGGCGAGCAGGTCCTGCCGCTCGGCGATCGCCGGCCAGCCCTCGCCGACGACGTGCTCGTTGAGGTTCTCGCCGCTGCCCAGGCCGAGGGTGAAGCGCCCCTCGGCCAGGATCTGGAGCGTCGCGGCCTTCTGCGCCACGACTGCCGGGTGGTAGCGCAGCGTCGGACACGTCACGTAGGTCATCAGGCCGACGCGCTCGGTCGCCTGCGCCACCGCGCCCAGCGTCGTCCAGGCGTAGGGCGCGTGCCCCTGCTCGGTGAGCCAGGGCGAGAAGTGGTCGCTCATCACCTCGAAGTCGAAGCCGGCCCGCTCGGCCGCGACGGCGTAGTGCACCAGCTCCCTCGGGCCGCTCTGCTCGGTCATCAGGGTGTATCCGAAACGCGTCATCCTGCGACGGTAGCCAGCGCCGGCGACAGGGCCACCACCCAGGCAGGTGAGCCCTCGTCAGGGGTGCGGTGCTTGTCTGGGGAGCATGGACAGCAACGAAGGTGGACAGGTCTCCGAGCTCGCCCCCGAGGGCGACGAGCCCGACGAGATCAGCGCCGGCGACTCGGTCGCGGGACAGCCGGACCAGGAGTCCGGCGAGGTGCAGGAGGGGGCGCAGGGCCCGAACGCGATCCCGGACGACCCGACGGGCGAGCACCCGCACCAGACCTGACGCGGTAGAAACGTCCCATGAGCAAGCCAGTGATCGTGATCGTGGGTGCCGGACCCGGAGTGAGCGGGTCGGTGGCCCGTCGCTTCGCCGGCGAGGGGTACGACGTGGCGCTGCTCGGTGCGGACCAGCAGGCCATCGACGACCTCGTCCCCGACCTCGAGTCGCGCGGCGCCACGGTCGGGCACGTCGTCGCCGACGTGACGGACGAGCAGGCCGCGCGCGACGCCGTACGCCGCTTCGGTGAGCACACCGGCCGCATCGACGTCCTGCACTTCAACCCGAGCGCCTTCCGCGAGAAGGACCCGCTGTCGCTGACCGTGGCCGAGCTGCTGGAGGACGTGGCGCTCGGTGTCGGTGCACTGCTGACGGTCGTGCAGGCCGCGCGCCCCTTCATGTCCTCGGGCGGTCGGATCAGCGTCACCGGCAGCATGGCCGCGGACGACCCGTGGGAGGGCGCTGCCTCGCTCGGCGTGCAGAAGGCGGGCGTCCGCAACCTCGTGCACAGCCTCGACAAGACGCTCGCCCCCGACGGCATCCGCGCGGTCTCCGTCACGGTGCGCGGCACGCTCGCGCGGGAGGGCGCGTTCACCCCCGACCGGGTCGCCGATGCGCTGTGGGCCGCGGTCACGACCGACGAGTCGGCGTGGCGCAGCGAGGTGCCGTACTCCGGCTGACGCGCTCAGCGCTTGCGGCCCCACAGCGAGGTAGGCGATCGGCCCGATCGGCTGCACGGACATCGCCGGCACCCCACAGCAGCTTGGGTCCTCGGACGAGCGAGTCGGGACGCTGCTTGAGGTCGCGCAGGCACCAGGTGGTGACCGCGACCTCTGCGACGCCCAGCACGACCACGACCTTCTTCTGGGTGGGCGTCATGTCGGCCCAGGACTTCTTTGCCATGGTCAGACCGTAGCGAGCCCGGCAATGCTCAGGCGCCGTTGATCCCGCTGAGCGCGAACCAGAAGACGAGCACGCCGACGATGGCGGCGAGCAGGCCCCACCAGATCCCGGTCCGCGCGCGGCGGGAGGTGCTGGCGCCCTCCCGGGCGAGCGCGGGCAGCACGATCGTCACGACCGCGCCCGTTGCCGCCATCGCGACGAGCTGCACGGGGACGATCCAGTTCTCCGAGCCCTGGCTGTCGAACAGGAACGCTGCAGCGGGCAGGCTGAGCAGGCCGGTGACGAACAGGACGACGGCACCGACGACGCGCTGGGCTGCTGGAGGCATGGGAGGACGCTAGTGCTCAGGCCTCCTGCGCGTCCTCCTTGGCCACCAGCGTCAGCACGTCGTACGTCGCCACGGGCTCGCCGTCGCCGTTGACGACCAGCGCGTCCCAGCGGACCTCGCCGTAGTCGGCGGAGGAGCGCGGGGTGATCTGCTTGACCGTCAGCGTCACCTGGATCGAGTCGCCGGCCTTGACCGGCGTGAGGAACCTGAGGTTGTCGACGCCGAAGTTGGCGAGCACCGGGCCGGGCGCCGGGTCGACGAAGAGGCCGGCGGCCATCGACACGATGAGGTAGCCGTGGGCGACGATGCCGCCGAAGAGCGGGTTCTGCGCCGCGGCCTCGGGGTCGGTGTGGGCGTAGAACGTGTCGCCGGTGAAGTCGGCGAAGTGGTCGATGTCGTCGAGCGAGATGACCCGCGAGTCGGACGCGATCGTGTCCCCGACCTTCGAGGGTCGCGAGCGAGTGGCGGAAGGGGTGCTCGGGCGTCATCGTGCGCTGCGATCCGCGGGTCCAGCGCCCGGTGATCGCGGTGAGCATGTCGGGGGAGGCCTGGATCGCCGAGCGCTGCATGTGGTGCAGCACGGCGCGTACGCCGCCGAGCTCCTCGCCGCCGCCGGCCCGGCCGGGACCGCCGTGGACGAGCATCGGCAGGGGAGAGCCGTGGCCGGTGGACTCGGGTGCGTCGTCCCGGTCGAGGACCAGGATCCGGCCGTGCCACGGCGCGAGACCGAGCACGAGCGTGCGGGCGACCGCTGGGTCGTGGGTGACCACCGATCCGACGAGCGACCCCTTGCCGCGTGCGGCCAGGGTGACGGCGTCGTCGAGCGAGTCGTACGAGATCACGGTCGACACCGGGCCGAAGGGCTCCACGTCGTGCGGCTCGACAGCACCGGCGCGGGCCCTGAGCAGCACCGGTGACATGAAGGCGCCCCGCTCGGCATCCCCCGAGACCAGGCCCGCGAACCCCGACGTGCTCGCGGGGTCGCCGAGCACCACGTCGGCGGAGGAGCGCAGCGCCTCGACGGCCTTGCGGACCTCCTCGCGCTGGCCGAGCGAGGCGAGCGGGCCCATCCGGACGGACTCGTCGCCGGGGTTGCCGACGGTGATCGAGGAGAGCTTCGCGGCGATGGCGTCGGTCATCTCGTCCGCCACTGCTGCCGGGACGATCACGCGGCGGATGGCCGTGCACTTCTGGCCGGCCTTGGCGGTCATCTCGGTGACGACACCCTTGACGAACAGGTCCCACTCCGGGTCGCTCGAGGTCACGTCGGGGCCGAGCACCGAGCAGTTCAGCGAGTCGGCCTCGACCTGGAGCGTCACGCCGCCGTGCAGCACGGACGGGTGCTGGCGCAGGATGCCGGCGGTGTGCGCCGAGCCGGTGAACGCGACCGAGTCCTGCACGCCGAGGTGGTCGAGCAGGTCGCCCGCGGAGCCCGACAGGAGCTGCAGCGAGCCCTCGGGGAGGATGCCGGACTCGATGATCCGGCGGACCACGAGCTCGGTGAGGTACGCCGTCTGGCTGGCCGGCTTGACCAGGGACGGCAGGCCGGCGACGAAGGCCGGTGCGAGCTTCTCGAGCATGCCCCAGACGGGGAAGTTGAAGGCGTTGATCTGCACCGCGACGCCGGGTCGCGAGGTGTAGACGTGCTGGCCCATGAAGACCCCGGTGCGGCCGAGCTGCTCGAGGTCGCCGTCGCAGACCACGATGTCGTTGGGCAGCTCGCGCCGGCTCTTCGAGGAGTAGCTGAAGACGGTGCCGAAGCCGCCGTCGATGTCGATCATCGAGTCGCGACGCGTGGCGCCGGTCGCCAGCGAGAGCTCGTAGAACTCGTCCTTGAGCCCGGTCAGGTGCGTGGCCAGCTCCTTGAGCAGCAGCGCACGCTCGTGGAAGGTCAGCTCGCGGATCGCGGGACCCCCGACCGTACGGGCGTGGTGGGCCATCGCGCCGAGGTCGAGGCCGGCGCTGGAGATGCGCGCGACCTCCTCGCCCGTCGAGGCGTCGAGCAACGGGTCGCCCTCGGCGGAGGCGGCGTACCAGCGGCCGGCGGCGTAGCTCTCGAGCAGACGGCTCACGGTGGTTCCTCCAGTGTCGGGATCGCGGATTGCGTGGCAGGGTGACTGGTGACACACTAATACCAGACCGATCGGTCAGTAAATGTCCGCACCAGTGATGGAGTGAGGTCGCATGACGCTCACCGAGACCGCCCCCGAGGCGCTCGAGCAGCACTTCGAGGCGACGATCGCGCGCCACGACCGGATCGAGCCGCGTGACTGGATGCCCGAGGGCTATCGCAAGACCCTCGTGCGCCAGATCGCCCAGCACGCCCACAGCGAGATCATCGGCATGCAGCCGGAGGGCAACTGGATCAGCCGCGCGCCCAGCCTGCGCCGCAAGGCGATCCTGCTGGCCAAGGTGCAGGACGAGGCCGGCCACGGGCTCTACCTCTACTCCGCCGCCGAGACGCTCGGCGTCTCCCGGCTCGAGCTCACCGAGATGCTGATCTCGGGGCGGCAGAAGTACTCCTCGATCTTCAACTACCCGACCCTGTCGTACGCCGACGTCGGCACGATCGGCTGGCTGGTCGACGGTGCCGCGATCTGCAACCAGGTCCCGCTGTGCCGCACGTCCTACGGCCCCTACGGTCGCGCGATGATCCGCGTCTGCAAGGAGGAGTCCTTCCACCAGCGCCAGGGCTACGAGCTGCTGACCACGATGATGCGCGGCACCGACGAGCAGCGCGCGATGGTGCAGGAGTCGGTCGACCGGTTCTGGTGGCCGGCGCTGATGATGTTCGGCCCGCCCGACGCCGACTCGCCCAACACCGCCCAGTCGATGGCGTGGGGCATCAAGCGCAACACCAACGACGAGCTCCGCCAGAAGTTCGTCGACATGTCGGTCCCGCAGGCCGAGGCACTCGGCGTGACGCTGCCCGACCCCGAGCTCGTGTGGAACGAGGAGCGCGGCCACCACGACTTCGGCCAGCCCGACTGGGAGGAGTTCATGCAGGGCGTGAAGGGCAACGGACCCTGCAACGCCGAGCGGATGGCCCACCGGCGCGCCGCCCACGAGGACGGTGCGTGGGTCCGCGAGGCCGCGACGGCGTACGCCCGCAAGCAGGTGTCGGCATGAGTGACCAGTCCACCGGCAGTGACCTCTCCGCCGAGGGCGGCCACGGCGCCGTTCCGCTGCAGGGTGTGCCCGACCGGCGAGGGCGTCCCGGCTCCTGAGCCCGAGTGGCCCCTCTACGAGGTGTTCGTGCGCGGCAAGCGCGGTCTCAACCACGTGCACGTCGGCTCGCTGCACGCCGCCGACGACCGGATGGCGCTGCTGCACGCCCGCGACGTCTACACCCGCCGCAACGAGGGCGTCAGCCTCTGGGTGGTCCGCGCCGACGCGATCACCGCGTCGAGCCCGGACGAGAAGGACCCGATGTTCGCGCCCAGCGGCGACAAGGTCTACCGGCACCCGACCTTCTACGACATCCCCGACAACGTCCCCCACATGTAAGCACACCCCACGACGTTCTTCTTCCCCCGCTGCGCTCCTCCAGAACAACGCCGCGGGGACCCCGAGCCTCACGAAGTTCGACGGACAGAGCTGATGACTGAACACATCCATACTTCTCCGGAAGACGAGCACGACAGCGCCTACAGCGGGCTGCTCGTCAACGACGCCCACTGGGCCTTCGGCACCGACTTCGAGGACCCGCTCGCCGGGGTCGACACGACCATCCCCGACGGCGTCGACGCGGCCACCCTGTCGACGTACGCCCTGATGCTCGGCGACGACTCGCTGGTCATGTCGCACCGGATCGCGGAGTGGACCAGCAACGCGCCCGACCTCGAGGACGACATCGCGCTCTCCAACATCGCGCTCGACCTGCTCGGTCAGGCGCGGCTGCTGCTCGCGCGTGCGGCGCAAGGCCGATGAATCCGTCGTGCCGACACTGCCCGAGGGCTCGCCGGCACCGCCCGAGGACGCGTTGGCCTACTTCCGCGAGGCGCACCAGTTCCGCAACGTCCGCTTCGCCGAGGTCGTCAACGGAGACTTCGCCGAGGCCACCGTGCGGGTGCTGCTCTTCTCCGTGTGGCGACTCGCCGTGTTCGAGCGGCTGCGCGAGAGCCGTGACCACGTGCTGTCGGCCGTTGCCGCCAAGGGAGTCAAGGAGCTGGCCTACCACCGCGACTACGCCGCCCGCTGGTTCGTCACCCTCGCCCAGGGCACGGACGAGTCGCGCACCCGGCTCATCTCCGCGTTCGACGCCCTCTGGCCGCTCTGGCCCGAGCTCTTCGACACCCACCCGATCGAGGCGGCTGCGGCCGAGGCCGGTGTCGGGGTCGACCCCGCATCCGTACGTGACGCCGCCGAGGCCGTCCTCGACCAGGTGCTCACCGCTGCCGAGGTCGAGCGGTCGGAGGCACCGCGCCGCTCGGGCGTGCTGGGGAAGACCGGACGCGACGGCATGCACGGCGAGCCGCTGAGCCGGATGCTCGCCGAGATGCAGTCCGTGGCACGCGCCCACCCGCGGGGCCAGTGGTAGTGGGGATCAGGCTGATGAGTCGTACGACGACCGAGCGTGCGCGCCGCATCGCCGAGCGCGTCACCGACCCCGAGCTGCCGATGCTGTCGCTGGCCGACCTCGGCGTGCTGCGCGCCGTGGACGTGGTCGGCGACTCGCACGTGGTCGTCGACATCACCCCGACCTACTCGGGCTGCCCGGCGATGGCAGCGATGCGCGACGACCTCGTGCGCGAGCTGAGCGGCGCCGGCTTCGACCGCGTCGAGGTGCGGGTCAGCCTGCACCCGGCCTGGACGACGGACTGGATCACGCCCGCCGGCCGCGCCGCCCTGTCCGCCGCCGGCATCTCGCCACCGGGACCGGCGCCCTCGACCACCGGACCGATCCCGCTGTCGCTGCTGCCCACTGCGCGCCAGGTGCGCTGCCCGCAGTGCGCCTCGCCCGCCACCCAGCTGGTCTCGGAGTTCGGCTCGACGGCCTGCAAGGCGCAGTACCGCTGCACGGAGTGCCTCGAGCCCTTCGACCACGTCAAGGAGATCTAGGCCATGGCTTCCCGTCCCAGCCAGACCTTCCACCGGCTCACCGTCCGCGACGTCGAGCCGCTGACCGACGACTCGGCCGCCGTCACCTTCGACGTGCCCGACGACCTGCGCGAGCTCTTCGACTTCGAGCCGGGGGAGTCGCTCACGCTGCGCCGGGTCGTCGACGGCGTCGAGCACCGCCGGACCTACTCCATCTGCGCCCCCGCCGGCGCCGCACCGCGCATCGGCGTGCGGGAGATCCCCGACGGGATGTTCTCCTCGTGGCTGATCCACCAGGTCGCGCCGGGGGAGAGCGTCGAGGTCGCCGAACCCTCCGGCAGCTTCCGCGCCGACCCGGCCAGCCCCGGCCGGCACCTCTGCATCGCGGCCGGCTCCGGCATCACGCCGATGCTCTCGATCGCGGCCTCCGTCCTGGCCAACCCGGCAAGCTCGGTGACGCTGCTCTACGGCAACCGCGAGACGACGTCGGTGATGTTCGCCGAGGAGCTCAGCGACCTCAAGAACCTCCACGGCCCGCGCTTCGACCTGGTCCACGTGCTCTCTCGCGAGCCGCGCGACGTCGAGCTGTTCTCCGGCCGCCTCGACGCCGACAAGCTCCGGCGGCTGCTGCCGGTCAAGGTGCCGCTCGGGCGATCGACCACGTCTGGCTGTGCGGTCCGCTCGGACTCATCCAGGACGCCCGCACGGTCCTCGAGGAGCTCGGTGTGGCGAAGGAGAAGATCCACTTCGAGCTGTTCTTCGTCGACGAGCCGCCGCCGGCCCTGCGGCACGCCGACCGGATCGTCGAGGGCGTCACGAGCGACGTCACCGTCGTGCTCGACGGACGTACGACGACCACGCCGATGGCGCGCGACACGACGGTGCTCGACTCCGCCCAGACCGTACGCACCGACCTGCCGTTCGCCTGCAAGGGCGGCGTGTGCGGCACCTGCCGCGCCAAGGTCGTGGACGGCGAGGTGGAGATGGTGCGCAACTACGCCCTCGAGCCCGCCGAGGTCGAGCAGCAGTTCGTGCTGACCTGCCAGACCTATCCCGTCAGCGACGCGGTCACGGTCGACTTCGATGCCTGAGCAGGCCGCCGAGGCGCACACGATGTGGGCCGCCGACGCGGCCAGCGCGATGCTCGGGATGCGCCTGGTGGAGGTGGGTGGTGGACGCGCGCAGGTCGCGATGCTCGTCCGTGACGACATGGTCAACGGCCACGACCTGTGCCACGGCGGGGTGATCGCGTCGCTCGCGGACTCGGCCTTCGCCCTGGCCTGCAACTCCCACGGACCGGTGACGGTCGCGGCCGGCTTCTCGATCGACTTCCTGGTGCCCGGCCGCCTCGGCCAGACGTTGTACGCCGACGCCCGCGAGGTGTCGCTGCGCGGGCGCTCCGGGGATCTACGACGTGACGGTCCGCGCCGACGACCCGACGGCCGGCGAGGTGATCGCCGAGTTCCGCGGTCGCAGCCGGACGCTGGCGCCGCGGGTCAGGACGGACGAGCCCCGTGGGTCAGGCCGTCGAAGGCCAGCGCAGCCAGCGAGTCGGCCAGCGCCGGCGGCGTCGACGTCGGGGCGCACCCACTCGACCAGCGAGTTCACCATGCCGAAGAGCAGCCGGCTGATCACGAGCGGGTCGAGGTCGGCGCGCAGCACGCCCTCCTCGACCGCGGCGCGCACCATGTCGGCGAGCCGCTCGTCGAGCGCGCGACGTCGGGCGAGGGCGGCCTTCTCGACCGGGGTGTTGCCGTGCACGCGCAGCAGCAGGGTCACGGCCGGCAGGTGCCCGACCAGCACGGTGACGCTGCTGTGCACCGCGGCCCGCAGTCGCTCGCCGGCGTCCAGCTCCTCAGCGGCCGACACCTCGTCGAGGGCGGCGTTCAGCGCGTCGAGCGCCTCGTCGACCGCGCTCTGCAGCAGGTGCTCCTTGCCGGGCACGTGGTGGTAGATCGCCGACTTCGTCAGTCCGAGCTCGCGCGCGATGTCGCCCACGCTCGTGGCGTCGTAGCCCTGCCGGTTGAAGAGGTCGACGGCGACGCGCAGCACCGACTGCTGGTCGTGACCCGGCCGGCCGCGGCGTACGGCGCTCCCCGGCGCGGTCTCCGACATGCCGCCCAGCCTCCCACGAACCACCCCACGATCCGGAGGACGACACCGTGCACGACCTGAGCCCCCAGCCCGGCGACCTCGACCCGATCGAGACCGCGCCCGTCGAGGAGCTGCGCGCGCTGCAGCTCGAGCGGCTGCAGTGGTCCGTGCGCCACGCCTACGACAACGTCGCCCACTACCGGCAGGCGTTCGACGAGGCCGGCGTCCACCCCGACGACATCGGGTCGCTCGACGACCTGGCGAAGCTGCCGTTCACCACCAAGGCGACGCTGCGTGACAACTACCCGTTCGGCATGTTCGCGGTGCCCCGCGAGGACGTCGTACGCCTCCACGCGTCGAGCGGCACCACCGGCAAGCCGACCGTCGTCGGCTACACCCGCGACGACCTCGCCATGTGGGCCGACGTGGTCGCCCGATCGATCCGCGCGGCCGGTGGCAGGCGGGGGATGATCCTGCACAACGCCTACGGCTACGGCCTCTTCACGGGCGGCCTCGGTGCGCACGCCGGCGCCGAGCGCCTCGGCTGCACCGTCGTACCCGTCTCCGGCGGGATGACGCAGCGCCAGGCGCAGCTGATCCTCGACTTCGAGCCCGACGTGATCATGGTGACGCCGTCCTACATGCTCTCGATCATCGACGAGCTCGAGGCGCAGGGCGTCGACCCGCGCTCGACGTCGCTCAAGGTCGGCATCTTCGGCGCCGAGCCGTGGACCAACGACATGCGTCGCGAGGTCGAGGAGCGGATGGACATGCACGCGGTCGACATCTACGGCCTGTCCGAGGTGATCGGTCCCGGCGTCGCCAGCGAGTGCGTGGAGACCAAGGACGGCCTGCACGTGTGGGAGGACCACTTCTACCCCGAGGTGATCGACCCGGTGACCGGCGAGGTGCTGCCCGACGGCGAGGAGGGTGAGCTCGTCTTCACCACGCTCACCAAGCAGGCGATGCCCGTCATCCGCTACCGCACCCGCGACCTGACCCGGCTCTCGCCGGGCACCGCACGCACGATGCGCCGGATGGAGAAGATCACCGGCCGCACCGACGACATGATCATCCTGCGCGGGGTCAACCTCTTCCCGACCCAGATCGAGGAGATCGTCCTCGGCCTGCCGGCGCTCTCGCCGCACTTCCAGTGCCACCTGGACCGCACCGGCAACCTCGACGACCTCACCGTCCGCGTCGAGCGCCGCGAGCACACCACGCCCGACGAGGCCGATGCCGCCCGCGCCGAGCTCGTCCAGCGGATCAAGGACCGGATCGGCGTCAGCGTCGGGGTCGACGTGGTCGACGTCGGTGCCATCGAGCGCTCGGTCGGCAAGATGCGTCGCATCGTCGACCACCGTGCGGCGCGCTGAGGGTTATTTACCGCGAACGGCCACCCGCGGGCTACAGTGGATGCAGCGTCCCGACGCCGTGCCGCCTGATCGCCACTGATCCACCGGCCACGACCACGACGCATCGCTCCAACCTCCACGCCGTGCTGTGCAGGTCAGCGCCGACAGGCTCGCCTGCTCCACGACGCGTACCCCGTCCCGGGAGGACACCTTGGCCCAGCGCCAGCGTCAACGTGGCACTCGCCGCACCCCTGCGCACGCCCGCCACAAGGACAACGAGGGCATCGTCCCCGTCCTGGCGCGTGCCGTCCGCGAGCTCGAGTCCGCGGTCCAGCGCGGACCGCTCGCGCCCGGCCAACGCGTACGGTTCCAGGTCGTCGCGCTCCTCGTGCGTGAGCACCGGGGAGACGTCAAGACCTCGACCGAGCTGACCGATCCGCAGAAGGCCGACGAGCTCAAGCGCCTCGACGGCATCGCGACGATCCTCGCGAAGACCGCGACCCGCGACCCCTCCCTCTTCGGGCTGCTGTCCGAGGACTCCGTCGTCACCGGCAGCGCCCGCGACCTTCGTCTCGAGATGCTCCGCAAGGCCGGCATCGAGGAGGCGCCCGAGGAGCCCAAGCCCGACGACGAGTCAGGTCCCGGCGTCGGGGAGCGCCGCGTGATCCCGCAGTCCGTGGCGCAGCACCAGCTGGCCAACCCGTTCCTCGTCCCCGACTTCGAGATCGGCCGCGAGCGCCGTCGCGTGCACGGGCGGCTGTCGACGTGGGAGCTGCTCGGACCACTGTTCCGCTCCTTCGAGCTGGGCGGCGCGTCGTCCTGCATGGACCTGCCGGAGCCCACCTCGCTCGCCGCCCCCGGCAAGCTCGAGCTGATGCCGCACCAGGCCGCGATGATCGCCTCGGCCGCGGAGGGTCACCGCACCTTCCTGCTGGCCGACGAGCCCGGCCTCGGCAAGACCGCGCAGGCGCTGCTCGCCGCGCAGGCCGCCAACGCCTTCCCGCTGCTCGTCGTGTGCCCCAACGTGGTCAAGACCAACTGGGCCCGCGAGACCGAGCGCTGGACCCCGCGCCGTCGCGCCACGGTCATCCACGGTGACGGCGGCCAGGTCGACGCGTTCGCCGACGTCATCATCGTCAACTACGAGATCCTCGACCGGCACGTCGGCTGGCTCGGCAGCTTCGGCTTCAAGAGCATGGTCGTCGACGAGGCGCACTTCATCAAGAACAAGACCTCGCAGCGATCGCGCCACGTGCTCGAGCTGTCCGAGCAGCTGCGCGCCCGCACCGCCCGGCCGCTGCTGATGGCGCTCACCGGCACCCCGCTGATCAACGACATCGAGGACTTCCGCGCGATCTGGCAGTTCCTCGGCTGGATCGACGACACGTCGCCGACGACGCGCCTGATGGAGTCGCTGGAGGAGACCGAGCTGACGCCGGCCGACCACGCCTTCTACCCCGCTGCCCGCAAGTCCGTGATCGACATGGGCATCGTGCGCCGCCGCAAGGTCGACGTCGCCGCCGACATCCCGGCCCGTCGCATCGCCGACATCCCGGTCGAGCTCGACGACGAGGACGCCCGCTCCATCCGCTCGGCGGAGAAGGAGCTCGCCCGGCGGCTCGTCCAGCGCTACAAGGCCGCGCTCGAGACCCGACGTACGGGCTCCGTCGTCGACGGCATCGACCACGAGCTCGTACGCCGCGTGGCGACGTGGGAGCGCGAGGAGATGGACAAGGGCACGTCGGGGGAGAACGTCTTCTCGATGTTCCGCCGCATCGGGCGCGCCAAGGCCGGCCTGTCCGCCGACTACGCCGCCCAGCTGGCGCGCAACGTCGGCAAGGTCGTCTTCTTCGCCCGTCACGTCGACGTGATGGACATCGCCGAGGAGACCTTCACCAGCCGCGGTCTCAAGCACGTCTCGATCCGCGGCGACCAGACGCCGAAGGCGCGCGAGAAGGCGATCCACGCCTTCGTCAACGACCCCGACGTCACGGTGATCGTCTGCTCGCTGGCTGCTGCCGGTGTCGGCGTGAACCTGCAGGTCGCCTCCAACGTGGTGCTCGCCGAGCTGTCGTGGACCGATGCCGAGCAGACCCAGGCCATCGACCGCGTCCACCGCATCGGCCAGAGCGACCCGGTCACCGCGTGGCGGATCATCGCCGCGCAGACGATCGACACCCGGATCGCCGAGCTGATCGACTCCAAGGCCGGCCTGGCCGCGCGTGCGCTCGACGGCTCGGACGAGGAGGTCTCGTCGTCGGCCAACATCCAGACCGAGGCGCTCGTGACGCTGCTGACCGACGCCCTGGAGCGCGAGCTCGGCTGATCACCCCGCCGGGCCTTGTCCAGTCCGGATCCGTCGGACAGTGTGGGTGCATGAGTGAGGATCGCGAGACCTACGGCGACATGTCCGTCGACGACGAGGACCAGCTCCAGCCCGGGGACACCCTCGACGACGGGGACCTCACCGACGTGCTCGACCGGGGCTACTCGCCGCCGGACCGACCGCCCAAGGGCTACGACGACTACCCGACCGAGGCCGAGCGCCTCCAGGGGGAGTCGCTCGACGAGAAGCTCGCCGAGGAGGAGCCTGACGTCGACCCCTACGCCGAGGAGGACGAGGACTCCGACCACGAGGACGAGAACGCCCTCGACGAGGAGCTCGGCCTCGACGAGGCCGACGAGCGCACCGGCCGCCTGGTCCAGCCCGATGCGGGCGAGGGCCCGGACATCGACTCCCAGGAGCTTGCCCATGACGTCGGCATCGACGGCGCCGGAGCCTCCGCCGAGGAGGCCGCGATGCACGTCACCCGCGAGCCCGACCCGGAGCCGTACGAGGGCTGAGGGTCGGCCCAGGTGAGGACCTTCGTCGCCGCGACAGCGCTCGTCGTCGCGGCGCTCGCGGCCGGCTGCTCAGGTGCCGACGAGACGCCGGGCACGAGCGCTCCCACCAGTGCGACGCCTACGCCCGACGAGGACGTCCCGGTCGTCGACAGCCTGGCGTGCGAGGAGGTGCGGACGGGCATCGAGGCCTTCAACGAAGGTGACTACGAAGGGACCGTCGATCACTTCGTCGCAGCGGTCCCGCTGGCGGAGGACCGGGACGACGGCTCCCAGGCGGCGGGCGACCTCGTCGAGGCCGTCCACTACTACGCCGACCTCGCCGCCGAGGACTACCCCGAGGCGGCCAGGAGCTCGCAGGAGTTCGCGAAGTACAAGGCGATCACGCTGGGCCAGTGCATGCCCGTCGGGAGTGAGGACTCCGAGGCGCCGGGGACGGACATCTAGGCCTGCCCAGTCCCGGGCACAGCATCGAATATTACCGTTCTGTGTATCTACTGGTCACGCCATGTGTACCGTTCGGATCGTGCCCATCTCCGTGCTCCTCGTCGAGGACGAGCCAGATCTGGCGCACGTCATGTCACTCGCACTCCAACGAGCCGGTCACCAGGTCGTGATGGCGGACACCGGAGCCCGTGCGGTGGAGATCATCGGGTCGGCCCACGTCGACGTCGTCGTGGCTGACCGCGGCCTGCCGGACATGGATGGAGCGGAGGCGGTGGCACAGATGCGCGCGCTGGGCTACTCAGGCGCTGTCCTCGTCACCAGCGGGCACACGGGCGAGGAGCACGAAGCCGTCTGTCGCGAAGCCGGAGCGGACCGCGTCCTGAGCAAGCCGTTCAAGCTCGCCGAGATGGTGGAGCGAGTTCGACAGCTGGCCAGTGGCCGGGAGCTGGTCGCCGGACCAGCCTGACGTGGAGGCCGGTTGCCATGTCCCCGGTGGGCCCTAGGGTCGCTGCATGGCGGACTTCTCCTGGCTCCCGGCCCACGGGCAACGACCGAGGACGTCGAGGCGGTGTTCGCCACGGGCGGCGCCAGCAAGTGCCGGTGCCAGGCGCTCAAGGTGCCGGGCTGGATCTGGAGGGACACCACGCAGGAGGAGCGCGAGGTCGCGCTCCTCGAGCAGACCGCGTGCGGCACGGCCGGCCCCACCTCGGGGTTGATCGCGTACGTCGACGGCGAGGCCGCCGGTTGGGCGGCGGTCGAGCCACGCGAGAACTACCCGCGGCTGTGGGCCCGCAAGCAGCCGTGGATGCGGATGGACCCGGAGCTCGAGGGCGTCTGGTCGGTCACCTGCTTCGTCGTCCGCAAGGGCTGGCGCCAGGCCGGGCTGACCTACGAGCTCGCGGCGGCCACCGTCGAGTACGGCGAGCAGGTCGGCGCGCGGGTCCTGGAGGCGTACCCGATCGAGCCCGCCCCCGGGAAGCAGGTGATCTGGGACGAGGCGTCGGTCGGGCTCGTGCAGGTCTTCCTCGAGGCCGGCTACGAGGTCGTCGCCTCGCCCACGCTGCGGCGGCGCGTGGTGCGGAGAGCACTGGGCGTCAGCTAGGGCCTTCATAGGTCTTGCGGTTGTATTCGAACAGGTGTACGATCGTGCGTAGCACGCCGGTCCGCAACGGATCCCTCGTCTGAGGTGACGGGGATCCCGGGACCGGGACAGTCACCCATAGAACCCGTCGTGGTGCTGACGGGATGCCGCACGGCTCTCGGGTGACGACCTGGCAACGGCGCCACCAGTCATGCCTCACCGCTCCGCCCCGGAACCCGGGCGGTGTCCAGTGAGCGCGTGCGAGGGAGGTGGCCAGGTGCATCCGATCATCGACTGTGCGACCGACCTCCGGTCAGCACTCAAGGGTGTCGCGTCGGTCGAGCCGGCGTTCATGTCGACGGGCGAGAAGCAGTCGGCACTGGTGGCGCTCACGTCCGTCCGCTCGCAGCTCGAGGCGCTGACCGCGCGCGTGCTCGCGGCATCGGACGACGTGGGCGAGGCGCACGGGCTGCGTGACGCCGCGGCGTGGCTCGCGGTCGAGACGCGCACCACCCGCCGTGAGGCGCGACGAGACCTCGCGCTCGGCCGGGCCCTCGAGCAGCACCCGGACGTCGCCTCGGCCCTGACGTCGGGGGAGCTGCGCTCCGAGCAGGCCCGGGTGATCGCCGAGGCCGTCGATGCGCTCCCCGCAGAGGTCGACGCACCCGTGCGCGAGCTGGCGGAGACGGCCCTCCTGTCACGTGCTGCCCAGCACGATGCCCGCGACCTCAAGCAGATCGGCAAGCGGATCCTCGACGTGGTGGCGCCCGAGGTGGGGGAGTCCCACGAAGCCGCCGTCCTGGCCGCGGAGGAGGCCCGTGCGATCGCCGGCGTCGAGCTGACCCTGGTCGACGACGGCGAGGGTCGCTGTCGTGGCCGCTTCACGGTGCCCTCTCATGTGGGCGCGATGCTGAAGCGCCACCTCCTGGCCCTCGCCAACCCGGCCCGCCACACCGAAGCGGAGCTCCGCGACGAGTCCGGCGACTGGAAGCCGCTGCGTCGTCGCCTGGGCGAGGCGTTCGTCGAGTACGTCGAGCGCTACCCGACCGACGCCACCCCTCAGACCGCCGGTGTGAACGCGACCGTGGTGGTCACCATGACCCTCGAGCAGCTGTTGGCCGAGCACTCCACGGCACTGCTGGACGACGGCTCCCGGATGACTGCCGGTCAGGCGCGCCGGCTCGCGTGCGAGGCGGGGATCATCCCGGTCGTGCTCGGCTCGACGTCCGAGCCGCTCGACCTCGGCCGCCTGGCCCGGCTCTTCAACAAGGCCCAGCGCATCGCCCTCGGCCTCCGCGACGGCGGCTGCACGGCCCGCGGGTGCGAGACCACCGCCTCCGGCTGCCACGCCCACCACGACGACCCCTGGTCACGCGGCGGCCTCACGGACCTGGCTCTCGGCCGGCTCCTCTGCCCCCGCCACCACCGGCTCGCCCATGACTCCCGCTACGCGATGACGGTCCACGCCGACAACAAGGTCAGCTTCGCGATGCGGACGTAGAGGGTCGGTGGCGACGCAGTGATGAAAGGGAGCCCCGCTGTTGGCGCTGCACAGCGCCGCCTGTCGGGGACGTCCGGATCTGCCGATGAGCGGTTGCGGTCAGGCAACCGCTGGGGGCCAGCGATCCCAGCGCCATTGGTCCCATGATGTGAATCCCGGCGGTGGGTCATCGATCGCTTCGCTGCCATCGACCTCTCCGGGTGTTGGGACCTGCATCTCGTCGGCCCACGTGACCAGTTCGTGTTCTGAGATGTGCCATGTCGTGTGCGGCTCGACCATCAGCCGCTGATCCAGTCGTCTCTGCTGCTCAACTGCGGAGACCTCGACGTAGTGCATCTCCACGCCAGCGCCACGGTCGGTTGCCGCCTGGCGCAGCGCGGAGCGTTCATCACGACTCCACAGGCCGAAGTCGATCACTACGTTGAGACCCAGTTCTAGAGCACGCAGCCCGATCTCGATGAGCCGTCCTTCGATTACGTCGGAGGCTGACGACGGGTTCTGCTCTCCGTAGAGCGCCTTCATCCATTCATCCTTCGTGAGACGAAGGGCACGGTGATCGACCTCCAGGCGTCGCGCGGCAGTCGTCTTGCCGGTCGCCGGAAGCCCCACCGTCAGGAAAAGCGTCGGTTGCTTCATCGCCCCTCTGTCCTGAGTCAGACCAAGCATGATGGTTGATCACGCATCCGACGCACTCATCTGCCGCTTCAGGGTCGATACAAGTCGGCCTGCGCGACAACCCCGGTAGCGCAGCAGGCGGGCGGCCCGAATGACGGGCTCAGTCGCCGACGGCACCGTCGACGCACTCGCGAATCAGGTCGGCATGCCCACAGTGCCTGGCGTACTCCTCGATCATGTGTAGCACCAGCGCTCGGACGTCGATGGTCGCCTCCGGACGCGTCAGCGTGAACGTGTCATCGAAGCTGCGGGCGGCCAGAACGGCACGCGCCGCGTCGACCTCCCGCTGGTACGTGGCGAAGTCGGCCTCGGCGTCAGCTGTGTCGACGTCGTCGAAGTCGCCGTCGGGGCGGGCGTCCGAGCAATAGATCGGCCCGAGGTCCTCGCCGGCAATCCGGGTCCGGAACCAGACCCGCTCGACCTCGGACATGTGCCGCACCAGTCCAAGCAGCGACATCGAGGACGGCGGAACGGAACGCTGCTTGAGCTGGTCCGCGTTCAGCCCGGCGCACTTCCACAGCAAGGTCTCCCGGAAGTAGTCCAGCAGCGCCTCCGCCGCAGTGCGCTCAGGCGCGACGTTGGGGGACTCGGTGCGGTCGACCTCCGGCGCGGTCCAGGTCTCGGTCATGGTGAGCACCATACGGAAGCCGGCGATGTAGATAGGCAGGAGCGAGTTCCCGGTTGTGCCCGTCGTCGCCACCTGGTGGATGTGCGTACGAGGGCCCTATGTCAACCCGGCTCCCGTCACCCCCCGGCTTCAAGACATACCCGCTGTAAGCCAAGAAGAAGCGTCCTCACATGCCGCGACGAGCGCGCTCATGCCGATGAGCGGTCGCGTCAATCTCCAGAGCGACGCGCCGAGGACCTTGTGGCATTGTTCGTGCTCACATGACCCTGGTCACCAGCGCGCACCTCGGTGCGCAGATCCTGCTGCGGGCGACCGCCATCGTGTTCGTCGCGTCAGAGGTGAGCATCCGAGTGCGCAGCGCCGGGCACTCCGGCGGCTCCCGTGTGGACCGCGGCAGCATCGTGGCGGTCATCGTGGGGATCGCGGCCGGCGGCCTCACGGCGGCCTGGTGTGCAGCCAGAGTCACGAGCGCTTCGCTCCCCGCCAACAACGCGCTCTACGGCTGCAGCATCGCGCTGATGTGGGCCGGGATCGCGCTTCGCCAGTGGGCGGCTTGGGTTCTGGGCCGGTTCTTCACCGTCGTCGTGCGGGTGACCCCCGGGCAGACCGTCGTCGACGGCGGACCGTACCGCTGGGTCCGGCACCCGTCTTACACCGGCCTCCTGCTGGCCTTGTCCGGCGCTGGTGTGGCCTTCGGCAACTGGCTCTCCATCCTCGCGCTGATGATCCTGCCGGCGCTCGGGCTGGCGATCCGAATTCGTGTCGAGGAGCGCGCTCTCCTGTCCGCTCTCGGCGAGCCGTATCGGTCTTACGCCGCTCATCATCCGCGCCTGATCCCGGGCATCTGGTAGCAGGCACCTGAGTGCTTCGATGAGCGGCTCGGTCCGCCCCATCTGCCGCGACCCGCGCATCCGCTCATGCCGAGATGCGGTCACCGACACTACCGACGACAGCCGGCGTCGCGTCGCGGAAGCGGGCGCAAGTTCACCCACTGAGGGTCAGCCCCGCTCGAAGCGTCAAGGGCAGGATCGGTCTCGGAGGGAGCGTCTATGCGGTTGCCACGGGTAGATCCGACGAGCACGCGTAGGCGTGCTGCGCAGTTCGGTTGGTTGACGGCTGCCTTGGCGATCTCGGCTGTCGGGCTGTTGGTCGTGGCGTGGGCGCTCGTTCCCGAGCAAGGCACCGATGTCCAGGCGGAGAAGGTCTTGTTGCCGCTCAACGTTGAGTTCGGGTATCCAGGAGGGGCGATCCTGACGGCAGTGGCGCTCCTAGTGGCCTCGACTTTCGTCGGCCTCGCAGCGTTGCAGACGGCAGCGGTGATGCGGGTGCTCTCTCCTGATCGGCATATCCCGCCCGCGCCGCCGCCTGTTGCGCGTCGGGCGCGGCACCTGATGCTGGGGCCGCTCGACGTGGACGTAGCGATCGCGGGGGATGCCTCAGAGATGCCGCCCTCAGCGCTTCCTACGCCGGACGTTCGGCCGAGCGGGGTGGTGGTTTCTTGCACGGTGCTCATCCCTGCCCACAACGAGGAGGCGGTGTTGGGGCTGACGCTTCAGTCTCTGGCCGAGCAGTCGCGGCCACCGGACAAGGTCATGGTGGTCGCGGACAACTGCACCGATGCGACGGTCGAGGTCGCGGGCGGGCACGGCGTGGAGGTGTTCGAGACCGTGGGGAACACCGAGAAGAAGGCCGGAGCGCTCAACCAAGTCTTGGCGAAGCTCCTGCTTACCAGCGAGCCGAGTGACGTGGTGCTGGTGATGGACGCGGACTCCACCATCGAACCGGAGTTCTTGGAGGTGGCACTGGGGCTCCTGGATGGGGACCCGAGCCTGATCGCGGTGGGCGGTCTGTTCTACGGCGAGGACGGCGGTGGCCTGATCGGTCAGTTCCAGCGCAATGAGTACACGCGATACCAACGGGGGGTCGCCCGCAAACTCGACCGCGTGTTCGTCCTGACCGGGACCGCTTCGGTGATCCGCGCCCACGCGTTGCGCACCGTTGCTGACGCTCGTGGCCCGTTCCTGCCCGGACCGCCTGGACAGGTCTACGACACGCTTGCCTTGACCGAGGACAACGAACTCACCTTGGCGCTGAAGACGCTGGGCGCTCGGATGACCTCGCCGCCACAGTGCCGTGTGACAACCGAGATCATGACGTCGTGGCGTCACCTGTGGCGCCAACGGCTCCGATGGCATCGCGGCGCATTGGAGAACATCGGCGTCTACGGACTGACCCGCGCCACGGCCATGTACTGGGGGCAGCAGCTCGGCCTCGCCTACGGGGTGGTCGCCTTCCAGTCCTACCTGGTGTTGATGACGGTGAGCCTGCTCGCCGCAGACAGTCTGCGATGGTCACCGTTCTGGGTATTGATTGGAGGGATCTTCCTCGTCGAACGCATCGTGACCGTGTGGCGTGCCGGGTGGCGAGGCCGAGCAGTGGCTGCGCCCATGCTCCTGGAACTCGGGTACGCCGTGTTCCTCCAAGCCTGTTTTGTCACCTCGATCGCGCAGATCCTGAGCGGTCGCAAGGCAGGGTGGAACTACGTGCCACGACCCCACCCCGCGCTTCTGACCCCATGGTTGTTCATACCTTTAGGAATCGCTCTGCCCGAGGCGGTACTTCACACGGCCTGGTACGAAGCACTCGCCGCATGGGTCGGGCTCAATACCCTGATCTTCGCGTTCCTCAGCGTCCTTCACCTGCTGCCCCCTCTACGTCGCCATCCCAGGGGCGAGGGAACATCAAGGCAGCACCAGTCTTGATTGCCCTTGCGCAACATCCGGATCTGCCGCTTTGAGGGCGGCTACGCTCGTCCGGATCTGCCGCGATTAGGTCATCCGCACATGCCGATGAGCGGATGGCCCTGCCCATAGGGTCGTCCGCGTGATCGTTGAAGGCGTCGATCGTCGGGACACTAAGTGGAAGTCAACTGGCCGGTGTACCGCTGAAAGGTCGTCACGCGGAGCGTGACTAGTACGGGATACCCCACTGGCGCTCATCCGACCGATGGGACGCCCCCAGAGCCTGTACCCCCGTAACCTCGACCCGTGCCCGCACCGACGCTGCAGCTCGTCACCTCTGACAACGTCGAAGCAGCTTGCGCAATACGCCTCCTGCCCCATCAGGATGCACACGTCGAGTCAGTCGCTGAGTCCTTGGCGCTGGCGTACACCTTGCCAACCAAGGCGTGGCCGAGGCTGGTCTACGACAGGTCAGCGCTGGTGGCCTTCGTCATGGCCTTCCACCAGGTCGACTGGCCAGGCGACTCCTCAGGGGTAACCCGAAGCGGGCTCTGGCGACTCAACGTCGACGCTCTGCACCAGCATCAGGGATACGGGCGCTTCGCCGTTCTCGCGGTGTGTGCTGACCTTCTTGAGCGAGGCGAGCGTACGTGCTTCGTTACCTACGACGCGGGCGACGACGGGCCCGAGAACTTCTACCTCAATCTCGGGTTCCGTCCAACCGGCGAGTTCAGCGGCCGCGAAGTCGTTGCCAGTTTGAATCTCTGACTTGGAATCGAGCTCCGTAAGACGATCCCGCTACGGCGACGGCGGTCACGGGACGCACAGTCCGATACTCGCCGACATGCGTCCGGAGCCGGTGTCTTTATCGGAACCACCGGATCTGCCGAGCTGCGTGTGCCGATCGGCATACCCTCGCGACGTGATTCGAGTGCAGCGCGACGACGATCTCTCCGCAACGCCACCGGCGTGGCTCGCTGTGGTTCCGGGCGCCCTCCTGACCTTCCTCGGTGCGTGGACCTTGTCTGCGGGTGAACTGCCTCAACCACTGGGCTGGGCGGGCGTCGTCGTGGGTGCGGCGTTGCTGGTGACGGGTGTCATCGCCAAGGGTGTCTCCTGGGGGCTCGACCTTCACAGTGACGGTGGGCGCTGAACGCACGCTCATGCCGCGTTGAGGGCGGCTACGCTCGCCCGGATCTGCCGCGATGCTTCCGCGGATCTGCCGACGTGCGCGCGACTGACTCGGACGGGTGAGAAGGTTGAGCCGTGTCGACGAGCAACGAGGAACAGGCCACGACGCAGGAGCCCGTCAAGGGCGAGCAACCGGGCCAGCCGATGCTGCTGCGTGTGGTGGGGATGCTCTCCCTCGTCGTGTGCGGGCTCGCGGTGTACTTCGCTGGAGTCGCCGAGTATCTCGATGAGTCGGCTGTGGCTGCGGCCGACCATGCGCTTGTTCGCGCGCTGAGGGTCGTCGCAGGCGCATGTGCCATCTCCGGGTTCGCGGTCGGCATGTTCGTGCTCACCCGGCGGGACGAGGCGATCATGCATGCGCAGCAGTCGCCGCGGGTTCACCAGGACCGGGCCACCTGAACGGTCGCGCTCATGCGGATGTCGCACTGCCGACCCTGGTGGCGAGCCGTAGCCTCAGTCGCGCTGCGGCCAGCCACTGGGATACGAGCCGTTGATCGTGTCGCCGTTCGCATACAGCGACATGTCTCCGTCAACCTGCAGGGCCTCGATCTCGGGGTCCGCCACGAGCTCGTGGATCAGCGCAGGCGTGCCGCCCACGATCGTGGAGTCGTAGTCGATCTCCGAGTGGACCAGCCAGGACCTGTCGTGAGGCCACCAGATCGTGGGGGAGTGGATGACGCCCATCTCGCGAGTCATCCTGCGCCAGTCGTCGGAGAGTCCGGCGGTCTCGAACTCGGACGACAGCTCGACCACGTCCTTCAACGCGCCCGAGAAGAGCCAGTACTCGCGACCGGGCAGCCGAAAGCCGGGCTTGGCGCGCCATCGGTCGGGAGCGTTCTGCCGGTGTTCAGGCGTTGCGGGACTCAGAGCGCCGCAGGCACGGGGGTGGCGGTAAGCGAGCCGAGGAGGGCCAGTGCTTCTGCGGTGCGGGAGGCGGGTTCGGCGGCGTAGATGGTGAGGCTGAGGCCCGGGTCCGCGACCATGTCGACGCTCTCGTAGGCGAGCTCGAGCTCTCCGACGGCCGTGTGGTGGAAGGTCTTGGTGCCGGCGCCGTGGAGGCGGACGTCGTGGCTGGACCAGCGGCGCCGGAACTCCTCGCTGCGGGTGGCGAGCTCGCCGACGAGGTCGTGCATCAGCCGGTCGTGGGGGTCACGGCCGGCCTCGGTGCGCAGGATCGCCACCGCGGTGTCGGCGGCGGTGTCCCAGTCGGGGTAGAAGCGACGGGAGTCCTCGTCGAGGAAGGTGTAGCGCGCGAAGTTCGGTACCGGTCCGGGCGCGCGTTCGTACAGCGACGCGTGCATGGCGCGGCCGAGCGGGTTGGTGGCGAGCAGGTCCATGCGCCCGTTGCGGACGAGGGCCGGTCCGCCGGTGATGGCGTCCAGCACCCACGTCAGGCTGGGCCGCGGTGTCCACGTCCGGCTGCGGCGACGGGGCCGGAGCATCTCGCTGGTGCCGTCGGCTGCCTGGGCGAGGTTGAACAGGTGGCTGCGTTCGGCGTCGTCGAGGCGCAGCGCTCGGGCGATGGCGTCGAGGACTGAGGCGCTGACGCCACCGAGCGCGCCGCGCTCGAGCTTGGAGTAGTACTCGATGCTGACCCCGGCCAGGGCGGCGACCTCACCTCGTCGCAGCCCGGGGACGCGTCGCTGGCCGACGTCGGGCAGCCCGACGTCCTCGGGTGTCAGCTTGGCGCGGCGAGAGCTGAGGAACTCGCGCACCTCCGAACGGTTGTCCATGCCGTCGACGCTACCCGCGGCCGACCGTGCTGAGGGATGCCCTGCTGGTACACCTCACGAGCGTGACTTCTTCGCGGCCGCGGCCGCCGGTTCCATGGAGACATGCCACTCCTGCACGACCAGACTCCTGACCCGACCGCTCGCAGCCTCCCCGGCCTTGCCGGTGTCGCCTCGACCAGCTGGTCGTGCGGCGCTGCCGGCGTCGGTGCTGGGTGCGGTCGTGCTCATCACCGCCATCGCGCCGCTGGCCACCGACATGTACGTGCCCGCGTTCCCGCTCGTGGGCCGCGACCTCGACGCCTCCGCGACCCAGGTGCAGCTGACGCTGACGACGTTCTTCGTCGGCATGGCGCTGGGCCAGCTGGCCGGCGGCCCGTTCTCGGACCGCGTGGGGCGCCGCCGGCCGCTGCTGGCCGGGCTGGCGGTTCTGGTGGCCGCGTCGGTGGCGTGCGCGTTCAGCCCGTCGGTCGCCGTGATGATGGCCGCCCGGTTGGTGCAGGGCTTCGCCGGCGGCTGGGCCATGGTCATCGCCCGCTCCGTGGTCGTCGACCTCACCGAAGGCGCCACGATGGTGCGGGCGATGAACGTCGTCGCTGCCGTCGCGGGTGTCGCCCCGATCGTGGGGCCGCTGCTGGGCGCGCTGGTGCTGTCGGTGTCGCACTGGCGGGTGTCGTTCTGGGTGGTCGCGGCTCTCGCGGCGCGTGATGGTCCTGGCGGTGGCGCTGGCGATGCCGGAGTCGCTGCCGGCCGAACGACGCCACGGAGGTGGCCTCGGACGGCTCCTGGGTGCGACCGGCGAGGTGCTGTCCTCGCGCGTGTTCAGCGGTCACCTGGTGGTGTTCGCGTTCTCGATGGGCACCACGTTCGCCTACGTCGCCACCTCGGCGTACGTGCTGCAGTCGATGAACGGCCTCACGCCGTTGCAGTACTCGGTCGACTTCGCCGCCAACGCCGGCGGGATGACGGTCGCCGCCCTGGTCGCCGCCCGGTACGCCGACCGCGTGCCCACGCGGGTGTTCGTCAAGGTCGGCCTCGTCGCCACCGGTGCCGCTGGCCTCGTCCTTGCTGTGTCCGCGGTGTGGTTCTCGATGCCTCTGGGCGCAGCACTCGTCGGGCTTCTTCGTCCTCATGACCGCCCAGGGACTGGTCGGCCCGAACGCTGGCGCGCTCGCCTCCGCCGCAGTCCCCGACGCACCCCGGCACCGGGTCGGCGCTGCTGGGCTTCCTGCAGTGGGTCATGGCCGGCACCATCGCCCCGCTGGCCGGCCTCGGCGGCGAGCACACCGCCGTCCCGATGGCCGCTCATCGTCCTGGTCCTCACTGCCGCCTCCGCCGTCGCGTACCGCTCGCAGCAGCCCAGCACGCACTGACCCGACAACCTGAAGCAGCAACAGCCCCAACCCGAGAGGAACCCACCATGCGTGGAGTAGTGATGTACGGACCCGGCGACGTGCGCGTCGTCGACCGCGACGAGCCCCGCATCGTCGAGCCGACCGACGCAGTCATCCGCCTGACCGCGACCTGCATCTGCGGGTCCGACCTGTGGCCCTACCGCGGCGCCGAGCCCGCCGACGAGCTGCTCATGGGGCACGAGTACGTCGGCGTCGTCGAGGAGGTCGGCACGGCCGTGCAGACGGTGAAGCCCGGCGACTTCGTCATCGGCTCCTTCGTCATCTCCGACGGCACCTGCGACATCTGCCGCGCCGGATACCCGTCACGGTGCGTGCACGCCGAGTTCGTCCACGGCACCATCGGCACCCAGTCCGAACGGGCCCGCATCCCGTACGCCGACGGCACCCTCGTCGCCACCCCCGGCATGCCGGACGACGACCTGGTCCCCAGCCTGCTGGCCGCCTCCGACGTCCTCGGCACCGGCTGGTTCGCCGCCGTCGCCGCCGAGGTCGGACCCGGCAAGACCGTCGCCGTCGTCGGCGACGGCGCCGTCGGGCTCCTCGGCATCCTCGCCGCCCGCGAGCTCGGCGCCGAGCGCATCATCGCCATGAGCCGCCACGCCGACCGCCAGGCCCTGGCCCGCGAGTTCGGCGCCACCGACATCGTCGAGGAACGCGGCGACGACGGCGTCGCCCGCATCAAGGAGCTCACCGACGGACTCGGCGCCCACTCGGTCATCGAAGCCGTCGGCACCCAGGAGTCGATGATGCAGGCCATCCGGTCCACCCGACCCGGCGGCCACGTCGGATACGTGGGCGTCTCCCACGACGTCCAGCTGCCCGGCGACGAGCTGTTCTTCTCCCAGGTGCACCTGCACGGCGGCCCCGCCCCCGTACGACGGTTCCTGCCCGACCTCATCGACCGCATCTGGAACCGCCAGATCGACCCCGGCAAGGTCTTCGACCTCGAGCTCCCGCTCGCCGAGGCCGCGGCCGGCTACACCGCCATGGACGAGCGACGCGCCATCAAGGTGCTGCTGCGCCCATGACCAGCGCGGCGCACTCTCCGCCGAGCCCGGTGGCCGTGGGCCGCGACGGTCCTGGCCGTCGCGGTCCTCACCGGCTGCGGCGCCACAGCCGACGCCCGCCCGGCGACAGGCGGGCAGCCGCCGGGCACCGACGGCAAGGACGCAGCGAGGCCACGCACGACCCACAACGCCCACGTCCCCGAACCCAGCACGCCCACCCGCAGCAGCGCGACCCAGGAGGCCGACATGCAGATCGAGATCCGAGTCGGACGACGAGCGGTTCACCGCCACCGTCGACGACACCCCCGCAGGCCGCGACCTGCTCGCCCAGCTGCCGCAGACCATCCAGATGAGCGACCACGGGGGCGTCGAGAAGACCGGACCCCTCCAGGCGCCTCTCAGCCTCGACGGACAACCGGACGGTGCGGACCCCGACGTGGGCGACCTCGGCTACTACGCCCCCGGGAACGACCTCGTCCTCTACTACGGCGACCAGTCCTACTACACCGGCATCGTCATCCTCGGCCGCCTCGACGACGACGGCCGCTTCTCGCCTGCGGCCATGGCTGGCGACATCACCGCCACCGTCACCGCCGCCGACGCCTCCTGAACTACCTCGACCACGAACACCGCACCACCTGCCAGGAAGGAACGTCCCGTGAAGTTCACCCACAGCGGGGGCCAGACCGCCCCCGGCCCCAGCGACTGGTTCACCGGCTCGGTCCACATCGACGGCATCCGCAACCCCGACGACCAGTCAGCCGTCGGCTGCGCGCACGTCCGGTTCACCCCCGGAGCCCGCACCGCCTGGCACACCCACCCCCAGAGGCCAGACCCTCTACGTCACCGACGGCATCGGCTACGTGGCGACGCCGTGGCGGTCGAGTGCAGGAGATCCGTCCCGGCGACGTCGTCTACATCGAGCCCGGCGAAGAGCACTGGCACGGCGCGACCCCGGACCGGTTCATGGCGCACGTCGCCATCCAGGAAGCCGACGAGAACGGCGAGGTGGTCACCTGGCTCGACCACGTCACCGACAGCGAGTACCGCGCCTGACGACGGCTCGCTCGCCGCACGTCTCACCCAGCCAACGTCCGCACCTGCCGCACTGAGGGCGGCTACGCTCGCCCAGCCTCAGCTCATCCGCCGAAGCACGCCCGACCGGCACGTGCTTGATCACGAAGCCCAGCGGAGCCCAGGGCCAGGCCGGAACCCGGGCTGAGGCCTTCTGCTTCTCGATCGCCTCGACCATGGCGCGTACGCCCTTCTCGGTCGTGCTCACGAGCGGGGTCTTCGCCGAGGTGCCGGACATCTCGGAGACGATGTAGCCCGGGTAGAGCACGGTCACCTTGATCGGGGTGCCGTGCACATCGGCGCGGAAGCCCTCGGCGAGGTGCGCGACCGCGGCCTTGGTGGCGGCGTACGTCGTGATGTTCTTCGGCATCCCGCGCAGGGCGGAGACGCTGGAGACCATCACGAGCTGACCGGCGTTCTGGGCGCGGAAGATCGCGGCGGCGGCCTCGGTCTGGGCGAGAGCGCCGATGAAGTTGGTCTCGGCCGTCTCCTTGTTGGCGTCGAAGCGGCCGGTGCCGAGCGGCTGGCCCTTGCCGAGGCCGGCGTTGACCACGACCTTGTCGAGGCCGCCGAGCTCCGCGGCGAACTCGTCGAACACCCGGAACACGGCGTCGTGGTCGGTGACGTCGAGCGCCTTCACCAGGACCGTCACGCCCGGGTGCGTCGTGGCGATCTCGGTCCGCAGCGAGTCGAGGCGGTCCGTCCGCCGGGCACACAGCGCGAGGTCGTAGCCGAGGGCCGCGAACTGGCGGGCCATCTCGGCGCCGAGGCCGCTGCTGGCGCCGGTGATCAGGATCGAGGGCATCGGGTGAGGTCCTAGCGGTAGGTGAGCAGGTCGGGGGAGAGGTGGTCGGCGGCGTTGAAGGACACGAGCGTCGCGCCGCGTCGGCCCCGGACGATGGTCGAGGTCCCAGTGTTGATCGAGACCGGGTTGAGCCGGAGCCACAGGTCCGTACGCGCAGGGTCGGCGTCGGCGAGGAGTGCGGCGACGACCCATGCGATCGCACCGCCACTGGTGAGCACGACGGCCGTGCCACGTGACGGCAGGGACTCGGCGACCCGTTCCATCGCTGCGTCCACGCGCGAGGTGAACGCGCCGAACGACTCGTCGTAGGCCTCGTCCTCCCCGCCGGAGGTCCACCGCCGGGTCGCCTCCTCGAACCACCGCTGGAAGGCGGCCTGCTCCGACTCGCCCTCCCGGGTCGTCGGTGAGGCGTGGACGCTGAGCACCTGGTCGTGGTCGAACTCGTTCCAGCCGCCGTCGACCGCGACGTCCGCGGACCAGCCGGAACCCTCCAGCACCCCTGCGGCGGTCTCGGCGTGCCGGCGCATCTCGCCGACGACGACCCGGTCCGGAGTGACCCCGCGAGCAGCGAGGGCCGCGCCCAGCGCACGCGACTGCTCGTGACCGGTGGGGGAGAGGACGTCGTAGTCGGCGGCACCGAACGACGCCTGCCCGTGCCGCACGAGGAGGATCGCGCTCATGTAACGAGCCCGTCCAGCCGTCGACCGATGATCTGCACGGCCGGGCCGAAGAGGGCGTACATCTCGTTGCTCGTCTGGCCGTGGAAGTAGCGGTAGTAGATCTGCTGGGCGATCGCGGCCATCCGGAAGAGACCGAAGACCTCGTAGAAGCGCCACTGCTCCGGGGTCACGGAGCGACCGGTGCGCTCGGCGTACGCCGCCACGAACTCGTCGCGGGTGAGCATCCCGGGCAGGTGCGTCGGCACCCGCCGCATCATCTGGAACTCCTCGGTGTCGTCGGCCTGCACCCAGTAGGCCATCGAGCCGGCGAGGTCCATGAGCGGGTCGCCGAGCGTCGCCATCTCCCAGTCGAGGACGCCCACCACGCGGGTGACGTCGTCGGCGTCGAGCACGAGGTTGTCGAGCTTGAAGTCGTTGTGGATCACGCAGGTCGCGACGTCGTCCGGCTGCTGCGCGTCGAGCCACGCCATCACGGACTCGAGGTCGGGCACGTCCTCGGTGCGGGCGTTGCGGTAGCGCGTGGTCCAGCCCTCGACCTGACGACGGACGTAGCCGGCGCCCTTGCCGAGGTGGGCGAGCCCGGCCGCCTCGGGGTCGATGCCGTGCAGCTCGGCGAGCACGTCGACGGCGTCGAGGCACAGGGCGCGCGCCTGCTCGGGAGAGAGCGGAACGTCGGCCGGCCACTCGCTGCGAGGGATCACGCCGGCGATCCGGTCCATCGCGTAGAAGTCGCCGCCCAGGACCTGCGGGTCGTCGCAGAACGCGACCATGGGCGCGACGTAGTCGAAGACCGGGGCGAGCGCCGACTGGATCACGTGCTCGCGGTGCATGTCGTGCGCGCCGCGTGCCTTGGTGCCCGCAGGGGCGCGACGCACGATCAGGTCGCGGCCCGACGGGTAGCGCAGCAGGTAGGTCAGGTTCGAGGCGCCTCCGGTGAACTGGCGGACCTCGGGCTCGCCGTCGAGGCCGTCGGGCGACGACGCGTGCGTCCGCAGCCACGCGGCGACCGGCGCGACGTCGAAGGCGTCCTCCTCGCGCACCTCGCGGGCACCCGGGACCGTCGTCACCTGAAGGCCTCCTCGAGCTTCGCCGCCTGGTCGCGCATCACGGCGTCGTAGGCCGGCCGGTCCGCCCACTTGAGGAAGTAGGCCTGGCGCGCCGGCTCGTCGGGGACGATGACGTCGTCACCCGCGTCGATGCCCGCGAGCACCGCGGCCGCGATGTCGTCCGCGGTGATCCGGGACCGCTCGACCAGCCCCGCGACGACCTGGCCGACGGCCTCGTCGCTGCCCTGCATCGAGTCCATCAGGTTGGTGCGGAAGTAGGACGGGCACACCACGCTCGCCCGGATGCCGTACGACGCCAGCTCGTGGCCGCACGTCTCGGTGAACGCCACGACAGCGGCCTTCACGGCGTTGTAGGAGCCCATGCCGCCCGGGTGCACGAGGCCGGCGAGCGAGGCCACGTTGACCAGGTGGCCGGACCGCTGCTCCTTGAGCATCGGCACGAACGTCCGGGTCCCGCGCACCAGGCCGAAGAGGTTGATGTCGGTGATCCACTGCCACTCCTCGAGCGTGCAGCGGTCGACCCGGCCGCCGCCGGCGACGCCGGCGTTGTTGACCAGCACGTCGAGCCCGCCCCAGCGCTCGCGCACGGCGTCGAGGGCTGCGGCCCAGTCGTCGTCGGAGGTGATGTCGAGGACCAGGTCGACGCCGTCACCGGCGACGCGGTCGGTGGCGAGCACCTCGTCGCCCTGCGCGCGGAAGGCGGCAGTGAGCGCGGCGCCGAGGCCGGAGGCGGCGCCGGTCACGAGGATCCGACGACTCTCGGCGGTCATGCGGGGTCCCCGCGGCGTTGTTCGGGGGAGCGAAGCGGAGGAGAAGAACGTCGTGGGGTGCTCTCGTACTTCCCGAGCTCGATCTTGGCGATCACGTTGCGGTGCACCTCGTCCGGTCCGTCCGCGAGGCGCAGCGAGCGAGCGCCCACCCACGCGGCGGCGAGCGGGAAGTCGTCGCTCATGCCACCGCCGCCGTGCAGCTGGATGGCCATGTCGATGACGTCGAGCGCCATGTTGGGCACCTCGACCTTGATCTCGCTGACCGCGGAGTAGGCCTCGCGGCTCATGCCCTGGTCGAGCAGCCAGGCCGCGTGCATGACCAGCAGACGCGAGCGGTTGATCGCGATGCGGGCATCGGCGATGCGCTCGCGGTTGCCACCGAGGTTGGCGATCGGCTTGCCGAAGGCCGTGCGCGAGACCGCGCGGGTGCAGGCGAGCTCGAGGGCGCGCTCGGCGAGGCCGATGGCGCGCATGCAGTGGTGGACACGACCCGGGCCGAGCCGGCCCTGGGCGATCTCGAAGGCCCGGCCGGGCCCGAGCAGGACGTTGGCCGCGGGCACGCGGACGTTGTCGAAGGACACCTCGCCGTGGCCCAGCGGCTCGTCGTAGTAGCCCATCGTGGTGAGCATCCGCTCGACCTTCACGCCCTCGGCGTCGCGCGGGACGAGCACCATGGTGTGGCGCGAGTGGCGGTCGGCATCGGGGTCGGAGAGCCCCATGAAGACGAAGATCTTGCAGTCCGGGTTGCCCACGCCGGTGGACCACCACTTGCGGCCGTTGATGACGATCTCGTCGCCGTCCACCTGCGCGGTGGCCGCCATGTTCGTCGCGTCGGAGGACGCGACGGCGGGCTCGGTCATGCAGAAGGCGCTGCGGATCTCCGCTCGCAGCAGCGGCTCGAGCCACTGCTCGCGCTGCTCGTCGGTGCCGTACTTGAGGAGCACCTCCATGTTGCCGGTGTCGGGCGCGTTGGAGTTGAAGACCAGCGGGGCCAGGAACGAGCGGCCCATCACCTCGGCGACCGCGGCGTAGTCGACGTTGGAGAGGCCCTCGCCGCCGTCGGTGCCGAAGTCCGCGGCATAGCGACCGGCGTGCTCGGCGGGCAGGAACAGGTTCCAGAGGCCCTGCTCGCGAGCCTTGGCCTGGAGCTCCCTGATGAGCGGGTCCGGCGCCCAGTTGTCGCCCCCGCTCTCGCGCAGCCGGGTGATGCGCGTGTGCGCGGCGGCCTCGATCGGCTCGACCTCGGTGGTGACGAACGCGTGCACGCGGTCGCGGAGGTCGGCGGCGCGCGGGGAGAGGGAGAAGTCCATGCCATTGACCTTGGCACACTGTTGAGCAATGCTCAATAGCGTGGTCCCGGGTCCAGCAGAACACGTCGCGGCAACACCCGGCCACGCCCCGAAATCAGGTAGGCGCCGGCTGAGCGCCGACGACCGGCGTCGGCAGCTGGTGGGCATCGGGCTGTCCAAGATCGTCGAGAAGCCGATCCAGGACGTGTCACTCGACGACATCGCGGCCGAGGCCGGGATCTCCCGCGGACTGCTGTTCCACTACTTCCCGACCAAGACCGACTTCTACCTCGCCTGCATCGCAGCCGCCGGTCGACGGATGCTCCGCACGACCGCGCCGGACGAGGCGTTGCCGGGGGAGCAGCAGGTCGAGATGGTGACCCGGTTGATGGTCGAGCAGATCGAGCGGCGGCGCGACTTCTACCTCGCCCTCGTCCACGGCCACGGTGTCGCCGACCCGCGGGTCAGCGAGGTGATGGAGTCGGTGCGCGACGGCAGCACGGACCGCGTGATGACTGCCCTCGACATCCCCGAGCGCCGGCGCGACGTCGTACGCGCGTGGTGGGCCTACACGGAGGACCGGGCGCTCACCTGGTCGGCGGTGCCGACCGGTGAGCGCCCGGTGCCGGTGTCGGTGCTGGTCGCGGAGTGCGTCGCCGCGCTCCACGCCCTGCTCGCGATCACTGCTACTTCGTGACCTTGCCGGTGACGCTGAAGTGCGCCTTGTCGTCGAGCGGACGACCCTGGCAGGCCAGGACCGTCTTCTTGTTGCAGTCGTAGCGGGTCGAGCCGTTGACGAGCGTCACGGACACCGCGCCGACGTTGCGGCCGTCAAAGCTCACCCGCGTCCGACCGTCACCGGCGCCGTTGAGATGCACGAGGCGGACCTGGCGCTTGCCGTTGCGCAGGTGCACGACGACGACCGCGGCGGGCGAGGTCCGCTTGGCCGGACCGTTGACGGAGACGGCGAGCTTCCACTTCTTGCCCGACAGGCCGCGTCCGGGGGCGTAGATGTAGGAGGCAGAGGCCAGGTGGTTGACCTTGACGGAGAAGCGCTTGCTGCGCTTGCCCTTGCTCAGCCGCTTGCCCCCGCGGACCTTGGGGAACGCGTATTCAGCACCCTCGGGATAGTTGGCGGCCGGCGTGAGGTTGCCGGCGGCGAACGTGGCGTAGACCTTGGTCAGGCCGCCCTTGTGCTTCAGGACCTTCTGCAGGGCGGTGATGCTGTACTTGCCGCCGTCCTGCTTGAGCGAGCCGGCCTGGTCCCAGGCCTTCTTGACGATCCCGATGCCGTACTTCGTGGAGAGGTACTCCCAGAAGACCCAGTTGCCGTACTGGTAGCCGGCGTCGCGGCTGAACGCGTCGAGCGGGACGTAGGGCGCGTAGATCTGGCTCCAGGGGAAGTACTGCCGGTTGTCATTGACCTGGGTGGCGATGCGCTCCTCCATCCAGGTCGCCGTCGCCTCCATCATCCACGGGTCCTCAGCGAAGTCGTAGGCGTATTGCACGGCGTGGAAGAACTCGTGGGCGGCCGTGACGACGAGGTTGTCGGTCGGCGTGCCCGTCGGGAACTGCGCCGCGGCGAAGTCGTTGTCGAGCACGCAGTAGCCGGAGCCGGTGTGCTTCTTGACCTGCTTCTCGCCGGCGCAGAAGCCGTAGATGTCGCCGCCGAGGTCCTTGAGGTAGACGTCGAAGAGCGGGCTGCCGCCGCGGGTGCCGTCGGTCAGCGGGGCGCGGTAGCCGAGCTGGTCGACCTCGGTGCTCCACACGGAGTCCATGGCGGCGAGGTTGGTCGCCGGCCAGTCGGGTGACGGCGGGGCGTCGGCGCCGGTGGCGACGTAGTGGACGCAGATCCGGGTGTTGCAGATCGGGGTGGCCTCGGGCTCGGTGTAGCCGAAGCCCTGGTCGTCTCCGACGCCGTCGGTCGGACGGGCGAGGAGGGCGTTGGCGATCGTGCGGTCCTTGCCGCGCAGCTCGGACCTCTTCAGCCAGAGGTCGCGCAGGGCGAGGGTGGCGGACGGGTCGCGGCGCAGCGCCTGGCCGCTCAGCACCCGGCGGGCCGTGGCGAGGACGTCGGTGGCCTTCGGCTCGCCGAACGCCGGCAGCGGGGCCTCGGGGGTGAGCTCGAGGAGGTCACCCGGCGACAGCACGCCGGCAGAGCCCGGTCCGGTCGGACGGTCGGTGTCGGCGGCGACGGCGGGTGCGGAGAGAGCCGCACCACCCATCAGTGCCACTGCCACGGCTGTGGTGACGATTCGGCGCATGGTTCCCCTCGTGGTTGTCATCTCGGGGGCGACCCTAACCCAGCCGGGCGACAGTGAGAGGGTCCTCGCCGGGCGCCGCTCAGAGGTCCGCGATGTGCTCGATGATCGCCGTGGTCGAGATGGCCGGGGTGCGCTCGAGGTAGACGACCTCGCAGACGTCGTCGAACTCGTCGAACTTGCCGGCCCAGTCGTCGCCCATCACCAGCACGTCGGCTCCGTGCTCGACGATGTAGTCGCGCTTCTGCTCCAGGCTCTCCTCGACGAAGACCTGGTCCACGACCTTGAGCGCGCCCACGATGGCGAGGCGCTCGCGCTGCGTGAAGATCGGGGCGCGGCCCTTCTTGCGCTCGTTGAGGGCGTCTGCCGAGACGCCGACGACGAGCCGGTCGCCCAGCGCCGCCGCACGCTCCAGCACGCGCAGGTGCCCGACGTGGAACACGTCGAACGTGCCGAAGGTGATCACGGTGCGAGGCATGCGCGGCATTCTGGCACGCTGGGTCAGACACGTGAGGGAGAGGATGGTCGCCATGTCAGCCGCGCAGCCCAGCATCTCGCTCATCACGCCCGACCCGGGCGCGGACGAGGCGCGTCGACGCGGCCTGCGGCGCATGCGTACGGTCGCCGTCGGCCTGTTGCTCCTCGCTGCCTGCGTGTACGTCGCCACGCTCGGCCGCGACGGCGCCTGGGGGTTCGTCAACGCGGGCGCCGAGGCGTCGATGGTCGGCGCGATCGCCGACTGGTTCGCGGTGACGGCTCTCTTCAAGCACCCGCTGGGCCTGCCGATCCCGCACACCGCGCTGATCCCGAAGCGCAAGGACGAGCTGGGCAAGGGGCTCGAGGAGTTCGTGGGGGAGAACTTCCTCCAGGAGGAGGTCATCCGCGAGCGCGTCGCGGCCGCGACGATCTCGGCGCGCGTCGGCGACTGGCTCAGCGAGCCGGCCAACGCCCGCCGCGTGGTGGACGAGGTCTCCGACGTGGCCGCGATCGCGCTCGGCAACGTCCGCGACGACCACATCGCCGACCTGGTGACCGAGGCGCTCGTGCCGCGCTTCCGCGAGGAGCCGATCGCCCCGCTGCTCGGGACGGCGCTGATGGAGGTCCTGCGCGATGACCTGCACCGCGGTGTCGTCGACCTGGCGGTCGAGGAGATGCACCGCTGGCTGATCGACAACCCGGAGACGTTCGCCCGCGTGCTGGGGGACCGCGCGCCCTGGTGGGCGCCGCCGAAGCTCAACGACGCGGTGACCACCCGGATCCACCTCGAGGCCGTCGTCTGGCTGGAGGACATCCGCGACGACCCGCACCACCGCGCCCGGGACGCGCTGGACTCGATGCTCGGCCAGCTGGCGCGCGACCTGCTCAACGACCCCGAGACGATGGACCGCGCCGAGGCCTTCAAGAACCGGCTGCTCGACCACCCGCAGGTCGTCACGACGGCCATCTCGCTCTGGAAGGCGATGCGCTCAGCCCTGCTCGGCTCGATCCGTGACCGGGAGGGCGCGGTGCGCCGCCGCCTGCTCGAGGAGCTCAACCTCTTCGCCGGGCGGCTGCGCTCGGACGCGGCGCTGCGCGAGCGGCTCGACCGTACGGCCGCCGACCTGGCGGTCTTCATGATCGAGCGCTACGGCGCCGAGCTGACCACCGTCATCACCCACACCATCGAGCGATGGGACGGCAAGGAGGCGGCCCGACGCATCGAGCTGCACGTCGGCCGCGACCTCCAGTTCATCCGGATCAACGGCACCATCGTCGGCGGCCTGGTCGGTGTGGTGATCCACGCCGTGAGCTTGGTGGCCACGTGACCGCGGCTACTTCCGGCAGGGCTTCATCACGGGCATGACGCGCGTCGTGCTCTGGCGCGCGTGGGCGTACGCGTCGTCGAAGTGCGCGAGGTACTGGTCGTGGAGCCAGCGGTTGCCGACGACGCGCACCATCACCTCGTCGTTGTAGAGCAGCCCGCCGCAGGTCGTGTTGGACGTGCCGGTCAGCACGAGGTCCGTGACCTTGCCGCGATAGCGGGCGTGCGCGACCAGCATCTTGTCGTGCGTCAGCACGGTCCGGACGCGTGCGTCGGGGATGTCGCCGGTCGGCTGCGGTGACTGGAGCCAGTTCTCCACGGTGTCGCGGGAGGTGACGATCCGGACCCGGCAGCCCGCGTCCGAGAGGCGGGCCAGCTGGGCGCGTACGTCCGCGCGCTGGATCACCGCGAACATCGCCGAGACCCGCGAGCCGCGGGGGCACGAGAGGTCGCGCAGCGTGGTGAGGAGCAGGTCGCTGCGGTTGGGGTAGACCGCCGCCGTGATCGGACCGCGCGACCAGACCTTGTCCCGGTCGCCCCACCGGGTGCCTCCGGCCCTGGTGCTCTGCGCCTCGAGCCGGGCGAAGTAGTCGAGCCCGAAGGCGTACAGGCCGGGGTCGTCGATCTTGAGGAACGAGTTGTACTGGCGGTACTGCCGGTCCTCGAGGTTGGCCGAGGACGTGATGAAGGACTGCACGCCACCGATCTCGGTGAGGAAGAACTTCAGGTGCTGCACGTTCTGGCTGTCCGGGTAGGGCCCGGGTGCGCTCCAGGGCAGGCAGGCACCGTCGCACACCGTGACGTTGGTGCGCTCGGGGTCCGCGTCCTCGATGGTCTCGAGCAGCCGTCGACCGTGGCGGTTGAGCCGCAGGTCGTCGTCGGCCACGAGGTAGACCACGGCGCCGCGACGCTGGGCCGCGATGAGCGCGTCGGTCGGTGGCTTGATGTCCCACCGGAACATCGCGACCCGGATCGTGTCGCCCGGGCCTGCTGCGTCGAAGAGCGTGCTGGCCCGCGCGAGCACCGTCGGGTCGGCGGTGACCGTCGGGGGAGAGGTGAAGCAGGCCTCGATCCCGTCGCGGGCGGCACACCCCGACCTCCCGGACCGGGCGTCGTACGCCCCCTCGGCCTGCAGGGGGACCAGCAGGCACAGCAGGGTGGCCGCCAGGGTCGCGATGCCGCGTCGAGTCCGCACGGTCGCCAAGGGTATGTGCAGTGGTTGACTGGACCCATGAACCACTCCGGCCCTGTGCCGATGGACGTGCCGATCCGCGACGAGTCGATCCGGCTCGGCCAGTTCCTCAAGCTGGCCAACCTCGTCGAGAGCGGCGCCGAGGCCAAGCCGGTCATCGCCGACGGCGCGGTGACGGTCAACGGTGAGGTCGAGACGCGCCGAGGCCGCCAGCTCGCCCCCGGTGACGTGGTCACGATGGGCGGGCAGGCGGCCAGGGTCGCCACCGGAGAGGTCGAGATCGACGTCCCCTGGTGACAGGTGTCAGCGCACTCGGTCAGCGGACCTCGAGCAGGTCCACCACGAAGATCAACGTCTCGCCCGGCTTGATCGCGCCGCCGGCGCCACGGTCCCCGTAGCCGAGGTGCGGCGGGATGACGAGTCGGCGGCGACCGCCGACCTTCATCCCCTGCACGCCGGTGTCCCAGCCGGAGATGACCTGGCCGATGCCGAGGCGGAACTGCAGCGGGTCGCCGCGGTTGTAGGACGCGTCGAACTCCTCGCCGGTCGAGTGGGCGACGCCCACGTAGTGGACCGACACGGTCGAGCCGGAGGTGGCCTCCGTGCCCTCCCCCTCGACGAGGTCGGTGACCTCGAGATCGGTGGGCGCCTCGCCCATGTGCGGGTCGACGTCGGGCTTCACACTCACGGTTGCTCCTTGAAGTTGCTGTCAGGTCTGGTGCACGTAGCTGTCGAGCTGGTCGCGCTCGAACTCGAGCTCTCCGATGCGGCTCTTCACCACGTCACCGATGCTGATGATGCCGGTCAGCTTTCCGTCGGCGACCACCGGGACGTGCCGGATGCGGTGCTCGGTCATCGTCTGCATGAGGTCGGTGAGGCCGTCGTCGCCCGCGCAGGTGCGGACCTCGGCGGTCATGATCTCCCGTACGGCGGTGTCCAGCACCCCGGTGTCGGCGTGCAGGCGGCGTACGACGTCGCGCTCGCTGACGATGCCCGTCACGCTCTCGCCGTCGTCGCTCACCACGAGCGCACCGACGTTGTGCTCGGCGAGCAGGGCGATCAGCTCGCGGACGGTGGCATCGGGACCGATGGTCACCACCTCGTGGCTGGGCTTGGCGTTGATCACGTCGTTGATCTTCATGGTCTCGACCTCTCGTTCGTCCTGCTGCGGACTACTGATGAGTCACCGTAGCCAAGCCGGGCGGCGAGGGACAGGGTCCTTCGTCTCAGTCCGGGACCGGTGGCGCCTGGCGTTCGCGCAGGCTGCTCACCGAGCCGGGGCCGCGGCGCGGCACGTCGGGGTCGGTGTCGTCGTCGTCCATCGCGCCGAGGAACGAGAGCGCGGCGTCGTGCAGGTGACCGTTGGTGGCCAGCGCGTTGCCGCCCCACGGACCCTCCGTGCCGTCGAGCGAGGTGAACCGGCCGCCGGCCTCGCGCACGATCACGTCGAGGGCGGCCATGTCGTAGAGCGCGAGCTCGGGCTCCGCGGCGATGTCGACGGCGCCCTCGGCCAGCAGCATGTAGGACCAGAAGTCGCCGTACGCACGGGTGCGCCAGCACCTCCGGGACAGGCGAGACGAAGTCGTCGAGGCGGTCGCGCTCGTCCCAGCCCGACAGGGACGGAGTACGACAGCGAGGCGTCCTCGAGGCGGCGTACGTCCGAGACCTCGCACCTGGTCGCCTTGAGCAGCGACCGCCCGGTCCACGCGCCGTGGCCCTTCGAGGCCCACCAGCGGCGCTGCAGCTGCGGGAGCCGACACGACGCCGAGGACGACCTCGTCGTCGACGGCAAGCGCGATGAGGGTGGCCCAGACGGGCACGCCGCGCACGTAGTTCTTGGTGCCGTCGATCGGGTCGACGATCCAGCGGCGCTGGCTGTGGCCGGTCGTGCCCTGCTCCTCGCCGATGACCGCGTCGCGCGAGCGGACGCGCGACAGGGTGCGACGGATGCCCTCCTCGACGGCCGAGTCGGCGTCGGTCACCGGGGTGAGGTCGGGCTTGCTCATGACGTGCAGGTCGAGTGCCTTGAAGCGGGCCAGGGTGAGCGAGTCGGCGTCGTCGGCGAGCACGTGCGCCAGGCGCAGGTCGTCGGTGTAGTCATGGGATCGGGCAGAGCCGGTGAGGGGCATGTCCACAGGCTATTGCCAGCATCGGCCCCTACCCTGCACGCATGGAACTCAACGGTGCTGCCGCTGCACCCGCTCGTCGTCCACGCAGTGGTCGTCCTGGGCCCGCTCGCGGCCTTCGCCGGGCTGGCGTACGCGTTCGTCCCGAAGTGGCGCGTGGCTGCTGCGGTGGCCGCTCGTCGCGCTCGCCGTGATCACCGCGGTCGCGTCGTTCGTGGCCGTCCAGGCGGGTGAGGCGCTGCTCGACCTGCGACCCGAGCTCGCAGCCGCTGGTCGAGGAGCACGAGGAGCGCGGCGAGCTGCTGCGCAACGTGGCCCTGGCCTACGCCGTGGTCTCGCTGCGTGGCGGCCTGGGCGCTCGGCGGCATCTCGGCGCTGGCGTCCGGCGCGGGTGCCCGTGAGACCCGCGTTCGGCATCGCCCGTGATGGCGGTCCTCGCCGTCGGCGCGGTGGCGCTGCTCGTCACCCTCTACCTGGCCGGCGACTCCGGAGCCCGGGCCGTCTGGGGGTAGTCACCAGTCGGTGGCGCCCTCGCGCGCAGCGAGCAGCCGGCGGAACGACTCGACGCGGTCGGGATCGGTCTCACCGGCCGCGACGGCCACGTCGAGGCCGCACTCGGGCTCGTCCGTGCCGTGGGTGCAGCCGCGGGGGCAGTCCTCGGTCATCTCCTCGAGGTCGGGGAACGCCCCGATGAGGTCCTCCGGCTTCACGTGGGCCAGGCCGAACGACCGGATGCCGGGGGTGTCGATGATCCAGCCGTCACCCCGGCCATCCGCACTGGGGAGCTCGAGCAGGTAGGCGCTGGTCGAGGTGTGCCGGCCGCGGCCGGTCACCGCGTTGACGATGCCGACCTCGCGGTGCGCACTGGGGATGAGGGCGTTGACCAGGGTCGACTTGCCGACGCCGCTGTGGCCGACCAGCACGCTCGTACGCCCGCGCAGCCGGTCGCGCAGCTCGCCGAGGTCTCCGGCGGAATCGCCCTTGAGCTGGGTCACGACCCACGGCACGCCGAGCGAGCGGTAGGTCGACAGGAGGGTCTCGGGGTCGGCCAGGTCGGCCTTGGTGAGGCACAGCAGCGGTGCCATGCCCGCGTCGTACGCCGCCACGAGCGCGCGGTCGATGAGCCGCGGACGCGGCTCGGGGTCGGCCAGCGCCGTGACCACGACGAGCTGGTCGGCGTTGGAGACGATCACCCGCTCGACCGGGTCGTCGTCGTCGGCGGTGCGGCGCAGCGTGGTCGTGCGCGGGACGACCTCGACGATGCGGGCCAGCGACCCGTCTGCACCGCTCGTGTCTCCGACGACGCGCACGTGGTCACCGACCACGACGCCCTTGCGGCCCAGCGGACGCGACTTCATCGCCAGCACCCGGTGGCCGTCGAGCAGCAGGGTGAAGCGGCCGCGGTCCACCGTCACCACACGTCCGTCGACGGCGTCGTCGTAGGTCGGTCGGTCCTTGGTGCGGGGCCGGGTGCGACGGCGCGGCCGTTCGTAGTGCTCGTGGTCGTGGTCGGAGTAGCGCCCGGTGGTCACGAGGCCCCTCCGTGGACCGCGCGGCTCCACGCGCCGGCGAAGTCGGGGAACGTCTTGGCCGTCGTCGCGACGTCCTCGACGAGCACGTCGTCGACGGCGAGGCCGAGGATGACGCCGGCGTGCGCCATCCGGTGGTCGGCATAGGTGTGGAAGACGCCGCCGTGCAGAGGAGCCGGGTGGATCGAGAGGCCGTCGTCGTGCTCGGTGACCTCGGCGCCGAACCGGCCGAGCTCGGTCGCCAGTGCGGTGATCCGGTCGGTCTCGTGGCCGCGGATGTGCGCGATGCCGCGCAGGTGCGACGGGGAGTCCGCCAGTGCGCAGAGCGCCGCGACGGCGGGCGTGAGCTCGCCGACGTCGTGGAGGTCGAGGTCGACGCCGGAGAGCCGGACGGGACCGGACACCGTGAGGTCACCGCCGGACAGGCTGACCTCGCACCCCATCAGGGCGAGGATCTCGCGCGAGCTGGTCGCCCGGCTGGGTGGTCGCGGCCGGCCAGTCGGTGACCGTCACCCGGCCGCCGGTCGCCGCGCCGAGGGCGAGGAAGGGCGCCGCGTTGGACAGGTCGGGCTCGATGTCGAGGTCGACGGCCCTGACCGGTCCCGGCGCGACGGCCCACCGGTTGGCGTCGCCGTCATCCACCTCGACCCCGTGCCCGCGCAGCATCTGCACCGTCATCTCGATGTGGGGGAGCGACGGCACCGGCTTGCCGACGTGGCGCACGTCGACGCCGTGCTCGTAGCGCGCACCCGCCAGCAGCAGTGCGGAGACGAACTGGGACGAGGCGCTCGCGTCGATCGTGACGGTGCCGCCCGGCACCCCGCCGTCGCCGACCACGGAGAACGGCAGTGCACCGCGGCCGCCGTCGTCGATGCGTACGCCGAGCGCTCCGAGGGCGGCGAGCATCGGTCCGACCGGTCGCAGGCGCATGTGGGGATCGCCGTCGAAGCCCACCGTGCCGCGCGCGAGACCGGCGACCGGCGGCACGAACCGCATGACGGTCCCGGCGAGGCCGCAGTCCACGTCGGCGTCCCGGTCCCACGCACCCGGCGTGACCGCCCAGTCACCGTCGACGTCGTCGACGCGGGTGCCGAGCGAGGCGAGGGCCGCGGACATCAGCAGCGTGTCGCGCGAGCGCAGCGGCCGGCGTACGACGCTGGGGCCGTCGGCGATCGCCGCGAGCAGGAGCGCGCGGTTGGTGAGCGACTTGCTGCCGGGCAGCGACACGACCCGCGCGACCGGACCGTCGGGACGCGGGGCCGGCCAGGGATTCTCGGGCTGGTCGCTCACCCGCGCACCCTATCGATATCGATCAGGTGAGCTGGGCCTTGGCGAGCCGGGCCTCGTGGCGGGCGTTCCTGGCGACCTGGCGCGCCCCACGGCGTACGTCGGCAGCAGCACGACGTGCGCGCCAGGGGAGACCGGGCTGGCCCTCCGTGTCGACGCCGGCGAGGAGCAGGCCGCCCAGGATGGAGGTGTTCTTGGCGAACTGCAGCCGCTGCATCGCCTTGGCCTGGGGGTCGGTCTCGTCCCAGAACGCGTGGCCGGCCAGCGTCGTGGGCACCAGCGACGCGGCGAGCACGGTCGCGCTGAGTCGCGGGGCACGGCCGGTGGCGAGCGCTGCGGCGGCGAGGATCTGCGCGCCGGCGTTGATCCGGACGAGCGTGGCCGGGTCGGTCGGGATCGGGGCACCGGGAGCGACCTGCTGGGCCAGCGGGACGACCCGGTCGGTGACCTTCTTGGCCTTCGCGGCGTGCGCCTCGGTCTTGCGCAGGGCGTTCACACCGCCGACGACGAAGATCGTGGCGAGCATCGGACGGGCGAGCAACCGCGTGATCGTCATGGCTCCCTGTCTACACGATGCGCGGGGACCGCGCTCCGTCCGGAGGGGTGCGAGGGCTCAGCCCAGATCCGCGCGCCAGGTGTTGTTGCCCGCATTGGCGTCCTGCTCGGCCGGGGTCAGCGTGGCCGTCACCTGAGCGCCCTGCGGGGCGACCACCTCGAAGGCCACCGGGGCGAGGTTGGCGCCCGCGATCTGGCAGGTCGCGCGTGCCTTGGCGGCGGTGCAGCGGGAGTCGGTCGTCCGGACGACGTTGGCGTCGGACTCGACGACCAGGGTCGCGCTGCTGCCGGCGGCGAGCCCGGCCACGCGCAGCACCACCTGGTACGTCGGGCGGCTGCCGCCGACGCTGCCGGCGAGCGACGGGTCGGGGAGAGCGGGCGGTGGCGGTGGCGGTGGCGGCGGCGGTGGCGGTGGCGGTGTCGGCGCCCCCGTCGGTGTGCCGGTCGGGTTGGCGGTCGGGTTGCTGGTCGGGTTGCTGGTCGGGTTGCTGGTCGGGCTCGAGGTGGGGTGGGACGTCGGGTCCGACGTCGGGGTGGGCTTGACCGTCGGCGTGCTCGTCGGGCTCGAGGTGCGGGCTCGAGGTGGGGTTCGAGGTCGGGCTCGAGGTGGGGTGGGACGTCGGGTCCGACGTCGGGGAGCTGGTCGGGTCGTCGGTCGGCGTCGGGTCCGTCGTCGTGGGCGGTTGCTCGGTGACGTCGGGTGTGGTGTCCGCCGTGGTGCCCGGGGTCAGGTCGGTCACGAGGTCGATCTCGTCGCCCGGCGCCAGCACCAGGGCATGCGGTGCCTCGGAGCGGCCAGAGCCGGAGTCGACCTCGATCGACGGCGAGGTCGTGCTTGACGCTCCCGAGGTCGCCGACGACGTCCGGTCAGCGCGACACGGACGCGTCGGGGCGGGCATCGGGTGCGCGCATCCCGACGGCGATGCCACCGGCGACGATGACGGTGCTGGCAGCGACGCCCGCGACGGCAGCGGTGGCGGCGTTGCCCGCGACGACGTCGCGCACCCGGCCCACCAGCAGCGCGAGGCCGACGGGCACCGAGCCGCCGACGGCTGCGGCGCCGAGGTAGGCCGTGGCCACGCCTCCGAGCAGCAGGGGGGCCAGGAGCGCGCCCAGGTTGGAGTTGACCTCGGTCAGCTCGAGGTAGACGGCCATGCAGGGGCGGCACTCGCCGAGGTGCTCCTCGACCTTGGTGGCGTCGCGGCGTGAGCTCGAGCCGCGGACGTAGGCACCGAGCTGCCCGTGGGTCCACCGGCAGGTGTCCGCCTCGAGCTCGGCGGCGTGCTGGGTGAGGAACGCCTCCCGCAGGCCCTCGCGGGCCCGGTAGGCGAGCGCGGAGACCGAGTTGGCGCTCATCCCGAGGATCGGGGCGATGTCGGCGGGCTTGTCGCCCTCGACCTCGGTGTGCCAGAGCACCAGCTGCCAGCGCTCGGGCAGGGAGGCGAACGCCTTGGCCGCGGCTGCGCTCTCGAAGCCCTCGACGGCCGTGTCCACGAAGGGCACGCCCGGGTCGAAGGCCTCCATGTCGTCGGTGGTGTGCAGCCGGGCGGTGGCCCGGATGCGGTCGACCTGGAGGCGGCGTACGGAGGTGAGCAGGTAGGCGCGGAAGGCGACGTCGGGGCCGCCTCCGCGCTGCAGGACGCCGAGCACCTTGACGAACGCCTCGGACACCAGGTCGTCGGCGTCGGCGGGCGGCACGAGCTGTCGGGCCAGGCGACGAGCGGCCGCGACATGGCGCTCGAAGAGCGTGCCGTAGGCGTCGACGTCCCCGCCGCGGACCGCCGAGATGAGCTCGGCGTCCCCCGGTGCCTCAAGGCTGGTCGCAACGCTCATGTCAACGGATGCTTCCCGGAAAAACTCTCTGGCACCTGCCAGATGCCTCGCACTGTAGTACGGGGGGCTCCTGCGAGGTGCCTTTGGGCAAAATCCGAAAACGACGGTCTGGTCCGCGTCATGCGTCGCGATGGCGACCGTCACATCGTTGAGCAGGACACACCGAGGGGGGTTGCCGTGAAGATCTTCGCCACACGTGGGCGTCGTCTGACGGCCGCCGTTCCCGGGGTGAGCGGGCCAGAGCCTGCCGTGCGGTTGGGGTTGCCGCACCGGTTCGAGGCTCTGGGGGAGGCGCTCACCGCGGGAACGGACGTTCTCGGTGCGTGTGCCGTTGCGGGCGAGGACCTCGCCCGCGACGGCGCTTCGATGCAGGAGACGCTCGAGGGGCTGCACGACACCTGGCGGCAGTCCGCCGCGGGTGATCCGACGTACGACGCCGTGAGCGCGCTCGTCACGGCCTGGAGCGAGACCACGCTCGGATACCTGCACCAGCTCTCGTGCGACGACCCGCTCACCGGGCTGGCCAGCCAGGCCCACCTGCGGAGCCGGGTGGCCGAGCTCTACCGCCTCGCGGAGGGCGCCGACGCCGAGCGGAACGACGTCGGGGGACACGCGCTCGTCGTGTGCGCCCTGTCGCCGGGCGACGACCCGTCGGACGAGGCGGGTGACCACTTCACCCGTGCCATGCGGGTCTCCCGCGCCGGCGAGCTGGCGCGCACCGTCTTCGCCCGCGACGAGACCATCGCCCGTCTGGGCGTGCACCGGGTGGGGATCCTGTGCCGCCGCGACGACCGGCTCGGTCGCCGGGTCCGGGTGCTCGGCACCCTCCTGGAGGGCTCGCCCGAGGGCGGGCCCGTACGACTCTGGATCGAGGGCCTGCCCGGCACCGACCACCTCGCCGGAGCACTGCTCGACGAGCTCGCCCGCGGCTGACCCGAGGCAGAGGGTCGGTCGTCGCCGCTAGGGTCGTCCTATGTGTGGCCGCTACGCCTCGTCCCGAGAGCCCGAGGACCTCATCGAGGAGTTCGAGGTCGTCGAGAGCCGGATCGCCGGGCCCCTGGCCGCCGACTACAACGTCGCGCCGACCAAGGAGGTCTACGCCGTCGTGGAGAGGCCGCCGTCGCGAGAGTCTGACGAGCCGGCGCAGCGACAGCTGCGGGTGTTCACCTGGGGGCTGGTCCCGTCGTGGGCCAAGGACCCCTCGATCGGCAACCGGATGATCAACGCCCGGATGGAGACCGTCGCCGAGAAGCCGGCCTACCGCAAGGCGTTCGCGACGCGGCGGGCGCTGCTGCCTGCCGACGGCTACTTCGAGTGGTACGCGACCTCGCAGACCAACGCGAAGGGCAAGCCGGTCAAGCAGCCGTTCTTCATCCGGCCCAAGGACGGCGGGGTGCTGGCGATGGCCGGCCTCTACGAGATCTGGCGCGATCCGACCAGGGCCGAGGACGACCCGGCCCGCTTCCGCTGGACGTGCACCGTCCTCACCACCGAGGCCGAGGACGAGCTCGGCCACATCCACGACCGGATGCCGCTCATGGTCGAGCGCGACCGCTGGCACGAGTGGCTCGACCCGACGCACTCCGGTGACACCTCGCTGCTCGTCCCGGCCGCTCCCGGCCGGCTCGAGGCCTACGCCGTCCCGACGCTGGTCAGCAACGTCCGCAACAACGGGCCCGAGCTCGTCGAGCCACTGGCCGTCGAGGGGGAGTCCTCGTGAAGCGGGCCACCGTCCGCACGGTCGACACGCCCCACGGCGAGGGGCGGCTGCACACCCGGCGCGGCCACCAGCCCGATCGCCACGCTCCTGCTCAGCCACGGCGCCGGCGGCGGGGTGGAGTCCCGCGACCTGTGGGCACTCGCCGACGCGCTACCGGCGCAGGGCGTGTCGGTCGTGCTCTTCGAGCAGCCGTGGCGGGTGGCCGGTCGCAAGGTCGCGACGGCCCCGCCGACCCTCGACGTCGGCCTCACCCGTGCAGCCGACGTGATGCGCGTGCGTACGCCCCTCGTCGTCGGCGGCCGTTCGGCCGGAGCCCGCTCCGCGGCGCGTACGGCCAAGGCGCTGGGTGCGACCGGCTGCCTGGCACTGTCCTTTCCGCTGCACCAGCCGGGGAAGACCGATCCCACCCGGCTCCCCGAGCTGCGTGGCGCCGGCCTGCCGACGCTCGTCGTGCAGGGTGAGCGCGACCCGATGGGGCGTCCGGAGGAGTTCCCGGGCGACCTCGACCACCTCGACATGGTCGTCATCCCCGGCGCGGACCACGGCCTGAAGGTGCCGGCTCGCGGCGCGATCAGCCAGGACGAGGCGATGGGCATCGTCGTCGAGTCGACCCTCGAGTGGCTGGTCCGCGAAGTGGTCGGGAATCCTCGCGGCGCATGAGGTGTTGGGACCGGTGTGCAGTCACTGACCATCGAACGACCGACGACCACCTCCGCGCGAGGTGCGCGCAGTTCGTCACCTGCGACCACGGCGGTAGTGTGGAAGGCGATGACTGAATCGCTCCAGGACGAGATGTCCACCCCGGACGACGCCGATATCGCTGCCGAGATCTCTCTCGAGGACGAGACCGACGACGACCGCTCCGCGCGCTTCGAGCGCGACGCGCTGCCCTTCCTCGACCAGCTCTACGGTGCGGCGATGCGGATGACCCGCAACCCCGCCGATGCCGAGGACCTGGTGCAGGAGACCTTCGCCAAGGCCTACAGCGCGTTCCACCAGTTCAAGCCGGGCACCAACCTCAAGGCCTGGCTCTACCGGATCCTCACCAACACCTACATCAACTCCTACCGCAAGAAGCAGCGCCAGCCGCAGCAGTCGATGTCCGAGGACGTCGAGGACTGGCAGCTCGCCCGCGCGGAGTCGCACTCCTCCACCGGCCTGCGCTCGGCGGAGATGGAGGCGCTGGAGCACCTGCCCGACTCCGAGGTCAAGGACGCGCTGCAGCGCCTGCCCGAGGAGTTCCGGCTCGCGGTCTACCTCGCCGACGTGGAGGGTTTCCCCTACAAGGAGATCGCCGAGATCATGGACACGCCGATCGGCACCGTGATGTCGCGCCTGCACCGTGGTCGTCGTCAGCTGCGCGACATGCTCGCCGACTACGTCCGGGCCAACGACCTGCTGCCGGCTTCAAGTGTTCCCAGCACGGACGGGAGCGGGTCGTGAGCACGCACGAGCACGGCAACGACGACTGCGTCGACTACATCGAGCGCATCGTCTACTTCATCGACAACGAGCTCGACGACGCCTCCTGCGCGGTCGTCGAGATGCACCTGCGCGAGTGCGGGCCCTGCCTCGAGCGCCACGACCTGCAGAAGGCCGTCAAGCAGCTCGTCGCCCGGTCCTGCTCCGAGGCCGCGCCGGAGTCGCTGCGCGACCGCGTACGCCTCCAGCTGCGCGAGGTCCGGATCCAGATCACCGAGGGCGGGTCCTGAGCCGATTGGCTCCTCAGGTCGTCATTTGAGAGACTGCTCCGAGCACCGACTTCAGGAGGACCAGATGGGCAAGACCGGACGCAAGCGCCGCGCTCGCAAGAAGAAGGGCGCGAACCACGGCAAGCGCCCCAACGCCTGACGCGTCTCTCTGACACGTCACCCGCGAGAGTCCCCGCCACGGCGGGGACTTTTGCATGTCCGGGCTGCCGGCGCCCACGCCGGGCGCGCTGGCGAGCGCTCAGCAGTCGAGCATCGCGTCGAGCATCGGCAGCGGGAGCAGGGTCAGCTCGGCCACGCGCGGGATGTGCAGGTCTCTGCCGTGCAGGACCATGAGCTCACGCACCGCCTCCACCGCGATCCGTCGTTCGTAGTCCGCGAGCTCGATGCGCTGTCCAAGTGTGGCCAGCGCTTCGCGCAGTCGATCGTCCATGGGAGCCCCCTCCGGCGACGTCCGCCCCACGCGAGCGCCGCGTGGAGTGTGCCAGAGATCGCCCGGCTCGGGGCCGTTTGGTCCGATCGGGTGGGTCCCGGTCTAGTCAACCTCTCCTTGACGCACGTCCCGGTGGGTCAGAGCCGGGACAGGAACCGCTCGGCGTCGACCACGACGCGGGTGATCTCGCCGGCGGCGAGGACCTTGCCGCTGCCGGTGTCGCGCGCGCTCACGGTGAAGCGGTGCAGCCGCCCGTCGACGTACGCGCTGGACGCGCTCACCTCGACCTCGGCGCCCACGGGGCTGGCGGCGAGGTGCTCGACCTGCATCCGGGTGCCGACGCTGGTCGAGCCCTCGGGCAGCACCGGGTCGAGGCTGGCGCAGGTGGCGGCCTCGAGCCACGCGAGCAGGCGGGGCGTCCCGAGCACCGGAAGCGACCCGCTGCCGACGGCCGCGGCGGTGTCCTCGTCGGTCACGACGTAGGTCAGCGAGGAGGTCTCGGGGTGTGGCATGGGCGGCCTTCCAGCAAAAGTCGGGTCGATGGGGCAACCTGAGGGACTGACACACGTCTACCAGACATGAGCACGGGGACCGCGATGCAGCCGCCAGAGGCAGTGGACATCACTGACCTCTATGCCGCGCACCGGCTCTCGCTCGTACGCCTCGCGGTCCTGCTGGTCGACGACGTCGCCTCGGCCGAGGACGTGGTCCAGGACGCCTTCGCGGCGCTCGCCCGGCGTACCGACGCGATCAAGGACCCGTCGAAGGCGCTGGCCTACCTCCGGGTGTCGGTGGTCAACACGGCCCGCTCGGCCCTGCGCCGGCGTCGTACGGCGCGGGCGTACGCACCACCCCACGGCACTGCCCCACCCACGCCCGAGGACTCCGCGGTGCTGGCGGAGGAGCACCGCGAGGTCATCGTCGCCCTGCAGACGCTCGCCCCGCGCCAGCGCGAGGTGCTGGTGCTGCGCTACTGGTCGAACCTGAGCGAGGCGGAGATCGCCCGCACGCTGGGGATCAGCCAAGGGACGGTGAAGTCCACGGCAAGCCGCGCGCTCGTCGCCCTGGAGAAGGCGATGCGAACCACGGCCGGATCGCACCCGGCGACCTCGGGGAGGGAGGAACGATGATGACCACGTCCGCACCGTCGGAGATCGAGGAGCGGCTCCGGGCCGCACTGTCCGCCCGCGCCGAGCTCGTGCAGGCCGAGGACCTCGCGCCGCTGACCCCTGTCGCCGAGGTGCGGCCGCGCTGGCAGTCGCCCCGGGTGCTGCTCGCCACCGCCGCAGTGGTGCTGCTCATCCTCGGGATCGCGTTCCAGAGCCTCGGGTCGGAGCCCAGGTCGGACCGGCTCGCCCCCGACCCGCACGGACCCGAGATCGAGCTGCCCGCCGACGTCGGACGTGACTGGAAGGCGGACGACGTCTCCACGCCGGCGCACCTCGACCTCGACGGCGACGGCGTGAAGGAGAAGGTCGACTTCCTGGCCGAGCCCACGAAGGACTTCGACGGTCGCACCCGTCTGCAGACCACGCTCAGCAGCACCGGCGAGGAGGCGTACGGGATCGCCGAGCTCGGCACGACGATCGGGATCAACGCCCTGGCGCCGATCGACGCGGACGCGGACGGTGACCAGGAGCTGGTGCTCTACCGCGACGACCTCCAGGTGGTCGGCGGTGGTGGCCATCCGCTGGTCTTCGACCTGCGCGACGGGCTGCTGGTGCAGGCCGTCGTGGAGGACGCCGACCTGCTGGTCCGCGGGGAGTCGGTCGTGCCCGGCAGCGAGACCGACCACTACGACCTCGTGCACGTCCAGGACTACTGGGTCGAGGACGGCAGCCTCCACTCCAGCCGATCGGTGGGCGCCTACGCCCGGGGCAACATGATGCTGCTGACGCCTCGCAGCTACGTCCTCGACACGTGGGAGTGGAGCCTCGACGACGAGGGACTCCTCACGCGCGGTGAGACGGGCTGCCTGATCCAGGGCTTCGACAGCCGACGGGAGTGCGGGGCCGACCCCGTCGACACCCCGGTGTCGCTCCCGGTGGAGCGAGCGTCGTACGTCGGGGCGGGGGAGACGGTGGAGTTCGGGCTGCAGTACGGGTTCAGCGCCCGCATCGAGGCCGGCACGGACGCACCGACCCTGGTCCTCGGGGTGGCCGACGCGCAGACCCTGCGGCGTGCGATCGACGTCCCGGACCCGCTCCTCGGCACGACCCAGCCGACCGCGGTCTTCTTCGACGAGGCCTCGGTGGTCCTCACCTCGGCCTCCGATCCCTCGCTCGTGCAGGTGCTGACGCAGGACGACGACCGCATGGTCGTGATGGACCCGGTGGGTGAGATCGACCTGACGAACGACGACGACCAGCGGACGTGGCTGACGGACAACGGCAACGTGCTGTCCGCGGTCGCTGCCGAGGGCGACGCGTGGGTGCTCTGGGAGTGGTTCATGGTGTCCCGGACCGAGATCGCGGCCATGCCGTGGGGCACCGTCTGCATCGACGACGTCGACGACCCGACGTCCCTGCGGGGCTGCTGAGGCTAGAACGCCTTGCCGAACGCCAGCAGGTCGACGCCCGGCAAGGGCGACCAGTCCCGGTCCGGTGCCCGGGCGTAGCCCAGCCGCGCGTAGACCCGGTGCGCGGCGGCCATGGTCGCCAGCGACGACAGGGCCATCCCGGTGGCACCGTCCTGGCGGGCGCGGTCCTCGCACAGCCGCGCGAGGGCGGTGCCGGCGCCGGATCCCTGGGCCGACGGGTCGACCGCCAGCATCCGGAACTCGCCCTCGTCGTCGCGCCCGATCTCACGCCAGGGCGAGCCGGGCGGGCAGTAGGTGACCAGACCGACGAGTGCGTCGTCGAGCGTCGCGACCCACACCTCTGCCGCCGCGTCCCGCGCTGCGACGTCGTGCAGGCGGTCGCGGTAGTCGTCCTCCGCGCCCGTGAGGAACGGCTCGTAGGCGGCGACGCAGATGTCGCCCGCCCGCTGGTGCTCCTCGGGCCGGATCCGGCGGACCTCCATCTCGGGCTGGTCCTCAGATGCCGAAGGTGGTGCGCGGGTAGGCCGCCTCGACGTCGGTGATCACGTTGACGAGGTAGGGCACGCCCGAGGCGTACGCGCGGTCGAGGGCCGGTCCGATCTGCTTCGGGTCGGTGACCGTCTCGCCGGCACCGCCGAGCGCCTTGACCACGTCGTCGTACGGCGTGCGCTGGGCGAGGTCGGCGACCACGTCGTAGCCGTAGAGCATCTGCATCGGGCCCTTCTCCAGCCCCCAGGCGGAGTTGTTGCCCATCACCATGACGACCGGCAGGTCGTGCCGGACGAGGGTGTCGACGTCCATCAGCGAGAAGCCGGCGGCGCCGTCGCCGAGGAGCAGGGTCACCTGCGCGTCGGGGCGCGCGATCCGTGCAGCGATGGCGGCACCGAGGCCGGCGCCCAGGCAGCCGTAGGGGCCGGGGTCGAGCCAGCCACCGGGACGCTTCGGCTCGACGTACTTGCCGGCGAAGGAGACGAAGTCGCCGCCGTCGCCGATGACGACGGAGTCGTCGGCGAGCCGGGGGACCAGCTCGCCGTAGATGCGAGCCGGGTGGATCGGGTCGGCCTCGGCGGTCAGCAGCGCGGCGTCGCGCTCGGCGGCGGCCTTGACCTGGTCCCGCAGCCGGTCGGCCCAGTCGCTCCAGTCGGGCTTGTCGCCGCGCTCGATCGCGGCCTGGAGTCCGTCGAGGACGGTGGTGAGGTCACCCGAGACCGACCCGGCCAGCTCGGCGTGGCCGGAGACCTGACCGGGGGAGTCGGCGATGTGGACGACCCTGGCGAAGGCGCCGTCCGGGTTCTTGTCCGGGCCACCGAACGCGCCGTAGCCGAGGCGGAAGTCGAGCGGGGTGCCGACCACGACCACGAGGTCGGCGCCGGACAGCGCCGCACCGCGTGCCTTGGTGACGAGCGAGCGGTGCCCGCCGGGGATCACGCCGCGACCCATGCCGTTGGTCAGCGTCGGGATGCCGAGGTCCTCCACGAGACGCAGCGCGGCGACCTCGGCGTGGTCGGCCCAGACGTCGGTGCCGAGGATGAGCACGGGTCGTCGCGCCTGTGCCAGGAGCCGCGCGACCGCGTCGATCGCGTCGGCGTCGGGCTCGATCCGGGTGCCCTCGCCCGAGCCGGCGCTGCCGGTCGAGGAGTTGAAGAACTCGTCCATCGGCACGTCGACGAAGACCGGGCCGCGGTGGCTGGAGCGGGCGAGCGTGAACGCCTCGTCCACGCCGGACGCGACCTCACCGGCGGTCATGAGGGTCCTCGCCGCCTTGGCGACGGGCGCGATGATCGGGGGCTGGTCGAGCTCCTGCAACGACCCGGTGCCCCAGCGGTTCTGCGGGGCCCGACCACCGACGACGACCATCGGCGAGCCCGCGAACTGGGCCTGCGCGATGGCGCTGATGCCGTTGGTGACGCCCGGCCCGGCGGTGAGGACCGCGAGACCAGGCACGCGGGTGAGCTTGCCGGTGGCCTCCGCGGCGAACGCGGCCGTCTGCTCGTGGCGTACGTCCAGCAGCCGCATCGGGGGATCCTGCCCCTCCTGCTGCAGCCGCACCGCGCCGTCGTACATCGGGAAGACGTGGGCGCCGGAGAGGGTGAACATCGTCTCGACGCCGTGGGCGCGGGCGACGTGCACGGCCAGCTCGCCGCTGTGACCGGAGATCTCGCTCATGGAGCAGAGGTTAGCCGGTGGCTACTCGCAGGTAGGGAGCGTTGGTGATCCGCAGTGCCTCGATGACCACCAGCAACAGGTCGGAGCGGACGGCCGGCGCGTTCGGCGCCAGGGACAGCTGGACGAACAGGGCCCGGAGGAACGCCTGCGGGGCGGCCGTCGGGGGATAGGGGTCGTGGTCGACCGGCCCGCTGAACGGGTTGCCGGCCGCTCCGAGCCGGTGGACCCACGGCTCGAGGACGTCGGTGTCCAGCGTGTCGCGGCGCAGGATCTGCATGGCGGCGGCGGCGATCCGGTCCGGCTCCCCGCAGACGAGCGGCTCGTCGGCGGGCTGCTGCAGGAGCCGCTCGGCGAGGATGTCGAGCAGGAGCCCGTGCTCGGGGCCGCCCAGGTGCGGCGAGTCCCCGAGGGCGCCGATCGTGTCCGCGCCGTGCGCGACTGCGTGCGCCCAGCCCTTGTCGGGCACGAACCCGCGGGTGTCGCGCTCGTCGAGGAACCACGTCGCTGCGCGGTCTCCCCACTCGAGGACCTTGCCCGCGGGAAGCAGGTGCTCCCGGTTGTCGCGCTCGAGGCAGGTCGCCAGGATCAGGGAGCTGAAGCTGCGCCGGAACACGGTGTCGGTCCCGCTCTCGCCGAGGCCGACGAACAGGCCGGCGACCATGCCGTCGCCGAGGCCGACGAGCAGGTCGTCGTAGACACCTCGGTCGATCCAGGTCGCGAGCGCGGGGAAGGCGGTGCCGTCGCGGACCTCGGGCTGCGTGGACCCGAGCATCGTGGTGAGCTCGGCCGTCAGGTCGTCGAGCGGGCGGTCCGCCGGGACCTCGAAGTCGGCGGCTTGCACCTGATCCCAGTAGCCCGTCGACATGTTCCCCATCCTGCCAGCCCTCCCCGTCATCCCCTAGGCCGGTCATAGGCTGACCGCGTGCCCTCCCTCAACGAGCTCGTGCGAGCCCACACCGAGCTGGACGAGGACGACGTGGCGTGGCTCCAGCTGCTCATGGCCGACTGGCAGATCCTGGCCGACCTGTCCTTCGCGGACCTCGTGCTGTGGCTGCCCGACCGGGAGGGCAAGGGCTACTGGGCGGGCGGCCAGATGCGACCGACGACCGGTCCGACAGCTCTCGTCGACGACGTGCTCGGCACCTTCATCCCCACCGGTCGTCGCCGGATGCTCGACGAGTCCTTCGTGACGGGACGGCTGGTGCGCGAGGGGGATCCCGAGTGGCGCGACGACGTGCCGGTGCGGGTCGAGGTCATCCCCGTACGCCGTGCCGGGCGGCTGATCGCCCTGATCGCGCGCAACACGAACCTGCTCGGCGTACGCACCCCCAGCCGGCTCGAGCTGAGCTATCTCCAGACCGCCGCCGAGCTGACCCAGATGATCGCGTCGGGTCACTTCCCGCTCGCGGGCCAGCGCAGTGACCACGCCGACTCGCCGCGGGTGGGGGACGGGTTCGTCCGCCTCGACCCCGCGGGCAGGGTCGTCTACGCCAGCCCCAACGGGTTGTCGGCCTACCGCCGACTCGGCCTGCAGGGTGATCTCGCCGGACTGGTGCTCACCGACCTGACCCGCGACCTGGTGCCGGCGCGCAAGCGGCTCGACGAGGAGACGCTGAGCGCGGTGCTCGGCGGCCGCGACGGGCGCGCGACCGAGGTCGGCACCGACGACGTGACGCTGATCGTGCGCAGCATCCCGCTGCGACCACAGGGCGACCGCAGCGGCGCGCTGCTGCTGGTGCGCGACGTCACCGAGCTGCGCAGCCGCGACCGCGAGCTGGTCACCAAGGACGTCACGATCCGCGAGATCCACCACCGGGTGAAGAACAACCTCCAGACCGTCGCCGCGCTCCTGCGCCTGCAGGCACGGCGTACGCAGGCCGAGGACGCCAAGGCCGCGCTCGAGGAGGCCGTACGACGGGTGGGTTCCATCGCGATCGTCCACGAGACGCTCAGCCAGGCGCTGGAGGAGACCGTCGACTTCGACGAGATCGCCGACCGGCTCGGTGCGATGGTCGTCGACGTCAGCGGGGTCGAGGTGCCGGTCCGCGTGGTGCGCGAGGGGTCCTTCGGCAAGCTGTCGTCCGAGGCGGCCACGCCGCTCGCGATGGTGCTCACCGAGCTCCTGCAGAACGCGGTCGAGCACGGCTACGCCGGCGTGGCCGACCGTCCCGCGGGACGCGTCGTGGTCACTGCGCGCCGGATCGTCGGGCGGCTGCACGTCGTCGTGGAGGACGACGGGCGTGGCCTGCCGGACGGCTTCGACCTCGACGCATCGACCCAGCTCGGGCTGTCGATCGTCCGCACACTCGTCGAGTCAGAGCTCGGCGGCGTCCTCGAGATCGGCCCCGGCACCCGGGGCACGCGCGTGCAGGCGGACCTGCCGGTCGACTGACCGCGCCGGCTGGCCGTGCTGGCTAGGCCGTACGGATGCGTGCTCGAGCGTTGCGGCGCTTCAGCGCGCGGCGCTCGTCCTCGCTGAGGCCACCCCACACGCCATGGTCCTGCCCGGCCTCCAGGGCCCAGGCCAGGCACTGTTCGCGCACCTCACATCGTCGGCACACCTGCTTGGCCTCCTCGATCTGGAGGATCGCGGGCCCGGTGTTGCCGATCGGGAAGAACAGCTCAGGGTCCTCGTCGAGGCATGCAGAGCGGCTGCGCCAATCCATGAGTGGGGAAATCCCTCTTTCTGTCACAGGCACGGTGCTGTTGTCGGACATTCAGCGGAGCCCGGGCGCACCCCAGCGCAGTGCGTGGGGGGCGCAGCGACAAGACTCGCAACCTTTGAACGTTCACACAACCCCCTGGGTTCGTCGCGTCGGTCACAACTAGGGTTGCCGAGTGCCCGTTACCCCGACCGACACGCACGGTGCTTCGGACCGGAGCGCCCCGCCGCCGCTGGTCGTGGCAGCCGCGCTCACCGCCGTCGAGGGGTTCATGCTGGCCGGCCTGGGCGTGCTCGAGCTCGCCAGCCTCCACTCGGTGCGGCTCACCATGGGGGTCACGACGTCCGCGTTCTTCCTCGCTGCGGGTGCCGCTCTCGCCTGGTGCGCCTGGGCGCTCCGGGGCGTACGCCGCTGGGCACGCGGCCCCGTCGTGATGGCCCAGCTGATCCTGCTCGGCCTCGCGTGGAACCTGTGGGACGGCTCGACCAAGCCGCTCTCGATCGGTCTCGCCGTGGTCGCCGTGGTCGTCATCGCGGGCCTGGTGCACCCGGCCAGCACGCGGGTGCTGGAGGACGATCCGCGCTCGTCCTAGTCGACCTCGAGCGAGGTCCGCAGCTGGGCGAGCGTGCGCGTCAGGAGCCGGGACACGTGCATCTGCGAGACGCCGATCTCCTCGGCGATCTGCGACTGCGTCATGTTCTTGAAGAAGCGCAGCAGCAGGATGCGCTTCTCGCGCTCGCCGAGGCCCTCGAGGAGCGGCTTGATCGATTCGCGGATCTCGACGTGCTCGATGTTGGTGTCCTCGACGCCGAGCGTGGCCAGCATCGCGGGAGGACCGTCGTCGCTGTCGTCGGAGGCGTCCAGCGAGAGGGTCGAGTAGGCGTGGGAGGACTCGATGCCTTCCATGATCTCCTCGACCGTGCAGCCGATGACCTCGGCCAGCTCGCGCGGTGTGGGGGAGCGGCCGAGCTTCTGGGTCAGCTCGCCGGTCGCGCCGCCGATGTGCATCCGCAGCTCCTGCAACCGCCTCGGCACCCGGATCGCCCAGCCCTTGTCCCGGAAGTGGCGCTTGATCTCGCCGATCACGGTCGGGGTGGCGTAGGTCGAGAACTCCACGCCGCGGTCGGTCTCGAACCGGTCGACGGCCTTGATCAGACCGATCGTCCCGACCTGGACGAGGTCCTCGAAGGGCTCGCCGCGGTTGCGGAAACGGCGCGCGCAGTGCTCGACGAGCGAGAGGTGCAGGTGCACCAGGTCGTCGCGTGCCACCGAGCGCGTCGCCGCGCTCGCGTCCTCGTCGCGCAGCACCGAGAAGAGCTCGGCGCTGCGGGCGCGCAGCAGATCGATCCCGCTCGTCGCGACCTCGTCGACCGTGCGGTGCTCGGCGGCCCCCGCCGCCCCTTCCCCCGTGTGTGCGCTCATGTCAGCGCCCGGCACCCGATCCCTCCGCTGCCTGCGACGACACGGTGAACCTCACCCTGAACCGTCCCGCCTCCGGACCGGCCGACGCATCCTGCGCCATCGTGTCCAGCACCTGCCAGGCAAAGCTCTCCGTGTCGAGCGCCGGGTCGTCCATCGCCTCGGTCTCGATGGTCACCGTCATCGAGCCCCGGCCGAAGTAGAAGCGGGCCACCATGTCGGTCCCCGGGTCGGCGGCCGGGATCGCCAGTGCGGTGGCCTCACCGATCGCGATGCGAAGGTCCTCGATGTCGTCGATCGTGAAGTCGAGGCGTGCGGCCAGGCCGGCGGCGGTGGTGCGGACGACGGTGGCGTAGGCGCCCTCGGCAGGAAGGCGGAGCTCGACGTCGGCGCGATCGTCCGCGGTGTTGTCTGACATCTGCGTCTTCGTCCCGTCCTCGAGGCTGATGTGTGGGCACACCCTAACCGGGGAGGAGCACAATGGACGGCGGTACTGAGGAGGGCCGTGGATGTGGACCTGCTGAAGCGCGTGACCATCTGCAAGCTGCTGGGCCACGACTGGGCCAAGTCCCCCTATCCCCGGAAGGCCAACGGGGACGGGACGGGCACGTTCATCCGCTGCCTGCGGTGTCGCAAGGAGGACCACAGCGCGGGGACCGTCGCGCGCGGGGTCGGGCCGCTCTACCACTGACACGACGAACGCCGCCCCGGCGGACCGGGGCGGCGTGCGTACGAAAGGCGTGCTCGGAGGGCGGAGCAGCAAGCTGCTCAGAAGAAGGCTTGAGCAGTGCCCGCTTCGCGGTCCCTGCTCAGGCCTTCTTCGTCTCCCAGAAGATTTCAGCGATCTCGTCGATCTTGGCGAGCAGCTCGTCGGCCTTGCCGGCGTCGAGCTCGCCCTTGGTGCCGGAGGCACCGGCCAGCTTGGTGGCCTCGTTGACGAGGGTGTGGAGCTGCGGGTACTTCTCGAAGTGCGGGGGCTTGAAGTAGTCGGTCCACAGCACCCAGAGGTGGTGCTTGACGAGCTCCGAGCGCTGCTCCTTGATGAGGATGGCGCGCGTGCGGAAGTCGGCGTCGTCGTTGTCGGCGACCTTGGCGATGATCGCCTTGATGGACTCGGCCTCGATGCGTGCCTGGGCGGGGTCGTACACGCCGCAGGGCAGGTCGCAGTGGGCGGAGACCTCGACGGTCGGGGCGAGCAGGTGGCGAAGCATCGTGTTCCTCTCGATCGGGGACAGTGCCCGGTGAATGGCCACTGTGAAAGGCATCTGGCTGCGACACTACTCCGCGTGCAACGGCGTCGGCAGCGGGGTCTCACCCGATCGGATGGGACCTCGAAGGTCCCGTTCGGGACCGCCGTCGTGCGCGGCCGATCGATGCTCCCGACCCTCCGCGAGGGGGACTTCCTGCTGGTCCGGCACGGCGCCCGCATCCGGGCGGGGGACCTGGTCGTCGCCCGTTTCCCCGACGGCACCCTCGCGGTGAAGCGGGCGGTGGAGGAGCGGCCCACGCGCACCGGTGGGGTGGGGTGGTGGCTGCTGAGCGACAACGCGGGAGAGGGCGTCGACTCGCGGCACCGCGGACCGGTCGCCGAGGAGCAGGTGCTGGGCGTCGTACGGCTGCGGGTGTGGCCTTCCCCACGTCTGGGACGCAGGCTCTCGCACCTCTGAGCTGTGCGAGTATCGCGGCCATGGACCAGGGCACCGATCGGCCGCACCCGCACGCGGGTGACCCCGTCTTCGACCTGCACGTGGGCGGCAAGATGGAGACCGTGTCGACGGTCGCGCTGCACGGTCCCGACGAGCTCTCGCTGGCGTACACGCCGGGCGTGGCACGGGTCTGTGAGGCGATCGCTGCCGACCCGTCGATGACCCAGCACTACACGTGGGTGCCCAACGTGGTCGGCATCGTCACCGACGGCACGGCGGTCCTCGGGCTGGGCGACATCGGCCCGGCCGCCGCCATGCCGGTGATGGAGGGCAAGGCGGTCCTGTTCAAGCAGTTCGGCGGTGTCGACGCCGTCCCGATCTGCCTCGACACCACGGACGTCGAGGAGATCATCGAGACCGTCGTCCGCCTCGCGCCGAGCTTCGGTGGCATCAACCTCGAGGACATCTCCGCCCCGCGTTGCTTCGAGATCGAGGCGCGGCTCAAGGAGCGCCTCGACATCCCGGTCTTCCACGACGACCAGCACGGCACCGCGGTCGTCGCGCTCGCCGCGCTGACCAACGCGCTGCGCCTGACCGGCCGGGACGCGGCGACCGTACGCGTCGTGGTGCAGGGCGCCGGCGCCGCCGGTGTTGCCGTCGCCCGCATCCTGCTCGAGGCGGGCGTGCGCGACGTCGCCGTGCTCGACCGGCAGGGCGTGCTCAACTCCGAGCGCGCCGACCTCACGCCGGTCAAGGCGGCGCTCGCCCGCGACACCGCCGACGTCTTCGGGCGGCGCGGGACGCTGGCCGACGTGATGGCCGGGGCCGATGTCTACATCGGCGTCTCCGGCGGGCAGGTGCCCGAGGAGATCGTCGCCTCGATGGCGCCCGAGGCGATCATCTTCGGCCTCGCCAACCCGACGCCCGAGGTGCACCCCGACCTCGCCCACAAGTACGCCCGGGTCGTGGCCACCGGCCGCTCGGACTACCCCAACCAGATCAACAACGTCCTCGCGTTCCCCGGCATCTTCCGGGGCGCCTTCGACGTCCACGCCAGCTCGATCACCGAGGGGATGAAGGTCGCCGCCGCGACGGCGCTCGCCGGGCTCGTCGGCGACGACCTCCGTGAGGACATGGTGATTCCGTCACCCTTCGACCCTCGCGTCCCGGGAGCCGTGCGCGAGGCCGTCGCCGCCGCGGCCCGGGCCGACGGGGTCGCGCGCCGCTGAGGCCCGCTCGCCCCGGGGCGGCTAGGTGAACAGCGGTCGCAGGTGGTCGTTGAGGAACATCCCCTGCGGATCGAGCTCGCGGCGGAGCGCGATGAAGTCGGCGGCACGTGGGTAGAGCGCGTGGAGCCGCTCGGGCGTCATGAAGTGCAGCTTGCCCCAGTGGACGCGGGCGTCGTGCTCGGCCAGGAGCGCGTCGACGGAGCGCAGGTAGGCCCAGTAGTCGGTGCCGGGCGTGCCCGAGACGGAGATGACGACCGTCGGGGTGCGGTACTGCGGGGACAGGAAGGCCTCGTCCGGTCCGACCGTGCGCACCTCGAGGGGGTAGATCGAGTCGGGGAGGCTGCGGAGCATCAGCTCGCGCATCGCCCGGAGCGCCTCGGGCGCCCGGTCGAGGGCGACGAAGTACTCGAGCTCGTGGAAGTTGGCGTCGTAGACCATCGGGAAGATCCGGTAGCAGCGGTCGACCCGGTGTCCCACGGTGTCGTCGTCCGGGCACCTCGGGACCGACCTCGTCGTAGACCTTGACGTAGCACTGGTCCTGGAGCCGCTCGCCGTGCCCGTCGAGGTTGTAGAGCGCGCCCGACTCCTCGGTCGGCAGCCAGAACATGCCGAAGTGGCGGTGGTCGGCGACGAGCTGGTCCCAGTGCTCCATCACGTCGTCCCACGTCCGCAGGCCGACCTCCTCCCGCAGCCGGTAGGCGTCGGTGACCTCGAGGTCGAGCTCGGTCACCACGCCGAGCATCCCGACGGACACCTGTGCCGCGTGCAGCAGGTCGGGCTCGTCCTCGCCGATCTCGCGGACGTCGCCACTGGCGGTCACGAGGCGTACGCCGCGCACGACGCCGGACAGCGAGGTGTAGCGGGTGCCAGAGCCATGGGTGCCGGTGGCGACTGCTCCCGCGATCTGCTGGGTGTCGATGTCGCCCTGGTTGCGCAGCGCCAGGCCGACGTCCCACAGGGGTTCGTAGAAGTCGCGGATCAGGGTGCCGGGCAGCGCCGTCGCCCGCTTGGCGGCCGGGTCGGTCGAGACGACGCCCCGCAGCGCCGAGACGTCGAGCAGCAGCCCGTCGGTCTGCACGACCGGCGTGAAGGAGTGCCCGGCGCCCGCGACGCGGACGCCCTGGCCGCGATCGGCCGCCTGCCGGACCAGGGCGACGACCTCGCCCTCGTCGCGTGGAGTGGCGGACGAGTCGGGCGCGAAGGACTGGTTGCCCACCCAGTTGGTCCAGGTCATGCGGGTCAGCCTGACCAGCGGCGGACCCGGCGTCAACGGCCCGGGTCGAGTGATGGCGAGTGTCGGTGGAACCTGCGACAGTCGCCCGATGCTGAGTGAAGTGGCTGACGGGGTCTGGGTCCGGCAGAGCGAGTGGGTCTGGAGCAACGGCGTCGTGGTGCGCGTGGACGACGGGTTGGTCCTCGTCGATCCCGGCATCAGCGGCGCCGACCTCGACGAGCTCGCGGACGACATCGACGGGCTGGGGCTGCCGGTGGTCGCCGGCTTCGCCACCCATCTCCACTGGGACCACCTGCTCTGGCACGGGCGGTTCGGGGACGTGCCCCGCTACGCGACGGCCGCCACCGCAGCGGCCGCACCCGGCGTACGCGAGCGGGCGCAGGCGATGGCCGAGGAGAGCACCACGGGCGTCCCGCTCGACCTCGTGGCGCTGGTCGAACTGCTGCCCGCGGGAGGCGGACCCGTGCCCGGCACCCTCGTCGAGCACCAGGCCCACGCCGTCGGCCACGCGGCACTCCTGCTCGCGGACCGAGGCGTCCTGCTCGCCGGCGACATGCTGTCCGACGTGCTGATCCCCATGCTCGACCCGCGCCGCGACGGCCAGCTGGCCGCCTACGAGGACGCGCTCGACCTGCTCGAGGACGCCGCGCGGCACGTCGAGGTGGTGGTCCCCGGGCACGGCTCAGTCGCGCAAGGTCCCGAGGTCGCGGCGCGGCTGGCGGCGGACCGGGCGTACGTCGAGGCGCTGCGGCACGGGAGCGAGCCCAACGACGTACGGCTGGAGCAGGACTGGCTGGTCACCGTTCACCGGGGCAACGTGGAGTCAGCCCGCCGCTGACTGGGCGACGGCGAGGGTAGGTCGTCCGCGGAGCTGGCTGTACGCGGTCCACCCGACGAGCGCGAGCAGGGCACCGGCTGCCATCGTCGTGAGCACGCCGGCCCGGGCGCGTGTCAGAAGCCGATCGACGGCTCCGGCTCGACGAGCGTGCGCGTGGCGCGCGCCAGCTCGGCGTACGCCCCGGAGCGGTGCTCGCGCACGAGACCGGCGCGCAGCAGGCCGCCGAGGCTGTGGCCGAGGTAGCCGGCACCGAGCACGTTGACGTCGAGGGTGAGGTCGGCGGGGGAGTCCGTCCGGGACGCGGTCCCCGTGCCGCCCTTCGCCGTGAGCCGCCAGCGACCGGCGTTCCACGGCGCGTAGCGGTCCTCGACCTCGACGACCACGTCGCAGTCGGCCTCGTAGGTGCGGAGCGGCCACGCTGCCTCGAGGTCGACGAGGCGGACCCAGGTGCTGTCCCACGTCTCGATCGAGCCGGTGCCACGTGGACCGCCGACCCATCCGAGGATCGGGTCGTCGACGCCGACGTTCTCCAGCTTGGTCGTGCCCATCAGGTCGAGGTCGACCAGGCGACGGGCGAGGGCCAGGCGGGCGGCGGGGCCGCCGCAGAGCGTGCCCGCGACGACGGTGCCCGACGGGCGGGCGTGGGACCACTTGTGCTCACGGCGCAGGCCGACGAAGCCGATGTCGTTCCCGTCGCGCCGCGCGAAGATGATCCGGCGGCGCTCCTTGTCGCGGAGCATCTCGGGCGGCTCGAGGGACAGGAGCGAGAAGAAGTCCGGCGAGCCCACGATGGTGCCGGGGAACTCGCCCGCCCGGGCTGACTGGCAGCCGCGCATCCGCTCGGCCACGCCGGGGTCCGACATGGTGACGAGCTCGGTCGTGATGCCGGCGACCTCGTCCTCCAGGTGCGGCGCGGTGAAGGTGGTGCCGCGGCCGACGGTCACCTGGTGGGTGATCACGGCGAGCCCGTAGCCGAAGCGGCCGTAGATCGCGGCCTCGCTGGCGTGCAGCGCGGAGATGGCGCGTCCCGGCGTCCCGCGTGCGCGTGAGGTGGTCGGTCATCATCGCGGCGAGCACACCGCGGCGCCGCGAGTCGGGGTGGACGCCCACCCACGTCAGGCCGGCGATCGGCACGACGGCACCGCCCGGGCAGCGACATCTCCATCGGGCGTACGCCGTAGATGCCGGCGTGGAGGTCCGCGGGACCGTCCGGGAGGTCGACCACGAACCGCTGGTCCTCGGGCAGCCCGAGACGCAGGTGCTCGGTGTCGGCCTCGGTGACCTCGCCGAACCAGACCAGCTGGTCGGTGGCCAGGTACTTCGTCGGCGTCCTCTGACGGTCGTACGTCGATGCTCATCCGGCAACCCAAGCGTCCGGCGTGAGGACCCGCAACCGGATAAGGGTCCGCACTCGCTAGGGTCGAATCATGTTCGCCGTCTATGCCGAGTCCTTCTCCTCCGACGACCCGCTGAGCAGCCTGGTGGTGGGGGAGCGGCCCGCTCCCGAGGCGCCGGACGGGTGGGCGACGGTGACCGTGAAGGCCGCCAGCCTCAACCACCACGACCTGTGGTCGCTGCGTGGTGTCGGGCTGCGCGAGGAGGCGCTGCCGATGATCCTCGGCTGCGACGCGTCGGGCGTCGACGAGGAGGGCAACGAGGTCGTCGTCCACGGCGTGATCGGCGACCCCGCGCTGGACCGGCGACGAGGCGGACGACCCCGGCCGGTCGCTGCTCTCCGAGCGCCACCAGGGCACCTTCGCCGACCAGGTGATCGTGCCCCGTCGCAACCTGGTGCCCAAGCCCGCCTCGCTCTCGTTCGAGGAGGCGGCCTGCCTGCCGACCGCCTGGCTCACCGCCTACCGGATGCTCTTCGTCCAGGGCGCCTGCAAGCCGGGCGAGACCATCCTCGTGCAGGGCGCCGGCGGTGGCGTCGCGACGGCGCTGATCACGCTGGGCCGCGCTGCCGGTCTCAAGGTGCTGGCCACCAGCCGGGACGAGACCAAGCGGGCCCGGGCGCTCGAGCTCGGTGCCCACGACGCCTTCGAGTCCGGTGCCCGCCTTCCGGTCAAGGTGGACGCCGTCATGGAGACCGTCGGCAAGGCGACCTGGACCCACTCGATCCGCTCGCTGCGCCCGGGCGGCCGCATCGTCATCAGCGGTACGACCTCGGGGCCCGACGTCGCGGACGCGGGGCTCACCCACGTGTTCTTCAAGCAGCTCTCGATCATCGGCTCGACGATGGGCACGCGCGCAGACCTCGACCACCTCGTCCAGCTCCTCGACGCCACCGGCGCCCGCCCGCTCATCGACCGGGCGCTGCCGATGGACCAGGCGCGCGACGGCTTCGCCGCCATGGCCGAGGGCGACGTCTTCGGCAAGATCGTCTTCACCCGGTGAGGTCGGAGCACCCGGTGAAGCACGTGCTGACCGGTGCCGGCTCGGGGATCGGTCTCGCGCTGGCACGTCGCCTGGCCGAGCGGGGCGACGACCTCGTGCTGGTGGCGCGCGGCGACGACCGGGCCGCCGAGCTCGAGCGGATGTTCGCCGGCGCGCAGGTGCTGGTGGCCGACCTCGCCGACCCGGGCACGCTCAACGGCATCGGCCGCCAGGTCGACGGGCCGGTCGACTCGCTGGTCCACGTGGCCGGCGTGGTGGAGCTGGGTCGGGTCGACCGGCTGCGGCTCGCCGACTGGGACGAGCAGCTCGCGGTGAACCTGACGGCACCCGCCGTGCTGACCCGGGAGCTGCTCCCGCACGTGCGAGAGGGACGCGGGACGGTCGTGTTCGTGAACTCCTCGGCCGGGCTCGCGGCCAGCGCCGAGTGGTCGGCGTACGCCGCCTCCAAGTTCGGCCTGCGTGCCTTCGCCGACTCCCTGCGAGCCGAGGAGGTCGACCACGGGGTGCGGGTGAGCACGATCTACCCGAGCCGCACCGCGACCCCGATGCAGGAGAAGGTGCACGAGCAGGAGGGTCGGACCTACGACTCCTCGCGCTGGATCAGCCCGGAGACGGTCGTGGACACCATCGTCCACGTGATCGACCTGCCCGCCGACGCCACCATCCCGGACGTGACCGTCCGCCCGGTGGTCCCGCGGCCCGGCACCTAGCTCGCGACGGGCTCGAGCACGAACGCGCGGATCTTGCGGCTCGAGCCGATGCGCTCGCGATAGTTGAGGTAGCCGGGGTAGAACTCGCCGGCCAGGGCGAACACCTCGTCGGTCTCGCCCGGGGTCGCGGCGCGTGCGGTCACCTCGCGGGTCACGCCACGGTAGGTCACGGTGGCGTGCGGGTCGGCCTCCAGGTTGAGCACCCACGCCGGGGTGGAGGCCTGGCCGAAGTTGGTGCCGAGCAGCGCCAGCGTGTCGGCGTACGGCGTCGCGATGAGGTGGCTCGTGCGCCGTTGTCCGGACTTGCGACCGGTGGTCGTCACGTCGAGGACGGCCAGCCCGGCCAACAGGCTGGGAGCGCTGTGCCGTCCGCGTGTCAGCCGGCCCACCACGTCGTCGAGGTGGCGCAGCGAGTGGGCGAAGACCCAGCCGCCCGGGCGCGTGCCGGCGCCCCACCGGACCAGCCGGTGCAGGGGGTTCGCCGAGTGGTGGGTGTAGCCGAGATCGGTGGAGAGACCCATCATGTGCTCCCTTCAGGGTGCTCGCGTGAGCGCCAGTTGAGTGCGCCGACCAGCAGCATGCGCAGCTGGGTCCGCGCGTCGGCGAGCGTGCGCGCCTCCGAGTCGGGGTCCTCCACGAGCCGCTCGGCCATGGTCACCACGAAGGAGACGAAGAGGTCGGCGAGCAGGCCGATGTCGTGGCTGGAGTACTGCTCGGCCGCGCCGGTGCGCGCGATGTCGGTCGACAGCTCGCGGGTGATGAGCGCGATCTCATGGTGGATGGCCTCGCGGACCCGGGGCGGACCTGCGGTCCGCTCGCGCGCGATGAAGGCGTAGTGGGAGCGGTTCTCGCGGACGTGCTGCGCCACGATCGGCAGCGAGCCGTCGATGAAGTCGCGGTACTCCGGCGCGTGCCGCCACACGTCGAGCAGCATCAGCCGCAGCGACCGGAAGCTCTCGTCCACCAGTGCCAGCCCGAGCAGCTCCAGGGAGCCGAAGTGCCGGTAGAACGCGGTGGGCACCACGCCGACCTGCTTGGCGACCTGGCGCAGCGAGATCGCGGCGAGGTTGGAGTCGGCAGCCAGGGCCAGCGCGGCGTCGAGGATCGCCCGCCGGGTGCGCTCCTTGCGGTCCGCGCGGGACTCGGCCGTGACCTCCTCCTGCTCCGCCATGGCGTGATCGTAGTGGGGAGGCTGCCGCACACCGTGGAGTGGGCGGGATCACCTGGGTCCACATTGACGCGATCAGCCGCTCCCGTCCATAGTTGAGTGAACAGACGTTCACTGAATCAGGAGGCCGAGATGATCGCCCTGTCCAGGATCGCTCGCTCACGCACCGTCGCCGCGCTGGCGTCGCCGCACGGTGTCGACCACTACCTGTCGCGGGTGAACCCGATGTGGGCCGCCCACGAGGTGCGCGGCCGCGTCGTCGCCGTGCACCGCGAGACCGACACGATCGGCGCCCCCGTCGCCACCCTCACCGTCCAGCCCACCGCGACCTGGCGCGGCCACCTCGCCGGCCAGTACGTCCAGGTGGGCCTCGACCTGCCGGGCTCGGCCCGCCGGACGACCCGCTGCTTCTCGATCTCGTCCGCGGCGTCGGGAGCGGGGGAGGCGTTCACGCTCACCATCCGCTCGCACGCCGAGGGACAGGTCAGCAAGTACCTCGTCGATGCCGAGCCGGGCCAGCTGCTCCACCTGTCCCAGGCGCAGGGCGTCTTCACGCTCCCGGTCAGCCCGGCGACGCCGGGGATCGACCCGCTGCTGTTCATCACCGGCGGCTCGGGCATCACCCCGGCCATGTCGATGGTGCGCACGCTGCTGCGCGACGGCTACGACGGTCGCGCCGGACGGCCGGTGACGTTCCTGCACTACGCCCGCTCGGCGGCCGACCAGATCTTCGCCGAGGAGCTGGAGCGGATCGCCGCCGACGACAACGACGTCACCGTCCACCTGCGGTACGGCGACGCCGTCTTCCACGAGCTCGAGCTGCGCCGACTCGTCCCCGGCTACCGCGACACCGACACCTGGGCCTGCGGCCCGGCCGGGATGATCGAGCTGGTGCGGGCGGCGTACGCCGACAACCCGCGGCTGCGGCTCGAGCTGTTCAAGCCCCCAGCCACCGCAGACCGGACCTCCAGCGGTGCGGCCGAGGGTGATCTCACCTTCGCCGACGCCGACCAGCAGGTCGCCAACACCGGTGCCACCGTCCTCGAGCAGGCCGAGGAGGCCGGGCTGAGCCCGGTCTTCGGCTGCCGGATGGGCATCTGCTTCTCCTGCACCACCCGCAAGGCCGAGGGCACCGTCCGCAACGTGCTCACCGGCACCGAGTCCTCGCTCCCTGACGAGGACATCCAGATCTGCGTCTCCGCTCCCGTCGGCGACTGCGTCGTCGACCTGTGATGGAAGGACCACCCATGACCACCTCTTCAACGACCAGCAGGCTCACCCCTGACCAGCTCGAGGCCTTCGGCCAGGAGATGGACGCGCTGCGCCAGCGGATCCTCGCCGACCTCGGCGAGGACGACGCGGACTACATCCGCGGCGTCGTCAAGCGCCAGCAGCAGCTCGAGGTCCTCGGTCGCGCGCTGTTCTACCTGCCGCCGGCGTGGCCCGCTCGCGGTCGCTGCGTTGTCACTCTCCAAGATCATCGAGAACATGGAGATCGGCCACAACGTGATGCACGGGCAGTACGACTGGATGGGCGACCCGCACCTCAACTCGCGCATCTACGACTGGGACAACGTGTGCCCGGGCGAGCAGTGGAAGTACTCCCACAACTACATCCACCACACGTTCACCAACATCCTCGGCAAGGACCGCGACATCGGCTACGGCATCCTGCGGATGGACGAGGACCAGAAGTGGCACCCCTACTACCTGGGCAACCCGGTGTACGCGTTCTTGCTGATGGTCTTCTTCGAGTGGGGCGTGGCGATGCACGACCTCGAGGTCGAGAACATCGTCAAGGGCACCCGGAAGATGGAGGACAACCAGGCCCTCCACGCCGGCATCATGCGCAAGGTCCGCCGCCAGGCACTCAAGGACTACGTCCTCTTCCCGGCGCTCACCGGGCCGTTCTTCCCGCTGACCCTCGCCGGGAATGCGACCGCCAACCTGGTCCGCAACATCTGGGCCTTCAACATCATCTTCTGCGGTCACTTCCCGGCCGGGGCCGAGACGTTCAGCCAGGAGGAGTGCGCGGACGGCGCCGACGGCTCGGAGACCCGCGGCCACTGGTACTACCGCCAGGTGCTCGGCTCCGCCAACATCTCCGGCGGTCCGCTGCTCCACCTGCTGTCGGGCAACCTGAGCCACCAGATCGAGCACCACCTCTTCCCGGACCTCCCGGCCCGGCGCTACCCGATGATCGCGGAGGAGGTGCGCGAGATCTGCGAGCGCTACGGCATCGCCTACACGACCGGGCCGCTGCGCAAGCAGCTCGCCAGCGTCGCGCGGAAGATCTGCCGCCTCGCCCTGCCGGACCGCACGCCCACGGTCACCGAGCCGGCTCAGGAGTCGGGCGTACGCCCGGTGGCTGCCTAGTCCTCGGGATCGTCGAGGCGGGCCAGCCAGGTGGCCAGCCGCTCGACCGGGATCTCGAAGTCCGGGTGCGCGTCGACGAAGGCCTGCAGCTGCTCGGCGAGCCACGCCAGGGTGACTTCCTCGTCACCCCGGCGTCGCTCGAGCTCTTCGATGCCTCGATCGGTGAAGTACACCCTGCGGCTCCCTGGTCTGAGCGGCTCAGTAGTCGTTGCCGCGGCCGCGCGGTGACTCGAACGCCGCGTCGAGGAGCGCCTTCTGCTCCTCCACGTGGCGCTTCACCGTGCCCACGGACGGAGCCGCGGACGCGATCCGGGTGACCGGCTCGACGGTGAGGTCGAGCTGCGGCCAGACGTCGAGCTGGTAGTGCGGCCACGGGCCCATGTTGCGCGGCTCGTCCTGCACCCAGCGGATCGCCTTGAGGTTCGGGTACTTGGCGACCTCGGCCTTGATCTCGTCGACCGGGTTCGGGTAGAGCCGCTCCACGCGACCGATCGCGAACTTGGCCCCGTCCTCGCGCTTCGTACGCTCGACCATCAGGTCCCAGGTCACCCGGCCCGAGCACATGATGAGCGTCTCGACCTGCGAGGCGTCGGCGTCGGCGTCGCCGATGAACGGCCGGAACGTGGTGTCCCCGACGAAGTCGACTCGGCTGCGAGGCCGCCTCCTTGCGCTTGAGCATCGACTTCGGCGTGAAGACGATGAGGGGGCGGTGCTCCTCGCCGAGCGAGTGACGCCGCAGCAGGTGGAAGTAGGACGCGGGGGTCGACGGCTGCGCGACGACCATGGCGTCCTCGGCCGACATCGTGAGGAACCGCTCGATGCGCGCCGAGCTGTGGTCGGGACCCTGGCCCTCGTAGCCGTGGGGGAGCAGCAGCACGACGCCGGACTGCTGGCGCCACTTGGTCTCGCCCGCGGAGATGAACTCGTCGATGACGGTCTGGGCGCCGTTGACGAAGTCGCCGAACTGCGCCTCCCAGAGGACGAGCGCCTCGGGCCGGGCGACGGAGTAGCCGTACTCGAACCCGAGGGCGGCGTACTCGGAGAGCAGCGAGTCGTAGACGTGGAACTTGGCCTGGTCCTCGGTGAGGTTGGTCAGCGGCGTCCACTCGTCGGCGTTGACCCGGTCGATGATCGTGGCGAACCGCGAGACGAACGTGCCGCGACGCGAGTCCTGGCCGGCCAACCGGACCGGGCGACCGTCCATCAGCAGGGAGCCGAAGGCGAGGATCTCGCCGGTGCCCCAGTCGATGGGGCCCTCGGTGATCGCCGCCGAGCGGCGCTGCAGCTGCGGCATCACCTTGGGGTGGACGGTGAAGTTGTCGGGCGGGGTGACGTAGCTGTCGGCGATCCGCTTGAGGACCTCCGGCGTGACGGCCGTCGAGAAGTCGCCGACCGGCTTGTCCGGGTAGTCCGGGACGGTCGTCCACTCCGCCGGCGCCTCGGAGCTGGCCTCGCGGACCTCGGTGAAGACCCGCTCCAGCTGCTGCTGGTAGTCGCGGAGGACCTGCTCGGCCTCCTCGATCGTGATGTCGCCACGACCGATGAGGGACTCGGTGTAGAGCTTGCGCACGGAGCGCTTCTGCTCGATCAGGTCATACATCAGCGGCTGGGTGTAGGACGGGTCGTCGCCCTCGTTGTGACCGCGACGGCGGTAGCAGACGAGGTCGATGACGACGTCCTTGTTGAACGCCTGGCGGTAGTCGAACGCGAGCCGGGCCACGCGGATGCAGGCCTCGGGGTCGTCGCCGTTGACGTGGAAGATCGGCGCCTGCACCATCCGCGCCACGTCGGTGGCGTAGAGCGAGGAGCGCGACGAGCCGGGGGAGGTGGTGAACCCGACCTGGTTGTTGATCACCACGTGCACGGTGCCGCCGGTGCGGTAGCCGCGCAGCTGCGACAGGTTGAGCGTCTCGGCCACCACGCCCTGGCCGGCGAAGGCCGCGTCGCCGTGCACCAGCAGCGGCAGCACGGGGTAGTCGGCGCCGCGGTTGAGGATGTCCTGCTTGGCCCGCGCGATGCCCTCGAGCACCGGGTTGACCGCCTCGAGGTGCGAGGGGTTGGCCGCCACGGACACCTTGATCTTGTCGCCCGACCCGGCGATGAACTCGCCCTCGGCGCCGAGGTGGTACTTCACGTCGCCGGAGCCCTGGACCGTACGCGGGTCGATGTTGCCCTCGAACTCGCGGAAGATCTGGCTGTACTTCTTGCCGACGATGTTGGCCAGCATGTTGAGCCGGCCGCGGTGGGCCATGCCGATGGCGACCTCCTCGAGGCCGGTCTCGGCGGCCGCCTCGCAGATCTCGTCGACCAGCGGGATGGTGGTCTCGCCGCCCTCGAGGCTGAAGCGCTTCTGCCCGACGAACTTCGTCTGGAGGAACGTCTCGAACGCCTCGGCCTGGTTGAGCTTGAGCAGGATGCGGAGCTGCTCCTCGCGGGGCGGCTTCACGTGCGGCTGCTCGACCCGCTCCTGGATCCACTTGCGCTGCTCGGGATCCATGATGTGCATGTACTCGATGCCGGTGGTGCGGCAGTAGGAGTCGCGCAGGATGCCGAGGATGTTGCGCAGCTTCATGAACCGGCGGCCCTCGCCACCGAACGAGCCGGTCGCGAACTCGCGGTCGAGGTCCCACAGGGTCAGGCCGTGCGACTCCACCTCGAGGTCGGGGTGGCTGCGCTGGCGGTACTCGAGCGGGTCGGTGTCGGCCATCAGGTGGCCGCGGACCCGGTAGGCGTGGATCAGCTCGAGGATGCGCGCCTGCTTGACGATGTCGTCGTCGTGGCTGGCGACGACGTCGCGCGACCAGCGGATCGGCTCGTAGGGGATCCGCAGCGAGCGGAAGATCTCGTCGTAGAACCCGTTCTCGCCGAGCAGCAGGCCGTGCACGCGCTTGAGGAACTCGCCCGACTGCGCGCCCTGGATGACCCGGTGGTCATAGGTCGAGGTCAGCGTCATCGCCTTGCTGATGGCGTTGCGGTTGATGGCCTCGTCGGAGGCGCCCTGCCACTCCGGCGGGTACTCCATCGCGCCGACGCCGATGATCGCGCCCTGGCCCGACATCAGGCGCGGCACCGAGTGGACGGTGCCGATGCCGCCGGGGTTGGTCAGCGAGATCGTGGTGCCCTGGAAGTCGGTCACGGCGAGCTTGTTGTCGCGGGCCTTGCGGACCACGTCCTCGTAGGCCGTCCAGAAGGCGGCGAAGTCCATCGCCTCGGCGCCCTTGATGCTCGGCACGAGCAGCTGACGGGTGCCGTCGGGCTTCTTCATGTCGATGGCGAGGCCGAGGTTGATGTGCGCCGGGGTGATCAGGTTGGGCTTGCCGTCGACGACCTCGAACCCGACGTTCATCTCCGGCATCGAGCGCAGCGCCTTGACCAGGGCGTAGCCGATCAGGTGGGTGAACGACACCTTGCCGCCGCGGGCGCGGGCGAGGTGGTTGTTGATGACGGTGCGGTTGTCCCACAGCAGCTTCACCGGGACCGAGCGCACCGACGTGGCGGTCGGCACCGTCAGCGAGGCGTCCATGTTGGCCGCGGTGCGCGCCGGCGCACCCCGCAGGACGGTGTAGGTCGGGGCGTCGCTCGACTGCGCCGGGCTGGCGGGCGAGGGGTCCTTCGCGACCGGGGTGCTGGTGCCCTTGGCGGGCTCGTCAGCGGCCGCCGCGGGACGCGGGGTGGACTTCGCGGGCGACTTCTGAGCGGCCTGCTCGGCCGGCTTGGCAGCGGGCTTCTCCGACGCCTGCGCGGCGGGTGCGGCGGCCTTCTCCGGAGCCTTGGCGGGGGCCTTCGCGGGAGCCGGGGTGGCCACCTGGGTCGTGCCGTGCCCTGGGTCGTGGACTGCGGGGCCGGCGCAGCGGCCTTCGCCGGTGGCGCGGTCTTCCCGTTGCCGAAGTACGTCGCCCACTCCGGACCCACGCTCGCGGGATCCTTGTCGTACTGCTCCTTCATCTCGTCCACGAGCCACTCGTTGGCTCCCAGGTCAGATGACGGAGCAACCGAGGACTGGTTGCCGGACTGCCCGTTCGGGGACTGCGCCACGCTTCTTTCGCCTCTTCCAGATCTCTTCGCGCGAGGGTTGGTCAACTCGCTCACAAGGCTAGTCGCACACGCACGCAAATGCAGGGGCGGGCCCGTCTGTTGAGGCATGGTGTCGACCACACCACTAGTCATTGTCGTCTTTGACGCCGATCAGCCCCCGCCCCACCGCTTTCTGCCCGTGCCTCACCTGCCTGGAGTCGTCATGCCAAGCCACCCGTCGGGAGCCACCTCGTGGGCCCGCCGCTGCGCCGGACTCGTGCTCGTCCTGCTCGTCCCGCTGTCCGCGACCGCCTGTACGTCGGCCTCCGACCCGTCCGCCTCGCCGGAGCGGCTCAGCCGCAACGACGCGCAGGCGAGCCTCGCCTCGCACCCGCTGCCGATCACCACGAAGATCCACCGGGTCTACGGCCGGCTGCCCGACAAGCGCCGCAAGGTCGTCCGCGTGCAGGTGGGCAAGGTCGTGGACCGTTGGTGGGATGCCGCGTTCCTCGGCGGCGTCTACCCGCGCAGCAGCTTCCCGTCCGCGTTCCCGGGGTTCACCGACGGTGCCGAGAAGCGGGCGCGGGATGACAAGGCGCTCCTGACCAACCAGACCCGCGGGCGTCACGTCGACTCGGTGACGGCCAAGCACAAGTCGGTCTCGCTCGACATCCTCGCCACCGGCAAGCAGGCCCGCACCGTCACCGCGCACTTCGTCCTGCGGTTCGAGAGCGCCGGCGACAAGGCCGGCACGACCACCGTCCGTGGACGACTGTTCCTCACGCACGAGCGAGGTGCGTGGCGGGTGTTCGGCTACGACGTCGCGAAGGGATCGAAGTGAAGATGAACGTCGAGATGAGCAGTCAGGCCACCTGGGCGGCCCGCGCCCGTCGCGCCACGAGGACGACCGCCCTGGCCGCCGTGCTGGTGCTCACCGCCGTCGTCGTGCCCCAGTCGTCGGTGCACCCGACCGACCTCAGCCTCGTCAAGATCCGGCACGCCCAGGGCGTCGTCGTCGGCGGCGACGACGTCGTGTGGATCCTCGCTGTCGGCTCGGACGCCCGTCCCGGCGAGCAGATGACCCGATCGCGCGGCGACGCGCTGCAGCTCGTGGGCATCAACACCCGCACCGGCTCGGCGACCGCGATCGGCGTACCCCGCGACTCGTGGGTCAGCATCCCCGGCCACGGCCGCGAGAAGATCAACTCCGCGCTCTACTTCGCCGGCCCGCAGGGCATGGCCGGCGCGATGCGCAACCTGACGGGCATCGAGCCCGACTACGTGATGGTCACGCGCTTCCCGTTCTTCGAGGACATGGTCAACGACATCGGCGGCATCACGGTGACCAACCCGCGGCGGTTCTACGACCCCTACCTCAAGAAGGAGGGCTTCAAGCAGGGCCGGATCCACCTCGACGGCTACAACGCGATGGCGTTCTCCCGGATCCGCAAGGGGCTCGCCGGCGGCGACTTCGACCGCTCGGCCAACCAGCAGCGCACCCTGCGTGGCATCCACGCCCGCATCCGCTCGCAGGCCTCGAAGCCGGGCTTCATCGAGCGCGGCGTGATGACCGTGATGGAGCACATGGCCACCAACGCCTCGCCCGCCGAGCTGTTCGAGCTCGCGCAGGCCGTCGCCCAGGTCGACCCCCGCAAGATCACCACCTGCGTGGTCCAGGGCAGCATCGGCTTCGTCGGCGCCGCGAGCGTCGTGTTCCCCGACGTCGCCCAGGCGCGACGGATCGGTCGCGAGGCGCGCCCCGACGCGTCCCTGCGCCACTGCTGACGCAGCCCGTACCCCGCACACGCAACGAGCGGCAGCACCCGACGGGTGCTGCCGCTCGTGTGGCGCGAAGCGCCTCCGGCAGGATTCGAACCTGCGGCACCTGGTACCGGAAACCAGTGCTCTATCCCCTGAGCTACGGAGGCCGGCACCGGCCGTGGCCGGTGCGCGCTGAAGACTACCGGTCGCCCGACCGAGTCCGGAAACCGCCTGGTCCGGACCTCTCGGCGTCAGCGCAGCGCGAGCGAGCCGGACGTCGGGGACTCGAAGCCGAGCGCCTCGTGCTCGGCCACCCGGGCGTCCATGGCGGCCGCGATCTCCGCCGGCCACGGCGCCGTACGCCGGCTCTCGAGGTCGATGTGCAGGAAGATCTCCTCGACCACGCACGCCACCTGCTGGTGGGTGTGGTCGAGCAGGTAGACGAGCGCGTGCCCGGCGCGCTCGGAGCGGCCGAGCAGCCGTACGCGGGCCGACATCTCGTCACCGGTGCGCAGCTCGTTGAGGTAGGTGACGTGGTGCTCTGCGGTGAAGCAGGCCTGTCCGTGCGTCAGGGGCCACATCGTCGGGATGCCGACCTCGACGAGCGACTCGTCGAGGCCCTCGCTGGCGATGCCGATGTAGTGGCGGACGTTGAGGTGGCCGTTGATGTCCTCGAACGGCATCGGCACGGGTTGCTCGACGTAGGCAGGCAGGTCGATGAGCTGGTCGTAGGTGGGATGCGTCGTCACAGCGCAGAACCCTAGTGGCACTCCGGAGGCGTGGCGTGAAACCGGTTCGGCCCCGCGCGGGAAGCGCCGATAGGCTTGGCGGGTGAATCCAGACCAGCTCTCCGAGACCATCGTCGACGTGCTGGCGGCCCTCGTGGCCGACGGTGCGATCACGCTGCCCGACGGCGTGCCGACCCAGGTCACGGTGGAGCGACCCCGGCAGAAGGGTCACGGCGACTACGCGACCAACGTCGCGCTCCAGCTCTCCAAGAAGGCCGGGACCAACCCGCGCGCCTTCGCCGACCTCGTGGCCGAGCGCCTGCGCGCCTCCGACGGCATCAGTGACGTCGAGGTCGCCGGGCCCGGCTTCCTCAACGTGAGCGTCGAGGCCGGCGCCCAGGGCCAGGTCGCGGCCGACATCGTCGCGGCGGGCGCGACGTACGGCTCCTCCGACGCGTTCGCCGGCGAGAAGATCAACCTCGAGTTCGTCTCGGCCAACCCCACTGGTCCGCTGCACCTCGGCGGCGTGCGGTGGGCCGCCGTCGGCGACGCGCTCGGCCGGATCTTCGAGAAGACCGGCGCCGACGTCACCCGCGAGTACTACTTCAACGACCACGGTGCGCAGATCGACCGCTACAGCTCCTCGCTGCTCGCGAGCGCCCAGGGGCGCCCCGCGCCCGAGGACGGCTACGGCGGTCAGTACATCCACGACATCGCCGCGGCGATCATCGAGCAGCGCCCCGACGTCAAGGACCTCGACGACGACGCCGCGCAGGAGGTCTTCCGCGAGGTCGGCGTGGACATGATGTTCACCGAGATCAAGGCCAAGCTCCACGACTTCGGCGTCGACTTCGACGTCTACTTCCACGAGAAGTCGCTGCACGACTCCGGCGCCGTCGAGCGCGCCATCGAGCGGCTCACCGCGATGGGCAACACCTACGAGGCCGACGGTGCGCTGTGGCTGCGCACCGAGCAGTACGGCGACGACAAGGACCGCGTGATCATCCGGTCCAACGGCACCCCGGCCTACATCTCCGGCGACCTCGGCTACTACCTCGACAAGCGTGAGCGGGGCTTCGACCGCTGCTTCATCATGCTCGGCGCGGACCACCACGGCTACGTCGGCCGGATGAACGCGATGTGCAGCGCCTTCGGCGACGTGCCGGGCAAGAACCTCGAGATCCTCATCGGGCAGATGGTCAACCTGCTCAGGGACGGCGAGCCGATGCGGATGTCGAAGCGCAACGGCACGGTCATCTCGATCGACGACCTCGTGGACGCGATCGGTGTCGACGCCAGCCGCTACGCCCTCGCCCGCTACCACAGCGACAGCCCCATCGACATCGACCTCGACCTGTGGGCGCGGTCCACCAACGACAACCCGGTCTTCACCGTGCAGTACGCCCACGCGCGGGTCGCGAGCCTGATGCGCAACGCGGCCGACCTGGGCGTCGTCGCCGAGTCGCACCCCGAGCTGCTCACGCACGAGAAGGAGGGCGAGCTGCTGCGCGCCCTCGCCGAGTTCCCGCGGGTCGTCAAGGCCTCCGCCGAGCTCCGTGAGCCGCACCGCGTCGCGCGCTACCTCGAGGAGCTCGCCGGCACCTACCACCGCTTCTACGACGCCTGCCGGGTGCTCCCGCGCGGCGACGAGGAGACGGGCGACCTCCACCGGGCCCGGCTGATGCTGGTCGACGCCACCCGCGTGGTGCTGGCCAACGGACTCTTCCTCCTGGGCGTCTCGGCTCCCGAGAGGATGTGATCGGGCGTGCCCACGGCGCACCCCTCGGGCTGGGCGCACGCCGACGGCGCCCTGCGCTCGAACCGGCCGGGCGGACCCCACTGGCTGCGTGAGCCGGCCGACCCCAACGCGCTCGTCGAGCACCTGTGGTCGCGTACGGCCACGAAGACCGACGGGGTGCTGGCCGTCGGGGGAGTGCCGCTGCCCGAGCTGGTGCGCGAGCACGGCTCCCCGGCCTACGTGCTCGACGAGGACGACTTCCGCGCCCGGGCGCGGGCGTTCCGCGACGCGTTCGCTCGCCAAGAATATGGACCTTTCGACGTCTACTACGCGGGCAAGGCCTTCCTCTGCACGACGGTCGCCCGCTGGCTCGCCGAGGACGGGCTCTCGCTGGACGTCTGCTCCGGTGGCGAGCTGGCCGTCGCGGAGCGAGCCGGCTTCCCGATGGAGCGGGTCGGCTTCCACGGCAACAACAAGACGCTGGCCGAGCTCGAGCGGGCCGTCGAGCTGGGCGTCGGGCGGGTCATCGTCGACTCGTTCGCCGAGATCGAGCGGCTGGCCGCCGTGACCTCCGAGCTGGGCCGGACGACCGGCGTGCTCGTACGGGTCACCGCCGGCGTCGAGGCGCACACCCACGAATACATCGCCACCGCCCACGAGGACCAGAAGTTCGGCTTCTCCATCGCCGGCGGCGACGCGATCGAGGCCGTCCGCCACGTGCTCGCCGCGTCCGGCCTGCGCCTGCTCGGCCTCCACTCGCACATCGGCAGCCAGATCTTCGACACCTCCGGCTTCGAGGTCGCGGCCCGCCGGGTGCTGGCGCTGCACGCCCGGATCCGCACCGAGCTCGGCGTCGAGCTGCCGGAGATGGACCTCGGCGGCGGCTTCGGCATCGCCTACACCACCCAGGACGACCCGTCGGAGCCCGAGGCGCTCGCGCAGGGGATGTCGGCGATCGTCGAGCACGAGTGCCGTGCGCTCGGCATCAGCCGTCCGCGCCTGTCGATCGAGCCGGGCCGCGCGATCGTCGGGCCCTCGATGTGCACCGTCTACGAGGTCGGCACGGTCAAGGAGGTCGCCCTCGACGGCGGCGCCCGACGCTCCTACGTGTCGGTCGACGGTGGGATGAGCGACAACATCCGCACCGCCCTCTACGACGCCGACTACTCCGCGACCCTCGCGTCCCGATCGTCCGAGGCGCCGCCCGCGCTGGCCCGCGTCGTCGGCAAGCACTGCGAGGCCGGCGACATCGTCGTCAAGGACGAGTTCCTGCCCGGCGACGTACGTCCGGGCGACCTCGTCGCGGTGCCCGGCACCGGCGCCTACTGCAGATCCATGGCCTCCAACTACAACCACGCGCTGCGTCCTCCGGTGATCGGAGTTCGGGACGGGAAGACTTTCACCGTGCTGCGACGAGAGACTGAGGCCGACCTGTTGGCCACCGACGTAGGGATCTCATGAACGAGCATGACAAGCGCACCTTGCGGGTGGCGGTGCTCGGCTGCGGTGCGGTCGGCTCCCAGGTGGTGCGGCTGCTGACCGAGCAGCGCGACGACCTGGCCGCGCGCGTCGGCGTCCCGGTGGAGCTGGTCGGGGTCGGCGTCCGCCGTCTCGACGCGCCGCGCGAGGTGGACCTCCCGGAGGGACTCCTGACGACCGATGTCGCCGGGCTGGTCGCCCGCGACGACGTCGACGTGGTGGTCGAGGTGATCGGCGGCATCGAGCCGGCCCGCTCCCTGATCCTGTCCGCGCTCGAGAGCGGCGCCAGTGTGGTCACGGCCAACAAGGCACTGCTCGCCGAGGACGGCCCGACCCTCTTCGAGGCGGCCGCCAAGGCCGAGCGCGACCTCTACTACGAGGCCGCCGTCGCCGGCGCCATCCCGATCGTCCGCCCCCTGCGCGAGTCGCTCGCAGGTGACAAGGTCACCCGGGTGCTGGGCATCGTCAACGGCACCACCAACTTCATCCTCGACAAGATGGACACCTCCGGCGCCGGCTTCTCCGAGGCGCTCGAGGAGGCCCAGGACCTCGGCTACGCCGAGGCCGACCCGACCGCCGACGTCGAGGGCTTCGACGCCGCCGCGAAGGCCGCGATCCTGGCGAGCCTGGCGTTCCACTCACGGGTGACGGCCTCCGACGTCTACCGAGAGGGCATCTCGGAGGTCACGGCCGCCGACGTCGCCAGTGCGCGCGACATGGGCTCGGTGGTCAAGCTGCTGGCGATCTGCGAGCTGCGGCCCGGGCCCGACGGTCAGGACCAGGTCGCCGCCCGCGTGCACCCCGCGATGATCCCGCGCTCCCACCCGCTCGCCAGTGTCCGCGGCGCCTACAACGCGGTCTTCGTCGAGTCCGAGGCCGCCGGCCAGCTGATGTTCTACGGCCCCGGTGCCGGTGGCGCGCCGACGGCCAGCGCCGTGCTCGGCGACCTCGTCACCGTCGCGCGCAACCGCCTCGCCGGCACCCGCGGCGCGGGCGAGTCGGCGTACGCCGATCGTGCCGTGCAGCCGATGGGGGAGACCCGCACCCGCTACCACGTCGCCATCGACGTCGACGACCGCGCGGGCGTGCTCGCGGCGGTCGCCAACGCGTTCGCCGACCACGACGTGTCGATCCAGACCGTGCGGCAGGAAGGTCGCGGCGCCGACGCCCAGCTCGTCGTCGTCTCGCACTCGGCGTCGGACGCGGCGCTGAGCGCCACCGTCCAGCAGCTGCGGAGCATGGACATCGTCCGCGAGGTCACGTCCGTGATGCGCGTCGAGGGCGGCGACGAATGACGAACGGCCAGTGGCGGGGCGTCATCGAGGAGTACCGCGACCTGCTCGACCTCCCCGAGGGGCTCGTGGCGGTCACGCTCCGCGAGGGCGGGACCCCGTTGGTGCACTCGGACTGGCTGACCGGCCAGACCGGCGCCCAGGTGTGGCTCAAGGTCGAGGCCAACAACCCGACCGGTTCGTTCAAGGACCGCGGCATGACCGCGGCCATCTCGGTGGCCAGGCACGAGGGCGCCAAGGCCGTGGTCTGCGCCTCGACCGGCAACACGTCCGCGTCGATGGCCGCCTACGCCGCCAAGGCCGGGCTCAAGCCGCTGGTGCTCATCCCCGAGGGCAAGATCGCCGCCGGGAAGATGGCCCAGGCCGTCGTGCACGGCGCCCAGATCATCATGGTCCGCGGCAACTTCGACCACTGCCTCGACCTCGCGCGCGGCCTGGCCCGCGACTACCCCGTCGCACTGGTCAACTCGGTCAACCCGGTGCGACTCCAGGGGCAGAAGACCGCGTCGTTCGAGATCGTGGACTTCCTCGGCGACGCACCCGACTACCACCTGCTCCCGGTCGGCAACGCGGGCAACATCGCTGCCTACTGGCTGGGCTACCAGCAGTACGCCGAGCTCGGTCGCGCGACGAAGCGACCGGTCATGCGCGGCTTCCAGGCCGAGGGGGCCGCCCCGCTCGTCACCGGCGAGCCGTTCCCGGACCCGGAGACCAAGGCGACGGCGATCCGCGTCGGCAACCCGGCGTCCTGGCACCTCGCGGAGATGGCGGCCAAGGAGTCCGAGGGCCGGTTCGCCGCGGTGTCCGACGACCAGATCCTCGCCGCACAGGTCGAGCTGGCCCGGCGTGACGGCGTCTTCGTCGAGCCCGCCTCGGCCGCCGGCGTCGCCGGCCTGCTCGCCGAGCTCGCCGCGGGGGAGAGCTATGCCGGGTCGACCGTGGTCATCACGGTCACCGGCCACGGCCTCAAGGACACCGCCACCGCGCTGGAGTCCTTCTCCGACATCGTCGACAACGTCGTGGACGCCGACGTCGAGGCGGCCGCTGCCGCAGCCGGTCTCGTCTGAGCATGGCGACCTTCGTCGACGGGCCCGTGCGGGTCACCGTCCCGGCCACCGCGGCCAACCTCGGACCCGGGTTCGACTCGCTCGGGCTCGCGCTCTCCCTGCGCGACGAGCTGGCGGCCGAGGTGCTGCCCGAGGGCCTGGTCGTCGAGGTCGAGGGCGCGGGAGCGGACGCCGTGCCGCGCGACGAGTCGCACCTCGTCGTCCGCGCCATGCGGGCGGCCTTCGAGCTCATGGGGGAGCAGCCGCCGGGACTGCGCCTGACCTGCCGCAACGTGATCCCGCACGCCCGTGGCCTCGGGTCGTCGTCGGCCGCGATCGTCGCCGGGGTGGTGCTCGCCCGCGGGCTCGTCGCCGGCGGCCAGCTGCTCGCGTCGGACGAGGCGCTCGTCGACCTCGCCGCCGACCTGGAGGGCCACCCCGACAACGTCGCGCCCGCGTTCTACGGCGGCTTCGTCATCTCCGGGCGCGAGGACGACCACTGGTACGCCGTGCGCGCCGGCGTCGACCCGCGGATCACGGCGGTCGTCTTCGTGCCGCCCACGGGGGTCGAGACCACGGTCGCTCGTGGACTGCTGCCCGCGACCGTGCCCCACGCCGACGCGGCCGCCAACTCCGGGCGCGCCGCCCTGCTCGTGGCGGCGCTCACGGGTCAGCCCGAGCACCTCCTCGCCGGCACCCGCGACTGGCTCCACCAGGAGCAGCGCGAGCCCGCGATGCCCGAGACGCTCGCCCTCGTACGCCGCCTGCGTGCCGACGGCGTGCCCGCCGTGGTGTCGGGTGCAGGTCCCACCGTGCTCGCCTTCGGTTCGGCCGACACGTCCGCACTGACCGGGCGCTGCCCGGACGGGTGGACGTGCCACGACCTGGCGATCGAGTCCGACGGGGCCCTGCTGCTAACCTGACGGCGCGCCGTTCGGCGTACCCGCCCGACCCGGTCCATCTGACCGCGTGCCCGGGCGACCACCATCCGCCGCAGCGAAGCCTCATCGGCCGAGTCGCAGGCGACGCAACGTGCGAAGGACCCACGTGACCGAGACTCCCTCTGTCGAGACCGCCGAGACCCCTGCCGAGACCCCCGCGGCGAAGAAGCCCGCGAAGAAGGCAGCAGCGAAGTCAGGTGGCCTCAACTCGATGCTGCTCGCCGACCTCAAGTCGATGGCCGCCGGCCTCGGCGTCGCCGGTGCCGGATCGATGAAGAAGGCTCAGCTGGTCGATGCCATCAAGGCCGTCCAGTCCGGAGCCGGTGCCCCGAAGGCCGGTGCCCCGAAGGCCGAGGCTCCCCGGGCCGAGGCTCCCCAGGCGGTCGCCGCGCAGGCTGAGGCTCCCCAGGTGGAGGCACCGCAGGCTGAGGCGAGGACCGACGAGCCGGCCGCCCAGACGACCGTCCGGACGCGGACCCGCAAGCAGCGCCAGGCCGAGCAGGCCGAGGCTCAGGCGGAGAAGCAGGACCAGAAGCAGGACGCCCCTCAGCAGGACCAGCAGCGGGACCAGCAGAGGGACCAGCCGAAGGACCAGGGCAAGCAGAAGGACCAGCAGGCCAAGGGCGACCACAGGCAGGACCAGAAGCAGAACGAGCAGAAGCAGGGCCAGAAGCAGGGTCAGGGCAAGCAGAACCAGCAGGCCCAGAGCCAGCAGGCCCAGAGCCAGCAGCCCCAGAGGGAGCAGGCCCAGAGCCAGCAGCCCCAGAGGCAGCAGGCCCAGAGCCAGCAGGCCCAGAGCCAGCAGGCCCAGAGCCAGCAGGCCCAGGACCAGCAGGACGACGACGAGGACGGCGAGGGCGGCAGCCGCCGCAACCGTCGCCGCCGCGGTCGCGACCGCACCGCGGTCCGGACGGGTGGCGCGCGCAACGAGCCCGACACCACGATCCTCGAGGACGACGTCCTCGTCCCGGCGGCCGGCATCCTCGACGTCCTCGACAACTGCGCCTTCGTCCGGACGTCGGGCTACCTCCCCGGACCCGAGGACGTCTACCTGTCGCTCTCGATGGTCCGGAAGTACCACCTCCGTCGCGGCGACGCCGTCGTCGGACAGGTGCGCCAGCCGCGCGAGGGCGAGCGTCGGGAGAAGTTCAACCCGATGGTCCGCATCGACAGCATCAACGGCACCGAGGCCGAGGGTGCCAAGGAGCGCCCCGACTTCGCCGACTCCGTCCCGGTCCACCCCCACCAGCGCCTGCGCCTGGCCACCGACGAGACCAACGTGATCGGCAAGGTCGTCGACATCGCCGCTCCCATCGGCAAGGGCCAGCGCGGGCTCGTCCTGACCCCGCCGCGTACGGGCACCACGACCCTGCTCCGGTCGATCGCCCAGTCGGTGACGACCAACAACCCCGAGTGCCACGTCATGGTGGTGCTGGTCGACACCCGTCCCGAGGAGGTCACCGACTTCCAGCGCGCGGTCAAGGGCGAGGTCGTCGCGTCGACCTTCGACCGCCAGCCCGCCGACCACACCCTGGTCGCGGAGCTGGCCATCGAGCGCGCCAAGCGCCTCGTCGAGCTCGGCCACGACGTCGTCGTGCTGCTGGACTCGCTGACCCGCCTGGGACGTGCCTACAACCTCGCTGCTCCGGCCAACGGCCGCGTGCTCGGTGGACTGGTCGACGCCTCCGCGGTGCACCCGACCAAGGAGTTCTTCGGTGCGGCCCGCAAGATCGAGGACGCCGGTTCGTTGACGATCCTGGCGACCGTCTCGGTCGGCACGGGATCGGCCACGGACGAGTTCTTCCTCGAGGAGCTGGCGGGCACCGCGAACCTGGAGCTGGTGCTCAGCGCCGACCGTGCCGCGAAGGGCATCGTGCCCGCCGTCGACGTGGCCGCATCGGGCACCCGCAACGAGGAGAAGCTCCTCGCCCCCGCCGAGGGAGCGGTCGTCGGTGACCTCCGCAAGCAGCTCGCAGCGGCCGAGACCCCTGCAGCCGTCGGCAAGGTCATCGGGCTGCGCTGAGCACCCGCATCACGCGCGGATCCCAGGCGGGAATGGCTGGATTGGCGCCGTTGTTCAGACCGATGGCACACTTGTGCGTCGGTTCCGGTTCACGTCACTTGCGATCCACGCGGACGACCCGGAGCAATCGAGAGGACACCATGAAGAAGGACACTCACCCCGACTACGTCGAGACCGCTGTCACCTGCACGTGCGGCGCGTCGTTCACCACCCGCAGCACCGCGACCTCCGGCTCGATCCACGCCGATGTCTGCTCGCAGTGCCACCCGTTCTACACCGGCAAGCAGAAGATCCTCGACACCGGCGGCCGCGTCGCCCGCTTCGAGGCTCGCTACGCCAAGAAGGCCCCGGCCGAGAAGGCCGAGAGCAAGTAGCTCGATCCAGGCGCCGGTCGCCCGCTCACCGCGGGTGGCCGGCGCCTTGTCGTCTGTCCACCTGCCGTGCCGAGTTGAGGAGCAAGCCGTGTTCGAGGCCGTCGAGGGCATGCGTGAGGAGCACGCCGAGCTCGAGGGGCGCCTGGCGCTCCCCGAGACCCACGCGGACCAGCGGCTCGCCAAGGAGCTCAACCAGAGGTACGCCGAGCTGACCGCGGTCGTGACCACCTGGCAGGACTGGCTCCAGCTCGGCGACGACGTCGAGGCGGCCCGCGAGCTGGCCCCGCACGACGCGGCGTTCGCCGCGGAGGCCGAGGAGCTCGCCTCGCGCAGGCTGGTCGCCGAGGAGCGGTTGCGCCGGCTCCTCGTGCCCCGCGACGCCGCCGACGGCAAGGACGCGCTGCTCGAGATCAAGTCCGGCGAGGGCGGCGAGGAGTCGGCGCTCTTCGCCGGTGACCTGCTCCGGATGTACTCCCGCTACGCCGAGGCGCGCGGCTGGAGCGTGGAGCTCCTCGACGCCACCGAGTCCGACCTCGGTGGCTTCAAGTCGGTCACCGCCGCAGTGAAGGCGCGGGGCACCGTCGAGCCCGGTCAGACGCCGTACGCCCAGCTCAAGTTCGAGGGCGGTGTCCACCGCGTGCAGCGGGTGCCGGTCACCGAGTCGCAGGGCCGCGTGCACACCTCCGCCGCCGGCGTCCTGGTGATGCCCGAGGCCGAGCAGGTCGACGTCACCATCGACGACAACGACCTCCGCATCGACGTCTTCCGCTCCAGCGGCCCCGGTGGCCAGAGCGTCAACACGACCGACTCGGCCGTGCGGATCACGCATGTGCCGACCGGCATCGTGGCGAGCTGCCAGAACGAGAAGAGCCAGCTGCAGAACAAGGAGTCGGCGATGCGGATCCTGCGCGCCCGGCTGCTGCAGGTCGCCCAGGACGCGGCCGACGCCGAGGCCAGCCAGGCGCGCCGCTCGCAGGTTCGCACGGTGGACCGCTCGGAGCGGATCCGCACCTACAACTTCCCGGAGAACCGGATCTCCGACCACCGCACCGGCTACAAGGCCTACAACCTCGACCAGGTCCTCGACGGCGACCTCCAGCCGGTGCTCGACTCGTGCATCGAGACCGACATGGCGGCCCGGCTCGCCGCCCTGGAGTCCTGAGTGCGGGCGAGCGCGGTCCGACGCGCGGCCGCCGCGCGACTCCACGACGCGGGTGTCGCCTCGCCCGAGCGCGACGCCGACCTCCTCCTGGCACACGTCCTCGACGTCCCGCTCGGCCGGCTGCCGCTCGTCGACGACCTCGGTGAGGGGGAGCAGGAGCAGTACGACGTGCTCGTCGCGCGGCGCGCGGCCCGTGAGCCCCTGCAGCACCTCACCGGATCCGCGGCGTTCCGCCACGTCGAGCTGGCCGTCGGACCGGGAGTCTTCGTGCCACGCCCCGAGACCGAGCTGCTGGCCGGGTGGGCCATCGACGAGGCGCGCCTCGTCGCCGGTCGTACGCCCGTGGTGGTCGATCTCTGCACTGGCTCGGGTGCGATCGCCAGGGCGCTCGCCGACGAGGTGCCGGACGCCGACGTGCACGCTGTCGAGCTCGACGAGGGCGCCCTCGTCTGGGCCGAGCGCAACCTCGCCGGCACCGGCGTCGACCTGCGCCAGGGTGACCTGGCGAACGCCTTCGACGACCTGCTGGGCACCGTCGACGTGGTCGTCTGCAACCCGCCCTACATCCCGCTGGAGGCGTGGGAGTCGGTCGCCGCCGAGGCGCGCGACCACGACCCGCACCTCGCGCTGTTCTCCGGGGACGACGGGCTCGACGCGATCCGGTTGCTCGAGCGCCGGGCCGCCCTGCTGCTGCGTCCCGGGGGAGTGGTCGGGGCCGAGCACGCCGACGTGCAGGGGGAGTCCGCCCCCGGCGTCTTCACCGCCACCGGGCGATGGGCCGACGTGGCCGACCACCGCGACCTCGCGGGTCGAGCGCGCTACGTGACCGCGAGGCTGGCACGATGAGCAGCGTGGACAGGCTCGAGACCTCGACGGAGGAGGAGCGGGAGGCGGCAGTGACCGCTGCCGCCGGTGCCGTGCGCCGCGGTGACCTCGTGGTGATCCCGACCGACACCGTCTACGGGATCGCCGCTGACGCGTTCTCGCAGGAGGCCGTGCAGCGGCTGCTGGACGCCAAGGGCCGCGGGCGCGACATGCCGCCGCCGGTGCTGGTCTCCGCCGCCACCACCCTCGACGCGCTCGCCGAGGGCGTCCCGCCGTGGGCGCGCACCCTGGTCGAGACCTTCTGGCCCGGACCCCTGACGCTGGTGTGCCACCAGCAGGCCTCGCTCGTGTGGGACCTGGGGGAGACCCGCGGCACCGTCGCGGTGCGGATGCCCGACGACGAGGTCGCCCTGGCGGTCCTCGAGCGCACCGGTCCGCTCGCCGTCTCCTCCGCCAACCTCACCGGCCGCCCCGCCGCCACCGACGCCGACGCGGCGGAGGAGATGCTCGGCGACGTCGTCGCCGTCATCGTGGACGGCGGCACCTCACCCGGCGGGGAGGCCTCGACGATCATCGACGCCACCGTCCCCGAGGGACGCGTCCTCAGGCTCGGCGCCCTCTCCCTCGACCAGCTCAACGCGGCGATCGAGGAGCACGGCGTCGTGCTGACGGACGAGGCCTGACGGTGCGGGAGTACCTCCTCGTCTTCCTGGTCTCCGTGTCGGTGACCTACCTGCTCACCGTCGTGGCGCGCGAGATCGCGCTGCGCACCGGTGCCGTCGCGGCCGTCCGCGACCGGGACGTGCACGCCGAGCCGATCCCCTACCTCGGCGGCCTGGCGATGCTCGGTGGCCTCGTGGCTGCGTACGTCGTCGCCCGGCAGCTGCCCTTCCTCTCGAGCAGCGACGACTTCGTCTTCCGTGACGCAGGCGTCGTGCTCCTCGCCGGCGCCCTGGTGTGCGCCGTCGGCGTGCTCGACGACATCTTCGAGCTCGACGCCCTCACCAAGCTCGGGGGGCAGGTCCTGGCGGCCGGCCTGCTGGTCGCGCTGGGCGTGCGCTTCTACTTCTTCCCCGGCGCCGACGGCAACCAGTTCTCGCTGGGCGACGCCCAGGGCGCGGTGCTGACCTTCGTCGTCGTGATCGGCACGATGAACGCCGTCAACTTCGTCGACGGGCTCGACGGCCTCGCCGCCGGGGTGGTCGGGATCGGTGCCGTCGCCTTCTTCCTCTACTGCTACCAGCTCTCCGACGCCAACAACCTCACCCTGGCCACGACCGGCGCGCTGCTCAGTGCCGCGCTCGCCGGTGCCTGCGCCGGCTTCCTTCCGCACAACTTCCATCCGGCCAGGCTCTTCATGGGTGACTCCGGTTCGATGCTGATCGGGCTCGTGCTCTCCGCCAGCGCGCTGACGCTGACCGGCCAGTTCTTCGGGATGCCGACGTCAGCGGGCAACAGCCTCTACGTCACCGTGCTGCCGGTGCTGCTGCCGATCTCGCTGCTGATGGTCCCGGTCGTCGACATGCTGCTCGCGATCGTCCGCCGCACCCGAGCCGGCCGGTCCCCGATGAGTGCCGACAAGCAGCACCTCCACCACCGCCTGCTGGAGATCGGGCACTCGCAGCGGCGCGCGGTGCTGATCATGTGGATGTGGGCCGCCACCGTCGCCGCTGGTGCCGTGATCGTGAGCCTCAAGAGCGGGCCGTGGGTGTGGTGGAGCCTGGGCTCGATGCTGACCGCGACCATCCTGATGACGTTCGTGCTGCCCCGGGTGAACCGCCCGCGCAAGACCGGCCTGGGGGACACCGGGCTTCCCGAGAACGCGTCGGTCGAGGGCCGGGTCGACGAGTCGGAGGACCCCCTGCTGGAGCCGATGGACGACCCCGCCGATCGGCCGCTCCGTGGGCTTCCGGGAGCCTGACGGAGGCTGACAGGAGCCCGGGTGGAGGCCTGCGGAGACTTTGTGATAGTTTTCACGAGCAGTCACCCAGACCACTGAGAGACAGGCCGCCACCATGACGACCGAGTCGAAGACAGGCCCCCGCCGGGGAGTGTCGCCGGTCCTCGGTGCGCTGGCCCTCGGTGCGGTCGCGGTCCTCGCGATGGTGGTCGTCGCGGCCCTCGTCGAAGGCCGTCCCGGCGTCGTCGGCGCGGGTGCCGGGGGAGTGCTCACCCTCGCGGTCTTCGCCCTGGGCATCGCCGCGGTCGGGTTCGTCGCACGCCTGCTGCCCAGCGCCTCGCTGCTCGTCGCGCTGATGACGTACGCCCTGCAGCTCATCGTCCTCGCCCTCGTGGTGGCCGCCATCGACGGCGCGCAGCTGGGCGCCGACGAGCTCTCCCGCGGCTGGTTCGCGGCCGCCGTCATCGTGGTGGCCCTGACCTGGGCGGTGGGTCAGCTGGTGATCGCCACGCGGCAGCGGATCCCGGCCTACGACCTCCCCTCCGCCGAGGGACTGCTCGATCACCCCGGGGGTGAGCGATGACCGATTCCGCTGCTAGTGTGCGGGTCGCGATGGCTCGACAGCTTCCCCCGACGGCCCCACCCGACGACTCTCCCAAGGGCGACCCCTGGCACGCATTCGGATACGTCGTCTCGGGTGTGGCGTTCTACGGGCTGGCTGGCTGGCTGCTCGACCGTTGGCTGGGAACGACCTTCCTCGTGGCGATCGGCATCCTGGTCGGCGCCGGTTTCGGGATCTACATGACGTACGCACGGTTCAACAAGGCAAGCGCACACGAAGACAAGCGCCCTCTCGACAAGCGCCTAGGAGACTGACTCGATGTTCGGCATCACGATGGCTGAGTCCGGCGACGAATTCGTCGCACCGGGCCCCAACAGCTTCGACTTCAGCGACGTCGCGCTGTTCCACATCGGCGGCCTCGCGGTCACCAAGCCGATGCTCGAGCTGGTGCTCGGTGGCGTCATCGTGTTCGTGTTCTTCTTCGCCGCCGCCCGCCGCGCCACGCTCGTGCCCGGTCGTCTGCAGTTCGCCGGCGAGACCGCCTACGGCATGGTGCGCAACTCGATCGGCCGCGACATCATCGGCAGCCACGACTTCCTCAGGTTCGTCCCCTACCTGGTGACGCTCTTCTTCTTCATCCTCGTCAACAACGCGTTCGCCTCCTTGCCGTTCGTCCAGTTCCCGACGTTCTCCCGCGCCTCGATGGCCTATGCGCTCGCCGGTCTGAGCTGGCTCATCTACAACGGCGTCGGCATCAAGAAGCACGGCCTCCTCGGCTACCTCAAGCTGCAGAGCGTCCCGTCGGGCGTCAGCCCCATGATGTACCCGCTGCTGGTGCCGCTGGAGTTCTTCTCCAACATCCTGGTCCGCCCGGCCACGCTGGCCCTCCGACTCTTCGCCAACATGTTCGCCGGCCACCTGCTGCTGATCCTCTTCTCGACCGGCGGCCTGTTCCTGATCCAGCACGGCGGCATCGGCTACGTCGCCGGCCCCCTCGCCTGGGTGATGGCCATCGCGATCTCGTTCCTCGAGCTCCTGGTGCAGTTCCTCCAGGCCTACGTCTTCACCCTGCTCAACGCGATGTACATCTCTGGTGCACTCGCCGACGAGCACTGATCCACCCGCTCGACCTGCTCGACCCCTGATCTGCACCACCCCTACCTGAAGTAGCACCAACCGAAAGGAAATTGCCGTGGACGGCACTCTCAACGGCTCGCTCAACATGATCGGCTACGGCCTGGCGGCCATCGGCCCCGGTATCGGTATCGGCCTGATCTTCGCGGCCTACATCTCCGGTGTCGCGCGTCAGCCGGAGGCCCAGGGCCGCCTGCAGTCGATCGCCATCCTCGGCTTCGCCCTCGCCGAGGCGCTCGCGATCATCGGTATCGCCCTCGCGTTCGTCCTGAACTGACGCTGGCCCTCCACTGACCTAGGACTGCCTTATGCAGAATCTGATCTTCCTCGCGGATGGTGAGCCCACCGAGGGCGGCCACGCGCCGGAGAACCCGCTCGGCTTCGTGCCGGTCGAGTTCCTGCTGTCGCTCGTCGTCTTCGGCCTGTTGCTCTTCCTCATCTGGAAGTACGTCACGCCTCGCTTCGAGCAGACCTTTGCGGAGCGCACCCAGGCGATCGAGGGCGGCATCGCCGCGGCCGAGTCCAAGCAGGCCGAGGCCGACGCCAAGCTGGCCGAGCTGGAGAAGCAGCTCGGCGACGCCCGGCACGAGGCGGCGCGCATCCGTGAGGAAGCGCGTGAGCAGGGTGCCGCGATCGTGACCGAGATGCGGGAGACGGCCCAGGCCGAGTCCTCTCGCATCGTCGAGCACGGCAAGGCCCAGATCGAGGCCGAGCGCCAGCAGGCGGTCACCTCGCTCCGCGCCGAGGTCGGCGCCCTCGCGACCGGTCTGGCCGGTCGCATCGTGGGCGAGAGCCTGGAGGACGAGGCTCGTCAGAGCCGCGTCGTCGAGCGCTTCCTGGCCGACCTCGAGGCGTCCGACAACGCCACATCGGGGAGCGTCAACTGATGATGCGAGGTGCGTCCGCAGACGCCTACGCCGCGGCCGCCGCAGTGCTTCCGGGCACCGGCGACCTGGGCCGGGTGGGCCAGGACCTGTTCGGTACGGCGGACCTGCTCCGCTCCGAGCCGGGCCTGCGCCGCGTCGCCACCGACGTGTCGCTCCGCAGCGAGGCCAAGTCCGACCTGCTCCGCGGCGTGCTCGGCGACAAGGTCTCCCCGGAGGCACTCGACGTCGTCGCCACGGCAGTTGCCCAGCGCTGGACCTCGGGTCGCGACCTGAGTGACGCCCTCGAGCAGCTCGGCGTGGTCGCGACGGTGCGCTCCACCGGCAGCGACGCCAGCCGGCTCGAGGACGAGGTCTTCGCGGTCGGTCGGCTCGTGCAGGGAAACCCGGAGCTGCGCGACGCGCTCTCCGACCCGGCCCGCAGCCGCGCCGACAAGGGCGCGCTCGTCACCGGTCTCCTGGGTGACAAGGTCCTCCCCGCCACGGTGGCGCTCGTGCAGCAGTCGCTGTCCGGCAGCCACCGCACCGTGGCGGTCGCCCTGTCCGCCTACCAGAAGGTCGCCGCAGAGGTCCGCGGCGAAGGCGTCGCGACCGTTCGCGTCGCCCGTCCCCTCGCCGACGCGGATCGTGAGCGTCTGGCCGGTGCGCTCGCGCGCACCTACGGCCGCGACGTGCACCTCAACGTCATCGTCGACCCCGAGGTCCTCGGTGGCATCCGCGTCGAGATCGGCGACGACGTCATCGACGGAACGGTGTCCAGCCGCCTCGATGACGCCGGCCGCAGGCTCGCCGGCTGACGCCCCACCCGACATCCAAGAATTTTCGAGCAGACCAGAGAACAGGTGAATGAAATGACGGAGCTGTCCATCCGTCCGGACGAGATCCGGGACGCGCTTCAGCGCTTCGTGTCGGACTACAAGCCCGACTCGACGGCCAAGGAAGAGGTCGGCACGGTGGCCGAGGCCGCCGACGGCATCGCCCGCGTCAGCGGCCTGCCCTCGGTCATGGCCAACGAGCTGCTCGAGTTCGAGGACGGCACGCTCGGCATCGCGCTGAACCTCGACACCCGCGAGGTCGGTGTCGTGGTCCTGGGTGACTTCGACAAGATCGAGGAGGGCCAGGTCGTGCGTCGCACGGGCGAGATCCTCTCGGTCCCCGTCGGTGACGGCTACCTCGGCCGCGTCGTCGACCCGCTCGGCACCGCGATCGACGGTCTCGGCGAGATCACCCCGCTCGAGGGCCGTCGCGCGCTGGAGCTCCAGGCTCCCGGCGTGATGGTGCGCAAGTCGGTGCACGAGCCGCTCGCCACGGGCATCAAGGCGATCGACGCCCTGACCCCCATCGGCCGCGGCCAGCGCCAGCTGATCATCGGTGACCGCTCGACGGGCAAGACGACGATCGCGATCGACACGATCATCAACCAGAAGGCCAACTGGGAGTCCGGCGACCCGGACAAGCAGGTTCGCTGCATCTACGTCGCCATCGGTCAGAAGGGCTCGACCATCGCCGCCGTGCGTGGCGCCCTGGAAGAGGCCGGCGCGCTCGAGTACACGACGATCGTCGCCTCGCCCGCGTCCGACTCCGCCGGCTTCAAGTACCTCGCCCCCTACACCGGCTCGGCCATCGGCCAGCACTGGATGTACGACGGCAAGCACGTCCTCATCGTGTTCGACGACCTGACCAAGCAGGCCGAGGCCTACCGCGCGGTGTCGCTGCTGCTGCGCCGCCCGCCGGGCCGCGAGGCCTACCCGGGTGACGTGTTCTACCTGCACAGCCGGCTGCTCGAGCGTTGCGCGAAGCTCTCCGACGAGATGGGCAAGGGCTCGATGACGGGTCTGCCGATCATCGAGACCAAGGCCAACGACGTCTCGGCGTTCATCCCGACCAACGTCATCTCGATCACGGACGGCCAGATCTTCCTGCAGTCCGACCTCTTCGCGGCCAACCAGCGCCCCGCCATCGACGTGGGTGTCTCGGTCTCGCGCGTGGGTGGTTCGGCGATGACGAAGGCCATGAAGACCGTCACCGGCTCGCTCAAGGTCGACCTGGCGCAGTTCCGCGCGATGGAGGCGTTCGCCATGTTCGCCTCCGACCTCGACGCGGCCTCGCGCCAGCAGCTCGACCGCGGCCAGCGCCTGATGGCGCTGCTCAAGCAGCCGCAGTACTCGCCGTACCCGGTCGAGGAGATGACCGTCTCGCTGTGGACCGGCACGTCGGGTCGCCTGGACAAGGTGCCCACCGACGACGTGCTCCGCTTCGAGAACGAGTTCCTCGACTACCTCCGACGCAGCCACGAGGGCATCCTCGCGGGCATCCGGGAGACCTCGAAGTTCGAGGACTCCACCGAGGACCAGCTCGCGCAGGCCTACGACTCCTTCCTCGACCAGTTCGAGACCTCTGACGGCCAGAGCATCAAGGCCGGCAAGGAAGAGCACGTCGCCCTCGAGGACGAGGACGTCGAGCAGGAGCAGATCGTCAAGCAGAAGCGGGGCTGACGCATGGCTCTCTCGGTACGCGAGTACCGCGCGCGGATCAAGTCGACGGAGTCGATGAAGAAGATCACGCGTGCCATGGAGCTCATCGCCGCGTCCCGCATCATCAAGGCGCAGCAGCGGGCGCAGGCCGCAGCGCCGTACGCCCGTGAGCTCACCCGTGCGGTGTCGGCCGTGGCGACGTTCTCCAACGTCGACCACGCCCTCACCGTCGAGCCGGAGGACCCCAAGAAGGCGGCGGTCCTGATCGTCACCTCCGACCGCGGTCTGGCCGGGGCCTACTCCTCGAGCGTGCTCAAGGAGGCCGAGCGGCTCATCGAGAAGCTCAAGGGCGAGGGCAAGGACGTCGACCTCTACACGTCGGGTCGCAAGGGCGAGGCCTACTTCAAGTTCCGCCAGCGCCGCGTGGTGCAGGCGTGGACAGGCTTCTCCGACCAGCCGACCTACGACGTGGCGGCAGAGATCGGCGCCACGCTGATCGCGACCTTCCTCGCCGAGGAGGGTGACGACGACGTCGCGGCGGTCGATGAGGTGCACGTGGTCTACACGCGCTTCCGGTCGATGCTCCTCCAGGAGCCGACCGCCGTACGCCTCCTTCCGCTGGAGGTCGTGGAGGGCACCGAAGCGCCCGAGGAGGGCGACCTGCTGCCGCTCTACGAGTTCGAGCCGTCGCCCAGCGACGTCCTCGACTCGTTGCTGCCGCGCTACGTCCAGAGCCGGATCTTCTTCGCCCTGCTGCAGGCGGCCGCCTCCGAGCTGGCCGCCCGCCAGAAGGCGATGAAGGCCGCAACGGACAACGCCGACGAGCTCATCAAGAAGTACAAGCGCATTGCCAACCAGGCCCGCCAGGCTGGCATTACCCAGGAAATCAGCGAGATTGTCGGTGGCGTCAACGCGCTCGCCGACGCCAAAGCCGGGAGTGAGTGAGAAATGACTGCCACCATCAACGAGTCCGCGGAGACCACCTCTGCAGGCGGTGTGGGCCGCATCGCCCGCGTCATCGGACCGGTCGTGGACATCGAGTTCCCGTCCGACTCCATGCCGCCGATCTACAACGCCCTGACGTGCGAGTTCACGCTCAGCGGCGAGACCAAGACGATCATCCTCGAGGTCGCCCAGCACATCGGTGACGGCATGGTCCGTGCCATCTCGATGAAGCCGACCGACGGCCTGGTCCGCGGCGGCCAGATCACCGACACGGGTGGCCCGATCACGGTCCCCGTCGGCGACGCGACGCTCGGCAAGGTGTTCAACACCACCGGTGACGTGCTCAACCTCGAGGAGGGCGAGACCTTCGAGCCCGCCGAGCGCTGGGGCATCCACCGCAAGGCGCCGGCGTTCGACCAGCTGGAGTCGAAGACCCAGATGTTCGAGACCGGCATCAAGGTCATCGACCTGCTCACCCCCTACGTCCAGGGCGGCAAGATCGGCCTGTTCGGTGGTGCCGGTGTCGGCAAGACGGTGCTCATCCAGGAGATGATCGCCCGCGTCGCCAAGGACCACGGTGGTGTGTCGGTGTTCGCCGGTGTCGGTGAGCGCACCCGTGAGGGCAACGACCTCATCGTCGAGATGGAGGAGGCCGGGGTCCTCGGCCAGACCGCCCTCGTCTTCGGCCAGATGGACGAGCCGCCGGGCACGCGCCTCCGGGTCGCCCTGTCCGCCCTGACGATGGCGGAGTACTTCCGCGACGTGCAGAAGCAGGACGTGCTGCTCTTCATCGACAACATCTTCCGCTTCACGCAGGCCGGTTCCGAGGTCTCCACGCTGCTCGGCCGCATGCCGTCCGCCGTGGGCTACCAGCCCAACCTGGCCGACGAGATGGGTCAGCTGCAGGAGCGCATCACCTCGACGCGTGGTCACTCGATCACGTCGCTCCAGGCGATCTACGTCCCTGCCGACGACTACACCGACCCGGCCCCGGCCACGACGTTCGCCCACCTGGACGCCACGACCGAGCTGTCGCGCGAGATCGCCTCGCTCGGCATCTACCCGGCCGTGGACCCGCTGACGTCGACGTCGCGCATCCTCGACCCGCAGTACATCGGCGACGACCACTACCGCTGCGCGGTGCGGGTCAAGCAGATCCTGCAGCGCAACAAGGAGCTCCAGGACATCATCGCGATCCTCGGTGTCGACGAGCTCTCCGAGGAGGACCGCGTGATCGTGTCGCGCGCCCGCCGCATCCAGCGCTTCCTGTCGCAGAACACCTACGTCGCCAAGCAGTTCACCGGCATCGAGGGTTCGACCGTCCCGGTGGCCGACACCATCGAGGCGTTCAACAAGATCGCTGACGGCGAGTACGACCACGTGGCCGAGCAGGCCTTCTTCATGTGCGGCGGTCTGGACGACGTCGAGCAGAAGTGGGCCGAGATCCAGAAGAGCCTCTGATGGCAGAGCAGACCGACAAGGTCCTCCAGGTCGAGCTGGTCGCTGCTGACCGGCTCGTCTGGTCGGGCCAGGCCACCATGGTCATCGCCCGCACGACCGAGGGTGACGTCGGGATCCTGCCCAACCACGCTCCGCTGCTGTCCTCGATCATCGAGGGCGTCGTGGACGTGCAGACCGTGGAGGGCGAGACCTGGATCGCGGCCGTCGACGCCGGTTTCCTGTCGGTGGCCGACAACCGCGTCTCGATCCTGTCCGAGCGGGCCGAGATGTCCCACGAGATCGACCTGGAAAAGGCGCGTCAGGACCTCGAGCGGGCCAAGGACTCCGGTGAGAACGACGACGAGGCGCACGAGGCCGTACGTCGCGCCGAGGCACGCATCCGTGCCGCGGAGCGGGCTTCCTGACGTCTCCTTCCGGACGACCGATAAGGTGAGCGCACGAACCTCCGGGTTCGTGCGCTCATCTGTTCGTGGGGCTCGTTGGGAGTGTGGATGCCGGCTTGGCAATGGGCGCTCGACGTCGTCGGGCTCGTCCTTCTCCTTGCCCTGCTCTACGGCATCTCGCTGATCTTCCGGCGGCGCTTCCTGGCCCGCCACGGTGGCACCTTCGAGCTGAGCTACCGGGTCCGTCCCGAGCATCCCGGCCGCGGCTGGCTCCTGGGCATCGGCCGCTACTCGGGCCAGTCGTTGGAGTGGTTCCGGATCTTCTCGCTCTCTCCGCGCCCCAAGCGGGTCTGGGCGCGCGAGCTCCTCGAGTACTCCGGACGCCGCGCGCCGGCCGGCACCGAGGAGATGTCGCTCTACGACGGCCACGTCGTCGCGTCGTGCCACTACGGCGGCGAACCGCTCGAGATCGCGATGAGCGAGGCCTCGCTCACCGGCTTCCAGTCCTGGCTGGAGTCCGGCCCACCCGGCACCGACTGGAACCGACGCTGACGCTGATGCCCGACCTGATCGCCGCCCGCAATGCCGTGGGCCTGTCGTTCTTCCTCAACGGGCTGGTCTTCGCGAGCTGGGTCTCGCGGATCCCCGAGGTGAGGTCGAGCTTCGACCTCACCAACGGACAGCTCGGACTGGTGCTGCTCGCGATCGCGCTCGGCTCGGTGCTCGCGCTGCCGACGACCGGTGCCGCGATCAACGCCCTCGGCACCGTACGGATCGTCCGCCTCGGCGCGACCGCGGCGACCGTCGGGATGCTCACTGCCGCCTTCGGTCTCGGCCACCACCTGGCCGTCACTGTCGTCGGGCTCTTCGTCTACGGCCTGGGCATCGGGGTCTGGGACGTGGCGATGAACGTGGAGGGCGCGGAGGTCGAGCGCGGCCTGCGCCGCACGATCATGCCCCGCTTCCACGCCGGGTTCAGCGGCGGCACGGTGGTCGGGGCCCTGCTCGGCGTGGTCCTGATCGAGCTCGACGTGCCTGCCCTCGTCCACCTCGGGGGCGTCGTCGTGGTGGCGATCCTCCTCGTGCGGCGTACGTCCCCGGCGTTCCTGCCCGTCGCCGAGGTCCACGAGGAGCACCGCACCTCGGCCGCCCGTGCGTGGCTCGAGCCCCGCACGCTCCTGATCGGCGTGATGGTGCTGGCCCTGGCGATGACCGAGGGCACCGCCAACGACTGGCTCGCCGTCGCCCTCGTCGACGGCCACGGCGTCTCCCACGCGACGGGTGTCGCCGGCTTCGCGGTCTTCGTGCTGGCGATGACTGCCGGCCGGTTCGCGGGCACCAGCCTGATCGACCGCTTCGGCCGGGTCGTCGTGCTGTGGGGGACGATGGTGCTCGCCGCGGCGGGTGTGCTCCTGATCGTCTTCGGTGACCACGCCGTCCTGGTCGTGGTCGGCATCGTGTTGTGGGGCGTCGGTGCCTCGCTCGGCTTCCCGGTCGGGATGAGTGCCGCGGCCGACGACCCGCTGCGCGCGGCCTCGCGGGTCAGTGTCGTCTCGACCATCGGCTACGCCGCCTTCCTCCTGGGCCCACCGTTCCTCGGCTTCATCGGTGACGAGGTCGGCACCCTCAATGCGCTCCTGGTCGTCGCCGTCCTCCTGGTGCCCGCGGCCCTCGTCGTCCCGGCGGCTCGCGAGCAGCGGGACAGGCAGCCGACCTAGGAGTACTGCAGCGAGCCGGGTGTGTCGAGCGCCTCTCCGGTCTCGAGCAGCGTCTTGAGCCCCGACAGGATCATCGGCCAGCCGCCGTAGAGCTCGGGGGAGGCGTGCGCGGGCAGCCCGTCATGGATCACGGTCAGCCGGCACGAGGTGCCGACCGGCACGATCTGCCAGGTGACGCGGGTGGTGCCCTGCGCCTTGACCTCCTCGCTCCAGAGCGCGTCGAAGGTCTGCACGAGCAGGCGCGGCGGGTCGACCTCGACGTTGGTCCCCTTCGAGATGTCGACCGTGCCCGGCACCCCGGCGACGTAGTCGGACCCGGCGGTCCAGTCGCTCTGCACCCCCACGCCGAAGCTGTAGATCGCGCGCTGCTGTGGATCGGTGATGGCCTCCCACAGGCGCTCGGGCGTGGTCTTGATGTAGACCTCGAACACGGCGGTGCCCTCGGCGACGGGAGCGGTGCCCTGCTCCCAGGAGACGGTCTTGACGCTGGTCATGTCCTCATCCTCCAGATAGCTCTTCAGGCCGCTGAGCGTGGCTGCCCAGGGCTCGGCGTACTTGCTCACCCACCGGCTACCGTCGCCGCATGTCCTCCTCGACGCGCCGGGCCCTGCTCCTCGCGCTGCCGGCGCTCGTGCTTGCCGTGGCCGGGCTGTTCCACCCGCACTCGTTGAGCCATGCCACTGCGCCGCGCTGGACCCTGCTCCACGTGGCGGGCCTGTTCGTCTTCCCGCTCGTCGGTCTGGCCCTCGTCGCACTGGTGCGCGGCCGGCGTGACCCGGTCGCGTGGCTGGTGGTGCTCACGGCGTACGTCTACGCGACGGCGTACTCGGCCCTCGACGTGATCAGCGGCATCGGGGCGGGCTACGTGACGTGGCGGCTGGGGGAGGGCGCCGCTCGCCCCGACGAGGTGCGCTTCCTGTTCGCGATCGGTGGCCGGATCGGCGACGTGGGGTCGATGGCGCTGATCGCCTGTGCGGTCGTCGTCGCCGCGGACGCGCTCCGCCGCCTGGGCGTCGCGGGAGTGCCGGGGCTCGCGCTGGTGCCCGGAGCGCTGCTGGTGCACGTCGGCCACATCTTCGCCCCGACGGGGGTCGCCGGGATGACCCTCATCGGCCTCGCGACGGGCTACCTTGCCTGGCGCGGCGGCACCTCGGGCGCCGACTAGCCCCGTTCGCCGCCGGGGACCCAGAGCACGTCGCCGTTCTCGCGGTTCGCGTGGCGGGCGAGGATGAAGAGCAGGTCCGAGAGCCGGTTGAGGTAGGTGATGGCCAGCGGGTTCATGGTCTCCTCGTGCTCGCCCCACGCGGCCCAGGCCGCGCGCTCGGCCCGCCGCACGACGGTGCGCGCGACGTGCAGGTGGGCCGCACCGACCGTGCCGCCGTTGAGGATGAACGACCGCAGCGCGGGCAGCTCCTCGTTGTAGTCGTCGCACCAGGCCTCGAGCCGGTCGACGTAGTCCTGCTCGATCCGGAGCGGCGGGTACTGCGGGTCCGGGACGATCGGCGTGCAGAAGTCGGCGCCGACGTCGAAGAGGTCGTTCTGCACATGGGTGAGGACGGCGATGACGTCGTCGGCGAGGTCTCCCTGGGCCAGGGCGACCCCGATGTGCGCGTTGCCCTCGTCGACGCAGGCGTACGCCTCGAGGCGCAGGTCGGTCTTCGAGGTCTCGCTCATGTCGCCGAGCCGGGTGCGGCCGGCGTCGCCGGTGCGGGTGTAGATGCGCGTCAGGTTGACCATGGTGCGGAGCCTACTGACGCCGACTCACCGACGAGATCCGGCATGGATGCAACCGAACCGGGTACAACAGCGTCATAGGAGTGACACAGGTCACAGACGCGGCGTCGGGGGACGTCGGGAGGAGCACCCGATGGACATCATCTCGGACGGACCCACGCTGGTGCTGCAAGGTGCCTTCGACGTGCGCAGCACGTGGGAGGTGCGGGCGGCGATCTACGAGCGCCTCGACGGAACCGAGGACGACCTCGTCATCGACATGGCCGACGTGACGACCATCGACGCCACCGCCCTGCGCCTGCTCGCCGTCGCCACCCGCCACGCGTGGCTGACCGGCCACCACCTCACGCATCCGCAACCCCGGCCCGGCCGTACGCCGGATGACGCACCTGACCCGGCTGGCCCACGCCATCGAGGTCGAGCGGGTCGCGGCCACCGCCTGACCTGCCCTCGCGCTGAGGCATCTGTCACACGGCGAGAGCGGTGACTGGCGGGTAACCCGCGCCCTACCCTGTCGCCATGAGCGATACCGACGCCACTTCGGACGGGTTGGGCACCGACCGGCCCGCCAAGGACCGGCCCTGGGTGATGCGCACCTACGCCGGGCACTCCACGGCCGCGGCGTCCAACGCGCTCTACCGGACCAACCTGGCCAAGGGGCAGACCGGCCTCAGCGTCGCGTTCGACCTGCCGACGCAGACCGGCTACGACCCGGACAGCCCGCTCAGCCGCGGCGAGGTCGGCAAGGTCGGCGTGCCGGTCCCGCACCTCGGTGAGATGCGCAAGCTCTTCACCGACATCCCGCTCACCGAGATGAACACCTCGATGACGATCAACGCCGTCGCGATGTGGATGCTCGCGATGTATCAAGTGGTCGCGGAGGAGCAGAACCCCGACCTGTCGCCGGAGGAGGTCGCCGCCCAGCTGGCCGGCACCACCCAGAACGACATCATCAAGGAGTACCTCTCGCGCGGGACCTACGCGTTCCCGCCCGAGGCGTCCATGCGGCTGATCGCCGACATGATCGCCTACACGGTCCACCAGATCCCGAAGTGGAACCCGATCAACATCTGCAGCTACCACCTGCAGGAGGCCGGCGCGACGCCCGTGCAGGAGCTCGCCTACGCGCTGAGCACCGCGATCGCCGTGCTCGACGAGGTGAAGGGCGCCGGACAGGTGTCCGAGGACGACTTCGAGAAGGTCGTCGGCCGGATCTCGTTCTTCGTCAACGCCGGCGTCCGCTTCGTCGAGGAGACCTGCAAGATGCGGGCCTTCGTGCAGCTGTGGGACGAGATCACCCGCGAGCGCTACGGCGTGCTTGATGAGAAGATGCGCCGGTTCCGCTACGGCGTACAGGTCAACTCGCTCGGTCTGACCGAGGCGCAGCCGGAGAACAACGTCCAGCGCATCGTGCTGGAGATGCTCGGCGTCACGCTGTCCAAGGACGCCCGGGCCCGCGCCGTGCAGCTGCCCGCGTGGAACGAGGCGCTCGGGCTGCCGCGGCCGTGGGACCAGCAGTGGTCGCTGCGGCTGCAGCAGGTGCTGGCCTTCGAGTCCGACCTGCTGGAGTACGACGACATCTTCGACGGCTCGCACGTCATCGCGGCCAAGGTCGCCGACCTGGTCGCGGGCGCCAAGGCCGAGATCGACCGCGTGCAGGAGATGGGCGGCGCGATCGCTGCCGTCGACTACATGAAGTCCGAGCTGGTCTCCTCGCACGCCGTGCGTCGCGCGCGCATCGAGTCGGGCGAGGAGATCATCGTCGGCGTCAACAAGTACGAGTCCACCGAGCCGTCCCCGCTGACCGCGGACCTCGACGGCGCGATCATGGCCGCCGACCCTGAGGCCGAGCAGACCGCCCTCGACTCGGTGGCCGCCTGGAAGGCGGAGCGCGACGAGGCGGAGGTGGAGCGGGCGCTCACCGCCCTGGCCGAGGCCGCGAAGGGTGACGACAACCTGATGGCGCCGACCCTCGTCGCGGCCCGCGCCGGCGCGACGACGGGGGAGTGGGCGGCCACCCTGCGCGACGTCTTCGGCGAGTACCGCGGACCGACCGGCGTCGGCGGTGCCGCTGTCGCGGAGGCCGGTGCCGAGCTCAGCGCGGTGCGCGAGCGGGTGCGGGCCACCGGTGAGGAGCTGGGCGGCCGGTTGCGGCTGCTGGTCGGCAAGCCCGGTCTCGACGGGCACTCCAACGGTGCCGAGCAGGTCGCCGTACGCGCCCGTGACGCCGGCTTCGAGGTGATCTACCAGGGCATCCGGTTGACGCCCGCGCAGATCGTCGCCGCGGCCGTCGCCGAGGACGTGCACTGCATCGGCCTCTCGATCCTGTCCGGCTCGCACATGGAGCTCGTGCCCGACGTGCTCGACGGGCTGCGGGAGGCAGGGCTGTCCGACATCCCCGTCATCGTCGGCGGGATCATCCCCGACTCCGATGCGCGCAAGCTGCGCGACCTCGGGGTCGCTGCCGTCTACACGCCCAAGGACTACGGCCTCACCGAGATCATGGGCGGCATCGTCGACGTGATCCGCGCGGCCAACGACCTGCACTGATCCGTGCCTGTCCGAGGGGGCTGGCAGACTCACCTGTCATGCGACGGGTGATCGTGGTCGGGGCCGGAGTGGTCGGGCTGTCCTGTGCCGTCCGGCTGCTCGAGGCCGGGCACCGCGTCGACGTGGTGGCCCGCGACCTGCCGCTGGAGACCACGTCGTCGGTCGCCGCCGCCGTCTGGTCGCCGTACTCCCAGCCGCAGGAGCACGTCGTGCGCTGGGCACGCGCTGCGTACGACGCCTTCGCCGAGCTCTGCGACGACGACACCTCGGGCGTGGTGATGCGCACGGGCACCGAGCTGTTCCGGGGCGACGGCGGCGACGTGTGGTGGCGCGACGCGCTGCCGCCGGGAGCCGGCCCCGATCGCGAGACCAGCCTCCCGCCCGGCTTCGGCTCAGGCCTGACCATGCGCACGCCGGTCGTCGAGATGCCGGTCTACCTCCGGTGGCTCGCCGCGCGGGTCGAGGAGCTGGGCGGGTCGATCACCAGGATGAACCTGTCGGCCCTGCCCACCACCGACGCGCTGGTCGTCAACGCGAGCGGCATCGGGGCGCGGCTGCTGGGTGGCGACCACACGGTGTCGCCCGTCCGCGGCCAGGTCGTGCTCGTCGAGCAGGTCGGGCTCGACCACTGGTGGATCGACGCGGAGACGCCGTCCTACGTCGTGCCGCGCAGCCGCGACGTCGTGCTCGGTGGCACGGCGATCGACGGCGAGTGGAGTCGTACGCCGGAGCCGGAGGTCGCCGAGTCGATCCTGGCCCGGGCCGCGGAGATCGAGCCGCGGCTGGCCGGTGCGCGGATCCTGCGCCACAAGGTCGGGCTGCGTCCGGGCCGTCCGTCCGTGCGGCTGGAGCGCGACGGTGACGTGATCCACTGCTACGGACACGGCGGGTGCGGGGTCACCGTCAGCTGGGGCTGTGCCGACGACGTGGTGGACTTGGTGCATGACTGATCTCCAGTGCGCCGCCCGGGTGTTCGTGGCCCGGCACGGCGAGGCCGCGTACGAGAGCGAGCTGCTGAGCGACGCGGGGGGCTGGCTCACGCCGCTCGGCCGCGACCAGGCGCGCGTGCTGGCCGAGTCGATGGCCGGGGAGCGGATCGCCCGGGTGTGGACCAGCGACATGGCCCGAGCCGTGCAGACGGGCGAGATCGTGGCGGCCCGACTCGGCGTCGACGTCATCGTGCGCAAGGGCCTGCGGGAGTTCGGCGTGGGCGATGCGGCCGGGACGACGGGGGATCCTGATCCCTTCGCGGCGACCTTCGCATCGTGGCTCGACGGTGACCTGGCTGCCCGGATCCCGGGAGGCGAGAGCGGTGCCGACGTGGTCGAGCGCTACGAAGCCGTCCTCGACGAGGTCGCCGACGGCCACCGCGGGGAGTCGGTGCTGGTCATCAGCCACGGCGGCGTGATGAGCATGGCGCTGTCAGCGCTGGCGACCAACCTCTCGCTCAGCCACTCCCGCGACCTGCCGATGCCGAACTGCGGGGTGGTGGCCCTCGAGGCCGACGACGACGCCTGGGTCGCCCGGAGCTGGGCCGGCACGCCGCTGCCCTGAAGTGGGACGAGGTTAGCCTTGCCTAAGTCTTGTTGTACGCTGCGCGGGTGGGTTCCAAGAGCGCTTCGAAGAAGGCAGGCAAGGCCGGCAAGGTCGCCAAGCTGCCCAAGAAGAAGTGCTGCGTCGACACCCCGCGGTGCAACCGCTGCCCCATCCGGATGCTCAAGGAGGGCACCCTCCCGCCGGGCTACACGGTGAAGAAGCGGCAGCTGGTGAAGGTCAAGGTCAAGGCAAGGAGCAAGAAGGACGCCAGGAAGTCGGGGACCCAGGCCGCCTGAGCCTCACGCCGCGCGGACGAGCGCGACGACGATGGCGACCACGACCATCACCGCGAGGGCGATGCCCATCCGTACGGCCATGCCCGTGATCCACAGCGACAGCAGCGTCTCGGTGCCACCACGCCGGTTGAGCGGGACGGCGTCGACGACCGCGCTGCGGTTGATCGGTCCGTAGACGTGCGGGTAGGTGTCCTCGCCGACGGGGTCGACGCGGAGCTCGGACTCCAGCCGGGCGGGATCGATGGTGAGCAGCACCAGCGGTTCGCCCAGCCCGCGGTAGTAGCGATCGAAGACGCCCTGCACCTGGTCACGCCGGCTGGCGTGGATGAACCCCTCCTCGTCGAGCGTGCGCCCGACGGTCGAGGTCGTGTAGGTCCCGGTCTCCAGCGTCCGTCCCCAGTCGGCGGCGGTGGCGATGTGGAAGATGCGCTCGGGGGCCGGGTCGGTCACCGTGTGAGGGTAACGACATGACACGCATCTACGTGGTGACCGACATCGAGGTCGACGGCTTCACGCCGGGGGCGAACTCCATGCTGTCGTTCGGATCGGTCGCGGTGACCGCGTCGGGTGCTCAGGTCGGGGAGTTCGAGGCGGTGCTCGAGCCGCTCCCCGGCGCCCAGCCCCATCCGGAGACCTGGTCGTGGTGGCAGTCCCAGCCGCCGGAGGTGCTCGCGGCGGCGACGGCCGACCCGCAGCCGGTGCCGCAGGTGATGGCCGACTTCGTGGCGTGGGTGCAGGGGCTGGGTCCGGACCGCGAGCTCGTCGCCTCGCCGCTGGGCTTCGACGGGCCGTACGTCGACCACTACCTGCGCCGCTTCACGACGTACTCCGTCTGCCCGGCGCTCTACGACGAGGATCCGCTCTTCCACGGTCCCGGCCTCTGCCTCAAGAGCCTGGCCTGCGGGGTCACCGGCGGCGACTGGGCCACCTTCTCGGTCCACGACCTGCCGAAGGCGTGGTTCGGCGACGTCCCCCACACCCACCGCGCCATCGACGACGCCCGCGGTTACGCCAACCTGCTCGTCGAGGTCATGCGGCAGGGGCAGGCCCGCCGTTCGGCAGAAGCCGGGTGAGCCCGTGGACGACCAGGTGGTCGAGCTGACCTGGACCCGGCTCGCGGCGGCGATCGACGAGACGGTCGGTCGTCTCCGTCTGGGTGGCGGCATACGACGGGTGCCGCGAAGTGGGTGGCGGCGTACGACATCTGAACGGCCGAAACGAATGCTGTGTGCCGCCAGGAAAGCCGCACCCGCATGTCGTATGCCGCCAGGAAGTGGCGGACAAGGCGGCGCCCGCGACGCGGCTGTCCCACCCAGGAGCCTGAGCGGCCGTAGAAGAGGCGGTGCTCGGCGCCGTCGTCCATCCCGCGCAGCGCGTCGTAGTCGACGAGCGCGCAGGCGATGCCGCGGTCGGTGGCGAGGACGCGGGCCTGGGGCTTGATCTCCTGGGCGGCATAGATGCCGCGGACCGGGCCCCTGCTGGTGAGCAGCGGGTCGCGGTTGAGGAGCTCGAGGTAGCGGGTGAGCTGTTCGACGCCGTCGATCTCGCCCCGGCGCTTGATCTCGACCGCGACCGACAGGCCCTCGGCGTCGCGGCACATCAGGTCGACCGGCCCGATCGCGGTCATGAACTCACGCCGCACGAGCGTCAGGCCGTCGGCCAGCGTCGCCGGGTGTTCGGCGAGCAGCTCCTGGAGGTGCTTCTCGACGCCGTCCTTCTGCAGGCCGGGGTCGATGCCGAGGTCGTGCGAGGTGTCGTGCAGGACCTCGTCGATGAGGATCCGCAGGGTGTCGTCGGACTTGGCCGGCGCTCACCAACCACTCCGGGCGGCCGTCCTCGGCCACGCCCTCGCGGACCGTGCAGGGCGGCGACATCCAGTTGAGCGGCTTGTAGGAGCCGCCGTCGGAGTGGATCAGCACCGAGCCGTCCGACTTGAGCATCAGCACGCGCGTCGCGAGCGGCAGGTGGGCGGTCAGCCGCCCGGCATAGTCCACCTGGCAGCGCGCCACGACGATCCTCACGACGGGCGAATCTACAGTGAGCCCGTGACCGAACACGCAGTACGCCCCGCGCGAGCGCGGGACCTGCCCCTGATCGCCGGGATCGAGGACTCGGGCCTGGAGATGTTCGAGGCAGTGTGGGGTGACCTCAGCCGGCGACCCGCTCGCGTCGCCGGCCGCGAGCGGCAAGGAGCGGGCGGCCGAGGCCGGGTTCATCGTCGTCGCGGGCGACCCCGCGATCGGCTTCGCGCACGTGGTCGACCTCGAGTCCCACGCCCACCTCGACCAGATCTCCGTGCACCCCGACCACGCCCGTCGCGGGGTCGGCACCGCGCTCCTCGAGGCGGCGGCGGAGCGCGCGACCCTCAAGGGCCACGGATCCCTGACCCTGACCACGTACGCCGACCTGCCGTGGAACGCCCCGTTCTACGCCCGCCGCGGATTCGTCGAGGTCGCCGACGACGAACCGCGTACGGCGACGCAGCTCGCCATCTCGAAGAACGAGGAGCGCCTGGGACTGGGCCGGCACGGCCGTCGGGTCTGGATGCGACGTGCGCTGCAGCCGCACCGCAGCGCCGAGGACCTGGCGGCGTTCCTGCCCGTCCTCGACGCCGCCCCGCGCGACGTCGGGACCCTGCGGACCGTCGTCCGCCGCCCGGCGATGGGTGCACGCGAGGTGCTGGAGGTCGGTCACCTCGACGTGGCCGAGGGCCTGGTCGGAGACTCGTGGACGGAGCGCGGCAGCCGGCACACGCCCGACGGCACCGCCCATCCCGACATGCAGCTCAACGTCATGAGCCACCCCCTCGTGGAGTTCCTGGCGCAGGACCCGGAGCGCGAGGTGCTGGCCGGCGACCAGCTGTTCCTCGACCTCGACCTCTCCCACGCCAACCTCCCGGCCTGGAGCGAGCTCCACATCGGCGGGGCCGACGGCGCGGTGATCGTGGTGACCGAGCAGCCGCACAACGGCTGTGGCAAGTTCATCGCCCGCTTCGGCAAGGACGCGATGACCTTCGTCAACGGCCCGGAGGGCAAGCCGCGGCGGCTCCGCGGGCTGTGCGCCAAGGTGGTGCGCCCCGGTCCGGTCCGACCCGGCGACGAGGTGGTCGTCGTACGTCCCGCGCCCTGATCTCCCGGACCGGAGACGTGACGGTTCCCACACCCGCGCCACTGCGGGCTCGTGGGAGCATGCGTCCATGACTGACGAGACTTCCCGCGAGTTCACCACGGTCGGCGTCATCGGCCTCGGCACCATGGGCGCGGGCATCGCCGAGGTCTTCGCCCGCAACGGCTACACCGTGATCGGCGTCGAGCTCAACGATGGTGGCCTCGAGCGTGGTCGCCAGCACCTCGAGCACTCGACGGGACGCGCGGTGAAGCGCGAGAAGATGACCGTGGAGCAGCAGGACGAGCTGCTCGGCCGGATCACCCTCACCACCGACATGCAGGCCCTGGCGGTCGCGGACCTCATCGTCGAGGCCGTCGTCGAGTCGCTCGAGGTCAAGAAGTCGATCTTCCGCCTGCTCGACGGCATCGTCCGCGACGACGCGGTCCTCGCGACCAACACCTCGTCGCTGAGCGTCACCGAGATCTCCACCGCCAACTCCAAGCCGGGGCGGGTCATCGGCGTCCACTTCTTCAACCCGGCGCCCGTGCAGAACCTGGTCGAGATCATCCGCACCGTCGTCACCGAGCCGGCCGTCCTCGAGGACGTGCAGGGCGTGCTGCAGGGCCTGGGCAAGAACCCGGTCGTCTGCGGCGACAAGGCGGGCTTCATCGCCAACACCCTGCTCTTCGGCTACCTCAACCACGCGGTCTCGATGTACGAGGGCAAGTACGCCTCACGCGAGGACATCGACGCCGCCATGCGCTTCGGCTGCGGCTACCCGATGGGCCCGCTGGCGCTCCTCGACCTCATCGGCCTCGACACGGCCTACGAGATCCTCGACACGATGTACAAGCAGGGGCGCGACCGGCTGCACGCTCCCGCCCCGATCCTCAAGCAGTACGTCACCGCGGGCCTGCTCGGTCGCAAGTCGGGGCGCGGCTTCTACACCTACGAGGCACCCGACTCGCCGATCGTCGTGGACGACGCCCAGACGCCGAGCGCCGACGACAAGCCGCAGCTGCACCACGACATCCGGCGCGTCGGGGTCGTGGGCACCGGCACGATGGCCTCCGGCATCGTCGAGGTCTTCGCCAAGGCCGGCTACGACGTGCTCTTCACCGGTCGCGGCCAGGACAAGGTGGCCGGCGTGATCGCAGCGATCACCCGCAACTTCGACAAGCAGATCCAGCGTGGCCGCGCCACGGAGGAGGAGAAGGTCGAGGTGCTCGGCCGCGTGCGCGGCACCACGTCGCTCGACGACCTCCGCGACGTCGACCTGGTGGTCGAGGCGATCGCCGAGGACCTGGCGATCAAGACCACGCTCTTCGAGAACCTCGACGAGATCTGCAAGCCGGGCGCGATCCTCGCGACCACGACCTCGTCGCTCCCGATCATCTCGATGGCCAAGGTCACCAAGCGTCCGCAGGACGTCATCGGCATGCACTTCTTCAACCCGGCGGCGATCATGAAGCTCGTCGAGGTGGTCTCGACCGTCGCGACCGACGAGAACGTGACCGAGACCGTGCTCGCGCTGTGCGAGAAGGTCGGCAAGGTCGCGGTGCGCTGCGGTGACCGGGCCGGCTTCATCGTCAACGCGCTGCTCTTCCCCTACCTCAACGACGCGGTGAAGATGCTGGAGGCGCACTACGCCACGGCTGACGACATCGACCTTGCGATGAAGCTGGGCTGTGCGCTCCCGATGGGCCCCTTCGAGCTGCTCGACGTCGTCGGCAACGACGTCTCGCTGGCCATCCAGAAGGAGCTCTACCTCGAGTTCCGCGAGCCGGGCTTCTCGCCGGCTCCGCTGCTGGAGCACCTGGTGACCGCCGGCTACCTCGGCCGCAAGGCCGGGCGCGGCTTCCGGGACTACAGCTCGCGCTGACCCGCGACGTCAGTCGAGGCAGAACTCGTTGCCCTCGGGGTCGGTCATCACGAGGTGGCCCAAGGTCAGTGGCGGCTCGGGGTCGTGCCGCTCGACCCGCGTCGCACCCAGGTCGACGAGTCGCTCGCACTCGGCCTCGAGCGCGGCCATCCGCTCCTCGCCCTGGAGCCCGGGCGCGGCCCGGAGGTCGAGGTGCACCCTGTTCTTCGCGGACTTGGCCTCGGGCACCTGCTGGAAGAACAGCCGAGGCCCGTCGCCGTCGGGATCCTCCGCGGCCGAGCGAGTGTTCCACTGCGACTCGGGGACCCCGGCGTCGCGCAGGAAGTCGTGCCACAGGTCGAAGGGGTCCTGACCGGGGGCGAGCTCCCGTCCCGGCGGTGGCGGGTTGACGTAGCCCAACGCGGCTGCCCAGAAGCGCGACAGCGCCTCGGGGTCGTGGGCATCGAAGGTGACCTGGATCGTCCGGCTCATGGACTCCATCCTGCCCGGACCCACCGACAGTGGCCCGGGAGCCACTCGTCAGTTGGCGGGAAGGACAGCACCCTCAGGCGTTGGTCCGGAGGTGGATCTGCTCGGTCACCAGGCCGGCGAGGCGGGCGCGTGAGCTGATGTCGAGCTTGCGGTAGATGTGGGTCAGGTGGGCGTCGACGGTGCGCGGGGAGACGAACAGCTCCTCCGCGATCGCCCTGCTGGTGAGGCCGTGGGCCACCCGCTCGGCGACCAGGCGCTCGGCGGCGGTCAGCTGGTCGAGCACGGACGGCGGGGCGGAGGCCGGCCGGTGGAAGACCGCCGTGACGAGGGCGACCGATGCGGCGGACAGGTCGTCGCCCTCGATCCACGCCGCGGGCGCCTTGCCCGCCGGGACGACGTCGTAGTCGGCGGAGTAGCCCCACCGCACGGCCATGCGCGGCGTCCGCAGGGCGAACGCCGTCGCGGCCAGCGCGCGGGCCTCCGGCAGCTCGCGTGCGCTGGCGACGCCGGCCAGTCCGTCGAGCACGTCGGCAGCGCGCAGGGGCAGGCGCATCGTGCGGCACTGCTCGAGCGCGGTGAGGTACGTCGTGGTGGCCTGGTCGACGTCGCCGAGGCCGACGAGCGCACGGCCGAGCAGCAGCCGTGCCTCGACGGCGTCGCGTCCGAGCCGCGCGGAGTCGGCCAGCGCCACCACGTCGGCGGCGAGGCCGGCCGCCTGGCGCAGGTCGCCGCGCACGAGGAGGTCACGGCCGTCCTGGGCCAGCACCGGGAGACGTACGGCCCACGGCAGGCTCTGCCGGTCGACCTCGCTGGGCTTCCACGTGGGGTCGAGCCCCCGCAGGAGGGTCTCGGCGAGCAGCCCGACCCGGTCCTCGGCGAGCTCGCGCGCCTCGATGACGACCGCGCGGGTCCCGGCGATCGCCTCGGCCGTGCGGCCCTGCTCGAGCGCGATCCGAGCGAGGACCGTACGCGCGGACAGGTCGATCCACCGCTCGTCGCGGCTGATCCGGCCGGGCATCGCGTCACCTGCCGCCTGCGTCGCCTCCGCGAAGCGGCCCTGGGACGCGTAGACGTCGGCAAGGGTCCGGGTGGCCTGGCGGCGGATCGAGCCCTCCGGGTCGAGCTCGATGGCCCGCCGGGCCTCGGCCTCGGCGCGCTCCATCTCGCCCGCATCGAGGTGCATCTCGGCGCGGATGGAGGCAGTCTTCGCCAGCTGTTCCTCGGGTCGGGGTGCGGACGAGGCGTGCTGGTCGGCGCGGTCGAGCAGCCAGAGGCCCTCGTAGGTCCCGCGCATCTCGGAGGCGGCGATCCCGGCACGTCGCGCCACCTGGGCGCCGATGCCCGGCGGGCCGTCGCCGCTCGCGAGGGCGCCCTCGAGGATCTCGACCGCGTCGCGGGTGCGCATCGAGGTGTAGAGGGAGGAGAAGATGCGGTTGGCCACGGAGTAGCCCTCGTCGCGGGTCTCCGGCCGCGCACACGCGGTGAGCACTGCGTGGCGCATCGCCGGCAGGTCGCTCAGCCACTCGGCGTCGGCGGCACCGTAGTTGTCGTGCGCCGGTGCGTGGTCGTCGGCCCAGCCGAGCAGGCCGGACCCGACGGCTGCCACGTCGTCGGGCTGCGCCAGCGCACGAGCGCGGCCGCGGATGGGGGAGAGCATGTCGAAGCGTCCGCGGGAGTCGAGCTCCAGCAGGCTGCGGCGTACGAGGTTGCCGGCGATCTCGGCCGCACGGGGCGCGGGCTGGTCGAGCACGCGGGCGAGCACCGCGAGGCCGACGGGGAAGTCCAGCAGCCCGATCCGCCGCAGGGCGGTGGCGCTGTCCTCGTCGAGGAGGTCGTGGGCGGAGTCGACGGCCTGGTCCAGGCTCACCGTGGACATCGCGTTGTGCAGCCCGACCAGCGCCGACTGCACCGCGACCTGCTCGATGAGGAGGGGCAGCCCGCCGGTGGCGCCCAGCAGCCGGCGTACCTCGTGGTCCTGGGCGTCGAGGTCGACCGGCTGGCCGCCCGCGGACCGGATCCGGCGCAGGAACAGCTCGACGGCAGGGCCCTCGAGCGGCGCGCGGACTGACGGCACCGGCAGCGGACCGACGCGGACGACGGACTCCTGGGGCTGGTCAGCGGTGGTCAGCGCGGTCACGACGACGCGCGCGTCAGTGGTGCTCTCGAGGACGGTCTGCAGCATCGGTCCGGCGTCCGTCGCGTCGAGGTCGAGGCCGTCGAGCACCAGCAGGCACGCGCGGCCGTCGATGGCGCGGCCGAGCGCGCCGACCAGGGAGTCGCCCGGGGCGGTCTCGGACTCCAGGCTCTCCAGGGCGGCGACGAGGAGGTCGTCGAGGGTGCGGAGGGTGCGCGCGTCCACCCACGAGGTCTCCACGCCCTCCGCGACGTGGCGCACGATCAGCGTCTTGCCGCTGCCGGGTGGTCCGACGACGGTGACCCAGCGCGACTCGTCCAGCGCCTGGCTCAGCGCACGCCGGAGGTCGTCACGACCCAGGCACGGAGAGAGCACGGGACGAACCTATCGCTCCGCGCCGGTGAGTTAGGTAGGACTACGGATGCCGAACCCCGCCCGTAGGGAGGAGGGTTGTCCCACGCCGTGAGGGTGGCGGGACCGCACAGGGGATGGTCTCGTAGCCCACCGGCCGCTTCTCCGAGCAGGTCGCGCATCGTCGGGGGTCGGTGCGCGACCTGTTCGTGCGTCCGAGCACCGCTGCAGCAGCCACTCGCGGCGTCTCCGACGCCTTGCCGCCGCTGCGTACGCTGAGGCCATGGAACTCGTGCTCGTGCTGGTCGTCCTCGGCGGGCTGACCGCGGTCGCGGTGGCGGCCGGCGCGTCGGGCAAGAGGCGTGAGCTGGCCCGTGCCGAGGCCGAGGTCGAGCCCGTGAAGCGGCTCGCCGAGGAGGACGTCACGGCCCTCGGCGTCGAGCTCCAAGGCCTGGACATCGACCTCGCGGGCGAGGCCCTCGACCCGGGCGCCAACGCCGACTACCAGCGTGCGCTCGACTCCTACGAGTCCGCCAAGGTCGCAGCCGCGAACCTGACCAGGCCCGAGGACGTACGCCACGTGACAGAGATCCTCGAGGACGGCCGCTACGCGATGGCGTGCGTACGCGCGCGGGTCGCCGGACAGCCGCTTCCCCAGCGTCGGCCCCCCTGCTTCTTCGACCCCCGCCACGGCATGTCGGTGGCAGACGTGCCATGGACGCCGCCGGGTGGTGCGTCGCGCGACGTGCCGGCCTGTGCGCTCGACGTCGAGCGGGTGCGCGCGGGTGCCGAGCCCGACATCCGCAAGGTGATGGTCGGCTCGCGGCGGGTGCCCTACTGGCAGGGCGGGCGTGCCTATCAGCCCTACGCCCAGGGCTACTTCGGCAGCTTCGGACCGATGGACTGGATGTTCATGGGCATGCTCTTCGGCGGCGGGTTCGACGGTCTCGGCGACGGCATCGGCGCGATCGGTGAGGGCCTCGGTGACATGTTCGGCGGCATCGGGGACGGCATCGGCGACCTGTTCGACGGCTTCGACTTCTGACGTTCACCCCTGCGGGGGCGTTCGCCCGGAAGGGTGTGCTCGGTCCTGTCGGACGGGTCTAGCGTCGCGAGGCATGGCCGGAGTCGAAACAGGAACGATCACCACTGACATCCCCGCACGCATGGATCGATTGCCGTGGGCGAGGTGGCACTGGCTGGTCGTCATCGGCCTCGGCACCGTCTGGATCCTCGATGGCCTCGAGGTCACCATCGTCGGCTCGATGTCGGAGGCGCTCAAGCCCGAGGACACGGGGCTCGGGCTCTCCAGCGCCGACATCGGCCTGGCTGGGGCGATGTACGTCGCGGGTGCCTGCATCGGGGCGCTGTTCTTCGGCCAGCTGACCGACCGGTTCGGCCGGAAGAAGCTCTTCCTCGTCACGCTGGGCGTCTACGCGGTCGCCACCGTGCTCACGGCCTTCTCGATGACCCCCGCGTGGTACTTCGCCTGCCGGTTCCTCACCGGCGCCGGCATCGGCGGTGAGTACGCCGCGATCAACTCCGCGATCGACGAGCTGATCCCGGCCAAGTTCCGCGGTCGTGTGGACGTCGCGATCAACGGCTCGTTCTGGGTGGGTGCCGCCCTCGGGTCGCTGCTGACCATCCCGCTGCTCGACCCCACCATCGTCGACCCGAGCTTGGGCTGGCGCCTCGCCTTCGGGCTCGGCGCGATCCTCGCGGTCGGCATCCTGGTCGTACGCCGCCACGTGCCGGAGAGCCCGCGCTGGCTCTTCATCCACGAGCGCGAGGAGGAAGCCGAGCGCATCGTCCAGGACATCGAGCGCACGGTCGAGGAGGAGACGGGGAAGTCGCTCCACGGCGTCGACGAGACGATCACCATCCGTCAGCGCAAGACGATCAGCCTGCCGCTCATCGCGAAGACCGTCTTCACGCTCTATCCCCGCCGCGCAATGCTCTGCTTCGCGCTGTTCGTGGGCCAGGCGTTCCTCTACAACGCGTTCTTCTTCACCTACGGAGACACGCTCACCACGTTCCTCGGCGTGAAGCAGACCGGGTACTTCCTGGCGATCTTCGCGGCGAGCAACTTCGCGGGGGCGCTGCTGCTGAGCGGCCTGTTCGACACCCTGGGTCGGGTGAAGATGATCGCGGGCACCTACATCCTGTCCGGGGTGCTGCTCGCGATCGCCGGCACCATGCTGGGCAGCCTGACCGCGGTGACGCTCACGCTCTTCGGTGCGGTGATCTTCTTCTTCGCCTCAGCCGGGGCCAGTGCGGCGTACCTCACCGCCTCGGAGATCTTCCCCATGGAGACGCGGGCGCTGTGCATCGCGTTCTTCTACGCCATCGGCACGGCGGTCGGTGGCATCAGCGGGCCGCTGCTGTTCGGCAAGCTGATCGACGGTGCGGACTCGATCACCGACATCGCGCCGGGCTACTTCCTCGGCGCGGCGTTGATGATCGCGGGCGGCGTGATCGAGATCTTCCTCGGCGTGAAGGCCGAGGGGCAGTCGCTGGAGGACATCGCGGCACCGCTCACCGCCGAGGACCAGCCCGCTCACGCCTGACCAGGCACCATCCCACGTCACGTCACGAGAGGAGTCGAGCCATGAGCCCGATGCCGCCCCCCAAGGCCTCCACCGAGGGACCCCGCGACCGTCAGGTCCTGCACGAGATGGGCCAGATCGTCCGGGCCCTGGAAGCACGCGGCCCGCTCGCGCCCGACGACCTGCGCGAGATCGTCGGCGGGACGTGGTGGGAGGAGCACCGGTTCGACCGGGCGCTCGCTCTGGCCGCGAGCGACGGCCTGCTCCACGTCACCGACGACGGGTCCGTGGTCGCCACCTGATCCGCCTGGTGGAGGATGGTCGGCGTGAGCCTGCACACGACGGTCCTCGGTGACGAGCAGTCGGGGTCGACGGTGGCCTTCTGCCACGGCCTCTTCGGCCAGGGCAAGAACTGGACGCAGGTCGCGAAGGCGCTCAGCCCGGACCACCGCGTGCTGCTCCTCGACATGCCCAACCACGGGCGTTCGTCGTGGACGGTGCAATTCGACTACGTCGAGATGGCGGACGCCGTCGCGGAGGAGCTCCGGGCCCGGTCGGACCGGCCGGTCGCGCTGGTGGGGCACTCGATGGGCGGCAAGATCGCCATGTGCCTGGCGCTGCGGCACGCGGAGCTCGTCGAGCGGCTCGTCGTCGTCGACGTGGCCCCCGTCGCCTACCCGAGCGGTCGCGAGTTCGTCGGCTACGTCGAGACGATGCGTGCGCTCGACCTGTCCACGCTCGAGCGGCGCGACCAGGCCGACGACGCGCTCGCACCGGCCGTGCCCAACCCGGTGGTGCGCAGCTTCCTCCTGCAGAACCTGCGCCGCACGGACGACGGCTGGCACTGGCAGGTCAACCTCGACCTGCTCGGCGCGTCGATGGACGGCCTGACCGGCTGGCCCGGCGACGCGCTCGGTGATGCGACGTACGACGGGCACGTGCTGTGGGTGGGCGGTGCTGACTCCGACTACATCGACGACGCGCACTCACCCGAGATGGACCGCCGGTTCCCGCGCAACCGACGGGTGCTGATCAAGGGCGCCGGGCACTGGGTGCACTCCGAGCAGCCCGCGATCTTCCTCGAGGTGCTGCGTCGCTTCCTGCCTGCAGGACCTGCAGGATCCGCGGAGGAGGCCTAGGCCCTCTGCCGGGCACGGTAGGCCGCGACGGCCTCGCGGTTGCCGCAGGTGGTCGAGCAGTAGCGGCGCGAACGGTTGCGCGAGAGGTCGAGCACGACGTCGTCGCAGTCGTCGGCCGCGCACCGGTCGAGGCGCGACATCTCGTCGGCGCGGATCACGTCGATCATGGCCATCGCCGTCTCGACCACGACCCGCTCCTCGAGCGGACGGTCAGGCTCGACGGCGTGCACGTGCCAGTCCCAGTGGTCGTGCCGCTGGAGCTGGGGGAGGGCCTTCGCCGTGGCCAGCATGCCGTTGACGATCTCGGCGGCCTCGTCGCGCCCGGCGAGCAGCAGGGCCCTGAGTGCCGGGCGGAGCCGGCGTACGGCGTCGAGCTCGCCCTGCGTCGCGTCGAGGCGGCCGGTGTAGGGCCACGAGGCCAGGAAGGCGGACAGGTCGGCGACCGAGCCGAGCGGGTCGCCGGGCTCGTCGGTGGAGTTGACGAGGGCGACCGCCGCCTGGAGAGCGGCGTCCGTGTCATCCGTGAAGAGCATGTTGACACATTACAGGACGCCGCCCTAGTGTCATGACCGTGACGGCTTTGACGCATGACGCGGCACGCTCGCGGACGTCGATCGGACTGGCGCTGGCGATCGCCTCGGCGACGTCGTTCGGTCTGTCGGGCGTCCTGGCGCGTGGGCTCCTCGACACGGGCTGGAGCGCCGGTGCGACGGTGGCGCTGCGCATCGCGATCGCCGCAGCCGTGCTGGTCGTCCCCGGCGCGATGGCTCTGCGAGGACGGTGGCACCTGGTGCGCACCAACGCGGGCCTGATCACCGTCTACGGCATCGCCGCGGTCGCGGGTGCGCAGCTGTGCTACTTCTACGCCGTCACCTACATGCAGGTGAGCGTTGCCCTGCTGCTGGAGTACACCGCGCCGGTCGCCGTCGTGATGTGGCTGTGGCTGCGCCACGGGCACCGTCCCTCGGCGCTGACGCTCCTGGGTGCGGGCATCGCCGCCGCTGGGCTGGTGCTGGTGCTCGACGTGATCTCCGGCGCCGAGCTGAGCGCCGTCGGCGTGCTGTGGGCACTGGGCGCGATGGTCGGCGCCGCGACCTACTTCGTGATCTCCGCCGATGAGGACAACGGCCTGCCCGGCATCACGCTGGCCGCAGGAGGACTGCTCGTGGGCGGCCTCGTGCTGTTGGTGGCGGGCGTCTCCGGCGTGCTGCCGTTCCATGCGTCCACGGCCGACGCGGTGTACGACGGGCGGACCGTCGCGTGGTGGGTCCCCGTCGTGGCGCTGGGCCTGGTCACCGCAGCCTTCTCCTACGTCACCGGCATCGCGGCCGGCCGTCGGCTCGGGAGCCGGCTCGCCTCATTCGTCGCGCTCGGCGAGGTCCTTGCCGCGGTGGCGTGGGCGTGGCTGTTCCTGGGCGAGCTGCCCCGCTCGATCCAGCTCACCGGCGGCCTTCTGGTGCTCGCCGGGGTCGTCGTGGTCAAGCTGGGGGAGGGCCGGGCGCCGCTGGTGGTGGAGCCGCTGCCCGAGCCGAGCGAGCCCGAGCTCAGCGACCGTCCTGCCGCTTGAGGAGCACCTCGCGGTGCAGGAGCAGCAGCGCCGCGGCGACCGGCACCGCCAGCAGGGCGCCGACCACGCCCATCAGCGAGCCGCCCACCAGAGCAGCGACGACCGTCACCGAGCCCGGCAGGTCGACCGACTTCTTCATGATCCGCGGGTAGATCACGTAGGACTCGAACTGCTGGTAGGCGAGGTAGTAGACCAGCGCGACGAGCGCGACCGTCGGCGAGACGGTCAGCCCGAGCAGCGTCATGACCACGCCCGACACGACGGCACCCACGACCGGGATCAGCGAGAAGAGCCCGACCACGAAGGCGAGCGCGAACGCGTAGTCGCCGAGGCCGGCGACGAAGCAGAAGATCAGGGTGCTGATCCCGGCGCACACCGCGACGAGGAACGCACCCGCGACGTAGGCACCCGTCGAGCGGATGATCCGGTCGCCGAGCTCGCTGGTCCGCGGCCGCTTGGACGCCGGCGCCAGCGAGTACGCCGCGTGCTTGATGCTCGGCAACGAGGCCAGGAAGTAGATCATCAGCACGAGCACGATCAGGCTGTTGGTCACCACTGACAGCACCCGGAGGCCGAACCCCAGTGCACCGCCGAAGACCCTCTGGCCGAAGTCGCCGTTCTGGATGTATTCCTGCGCCTTGGCGATGATGTCGAACTGGTCGTCGAGCTTCTGCACCTGCCTGTTGGCCTGCAGGTTGGTGAGCCAGCCGGGGGCGTTGCGCGTGATCAGGGCGATCTGGTCGCTGATGACGGGTGCGATCGCGACCACGAAGAGCGCAAGCACGCTGATCACCACGACGAGCACGAGCAGGACCGACAGCCCGCGGCGCAGCCCACGGCGCATGAAGAACTCCACCACGGGGTTGAGGCCGATCGCGAGGAACATCGACATGACGAGCAGGACCAGGACCGAGGAGATGCTCAGCACCTGCTGGGTCAGGAAGATGGCGATGACCGCGCCGAGCGCGCCGAAGAAGCCGATCTTGAACGGCGAGTGCCGCAGCAGCAGCGGCGCCGGACCGGGCTCGGCCGGGACGTAGGGCGCAGGCCCCGCGTCGTCCACCACGAGATCGGTCGCATCGTCGATCTGCTCGGCGATGACGGCGGCGGAGCGCGCCGAGTCCTCCGCTGCGTCTGCCGCGGCTTCGGCGCGGTCGGCGTCATCGCTGACCTGGTCGACGACCTCGTCCAGCGAGTGCGGTCCCTCTGCGCCGTCCTCGGTGTCTCCGGTCTGCTCCGCCTCCTCGAGTGTCGCGTCGTCGGAGGTGGTGGCTTCGCGCAGCCGGTCGCGCCAGCTCAGGACTTGTCCTCTCCGAAGCCAGCGACCACGTCGCGGAGGGCACCGAGCTGCGCAGTGATCGCGTCACGACGCTTGGTGATCCGGTCGACCTCGGCCTGGATGTTGGCGAGCTCGCGCTCGGCCTCGGCCGCACGGGTCGTGCCGATCGAGTCGGCCTGCGACCGGGCGGAGGCGACGACCTGCTCCGCCTCGCGGCGTGCACGGGAGAGCAGGCCCTCGGCCTCGGTCTGCGCCTGCTGGCGGTGGGAGTTGGCCTGCGCCGTCGCCTCGCGGGCACGCTGCTCGGCCGCCGTCGCCCGGTCCTCGGCCTCAGTGACGAGCCGTTGGGTCTCGGCGGTGGCGTTGGAGTGGTGCTCGGAGGCCTCGCGGGTGAGTCGCTCCTTCTCCACGGCAAGCGTGCGTCGCGCCTCCTGGACCTCGCGGTCCGCGGCGGCGCGCGCCTGCTCGGCCTCGCGCGTGGCGGTGACTCGCGTCTCGTTGGTCTCCTGCTGCGCCGCCAGCCGCAGCTGGTCGGACTCCCGCCGGGCCGAGGCCATGATGTCCTCGGCCTCGGCGGCGGCCAGGCTGCGCTCGGTCTCGGCGTCGGCGGTGATCCGCGCGCGCATCTCGTCCAGCTCCTTGAGCTGGACCAGGCGCATGTCGTCGGCCTCGCGGGCTGCGTCCGCACGGATGCTGTGCGCGTCACGCTCGGCCCGCGAACGGATGTCGTCCGCGTCGCGACGGGCCGCGTCCCGGACGTCGCCCGCCTCTTCCTCGGCGAGCTTGAGCATCGACGTCGCGCGGCCGCCCAGGCCGGCGTAGGTCGGGTTGGTGTTCTCCTCGAGCTCCGAGCGCAGGGCCTTGAGCTCACGCTCGAGGTCGATCACCCGCTGCTCGCTGCTGGCCAGGCTGGTGGCCAGTCCCGACTTCTCGGACTGGAGCTGGCCGATGCGCTGGTCGACCGCCGACTTGTCGTAGCCGCCGCGGCGGACGAGAGGCAGAGGTGCGGCGGGCGGGACGACGGGGGTCCGTCGCGTGGTCGCCAGGTCGGGCGAGCTCGCCGCCGGGCGCGCCACCGGAGCGGCGGGCGGGTGTGCTGCGGGAGGCGCCGGCGCGGGCTCCGCCTTCTCCACGGGCTCGGCGGCCCTGGCGGGCTCGGCGGCCTTGGCGGGCTCGGCGGCCTTGGCGGGCTCCGCGGCCTTGGCGGGCTCGGCGGCCTTGGCGGGCTCGGCGGCCTTGGGTCGGCGCTCCGCCTTCTTCACGGGCTCGGTCGGTGCGGCCTTCGCGGCGGGCTCGTCCTTGGGCGTCACCGGGAGCACCTGGGTCTCCTCGCCTGCGTCGACCGGCTCGGCGTCGGACTCCGGCTCGTCGTCGAAGATGGACAGGCCCTGGTCGGAGCTCATGCTGCGACACCCACTCTCACGTCGTACGGACTGTGCTTCCTAGATCTTGGGCCAGTGTGTCCGATGCCCCCGCAACATCACACCCCGGCTCGCGGACGAATCCAGGAACCGGGGTGTGAGCAATCTCCGGCGCCGGTGGGCGGCCCTCCGGAGGGGTGGCCTCAGACGCCCCGGAAGCGGTTGATCGCCGTCTCGTGCTGGGCGCGCATCTCGGGGTTGCGCACGCCGAGACCCTCCTCAGGGGCGAGGCAGAGGACGCCGACCTTGCCCTGGTGGGTGTTGTGGTGGACGTCGAGCGAGGCCTGCCCGACCTCGTCGAGCGTGTAGGTCCGCGACAGGGTCGGGTGGATCTTGCCCTTGGCGATGAGGCGGTTGGCCTCCCACGACTCGCGGTAGTTGGCGAAGTGGCTGGAGATGATGCGCTTGAGGTTCATCCAGAGGTAGCGGTTGTCGTACTCGTGCATGTAGCCGGAGGTCGACGCACACGTCGTGATCGTGCCGCCCTTGCGGGTGACGAAGACCGAGGCGCCGAAGGTCTCGCGGCCCGGGTGCTCGAAGACGATGTCGATGTCCTCGCCGCCGGTGAGCTCACGGATCTTGGCGCCGAAGCGCTTCCACTCCTTCGGGTCCTGCTGGGTGTTCTCGTCGTTCCAGAACTTGTAGCCCTCCTCGGAGCGGTTGATGATCAGCTCCGCTCCCATGCTGCGGGCGATGGCGGCCTTCTCCTCGTTGGAGACCACGCACACGGGCGTGGCGCCGCCGTTGAGGGCGTACTGCGTCGCGAAGCCGCCGAGGCCGCCCGAGGCGCCCCAGATCAGGACGTTGTCGCCCTGCTTCATGTCGCCGCCGTTCTTGCTGACCAGCTGGCGGTACGCCGTGCAGTTGACGAGGCCGGGGGAGGCGGCCTCCTCCCAGGTGAGGTGCTCCGGCTTGGGCATCAGCTGGTTGGCCTTGACCATGGCCACGTCAGCCAGGCCGCCGAAGTTGGTCTCGAAGCCCCAGATCCGCTGCTCGGTGTCGAGCATCGTGTCGTTGTGCCCGTCGGGGCCCTCCAGCTCGACCGAGAGGCAGTGGGCCACCACGCGGTCGCCGGGCTTCCACTTGGTCACGCCCGGGCCGGTCTTCAGCACGACGCCGGACAGGTCGGATCCGACCACGTGGTAGGGCAGGTCGTGGCGCTTGGTCAGCTCGCTGTTGCGGCCGTAGCGCTCGAGGAAGCCGAAGGTGGAGACCGGTTCGAAGATCGAGGTCCACACCGTGTTGTAGTTGATGGCACTCGCCATCACCGCGACGAACGCCTCGCCGGGACCGAGCTCGGGCAGCGGCACCTCCTCGACGTGGAGGGACTTGCGCGGGTCCTTCTCCTTGGCCGTGAGGCCCTCGAACATGTCCACCTCGTCCTTCTTCACGAAGGCGGCGCGGTAGGACTCCGGCAGCTCCAGGGAGGCGAAGTCCTCCGCGGTCGCGCTGTCGGACTGGATGGCGTCGAGGATGTGCTGCACGGGTGTCTCCTGGGATTCAGGGGCATCGGGGTGGGTGAGGCATCGGTGGCGCTGGCAGGATCCGGCTCAAGATACCCGTCGGTAACCTGACGTGGGGGAGAGTGTGAGGTACGTCGCTCAGGGTGCGGCGGTCGCCGGTTCGACCAGCTCCACCAGCACCCCTCCCGCGTCCTTGGGGTGGATGAAGTTGACCCGGCTGTCGGACGTGCCGCGCCGCGGGGCGTCGTACAGCAGGCGCAGGCCGCGCCCGCGCAGCACGTCGGCGACGTGCTCGACGTCGTCCACGCGGAACGCCAGCTGCTGGAGGCCGGGGCCACTGCGGTCGAGGAACTTGGCGATCGTCGACTCGGGGCTCAGCGGCGCGAGCAGCTGGATGCACGAGCCCGACGGATTGGATGAGGGTGGGCCGACGCCGACCATCGCCTCGCGGACGCCCTGCTCTTCGTTGACCTCCTCGTGGAGGACCTGCATGCCATAGACGTCGCGGTAGAACGCGATGGCTTCGTCCAGGTCGGGCACGGCGATGCCGACGTGATCGATGGCGGTGAAGAGGTGCGTCACCTCGGCGGGCAGGTCGGGTCCGGTCGCGCTCATGGGCCACATCGTGCACTCCGTCGACCGGTGGCGCGAGGGGGTGTGACGTGTGCCTCACGATGGGCGGGTCACACACCCTGCCGGAGGGCCTGCGCAGGTGGGTATCGTCGGCTCCATGACTGGAGCTGCCCCCACCGTTAGTGTCCTCGTTGCCGGAGCCCGCACCCCGATCGGCCGCCTGCTGGGTGGCCTCAAGGACCAGTCGGCCGCCGACCTCGGTGGCGTCGCCATCAAGGGCGCGCTCGAGAAGGCCGGCGTCGCCGGCGAGCAGGTCGACTACGTGATCATGGGCCAGGTCATCCAGGCCGGCGCCGGGCAGATCACCGCCCGCCAGGCCGCCGTCAAGGGCGGCATCCCGATGAGCGTCCCCTCGATCACCATCAACAAGGTGTGCCTCTCGGGGCTCAACGCCATCGCGATGGCCGACCAGCTGATCCGCGCCGGTGAGCACGAGATCGTCGTCGCAGGCGGGATGGAGTCGATGACCCAGGCGCCGCACCTGCTGCCGAAGAGCCGCGAGGGCTTCAAGTACGGCGACACCACGCTCGTCGACTCGATGGCCTACGACGCTCTCTACGACCAGTTCACGAGCCAGGCGATGATCAGCCTGACCGACGGCTGCAACGCTGCCGGGGCCAACCTGACCCGCGAGGAGCAGGACTCCTTCGCAGCGCAGTCGCACCAGCGCGCGGCCGTCGCGTGGAAGAACGGCGTCTTCGACGACGAGGTCGTCCCGGTCACGATCCCGAGCCGCAAGGGCGACATCACCGTCGCGCAGGACGAGGGCATCCGAGCCGACACCACCGTCGAGTCGCTCTCAGGCCTGCGCCCCGTGGCCAAGGACGGCAGCATCACCGCCGGCTCCGCCTCGCAGATCTCCGACGGTGCCTGCGCCGTGGTCGTGATGAGCAAGGCCAAGGCCGAGGAGCTCGGCCTGACCTGGCTCGCCGAGATCGGTGCTTCCGGCCAGGTCGCCGGCCCCGACTCCTCGCTCCAGCTCCAGCCGGCCAACGCGATCGCGAAGGCCGCCGCGAAGGAGGGGATCGAGGTGTCCGACATCGACCTCTTCGAGCTCAACGAGGCGTTCGCCGCTGTCGGCATCGAGTCGGCCCGCCAGCTGGGCGTCGACCAGGACAAGGTCAACGTCAACGGCGGCGCGATCGCGCTCGGCCACCCGGTCGGGATGTCCGGCGCCCGGATCGTGCTGCACCTGGCCCTCGAGCTCCAGCGCCGTGGCGGCGGCGTCGGTGCGGCCGCGCTCTGCGGTGGCGGCGGCCAGGGTGACGCCCTGATCGTCCGCGTGCCCGCGTCTTGAGGGAGGCGTGACCCGGCGGAGCGCTCCGGCGGTCCCTGACCTCGTCGCCCGTGCGCGACAGGGTGAGGCCGCTGCGGTCGCCCGCCTGATCAGCCTGGTCGAGACCGACTCACCGGTCCTGCGCGAGGTGATGTCGGCGCTGCGCGAGCACGTCGGCAGCGCCCACGTGCTGGGCATCACCGGTGCGCCCGGCGTCGGCAAGTCGACGTCGACGAATGCGCTCGTCGCGGCCATGCGGGCCGACGGGCGACGCGTCGGCGTCCTCGCGATCGACCCGTCGTCGCCGTTCTCCGGCGGTGCACTGCTCGGGGACCGCATCCGGATGGGCGACCACGCGCTCGACCCCGAGGTCTACATCCGCTCGATGGGCGCCCGCGGGCACCTCGGCGGGCTCGCCCGCTCCACGCCGCAGGCCGTACGCGTCCTCGACGCCGCCGGGTGTGACGTCGTCGTCGTCGAGACCGTCGGCGTCGGCCAGAGCGAGGTCGAGGTGGCCGGACTGGCCGACACGACGCTCGTCCTGCTCGCGCCGGGCATGGGTGACGGCATCCAGGCCGCCAAGGCCGGCATCCTCGAGATCGGTGACGTCTACGCCGTCAACAAGGCGGACCGGGAGGGCGCGGACAGCACACGTCGCGAGCTGCGCACGATGCTGTCGATGGCCGAGCGACCCGAGGGCGCCTGGCGCCCCCCCGTCGTGCAGACCGTGGCCAGCACGGGGGAGGGGATCGACGGCCTGCTCGCGGAGGTGGACCGCCATGCCGCGTGGCTCGCCGGGTCCGGCGAGCTCGCCCGTCGGCGTACGTCCCGGGCGCGGAGCGAGGTCGAGGCGATCGCCCTCGCGACGATGCGCGAGCGGTGGGCCGCCGCCGGAGGCGCCGACCTCGACCGGTTGGCCGCCCGGGTGGCCGAGGGAGCCACCGACCCCTACTCTGCGGCCGACGAGCTCCTCGACGGCGCCTGAGGGCCCCCGGACGCCCGCTGCTCAGGACTGATCGAGCAGTGGCCTGAACCGGGCGGCCGTGTGCTGGGTCCAGGCGCGCAGCACCGACATGCTGACCCCGTCGGCCGTCACCGAGAGCAGGTGCTGACCGTGGCTCGTGGCGATGGCCGCGATGACGGTCTGGGTCACCCCGCAGTCGAACTCGAGGGCGGCCACGTCGTCGATGAACACGGCGTCGGCGCGACGTGACTCGAAGGCCCTGCTTCCCGCACGGGCGGCGGTGACCAGGTCCGTCACGTCATAGCCGTAGGCCTTGAGCGGGAAACCGGCAGCCGTCGACAGCAGGGCGTACGACGGCGCCGCCAGGGCTTCGAGGACGTCGACGAGCGAGCCCCACTGCGTCTCGAGGGCGGCCAGGCATCCCGTGGTGCTCCGCGTGAGAGCCGTCCCCGGGCCCGGACCGGTCGGCGTGCTCGGAACCGGCACGGGTCCGCGAGCGCGGACCTGCTGACGACGATGGTCGGAGGCTTGTCCCCGCCAGGTCGCCTGCCGCCGCGCCTGCGCGGCTACCCCTTGAGTCGTCACGACAACAGCCTCCACCCACGTCATGAGCAACCGACCGAGACCTTGCACCCCGATGTGTGTCGAGCGCGTTGCTTTTGTGGATGAACCGTAACCGTGGCAGCGCTCGTCGGGCGGCAACTTCGCGGCGGCGCGTGCAGAACCACCCACATGGGCTAGTACTTCTCGCCGGGTCAGCTCAGGCGCAGGGTCTGGCCCGTGATGCGCGAGGCCGCACTGCTCGCGAGGAAGAGCGCGGCCTGCGCCACCGACTCCCCGGCCCGGGTGCCCCGGGAGCGTACGAGCGTGTCGCCCGCGACGCGGCTGCCGCCGCGCTGGGCGTGCTGGTGGGGGAGCACCGGCCGCGTGGTCTGGAGGACCGAGTTGACCCGGACGCCGAGCCCGGCCCACTTCTCGCCGGCGCGAGCGGTCGACTCGATGACCTGGGCCTGGGCCTCGTCCGCGCTGGCCGAGAGCTCCAGCCACGTCCGGACGGCACCGGTGTTGACGACGCAGCCACCGCCGAGCGCCGGGCTCTGGCTCAGCTTGAGCCGCAGCCGGGTGGTGAGGAACGTCGGGCCGACCAGGCCGAGCCGGGCCGCTTCGGCGACGAACATCTCCTCGCCGGGCGGCAGGCCGTGGGGCAGGTTGCAGGACGCGGCGAGCACGAGCACGTCGAGGTGGTCGACCATCGCGACCAGGTGGTCGATCGAGTCCTGGCGGGTCAGGTTGACCGACTCGTAGGCGAAGGGCGACAGGTCGGTGTCGTAGAGCGAGCGCAGCATCATCGTGCCGGTGACGGTCACGGAGGCGCCTGCCTCGGCGAACGACGTCGCGATGGTGTGTCCCTCACCGCGCGTGCCGCCCACCACCAGGACCTGGTAGCCGGCGAAGTCGGATGACCCCGATGTCATGTCTTCGCCTCCCCGTCGACCCGGCCCTCGATGGCACGTGTCTACCACGCCCCAGGGGTGAGGTCACAGTCGGCCAGGACCTCAGTGGCGCTCAGCGACCACATCGTCCTCAAGCACCACTTCACTCTCGAAAAGAGGGTCCGCGAGGTCGGGTCGACCCGTGCGTACGGCCGCAAAGGTCCACAACTTGTTGAAGACGAACGACACCGGCATCACCAGTGCGATCACGATCAGCTGGGACCAGTAGAGACGGTTGCGCAGCCCGCTCGAGTCGTCGAACACGTCGGTCGGCAGGCTCACGGGGGACTGCGGGTGCATCAGGAGCGTCAGGAGCGCGAGCCCCACCGCCTGGCCGCCGAAGCCGACCACCAGGAACGGCCAGTACTCGTGCGCCCAGCCCGAGAAGCGGCTGCTCCGGAAGGTCCAGGTGCGGTTGAGCTGGAAGTTCGCCAGGTTGGCCACGAGGAACGCGATGGTGGAGTAGACGTGGTACCAGCGGAGGTTGAGGTCCGACGTGCCGAGCCCGATGACCGCGTCGTCGAACGGAGGACCGATGCGATGCAGCACGACGAGCGTGACCAGGTTGACCACGACACCCGAGCCGCCGACGACACCGAAGCGGGCCAGCATGCCGAGGTTCCGCCGGTGGCGCACGTAGAGGGCGCCGCCCCGCGAAGTCATACGTCCGAGGCTACCTACCCCGGCACCGGCTCGTGGGCGCTCTCCCTAGGATTGTCCCCATGACGCAGCAGCCGTTCAGCCGTCCAGGTGCCATCGACCTCTCCGGGCTGGGACAGCCCGCCCCTCAGGCGAGGCCCCCGGCGGGTCCGGGTGCCGCCGTGCCGGGTGCCACGACCCCGGGTGGCTCCGGTGCCACGCCGGGCCCTGCCGGTTCGTCGTACAGCGTGCAGGTGGACGAGCAGAGCTTCCAGGCGCTGCTCGAGCAGTCGATGACGGCCCCGGTGCTGCTGGCGTTCTACTCCCGCACCCGGATGCCCGAGAGCGGCCAGCTCGCCGACGACCTGGTGACGGTCGTGGAGGAGCACGAGGGCCGCTTCCTGCTCGGCCTCGTCGACATCGACGCGGTCCCGCAGATCGCCCAGGCCATGCAGATCCCCTCGATCCCGCTCGTCGTGGCGGTGGTCGACGGACGCCCGATGCCGCTCATGCAGGACGTGCTGCCGGTCGACGAGCTGCGCACCGCGCTGACCCAGATCGGCCAGCAGCTCACGGCGCAGGGCATCGCCGGGCGGCACCAGCCGCGCTCGAGCGCCGTCCCGGCGGCCGAGGGCGAGGAGGAGACGATCGACCCCCGCTACGCGCCGGCCCAGGACGCGCTCGTCGCCGGTGACATCGACGGGGCCGTCCTGGAGTACCAGAAGCTGCTCGACGCCAACCCCGCCGACGCCGAGGCCGCGGGCGGACTCGCCATCGCCAAGGTCATGCAGCGCACCCAGGGGGTCGACCTGGCGACGGCGCGCGCCGCGGCGGCCGACGCCCCCGACGACATCGACGCGCAGACGATGGTCGCCGACCTCGACATGCTCGGTGGCCACGTCGAGGACGCGTTCACCCGACTGGTGAACCTCGTGGCCCGGACGACCGACGCCGACCGGACGAAGGCGCGCGACCACCTGCTCGGCCTCTTCGCCGCGGTCGGCAACGACGACCCGCGCGTGCTGGCGGGTCGTCGCAACCTCGCGTCGGCACTGTTCTGAGCCCCCGGCTCCTGGGTCAGCGCTTCTCCAGCACCGAGCGTCCGGCCTCGAGCCGGGCGACCGGCACCCGGAACGGGGAGCACGAGACGTAGTCGAGCCCGATCCGGTCGAAGAAGTGCACCGAGCGCGGGTCGCCGCCGTGCTCACCGCACACGCCGACCTTGAGGTCGGGCTTGGTCTGGCGACCCTTCGTCGTCCCCATCTCGACCATCCCGCCGACACCGAGCTGGTCGAGCGTCTCGAACGGGGAGACGTCGAAGATGGCGTGCTCGAAGTAGCGGGAGAAGAACGCGGCCTCGACGTCGTCGCGGGAGAAGCCCCAGCCCATCTGGGTCAGGTCGTTGGTGCCGAAGGAGAAGAAGTCGGCGGCCATCGCGATCCGGTCGGCGAGGAAGGCGGCGCGGGGCAGCTCGATCATCGTGCCGATGGAGATGTCGAGGGTGACCCCGCGCGACTCCTGGACCTCCGCGATCTCCTGCTCGAGCACCGCGCGGACGATCTCCAGCTCCCGCACGCTCGCGACCAGCGGCACCATGATCTCCGCGCGCGGCGTGCCGTGCGCGTCCATGCGGTCGGCGGCGGCCTCGGCGATCGCCCGCGCCTGCATCCGGAACAGGCCGGGGATCTGGATGCCCAGGCGGACGCCGCGCAGGCCCAGCATCGGGTTCTGCTCGTGGAGCCGGCGTACGTGCGTGAGCAGGGTGGTGTCGTGCTCGTCGACCTCGCCGCGCTCCTCGGCGACGGCCACCTTCACGCTGAGCTCGGTGAGGTCGGGCAGGAACTCGTGCAGCGGCGGGTCGAGCAGCCGGATGGTGACCGGCAGTCCGTCCATCGCCTCCAGGATCTCGGTGAAGTCCTGTCGCTGCAGCGGGAGCAGCGCGGCGAGGGCGTCCTCCGTGCCGGCCTCGTCCTCGGCGACGATGAGCTTCTCGACCAGCTCGCGACGCTCGCCGAGGAACATGTGCTCGGTGCGGCACAGCCCGATGCCCTGGGCGCCGAAGCGGCGGGCGCGGGCGGCGTCCTCCGGGGTGTCGGCGTTGGTGCGCACGCGCAGGCGACGGGCGCCGTCGGCGTGGGCCATGATCCGCGCGACCGCGTGGGCGAGGTCGTCGTCGAGCTTCTCGCCCTCGAAGTGGCGTACGACCACGGAGTCCGCGACCGGCACGGCGCCGGCGAAGACCTCACCGGTGGTGCCGTCGATCGAGATCACGTCACCCTCGCTCACGGTCTCGCCGTCACGCACGCGGAATCGCTTGGCCTTGGTGTCGACGTCGAGCGACTCGGCGCCGCACACGCACGTACGACCCATGCCGCGGGCGACGACGGCGGCGTGCGAGGTCTTGCCCCCACGGCTGGTGAGGATGCCGCGTGCGGCGACCATGCCGCGCAGGTCGTCGGGGTTGGTCTCCTTGCGGACCAGGATCACGTCCTCGCCCCGCTCGGCCCACTCGACCGCGGTGTCGGAGTCGAAGACCACCTTGCCGACGGCAGCGCCGGGGGAGGCGTTCATGCCCTTGGCGAGCAGGGTGCGCTCGGCCTTCTCGTCGAACCGGGGGAACATCAGCTGGGCCAGCTGGTCACCGGTGACGCGCAGCACCGCTTCGTCCATCTGGATCAGGCCCTCGTCGACCATGTGGACGGCGATCCGGAACGCGGCCTCGGGCGTCCGCTTGCCGACGCGGGTCTGGAGCATCCAGAGCTTGCCGCGCTCGACGGTGAACTCGATGTCGCACATGTCGCGGTAGTGGCGCTCGAGCCGCGTCATGATGGCCAACAGGTCGTCGTGGGACTTCCGGTCGATGTCGGCCATGTCGGCGAGGCTGACGGTGTTGCGGATGCCCGCCACGACGTCCTCGCCCTGCGCGTTCTGGAGGTAGTCGCCGTACTCGCCCTGGGCGCCGCTGGCCGGGTCACGCGTGAAGGCCACGCCCGAACCGGAGTCCATCCCGAAGTTGCCGAAGACCATCGCCTGCACGTTGACGGCGGTGCCGAGGTCCTCGGGGATGCGCTCCTGGCGGCGGTAGAGGCGGGCGCGGTCGGTGTTCCACGAGTCGAAGACCGCGCTGATCGCGAGGTCCATCTGCTCACGCGGGTCCTGGGGGAAGTCGCGCCCGGTCTGGTCCTTGATGATCTGCTTGAAGGTCTCCACGATGCCGCGCAGGTCGTCGGCGTCCAGGTCGAGGTCGGACTCGGTGCCCTTGGCCTTCTTCACCTCGTCGAGTGCCTCGGAGAAGTGCTCGGAGTCGACGTGCAGCACGGTGCCACCGAACATCTGGAGCAGGCGGCGATAGGAGTCGAGGGCGAACCGCTCGTCCTCGCTGCGGGCGGCCAGCCCGCCGACCGAGGTGTCGTTGAGCCCGACGTTGAGGACGGTCTCCATCATCCCGGGCATCGAGAACTTCGCGCCGGAGCGCACCGAGACCAGCAGCGGGTCCTCCGCGTCACCGAGCCGCTTGTCCATCGCGGCCTCGAGCGTCGCCAGGTGCTCGGTGACCTCCTCCGCGAGGCCGTCGGGCTCGCCGCCCTCACCCGAGGCCTGCAGGGCCAGGTAGGCACGGCAGGTCTCCGTCGAGATCGTGAAGCCGGGCGGCACCGGGAGTCCCAGCGTCGTCATCTCGGCGAGGTTCGCCCCCTTGCCGCCGAGGAGGTCCTTCTGGTCCTTGTTGCCTTCTGAGAATTCGTAGACCCACGCCATGGAGGCATCCTGCCTCAGCGGCCGGACTCCGTATACGGCTGGTCGCCGGCGACCGCGGCGCGTACGCGGCGGGCGGTGAAGTCGGCGGCGAGCTCGTCCACCTCTTCGAGGGTGCAGAACCGCACGTCGCGGATCTCGCGCTCCTGCTTCACGACCTGTGCCAGCACGTCCGCGTCGTGGGTGCCGCCGTCGAAGACCAGGCACACCGCGTCGTCCCAGCCACCCCACGGGGGCAGCCAGTCGGTCAGCAGCAGCCCGCCGGGATCGATCTCGAGGCCGAGCTCCTCCAGGACCTCGCGCTGCACGGCGAGCCGCGGCGACTCGCCGACCTCGACGACTCCACCGGGCAGGTCCCAGTCGCGCTTGTAGGTCAGCTGGCACAGCAGCACGCGGCCACCGGGGTCGCGTACGAGCATCTGCGAGATCGCGCGCTTGCGCGGGAGGAAGGAGTTGAGGAGCGACCGGAAGCCACCCGGCTCGTTGACCGGCGCGTCCGTGACGAGGCGCGCGTAGACGATGCGGTCCTCCGGCTCGCCGTCCGGGGCCAGCCCCCGTCGTACGCCCTCGCGGTGCAGGCCCGCCCACGTCGCGGCCCGCTGCCCGGTGGTGTCTGCACTCGCGACCAGCGCCTCGACCCGGGTGTGCCCCACCAGCGCCTCCGCGACCTCGCGGCGGAGCTCGTCGGTGCTGACCTCACCCGCCCACTCCAGTCGCGCCACCTCGTCGTCGGAGGTCACGGTGATGGGGCTGGGCACCCGGCCACCCTAACCAGCCGTGGAGAGGAAGGTCAGGGGACGACGTCGAAGCGGGCCATCATCCCGTGGTCCTCGTGGTCGAGCATGTGGCAGTGGATCATGAAGGCGCCGGTGTAGTCGGTGAAGCGGGCAGCCACCTCGACCACCTCGCCGGGCTCGAGCCGCCAGGTGTCCTCGAGTCCCTGCTCCCACGGCGGGGGCGCCGCGCCGTCGCGCAGGAGGGTGCGCCACTGCTCAGCGTGGATGTGGACGTAGTGCGTCACGTCGCTGGTGTTGCGGAAGCGCCAGCGCTCCACGGTGCCGAGCGTGGCGCGGTGGTCGACACGAGCGGGATCGAAGGCCTTGCCGTTGATGGACCAGAAGCTGCCGTGCTGACCACCGCTGAGGTCGAAGGTCCACGTCTGCGAGACCTTGTCCGGGACGGGGGACACGAGCTCGGGGGAAGGGAGGCGCGAGGGGAGGCGCGAGGGGTCGCTGGCCCTCGCCCCCACGCGGAACTGCATGACGGGCGCCTGCCGGGCGTCGGCGCCGGTGCTCCCGATCGCTGCCGGCACCGACTCCAGGACGACCTGCTTGCCGGTCGCACCGCTGAAGTCGACGATGACGTCGGCGCGCTGGGCCGGGCCGAGGAGGACCGAGGAGCGGACGACCGCTCGCGGGAGCAGGCCGCTGCCCGTGCCGATCTGGAGGAACGGTCGGCCGTCCGACAGGGTCAGGTTGTAGCTCGAGAACGGCGACGAGTTCAACAGTCGGAGCCGGTAGCGGGTGGCCGAGACACCGAGGTACGGCAGCGCTCGGCCGTTGACGAGGACGGTGTCGCCGACCGTCGCATCGTTGGGTGGGGCATGGTCACCGACCCACGCCATCCCACCGGACATCTGACCGTGACCGACCATCGTCGGACCGTCCGCGAACGGGTTGGTGAGCTGGTTGCCCGACGTGAACGACCGCTCCGAGATCATCAGCGGCACGTCGCGCGCACCGGTGGGCAGGCGCAGCCCGGGCGTCGGAGGATCAGTGACGATGAACATGCCCTGGAGGCCGCGCCAGTTGTTGCGGGCGGTGCGGTCCATCCGGTGGTCGTGGTACCAGAAGAACGACCCGGGCTCGGCACGCCCGTCGACCGTCAGCGGGTAGTCGTACGTCCGGCTGTCGCCGCGCCTGATCAGCTGCGTGGTGGGTTGGCCGTCGTCCTTCGAGGCGTGGTGGTCGCCGTGGAGGTGCGTCGACATCGAGCCGGCCCCCTTCGGCAGGTGGTTGACGATCGTCACCCGGGTGTCCTGCCCGCCGCGGCGGCGGATCGTCGGGCCGGGGTAGGTCCCGTCATAGGTCCACATCGACGTCCGCGGACCGTCCGGCATCGTGCGGACCAGGCTGCGCCGCATCACCATCCGGATGGCGGCCCCGCGCCTGGTCGGCGGCACCACCAGCGGCTGGTCGAAGGTCGGCCGCTCCGGCTCGACGCCGCCGCCGGAACCCGCCACCGTCAGCACGCCGCGCATGCTCGGGTGGAACTTGCAGTAGAACGCCCAGTCGCCGGCGGCCAGCAGCTCCACCCCGGGGACCGTCGCCGTCGTGCCCGCGGCGACGCGTACGTCGAAGACGGGCAGGCCGTCGGCGCCCTTGGCCACCGACGTCACGGTGTGGTCGATCGAGTCGAGGTTGACCACGGTCACCGTGCCGCCCCCCGACACCGCGACGTTCGGCGTCGAGTAGCCCTTGCGGGCAGCACCTGCGTCGATCACGACGGTGGCGTTGCGGACCGGTTCGGCGAACGCCGGGGTCGTGTCCTGGACGCCGCCCACGTCGTACGCCACGAAGGCGGACGTCGCGAGCGCCACGGCGGCCGCGCCGACCCAGATCCGTCCCGGTCCGCGCCGCAGCGCCTGTCCCCACATCCAGTCGATGGTCCTCCTCCTCATCGCTGAGGTCACACCCTTTGCCTCGGTGGTCTGGACATCCTCAGAACTACGGATGACGACGCCGGTGGAAGGTGCCTTTACTGGAGTGTTGCCGGGGGATCCGGTCAGCACACCAGAAAGGGTTGGTCCACTCATGCAGATGGTCACGAGATTGCGCAGGGGGGTGGCCGTCGTGAGTGCAACTGCGCTCGTGTGCACGCCGCTCCTGCTGGCACCGAGCGGAGCGAGCGCGTCGCCCGCCGCCATGACGTCGCGAGCAGCGATGCCCCACCTCACCGCCACGCTCACCAAGAAGGGCATCACGGTCAAGGGCGCAGACGGCCTGCGGCCGGGTCGCGTGAAGCTCAGCGTCTCCGGCAAGGGCGTCGTGGAGCTCGCCAAGTTCAAGAACGGCTACGACTCCGCGGACTTCATCGGCGACATCAACAAGTTCGGCGCCAAGAACGACATCAAGGCGCTCAAGCACGCGCTGGCCAACACGCAGATCCTCGGCGGCTTCCAGGGCGGCGGATCCGGGACGATGGTCCTGCCGAGCGCCGGCTCGTACACGCCGTTCTCGCTCGGCCAGCGTGGAGTCGTGCTCGGTGACCCGATCATGGTCCGAGGAGCGAAGCGCTCCTCGTCGGCCCCGAGCACCGACGGGCAGATCCTCGCGAAGCCCGGGCCGTCGTGGGGCGGGTCGACGACCTTCCCCGCCAAGGGCCGGCTGATGTTCAAGAACAAGTCCAGCACCGGAGTCCCGCACTTCCTCGTGCTCCAGCAGGTCGCCGAGGGCACGACGACCGACCAGGTGCTCGAGTTCCTGCAGAGCGGCGACGAGGGCAACCCGCCGTGGGGCCTGCCCGCCGGCATGGAGACCGGCTCGCTCAGTCCCGGCAAGAAGATGACGGTGGACTACGACCTGCCCGCAGGCCAGTACGTCGTCATGTGCTTCTTCCCCGACCCCAAGATGGGCGGCATGCCGCACGCCCTCATGGGCATGCTGGAGATGATCCACCTGACCTAGTCACACCGAGGGTCACGACTCTCGTCACGACTCTCGTCAGGACTCCTTGCGGAACCACACCGTCGCCAGGGGCGGCACCACGATGTCGGCGTACGCCGGCTGCCCGTGGTGCTCGCCCTTGGTGGCGGTGACCGCACCGAGGTTGCCGACGCCGGACCCGGCGTAGGACTCCGCATCGGTGTTGAGCACCTCCGACCACGTGCCCGCCGAAGGAAGACCCAACCGGTAGCCCTCGTGGGGCGTGCCGGCGAAGTTCGCGACACACACGACGTCCGGCTCGCCCGGCGAGCGGCGTACGAACGAGAAGGTGTTGCGGCCCGCGTCGTTGGCGTCGATCCACTGGAAGCCCGACGGGTCGTTGTCACGGCCCCAGAGCGCACCAGAACCGGTGTAGGCGGCGTTCATGTCGCGGACGAGCGCGTGGACGCCGGAGTGCTCGGGGTGCTCGAGCAGCCACCAGTCGAGCTCGCGGCTCTCGGCCCACTCGGACTCCTGGCCGAACTCGCAGCCCATGAAGAGCAGCTGCTTGCCGGGGTGCGCCCACATGTAGGCCAGGTAGGCACGCAGGTTGGCCAGCTGCTGCCAGCGGTCACCGGGCATCTTGCGCAGGAGCGAGCCCTTGCCGTGCACGACCTCGTCGTGGCTGATCGGCAGGACGTAGTTCTCCGCGAACGCGTAGACGAGGGAGAACGTCAGCTGGCCGTGGTGGTGGCTGCGGTAGAGCGGGTCCTGGGCGACGTAGTTGAGCGAGTCGTGCATCCAGCCCATGTTCCACTTGAAGCCGAAGCCCAGGCCGCCGTCGCTCGTCGGGCCGGTGACGCCCGGCCAGGCCGTCGACTCCTCGGCGATCGTGACGATGCCGGGGACGCGCTTGTAGACGGTGGCGTTCATCTCCTGGAGGAACTGGACGGCCTCGAGGTTCTCCCGGCCGCCGTCCTTGTTGGGCGACCACTCGCCGTGCTCGCGGGCGTAGTCGAGGTAGAGCATCGACGCGACGCCGTCGACCCGCAGACCGTCGGCGTGGTACTCCTCGAGCCAGTAGACCGCGTTGGCGTAGAGGAAGTTGCGGACCTCGTTGCGCCCGAAGTTGAAGATGTGGGAGCCCCACTCCTTGTGCCACCCGCGCTGCGGGTTGGGGTCCTCGTAGAGCGGGGTGCCGTCGAAGCGGGCCAGCGCCCACTCGTCGGTGGCGAAGTGGCCGGGCACCCAGTCGAGGATCACGCCGATGCCGGCCTGGTGCAGCCGGTCGATCAGCCGCTTGAGGCCGTCCGGGTCGCCGAAGCGCGCGTCCGGGGCGAAGTAGGAGGTGACGTGGTAGCCCCAGGACCCGCCGAACGGGTGCTGCATCACCGGCATGAACTCCACGTGCGTGAAGCCGAGGTCGGAGACGTAGGGCACGAGGGCGTCCGCCATGTCGTCCCACGAGTAGAGCTCGCCGGAGTAGTGCGTGCGCCACGAGGCGAGGTGCACCTCGTAGGTCGACATCGCCTCGTCGACCGGCTGGCTGGTGCGCCGCTTCTCCAGCCACGCCTGGTCGCCCCACTGGTGCTGGGACTTCCAGACGACGGAGGCCGAGCTGGGCGGCTTCTCGGCGTACTGCGCCATCGGGTCGGCGCGGTCGCCCCACTGCCCGTCGGCGCCGCGGAGACGGTACTTGTACTGGGAGCCGACGCCGGCGCCCGCGACGTGGACGTGCCACACGCCCGATCCGTCGAGACGGGTCATCGGGTGCTGCGCGCCGTCCCAGCCGGCCCACTCGCCGGCGACCTGGACCTCCTGCGCGTTGGGTGCCCAGACGCGGAAGGACGTGCCGGTGTCGGTGGCCTGGGCGCCGAGGACGGTCCAGAGCTCCTCGTGCCGGCCCTCGCCGATCAGGTGGAGGTCGAGCTCACCGGGTGCGTACGTGTCGGTGCTGGCCTTGTCGGTCATGATGTCTCTCCCAACGCTGCAAGCGGGATGGACAGCCATCCCGGGCGGTTGCGTGCTTCGTAGACCGTCTCGTAGACGACCTTGTCGGCCAGGTAGGCGTCCAGCAGGATGCTGGCCGCGCCGTCGAGCGCAGTGCCCAGCTGTGTCGTGTACGCCTCGAGGAACGCGGCACGGTTGCGTGCGGACCACTCCGAGGCGCGGTAGGCCCGCTGCTCGCCCTCACCGCTCAGGTCGACGCCGCCACCCGTCATCGCCACCACGCGCGGGGCGTAGTCGAACGAGCGGATCATCCCGGCGACGTCGCGCCACGGCGAGTCGGGCAGGAGGCGCTCGGCGAGCGGCTTGGCCGGCTCGCCCTCGAAGTCGACGATCTTCCAACCCTTGACGGTGCGCAGGGTCTGGCCGAGGTGCAGGTCGCCGTGGACCTGCTGGACGTCGACGCCCGGCAGGTCGCGGAGCCGGCCGTAGGTCTCGCGCAGGCGGTCGGCGTGGGGCGCCAGGTCCGGTACGACGTCGAGCGCGGCGTCGAGGCGGCCCTCCATCGCGTCCGCCAGGGCGCCGACCGCGGCAGCATCGCGCCGCTCGACGGGGAAGTGCTCGGCCAGGTCGACGTGCACCTCGGCGAGCGCGGTGCCCAGGCGGGCTGCCTCCCCGGCGAAGTCGCCACCGACCTCGTCGGCGTGCAGGTCGGCCTCGGCGAAGAGGTTGCGCACGCTCGCGAGGGCCAGGTCCCAGCCGTCGCTCGCGGTGCGGAGGAACTGCTGGAGCATGGCCAGCTGGATCGTCGAGCCGGTGCCGTCGGCCTCGTCGTCGACCAGGTCGAGCCAGCCGTAGAGCGCGGCGACGTGCGTCGAGCCGGCCTCGGTGAGCACCTGGTGGATCGCGATGTCGGGATTCACGCCCGGCGTCACCTTGCGGAACACCTTCATCAGCGCGTCCTCGCCGAAGGCGACCGAGGAGTTGGACTGCTCGCCCGAGAAGAGCGTCGAGTGGGTCTCGATGTCCAGGTCGTGGCCCGGCAGGCGGTGGAACATCAGCTCACCACGGACGTCTGCCGGCCTCGACGGGTCCACCTCGGCGGTGTCGATCCCATGCGCCGCGAAGGCGGCCAGCCACAGCGCCATCGACGTGCGATCGTGCAGCGCGTCGTAGACGTAGGCGTGTCCGTGCTCCTCGTCGTCCCACGCGCCGATGAAGGCGTGCGAGAGACGGTCCTGCGCCTCGGAGTAGAGAGCGAGCGGGAGCTGGTAGTAGTCGACGGTGCCGTCGGCGAAGCCGACCTCGGCGAGGTCGATCACGACCTGCAGGCCGTCGGGTGCGTCGGGCAGCTCGCCCACCCGACGTAGGCCGGCGAGGGTCCACTCGCGACCCTTGCCGCCGAACCAGCGGGCCTCGTCGATCCAGCCGCGGAGGTGGTCGTGGGCGGTGCTCATCCGTCGACCCCCTGGCTGGTGGGGTCGGTGAGCCGCAACCACAGGAAGCCGTAGCCGCCGAGCGTCAGCAGGTAGGGCAGCTCGCCGATCGCCGGGAACGGCACGCCGCCCAGCAGCTCCACGGGCACCATGCCCTCCCAGTGGCGGAGGTCCAGCTCGACCGGCTGGGGGAACCGCGACAGGTTGTTGACGCAGAGGATGACGTCCCGCTCGCCCTCCTGGTCGCCGGTCAGGTCGTGCTCGCGGATGTAGGACAGGACGCTCGGGTTGGAGCCGCCGAGGTCGGTGAAGGTGCCCAGCCCGAAGGCTGGGTGACGGCGTCGTGCGTGCACGAGCCGGCGCGTCCAGTGCAGCAGCGACGAGCTGTTCTCCAGCTGTGCCTCGACGTTGACCGACTGGTAGCCGTAGATCGGGTCCTGGACCGCGGGCAGGTGCAGCTTGCCCGGCGTGGCGGACGAGAAGCCCGCGTTGCGGTCGGGCGTCCACTGCATCGGCGTACGTACCCCGTCGCGGTCGCCGAGCCAGATGTTGTCGCCCATCCCGATCTCGTCGCCGTAGTAGAGGACGGGCGAACCGGGCAGCGAGAGCAGGAGCGCGGTGAAGAGCTCCATCCGGTTGACGTCGTTGTCGAGCAGCGGCGCCAGGCGTCGACGGATGCCGATGTTGGCCTTCATCCGCGGGTCGTGGGCGTACTCGGACCACATGTAGTCGCGGTCCTCGTCGGTCACCATCTCGAGGGTCAGCTCGTCGTGGTTGCGCAGGAAGATGCCCCACTGGCAGCCGTCGGGGATGGCGGGCGTCTGCTCGAGGATCTCCGAGATCGGGAAGCGCGACTCGCGGCGCACCGCCATGAAGATGCGCGGCATGACCGGGAAGTGGAAGGCCATGTGGCACTCCGTGCCGATCCAGCTGCCGTCCTCCTTCTGCTCCGGGCCGAAGTACTCCACGACGTCGGCGGGCCACTGGTTGGCCTCGCACAGCAGCACCCGGCCGGGGTAGTGCTCGTCGACGAAGTTGCGGCACTTCTTGAGGAACTCGTGCGTCTCCGGCAGGTTCTCACCGTTGGTGCCGGGGCGCTCGTAGAGGTAGGGCACGGCGTCGAGCCGGAAGCCGTCGAGGCCCATGTCGAGCCAGAACGCCATCGACTCGAGCATCGCGTCGTGGACCTTGGGGTTGTCGAAGTTGAGGTCCGGCTGGTGGTGGAAGAACCGGTGCCAGAAGTACTGCTGGCGCACCGGGTCCCACGTCCAGTTGGACGGCTCGGTGTCGACGAAGATCACCCGGGCGTCCTGGTAGAGCTCGTCGGTGTCGGACCAGACGTAGAAGTCGCCGTAGGGACCCTCGGGGTCGCTCCGGCTCTGCTGGAACCACTCGTGGGCATCGCTCGTGTGGTTCATGACGAAGTCGATGATCACCCGGATGCCGCGCTGGTGGCAGGCGTCGAGGAACTCGTGGAAGTCGTCCACCGTCCCGCACTCGGGAAGGATGTTGTTGTAGTCGGCGACGTCGTAGCCGCCGTCGCGCAGCGGCGAGGTGAAGAACGGGGGCACCCACAGGCAGTCGACGCCGAGCCACTCGAGGTAGTCGAGCTTCTCGATGAGGCCCTTGAAGTCGCCGGTGCCGTCGCCGTTGGAGTCACGGAACGACCGGACCAGGACCTCGTAGAAGACGGCCGTGCGGAACCAGTCCGGTTCGGCGTTGAGCACCGCGGTCGCTGCTCCGGCGTCCGCAGGCATCTGGCCGGACGTGGGATGGGCTGAGGTGGGGTGCTCGGTCAACGAGTGCTCCTGACGGTGATGATGTGGGCAGGTTCGTGGCCGGGATCGAGGCGGACGTAGTTGTGCGGGCTCCAGCTCCAGTCCTCGCCGGTGATCTCGTCGTGGGCGACGAACGAGTCGTGCCAGCCCAGGCCGAGGGCCGCCATGTCGAGGTGGATCATCGTCTCCCGCGTCCCGTGGGGGTCGAGGTTGATCACGACGATGACGACGTCGCTCTGTCCGTCGGGGAGGACGTGCCGCTTGCTGAACACGAGCACGTGGTCGTCGTCGCTGTGGTGGATCGTGACGTTGCGCAGCAGCTGGAGGGCCGGGTGCTGGCGACGGATCTCGTTGAGCCGGGTGATGTACGGCGCCAGCGTGGTGCCCTCGGCGTCGTGCTTCTTCCAGTCCCTGATGCGGATCTGGAACTTCTCGGTGTCGAGGTACTCCTCGGAGCCGGGCTTCACCGCGACGTGCTCGAACAGCTCGTAGCCGGCGTACACGCCCCAGCTCGGCGATCCGGTGGCCGCGAGCGCGGCCCGGACCTTGAACGCCGCCGGTCCGCCGTACTGCAGGTAGGCGTGGAGGATGTCGGGGGTGTTGACGAAGAAGTTCGGCCGCATCAGGTGGTCGGACTGGCTCGACACCTCGACCAGGTACTCCTCGATCTCGCGCTTGCCGGTGCGCCAGGTGAAGTACGTGTAGCTCTGGTGGTAGCCCACCGCGCCCAGGCCGTGCATCATCGCCGGCTTGGTGAAGGCCTCGGACAGGAAGAGCACGTCCGGGTCCGTACGACGGACCTCCGCCAGGAGCCACTCCCAGAAGGCGAGGGGCTTGGTGTGCGGGTTGTCGACCCGGAAGATCCGCACGCCGTGGGAGATCCACAGCCGGACGATCCGCAGCACCTCGCGGCAGATCCCGGAGGGGTCGTTGTCGAAGTTGACCGGGTAGATGTCCTGGTACTTCTTCGGCGGGTTCTCCGCGTACGCGATGGTGCCGTCGGCGCGGGTCGTGAAGAACTGCGGGTGCGTGGTCACCCACGGGTGGTCCGGCGCCGCCTGCAGCGCGAGGTCCAGCGCGATCTCGAGGTCCAGCTCCTGGGCCCGGGCAACGAACGCGTCGAAGTCGGCGAAGGTGCCGAGCTCGGGATGGATGGCGTCGTGCCCGCCGTCCTTGCTCCCGATCGCCCACGGTGAGCCGGGGTCGTCCGGCCCGGGCGTGAGGGTGTTGTTGGGGCCCTTGCGGTTGAGCTCGCCGATCGGGTGGATGGGCGGGAGGTAGAGGACGTCGAAGCCCATCTCCGCGACACGGTCCAGGCGCTCGAGGGCGGTCACGAAGTTGCCGGAGGTGACCTTGCCGGTCTTCTCGTCGCGGGTGGCGCCCTCGGAGCGGGGGAAGAACTCGTACCAGCTGCCGAAGAGGGCCCGGGTCCGGTCGGCCCGGAAGCGGAAGGGCCCGGTGATGGAGGTGAGCTCGCGCAGCGGGTGGGCGAGGAGGACGTCGCCCAGACGGGGGTCCTGGAGGGCGGCGAGTCGGGCGCCGGCGGGACGTCCGGTGTCGGAGGCCGCGGCGATGGCGCCGGCGACGAGGTCGGCGGATGCCGTGTCGAGGGCGTCGCCACCGGTCCCGGCAGCGACTCGCTCGAGCAGGAGGCGCGCCTCGGTGAACATCAGCTCGACGTCGACGCCGGCCGGGATCTTGATGCCTCCGTCGTGCTGCCACGTCGCGATCGGGTCGGACCAGGAGTGGATCTCGAAGGTCCACTCGCCCGCGACGTCGGGCGTCACGTGGGCGACGTAGCGGTTGGGCTGGTCGCCCTCGAGGTACATCCGCACGGGTGCACGTCGTTGCCCGCTCGGGTCGATCGCGACGACCTCGGCCGCGAGCTGGTCGTGGCCCTCCCGGAACACGGCCGCGCGTACGGGCATCGGTTCTCCGACGGTGGCCTTCGCCGACTGTCGACCGAGGTCGACGACTGGTGAAACGTCCATCACGGGTATGCGTCCGACCATGCCCCCACACTTGCGGGCCTGTTGCCCTTGTGCAAGCCGACCGCGGCTGGAGCCACCCCTTGGGACGGCTCCGGCCGCGGCCGGACCTACGGTGCGTCCCGCGGTCAGCGGTCCCGCTCGACCGTGATGCGTCGTACACGCGTCTTCGACGTGGTGAACGCCGTCGCATCGGTCGGTACGAACCGCACCCGGACCTTGTTGCGTCCGGGGTGCAGGCGCGACTTCGACACCTTGATCCGGGCGGTCCCGTCGGCGGTCGTGACGACCTTGTACCTCTTGTTGTTGATCCGGACGAGGAACTTCCCGGCCTCCTTCTCGACCGCGGAGCGCACCGTCAGGAACAGCACCGGTGCAGGCTTCTTGTCGGTCTGGAAGGCCCGCTTGACGATCATCCGGATGCGGGTGGCGGCCGCTGACGTCGTCGTGCCGGTACCGGTGCCGGTTCCCGTCCCGGTGCCAGTGCCCGTTCCGGTGCCGGTTCCCGTCCCCGCTCCGCCACCGTTGTCGGTGGACGGCTGGGTCGGCGTGGTCGCGTTCTCCCCGAACACCTGGAGCTCGGAGGCGTGGACGATCGTCCCGCGGTCGGACCCCTCCTTGCAGTCCGTCAGCACGGTGGTGCTGGCCGTCTGCTGGCCGGCGTACGCAGCCTGTCCGGTGCACTGGTTCTCCAGCGTCACCAGCCGGACGGCGGCGGCCTGGGTGTCGGGCACGTCGAACTCGCGCAGGTTGAGCGTCGGCGCCACCGGGCGGGGGAGTGCGCTCGGGAACGCGTCCGAGGGCGAGGTGTAGAACCTCGTCCACGTGGCGTCCGCCGAGGCACAGCTGGCCGTGCACGCCTCGAGGGCGAACTGGCGCAGCGCGGTGAAGCGCGAGCCCGAGTCCGGGTCGTCCTGCGCCAGCGGGACCTCGGTGTCCGAGGCCGGGGCCGGGGTGAGGTAGGCGCTCACCTGCACCCGCTTGACCGTGCTGACGTTGCCGGCGAGGTCCACCGCGACCGAGGGGTGCGACTCGTCGACCTGGGCCTCGGTGACGCCGCCCCAGTTGGTGGCCTCGGTGCCGTCGATCAGCGCCTCGGGGTTGAGCGAGCCCTCGGTGGACCCGATCACCGAACCGCCTGCGGCCGCCGACGCCAGGTTGACCACGTCGCCGAGCGTCTCCGTGCGGGCCCGGCCGTCGGCGAGGACGGTCATCGTCCAGCGGGTGAACCCGCGGTCCGGCGACACCGCGACCATGTCGTACGTGCCCGGGGTGAAGGCCGCGCTCGCACCGAGCTGCGTGGCCGGGTCGGTGTCCGCGACCGGGGTGACCCGGGCCTCGTAGTCACCCACGTAGATCTTCGCCTTGCCGGTGGTCGCGAAGGTGATCGTCGAGTTCTTCGCTGCCGTCGGGGTGGCGAAGCTCGGCGTCGGCTCGTCGTCGTCGGCGTCGGCGACCGTGGCGTCGGCACCCATGCCGCGTCGGGCGAAGGCCGCCCACATGGCGTCCTTGTTCGCGCCACCGAAGCGCATCTCGTCGGCGGCGATCATCGCGTCGCGGGCGTCCAGCATCGACGTCGCGCCCTGCTGGAGGAGGAAGGCGTCGAACACCAGCTGGACCCAACGCCGGTTGCCGGGGCACGCGGTGGCCGAACGGGGCGTGGCCGTCGCGGTCGCGTCGGCGCAGGCGAGCTGCAGGGCCTTGTCGTGGTAGGGGAACGCTGCGTCGTACTTCTCGACGAGGGCCTGGCGGACCTCCCACATCGTGCCGTTCCAGATCTCGCCGTCGGCGTGGACCTCGGCTCCCGTGGTGTCGAAGCCGTAGTCGGAGTAGTTCAGCGGGTTCTTGTCGATCGAGTAGTCGCGGATCGCGGTCTCGGTGTTGCCGGTGGCGTACGCCCCGACGGCCCAGACGTTGCCGCCGTTGCTGTAGCCGTGCGCGAACTGGTACTCGCCGGCGACCAGGTCGCCCCACGACTCACCCATGGCGCCGCCCTGCTCGGACGTGATGCCCTCGTCGGGTCCACCGATCATCCGGTTGCTGATGGCGTGGGTGTACTCGTGGCCGACGATGCCCATGTCCAGGCCGCCGTCGGTGCAGGGTGCGTAGAACGCGCCGGCGATCGGCTCGAAGAGGTACTGGTTCGTGATGCCGGGCACGCCGTCCTGCAAGGCGATCTGGTTGGCGTTGTCGCGACCCTGGAAGGTCGGGCTGCCGCCGCTGATCGCGCCGGCCTGGGTGTTGCCGACCTCCTGGTCGCCGCCGGTGCCGCCGCGGCTGCCGTTGTCGAGCTGGAGGTTGTAGTTCTCCTCGGTGAAGCCGAGGTAGTAGGAGAAGTCGTGCATGCGGTTGTGGGCGACGAACAGGTTGCCCACCGAGGCGTTGATGTCGTTGCCGCCGGGGACGAGCTGGGCGACGTCGCACCTGCTGTTGTTCCAGCGGTCCTCGAACTCGGTGGTGTACTCCCGCGTCGGGGACAGGGGTGCCTGGGCGGAGCCCCCCGGGGTCAGTGGGCTGAGCCACGCCTCGTGCGTGTTGGCGTTGTTGCCGACAGTGGTGAAGGTCGACAGCGGGCCGATCGTGTCCCACGGGCCGAACGCCGCGACGTTGCGGAGCTCGCCGGGAGGCGTCGTGCACGCGGCCGGGCCGAGCTTCCAGCAGCCGACGACCGAGTTGGTCGGCACCTGGTCGGGGGAGTCGAGCGTCGGGTTGGCGGTGAAGTAGCGCCACATCGGGTTGCCGGTCACGTCACCGGTGCCGGGGGCCGCGGTGTCGCTCGTGCTCACGGCGAGGGCGTACTGCCCCACGACGACAGAGGCGGCATCGAAGGCGCACACCTGCGCGGAGTAGGTGCCCGCGGGGATCGACGCGGCGGTGTACGTCGCTGCCTCGGGGTTGGTCACGGTGTCGGCCGTGACCAGCAGGGTGTCGCCCTTGAAGAGCTTGATGACGAAGTCGTCGGCCGGGACGCCGACGGCGACCGCGTTGATCGAGCGAGTGAGGTCGTCCGTCAGGTCGAACGGGTGCTTCGGGCCACAGCCGCCGGGGGGCACCGTCCCCTGGAACGTGTTGTTGTAGACGAAGTTGTCCGACGCGTTGTGGCGCGCGAGCACCTGGCCGGTGACGCCGTCCACGAGGCTGGTGAATGCCAGCGAGGCCGCGCCGGCCACGTTGACGACGTTGGCCTCGAGGACCGGACGTACGGTGCCGTCGGCCATGGGCAGGGCGCGCAGGCGCACCTGCTGCTCCTGCGCGAAACCGGGGACCGTCAGGCGAGTCCAACCGCCGCCCACGGTCTGCGTGATGTCGGCGACGTCGACGTCAGCCAGGACCGACAGGTCCTCGGCCGCCTTCAGCCAGCCCTGGAGCGGCGTGAGCGTCGCGGCGGGCATCGCGCTCGTCGTACGAGCGAGGGACGAGGAGACGTAGGCGATCTTGCCGTCGGCCACGCCGACCGTCACCAGGCCGCCGAGCGCCGGGGCCACGCCACCGAAGCTCTGGCGGAACAGCACGGCCCGCGCGTCGGAGTCGGCCAGCTTCTGGGCCTGGACGAGGGCAAGGCCGTCGACCTGGGCGGTCGAGAGGCCGAAGGCAGCGGCGTGGTCGCGCAGCCAACCGCGGGCCGCGACGGCGGGGTCGCCCGGTGCGGCGCCGAGGCTGCCGTCGGCCGGAAGGATCGAGGAGGGCGTACCGAGGGAGTTCCAGCGGGCCGTCACACCTCCCGGGATCGAGCTGGCCAGGGCGGCGACCGCCTGGCGCTGGCCCTGGGTCGGCAGCGCCGTGCCGCGCGTGTCGATGTCCTGCGGGCCGGCGACCGGGTCGCCGGGGGTGCGGACGTCTGCCGGCGCCTGGCCGGGAGTGATCGTCGCTGGCTCGGCGGTGGCCGGCGAGGCGATCGTGGTGAGGGTGGTGATCGCGAGGATCGACACGGCCGCGAGGGTGGTGCGGCCGATTCGGTGGCAGGTCGAGGTCATGCCCGCACAACTGCCGGAGGGTGGCGAAGGTTACTGACCAGTGTTCGTCACGGCCTTGGATCGTTCCAAGAAATGCCCTAGCGTGCTCGATCGTGCGCGCGTTTCGACGATTCACCGTCCGTCCTGTCCTGCCCGAGCCCCTCGGCGCCCTGTCGGTCCTGGCGGGCAACCTCCGCTGGTCGTGGCACCCACCGACGCAGGACGTCTTCGCGTCCATCGATCCGCAGGTGTGGCACGACGTGGCCGGCGACCCGGTCAAGTTCCTGGGAGCCGTGGGTCGCGAGCGTCTCGACGGGCTGGTCGACGACGGCGAGTTCCGGGCCCGTCTCGACGCGGCCCACGACGACCTCCAGCGCTACCTGACCGAGGACCGCTGGTACGCCCGCAAGGCCGGCGCCGACGCGCCGCGCGCGATTGCCTACTTCTCCTCGGAGTTCGGCATCACCTCGGTGCTCCCGCAGTACTCCGGCGGCCTCGGCATCCTCGCCGGCGACCACCTCAAGGCATCGTCCGACCTCGGCATCCCGCTGGTCGGGGTGGGCCTGTTCTACCGCCACGGCTACTTCAAGCAGGCGCTCGACCGCGACGGCTGGCAGCAGGAGAGCTACCCCGTGCTGGACCCCGACGAGCTGCCGCTGAGCGTGCTCCGCGAGGCCGACGGCTCCCGAGCCTCCATCTCCCTGGCCCTGCCTGACGGGCCCGACCTGGTGGCGCGCATCCTCGTCGCCCACGTCGGCCGCGTCCCGCTGCTGCTGCTCGACACCGACATCGAGGAGAACAGCGCCCACTACCGCGACGTCACCGACCGGCTCTACGGCGGCAACTCCGAGCACCGGCTGCGCCAGGAGCTCCTCCTCGGCGTGGGCGGCGTACGCGCCCTGCGGGTGTGGTCGCGCATCACCGGCGCCCCGGCGCCGGAGGTGTTCCACGCCAACGAGGGCCACGCCGGCTTCCTCGGCATCGAGCGGATCCGCGAGCTCACCGTCGGCGACGACGGCCCCGGTCTGGACTTCGACACCGCCCTCGAGGTCTCCCGCGCCGGCACGGTCTTCACGACCCACACGCCCGTCCCCGCCGGCATCGACCGCTTCCCGCGCGAGCTCGTCTCGCAGTACTTCGGCGGCAGCTCGCCCACCCCGGGCGTGCCGGTCGACCGCGTGCTCGCGCTCGGCGCCGAGGACTACGACAGCGGCGACGCCGGTGTGTTCAACATGGCGGTGATGGGCTTCCGGCTGGCGCAGCGCGCCAACGGTGTCTCGCAGCTGCACGGACACGTGTCGCGCGGCATGTTCAACGGACTCTGGCCCGCCTTCGACGAGGCAGAGGTGCCGATCTCCTCGATCACCAACGGTGTCCACGGCCCCTCCTGGATCGCCCGCGAGGTCATCGAGCTCGCTGCGAGCCGCGGCGCCGACATCGACGGCGACGACACGGACGCGCTGTGGCCGCTCGTCGACGAGTTCGGTGACAAGGAGATCTGGGACCTCAAGCGCACGCTGCGCACCCGCTTCATCGACGACGCCCGCGACCGGATGCGGCGCTCGGCCATCAAGCGCGGCTTCGCCCCGGCCGAGACCACCTGGATCGACACGGCGCTCGACCCGAACATCTTGACGATCGGGTTCGCACGTCGCGTGCCGACCTACAAGCGACTCACCCTGATGCTGCGCGACCCGGCGCGACTCAAGAAGCTGCTGCTCGACCCCGAGCGCCCGATCCAGCTGGTCATCGCCGGCAAGGCGCACCCGGCCGACGAGACCGGCAAGCGGCTGATCCAGGAGATGGTGCGCTTCGCCGACGACCCGGAGCTCCGACACCGCATCGCGTTCCTGCCCAACTACGACATCGCGATGGCGCAGCCGCTCTACCCCGGCTGCGACGTCTGGCTCAACAACCCGCTGCGCCCCTACGAGGCGTGCGGCACGTCGGGCATGAAGGCCGCCCTCAACGGTGGCCTCAACCTGTCCATCCTCGACGGGTGGTGGGACGAGTGGTACGACGGCAACAACGGCTGGGCGATCCCGTCGGCCGACGGCATCGACGACGCCGACCGCCGTGACGACCTCGAGGCCAACGCGCTCTACGACCTCCTCGAGACCGATGTCGTGCCGCGCTTCTACGAGACCAACGACGAGGGCGTCCCGCCGCGCTGGCTCGAGATGGTGCGCCACACCCTCAAGTCGCTCGGCCCGAAGGTGCTCGCCACCCGACAGGTCCGCGACTACGTCCGCGAGCTGTACGCCCCGGCCGCGCAGACCTCCCGCTCGCTCAACAGCGACTACGCGGGCGCCCACGAGCTGTCCGACTGGAAGCAGAAGGTCCGCTCGGCCTGGCCCGGCGTACGGGTCGAGCACATCGACTCCGAGGGCGTCGGCGACCAGGCCGAGGTCGGCGCGACGCTCTCCGTCCGCGCCTGGGTGGCCCTCGGGTCCCTCTCGGCCGACGACGTCGAGGTGCAGGTCGTCCACGGTCGCATCGGCTCCGACGACGTGCTGCGGTCCACCTCGCTCACGCCGATGACGGTGGGGGAGTCCTACGACGGCAACCGCCACCGCTTCGACGCCGCCGTCCCGCTCGCCGTCTCCGGCCCCTTCGGCTACACGGTCCGCGTGGTGCCCCGCAACGACGCCCTCGCCTCGGTCGCGGAGCTCGGGCTGGTGGCCGAGCCGGCCTGACAAGTCCTCGAGCCGGCGGTCAAACCCGTTGCCGGGCACACGTCGCGGGTCGAGGATGCGGGAATGGCAGCAACCGTCCCGCCGAGCATCCTCGATCCCTTCCTCGCCGCCGCCGACGCTGCTGCAGCGACGAGGCCCGACGTCGACGCAGACCTGGCCCGCGAGCTGATGGGCGGGGCGGCGGAGATGCTGCACAACGGCCTCGCGCTCGACGAGCTGGACGCGCACGACCACCGGGTCGTCGTCGCGGCGCTCGCAGCGGACCTCACCGCGGTCGATCCGGGAGCGGCCGTACGCGCCCGCGCGGCCGCGGTCACCGACGAGGATCCGACCCTCCACGAGCCGGCCGTCGCGCGGGCGGCGTACCTCGTGACCGTGCAGGTGCTCGGGCTCTAGCCGAAGACGAGCCAGATGCCGATCGCGGTCGGCACGACCCCGAGCAGGAGCCAGGGGGAGAGCACGCGCTTGCCGTGGATCGCGCGGGCGGCGGCGACGGCACCCGCGGCGAAGATGCCGGCGATGACGTTGAGGCCGATGCGTGAGGAGTCGGGGGAGTCGTCGAGCATCACGGCGGCGACCACGAGGCCGACGACGAGGTGCACGATCGTGGTGACGGCGAGCACCGACATCACCCAGCGCTGCACGCGGGCGAGGTCGCGGGCGTCCTGCTCCGGGTCCTTGACGACGCGACGCGGGGCATCCATGTCGAGGAGGTGTCCGCGGCCCTTCTCCTGACGGCGGGCGGGAACGCTGCTGGCCATGCGGCCATTGTCCCCGCTCAGGGCCTCGTACGACGATTCGGTGCAGACTGCGCAGGTGCGATCAAGTGCGATCCCGGGCCCGCCGACAAGGTGGTGGACATGACGACAGCGACGGACACCTTCGCCGCGTTCCTCGACGCCCTGGCCGAGACGCTCGACCTCGGTGGGGACGAACGGGCGCGGCGGCTCCACCTGTCCCGCTTCCACCTCGACCGGGTGGTCTCGGCGACGGGTGGCGAGCCGCCCGAGCGGATGCGCCGCCGGCTGCTGCTGGAGCGCGCGGCCTACCGCCTCGTGACCGGCGACCAGCAGGTGGTCGACATCGCGTTCGAGGCGGGCTACGGCTCCCACGAGGCGTTCACCCGAGCGTTCGCGCGGGAGTACGGGCGTGCCCCGAGCCGCTGGCGTCAGCAGCCGACCCGGACCCAGATCGAGGGTCCGAGCGGCGTGCACTTCCACCCGCCCGGCAGCCTGCGGCTGCCGACCTCACGAAAGCTGACCCCGATGGACCTGATGACGCGCATGATCGAGCACCACGTCTGGCTGACCGGCGAGCTCATCGAGCGAGCCGCCCGCCTCACCGACGAGCAGCTCGACGCCCCGATCGAGATGCCGATCGGCACGATCGACGACGACATGACCATCCGCTCGGTGCTCGGCCGCCTCGTGGGCCAGCTCGCGCAGTGGAACGCCGCTGCCACGCAGCGGTCGTACGACTGGGACCAGGAGCGCGGCAAGTCCGTCAGCACCCTGCGCCGCGAGCTGGCCGAGGAGGGCGCAGCATTCCTCGACCAGGTGCGTACGACGGTCGACGAGGCTCGCCTCGACGACACGTTCGTCGACGTCACCTGCGAGCCACCGCACGTGTTCACCTACGGCGGGATGATCGCGCACGTCCTGACGTTCGCGGCCGTACGCCGCCTCGTGGTGCTCGGCGCCTACGAGAAGCTCGGCATCACCGACCTCCACGCCGGTGACCCGATGGAGTGGGTCGCCGAACCTGCCTAGGTCTGGCGCAGCACCAGCACCGACTGCGCCTGCAGCTCCAGCGAGCTGCCGGCCAGGATCGAGGTGCCCACCGCGATCTCGGCGTTGGTCGAGAGGACCACCTCGCCGGTGTGCACCCACTGGTTGTCGGGAAGCGTGAGCTTGACGTCGTCGGTGCCGGCGTTGAGCCAGATCATGAACGACCTGTCGCGCACCTGCTCACCGTGCGGGCCGGGGTAGCGCAGCGGCGCCCCGTTGAGGAACATCCCGACCGTCCGGCACGAGTCGTCGTTCCAGTCGTCGGTCGACATCTCGCGGCCGTCCGGGTGCACCCACACCAGGTCCTTGATGCCGCCCTTGATCGTCGGGCGCCCCTCGAACCAGTGTCGCTGGCGCAGCGCCGGGTGCTCGCGGCGCAGGCGCAGCGCGGTCTTGGTGATCTCGTAGACGTCGAGCCAGGCGTCGTCGGGGCGCCAGTCGATCCACGACGTCTCGTTGTCCTGGCCGTAGGGGTTGTTGTTGCCACCCTGGGTGCGCCCGCGTTCGTCGCCGGCGGTCAGCATCGGGACGCCGCTCGAGAAGCAGAGGGTCGCCATGAGGTTGGCGGCCTGGCGACGGCGCCGGGCGATGATGTCCGCGTCGTCGGTCTCGCCCTCCACGCCGTGGTTCGACGACCGGTTGTTGTCGGTGCCGTCGCGGTTGTCCTCGCCGTTGGCCTCGTTGTGCTTGTGGTCGTAGGACACGAGGTCGCGCAGGGTGAAGCCGTCGTGCGCGGTGACGAAGTTGACCGACGCGTACGGCGAGCGCCCGTCGTCGAGATAGAGGTCGCTCGACCCGGCCAGCCGCGTCGCCACCGTGCGTACGCCGGCGGAGTGGCCGCGCCAGAAGTCGCGCATCGTGTCGCGGAACTGGTCGTTCCACTCGATCCACGGCGGTGGGAACTCGCCCACGCGGTAGCCGTCCATCGAGGCGTCCCACGGCTCGGCGACGAGCTTGACGTGCCGCAGCACCGGGTCCTGCCCGATCGCGGTGATCAGGTGGCTGCCCATGTCGACGACCTGGTTGGTGCGGGTCAGCGCGCTCATCAGGTCGAAGCGGAAGCCGTCGACGTGCATCTCGTTGACCCAGTAGCGGAGCGAGTCGAGGATCAGCCGCAGGCTCTGGGTGTGCGTCGCGTCGACGGTGTTGCCGCACCCCGTCACGTCCCAGTACGTGTCGGGCATCGGCGGGGCCTGGGCGTCCTTCTCGTCCACCGGCGGCGGGACGACGCGCTGGTAGTAGCCGAGGTCGTCCAGGCCACGGAAGCTGAGGGTGGGGCCGTCCTGGCCGGCCTCGGCGGTGTGGTTGTAGACCACGTCGAGGATCACCTCGAGCCCGGCCTTGTGGAAGGCGCGGACCATCTCCTTGAACTCGGTGACCTGCTGCCCGCGGTCACCCGACGCGCTGTAGGCGTTGTGCGGCGCGAAGAAGCCGAGCGAGTTGTAGCCCCAGTAGTTGACCAGCCCGTTCTCGGCGAGGGCGGTCTCGGAGAAGAACTGGTGCACCGGCAGCAGCTCCACGGCCGTGACGCCCAGGTCGCGGAGGTAGTCGGTGACGGCGGGCGTCGCCAGGCCGGCGTACGTCCCGCGCAGGTGCTCGGGGACGCGGTCGTGCAGGGCGGTCATGCCCTTGACGTGCATCTCGTAGATGACGGTGTCGCGCCAGCGCCGGCGTGGCGGAGTGTCGCCTCCCCACTGGAACTCGTCGTAGACGACCACGCTGCGGGGCACGAAGGGCGCCGAGTCGAGGTCGCTCATGGTGTCGGGCTCGCCGCGGACGTAGTCGAAGATCGCGTCGTCGACGACGAGCTCGCCGGCGACCGCCTTGGCGTAGGGGTCGAGCAGCAGCTTCGCGGAGTTGAACCGCAACCCCGCGTCGGGATCCCAGCGGCCGTCGGCGCGGTAGCCGTAGAGCCGGCCGGGGGCCACGCCCGGGATGGCGCCGTGCCACACCCCGAGCGTCGACTCCGTCAGCATGTGGCGCTGCTCGGTGCCGTCGTCGTCGAAGAGGCACACCCACAGCCGCCGGGCGTTGGGGGCGTAGACCGCGAAGTTCGTCGACTCGTGCGACCAGGTCGCCCCCAGGGGGTAGTGGCGACCCGGCCAGACGTCCCGCATCTCGTCGTCGTGGTTCCAGACCGATGCGGTGTCGGGGGGCGGGGTCACCGGGTCATTGTGGTCGAGACGTGGCTGCACGGCACAATGCGACATCTCAATCGCATCACCCTTTTCAATCATGCACTGAGGAGAAGCCATGGAGTTCGTCTCGATCGACGTGACCGACGGGGTCGCCGTGCTGCGGCTCGACCGGCCGAAGATGAACGCCATCAGCGTCCAGGTGCAGGCCGACCTCCGCGAGGCCGCCGCCGAGCTGACCGCGCGCGACGACGTACGCGCCGTGGTGCTGTGGGGCGGCGAGCGCGTCTTCGCCGCCGGCAACGACGTCAAGGAGATGGCCGACGTCACCTACGCCGAGATGGTGAAGATCGCCGACTCGGCCAGCTCCGCGACGACCGCGATCGCGCGGATCCCCAAGCCCGTCATCGCCGCCGTCAACGGGTACGCCCTGGGCGGCGGCTGCGAGCTGGCGCTCGCTGCGGACCTGCGCTTCGCCGCCGAGGACGCGGTGTTCGGCCAGCCCGAGGTGCTGCTCGGCATCATCCCCGGGGCCGGTGGCACCCAGCGCCTGTCGCGCCTCGTGGGCACCGCGAGGGCGAAGGACCTGATCTTCACCGGCCGGTTCGTCAAGGCCGACGAGGCGCTCCGGATCGGCCTGGTCGACCGGGTCGTCGCGGCGGAGCAGGTGCTGGAGGAGGCGGTGGCGTACGCCGGCCAGTTCAGTGGCGCCGCCGCGCTGGCACTCCGCGCAGCGAAGGAGTGCATCGATCGGGGCAGCGAGACCGACCTCGAGACCGGCCTGGAGATCGAGCGGCAGCAGTTCGCCGCGATCTTTGCGACCGAGGACCGTACCCATGGCATGACATCGTTCGTTGAGAACGGACCGGGCAAGGCAACATTCGTGGGACGGTGATCCCGCCCGACCCCAACGCGACCTCAAGGAGATCCATCAGTGTCAACGAAGATCCGGGCACGAGTGGCACAGATCGTGTGGCTGCTCGCCGCACTCGCAGCGCTGGTGCTGGCCCTCGGCGCACTGCTGATCGCCCTGGACGCCAACCGGTCCAACGCCGCCGTCGACTTCGTCCTGCGGGCGGCCGACTTCCTGGACCTCGAGGTCTTCTCGCGCAAGGACGGCATCAAGCAGTTCACGGGCGCGGGCGCCCAGGTCAAGAACGCCCTCTTCAACTGGGGTCTCGGCGCGATCGCGTACCTCGTCGTGGGACGGATCCTCTACCGGATCATCAAGCCCTGATGGCCCGAGCCCGCGCTGCCCGCGCCGCCGTCGCACTCCTTGCCGTTGCCCTCGTCGGGGCAGGGTGGTCGACGCCCGCCTCGGCAGCCCGGCAGTCGTCGACCACCACGCTGGCGCTCAGCTCGGCCCAGTCGGCCTACGGCCAGACCGTGACCGCGACCGCGCACGTGGAGACCGCCGACGGACCGGCGGACGGCGACGTCTACTTCATGGTCGACGGCACCTCCGTGAAGGCCAACCTCAGCGGTGGGGGGAACGCGAGCTTCGTCCTGCCGCGCGCACTCGTCGGGGAGCACGCGGTGTCGGCGAGCTTCTCCCCGCGGTTCCGCGACAGCCAGCCGCCCAGCACCTCGCCGACGGCGGCCTGGGTGGTCACGCAGGTCCGGACGCGCCTGCAGGTGCGGGTGACGGGACGTGGCGCGCACGTCCCGACGGCCGTGGTGGTCGTGGCGGCGGGGGAGTACGGCACCCGGCCGTCGGGTGCGGTGACCGTGGCCGTCCGTCGGCTCGGGACCGCCAAGCGCACCAGCCGGGAGCGGACGCTCGACGCGACCGGCGCCGCGCAGTCCCGCTTCGGCATCCTCCGCACGGGCACCTACCGCCTGCGCGTGACGTACGCCGGCGACAGCCAGCACCTCACCGAGCGCCACTCCGAGAAGTTCACGGTCCGCCAACGCTGAGCCCCGATCCACCGGATCGACGCTGCGCCTGTGAGACACCCCACCCGCAACGGCATTCCGGTGGGGGGTGACTGGCTAGTAACCTCACCAGCACATCCGAGTCCACAGGAGGGGCCGCGAGGCCACACCACCATGAACATTGTTGTCTGTGTGAAGTACGTGCCGGACGCCACCGGTGACCGCAAGTTCGAGGACGACCACACCGTCGACCGCGTCGGCGTCGACGGCCTGTTGTCCGAGCTGGACGAGTACGCCGTCGAGCAGGCCCTGCAGTTCCGCGAGAAGCGCGAGGGCGAGGAGATCACCGTCACCGCGCTCACCGTCGGCCCGGAGAAGGCCGTCGACGCGGTCCGCAAGGCGCTGCAGATGGGCGTCGACTCCGGTGTCCACGTCGTCGACGACGCGATCGCCGGCTCCGACTACATCGCCACCTCGCTGGTGCTGGCCAAGGCCGTCGAGAAGATCAAGGCCGACGCGGGCGCGGACCTCGTCATCTGCGGGATGGCGTCGACCGACGCGTCGGGCTCCGTCGTTCCGGCGATGCTCGCCGAGCGCCTCGGCCTGCCGCAGGTCACGCTCGCGTCCGTGGTGGAGTCGCAGGGCGACCAGATCCGGATCAAGCGCGACAACGAGGGCTCGACCGAGGTCATCGGCGCGACGCTCCCGATCGTGCTGTCGGTGACCGACCAGTCGGGCGAGGCCCGCTACCCGTCGTTCAAGGGCATCATGGCCGCGAAGAAGAAGCCGCTCGAGACCTGGTCGCTGTCCGACCTCGGTGTCGACGCAGGCGACGTCGGCCTGTCGGTCGCCTGGTCGCAGGTGGAGGACACCGAGGCCCGCCCGCCGCGCACGGCCGGCGAGATCGTCACCGACGAGGACGGATCGGGCGCCACTGCGCTGGTCGAGTTCCTCGCGTCCAAGAAGTTCATCTAAGCCGGCTGCTGAGAGCGGAGAGATACAGACATGTCTGAAGTCCTGGTAGTCGTCGACCACGCCGACGGCGAGGTCAAGAAGCCCACCTACGAGCTGCTCACGATCGCGCGTCGCCTCGGCGAGCCGTCGGCCGTGTTCTTCGGCTCGCCCGACCAGGGTGACGCGGTGGCCGAGAAGGTCAAGAAGTACGGCGCCGAGAAGGTCTACGTGATCGACGACGCCCAGATCAAGGGCTTCCTCGTCGCGCCGAAGGCCGAGGCCCTGCAGCAGCTGGTGGAGAAGAGCAGCCCCGGCCGCGATCCTGCTGCCGTCGACGTTCGAGAACAAGGAGGTCGCTGCTCGTCTGGCGATCAAGATCGGCTCCGGCCTGATCACCGACGCCGTGGACGTGAGCGATGCCGGCGTGACCACGCAGAGCGTGTTCGCCGGCAACTTCACCGTGCAGGCGAAGGTCACGCAGGGCACGCCGATCATCACGGTCAAGCCGAACTCGGCCGCTCCGGAGGAGTCCGAGGGTGCTGCTGCGGTCGAGGCGTTCGCCGCGACGATCTCCGACGGCGCGAAGACCGCGCAGATCGTGGCCACCCAGCCGCGCCAGTCCACCGGGCGCCCCGAGCTGACCGAGGCCGCGATCGTGGTCTCCGGCGGTCGTGGCACGGGCGGCAACTTCGAGCCCGTCGAGGGCTTCGCCGACTCGCTCGGCGCTGCCGTGGGTGCCTCGCGCGCCGCGGTCGACTCGGGCTGGATGCCGCACGCGTTCCAGGTCGGCCAGACCGGCAAGACGGTCTCGCCGCAGCTCTATGTCGCCAACGGCATCTCCGGCGCGATCCAGCACCGGGCCGGCATGCAGACGTCGAAGACGATCGTCGCGGTCAACAAGGACCCCGAGGCGCCGATCTTCGAGCTCGTCGACTTCGGTGTCGTGGGCGACCTGCACACGGTCCTGCCCGCCGCGACCGAGAAGGTCAAGGAGCGCAAGGGCTGAGTCCGCCCGACCCCTACGACGAACGCCCCCGGCCGCACGGCCGGGGGCGTTCGCATGCGTCGGTCGCTCAGATGGCCTTGACCCACACGTGCCACCCGTCGCTGCGGTGCACGAGGCGCACGACCTGGCCCATGTCGATCTGGGTGCTGCGCATGTTGAACCAGAACGGCTTGTCGTAGAGCCGTTCCCCCTCGGCTTCGGAGCACCGGCCCCGTGCCGGCGTCGGGAACCGGCCGAGCCCGGTATTGCCGTCGGCGGTGATGCGTCGGAGCAGCGTCGGCCACCTCCGCGAGCCTGGTGCGGCGACGAGACGCACGGCTGCCCGCGGGCCGTCCGGGAGCGCGACGTCGCAGCGACCCGTGGAGCCGGTCGGCAGCGTCACGACGCCGAGCTCGCGGGAGATGACGTGCGTGCTGGTCGGCCCGGGCACGGCGACGTACTGGCCGTCCGGGGACAGACCCAGTGGTCGATCGCCCATCCGGAGCGCCTGCCAGACCCGACCGTCACGCGTCGTGAGCGCCACGTTGCCGCCCTCGCAGTCGAGCACGGCCACGAGCACCCCGAGCGTCTCGTCGTACCAGCCACCCCAGTGGCACGTGGTGGGCGACGTGAAGACCGTCGTCGCCGCTCCCCACACCTGGGCGACCGGGTCGTAGACCTGCGCCCGCACCCGACGCCCGGTCCGGGAGCCGAGCGCCACGAGGGGCACACCGGGCGCGGTGAAGAACTGGACGTCGAGGCCTCCCCGGTCGGGGATCACCAGCCCGGGCGCGTCCTGCGGCGCTCTCCGGGTGACGGCCCAGGGCGAGGTGGCGTCGGGACGTGAGATCACGGCCACCTGTCCCGGGTCGCCGGTCCAGCCGAAGAGCGTCGTGTCGGCATCGGCGTTGGCGAAGAAGCTGTCGCTGCACGCGTCGTCGAGTGCCAGCTGCTGTCGGGTCGGCGTCGCGTCGCCGGTGCGCGTCAGCGCCACGATCCCGCACTGCTCGCCGTCGAGGCTGCCGCCGTAGAGGAAGGACACCTGCTCTGCATCCGTGATGGTGGCGGTGACGGTGTACTCCTGGCCCTCGCTCGCGATCTCGTGGGTCGCGAATCCGGCGGCCGTGCGGGTGACGTACGCCTGGTGCAGCGGCCACACGGCGTTGAGCCCGTCGGGGGAGATGCCGGGCTCCTCGTAGCCCTCGCCCGGGAGCGTGTACGACGACCACGACACGCCGTCGGGCGACCACAGCGCCCGCGACGCGACCGGCGCCTGGTCCTCGGAGTAGCCGTAGCGGTCGCACTGGGCGAGGACGGCGACGGCGCCGTTGGCGGTGCGGCCCTCGACCTCGCCGCAGAAGAGGTTCTTGCGCCTCAGCACGTCGAGGCGCGGACCCCACGTCCCGGTCGCCGCGTCACGTCGCCGCGACACGACGGCGCGGTAGTCGTCCGTGGCCCACACCCGCAGCAGGTCGCCGTTCGCGAGCGCGAGCTCGACGCCACCGACGATCTCGCGCGGCAGCTGTGTGGTCGGTTGCCCCGCCGGCGTGGTCTGGGCGCCCACGGTCGAGCCGGTCAGGACAGCCGCTGCCGTCGCCAGCGCGACGATCACCCCCGTGATGCGAGACATGGGGTCACCCTAGGCGCAGCACACCTACGCTGGGAGGCATGAGCAGCGAGGACGCCGTGCGCGAGGTCGCCGGCCGGGCGAGGACCGCCAGCCACGAGCTGGCGACCGCCACGCGCGCGACCAAGGACGCCGCGCTGCACGCGATGGCCGACGCCCTGCTCGCCTCGTCCGCCGACGATCCTGGCCGCCAACGCCGAGGACGTCGCGCGCGCCGAGTCCGGCGGCACGCCCGCCAACATCGTCGACCGGCTGCGCCTCGACGACGACCGGCTGGCCGCCATGGCGCAGGGGCTGCGCGACGTCGCCGGACTGCCCGACCCGGTGGGGGAGGTGCTGCGCGGCAGCACGCTCGCCAACGGCCTCGAGCTGCGGCAGGTGCGGGTGCCGTTCGGGGTCGTCGGGATGATCTACGAGGCACGACCCAACGTCACGGCCGACGCCGCCGGGATCTGCCTCAAGGCCGGCAACGCCGTGCTCCTGCGCGGCTCGTCCAGCGCGAGGTCGAGCAACGCCGCGATCGTCACGGCGATGCGCGGCGCGCTGGCCGGCAGCGGCCTGCCGGAGGACGTCGTACAGCTCGTGCCGGGGGAGAACCACGACAGCGTCAAGGCACTGATGAGGGCTCGGGGTCTGGTCGACGTCCTGATCCCGCGCGGCGGCGCCGGCCTGATCCGCTCGGTGGTCGAGGAGTCGACGGTGCCGGTGATCGAGACGGGTGTGGGCAACTGCCACGTCTACGTCGACGCGTCCGCCGACCTCGAGCAGGCGCTCGCGATCGTGCTCAACGCCAAGACCCACCGCACCAGCGTCTGCAACGCCGCCGAGTCGCTGCTGGTGCACCGCGACGTCGCCGACGAGTTCCTCCCGATCGTGGTCGAGGCCCTGCAGGCGGCGGGCGTGCTGGTGCACGGTGACAGCGCCTTCGCCGAGTACGACGACGTGGTGCCCGCGACCGACGAGGACCACGCCGCGGAGTTCCTCGCGATGGAGATCTCGGCGGCCGTCGTCGACGACGTGGAGGGCGCGATCGAGCACATCAGGCGGTTCTCGTCCGGCCACACCGAGGCGATCCTCGCCCGCGACCAGGCCACCATCCGCCGCTTCGTCGCAGCCGTCGACTCGGCCGCCGTGGTGGTCAACGCCTCGACCCGGTTCACCGACGGTGGCGAGTTCGGCTTCGGTGCCGAGATCGGCATCTCCACGCAGAAGCTGCACGCCCGCGGCCCGATGGGGCTGCCCGAGATGACGTCCAGCAAGTACGTCGTCGTCGGTGACGGGCACGTGCGCTGAGCCTGCCGGAATGAGCTGGGGGGAGTGCGGGCGATAGGATCGTGACCATGCTCAACTCCCTGGTCGTCCTCGCCGCCGAGGCGGAGCACGGTGACCCCGTGATCCACCCCTACTTCGTCGGAGCGATCGCCTTCGGCCTGCTGCTCGTGCTGCTTGCTGCCGTCGTGTCCTTCGGCGGCGGACGCGAGCACAGCTGATCTCGTGGTGCGTCGCGTCGGGGTGATGGGTGGCACGTTCGATCCCATCCACCACGGTCACCTCGTGGCCGCGTCCGAGGTCCAGGCCTGGTTCGACCTCGACGAGGTCCTCTTCGTCCCCACCGGTGACCCGTGGCAGAAGAGCGACCGCGACGTCACGGAGGCCGAGCACCGCTACCTGATGACCGTCGTGGCGACGGCGGCCAACCCCCGCTTCAACGTCTCCCGCGTCGACATCGACCGGGACGGGCCGACCTACACGATCGACACGCTGCGCGACCTCAAGGCCGAGATGCCCGACGCGGAGCTCTTCTTCATCACCGGCGCCGACGCCCTGGCCGACATCTTCACGTGGCGAGACGCCGACGAGATCTTCGAGATGGCCACGTTCGTCGGGTGCTCGCGTCCGGGCTACTCGATGGCCCCGGAGACGCTCGCGAAGATCCCGTCCGACAAGGTGACCATGGTCGAGATCCCGGCCCTCGCGATCTCCTCCACGGACTGCCGTGACCGCAAGCGTCGCGGCGAGCCGGTCTGGTACCTCGTGCCCGACGGCGTCGTCCAGTACATCGCCAAGCACGACCTCTACGCCTCATCCGACAGCCCCACCAGCAAGGACACTGCATGACAGCCACCGACCACGCCCTCGAGCTCGTCGCCGTCGCGGCCCAGGCCGCGCACGACAAGAAGGCCGACCAGGTCCTGGCCTTCGACGTCAGCGAGCAGATCGCGATCACCGACGCCTTCGTGCTGGCCAGCGCCACCAACGAGCGTGCCGTCGGCGCCATCGTCGACGAGATCGAGGACAAGCTCCGCGAGCACGGTGCGAAGCCGATCCGCCGCGAGGGCCACAAGGAGGGGCGCTGGGTGCTGCTCGACTACGGCGAGATCGTCGTGCACGTCCAGCACGAGGAGGAGCGCATGTTCTACGCCCTCGAGCGCCTCTGGAGCGACTGCCCGGTCATCCCGCTCACGTTGACGTGAGGCGGCTCGTCCTCCTGCGCCACGGTCGTACGGGCTGGAACGACAGCGGCCGCGCGCAGGGCCACGCCGACGTACCGCTCGACGAGGTCGGGCTGGTGCAGGCCAAGGAGGTCGCGCCCCTGATCGCCGCGATGGCGCCGGTCGCGATCTGGACCTCCGACCTCGCGCGTGCCGCGCAGACGGCCGACGCCGTCGCCGCGGAGTGCGGCCTCGAGGCCCTGCGCGACCCGCGACTGAGGGAGTTCGACATCGGCCCGAACCGCACCGGGCTGACGAGCGACGAGTACGCCGCCGAGCACCCGCAGGAGCACGCCGCACTGGTCGCCGGCGAGATCGAGGCGATCCCCGGACGCGAGACCCGCGACGACGTGCTGGCGCGCTTCCTGCCCGCCCTGACGTCGTACGTCGACACGCTGGCCGACGGCGAGACCGGCCTGGTCGTCTCCCACGGGGCCGCCCTGCGGGTCGCCGTGCCGGCCTTCCTCGGGTGGGAGGGCGACCTCAGCGAGTCGTTCGGCGTGCTCGACAACTGCGGGTGGGTGGTGCTCGATCACTCGGCCTCGACGTGGTCCGGCGGCGTCGAGCAGTGGCGTCTGACCGCGTGGAACCGCATCGCCTGACCCCGATTTCACCTGCGCCAGTGCGTCAGATAATGTTCTCCGCTGTTGGGGGTGTGGCGCAGCTGGTAGCGCATCTGCATGGCATGCAGAGGGTCAGGGGTTCGAGTCCCCTCACCTCCACCAACAAGAAGTCCGGCGCAGAGCGCCGGGCTTCTTTTCTTGTGACGAGTCGCGGCTGGCGGCCGACAGGGCGGCGCTACGTTGCTCACCATGTCGAGTGATGCTTCTGCACCTGCCCGGGAGAGCGTTGACCGGCGCCGTTGGCTCGGACTCGTGGTGATCAGCCTGGGCGTGTCCCTGATCATCGTCGACTCGACGATCGTGAACGTCTCGATCCCCTCGATCATCGACGACCTCGGGATCACCTCGACCGACGCCCAGTGGGTGCAGGAGATCTACACGTTGGTCTTCGCGGCGCTGCTCCTGGTGTTCGGCCGCCTCGCCGACCAGTTCGGCCGGCGGCGCATCTTCGCCCTCGGCGCCCTGGTCTTCGGGATCTCCAGCGTCCTCGCCGCCACCGCCGACGGCGCCACCTGGCTGATCGGTGCCCGGGCGCTGCAGGGCGTCGGCGGCGCGATGATGCTGCCGACGTCACTGTCGCTGCTCAACGCGACCTTCCGCGGCCGCGAGCGCGGAATCGCCTTCGGCATCTGGGGCGCCACCATCGGTGGCACCGCGGCGCTCGGCCCGCTGCTCGGTGGGTGGCTCACGACGAGCTTCTCGTGGCGGTGGGCCTTCGGCATCAACATCCCGCTGACGGTCGTGGTCATCGTCGGTCTCTACCTGCTCGTGGACGAGTCCCGGGAGCCGTCGACCGGCCGGGGCGCGGACTGGGGCGGGGCGGTCCTCGCCTCGCTCGGCTTCGGTGCGGTGGTCTTCGCGCTCATCGAGGGCCGCACCTACGGCTGGATCCGCGCCACCGACGAGCGGCTGTCGCTGGGCGGCCACGAGTGGGCGTGGTCGGTGTCGCCGATCCCGCTCGTCTTCGTCCTCGGCGTCCTCCTGCTCGTCGCCTTCGTCCTCGTCGAACGACGCCGCAACGCGACCGGCCGTCCGGCGATGCTCGACCTCGGCCTCTTCCGCATCGCGTCCTTCCGCAACGGAAACGTCGCGGCGCTGATCGTGAGCCTCGGCGAGTTCGGCCTGCTCTTCGCCCTCCCGCTGTGGTTCCAGAACGTCCGCGGGTACACCGCCTTCGAGACCGGCCTGGTGCTCCTGGCGCTCGCGACCGGCAGCTTCACCGCCAGCGGGCTGGGCGCCGCCCTCGGCCGCACCCGTTCACCTGTCTTCATCGTGCGCCTCGGGATCGTCCTGGAGATCGTCGGCATCGCCGGGATCGCGCTGCTGCTGCGTCCTGACTCCAGCTGGCTGGTCACCGCCCCACTGCTCTTCGCGTACGGCATCGGGGTCGGCTTCGCCACCGCGCAGCTCACGGGTGTGGTGCTCGCCGACGTGCCCGTCGAGCGCAGCGGCCAGGGCTCGGGCACCCAGAGCACGGCGCGTCAGATCGGCTCCGCGTTCGGCATCGCAATCCTCGGGACCATCCTGTTCACCGTGCTGGGAGCCCGGCTCGACGCCGAGCTGGCCGACCAGGGCGTGCCCGAGCAGGCCAGGACGCAGGTCGTCGACGCGGTGAAGGGGAGCGCCGGGGCAGCGATCCCCGGCCTGGCCACCGATCCCGCCACTGCAGCCGTCGCCGACGGCGCCCGCAAGGCCTTCACGGACGCGACGCGGGTGGCTGCGGCGACCGCGGCGCTCTTCCTCCTCGTGGGGCTGCTCGCCAGCCTGTCCCTCGGATCGGGTCGACTGCCCCGCGAAGACCCCGACCCGGCGATCTGACCTTCGCTGCCTCAGGCGTCGCGGCGCCTGAGCAGGACGGCTGCCGTGACGAGGCCGCCGGCGACCCAGGCGACCATCACGCCGAGCCCGGTCCACGGGGAGAGGGCGTGGGGAGCGGCCAGGTTGGTGGAGAAGCTCTGCCCCGCCCCGGTCGGGAGGTAGGCGGCGATGTAGGTGCCCCAGCTGGGGAAGACGAGCTCGAAGAGGATCGGGAGCACCAGGATCACGGCCAGCGTGGCGACGAGCGCACCGGGTGTGCTGCGGACGATCCAGGCCAGCACGCTGCCGATCAGGCCGACCAGGGTGAGGTAGACGCCGGTGCCGACCACGACGCGGAGCGTGCTCGCGTCGCTCAACGAGAAGGTGGGTCGGTAGCCGGACAGGAAGGACTGCGCGACGAGGAAGGCGACCACGGAGGCAGACACCATCGTGATGCCGACGACCACGGTGAAGACCACCGCCTTGGCGACGAGCACCGGGATCCGGGTGGGCACGGCGGCGAGCGTCGCGCGGATCATGCCGCTGCTGTACTCGCCGCTCACCACCAGGACGCCGAGGGCGCCCATCAGGAGCTGGCCGAGGTAGTAGCCCTGCAGGGGCCCCGACGCCACGACGTCCTCGGGGTCCAGGCCGGCCGGGTTGCGGGTGTTCAGGGCGATGATCGCGCCGAAGGCCACCATGCCGATGGCTGCCGCGGCCAGGACGAGGAGGGTGGACCGGAGGCTGCGGAACTTCAACCACTCCGAGGCGATGACGCCGCGCAGCGACACTCGCCCGTCGACCCGGTCCGCAGCGGCGCCGGAGGTGGGGCCGGGCTTGGGGCTGGACGTCGGGCCGGTCGTGGGGCTGGACGTCGGGTCGGACGTGGAGCTGGACACGGTGCTCATGAGGCTTCCTTTGTGGCTGCGGCTGCGGCTGTGGCAGCGGCTGGGTGAGGGGGCCGGTCGCGGTCCTCGAAGTCCAACGACTCGCGGGTCAGGGCGAGGTAGGCGTCCTCGAGCGAGCCCTCGTGGGGTGCGAGCTCCCAGAGCGTGACGCCCGACCGGGCAGCGAGCGTGCCCACGTCGCGGCTGCTGAGGCCCTGGACCGACAACGCCTCCTCGTGGGTCGTGACCGTCGCGCCGGCGGCGGTCAGCTCGCGTGCGAGGCGTTCGCTCTCGGGGCTCACGACGCGGACCGACTGGATGCTCGCCTCGCTGATGAAGTCGGCCATCGGCTGGTCGCGCAGCAGCTTCCCCCTGCCGATGACGATGACGTGGTCGGCCGTGAGGGCCATCTCGCTCATGAGGTGCGAGGACAGGAAGACCGTGCGCCCCTCACCGGCCAGCTGGGTCAGCAGCGCCCGGATCCACCGGATGCCGTCGAGGTCCAGCCCGTTGACCGGCTCGTCCAGGATCAGGGTCTGCGGGTCTCCGAGGAGCGCCGCGGCGACCCCCAGCCGCTGTCCCATGCCGAGCGAGAAGCCGCCGACGCGGGTGTTGGCCACGTCGGTGAGCCCCACCATGTCGAGCACCTGGTCGACGCGCGATCGCGAGATCCCGCTGGTGAGGGCCAGGGCCAGCAGGTGGTTGCGGGCGCTGCGACCCGGGTGGATCGCCCTCGCCTCGAGCAGCGCGCCGACCTCGTGCAGTGGGGCGGGGTGCTCGGCGTAGGGCCTGCCGTTGATCAGCACGGAGCCGCCGGACGGACGGTCCAGGCCGATCATCACCCGCATCGTGGTGGACTTGCCGGCGCCGTTGGGCCCCAGGAATCCCGTGACCATGCCGGGCTCGACGGTGAAGGAGAGGTCGTCGACGGCGAGCTTGTCGGCGTACCTCTTGGACAACGCACGTACTTCGATCATGCCGGCTCCAGGTGGGGGTGGTGCGGACCCGGGCGACGCATCGACCGGGAGGTGGCTCGGGCGAGGCTAGGTCCGGTCACCTGCCGAATACCTGATCGCGTAGTGGTCAGGTGGCAGTCAGGTTGGCGTCCCTACGGTCCTCAGCGTGCAGACCAGAGTCTTCGTGTCCCCCAAAGTCCCCGCCGTCTTCGCCCTCTTCTGGGTGGTGAAGCTGTTGACCACCGGCATCGGTGAGACCGGAGCCGACTACCTCGGCACGGTGAGCATCCCCCTCGCGGCCCTGATCGGGATCGGCGGGTTCTTCGCCGCGATCTACGTCCAGCTCAGGGCCGAGACCTACCACCCGGTGCGCTACTGGCTGACCGTGCTCAGCGTCGCGCTCTTCGGCACGATGATCGCCGACGGGCCCCACGTCGTCCTCGGCACGCCCTACTGGGTGGACTCGATCGTGTACGTCGTGCTGCTGGCCGGTCTGCTCGCCTGGTGGCGCCGCTCCGAGGGGACCATCTCGGTGCACTCGATCACCACGGCGCGACGCGAGCGCTTCTACTGGGGCGTCGTGCTGATGACCTTCGGTCTCGGCACGGCACTGGGCGACGCCACCGCGATCGACTTCGGTCTGGGGTTCGTCTGGTCGATCCTCCTGTTCGGGGTCCTGATCCTCGTCCCGCTGGGCCTCTGGCGCGTCGGGCTCGACGCCACCCTCGCCTTCTGGGCGTCCTACGTCCTCACCCGTCCCTTGGGTGCCTCGGTGGCCGACTGGCTGGCGAAGGGTTCGGGCGAGGGCGGTCTCGGCTGGGGGACGGGTCCCGTGACGGCGATCGGTCTGCTCGCCTTCGCGGCCCTCGTCACCTACCTGCACGTGACACACGCCGACGTCGATGGCGTCGTGACCGACGACGACGAGGCCTCACTCGACGAGCCTCGGGTCGAGGCCGGCCTGCGCGACAGCTGAGCCGCTCGGTCAGCTCCTGCTCGTGCGCACCGGGATCACTGCCACCTCACTTCGGCGGTTTCCCGTGACCGGTGGCACCATGGCCCCATGACCGCGACCGACGCCTCCAGCACCGCCACCAGCACCTCGACGGCCTCCCACATCGAGACCACCGAGCGCTACGCAGCGCACAACTACCACCCCCTGCCGGTGGTGCTGGCGCAGGGCGACGGCGCGTGGGTCATCGACGTCGACGGCAAGCGCTACCTCGACTGCCTCGCGGGCTACTCGGCCCTCAACTTCGGCCACACCAACGAGCGCCTCGTCGCCGTTGCGCGCGAGCAGCTCGGCAGGCTCACGCTGACCAGCCGCGCCTTCTTCAACGACCAGCTCAGCGGCTTCGCCGAGGCGCTGTGCCGCCTCACCGGCAAGGACATGATCCTGCCGATGAACTCCGGCGCCGAGGCCGTCGAGACGGCGATCAAGGTCAGCCGCAAGTGGGGCTACGAGGTCAAGGGCGTGCCCGCCGGGCAGGCCACGATCATCACCATGGAGGGCAACTTCCACGGCCGTACGACCACGATCGTCAGCTTCTCCGACGACGACGTCGCGACCTCGGGCTACGCCCCCTTCACGACCGGCTTCACCGGCGTGAAGTACGGCGACATCGAGGCCATCGCCTCGGCCATCGACGAGACCACCGTCGCCGTGCTCTTCGAGCCGATCCAGGGCGAGGGGGGCGTGGTCATGCCGCCCGAGGGCTTCCTGTCCGACCTCCGCGCGCTCTGCACCGAGCGCAACGTGCTGATGGTGGCCGACGAGATCCAGTCCGGTCTCGCGCGCTCCGGCAAGACCTTCGCGTGCGACCACGAGGACGTCGTCCCCGACATCTACATCATGGGCAAGGCCCTCGGCGGCGGCCTCTACCCCGTCTCTGCGATCGCTGCCGACCACGCGATCATGGACGTCATCACGCCCGGCTCGCACGGCTCGACCTTCGGCGGCAACCCGCTGGCCGCCGCCATCGGCACCGAGGTGGTGGCGATGCTCGAGGAGGGCACCTTCCAGGCGCGCTCCACCGAGATCGGCGCCCAGCTCGTGGCCGGCTTCACGCCCCTCATCGGCCAGGGCCTGTCCGACGTACGCGTCCGCGGCGCCTGGGCAGGCATCGACATCGACCCGTCGCTGATGACCGGCCGGGCGATGTCCGAGGCGCTCATGGAGCGCGGCATCCTCGCCAAGGACACCCACGGCTCGACCGTCCGCTTCGCCCCGCCGCTGGTCGCCAGCGACGAGGACATCGCCGGGCTCATCGCTGCCGTGACCGAGATCCTCGCCGCCGGCTGAGGCGCCCTGCGCGGTCGCCGCTCAGGCGATGGTGAGTCCGCCGTCGACCGGGATCATCTGACCGGTGACGTAGCCGCCGGCGTCCGAGGCCAGCCACACGGCGGTCGCGGCGAGCTCGCGCGGGTCGCCGGTGCGTCCGGACGGGACGCGCTGCATCGCGAGGTCGAGGTAGCCGTCGGGGTAGGAGTCGGTCATCTCGGAGGCGAAGAAGCCGGGCGCCAGCGCGTTGACGCGGATGCCCTTGCGGCCGGTCCACTGCTGGGCGAGGTCGCGGGTCAGCCCGCCGAGTCCTGCCTTCGACGCGGCGTACGCCGCCTGGGGGAGGCCGCCGGTGGTGATGCCGAGGATCGAGGAGATGTTGATGATGCTCGACCCGGGCTGCATGACGCGGCCGCACGCCTGCGCCATCCAGTAGCAGCCGTTGAGGTTGACGTCGATCACCGAGCGGAACTGGTCGGGCGTCTCGCGGGTGGCCGGCACCGCGGTGCCGATGCCGGCGTTGTTCACCAGCACGTCGACCCGGCCGTACGTCGCCATCGCCTCGTCGACGAGCCGCTGGCACTGCTCGGGGTCGGCCACGTCGGTGGCGACGGTGTGCACGCGGCGGCCGGTGGCGCGTACGGACTCCGCCACGCTCTCCAGCTTCTCCACCCGGCGTGCGCCGAGCACGATGTCGGCGCCCGCTTCGGCGAAGGCGTGCGCGAACGCGACGCCCAGCCCGCTCGAGGCACCGGTGACGATGACGACCTTGTCGTCGAGGCGGAAGAGGTCCAGGACGGTCATGCCTGAACCGTAGCGACTGTCCTCAGACATCGCTCGAAGCAGGCGAGGGCTCGGCGACCGGCGCGCGGGGCAGTGTCCGCACCGAGCGCGAGCAGAGCACCAGCCCGCAGATGAGGGCGTACGCGATCCCCGACGCGATGAGCACGGGCTCGTTGCCGAAGAGCGCACCGAGCGGGCCCCACGCCAGCTGCCCGATGGGCATCGCGATGAACGAGCCGAGCATGTCGTAGGAGTAGGCGCGGGCGAGCATGTCGTCGTCGATGTTCTCCTGCATGGCGAGCGCCCAGCCCATCGAGAAGACCTCGATCCCCATTCCGCCGATGAAGGCTGCCGCGACGAGCGCGACGACGACCGGGTCGATGCCGAGCACCAGCATCGGCAGGGCGTTGAGGGTGATCGCGAGCATGCCCCACAGCAGCGGCCGCTCGAGGCGGACGCGCAGCAGGATGATGGCCATCAGCAACAGCCCCGCCGCCTCGGCGGAGAGCACGAAGCCCCACGCCTGGCGACCGATCGAGTCCTCGGCGACCACGGGGCCGAGGGTGAAGAGGGCGCCGTTGTGGATCATGTTGAGCGCGCCGAAGCCCAGGACGACCACCCACAGCCACGTGACGCTGCGGAAGAACGTCCAGCCCTCGCGGAGGTCCTGCATCGTCGACGTCGCCTCGGCGCGTACGGGTCGCGGCGGGATCTTGACCGGGATGAGGAGGAGAGCGGCGAGGGCCCACGTCAGCGCGTCGACCGCGAGAGCCCACCCGGGGCCGGCGGTCACCACGATGAACGCGCCGAGTGACGGGCCGATGACAGTGAGGCCGTTGCGGGTCAGCGAGAGGAGCGCGTTGGCCTGCTGGAGCGACTCGCGCGGCACCAGCTGGGGGACCAGGCCGGCCATCGCCGGCATCGACATCGCCGAGACGGCGCCGTGGAAGATGCTGAGCACGATGATCATCCAGAGCTCGGCCCGCCCGGTCAGGACGAGCACTGCGATGGCGCCCTGCGAGAGCGCCGATGCGACGTTGGAGATCTGGAGCACGACCGCCCGCGGGAAGCGATCGGAGATCACGCCGCCCCAGAGCAGCAGGAGGATCATCGGGATCGTGTGGGCAGCGAGCACCTGGCCGATCGCGATGGCGCGGCCGTCGATGTCGAGCACCGCGAAGGTCAGCGCGATGTTGGCCATCATCGCGCCGAGGGTGTTGACCAGGCGCGAGGAGAAGTACCACGCGAAGTTGGGCTCGCCGAGCGGCGCCAATGATCCGGTGCGGGTCATCGGGTCTCCTCCGAGGGGATCCAGCGAGCGGCCGCGCCGGTGAGGCCACCGGTCATGGAGAAGGCGTTGGTCGTCACGCTGATGTGGACGGTGTGGGGTGTGCCGGCCGGGAGTGCGGCCGCGTGGAGCAGGTGCGAGGCCTCGTGGAGCAGGTCGAGCGCGCGGTGCCACGTCTCGACCGGCACCCAGGCCTCCAGGTCGCTGGCCGACCCGGAGCCCGTTGCCGCGTCTCGCAGCCGACGCTCCACCTCCACGGCGTTCGCGCGCGCGTAGGCGATCCGGTCGTCCACCTGGCTCGTGCGGTCGGCGACCTCGCGGGTGGCGTCGTAGCGGTAGCGCTTGGCGACGCCGCCGCGGATCTTCTCCTCGCTCTCGACGACGAGCTCGCCGATGTCGTGGAGCAGACGGAGGTGGTACGACGCGTTGGCGTGCGTGATGTCGAGGACGCGGGCCACGTCGGCCGCGCTCATCGCCTCCGCGGTCAGCAGCGACATGATGCGCAGCCGTACGGGGTGCGCGGTCGCCCGCAACCGGGCCACATCGCCCGGGTCGCCTGTCTCGTCCGCCATCGTCACCCTCCAATAGTTCTTGGGGAGTGAGTGTGCTGCACGCCGCAGCCACTGTCAAACACTTGTTGGGTAGTGGCAGGCAGTGGCCCGGAACGACCCCTGACCCGACCCTGACTCGACCCCTGAACCGGATGAAATGGGCGTTCCGGCGTGGTTGGCTGGGTGTCATCGACAGGGCACCCGGCCCACCGAGGAGTGAGTGAGATGTCCGACCAGTACCCGCAGGACCCGCAGGATGCCCAGCCGACCGCCGCGTACGGCCAGCAGCCCTATGCGCCCACGCAGGCCTACCAGACCCAGCCGTCGACGATGTCCGCCGAGGACGAGCGCACCTGGGGTGCGATCAGCCACGCCGGCGCCGTCGCGCGATGGTCTGCTCGGCCGGCTTCCTCGGCTTCCTCGCCTCGATCGCGGTCTACGTGATCCACAAGGATCGCGGACCGTTCGTCCGCGCCCACGCCGCCAACTCGCTCAACATCCAGATCACGATGTTCATCTGGCTGGTGGTGCTCGGCGTCCTCACTGATCCGATCGCCGTGCTCACGCTGGGCCTCGGCCTGGTCGTGATGGTCCGGGCTCGCCGCGGCGTCGTCGATCGCGGGGTGCTGCACGTGATCGGCGCGATCAAGGCCTACAACGGGGACTGGTGGAACCCGCCGTTCACGCCCCGGTTCGTGAGAGTCGAGCTGAGCCAGCACCTCGTCCTGCCACGCGAACGCTGCCCGGGCGCGGACCGACAGGTCCGGCCCGGGCAGCAGCGCTTCCACCCGCTCCGCGAACCCCTCGGGCAGGTCGGTGCGCAGGTAGCGCAGGCCGAAGTCGAAGCGGGCGGGACAGTGCTGGATCCGCAGCAGCCTGACCAGCGGCTCCACCGCGAACCGCAGGTGCAGCGCCGTCGCTTCGGCCAGGTCGTCGCGCGCGATCGCCCGCTCGACCAGCCAGGCCGCCGTCTGCCGTCGCGCGGCGGTCTGTGCGATCGCCTGCTCGCGCTGCGCCTCCATGTCGGCCTCGTCGTCGTCCTCGAGGAGGAGCACGCCGTCGGGGTCGTGCAGCACGATCGGTGTGCCGTGCCGACGGGTGTCCATCGTGAGCCGCTCCGGCGTGGTGAGGACGACGATGTCGAGGAGCCGGGTCGGGCGGGACAGGTCGGCTGCGTCGGGCTGCAGGTGCACGAAGCACTGGCGCCCGTCGGGCCAGGTCGCTTCCGGCAGCTCCCAGACGCTGTCGACGGGGAGCCGGTCGCGCACCAGCGCGAGCACGGCGTCGTACGTCGTCGCCGCGTCGCCGCTGCACCACGCCTCGACGTCGAGGTCCGAGTGCTCGTCCCAGCCGCCTGTCACAGCGGATCCGTTGACCACCACGACCTGCAGCGCGGGCACGTGATCGGGGAGGGAGACGAGGAGATCGAGGACGTCGTCGTACCTGCTCAGGTCAGCGGCCATGCTGAGCATTATCCGAGAGGGCGAGTATGCTGCTGGTGTGCACCAGTTCCTCCTTCTTCCGCAGCCGCGCTGATCGAGTCCTCCCACCCACGAGGATCGACGCGCGGCTACCCCTCCATGTGAGGGGTTTTTTCATGCCACCACCCAGCAGCCAGCAACAAGAGGACACGCCATGAGCAGCCCTGACACGGGAGACACCGGAGCCCACCACGGGACGGACGAGCGCGCGACGTACGACATCGCCGCCACCGAGACGAAGTGGCAGCGGGTCTGGGAGGAGCTCGACCCGTTCCGCGCCGACGACGACAGCCCGCGCGAGAAGCGCTACGCGCTGACGATGTTCCCCTACCCGAGCGGCGACCTGCACATGGGTCACGCCGAGGTCTTCGCGCTGCACGACGTCGTCGCGCGCTACTGGTGGCAGCGCGGCTACGAGGTGCTGAACCCGATGGGCTTCGACTCGTTCGGACTGCCGGCGGAGAACGCCGCGATCCGCCACGACGAGCACCCCGACACCTACACGCGCGCCAACATCGCCAAGTCGATCGAGTCGTGCAAGAGGTACGCCGCGTCGTTCGACTGGTCGCGCACGTTCAACACCAGCGACCCGGAGTACTACCGCTGGACGCAGTGGCTGTTCCTGGAGTTCTTCAAGCGGGGCCTGGCCTATCGCAAGAACAGCCCGGTCAACTGGTGTCCCCAGGACCAGACCGTGCTGGCCAACGAGCAGGTCGTCAACGGCGCGTGCGAGCGGTGCGGGGCGGAGGTGACGAAGAAGGAGCTGACCCAGTGGTACTTCAAGATCACCGACTACGCCCAGGAGCTGCTGGACGGCCTGGACGACCTGGCGACCACCTGGCCGGACCGCGTGGTCACCGCACAGCGCAACTGGATCGGGCGGTCCGAGGGTGCGCACGTCGACTTCGCGATCGACGGTCGTGACGAGCCGGTCACGGTCTACACGACGCGTCCGGACACGCTGTTCGGTGCGACCTTCATGGTCGTGGCCGCCGACGCCGCCCTGGCGTCCGACCTGGTGACCGACGAGCAGCGCCCCGCGCTGGACGACTACCTGGTCGAGGTGCGCAAGGAGACCGACATCAACCGGCTGGCGACCGACCGCCCCAAGACGGGAGTCTTCCTGGGCGTGCACGCGACCAACCCGCTGACCGGCACGCAGATCCCTGTCTACGCCTCCGACTACGTGCTGGCCGACTACGGCACCGGCGCGATCATGGCGGTGCCCGGGCAGGACCAGCGCGACTGGGAGTTCGCGCAGGTCTTCGACCTGCCGGTCATCCGGACGGTCGAGCCGCCCGCCGACTGGGAGGGTGAGGCGTTCACCGGCGACGGACCGGCGATCAACTCGGCCAACGACGAGATCGACCTGTCCGGCATGGGCGTCGCCGAGGCCAAGTCCACGACGATCGCGTTCCTGGAGGGCCAGGGTCTCGGCCGCGGCACGGTCAACTTCCGGCTGCGCGACTGGCTGCTGAGCCGCCAGCGCTACTGGGGCGCCCCGATCCCGATCATCCACTGCCCGGTGGACGGCGAGGTCCCGGTGCCCGAGGACCAGCTGCCGGTCACCCTGCCGATGCTGCGCGGCTCCGACCTGAAGCCCAAGGGCACCTCGCCGCTGGGCGGGGCGACCGAGTGGGTCAACGTGGCCTGCCCGACCTGCGGTGGTCCGGCGACGCGCGACACCGACACGATGGACACGTTCGTCGACTCGTCCTGGTACATGTTCCGCTACTGCTCGCCGCACGAGGACGACCGGCCGTTCGACAGCGCCAAGGTCAACGCCTGGATGCCGTCGAACCTGTACGTCGGCGGCGTCGAGCACGCGGTGCTGCACCTGTTGTACGGCCGGTTCTTCACCAAGGTCCTGAACGACATGGGCCTGGTCGACTTCCGCGAGCCGTGGAGCGCGCAGCTGAACCAGGGCTTCGTGATCAACCAGGGCAAGAAGATGAGCAAGTCGCTGGGCAACGGCGTCGACCTGGGGAACCAGCTGTCGGCCTTCGGCGTGGACGCGGTGCGCGTCACCCTGGTCTTCGCGGGTCCGCCGGAGGACGACATCGACTGGGCCAACATGTCGCCCGAGGGCTCGCTGCGCTTCCTGCAGCGCGCCTGGCGGTTGTCCGGTGACGTCACGTCCGAGCCCGGCGTGGACGTCACGACCGGCGACCTGACGCTGCGGCGTACGACCGCGCGCACGGTGCACGACGCGGCCGAGCTGGTCGAGTCCTACCGCTTCAACGTGATGATCGCCCGGGTGATGGAGCTGGTCAACGCGACCCGCAAGGCCATCGACTCAGGTGTCGGCCCTGCCGACCCCGCGGTCCGTGAGGCGACCGAGGCGGTGGCGATCCTGCTGTCGCTGGTCGCGCCCTACACCGCCGAGGAGATGTGGGAGCGGCTGGGCCACGAGCCCACAGTCGTCCGGGTCGGGTGGCCCGAGGTCGACGAGGCGCTGCTGGTCGAGGACACCGTCACCGCGATCGTGCAGGTCAAGGGCAAGGTCCGGGCCCGCCTGGAGGTCTCGCCGGACGTCACCGACGCCGACCTGGAGGCCGCAGCGATGGCCGACGAGAACGTCCAGCGAGCCATCGACGGCGCCACGGTGCGCAAGGTCATCGTGCGCGCTCCCAAGCTGGTGAACATCGTCGTCTGATCCCGTCGTCTAGGGTCGCCGCTATGCCTCGTGTCGTCGTCGTGACCGACTCGACCGCGAGCCTGCCCGCCGAGGTGGCGCAGGCTCGCGGCATCCGCGTGGTGCCCCTGCAGGTGGTGATCGGCGCGAAGGTGCTCGACGAGGGACCGGACGGCGCCACGCCGGACGTCGTCGCAGAGGCCCTGCGCGACTTCGTACCGGTGAGCACGTCGCGCCCGGCTCCGGCCCTGTTCGCCGAGCTCTACCGCTCGCTGGAGGCCGAGGGGGTCGAGGAGATCGTCTCGGTGCACCTCTCGGGCGAGATGAGCGGGACCTTCGAGTCCGCCCAGCTCGCCGCGCTCGAGCTCGAGCTGCCGGTGCACGTGGTCGACTCCGGCCAGGTCGGCATCGCCACGGGCTACGGCGCGCTCACCGCCTGCGACGTCCTCGACGCGGGAGGGACGGCCGAGGAGGCCGCGAAGGCAGCGCTCGCGCGGGGTGAGGCCGCGACCTCGCTCTTCTACGTCGACACCCTGGAGTACCTCCGCCGCGGTGGCCGGATCGGGGCCGCCGCCGCCATCTTCGGCAGCGCCCTCTCGGTGAAGCCGTTGCTCCAGATCCAGGACGGCAAGGTGATGCCGCTCGAGCGCGTGCGCACGGCGTCGCGTGCGCTGGCCCGGCTCGCCGACCTCGCGGTCGAGGCCGCCGGCGACCAGCTGGTGGACGTCTGTGTCTCCCACCTCGCCAACGCCGCCCGGGCCGAGGAGCTCGCGGTGCTGCTGGCCGATCGCCTCGCCAGAGGTCTGGAGGGCCGCGAGGTCATGTGCGGCGAGCTCGGTGCCGTGCTGGGCGCGCACGTCGGGCCGGGGATGGTCGCGGTCTGCGTGTCGCCGCGTCCCTGAAGCGTCGCCGGGCTCTGTCCACAGATTGCGGTTCGCCCCTGTCGGCGGCCTGTGGGCGTTCCTAGCGTGGAGGGATGCGCCGATCCCAGTCCTCGTCCGAGCACGCCGAGGCGGTCTCGCGCCGGCTGGCGACGCTGAGCGCCGAGCTCGCCGCCGTACGGGGCGAGCCGGACGAGGACCCCTCGACGCACACGCGGGTCCGCGCGCGGCCCGATGACCTGCCCGCCCCCGTCGTGCTGCCGGTGCCGGGCCGGCACGCCTCGCGGCGGCTGAGGATCGGGGGACTGCAGCTGGGGCCGGTGCATCTCGCGGTCGTCGCGGTGGTGGCCGCGGCAGCCGTCGGGCTCGCGGCGTGGTGGGCCGTACGCGACCAGGCGTCGATCGTGCCGGTGCCGGCCGTGCCGATGACGTCGGCTGCCGAGCCCCTGGCACCGGTCACGCCGGAGGCCGACCCGGCGGCGGGAGGCGAGGACGCCGAGCTGGTCATCGACGTCGCCGGCAAGGTGCGCAAGCCCGGGATCGCGGTCCTGCCGCCGGGTTCGCGGGTGGTCGACGCGCTGGAGGCGGCCGGGGGAGCTCGCCGTGGCGTCGACCTGACCGCGCTCAACCTCGCCCGTCCGGTGGTCGACGGCGAGCAGATCCTCGTCGGTGTCGCGCCCGTCCCGGGGGTGGCGGGCAGCCTCGGCGCGACCGCTCCGGAGGGCACGGCGCTGGTCAACCTCAACAGCGCCGACCAACCCACGCTCGAGACGCTGCCCGGCGTCGGGCCGGTGACCGCCGAGGCGATCCTCGCGTGGCGCACCGACAACGGCGGCTTCACCTCGGTGGACGAGCTGCTCGAGGTCGACGGCATCGGCGAGGCGACGCTCGAGGACCTCGCACCGCTCGTGACCCTCTGACCGTGCCGGACCTGCGCTCGCTCGCCCTCGGCGCCGGCGCGTGGGTCGGCGCGCTGCTGGTGCTCGTGCTCCCCGGACCGATCGCTGCCGGGGTCGTCGGTCTCCTCGGTCTCGTGGTGGTGGCCGGAGCGTGGTCCGGGCGGTGGTCCGTCGCGTGGCTCGGGCCGCTGGCTGCGCTGGTGGCGGTCGCCGGGGTGGCCGCCCTCCAGCTGACCCTGGTCGCCACCTCGCCGCTGGCGTCGTTGGCCGACGAGGGAGCGGTGGTGACGCTGCGACTCGAGATCACCTCCGACGTACGCGTGGTGGCGGGCCACTACGGCGACCTCCTGGTCGCGCAGGCCGACGTCTCGCGGGTCGAGGGCCGGGGGAGCGGGTGGTCGCTCGACGCCCCGGTGGTGCTGATGGCCGACTCCGACTGGCCGCGGCTGCCGCTCGGCACGACGATCGAGACGACCGCCCGGCTGGTGCCGGGGGACGACGACGTGGCGGCGCTCGTCCGGCCGACGGGCGCCCCGACGGTCGTCGCGGAGCCGGACGTGTGGTGGGACGCCGCGGCAGCCGTACGCCGGTCCGTGCGTGCCGCGGTCGCTGGCCGGGACGCCGACGCCAGCGAGCTGGTGCCGGCCCTCGTGGTCGGTGACGACGGCGGGCTCGATCCCGACCTGGCCGACGACTTCCGGACGACCGGCCTGACGCACCTCCTGGCGGTGAGCGGCACCAACCTCACGCTCGTGGTCGGGGCCGTCCTGATCCTCGGCCGGTGGCTCGGCGTACGGGGTCGGTGGCTGCACGTGCTGGCCGCCGCCGGCATCGTCGGGTTCGTCGTCACGGCCCGGGCCGAGCCGAGCGTCGTACGCGCGGCAGCGATGGGCACGGTCGCGTTGGTCGGGATGGGCAGCAACGGCCGCTCGCGCGGCACCCGCGGACTGGGCGTGGCCGTCCTCGGGCTCCTGCTCCTGTGGCCACGGCTCGCGGTCACGGCGGGCTTCGCGTTGTCCGCGCTCGCGACCGGCGGCATCCTGCTGCTCGCTCCGGTGTGGCGCGACGCGCTCATGAGGTGGACTCCGCGCTGGGTGGCGGAGGCGGTCTCGGTCCCGCTCGCGGCGCAGGTCGCGTGCACGCCGGTGGTCGCGGCCCTCTCGGGCCAGGTGAGCCTCGTCGCGGTCGCGGCCAACCTGCTCGCCGCACCCGCCGTCGCGCCCGCCACCGTGCTGGGGCTGGGCGGTGGGCTGGTCGGGCTCGCGTGGGCACCGATCGGCGCGGTGGTCGCCGCGCCTGCGGCCTGGGCGGCGCAGTGGATCATCGCCGTGGCGCGATGGGGAGCGGACGTCCCGTCGGCGGCCGTGGACTGGGGGACCGGTCCGCTCGCGCTGACCCTCCTGACGCTCACCTGTCTGGCGTCGGTGCCGCTCGGCCCGCGGGTGCTGCGAAGACCCGGGTCGACGCTCGCGTGTGTCGGTGTCCTCGTGGTCGCGATGCTCGTCCGGCTGCCGGCACCCGGCTGGCCGCCCGAGGGATGGGTGCTGGCGATGTGCGACGTCGGGCAGGGTGACGGGCTCGTGCTCCGGGCCGGGCCGCACGCAGCGGTCGTGGTCGACGCCGGACCCGACCCGGCCGCGATGGACGCCTGCCTCGACCGGCTCGAGGTCGAGTCGGTGCCGCTGCTCGTGCTCACCCACTTCCACGCGGACCACGTCGACGGGGTGGCGGGCGTGATCGACGGCCGTGAGGTCGGTGCGGTCGAGGGCACCGCGCTGCTCGAGCCACCCGACGGCGTACGGGAGGTCGAGGCCGTGCTCGGGCGAGACGCCGAGCAGGCGGCCTACGGTGTGGCTCGGACGATCGGCGAGGTGACGCTGCAGAGCGTCTGGCCGCGCCCGGGGACCTCCACCGACCCCGGCGAGAGTGCGCCCAACAACGCCAGCGTGGTCCTCGTCGCGGAGGTGGGCGGCGTACGCATCCTGCTGACCGGGGACGTCGAGCCGTCCGCGCAGGCGGTCCTCGAGCGCGACCTCGCCGGCCTCCGGGTCGACGTGCTCAAGGTGCCCCACCACGGCAGCCGGCACCAGGACCTCGCGTGGCTCACCTCGCTCGGCGCGCGGCTCGCGCTGGTGTCGGTGGGCGCGGACAACGACTACGGCCACCCGGCTCCCGACGTGCTGAGGGCCCTGACCGCGGCGGGCATGCGGGTCTGGCGCACCGACACGTCGGGCGACGTCGTGGTGGTCGCGCGGGAGGGCGCGGTCGGTGTCGTCGCGCACGGATAGGGTTGCCGGACCATGGCACGCACCCCCTCAGCCGCTCAGGTCCTCGGCCACGTCGTCCTCGTGACGGGCAAGGAGGAGTACCTCTCGGCGCGCACCGTGGCGTCGGTCCGCGACGCCGTCCGAGCCCACGACGCGGAGGCCGAGATCGCCGACTCGGCCGGGAGCGGCCTCTCGCTCGCCTCGCTCGGCGAGATGTCCGCGCCGTCGCTCTTCTCCTCGATCCGGTGCGTCATCGTCCGGGGTCTCGAGGACCTGCCCGACGAGTCCGTCGACGGGCTGCTGGCCTACTGCGCCGCTCCGGCCGACGACGTCGCGCTCGTCCTGGTGCACTCCGGCGGGCAGAAGGGGAGCGGCCTGCTGACCAAGCTCCGCAAGCTCTCCGCGGTCACCGAGGTGAAGTCCGAGGAGATCCGGGCCAACGAGATGCCGGGGTTCGTCACCTCGGAAGTGGCCTCGCACGGCGCGAAGATCGACGCCGAAGCAGCCGCCTTCCTCGTCCAGGCCGTCGGCAACGACCTCCGCTCGCTCGCGGCCGCAGCCGACCAGCTGACCAACGACTTCCACGGCGAGCACCTGACGATCGACAAGGTGCAGCGCTACTTCGGCGGCCGCGCCGAGGCCAAGTCGTTCACCGTCGCCGATGCGGCCTTCGCCGGCAGGCGCGCGCTCGCGCTGGAGGAGCTGCGCTGGGCCCTCGACGCCGGTACGTCGCCGGTGCTGGTGACGTCGGCGATGGCGGCCTCGGCGCGCAGCCTGGCGCGCTACCTGGGTTCACCTCGCGGTGCCCGCGACGCCGACCTCGCCCGTGACCTCGGCGTGCCGCCGTGGAAGGTGCGCACGGTGCGCGACCAGTCGCGCTCGTGGCACCCCGACGGCATCGCCGCCGCAGTCCGGGCCGTCGCGGTCGCCGACGCCGACATCAAGGGACAGGCCCACGACGCGTCCTACACGCTCGAGCGGCTCGTGCTCACCGTGGCCGCGTTGCGCGACAGCCGCTGACCACCCCGGGCAAATGCGAAACACCCGCCACGAGGGCGGGTGTCAGGCGGGAAGGATCCGGGTCAGAGCGACGCGGCCTTCTTGGCGATCGAGGACTTGCGGTTCGCGGCCTGGTTGCCGTGGATGACGCCCTTCGAGGCGGCCTTGTCGAGCGCCTTCATGGCGTCGCGACCGGCAGTCACAGCGGCGTCCTTGTCGCCGGCCGCAGCGGCCTCGCGGAACTTGCGCACGGCAGACTTCAGGCGCGACTTGACGGCCTGGTTGCGCTGACGCGCCTTCTCGTTCTGCTTGTTGCGCTTGATCTGGGACTTGATGTTCGCCACGTGAAGATCCTCGAATGCTCGAACTGGTGTGAATGGAAGTCTGGTGCCTGTCGGCTGCCTGGCAACCCACGCCGAACAACAGCTTGGGTCGGGTGCCGGACACGCAGGGAGAAACACTACCGGCAGGCGTCGCGCCCGCCCAAATCGTTCAACCGCTCATCGGCCGGTGCGGCGAGCGACTGCGTCCAGCATGCGGCGCGACTCGCGGATCCGGAAATCGTTGAACGTCGGCAGGTTGACGTCGACGGCCTCGACGGAGCGGACGGCCAGGTGCGCGCCGAAGCCCGCGAGGAACGCCGAGACGACGTCGTCGCCGGCCTCCGCAAGGGCGGTCGAGGACGCCATCGAGGCGTCGAACCACGCGTCCTCCACCCGCTCGAGCCGCGCGAGCAGGGGGTCGACCCACGCCGGACCGCGGGCCGCCACGCCCCAGTCGACGAAGACGATCCGACCGTCGGGGCGCCGCAGGAGGTTGTCCACCCGGATGTCCCAGTGCGCGACGTACGGCATCGGCCGCGCAGAGTGCTCGCGGAGGACACCGGCCCAGCCGTGCGGATCGGTCCGGAGCCACGTGGGCACGGGGGTCTCGGCCGGGGCGTCGGCGAGCGTGTCGAGGCAGTCGGCCCATTTCCGGAAGACCGACGAGACGTCGACCAGGTCGACCGACCGGGGCACGGCACGCTGCTGCAGCACCGCGGAGAGCCGGTCGGTCCCCGCGACGACGGCCGCGAGATCGGCCTCGTCCGTGAAGTCCGGGTGGCGACCCTCGACGTCCTCGATCAGCAGCGCGACCCAGGCGCCGTCGTCGTACGACGCCAGGAGCCGGGCCCACAGCTCGTGCTCGCCGAGGTGGCCGAGCACGGCGACCTCGCGGCGGAACAGGCCTGGCGTGTCGGGGTTGAGCTCGGCGCCGACCGCCTTGACGAACGCGCGGGTCCCGTCGGCGCACGTCACGCGCGTCGCGCAGCCGGGCGACATCCCGCCCACCTGCTCGGCGGTCGCGACGACCGGGGAGCCCAGGGTCTCGTCGACCCAGTGACGTACGGCCGCGGGCACGGCGGCGTACCCCAGTCGTACGCCGACCGCGCGCGGAGCGGTCACGTCCAGCCCCGGCGCTCGGCCAGCCAGTCCCAGCAGACGTCTCCCTGCCAGCGCTGGTGGTCACGGAGGTGGGGCGAGGTCGGCGGGACGGGGAGCTCGCACTGGGTGAGGAAGTAGCCGACGTAGAGCGCGAGGTTGATGTCGACGGTCTCGCGATCGAGGTCGCGGAGCAGCCGACGGCCGGCGATCACCTCGTCCACGTCCATGCCCTCGCCGCGAGGACCGATGAGGGCGGCCAACGAGTCGAACCAGGCGGCGCCGCGCACCGGCCAGTTCCAGTCGCAGATGAGCGCCCGGCCGTCGGAGTCGATCAGCACGTTGTCGGCGCGGATGTCGGTGTGGACGAGGGTGTCGCCTCCGACGACCTCGGCGTAGCGCCGCGCCAGCGATTCCGCCTCGGCGAGGTGGGTGGCGTCGAGATCGGTGCGAGATGCTCGGATGCCGGCCCAGCCGTCGAGGAGGGGTGCGAACTCGTCCGCGGCACCGTCGAGGACGAGCCCGGGCGGCGGCGGGGTCATGGTGTCGGCCACCTGCTCCAGGGCGTCGAGCAGGGCGTCGAGCTCCGTAGCGACGCCACGGCCGGCTCGGCGTGCTGCCGGCGACGTACTCGATGCCGAGCACCACCCAGTCGTCGTCGAGGTGCCACAGCAGGCGCGGTGCCGGCACGGTCGGCGGCAGCGCGGCGAGCTTGCGCGCCTCCTCGCGGTAGGAGTCGGCGAACATCCGCTGGGCCTTGACCGAGGCGGCCTTCGCGAAGTGGCGCGACCCGTCCTCGCACACCAGGACGGAGGCGAAACCGGGGGTGAAGCCGCTGTTCTGCGAGATCGCCGAGACGACGGGGGAGCCGCACCTGCGCTCGATCCAGGCCCGCAGGTGGGGCGGGAGGAAGGCCCACTCCAGCCGGCGGGCCGTCTTCCCGTGCGGAGCGGGGTAGGGCGCGACGGGTGGTGGCGTGGACATGGCGGCATCCTTCCCCACGCCGTGCGCGCGGCACGAGCCGATATCGCGTGGAGGTGATGGCGCCCGACCGGGTAGAACGGGGTCATGCCCGAGCTCGTCCTCCCGACCACGTCCGTCCAGGTGTCCTTCCTGCAGGCGATGGACGAGTTCGTCGCCGAGGGCGCCGAGAACAGCCAGACGGCCGCGTGGATCGACCACAACGCGCCCGGCTGGCGCGACCCGGCCGCCTTCGAGGTCTTCGTCGAGGCGGTGAAGGCCGATGCGCTCCCGGAGACGGCTCGGCCCGACTGGCACGTGCCGTGCACGACGCTCTGGTGGGTGGACGGCCGGGACTACCTGGGTCGGATCGCCATCCGCCACGTGCTCAACGACTTCCTCCTCGACGTCGGCGGCCACATCGGCTACGACGTACGCCCCTCACGTCGGCGGGAGGGTCACGCCACCGCGATGCTGCTCGGGTCCCTGCCCTGGGCGCGAGGGCTGGGGATCGAGTCGGCGCTGGTCACCTGCGACCAGGACAACACCGGCTCCGTCCGGGTGATCGAGAACGCCGGCGGTGTGCTGGAGGACGTGCGCGGTGTCAAGCGCCGCTACTGGGTGCCGACGTCCTGAACCGGCGCGGGCGTCCGGCGCGTACGCGTCGCGGCACCCACGCCCACGACTGCGACGACCAGCCCGACCAGCTGGGTGACCGTGAGCGTCTCGTCGAGGACGACCCACGCGAGCACCGCCGTCACGGGCGGGGCCAGGAAGAACAGGCTCGCGGCAGCGCCCGGGCCTCCTCGCAGCACGAGCAGAGCCAGCAGCACCAGCCCGATGATCGAGTTGACGATCGCCAGGAAGAGCACGGACACGACTGCCTGGCGGGTGTCGGTCACCGGCCACAGGCCGTCCGTGAGCCATCCCAGCACGAGCAGTGGAGGCGCGGACACCGCGAACTGGACGGCGGCCGACCAGAGCAGGTCGGGGGTGGCCCCGATCCATCTCTGACCGAGGGTGCCCAGGCTGAGGGTGAGCATGCTCAAGCCACCGACCAGCACGGCGACCGGACCGCCAGCGTGGCCGAGGTCCGAGCCGAGCACGAGGAGGACGCCCGCAACGCCGACGACGAAGCCGCCGACCTGGCGCAACGAGACGCGCTCGCCCAGGAACGCGGCCGCAAGCAGCAGGGTCAGGACCGGGCTCAGCGCGTGGAACAACGACGCGAGGGTGGCGCCGAGGCCGAGGTCGAAGGCGACGTACATCAGGCCGAACTGGACGGCGTTCATCACGAAGCCGACGGCCGCACCCGACCCAGGGTGGCCCGATCCATCCGCGTCGGTCGGACGCCTCGCGTACGCCAGTCCGGCCGCGAGGACCGCCGCGAGGGCGAACCGCCACGCGAGGACCGAGAACGGTGCGGCGGCGTGCACGGCGGCGGGACCAGAGATGTAGCCCGAGGACCAGACGAGGACGAAGGCCGCCGAGGGCAGGAGCGGCAGGTGTCGCGCCGATCCGGCCCCAGGGGTCACCGCTGCACGCTAGCGTCCGGGCATGGGGGACTCGACGGGGGTGACCGCGGCCCTGCGGTGGCTGCGCTCGCGGCGCCGTCGCCGGTTCGGTGAGGCACGCTCCGCGTGGGAAGATGGCCCGTCCCAGCCAACGTAGGAGCCGAAAGCAGTCCGTGAGCCTCAAGAACGCGCCGCAGCCTGGCTCGACCGACCCGTCGATCATCCGCAACTTCTGCATCATCGCGCACATCGACCACGGCAAGTCGACCCTCGCTGACCGCATGCTCCAGCTCACCGGCGTGGTCGACGAGCGCTCGTCCCGCGCCCAGTACCTCGACCGGATGGACATCGAGCGCGAGCGCGGCATCACGATCAAGAGCCAGGCCGTCCGCCTGCCGTGGACCGTTCCGGCGGACAACGCCGAGGGCGCCGAGCCCGGGATGTACGTCCTCAACATGATCGACACCCCGGGGCACGTCGACTTCACCTACGAGGTGTCCCGCTCGCTCGAGGCCTGTGAGGCCGCGGTCCTGCTGGTCGACGCCGCGCAGGGCATCGAGGCGCAGACGCTGGCCAACCTCTACCTCGCACTCGGCGCCGACCTCCACATCATCCCGGTGCTCAACAAGATCGACCTGCCCAACGCCCAGCCGGAGAAGTACGCCGCCGAGCTCGCCGGCATCATCGGCTGCGACCCCTCCGACGTGCTGCAGACCTCCGCCAAGACCGGTCTCGGCGTCGAGGCGCTGCTCAACGAGATCGTCAAGCAGACCCCGCCACCGGTGGGAGACCCCGACGCACCGCCGCGGGCGCTGATCTTCGACTCGGTCTACGACACCTACCGCGGGGTCGTCACCTACGTCCGCGTGGTCGACGGCAAGCTGAGCCACCGCGACCGGATCAAGATGATGTCCAACGGCGTCGTCCACGAGATGCTCGAGGTCGGCGTGATCAGCCCCGAGCCGATGAAGGCGAGCGACCTCGGCGTCGGCGAGGTCGGCTATCTCATCACGGGGGTCAAGGACGTCCGCCAGTCCCGCGTCGGTGACACCGTCACGAGCCAGCACCACGGCGCCACCGAGTCGCTGGGCGGCTACAAGCACCCCAACCCGATGGTGTTCGCCGGCCTCTACCCGATCGACGGCGACGACTACCCCAACCTGCGCGACGCGCTCGAGCGGCTCCAGCTCAACGACGCGGCGCTGGCCTACGAGCCGGAGACGTCGGGCGCCCTGGGGTTCGGCTTCCGCTGCGGGTTCCTCGGCCTGCTCCACATGGAGATCGTGCGCGAGCGCCTCGAGCGCGAGTTCAACCTCGACCTCATCTCGACGGCCCCCAACGTCGTCTACTCCGTGGCGATGGAGGACGGCACCGTCATCGAGTGCACCAACCCGAGCGAATATCCTGACGGCGGCAAGATCGCCGAGGTCCGCGAGCCGGTCGTGCGGGCCACGATCCTCTCGCCGTCCGACTACATCGGCACGATCATGGAGCTCTGCCAGCTCAAGCGCGGCAACCTGCAGGGGATGGACTACCTCTCCGAGGACCGCGTCGAGATGCGCTACACCCTGCCGATGGGCGAGATCGTCTTCGACTTCTTCGACCAGCTCAAGTCGCGCACCAAGGGCTATGCCTCGCTCGACTACGAGCGCTCGGGCGAGCAGGTCGCCGACCTGGTGAAGGTCGACATCCTGCTCCAGGGCGAGCCCGTCGACGCGTTCAGCGCGATCGTGCATCGCGAGGCTGCCTACTCCTACGGCGTGATGATGGCCGGCAAGCTCAAGGAGCTCATCCCGCGCCAGCAGTTCGAGGTGCCGATCCAGGCCGCCATCGGTGCGCGGGTCATCGCGCGCGAGACCATCCGCGCGATCCGCAAGGACGTGCTCGCCAAGTGCTACGGCGGTGACATCAGCCGCAAGCGCAAGCTGCTGGAGAAGCAGAAGGCGGGCAAGAAGCGGATGAAGAACATCGGCTCGGTCGAGGTGCCGCCGGAGGCCTTCGTCGCCGCGCTCTCCACCACGCAGTCCGCGGAGAAGACCGGCAAGAAGTAGTGGTGACAGTCCGCTCGAGCGACGTGACGGCGCAGCCGTGGGCCAACGGCGGCGGTACGACGCGCGAGCTGGCACGTGCCGACGACGGATCGTGGCGGATCAGCCTCGCCGACATCGACGCCGACGGACCGTTCTCGACCTTCGTCGGGCGGCTCCGGCTGCTCACTGTCGTCGACGGCCCCGTGCTCGGCCTCGACGTCGACGGCGAGACCCACGTGGTCGAGCCACAGCGCCCGTTCTCGTTCTCCGGCGATGCCTCGGTCGTCGCGACGGTCGCCGAGGGCGCGGTCCGGGTGCTCAACGTGATCGTCGACCCGTTGCTCGTCGCCCCCTTCGTGACGGTCCTCGAGCTGGGTCGTACGTCGGTGCTGCCGCTCGCTGACGACCAGGCGGCGTACGTCCTCACGGGCGACGACACCGGATCGCTGGTCCGCGGACCCGGCGAGGTGAGCGGCCGCTGCACGGTCGCGGTCGTGACCCTCGAGCGCACCTGACCAATCCGTGAGGGCCTTCGGCCGCGAAGCCCGGACATGCACCTCGCTGACCGGCTCCGGGTCGAGCTGATGCGTGCGAGTGCGCCGTTCACGGTGTCGTACGGCGAGGGCCTGCGGTTCGCGGGTCGCGACCTGGCCGCCCCGACCCGTCTGCGGGTGCCCACCCGCCACGGCAAGGTGTCCGTCCGGCTCTACCGTCCGGCGCCCGGTGCGCTCCCGGTGCACGTGCACCTGCACGGCGGGGCGTACCTCATGCGCTACCCGGCGATGGACGACTGGTGGTGTCGCTACATCGCGGCGACGGCCGGGGTGGTGGTCGCCAACGTCGACTTCGAGGTGGCGCCCCGCGTCGCCTACCCCGTCGCCCAGCACCAGGCCCACGACGTGGCCGCGGCGCTTGCGGCCGACGGCACGCCGGTCTCGGTCGGCGGCTTCAGCTCCGGCGGGGGACTGGCCGCATCGGTCGCCCTCCAGGCCCGGGACAGCGGGTCCTTCGCGCCGACGCTCCAGGTGCTCGGCATCCCGGCGCTCGACATCGCATCAGACCCCGCCGCCGGCGGACCGGGCATGATCACGCCGGAGCTGCGACGGCTCGTGCGGCGCGTCTACTTCCCCGACCCGGCCACGCGCCTCGAGCCCTACGCCTCGCCGTTGCTGGCGACCGACCTCACCGGGCTCCCGCCGGCGATCGTGCTCACCGCCGAGCACGACGTGCTGCGGGCCGAGGGCGACGCGTACGCCCATCGGCTGCGCTCGGCCGGGGTCCGCGTGATCCACGACGTCACCCCGGACGTCGATCACTACTTCCTCACCGAGGACCCGGTGCGCGCCCGGACGACCATGGCGATGGTGGCCGGCGAGATCCGCGACGCGGGCCAGCAGGCGCGCCGACCCGGCTAGAGCTCGCGTGTGATCGTCAGGCGCGTGATCGTGATGCCGAGGCCGGCCTCGAGTGCCGCGACCGGCTCGTCGAGCTCGTCCTTGCGCGGTCGGCGCGTGCGGGCGAACCAGGTCACGTCGAGCGGACGGCTGCGCGCGGAGCCGGTGGCCCGCCAGTAGCCCGTGATCCGACCGTCCAGGAGCAGCGGTGCCAGCAGCATCCCGTTGCTCTCGTTCCAGAGCCGCCGGTGGTGCTCGGGCGTGGCGAAGCGGTCGCGCGCCTTGGAGTCGTAGCCGCACAGCAGCGCGTCGAACTCCGGCAGGAGGCGTACGCCGGGCAGGTCCCGGGGCGGCGGCGCACCGGGAAGATCGAGGTAGCTGCGACCGTCCGGTCCCTCCTCCTCGACCAGGTCGAGCCCGGACAGCGCCTCGTCGACGACGCGCAGCGAGACGCCCGACCACCAGGCGACGTCCTGGCGCGACGACGGTCCGTGCGCGGCCAGGTGCAGCCGGACCACGTCGGTCATCGTCGCGGTCCCGATCGGGTCGAACGTGCCGTAGACGGGCTTGCCCTGTCCCTCCCACTTCTCGCCCGAGGCGGGCCGCCTGACCAGGCCTCCGTGGCCGAAGGCGAGGTAGCGACCGGGGCCGGCCTCTGCGGCGTCCTGGGTCGCGGGGGAGTTCGCGACCAGCCAGTCCACGAGGTGCAGGCGGAGCTCCTCCGGCGTGCGCCACTCCCGGGCGAAGTCCTCGACCGAGGCGTAGAGGTCAGCGACCTGCTCGTCGGAGATGCCGAGCACCCGTGCCCACCGGTGGTGCTGCCCGACGCGGGTCGCCTCCGCCAGGACCGTGTAGTGAGCGGGGGTCGCGGTGTGGACGGTGCCCCGGATGGTGCTGCCGCGCACGATCGCCCCCGTGGCGTACGCCTCGGTGATCTGCGCGTGCGTGGTGCCGGGGAAGCGGGCGGCGACACCGATGAAGGCCGAGCGCGCGGTCTGGGTCTGGAGGGCTCCGACGGCCTCGACTGCCGACGCGACGTCAGGGGCCGCGGAAGGGAACTGCCGGGCCAGGGCGAGCCCGGCCAGGTCGTCCCACGAGTACCCCACCCCTGCACGCTAGTGGGAAGGGATGGCCGCGGCACCCCTGGGCCGGGGTTGACTGGCGTCATGCCGTCACCCCTCACCCTGCGGGCCAGCCGCAGCATCCCCGTCGCCGTCGACGTCGCGTACGCCGCCGTCCTGCCGATGCCACTGCCCCGGATCTTCAGCCGCCGCTACCTCGCGCTGCCGGCGATCAAGGAGGTGCGCGACCAGGTCGGCGAGTGGGGGACCGTGGGCCAGAGCCGCACGATCGTGCTGGCCGACCGCAGCAGGATGCGCGAGACCCTCACCAGCGTCGCGACCGGCGCCAGCTTCGGCTACGACATCGTGCCCGTGACCGGAGCGCTCAAGCCCCTGGTGGCCGGGGCCGAGGGACTCTGGTCCTTCGCGCCGGCCGGCAACGGCGTCGAGGTGTCCTGGCAGTGGGTGCTGGAGCCGACGCGGGCCGGGGCACTGGTCATGCCGGCCCTCGGCCGGATGTGGCAGGGCTACGCCCGCCAGGCGCTCGAGGAGGTCGAGCAGGCACTCCTGGCTGGTTGAGGATGAAGCGTCAGACGCGCATCGCGCCGCCGGAGCGGCCGTAGGACTCCGCGATGATCTCGGCGACCACGGACAGCGCGATCTCCCCGGGTGCCTTGCCGCCCAGGTCGTGGCCGGCCGGCACGTGCAGGGTGCTCACGTCGACCCCCTCGGCCACCAGCTCCTCGAGGAGCCCTGCCGCGCGCGTGCGGCTCGCCATCATGGCGACGTACGTCGCCTCCGAGGCGAGAGCCGCACGCAGCACCGCCGGCGCGTCCGGTGCGTCGTGGTCGCACAGCACCACCGCGTCCCCCGGCTGCACGTGCAGGCCCGGCCCGCCGTCGTCCGCCGACTCGACCAGGACCGTGCGCCCGACCGTCGACGCGATCGCCGCGATCGAGCGGGCGATCGGGTTGTCGCTCAGGACCAGGACCCGCCCGCGCTGCACCGGCTCCGGGATCCACGGGATCTGCACGCTCAGTCATGACCACCAGCCTAGGGTCGCGGCATGCCCGTCGCCATCCCTCCCGGACTCCAGTCCCGTCAGGACCTGGGCGAGGACTGGGCCCGCTGGCTGCGCCGGTTGCCACGACTGGCCGACGCGCTGCTCGACGAGTGGCGGCTCACGCCGGTGGCCGACGCTCTCCACGGCTACTGCTCGCTGGTCGTGCCCGTCGTGGACGCAGACGGGGTGCCCGGTGGGCTCAAGGTGACCTTCGACGGCGACGAGGAGTCGCTGCACGAGGGGCTGGCCTTGCAGCACTGGGGCGGTCGCGGGGCCGTACGGCTGCGGCGCGCCGACCCGCACCGACGCGCCCTGCTGCTCGACTGGATGGCCGGACCCGACCTCTCCGACACCTGGGACGTCGAGGCCTGTGAGGTGGTCGGCGGGCTCTACGGCCTGTTGCACCTGCCTGCGCTGCCGCAGCTGGCGACCGTCGCCTCGTACGTGGAGGCGTGGCTCCGCGAGCTCGACGAGCTCGGTCGCAATGTCCCGATCCCGCGGCGCTACGTCGAGCAGGCGCTGTCCCTCGGCCCGGACCTGCTCGCCGACGACGTGCCGCAGGTGGTGGTGCACGGCGACCTCCACTACGCCAACGTGATGTCCGACGCCGCGGGGGAGTGGCTGGCCATCGACCCCAAGCCGATGGCGGGCGACGCGCACTACGAGCCGGCGCCGATGCTGTGGAACCGGATGGACGAGCTCGCCGGCCCGGGTGCGGTGGGATCCGTGCGCGACGGCCTGCGCCGACGGTTCCACGCGCTGGTCGACTCGGCCGAGCTCGACGAGGCCCGCGCCCGCGACTGGGTCGTCGTGCGGATGGTCGTCAACGCAGGCTGGTCCGTGGAGGACGCACGACGGGCAGGTCGAGCCCTGACCGCCGACGAGCAGGACTGGATCACCCGCTGCATCGCGATCGTCAAGGCCGTCCAGGACTAGGCGGAGGGCGTCCCGATGGGCCGAAAGTCGCATCCTCTGGGGTGAAACCGTCCAATTGGCCGGGTTTGCTACCACCCGGTAAACCAAGTGATCTAGGTTACAGCCCAAGCCAGCTGCACCCCCCGCTGTTGTGGCGCGGCCGCGCCACGCTCCGACGAATGAGTAGGTAACAGATGCCGACCACGATCGACACGGCCTTCCTCGACTCCATGCCGGCCAACGTGGCCGTCCAGTTCTTCGACCGCGTCGCCACGACGCCGGACGCCGAGGCCTTCCGTTTCCCGCGTGGGGAGGCATGGGAGTCCGTCACCTGGAAGCAGGTCGGCGACAGGGTCGAGGCCCTTGCGGCGGGCCTCATCGCCCTGGGCATCGAGCCCGAGCAGCGGGTGGGCATCGTCGCCGGCACCCGCTACGAGTGGATCCTGGCCGACCTCGCGGTCATGTGCGCAGCAGGCGCCACGACCACGGTCTACCCCAGCACCAACGCCGAGGACACCGCCTACATCCTGGGTGACTCCGAGAGCCGCGTGGTCTTCGCCGAGGACGACACCCAGGTCAAGAAGCTCACCGACCACCGCGCCGAGCTGCCGCACATCTCCAAGGTCGTCACGTTCGACGGCAAGGCAGACGGCGACTGGGTCATCTCCCTCGACGACCTCGCCCAGCTCGGCGCCGCCAAGCTCGCCGAGCAGCCCGACATCGTCCAGGCAGCAGCGAAGGCCGTCGGCCCCGACCAGCTCGCCACCCTGATCTACACCTCCGGCACGACCGGTCGTCCCAAGGGCGTACGCCTGCGCCACAAGTCGTGGGTCTTCGAGGGTGAGGCCATCCGGGTCCAGGACATCCTGGACGAGTCCGACCTGCAGCTCCTGTGGCTGCCGATGTCGCACTCGTTCGGCAAGGTGCTCCTGTCGGCACAGCTCGCCTGCGGCTTTGCGTCCGCGGTCGACGGTCGCGTCGACAAGATCGTCGACAACTGCGCTGCCGTGAAGCCGACGTTCATGGGCGCCGCGCCCCGCATCTTCGAGAAGGCCTACGGCCGGATCCAGACGATGCAGGCAGCCGAGGGTGGCGTCAAGGAGAAGATCTTCAACCAGGCGTTCAAGGTCGGTCTCGAGGTGGACCGGCGCAAGCGCGACGGCAAGTCCGTCCCGCTGCCCCTGAAGGTCCAGCACGGCCTCTTCGACAAGCTCGTGTTCAGCAAGGTGCGGGAGCGCTTCGGGGGACGCGTGCGCTTCTTCATCTCGGGCTCCGCCGCGCTCAACCGGGAGATCGCCGAGTGGTTCAACGCCGCCGGCATCGTGATCCTCGAGGGCTACGGCATGACCGAGAACTCGGCGGGCGGCACGGTCAACCACCCCGACCGCAACCGCATCGGCACCGTGGGTCCGGCGCTGCCGGGCAGCGAGGTCAAGATCGGCGAGGGCGACGAGGTCATGCTGCGCGGCCCCCACGTCATGGAGGGCTACCACAACCTGCCCGAGGAGACGGCGAAGACGCTGACCTCTGACGGCTGGCTGCACACCGGCGACAAGGGCTCACTGGACGCCGACGGCTACCTCACGATCACCGGCCGCATCAAGGAGCTCTTCAAGACCTCCGGCGGCAAGTACATCGCCCCGCCGGCGATCGAGTCGAAGTTCAAGGCCATCTGCCCCTACGCCAGCCAGTTCATGGTCTTCGGCAACGAGCGCAACTACGTCGTCGCGCTGGTCACCCTCGACGAGGACGCCATGGTCGGGTGGGCGGCCGAGAACGGCATGCAGGGCAAGTCCTACACCGAGGTGGTCCAGAGCGACGCGGTGAGCGCGATGGTCACGGGCTACGTCGACGAGCTCAACGGCAAGCTCAACCGGTGGGAGACCATCAAGAAGTGGAAGCTCCTCGACCACGACCTCAGCATCGAGTCCGGTGAGCTCACCCCCTCGATGAAGGTCAAGCGCAACGTCGTCGAGGAGAACCACAAGTCGCTGATCGACGGGATGTACGCCTGAGCCTCAGGCCGCTCACAGCGACCGCACAGCGCTGACGGCTCGAATGGGTGCCGGTGGGAGACCACCGGCACCCATTCGCCATTCCAGGAGCCACCGTGACGACCCCTTTCGACCACTCTGACGACCACCTCCACGCCGACGAGGTGCACGAGCACGACCTCGGCCTCCAGCACGACCTCGGCACCCTCGAGCGCCGCGGCTTCACCCGCGGCATGGGCCGCCGCGGCGTCCTGGGCGTCCTCGGCGGGCTCGGTGTCGTCGCGGTCGCGGGCTGCGCGAGCGACTCGTCGACCTCCTCCACCGCGTCGACCGCCACGACCCCGACAGGCGGTCCGCCCAGCGGCGGACCGGGAGGCGGGGGACCTGGTGGTGGCGAGATGGGCGGCGACTCCTCCGTCGAGGTGGCCGAGGGCGAGATCCCCGAGGAGACCGCCGGTCCCTACCCGGGCGACGGCTCCAACGGCCCCGACGTGCTCTCCGAGAGCGGCGTCGTCCGCAGTGACATCACCGGCAGCTTCGGTTCGGCGTCCGGCGTGGCCGAGGGCGTACCCCTGACCCTGCGGTTCCGGGTCTACGACCTCACCGGCGACGACGTCGAGATCCTCGCCGGCGCGGCGGTCTACGCGTGGCACTGCGACCGTGACGGCAGCTACTCGATGTACGACGGCGACGCCGTCGCGGAGAACTACCTGCGCGGCGTGCAGGAGTCCGATGCCGATGGGTGGGTGGAGTTCACCACGATCTTCCCCGGTTGCTACGCCGGCCGGTGGCCACACGTGCACTTCGAGGTCTACGAGTCGTTGGACGCCGCCACCAGTGTCAGCAACAAGCTGCGCACCTCCCAGCTGGCGTTCCCCGAAGACGTCTGCACGGAGGTCTACGCGACCTCCGGCTACGAGTCGTCGGTGAGCAACCTGTCCGGCGTCAGCCTCGACTCCGACGGCATCTTCAGCGACGGCTATTCGCTCCAGATGGCGACGATGAAGGGATCCGCGGCCAGCGGGCTCACCGCCACGCTCAACGTCCCGATCTGAGGCCGTGCGGCGCGGGGCCGCACGCGTGGTTGGATGAGCCACGTGCCCCCCGCCCAACCCGACGGCGACGTCGCGCCCGAGGACGGCCTGCTCCCCGACGAGGCGTGGGCCGAGTTCGGCAGCAAGCCCTTCGGCCTCTACGTGCACGTGCCGTTCTGCAGCGTCCGTTGCGGCTACTGCGACTTCAACACCTACACGGCGCTCGAGCTCGGTGACGAGGTCGGCGCGAGCCGCTCGTCGTACGCCGAGGCGGCGATCCGCGAGATCCGGTTCGCCCGCCACGTGCTGGGCCATCGCGACGTCAAGATCGAGACGATCTTCTTCGGTGGCGGCACGCCGACGCTGCTCAAGCCCGCCGACCTCGGCGCGATCCTCGCGAGCGCGGCGGCGGAGTTCGGCCTGGCCGACGGCGTCGAGATCACGACCGAGGCCAACCCCGACAGCGTCGCCGCGTGGGACCTCGAGGAGCTGCGGACCGCGGGCTTCAACCGGATCAGCTTCGGCATGCAGTCGGCCGTCGACCACGTCCTGCGGACGCTCGACCGCACGCACGACCCGATGCGGGTGCCCGCGGCCGTCGACTGGGCCCGACGTGCCGGCTTCGACGACGTCAGCCTCGACCTGATCTACGGCACGCCCGGCGAGTCGCTCGCGGACTGGGAGACCTCCGTCGAGGCCGCGCTCGCGTGCCACCCCGACCACATCTCGGCGTACTCCCTCATCGTCGAGGAGGGCACGGCGATGGGCCGGCAGGTGGCCCGCGGTGAGCTCCCGATGCCCGACGAGGACGACCTCGCCGACAAGTACCTCCTCGCCGACGAGCGGTTCTCCGCCGCCGGGATGGAGTGGTACGAGGTGTCCAACTGGGCGACCTCGCCCGACCACTGGTGCCGGCACAACCAGCTCTACTGGACCGGTGCCCACTGGTGGGGCGTCGGCCCCGGCGCCCACTCACACGTCGGCGGGGTGCGCTGGTGGAACGTCAAGCACCCGTCGGCCTACGGCCAACGCCTGGCCCGCGGCGTCTCGCCGGCGCTCGCCCGCGAGGTGCTGGGCTATCGCGACCAGAAGGTCGAGCGGATCCTCCTCGAGATCCGGCTCGTCGAGGGCCTGCCGGTCACGGTCCTGGATGCCACTGGGCGCTCCCAGATCGCTCGGCTGGTCGCCGACGGGCTGGTCGAGCTCGTGGCCGAACGGCTCGTCCTCACCCTCCGCGGCCGGCTCCTCGCCGACGCGATCGTGCGCGACCTCGTCGACTGAGCCAGCGCGGCCGTCAGGGCGCGGTGGTGAAGTCGATCAGCTCCTCGACCCGGCCCAGGAGGGCGGGCTCGAGGTCGGCGAACGAGCTGACCCGGCCGAGGATGTGCTTCCACGCGCGGGCGATGTCGGCCTGGTCGCGGTGGGGCCAGCCGAGCTGCTGACAGGTGCCGCTCTTCCAGTCGATGCCCTTGGGGACGTGCGGCCACTTCGCGATGCCGAGGCGGTCGGGCTTGACGGCCTGCCAGACGTCGATGAACGGGTGGCCGACCACCAGCACGTGCTTGCCGACGGGGGAGCGGGCGATGCCCTGGGCGATCCGCGCCTCCTTGGACCCCGGCACGAGGTGGTCGACCAGCACGCCGACGCGACGTTGCGGGCCGGGCTTGAAGTCGCGCAGGTGGTCGGCGAGGTCGTCGACCCCGCCGAGGTACTCCACGACGACTCCTTCGATCCGCAGGTCGTCGCCCCAGACCTTCTCGACCAGCTCGGCGTCGTGACGGCCCTCGACGAAGATCCGGCTGGCCCGGGCGACGCGGGCGCGGGCGCCGGGCACGACGACCGAGCCCGATGCCGTACGCGTGGGTGCCGCCGGCGCGCCTGAACGGACCGGACGGGTGAGGATCACGGGCCTGCCCTCGACCAGGAAGCCGGGCCCGAGCGGGAACGTACGTCGCTTGCCGCGCCGGTCCTCCAGCGTCAGCGTGTCGATGTCGCGGTCGACCGCCACGACCTCTCCGCACCAGTCGGTGGTGACCTCCTCGACGACCATGCCGATCTCGGTCGGCACCTCGACGGCGCGTCCCTTCTTCGGGGCACGCCAGTCGCCGGAGAGGACGTCGGTTCCGTAGCGATCGGGAGGCACTGCCCTACGGTATGGACCACCACTTGATCTCGGGGGAGGCCACGCCGTGGAGAACCGAACACGTCCCACCAGCAACACAGGCATCGCGCGCGGGCTCGGCGGGCGCAGTGGATTCTCGGGATCGGACTCCGACGGCGATGTCCCGCAGGAGGCGACGTCGAAGGCCGAGCGCGTCGCTGCGGTGCGCAACTGGCACGACGCGATCAACCACTTCGAGGACTACGAGGACCAGAACCGGTTCCGCTTCGGCAAGCTGGTCCCGTCGCACGAGATCCTCGTGGCCACCGCGATCATGCTGGTCTTCCTCGGCGGCTACGCGGGCTTCATCGCCTTCCTCGCGCTGACCCGTTGAGCCTCACCACACCCGCCTGACCTGCGCACTTGGGCCTGAGTCGCTGGGAGACTCACCGTGCATCTCGGGCGTGTCGCGGCCGGGACGCCGGCCGCGCTGGCCCTTGAGTCGCTGGGAGACTCACCGTGCATCTCGGGCGTGTCGCGGCCAGGACGCCGGCCGCGCTGGCCAGTGAGTCGCTGGGAGACTCACGGGCGACTGCGCCGGCTCAGCCCCCGGCGATGCCGGCGCCCTCGGCGCCGTCGCCGCTGTTGGCTCCGCCTCCGGACTGCTCGTCGGAGTCCGAGTCGTCGGAGTCGTCGGAGTCCCCCGACGACTCGACGGGCGGGTTGCCCAGGTCTTCCTGGGTGGCGTCCATCTCGAGCTCGTCGCGGCTCTTCGTCTCCTCCGCGTCGGGGTCGAGGGGCTCGGCCAGCGGGTTGTCCTCGCCGGGCTGCAGGTCCTCGGGCAGGTCGTCGTCGGAGATCCCGCCGAGCCTCGCTGCGTCCGGTGACGCCGTGCCACCGGAGTGGTCGGCGTCGGCCTCGCTGGTGCCGCTGGTCGCCTGGGGCGGATCGGTCGACTCGGAGGTGTCGGCGTTGTCGGGGCGCTGCTCGTTCTCGGACTCGCTCATGCACCAGTCCTACCGAGGGCGGGCGCGATGCGTCCAGCCCCCAGGGGGTGGGGCCTAGATGAGCGGCAGCCGCTTCTGGCTGCGGGGGAGGTGCTCGTAGCCGAGGCGTACGGCGCTCTCCAGGAGCGCCCGGTCCCACGGCCACTCGCCCTCGGCGAGCGCCTGCGACTGCGGTACGCCGCGCGAGGCGAGGTCGCGGATGGTCTCCGCGATGGTGCCGAGCTCGATCCGCTGGTCCTGCACGAAGTCCTTGTCGACGACCTGGCCGTGCCCGGGCACGACGACCGTGGCATCGGTCATCAGCCCGATCACGAGGTCCAGCGTCGTGGGCCACTCCAGCGGCCAGGAGTCGTCGCCGATGAACGGCGGGTCGGACTCCTCGACCAGGTCGCCGCCCAGGAGCACGTCGGCGTCGGGCACGCGTACGACGAGGTCGCCCGCCGTGTGCCCGCGGCCCGGGTGGATCAGCTCGACGGCGCGATCGCCCAGGTCGATCTGGACGGCGGAGGAGAAGGTCTCGGTCGGCAGGTGCAGCGTGGTGGCGAGGATCTCCTCACGCCGCGGGTGGTCGGTGGACGTCTCGTAGTTCTCGAAGGTGCGCCCGGCCGACTCCTCGATGTGGTCCCGTGCCCACTCGGTGGCGTGGATCGGCATCTCGCCGAACTGCTCGACCATCGTGGCGTTGCCGAAGTGGTGGTCCCAGTGCTCGTGGGTGTTGACCAGCCCGGTGAGCGGACCCGCGCCCAGACGGCGTACGTCGTCGGCCACGACGCGAGCGGCCTCGGCCGAACCGTGGGTGTCGACCATGAGCAGGCCGTCGGAGCCGCCGATGAGGGTGATGTTGACGTGCATCCAGTCGTAGTGCGCCACCCAGACCCGCGGCGCAACCTCCTGGAACCTGGGTGCGAAGTCGGGCATGGAGGCGAGCCTACGGTTGACTAGTAGTCTTGGCACTCAGGGCGAACGAGTGCCAGAACGATGCCAGACCGATCCAGACCGATCGACGCGAGGAGGGCCGACGTGGTCGACGACCGCAAGCTCGACGTGCTCCGCGCGATCGTGGAGGACTACGTCGCGACCGAGGAGCCCGTCGGCTCCAAGGCGCTCGTGGAGCGACACGGCCTCGGCGTCTCCCCGGCGACGGTCCGCAACGACATGGCGGCGCTGGAGGAGGAGGGCTACATCCACCAGCCCCACACCAGCGCCGGTCGCGTGCCCACCGACAAGGGCTACCGGCTCTTCGTCGACAAGCTGGCCACGCTCAAGCCGATGAGCACCGCCGAGCGCCGGGCGATCTCGACCCTCCTCGACGGCGCCGTCGACCTCGACGACGTGGTGCAGAAGTCGGTGCGGCTGCTCAGCCAGCTCACCCGCCAGGTCGCGATCGTGCAGTACCCGACCCTGTCCCGCTCGACCGTGCGCCACGTCGAGCTCGTCGCGCTCACCCCGACCCGGGTGATGCTGATCGTGATCCTCAGCACCGGACGCGTCGAGCAGCGACTCGTCGAGCTCGACGCGCCCCTGGCCGACACCGACCTCGCCGACCTGCGGATCGCGGTCAACCGGGTCACCGCGGGTGTGCAGATCGCCGCTGCCGCAGCCGCGGTGGGCGACCTGCCCGACGCCGTACGCCCCGAGCAGGCCGACGGCACGCGGACCATCGTGTCCGTGCTGGCCGAGGCGATGTCCGACCACCGCAGTGACGAGCGGGTCGCCGTGAGCGGCACCGCCAACCTCGCGCGCTACGGCGACTTCGACACCGCGGTGCGCCCGCTCCTCGAGGCGCTGGAGGAGCACGTCGTGCTGCTCAAGCTGCTGGGGGAGTCGGGCGTCGACGCGGTCACCGTCCGCATCGGCCACGAAGGCCCCTACTCCGAGCTCGCCTCCAACAGCGTCGTCGCCACCGGCTACGGACCGCAGGAGCTGCACTTCGGCTCCCTCGGCGTGGTCGGACCGACCCGCATGGACTACCCCGGATCCATGGCAGCCGTACGCGCCGTCGCGCGCTACGTCTCCCGGATCCTCGATGAAGGAAACCAGTGACCCAGGACCCCTACGAGATCCTCGGCGTCTCCCGCGATGCGAGCGCCGACGACGTCAAGAAGGCCTACCGCAAGCTGGCTCGCCAGCTGCACCCCGACGTCAACCCGGACCCGGAGACGCAGGAGCGCTTCAAGGACGTCTCCCGCGCCTACGAGGTGCTCAGCGACTCCGGCAAGCGCGCGGCCTACGACCGCGGCGGCGACGCCTTCAGCCAGGGCTTCGGCGGCAACGGCCAGGGCTTCTCCTTCACCGACATCATGGACGCGTTCTTCGGGGGCAATGCTCCCGGCGGCGGTGCGACGCGGGGTCCACGCTCGCGCGCGCGGCGTGGCCAGGACGCCCTGATCCGGCTCGACGTACAGCTGGCTGAGGCGGCCTTCGGCGTGACGCGCGACCTCAAGGTCGACACCGCCCTGACCTGCGAGGCGTGCTCCGGCCAGGGCACCGCGCCCGGCACCTCCCCGACGATGTGCGAGACCTGCCACGGGCAGGGCGAGGTCGCCGTGGTCCAGCGGTCGTTCCTCGGCGAGATCCGCACGCTCCGTCCGTGTGCGGCCTGCCGCGGCTACGGCTCGATCATCCCCGACCCGTGCCGCGAGTGCTCGGGTGACGGCCGGGTCCGCTCGCGCCGCACGCTCACCGTGAAGATCCCCGCAGGCGTCGACCACGGCACTCGCGTCCAGCTCACCGGCCAGGGCGAGGTCGGGCCGGGCGGCGGTCCCGCCGGCGACCTCTACGTCGAGATCCACGTCGAGCCGCACAAGACCTTCACCCGTCACGGCAACGACCTCCACACCACGATCTCGCTCCCGATGACGGCCGCCGCCCTCGGCACCCAGCTCACGCTGCCGCTGCTCGAGGCCGACCTGTCGACCGACGCCGACTCCGAGACCAGCCCGGTGACGACGTACGACCTCGAGGTCCGCCCCGGCACCCAGTCGGGCAGCGAACAGGTCATCCGCGGCTTCGGCGTCCCCAGCCTGCGCGGTGGTCGCGGCGACCTGGTCGTCAGCATCGCCGTGGACACCCCGACGCGGCTCGACCCGCGCCAGGAGGAGCTGCTGCGCGAGCTGGCCGCGATCCGTGGCGAGGAGTCGCCTGACGGCCAGAACGAGGCCCCGACCAAGGGCATGTTCGGCCGGCTCCGCGACGCCTTCCAGGGATGAGCCACGGCTGATGTCGCTCCCGGTCCACCTCGTGCCGTCGCTGGCGGAGGTGACGCTCGGGTCCGTCGTCGAGGTGACCGGCGACGAGGCGCACCACGCCGTCGCCGTACGCCGGCTGCGCGAGGGCGAGCAGGTCGTGCTGACCGACGGCCTCGGCACCTCGGTCACCGGACCGGTCGCGTCGACCGGCAAGCGGGTCTTCGAGGTCCGCGTGACGTCGGTCGAGCGGGCCGAACGGCCCGAGCCCTCGATCACCGTCGTCCAGGCCCTGCCGAAGGGCGACCGCGGCGAGCTCGCCGTGGAGGTGCTGACCGAGGTCGGCGTGGACCGGATCGTGCCGTGGGCCGCGTCGCGGTCGGTCGCGGTCTGGAAGGGCGAGCGCGCCGCGAAGTCCCACGCGAAGTGGCAGGCCACGGCCCGTGAGGCCGCCAAGCAGGCGCGCCGCTCATGGCTGCCGACGGTCACGCCCCTCGCCTCGACGGCCGACCTGGTGGAGCTGATCGCCCAGGCCGACCTCGCGGTGGTGCTGCACGAGGACGCCACGCTCCCGCTCGGCGCGGTCGACGTGCCCGCGACGGGGCGGATCGTCGTCGTGGTCGGCCCGGAGGGCGGCGTCTCGCCCGACGAGCTGGCCGTCCTCGCCGACGCGGGCGCGCATGCCGTACGCCTCGGCGCCGAGGTGCTGCGGACCTCGACGGCCGGCGTCGTCGCCGTCGCGGCCCTGCTGGCCCGCACCGGCCGCTGGGCCTAGGACACCTAGTCGACGACCGTGATCCGCCGGGTGTCGGTGTCGAACTGACCCTGACCGGACGGGTCGTCGGTCTGCGAGATCACGACGTAGTCGCCGGGTGCGACGTCGGTGAGGTCGAAGGTGACCTCGAACGGGTAGAGCTTGTCGTCCTCCCAGCCGGCGATCGCGGGGACCTGGTCCACGATGTAGGTCCCCTCCCACCGCTGGAGGCGGGTGACGACGTTGCCCTCGAAGGAGTTGGCGACGCCCTTCACGGTGAACGGCTCGTCGTTGTCGACGACCTGGCCCTCGACCGGGTCCGACAGGCTGACGTGCGCCAGCACGGCGAGGTCGGAACCGGCGGCCAGCGGCTCGGAGGTCGGCACGCCGAGCACCTGGTCGGTGGGCTCGCCGTAGAGCAGGAAGCGCACCGGTAGGCGCTCGCCGACGACGCCCTGGGCGGTGCGGATGAGCTGCTCCACCGCGAGTCCCGCCTCCGCCTCGGTCAGCGTGCCGCGGTCGTGGAGGCTGCCCTCCGGGTCGCCGCCCAGGGAGACCTCGATGACGTCCCCCGTGGCGTCCAGCGCCGCGCGCGCCTGCGTGAGTGCCGGCCACGGGACCCGGTAGTCGGGGTCGAGGGGTGAGAGACCGACTCCGTCGAGACGACGACCGGCCGCGGCCGAGACGGCCGCCTCGAGGGGATCGCCCTGCACCCGGCGGAACTCCCGGTAGAGCCGTGGCCCGGAGGGCGTGTCGCCCACGTAGTAGACCGCGACCAGGGTGCTGACGGGACTGACGGGATCCGTCGCCGTCGTCCTGGTCGGCGACGTGTCCGCCGGCTCCGGGTCGGAGGTCGGCGTACCGCCCGTGGTCAGGGCCAGTGCGGTCACCACGGACGCGGCGACGAGCCCGACCCCGCCGGCGGCCCACCAGCCCCGGCCCGTACGGCGTCCGTCGGTCGTGGCCGCCCGGATCGCGTCGAGCCGGTCGCCCGGCTCGACGCCGTCGGTCACCTCGTGCAGGAGGTCACGGATCGTGTCGTTGCTCATGACAGGGTCCTCCCACCAGTTGCCGAGCTGCGCGCGCAGGGCGGCGCTGCCTCGGTGTGCGTGTGCCTTCACGGCGCCGCGCGAGATGCCGAGCGCGTCGGCGATCTGCGCCTCGGACCAGTCCAGGTAGTGCCGGAGCACCAGCACCTCGCGCTGGCGCTCGGAGAGCTCCAGGAGGGCAGCGCGTACGGCGTCGCGCCGGCGCTCCGCCGACGGTCGGTCCGTCGACGACCCCGATGCCGGGCGGGCTCGTCCGCGCGTGCCGCTCGACGACGGCGGTGTGCCGGAGGGCCGAGCGGGACCGGTTCACGACGGCCTGGCGCAGGTAGGCCAGTGCCTTGTCGGGGTCGCGCAGCCGCGACCACCTGCCGTGCATCGCGACGAACGCGTCCTGCACGACGTCCTCGGCTGCGGCCTGGTCGTGCAGGAGCAGCACGGACAGGCGGACGAGCTGGCGCCAGTGGGCGGCGTACAGCTGCTCGACCGCTGTGTCGGCGTCGGCGCCGCGGAGGTCAGGGGCTGAGCCCACGGACGCCCTCCCTCGCGACGGTCTGGTCTGGATGGTCACGCAGTGGGACGCGTCAGCCCGCCATCCGGTTGACGGCTACGTGATGGTGATCAGCTTGGTGTCGATCGCCGGGCCGTTGCCCTCGGCGCCGCCCGAGGGGTCGTCGGTCTCGCACTGGAGCACCACCTCGCCGGTGACGCCGTCGAGCGGGATCTCCGCCTCGAACGGGAAGAGCTTGTCCTCCATCCAGCCGTCGGCCTGGTAGCCGACGACCGCGAGCTCCTGGCCGCCCGCGATCACCCGGCACGGACCGGACGCCTCGAACGAGTTGGCCACGCCCGTCACGGTCAGGGTGTCGCCGGTGACGGTCGCGCCCTGCTCGGGTGAGGTGATGTTGACGAGGTTGAGCGTCTCGAGCGCGCTGGCGTTGGTGAGCTCGCGATCGGTCGGCAACCCGAACAGCCGGACGTCCGTCGCCGCCGCGCTTGATCAGCACGGGTGCCCGCTCCTGCTGCACGCCCTGCAGTGTGTAGACGAGCTGCTGCAGCGCGAGCTCCGCGTCGCGCCCGGACATCCCGTCGGGTCGCTCCGTGAACGCGTCCGACGGCAGGTCGACGACGATGGTCCCGTCCGGGTCGTAGCTCGCGGTGAGGTCGACCTGGGGCCACAGCGTGCGGTAGTCGGGGTCGTCCGGTTCGCCGCCGCCGGCGACCAGGTTCGCCGCCTCGGTCAAGGGATCGCCCTGGACGCGACGGAACTCCCGGAAGAGCCGCGGCTCACCGCCCGGGCCGTCGCCCACCCAGTAGATCGGCACGGTCGTGCCGTCGTCCCCGGACGGTGACGGTGACGCGGATGCGGACGGTGACGTCTCCGCCGCGGGCTCCTGGGACGGCTTCGGGGACTTCGAGCCACCCTTGTCGCGGGTCGACCCGACCGTCGGCACCGGGTCGTCGTTGCTGCACCCTGCGAGGACCAGGGCAGCGAGCAGGACGACGGCGGACGCGCCCGCCCATCGTCGTACGGACGGACGGCGAGCGGGAAAGGTCATGATCTTCACGGTAGTTGGACGGAGGCGCCGCCCAATCGGTCCCACGCCGCGTCCACACCGCCTACGCTGGGAGCGTGAGCACCGCTGCGTCCGACTGCGTCTTCTGCAAGATCGTCGCGGGCGACATCCCGTCCGAGGTGCTCGGCCGCTCGGAGCACGCGATCGCCTTCCGCGACCTCAACCCGCAGGCGCCGTTCCACGTGCTCGTGGTGCCGTTCGACCACCACGACAACGCCGCCGCGTCCGCCGCCGCCGATCCCGCGAGCATCGGGCACCTCGTGGGCCTCGCCGACGAGGTCGCTCGGGAGGCCGGCAACGCCGACTACCGGTTGATCGCCAACACGGGCGCGGGTGCCGGCCAGACCGTCTTCCACACCCACCTCCACGTGCTCGGCGGATCGCCCGCCATGACCGAGTCCCTGATCTGAGCCCCGACATGACCCGATCGCGCCTCCGTCCCCGCCACGCCCTCGTCGCGGTCCTGACCCTCGGGCTGGTGACGCTGTCCGCCTGCGCCGGGGGAGGCGACCCGGCTGCCGAGCAGAGCGCGACGCAGCCGGCGGACTCGAGCAACACGTCCCCGACCGCCGAGGAGGCCGCTGCGGCCGGCCACAGCGGCCACTACGCCGAGCCGGCGAAGTCGCAGAAGCTGCGTCCCGGCGAGACGCGTACGACGATCGCGATGCCCGGCAGCTACACGCCGTCCGCGCCCTACGGCAAGGGCACCGACGACTACCGGTGCTTCCTCCTCGACCCCGAGCTCGAGAAGGACGCCTGGCTCACCGGCACCCAGGTGCTGCCGGGCAACCCCGACGTCGTGCACCACGTGATCCTGTTCCAGGTCGCGCCGGAGCAGGTGGCGGCGGCCGAGGCGAAGGACGCGGCCGAGGACGACGAAGGCTGGACCTGCTTCGGCGGCACCGGGCTCGACCCCTTCCAGGACGTCAACAAGTCCTCGTGGATCGGCGCCTGGGCACCCGGGGGCAAGGAGTCGGTGATCAAGCCCGGCCTCGGCATCCGCCTGCGCAAGGGCAGCCAGATCGTGATGCAGGTGCACTACAACCTGCTCGCCGGCCAGCAGCCGGACACCTCCGCCGCGCAGCTGCGCCTGGCGCCGGGGAAGCGGAAGTACGAGTCGCTCACCACGATGCTGCTGCCGGCCCCGGTCGAGCTGCCGTGCCGGGCCAAGTACGCCGACGGCCCGCTGTGCGACCGCGATGCTGCCCTCGCTGACGTCAAGGAGCGCTTCGGGGCCGAGGGCAACACCGCCGACCTCCTGCACCTCCTCTGCGGCGGCAAGCCGGAGCCCGGCAACACCCAGACCTGCCTGCGCACGCTGTCCGAGCCGATCACCATCCACGGGGTGGCCGGTCACATGCACCTGCTCGGGCGCTCGATCAAGATCGAGGTCCGGCCGGGCACGCCCCAGGCGCAGACCATCCTCGACATCCCTGTGTGGGACTTCGACGACCAGGGCAGCAGGCCGATCAAGCCGATCACCCTCCAGCCGTTCGAGCAGGTGAAGGTGACGTGCACGCACGTGCAGTGGCTGCGCGACAAGCTGCCCAGCTTCGAGGGACAGCCCGACCGCTACGTCGTCTGGGGTGAGGGCACCACCGACGAGATGTGCCTCGGCATGCTGCAGGTCACCCGGCCGTAACCGGCTGGGTCGTACGCCACCCGCTCGGTAGCATGGAGGGGCTCCGCCACCGACCCGGAAGGCCGCCCGTCACGGGCATCCATGACTGACACGACCCGCAGCACCGCACCGGACAAGCCGACGCACACCGTCGTGGTCCCCAACAGCATCGACATGGTCTCCGTCCTGGGTCCGGGCGACGAGCACCTCCGGTTGATCGAGCGGGCCTTCGACGCCACCGTCCACGTCCGCGGCAACCGGATCACCCTGGCCGGCGACTCCGCCGAGGTCGCCACGGCCGAGCGGCTCCTCGACGAGGTCGTCACCCTGGTCCGCACCGGGCAGGGCGTCACCGTCGAGACCGTCGAGCGGATCATCCAGATGCTGCGCACCGAGACGCAGGAGCGTCCGGCCGACGTGCTGAGCCTCAACATCCTGTCCAACCGCGGCCGCACGATCCGCCCGAAGACGCTGAACCAGAAGCGCTACGTCGAGTCGATCGACACCCACACGATCACGTTCGGCGTCGGCCCCGCCGGCACGGGCAAGACCTACCTCGCGATGGCGAAGGCCGTGCAGGCGCTGCAGGCCAAGGAGGTCAACCGGATCATCCTGAGCCGACCGGCCGTCGAGGCGGGGGAGCGGCTCGGCTTCCTGCCCGGCACGCTCAGCGAGAAGATCGACCCCTACCTGCGCCCGCTCTACGACGCGCTGCACGACATGGTGGACCCCGAGACGATCCCCAAGCTGCTGGCCGCCGGCACCATCGAGGTCGCACCGCTGGCATTCCTCCGCGGCCGCTCGCTCAACGACTCCTTCATCATCCTCGACGAGGCGCAGAACACGACGCCGGAGCAGATGAAGATGTTCCTGACCCGCCTCGGCTTCGGCTCGCGGATCGTCGTCACCGGCGACACCAGCCAGGTCGACCTGCCGTCCGGCACCAAGTCCGGGCTACGGGTCGTGGAGGGCATCCTCGACGGCGTCGAGGACATCTCCTTCTGCCGCCTCACCCCCACCGACGTCGTACGCCACCGGCTCGTCGGTCGGATCGTCGAGGCCTACGAGGTCTTCGACGCACAGCCCCAGCCGCAGGCCCAGCGTCCGCGCACCGCGCCGACGAAGGCAGACAGGGCCAACCGATGAGCATCGAAGTCCTCAACGAGTCGGGCCTCGAGCTCGACATACGCCGGCTGTCGCGGCTCGCGCGCTTCGTGATGGACCGGATGCGCGTCCACCCGCAGGCCGAGCTGTGCATCAAGGCGGTCGACGAGGACACCATCGCCGAGCTCAACGGGCAGTGGATGGACAAGGAGGGCCCGACCGACGTGCTCGCCTTCCCGATGGACGAGCTGCGTCCGGGACGCGTCAACGAGGAGCCCGAGGAGGGTGTCCTCGGCGACCTGGTGCTGGCCCCGTCGGTCGCCGAGCGACAGGGCGAGGAGGCCGGCCACGGCCGGGAGGCCGAGATCGACCTGCTGACCGTGCACGGCATCCTCCACCTCCTCGGCTACGACCACGCCGAGCCGGACGAGCACGCCGTCATGTTCGGCCTGCAGGGCGAGCTGCTCGACTCGTGGCGCGCCGCCCCCGTCACCGACTGACCCGATGACCGACATCACCGCCGACATCTGGCAGCTCGCCTCCGCCGCCGTCCTCGTCCTCCTCGCCGGCCTCTTCTCGGCCGCGGACGCCGCCCTCAACGGGTTCTCGCGCGCCCGGGCGGAGGAGCTGCGGGCCGAGGGGCGGGCCGGTGCCAAGCGCCTCGTCCAGATCCTCGACGACCCGCCGCGCTACCTCAACACCGCGCTGCTGCTGCGACTGCTCTGCGAGATCAGCGCGATCGTGCTGGTGAGCACGTGGGCGCGCGACGCCTACAGCGACTCGCTCGTCCCCAGCGTGCTCACCACGATCGGCGTCATGCTGGTCGTCTCGTTCGTGGTGATCGGCGTCGCGCCGCGCACGATCGGCCGTCAGCACGACGTCAAGGTCGCGCTCCTGTCGGCCGGCCCACTGTCGCTGGTGACCACGATCCTCGGCCCGATCCCGGCGCTGCTGATCCTGCTCGGCAACGCGATCACCCCGGGCCGTGGCTTCAGCGAGGGCCCGTTCTCGACCGAGACCGAGCTGCGCGAGCTGGTCGACCTCGCCGAGGCGTCGGCGGTGATCGAGTCGGGCGAGCGCCGGATGATCCACTCCGTCTTCGAGCTCGGCGACACCACCACCCGCGAGGTGATGGTCCCGCGCCCCGACGTGGTCTACATCGAGCGCCACAAGAACATCCGCCAGACGCTCTCGCTCTTCCTGCGCAGCGGCTACTCACGCATCCCGGTCATCGACGAGAACCTCGACGACATCGTCGGGATGGCCTACCTCAAGGACCTCGTGCGACGCGACTTCGAGGCGCCCGACGTGGAGTTCACCCAGCGCGTCGACGAGGTGATGCGCCCGGTGCACTACGTGCCCGAGTCCAAGCCGGTCGACGCCCTGCTCACCGAGCTCCAGGCCCGCCGTCAGCACATCGCCGTGGTCGTCGACGAGTACGGCGGAACCGCCGGCCTGATCACGATCGAGGACGTGCTCGAGGAGATCGTCGGCGAGATCACCGACGAGTACGACGTCGACGAGGTGGAGGTGGAGCACATCGAGGGCGGCGCCATCCGGGTCTCCTCGCGCTACCCGGTCGACGACCTCGACGAGATCGTCGGCTTCGACGTCGAGGACGAGGACGTCGACAGTGTCGGCGGGCTGATGGCCAAGCACCTCGGCAAGGTCCCGCTCCCCGGATCCGTGGTCGAGTGCCACGGCCTCAGGCTCGAGGCCGAGCGCGCCACTGGTCGCCGCAACAAGATCGAGACGGTGCTGGTCACGGTGCTCGCGGAGAGCGCGGAGGACCACGACGTCCTCACGAGGCTCACCCCATGAGCGAGCAGCAGTCCGACCTCAGCGCCGAGGACGCCAAGCTGGTCACCCTGGCGCGGGCGACGCGGGCGCGTGCCCGGGCCACCGAGGGGGCCGCTGTGCGTGACCTCGACGGGCGGACGTACGCGGCCGCGAGCGTCCGTCTCGCGCACCTGAGCCTCTCCGCACTGGAGGTCTGCGTCGCGATGGCCCTGTCGTCCGGCTCCACCGGTCTCGAGGCGGCGGTCGTGCTCACCGACGGCGAGACGCCCGATCTCGCCGCGGCCGGCGACTTCGCGGGTCCGGGCGTCCCGGTGCTGATCGGCGACCCGCGGGGGAGCATCCACACGCATCACGCGACCCCCTGACCGGATGATCACATGTAGTTGTTGAGGGCAACCATATGTGACCTACGAGACAGGCACTCGCGCGTGTCGGACAGCATCGATAGCGTGGAGGGGTGCAGAGGCTGGTGGGTTGGGAGGGGCACGCTGCCGGGGTGGCGAGGCTCGAGGAGTCCTGTGCCGCGCTCCCGGCAGGCTCGCCGGTGCGTCTCGCGAAGCGCACGAGCAACCTCTTCCGCGGCCGCGCCGCCCTGACGGCCGGACTGGACGTCTCGGGCCTCGACGGCGTGATCGAGATCGACGGCGACGTGGCCGAGGTGCAGGGGATGTGCACCTACGAGCACCTCGTCGAGGCGACGCTCGCGCACGGCCGGATCCCCCTGGTCGTCCCGCAGCTGCGCACGATCACCCTCGGCGGTGCGGTGAGCGGCCTGGGGATCGAGGCGACGAGCTTCCGCAGCGGACTGCCGCACGAGTCGGTGCTCGAGATGGACGTGCTCACCGGCGCCGGCGAGCTCGTCACGACCAAGCCCGGTGACGAGCTGTTCGACGCCTTCCCCAACTCCTACGGCTCGCTCGGCTATGCCACCCGTCTCCGGATCGAGCTCGAGCAGGTGCCGGCCCACGTCGCCCTCCGCCACGTCCGGTTCGACGATGCCGTCGCCCTGACCGAGGCCGTGGAGCGCATCGTCGACGAGCGCGCGTGGGACGGCGAGCGGGTCGACGGGCTCGACGGCGTCGCCTTCACGCCGGGCGAGCTCTACCTGACCCTCGCTCGCTGGACCGACGAGCCCGGGCCGACGAGCGACTACGCGGGGCAACAGGTCTTCTACCGCTCGCTCCAGGAGCGGTCCACCGACCGGCTCACGATGCTCGACTACCTCTGGCGCTGGGACACCGACTGGTTCTGGTGCTCGCGGGCGTTCGGCGCCCAGCACCCGCTCGTACGCCGCGTGTGGCCGCGACGGCTGCGACGCTCCGACGTCTACTGGAAGCTCGTCGCCCTGGACCGCAGGTTCGGCATCGGCGACCGGCTCGACCGCCGCGCCGGCCGACCGCAGGGTGAGCGGGTCGTCCAGGACGTCGAGATCCCGGTCGAGGGGCTCCCCGAGTTCCTGGCGTGGTTCGACCGCGAGATCGGCATGCGGCCCGTGTGGCTGTGTCCGCTGCGGCTGCGCGACCGCACCTGGCCCGGTTACCCGCTCACGGTCGGCACGACCTACGTCAACGTCGGCTTCTGGGGCGTCGTCAACGTCGGTCCCGACGCCCCGCAGTCCCCCCGCAACCGGGCGATCGAGGCCAAGGTCTCCGAGCTCGGCGGCCACAAGAGCCTCTACTCCGAGGCGTTCTACGGCCCGGACGAGTTCGACGACCTCTACGGCGGCGAGGAGCTGGCGCGCGTCAAGGCGCTGCACGACCCCGACGACCGTCTCACCTCCCTCTACGACAAGGTGGTACGACGACGATGAGCTACAAGCTCGACTCCGGCTCCGACCGGACGACCCCACGACGGATGACGATCGGCGACGCCTTCGGCCGGCTCGTCCGCGGCGGCCTGCCACTGCGCTTCACGGCCTACGACGGCAGCAGCGCCGGCCCGTCGGACTCGGAGGTCGGGATACACCTGCGCACCGAGCGCGGGCTGTCCTACCTGATGACCGCTCCCGGCGACCTCGGCCTGGCGCGCGCCTACACGAGCGGCGACCTCGACCTGGTCGGCGTGCACCCCGGCGACCCCTACGACGCGCTGGTGCTCCTCAAGGACCACACGAAGTTCCGGGCGCCCACGCCCGCCGAGGCCGTGGCCATCGTGCGCGGCCTCGGCCTGTCCCACCTGCGGCCTCCGGCACCGCCGCCGCAGGAGCACCTGCCGCGCTGGCGCCGTGCCGTCGAGGGCCTGCGCCACTCGATGACCCGCGACGCCGAGGTCATCTCGCACCACTACGACGTCTCCAACCGGTTCTACGAGATGGTGCTCGGCCCGTCGATGGCCTACACGTGCGCCCTCTACGAGACGCCGGACGCGACCCTCGAGGAGGCGCAGGCGGCCAAGTTCGACCTGGTCGCCCGCAAGCTCGCGCTCCAGCCCGGGCAGCGGCTGCTCGACGTCGGCTGCGGCTGGGGCGGGATGGTCCGCCACGCCGCCCGCGAGCACGGCGTACGGTCGCTCGGCGTCACGCTCTCCCTCCAGCAGGCCCAGTGGGCCCAGGCGGCCATCGAGCGCGAGGGCCTCGCCGACCTGGCCGAGGTGCGCCACCTCGACTACCGCGACGTCACCGAGACCGGCTTCGACGCGGTCAGCTCGATCGGACTCACCGAGCACATCGGCGTGAAGAACTACCCGGCCTACTTCGGGCACCTGCGTGACCGGCTCGCGCCGGGCGGGCGGCTGCTCAACCACTGCATCACCCGGTCGCACAACGGCCGCACGGAGACCGGTGCGTTCATCGACCGCTACGTCTTCCCCGACGGGGAGCTGATCGGCTCCGGCACGGTCATCTCGGCCGCGCAGGACCAGGGCCTGGAGGTGCAGCACTCGGAGAACCTCCGCCTCCACTACGCCTCCACCCTGCGCGACTGGAACCGCAACCTCGTCGACAACTGGGACGAGTGCGTCGCCGAGGTCGGTGAGGGCACGGCTCGCGTGTGGGGCCTCTACCTCGCCGGGTCGCGCGTCGGTTTCGAGCGCGACGAGGTCGAGCTGCACCAGGTCCTGGCCACCCGCAACCAGGACGACGGACGCTCCGGCTTCCCGATGCGCCCGGACTGGTGAGCCACCGATAGCCTCGCCGGATGAGCACGCGGGCAGCACAGTTCAGCGCGCGGGTCGCGTCGCGTGAGCCGCTGACCGACCACCTCGTCCGACTCGTGCTCGACGGCCTCGACGGCTTCGAGAGCACCGGCGTCCCCGACGAGTGGGTCGGCCTCGTCGTGCCCGGTCAGTTCCAGAGCCGCTACTACACGGTGCGGAGCTTCGTCGACGGTCTGCTGACCCTCGACGTCGTCGTCCACGACGTCGGTCTCGTCACCGAGTGGGCGATGCGCGACTGCGTCGGCGACACCGTCACGATCACCGAGCCGAAGTCGTCGTTCGCACCGCCCGCCGACGCTGCCTGGCTGCTGCTGGTCGGCGACCTGACGGCGATGCCCGCGACCGCCCGGATCCTCGAGGCGACCGCGCACCCCGGCCTGCCGACGTACGTCATGGCCGAGGTGCCCGACGACCTGACCGGCTACCTGCCCGACCATGCCGACGTCACCTGGCTGGCACCGCCAGCACCTGGGCAGAGCGCGCTCGCCGAGGTGGTGGAGGGCATCGACTGGCCCGCCGGCGAGGGTTACTTCTGGATGGCGGGGGAGTCCGCTCAGATGCGTGCGATCCGCAAGCACCTGATGCGTGAGGTCGGGCTGCCGACCAGCCACTACGACGTGATGGGCTACTGGCGCGCCACCGCCGGACGGCAGCCCCGCGCAGTCGACCCCGGCCCCATCTGGCGCGCAGGCAAGGCGGCAGGGAAGAGTGACGAGCAGATCTGGGCGGAGTACGACGCAGCGCGAGAGGCGAGCGATGGCTGACGAGCACGAGCAGGACCACGACGAGCAGGCCGAAGCGCCGGAGGACGTGGTGGACGACGAGCTCGAGGACGACGAGGACGACGAGCTCGACGGCGACTTCGACCTGTCCGGGGTCGCCCCGGCGAGTGCGTTCTACCAGGCGCCCGAGGGCTACCGGAGTGGCTTCGCGTCCTTCGTCGGGCGGCCCAACGCGGGCAAGTCGACCCTGACCAACGCCCTGGTCGGGCAGAAGATCGTCATCACCTCCTCCAAGCCCCAGACCACCCGCAACGTGGTGCGCGGCATCGTCCACCGCGACGACGCCCAGCTGATCCTCGTCGACACCCCCGGCCTCCACCGCCCCCGCACCCTGCTCGGTGAGCGGCTCAACGACCTCGTCCGCACGACGTGGGCCGAGGTCGACGTGGTCGCGGTCTGCTTCCCGGCCAACGAGAAGATCGGCCCCGGAGACCGCTACCTGGTGAGCGAGCTCGCCAAGGTGCGGCGTACGACCCGCATCGCCGTCGCCACCAAGACCGACCTGGTCACGCCCGAGCAGCTCGGTCAGCACCTGCTCGACATCGCCGCGCTGGGGGTGGAGACCTCGACCGAGTGGGCCGAGATCGTGCCGGTGTCCGCCGTCGCCGGCGACCAGGTCGACCTGCTCGCCGACCTGCTCGTCGGCCTGTTGCCGGAGGGCCCGCCGCTCTACCCCGACGGCGACCTGACGGACGCGCCCGAGGAGGCGCTGGCCGCCGACCTGATCCGCGAGGCCGCGCTCGAGGGCGTACGGGACGAGCTGCCGCACTCGATCGCCGTGGTCGTGGAGGAGATGGGCCTGCGCGAGGGTCGTCCCGACGACAAGCCGCTGCTGGTGATCGTCGCCAACCTCTACGTCGAGCGCGACTCCCAGAAGGGGATCATGATCGGACACAAGGGTGCTCGCCTGCGCTCGGTCGGCACCGCCGCCCGCAAGCAGATCGAGGCCCTGCTCGGCACGCCGGTCTACCTCGACCTGCAGGTCAAGATCGCCAAGGACTGGCAGCGCGACCCGCGCCAGCTGCGCAAGCTCGGCTTCTGACCCGATCGGTCGGGCGGATGCCTGCCATCGGGCATCGCGGGTTCCGGGCCACGGCCCGGATCGGTTGACTGATGGCATGGACGACCTGACTGCGGCGAGCCCGCGCCCGCCGGCGGAGACGGACTGGCAGGCCGAGTGGATCGTGCCGACGGCCACGTCGGGCAAGCCCGGATTCCGTCCGGTCTTCCGGCTGCGCGGAGCGGTGGTCGTCACCCGGCCCGTACGACGTGCGTGGCTGCACGCCACCGCCCACGGGATCTACGAGCTCGAGCTCGACGGTGCCCGCGTCACGGCGGACGAGCTGACCCCCGGCTTCACCGAGTACGCGACCCGCACCCAGGTGCAGACCTACGACGTCACGCACCTCCTCGGTGAGGGCAGCCACACGCTCGACGCCCTGCTCGCCGACGGGTGGTACCGCGGCCAGGTCGGCATCCTGCGCGCCGCGGACCAGTGGGGCGACCACACCGCCTTCCTCGCCCAGCTCCACCTCGAGCACGACGACGGCACGACCACCGTCGTCGGCACCGATGCCTCCTGGCAGTGGTCGACGACCCACATCGTGGCCGCCGACCTGATCGAGGGGCAGCGCGAGGACCGCCGCCTGGTCGGCGTCCACGACTGGCAGCCGGTCGGCGTCTGCGAGCGCGGGTACGACGCGCTGGTCGTCTCGCCCGCGCCGCCCGTGCGCGCCATCGAGGAGCTCCGTCCGGTGTCCGTCATCGAGCTGCGTCCCGGCGTGCACGTGGTCGACCTCGGCCAGAACATCAACGGTCGGGTGCGCCTGAGCGACCTCGGTCCCACCGGCACCGAGGTCACCTTGACCCACGGCGAGGCCCTCGGCGCCGACGGTGACGTGACCGTCGAGCACCTCCGGCCGGCGATGCCGTTCCTGCCCGAGCCGCTCAGCGCGGGGCAGGTGGACGTGGTGATCTCGGCCGGAGTCGACGGCGAGGTGTTCGAGCCCCGGTTCACCACCCACGGGTTCCGCTACGTCCGCATCGAGGGTCACCCCGGACCGCTCGGTCCCGACGACGTCACGGGCGTCGTCGTCCACACCGACCTCGAGCCGCGTGGCACCTTCACGTGCGACGACCCGCGGCTCAACCGGCTCCACGACGCCGCCGTGTGGAGCTTCCGCGGCAACGCCTGCGACATCCCCACCGACTGCCCGACGCGCGAGCGCGCCGGCTGGACCGGCGACTGGCAGCTCTACGTCCCGACCGCGACGTACCTCTACGACGTCCAGGGCTTCTCGACCAAGTGGTTGCGCGACGTGGCGGCCGGGCAGTGGGAGGACGGCACGATCACCGGCATGGCGCCGATGCCGGTGGCCGAGATGACGGGCTTCCTGCGCAGCACCAACGGTTCCGCCGGATGGGGTGACGCAGCCGTCCTGGTGCCGTGGGAGCTGCACCAGGAGTACGGCGACACGGCCGTCCTCGAGGAGCTGTGGCCGACCATGGTGGCCTGGCTCGACCGCACCGAGCGGATGGCCTCAGAGAACCGCCACCCCGACCGCGTCGCTGCGCACCCCGAGCCGCTCCCGCACGAGCGGTTCCTCTGGGACAGCGGCTTCCACTGGGGCGAGTGGCTGGAGCCCGGCGGTGAGCCGCAGGACTTCGCGGCCTTCATCGCCGCCGACAAGTCCGACGTGGCGACGGCGTTCTACGCCTGGTCGACCCGGCACGCCGCAGCGATCGCGACCATCCTCGGCAAGGAGGCGGAGGCCGCTCGCTACGCCGCACTGAGTGCCGACGTGACCGCCGCCTGGAGGACGGAGTTCATCGACGCCGACGGCCACGTCATGCCCAGCACCCAGGCCAACCTGGTCCGCGCGCTGCGCTTCGACCTCGTCCCGGACGACCTGCGCCAGCTGGCGGCCGACGACCTCGCCGACCTCGTCCGCAAGGCCGACGTGCACCTCGGCACCGGCTTCCTCGCGACGCCCGACCTGCTGCCGGTCCTGGCCGACCACGGCCACCTCGACCTGGCGTACGAGCTGCTCCTCCAGGACACCGAGCCGTCGTGGCTCGCCATGATCGACCGAGGGGCCACCACCGTGTGGGAGCGGTGGGAGGGCATCGATGACGACGGCGTTCCGCACGAGTCGCTCAACCACTACTCCAAGGGTGCCGTGGTCTCGTTCCTGCACCGCTACACCGCCGGCCTGCAGCGCCTCGAGCCCACCTGGACGCGCTTCCGGGTGGAGCCGCGCCCCGGCGGTGGCATCACGCGCGCGGAGACCGAGCACCAGTCGGTCCACGGCCGCATCGCGGTGGCGTGGGAGCTGGGGGAGCGGCTCGACCTGACGGTGACCGTGCCCGAGGGATGCGTTGCCGAGGTGGTCCTGCCCGACGGCACCCACCAGGTCGGGCCGGGGACGCACCACTTCTGAGGGCCAGGGCTAGCCGGCGCCGAGCTGGGTCGTCATGACGTCTCCTTGCCCGGGTCGCCACCCTCGTAGCGAGCCGTCACCGAACGTGACGTGCCGTCGACGGCGTACAGGCCGAGCACGCGGCCGGTGAAGGACTTGGCCGACTCGTAGGTCCAGTAGCGGCCGTCGAGCTCGGCGAGGACGGTGCGCGTCCCGGCTGCCTCGGCCCACAGCGTGACGGTGTCCGCGCCGACCATGCCGTCGCGGAAGTCGCGCGAGGCAGGGACGAGGTCGAGCCCCAGGACGAGCGGCCCGTCGCCGACGCTCGCCGTCCAGGTGTGCTCGAAGCGGGCGAGGCGGGCGCGAGCGGTGATGAGGTCGCCGTCGGCCTCGACGGACAGGACGTGGTCCTCGTCGAGGCGCAGGGCCACGCCGCCGGTGCCGGCGGAGGCGTCGACCGACGCCGAGAACGTCAGGTGCTCGTGACGCTGGCGGATGCCGACGAACGCCGGCAGCCGAGCATCCAGGCCGCTGCCGCTGCCGGTGACGACCAGGCCGTCGGGGGTCGTCCTCGCCACGTCGGCAGGAGTGCGGCGGACCGAGATCCACTCGTGGTCGAGCGGCCGGGACAGGTCGATCTTCCGCGACTCCGGTGCGGCACCGGTCACCGCGTCGACGGGGTGACCGGTGGGCCAGCCGTCGACCCAGGTCACGTCGGCGAGGAAGGTCTCGCGACCCATCGGCGAGAACGCCTGGGCCAGTCCCTGCGGGCGTACGCCGAGCAGCACCATCGCGTCGCCGCCGTCGGGGGTCGTGACGAGGTCGGCGTGGCCCTGGTTCTGCACGGGAAGCCCGTGCTGCGGGACGTGAGCACCGGGTTGTGCGGCGAGCCCTCGAACGGGCCGCGGGGTGACCGGCTCCGAGCGATCGTCACGGCATGGCCGCGGTCGGTGCCTCCCTCGGCGGCGAGGAGGTACCACCAGTCGCCGCGGCGGTAGAGGTGCGGACCCTCGGGGGCGTACAGGCCACTGCCGGCCCAGACGGCCCGGACGTCATCGAGTGCCTCGCCGGTCGTGAGGTCCACCGCGACCTGCTGGAGGTCGTGCGGGAAGGCCGCGAAGGTGACGTACGCCGTCCCGTCGTCGTCCCAGGCCAGGTCGGGGTCGATGCCGGTGACGGCTGGGATCGGGATGCCGTCGCTCCACGGCCCCGCCGGGTCGTCGGCGGTGAAGACGACGCAGCCGCGCGGGCCCATCATCACCGTGACGATGCAGTAGTAGACGCCGTCGTGGTGCCGGATGGTCGGAGCCCACACGCCGCCCGGAGTCGGGACGTCCTCGAGCAGCGCCTGCTCGGGCCGGGTGATCACGTGGCCGACGAGCTCCCAGTGCACCAGGTCGGTGCTGCGGTGGACCGGAAGGCCGGGGAGGTACTCGAAGGTCGAGGTGACCAGGGTGTAGACCCCGTCGACCTCGACGATGCTCGGGTCCGGGTGGAACCCCGGGAGCAACGGACTGGGCCAGGCGCTCATGCGTGGCTGACGATCGGCCCGCCGTTCAGGGCGACCATCTCCGGCCACAGCGCCGGGATGATCAGCGGCGTCGGCGACTCGTAGTCGGGGTTCTGCTCGACGTAGGCGCGGTGCAGGTTGCACACGACGCGCTCGCCCTCGGGCCAGTCGGCGTACGGGCCACCGGCAGCCTTCTGCGCGGCCTCGAGCGGGGTCAGCCCGGCGGCGTACGACTCGCGGGCGAGCTCGGCGATCCAGTCGACGTAGCCGATCAGGTCGTCGAGCACCCGTCCCACCTCGTCGCCGCGGCAGGCGGGGCCGTGGCCGGGCAGCAGGGCCTGCGGCTCGAGTGCCAACATCTGCTCGGCGGCGGTCCGGAATCCCGACAGCGAGCCCTCGAGGAAGATCGGGTGGCCGCCGGAGAAGGCGAGGTCGCCGGCGAACATGACCTTCTGCTCGGGCAGCCAGACGCCGATGTCGTTGGTGGAGTGGGCCGGGCCCATGATCTTCAGCTCGACGGGGAACTCGGCGAGGTGCAGCGTGATGTCGCTGTCGATGGTGACGTCCGGCGGGCGGACCACCAGGTTGCCGTAGTCGGCGGGGAGCTCGGCCGTCGCCTTGAGCTGGGCGCGGAGGACGCCCGCGCGGCACAGGTGGTGGCCGATGATCGTGGTGGTGTCCGGGAGGAAGCCGTTGCCGTAGGTGTGGTCGGGGTGGTGGTGCGTGTTGACGAGGATCTTCGGGTCACGCGCGGCGACGCCGGCGACCTCGGCGAGGAGCCCACGGTTGCGCTTCTCGGTCGACGTGGTGTCGACCAGCACGGCATCGCCGGAGCCGTCGACCACGAACCCGCAGTTGTTCACCATCCAGCCGCCGTCCGGCTGCACGTAGGCGTACACGCCCGGCGCGAGCTCGTCGAGGTAGGCCGTTCCGTCATCCCAGGTCATGGCCCAAGTCAGCCCCACGGTGACCGTCGCCACAAGGTTCCGGATCATCACCAGCGCCGATCCTTGCCATGCGTCGCGGCTCGTTCCGCCTGGTCGTCGGTCCCGGTTGACTGGTGCGGTGACCGAGGACAACCAGCCCGTGCGGCTGCGCCTGCTCCTCGTCCTCGCCTCGCTCGCCGCCCTCGCGCCCGTCGCGACCGATCTCTACCTGCCGGGGTTCCCGGCCCTCGGCGAGGACCTCGACGCGAGCACCAGCGGCGTCCAGCTCACCCTCACCACGTTCCTCGTCGGGCTGGCGTTCGGTCAGCTGGTGATGGGCCCGCTGTCCGATCGCTACGGCAGGCGTCGCCCGCTCGTCGCGAGCGCGGTGGTCTGTGTCGTGGCCGGCGTCGCGTGCGCCGTCGCCCCGACACTGACCACCCTCGTGATCGCCCGACTCGTGCAAGGGTTCACCGGAGCGGGCGGGATGGTCATCGGCCGCGCCGTGATCGCCGACCTGGTCACCGGACCGGCAGCCGCCCGCGCCTTCACCCTGATGCTCACCGTCGGCGGCATCGCGCCCGTCCTCGCGCCGACCGTCGGTGGTGTCCTCGCCGATCCCGTCGGGTGGCGCGGGATGCTCTGGACCGTCGCCGGCCTGTGCGCCGCGATGCTCGTCGCGGTGGTGCTCCTGCTGCCCGAGACGCACCCGGTCGAGCGGCGTACGCGCGGCCAGGGCGCCGCGCGGGACGCGATGCGACGCGTCGTCGGCACCGGCGCCTACCGAGGCCCCGTCGCCGTCTTCGCGCTGTCCTTCGGCGTGATGATGGCCTACATCTCCGCCTCACCGTTCGTCTACCAGAACGTCATCGGTCTCTCCGAGCTCGAGTACGGCATCGCGTTCGGGCTCAACGCCGCCGGGCTGATCGGCGCCGGCTGGGTCGCCAGTCGCAACCTCGACCGCTGGTCGCCGGTCACGATGCTGCGCGCGGCGATCACGCTCCAGCTGGTGGCCACGCTGGCGTTCGTCGCACTGGCCGCCAGCGGGGCGCCGACCTGGTGGCTGCCCGTGCCGATCTTCCTGGCCGTGCTCAGCAACGGCGGGATCATGGGCAACTCGGCCGCCCTCGCGATGTCCGAGGTCCGGCCGGTCGCCGGCGCCGGGAGCGCGATCCTCGGCTTCTCCCAGTTCGCCCTGGGCGCCCTCGTCTCGCCCTTGGTGGGTCTCGGGGGAGAGGACTCGGCGCTCGTGCCGGCGGTCGTGATGGCCGGCTGCTCGGTGGTCGGCTTCGCGGTGAGTCGGACGGGTCTGCCCCGGCAGGCCGAGGCAGGGCGTGCCGCGGTCGCCGTCGGCCGGGGCGACTGATGCTCCGGCCCCAGGACAGCGCGACCCGTGAGGCCCGTCGGCTCGACGGGCTCTGGTCGTTCGTGCTCGACCCCGAGGGGATCGGACGACGCGATCTCTGGCACCGCGGGCCGCTCACGGGTGCCCGGGAGATGCCCGTGCCGGCCAGCTGGAACGAGGTCGTGCCCGACCCGGAGCACCGCGACCACGTCGGCGACGCGTGGTACCAGCGTGTCGTGCACGTCCCAGCCGGTTGGGCGGACCGCCGGGTGGTGCTCCGCTTCGACTCGGCGACCCACCGGGCCACGGTGTGGATCGACGACACCGAGGTGATGAGCCACGAGGGCGGCTACACGCCGTTCGAGGCGGACGTGTCCGACCTCGTGCAGCCCGGGGCACCGGTGCGGGTGACCGTGGTGGTCAACAACGAGCTGACCTGGTCCTCGTTGCCCCCCGGCGAGGTGCTCGAGGGTCCGGGTGGTCGCCGGCAGAAGTACGGCCACGACTTCTTCAACCACGCCGGGCTGGCGCGCTCGCCGTGGCTCCACAGCACGCCGCGCGACCACCTCCGGGACGTCAGCGTGACCACCGACCTCGACGGCGCCACCGGCCTCGTGCACTACGACACGACCGCGTCGACCGACGGGCTCGAGACCCGCGTGACCCTGCGCGACCACGAGGGCCGCGTCGTCGCCAGCGGCTCGGGAGCGTCGGGGACCCTCACGGTCGAGCAGGTCCACCCGTGGCGTCCCGGCGAGGGCTACCTCTACGAGCTGACCGCGTCCCTCGTGGACGGGACGACGTTGGTCGACACCTATCGCCGGCCCGTCGGTGTCCGCACGGTCGAGGTCCGCGGCCAGCAGTTCCTGATCAACGGTGAGCCGTTCCACTTCCGCGGCTTCGGCAAGCACGAGGACGCGGCCGTCCGGGGCAAGGGCCACGACGACGTGCAGATGGTCCACGACGTCGAGCTGATGGCATGGACGGGCGCGAACTCCTTCAGGACCGCGCACTACCCGCACGCCGAGGAGGTCCTCGACCACGCCGACCGGCACGGCATCGTGGTGATCAGCGAGACCGCGGCGGTCGGCCTCAACCTGCCGCTGGCGGGCGGCATGATCGGTGCGGACAAGCGACCGACCTACTCGCCCGACACGATCAGCGACGCCACCAGGGACGCACACGCCCAGGCGATCCGCGAGCTCGTGGAGCGGGACCGACACCACCCGAGCGTGGTCGTGTGGAGCATCGCCAACGAGCCGGAGACCACGAGCGAGGAGTCGCGCGACTACTTCGCGCCGCTGCTCGAGCTGACGCGAGACCTGGATCCGACCCGGCCCGTCGGCATCGTGAACATGTTCCTCGCGCCGCCGGGACGGTGCCGCGTCACCGAGCTCTGCGACCTGACGATGGTGAACCGCTACTTCGGTTGGTACGTCCACCTCGGCGACCTGGTCGCCGCAGAGGCCGCGCTCGAGGCCGAGCTGGTCGCCTGGGCCGCACTGGGCAAGCCGGTGATCGTGACCGAGTACGGCGCCGACGCGCTGCCCGGTCGGCACGGCACGCAGGCCGAGCCGTGGACGGAGGAGTACCAGGCGGCCGTCCTGGAGATGTCTCACCGCGTCTTCGACCGCGTCGCCGGCGTCGTGGGCGAGCACGTCTGGACCTTCGCCGACTTCGCGACGGTGCCGGGGCTGACGCGGGTGGACGGCAACACCAAGGGGATCTTCACCCGGGACCGTCGACCCAAGTCGGCCGCCCACGTCCTCCGTCGGCGCTGGCTGGCCGATCAGCCCGCGACCGCGTCCTCCACGGCGACCGCGACGTCGTAGAGCAGCTGGCGCAGCCAGACGACCGCCGGCTCGGTGTCGCGCCGCGGGTGCCAGTGCGCGGCCTCGGTGATGCGTACGGTCTCGACCGGCGTGGCCGCCACCGTCAGGCCGAGGATGCCGGCGCAGCGGTTGGCCAGCCGGGACGGGACGAACGCGCACATGTCGGTGCCACTGACGGCGAAGGGGAGCACGAGCAGGCTCATCACCTGGACCCGGACGTTGCGACCGGTGATGCCGACGCGCTCCAGCTCGACCTCGAGCGGACGGCGCCGACCACCGGCCACCGCCGCGCCGAACTCGGCGACGGCGTGCGGCATCTCGTTGAGGTCCTCCATCGTGAGCGCTCCGTCGACGAGGCGCGGGTTGTCGCGGTCGACGACGCAGACGAGCTGGTCGGTGAAGACCGGCTGGGTGCGGCCGGGGAAGTCGAAGCCGAGCGGGCCGATGATCAGGTCGCGCCGCAGCAGCTGCGCCTCGAAGCCGTTCGGTCCCGGGTCGACCGGGTCGAGGGCCAGGGAGCAGCCGGGCGCCTGCTCTCCCAGATGGGTCATCAGCGGCTCGGACAGCACCGTCATGGCGTACTCCGACATGCTCACGGAGAAGCGTCGCTCGCTGGACGACGGGTCGAAGTCGCGCTGGTTGCCGAGCAGCGCCTCGGCAGCCTCGACCGCCACGGCGACGTCGGACTTGAGCTGCTCGGCCAGCGGGGAGAGCTCGAAGCCGCGGCCGACGCGGACGAGCAGCTCGTCGTCGAAGTGCTTGCGCAGCCGGCCCAGTGCACCGCTCATCGCGGGCTGGCTCATCGTCATCCGCTCACCGGCGTGCGTGAGGTTCTTCTCCTCGAGCAGCGCATGGAGGGACAACAGCAGGTTCGCGTCGACCTCACGCAGCCTCTCTCGCACAGGAAGTGACAGTAGTCTCATCGTCGTGACCCTGGGAGGAACCGACCTCAACCTCCTCCTCTCGCTCAAGGTGCTGCTCGAGGAGGGCAACGTCACCCGCGCCGGCCAGCGACTCGAGCTGAGCCAGCCGGCCATGAGCGCGGCGCTGGCTCGGTTGCGCCGCCGGTTCGACGACGAGCTGCTGGTGCGTGCCGGGCGCGACTACGTGCTGACGCCGTTCGCCCGCGAGCTGCTCCCGGAGGTGCAGCACTCCGTACGCCTGCTGAGCCGCGCGCTGCAGCTCGAGGACGACTTCGACCCGTGCGAGAGCGTCCGCACCTTCCGGCTGTCGATGAGCGACTACGCGATCGCTGTCGTCCACGAGCCCCTCCTGCGGCTGATCGGATCGACCGCCCCGGGGGTGCGGCTCGACGATCGATGGCCTGGGTCCCGACATCCGCAGCTCCGACAAGGTGCTGGTCGACTTCGACGCCCTGATCGCCCCGCTCGGCTTCGGCTTCCCCGGTGAGTCCCGACCGTTGTGGCGCGACCGGATGGTGCTGATCGCCGATCGCGACCACCCGCGGATCGTGGACGGCCAGATCAGCGTCGAGGCGCTGGCCGAGCTGCCGCACGCCGTCGCAGGATTCGGGCCCGGCATCCTCACCCCGGCCGACCGGGCGTTCGGCGAGCTCGGAATCTCGCGCCACGTGGCGCTCCAGGTGCACGGCTTCCTGCCGCTGCCCTTCGTCGTGGCCGGCACCGACATGGTCGCGGTGGTCCCGGAGAAGCTTGCGCGCATGCACGTGCGCGACGGCGGCCCGCTCGTGGCGATCGAGCCGCCGTTCGGAGACGTCGTGCTGGCCGAGGGCTACTGGTTCGGGCGTGACCGGCTCTCCGACCCGGCCCACCGATGGCTGTTCGCGCGGTTCGACGAGCTGGCCGAGGAGCTGGCGGGGGACCAGGCCGGACCGGTCAGGTGAGCCGCGCCAGCACCGGCGCCATCACGTCCGCGGCGGCCGCAGGTACGACGAAGTAGCTGATGCCGTGGCGCTCGCGCCACTCCTGCAGCCGGTCGACGATCGCGGTCGTCGATCCGGCGAGGGTGGTGGCGGCACTGGCGAGCACGTCGATCCCCATCCGGTGCGCGAGCCGCTGGGCGAAGGGGTCGTCGGCGACCGTGCGCTCCAGCGCGGCCATCGGCGTGCCCGCCCCGCCGGCCACGACCGGCACCGACATGGCGAGCTCGATCTCGGCCATCCGGTCGCCCGCAGCGGTCTCGACCCAGCCGACCTTCTCGGCGAGGACCTGGTCGGCCGGGCCGTCGTCCTTGATGACGTTGAGGTTCACGATGTCGGCCTGGGTCGCGGCGATCGAGAGCACCCGGGGACGGCCGCCGCCGATCATCAGGCTGAGCCGCCCTGCGGTCGGTAGAGGTGCGACCGGCATGTCCGTCACCGTGTAGTGCTTCCCGGAGTACGAGAAGGTGTCGGGCCCGGCAGTCGTGAGGCCGCGGATGACTGCGGCGTACTCCGCCATCCGGTCGACGCGGACGCCTGCGGTGTCGAAGGCGATGCCGGCCCAGGCGTACTCGTACTCGACGTGGCCCGCGCCGATGCCCAGCTCGATCCGTCCGCCGTAGAGCCGGTCGAGGGTCGTCACCTCCCGTGCCAGCACCGCCGGGTGCCGGAGGTCCTGGTTGGCCACCATCACCGAGGCACCCAGCGTCGTGGTCCGCGACAGGGCATCGGCGAACGCCGGCAGCCACGACAGGCGCGTGATGTGGGCACCCGACAGGTCGAGGTGGTCGGTGAGCACGATGGTCGAGTAGCCCTCGGCCTCCGCGCGCGCCACGTCTCGGCGCCAGCCATCGGCATCACCGGCACTCGACAGCATGCCGAAGCGGAACGGTCGCGTCATGGTCAGTCCTCGGGCGGGCGCATCGGCCGGATCGGGTCGGTCACGCCGTCCCAGTCGGCTGCCAGCGCCGCGAGCCGGTCGTACATGCCGTCGATGGCGAAGTTGGACTCGTGCACCTCGATCGGGTGCGGGAACAGCGGGCCGCCGGCGTGCCACGACACGTGGATCGGACCGGTGCGCGCGGTGTTGATGGGCTCGCAGCCGAGGGCGACGAGCCGGTCCGCCTCGGCGGCGAGGTCGTCGACGATCCACGAGACGTGGCTGACCGCACCCGGCGCCACGCCGTACGCACGCGCCAGGCCGTCGTCGATGTCGTGCACCTCGGCGAGCTCGAGCACCAGCGGTCCCCACGCCGCGAAGGCGGCGCTGTGGTCGAAGACGACGGGGTCGCCGCCGGCGATGCCGTCGGCGCAGGTGAACTCGTCGAAGGTGATGTGCTCGTGCCGGAGGAACGGCCCGATGCCGAGGTCCCGGATCGCGCGGCCGATGGCCGCCTCCAGGTCCTCGACGTAGTAGCCGATGTGGTGCAGTGCCGTCATCGCGCGGTTGTCTCCTCGATCTCCCAGTGGTTGCGGTTGGTGGGGCCGTCCGCGCCCGCGAGGTGGCCGACGAAGCGGTCGTGGGGGTCGCGGACGGCGCGGATCTCCTGCAGCCGTGCCCAGTGCTCGTCCGACATGAACCGCACCTGGCGGTGCGACAGGTCGGAGTCGCCGAGGTACTGGCCGACGGTCACCGGCTCGAGATCGGCCATCGCGTCGTCGAGCCAGTCACGGCAGCGCTCGTCGTCCGCCGCGTCCTCCCAGCAGGTGTAGGCGGCGAGGTAGATCTCGGACTGCATCGAGAACGCCATGTCCGGCAGCTCGCGCAGCGGTGCCATCGAGAACCAGATGGTGAACGCCTTGGGGTGGGGGAGCGTGGTGAAGGCCTTCCGCATCGCGGGTACGACGTCGCCCGCCGACCCGGACAGCCAGGCGTTGTCGACGGCCCAGCGGTGCCCCTCCGGGTTGTCCTCGAGCTGGCGCGCGCGTTGCTCGGCGATCGTGGTGGGCACGGCGTCGAGCGCCACCAGCGCCCGCGGCAGGGCCGGGTTGGTGCGGAACGGGGCCAGCGCCCGCTGGGCGTCCTCGGCGGAGTCGACCAGGGCCAGCGCGGTCACCAGCAGCACCGGTGTCGGCGCGATGGCGGGGTCGGTCTTGGTCAGGGCGACGATCTCGACCGTGTCCTCGACCGTGCGGTGGGTGTCGTGGAGCCACGTCATCACCTCGTCGAAGTCGGCCAGGTCGAACGCCTGCACCGTCAGCCCGAGGTGCCGCGGACGCGGAAGGGTGCGGAGGTGGAAGCGGGTGACCACACCGAAGAAGCCCGGCCCGGCGCCGCGCGCCGCCCAGAACAGGTCGGCGTTCTCCGTCTCCGACGCCCGGACGAGCTCGCCATCGGCGGTCACCACGTCGATCGCGACGACGTACTCCGCCGCCCAGCCCCACCCGCGGGCGTTCCAGCCCTGGCCTCCCTGCAGCAGGAAGCCGCCGATCCCGACCGTCGGGCAGTGCCCACCGGGGAAGAACCGGTCGCGCTCCTCGAGGAACGGCCCGAGCTCCAGGCCGCCCTTCACCGAGGGCGTCGCGACGACGACCTGCGTCTCGTCGTCGTACGACAGCTCCTTGAAGTCACCCAGGTCGATGACCAGTGCGTCGGTGCGGACCGACCACTGGGCCCAGCTGTGGCCGCCGGAGCGGACCGCGACCTGCCAGCCACGGGCCGTGGCGAGCCGGACGGCGTCGACGACCTCGGCCTCGGTGGTCGCTCGCACGACGGCCGCCGGCTGCCGGTCCGTCAGCCGTCGGTTGAAGATCCGGTCGACCCGTGCCTCCTCGAAGCCTGGCGCGTCGAGCTCGATCATCAGGCGGGCGCCACCAAGGCACCGAGGGTCTGGCCCATGATGCGGCCGGGGTCGGCGCCGGGGGTGTCGGGGTGGATCTCCCACTCGGCGAGGGTGAGGCTGTTGTCGAGGACCATCTTGACCCGCGGGAAACGGCGGTCCATGAACGCCGGGAGCACGTCGTCGACGGCGTCCCCGCCGGTCAGCATCTCGGTCAGGACCATCGCGTCCTCGGCGCACATGGCCGCGCCCTGCGCGATGAGGGGCGGGCAGGCGTGCGCAGCGTCGCCGATGATGATCGTGCGTCCGCGGTGCCACGGAGCGTCGACGCAGATGGCCTCGATCCAGGCGTAGTTGACGATCGCGTCGTCGGCGAGGCTGTCGCGGACCTGGCCCCAGAGCCCGCCGTAGCCCTGGCCGCGTTCCTTGAGCAGCGCGCCGTTGGGGCCCTCGCCGATGAACGAGCGGTCGAGGTTCTCCTCCAGGAGGAAGGCGTAGCAGAGGTCGTCGGAGATCGGCGTGTAGCCGGCCTTGTACTTCGGGCCGCCCATGTAGAGCTCGGAGCAGTCCATCTCCGGCGGGCGCTTCGCGACGGTGCGCCAGATGCCCATGCCGACGGGGTGCGGCTTGGTCTCGATGCCGATCATCTCGCGCACCTTGGACCGGATGCCGTCGGCACCCACGAGCAGGTCGGCGGTCTCGACGGTGCCGTCGGCCAGCGTCACGCTGACCCCACCGTCGGGCCCAGGGCCGTGGTCCTCGATGGCCGTCAGCGTCGTCCCGAGACGTACGTCGACCTCGGCCTCGGCCAGCATCTCCTCGAGCAGGTCGGCGATGTCGCCGCGGACCGCGCCCATCGTGCCGGGCAGGTCCGGACCGCCCATCGGGGGCGTCGGCATCTCGGCGATGACGTGCCCGTCGGGCGACTTCATCCGCAGGTGGCTGAACGCGAACCCGCGCTCCTTGAGCCGCTCGTAGAGCCCGACGGAGTCGAACGCCTTGAGGGCGTTGCCCTGGAGCGTGATGCCGTGGCCCACGCCGCCGAGCTCGCTGCGCTGGTCGACGAGCACCACGTCCACGCCGTGCTGGCGCAGCCCGAGCGCGAGGACGCCGCCGGTGATGCCGCCGCCGATGATGACGACCTTCTTGACCTGGGACTCAGACATGGATGCTCCTTGTGGCGGGTTGGGCGACGGTCTCGGCCATCAGGGCGAGGACGCGGTCGACCGGCTCGAGGTCGGCGGACAGGTTCAGGAAGCCGTGCAGCATGCCGGTCGCGAGGACCTGGCGAACCTCGACGCCGGCGCGCTCGAGCTGGGCCGTGAAGGCTTCGCCCGACGTGCGGAGGTCGTCGTACTCGGCGTTGATCAGCAGGGTGGGGCACAGGCCGGTGACGTCGGCGAGAGCCGGGAACGAGTAGCCGTCGGCGAGGCTGAGCGGGCCGCCCAGGTAGTTGGCGTTGATGCCGCCGGTGCTCTCGGCGGTGAAGCGGAGGACGGCCGGGATCTCGTCGAGCCGGGCGGCGACCTCGTCGGACGGGGCGGGCAGCTCGGCGTGCAGCACCGGGTAGACGGGCAGCAGGCTCGCGGGCAGCCATGAGTCCTCGTCGCGCAGCCGCAGCGTGGTGGCCACGGCCAGGTTGGCGCCGGCACTGGCGCCACCGACGTGGATCCGGTCGACGTCGACACCCAGCTCGGCTGCGGAGTCCCGCAGCCACCGGGCAGCAGCCACGCAGTCGTCGAGCGGGACGGGGTGGTGGACCCCGCCGACCGCGAGCCGGTAGTCGACGCTCACCACGACACCGCCCGCCCGCACGCAGACCTCACGTGCGGTGCGGTCGGCCTCGGCCATGTCGAGGTCGCCGAACATGAAGGCGCCGCCGTGCATCCAGAGCAGTGCCGGACGGGCGGTGTCGGCACCGCCCGGCTCGTACACCCGCACCGGGACCGGGCCGTGCGGGCCCGGCACCGCCAGGTCGCGGGTGGCGACCTCGGGGGCGGGTCCCAGCTCCGGCTCCATGTAGGCGCGGAATCGTCGGTCGAGCTCGGGGTCCGCCATCGCCGCCTCGATCGAGGTGATGCCCTCGATCAGGACGAACCGCTCGGCGACGGACGCGTGGACGGGCACGGCTCAGCCCGCTGCCGGGACGGGGAACATCGACTCGCGCGAGCCGGTGATCCAGCCGACGACGTGGTCGCGCTCGCAACCCGCGGCGGGCACGTCGGCGACCTTGCGGCCGCGGTTGAGGATGACGATCCGGTCGGCGACCTCGTAGCAGAGCGGCAGGTCGTGGGTGACGATCACGATCGCGATGCCCTGGTCGGCCATCCGGCGGATCAGGCTCTGCACGTTCTTGGTCTGCTCGTAGCCCAGGGCCGCGGTCGGCTCGTCGAGGAGCAGCACGCCTCCCTGCTCGCCGTTGACGCGGATCGCGCTGCGGGCGAGGGCCACGACCTGGCGCTGACCGCCCGAGAGCATCTCCACCGGCCGCGTCATCGGAGCCGTGCGTACGCCGAGCCGGTCGAGCTCGGCCTCGGAGCTGCGCCGCATCGCCTTGCGGTCGACGAAGCCCAGCCAGCCGAGCGGACCCTTGCGGAGCGTCTCCTGGCCCATGTTGAGGTTGGTCGAGATGTCCTGCGGCTCCACGAGGGCGAGGTCCTGGTAGACCATCTGGATCCCGGCTGACGACGCGTCGCTCGGGGCGTGGAACGAGTGCTCGACGCCGTGCACGTGGATGCTGCCGTGGGAGGGCTTGTGCGCCCCCGACATCACCTTGAGCAGCGTGGACTTGCCGGCGCCGTTGTCGCCGAGCAGGGCGACCACCTCGCCGGGCATCACGTGGATGTCGATGCCGTCGAGGGCCCGGACGAAGCCGTAGTGCATCCCGATGTCGGTCAGGGCCAGGGCCGGGGTGTCGCTGTGGACGGGGCTGGCGGTCATGGGGGTCACCCCTGCTTCTGGTGGACGGACAGGTTGGCGGACATCAGCCGCTCGGAGACGGCGTTCTGGAGGACCCGCTCGAAGAGCAACGAGAAGATCAGCAGCGCGCCGGTGGCGACGGTGGCCCAGTAGGGCTGGATGCCGCGGATGGTGAGGCCGTTGGCGATGGTCGCCAGGACCAGGGCACCGACGAGCACCCGCGGGAGGCTGCCGCGACCACCGGTGAGGCTGACGCCCGCGAGGGCGACCGCGGTCAGGGCGGTGAAGATGATCGCCGGACTGGCGGCGGGGTTGGCCTCGGTCACGTTGGCCGTGTTGACGAGTCCGCCGACCGCGGCCAGCAGGCCGGAGATGACGAACCCGAGCACCGTGTAGCGGGTGCTGGGGATGCCGGCACGGCGTACGGCCTCGGCGTTCGCGCCGACCGCCATCAGCCGCAGTCCGTCGCGCGTCCGGGTCAGGAAGACCGTGCCGACCACGAAGACCACGACGACGATGAAGACCGGTGCCGGGATGCCCGGGAAGGTCTCGCCGGTCGCGCCGACGCGGAGGTAGCGGTGGGTGCCCATGAACTCGAGCTGGGTGAGGCCGGGGAACGTGTATCCCCCTGCCACGACCGCCGCGAGGCCGGTGAGCACCGACAGCGTGCCGATGGTGACGATGATCGGGTTGAAGCCTCGGAGCGTGATCAGGCCGTTGACCAGGCCGACCACCACACCGCAGCCGAGACCCGCGATCAGGGCGAGCCACGTCGGGTAGTCGTGGGTCAGCAGCCAGCCACAGACACAGGACGCGATCGCCGCCGTGCCCGGCAGGGAGAGGTCGAGGACGCCGGTCATGATGCCGATGCCCACGCCCGCCGCGAACAGTGCCGTGAGGGCACCGGCGTTCGCGATCAGCAGGGCGTTGTCGACGGTGAAGAAGTAGGGCGAGCACCAGAACGCGAAGACCACGATCAGGAGACCCCACAGCATGAAGATGCCGCGGTCGCGCAGGAAGACGAGCACCGAGACCGTGCGCGGGACGTCGTGCCCGGTGGGGACCGGGGCAGGGGCCTCGGCCCCTGCCTCGGTCCCGGCCCGGGAGGCCACGTCAGTCTGGGTGGGCTTCACTTCTGAGCTGGACACAACGGTCACCCGTCTGCCTTCACGACTTCCTGCGGGACCGTGAGCTGCACGCCGGTGGCCTCCGGGTCGTCGATCATCGTGGTGAGCGCGTCGAACGACTGCGTCATGTCGTCGGCGAACTGCAGGGCCACCACGGCGTAGATGTCACCGGACTTGACCGCGGCGAGGGTCTCCTCGTTGCCGCCGGCCTCGGTGATGCACGGGATGTCCTTGCCGGCCGCCTTGAAGGCGCCGACCGTGCCGAGGGCACCCTCGTCGTTCTGGCCGAAGACCGCGGTGACGTCGGGGTTGCCCTGGAGGGCGTTGCTGACGTCGGTCTGGGCCGCGGTGCGGTCGCTGACCGTGATCGTGGTGACGATCTCGGCGTCGGGAGCGGTGGCGGCGAGAGCGTCCTTGACGGCGGTCTCGAGCTCCTCCTTGCCGGCCGTGCCGGGGGCGGACTCGGCGAACAGGACCTGCGACTTGCCGTCGTACCGCTCGTTGATGCAGTTGCCGAGCTCGGTGCCGGCGGCCTCGCCCTGCGCCTTGTAGTCGATCGTGGAGAACGAGACGCCCGGGACGAGGCCGTCGAGGCCGTAGTCCTTCGGGGTGCCGTTGAGGATCATCGGGACGCCCTTGTCGAGCGCCGTCTGGACCAGCGCTGTCATGGCGGGCGGGGCGATCGCGATCGTCCACGCGCCGGCGGCCTTGCCCGACTCGATGACCGTCTGGAGGTCGGTGACCTGCTTCTGGGGGTCGAGCTTCGGGTCCTGGACGATGACGTCGTAACCCTTGCTCTGGCCATAGCCCTGGACACCCTCGGAGAGCTGCTTCATCGCGGGGATCTGGAGGCCGAGGGGGGAGAACACGATCGTCTTGTTGGCGTCGTCCGAGCCGCCGTCAGTGCTGGTGTCCGTGCTGCTGTCGGCAGGCGCCGGGTCGCTGCCGCACGCGGCGAGCGAGAAGAGCGTGCCGACCGCAACGGCCGCGACGGCCGCTCGACGGATGTTCTGGCGGTGGTGCATGGCATCTCCTGGGGGTACGGGGCAGCGGCTCGCTGCCTGTGTCGTGGGTCATAGCGAACCTGTGACTGCGATCACGCGGAACCCGGTTCAGACCGATGGCAGGTATCGGCGCCATTGCTTTCCGCCCGGTGAGGGGACCGTCACAGACTGACGCCATGCCTTATGTAGTCAGTGCCACGTGGACCGCCCAGCCCGGCTCGGAAGATGTCGTCCTCGACGCCATCGAGAAGCTCACCCCGCTCTCGCGGGAGGAGCCGGGGAACCGCTTCTACCAGGCCTTCCAGGACCCGTCCGACACCTCCGTGTTCCGCCTCTTCGAGATCTACGACGACGAGGACGCCTATGCAGCACACGGCGCCTCGGACCACTTCAAGCAGTACGCGCTCGAGCAGGCCATCCCGGTGCTGGCCAACCGCGAGCGTGCCTTCTACGAGACGATCGGCGGCTGAGGGTTCGATGAAGCTCGCCGCCTTCCGGTTGACCGACGACGCACCCGACGTGCGTCGCGTCGGCCTCGTCGTGGGGGAGGGGCGCACCTGGTGGGTGCACCCCTTCGGCGACGGGGGACTCGGCACGGACCTCGTCGAGCTCCTCGCCGCGGAGCCGGAGGCGCGTGAGCAGGCCGCCGACCTGGCGGCCCAGTCCGACGGCTACCGGCCCGACGACGTCGTGCTGCTGCCACCCGTCTACCCGCCGGCCATGCGCGACTTCCTCACCTTCGAGGCGCACGTGGACGGCATGGAGCGCGGCCACGGCAACCCCGGTGTGCCGGAGGACTGGTACGCCGCCCCGATCTTCCTGTTCATGGCACCGCACGCGGTCAACGGGGCCTTCGACGACGTGGCCATGCCGCCCGACACCGAGCGGCTGGACTTCGAGCTCGAGATCGCCGCCGTGATCTGCCGCGACGTGCGCAACGCCTCTCCCGAGGAGGCGCGCGCGTCGATCGGCGGCTACTGCGTGATGAACGACTGGTCCGCCCGCGACGTCCAGGGGCGCGAGATGAAGCTCAAGCTCGGGCCCTCCAAGGGCAAGGACTTCGCCACGACCATCGGCCCGTGGGTGGTCACCGCCGACGAGCTCGACGGCTTCCGCGACGCGGACGGCTTCCTCGACCTCGCCATGTCGGTCTCCGTCAACGGCGAGCCGGTCGGTGCCGATCGCTCGGCCCACATGGGCTGGTCGTTCGAGCAGCTGGTCCAGCACGCCTCGCGTGCCTCGTGGGTCAAGGCCGGCGAGGTGCTCGCCTCCGGCACCTGCGCGTCCGGCTCGCTGGCCGAGTCGTGGGGCCGCACGGGGACGCTCACCCCGCCCCCGCTCCAGGTCGGGGACGTGGTCGAGATGACCATCGAGGCCATCGGCACGATCCGCAACGCCGTCGTCACCGACACAGAAGACGTCCCGGCCGTGCCGACCGCTCGCCGTCGGTCCGTCGAGGCGGTCTGATGTCGCCCACCATCACCACGATCGACCCCGCGACCGGTGCCGACCTCGCGACGTACGACGCCCACGACGAGGCGGCCGTCGACGCCGCGCTGGCCCGCGCGCACACGGCGTACGAGTCGTGGTCGGCCGTCCCGCTCGACGAGCGCTGCGACCTGCTCCGCTCGGTCGGCAAGCTGCTGACCGAACGACGCGAGGACTACGCCGCGCTCATCACCGCCGAGATGGGCAAGCCGCTGGCCGAGGCCCTCGCCGAGATCGACAAGTGCGCCTGGAACTGCGACGTCGTCGCCGAGTCGGCGCCGTCGTGGCTGGGCGACCACGAGGTCGCGTCCGGTGCCGCGAGGTCGTGGCTGTCCTACGAGCCGATGGGCGTCGTGTTCGCGGTGATGCCGTGGAACTACCCGTTCTGGCAGGTCCTGCGCTTCGCCAGTGCCGCGCTGGTCGCCGGCGACGCCGGCGTCCTCAAGCACTCGCCCAACGTGACCGGGTGTGCGCTGGCCATCGAGTCGTTGTTCGCCGACGCCGGTGCCCCGGCCGGCCTGTTCACCACCCTGGTCCTCGCGGACGAACAGCTCGGCGAGATGACCCCCCGCATCGTCGGCGACGCCAGGGTCGCCGCCGTCACGCTGACCGGTTCCGAGCGGGCTGGCGAGGCCATTGGCGCCGCGGCGGGTCGGTCGCTGAAGAAGTCGGTGCTGGAGCTCGGCGGCTCCGACCCCTTCGTCGTGCTCGACGACGCCGACCTCGCGAGCGCCGCCAAGGTCGCGGTGAAGTCGCGCTACGGCAACGGCGGGCAGAGCTGCATCGCCGCCAAGCGGTTCATCGTCGCCGACGCCGTCGCCGACGAGTTCGTCCGCCTCTTCGTCGAGCAGGTCGCGGCGCTGGTGGTCGGCGACCCGACCGACTCCGCCACCACGATCGGGCCGATGGCGCGCGACGACCTGCGCGACGGCCTGGCCCGCCAGGTGTCGGACTCCGTGGCCGAGGGCGCCGTGCTGGTCACCGGTGGGTCGATCCATCGACGCACCAGGCTTCTACTTCGAGCCGACCGTGCTCGACCACGTCCTGCCGGGCACGACCTCGTTCGTCGAGGAGACCTTCGGTCCCGTCGCCGCGATCGTCCGCGCCCGCGACGACGACCACGCCGTCGAGCTCGCCAACGACACGACGTACGGCCTCGGCGCCTCCGTCTGGTCGCAGTCCGACCGCGGGCTCGCCGTCGGTCGCCGGATCCGCTCCGGCGCCCTGTTCGTCAACGCGATGGTCGCTTCGGACCCGCGGCTGCCGTTCGGCGGCATCGGCCGCAGCGGCTACGGCCGCGAGCTGTCGGCCGAGGGCACGCGCGAGTTCACCAACGTGCGCACGATGTACGTCAACGAGGCGGTCGTGCGATGACCACCCTCGACCATCGTCGGCCTGACCGTCGCCGACCCCGAGGGCAACCTCGTGGAGCTCCTCGACCGGACGGCGGTCTCCGCGGAATCGAGCAGGGCATGAGCAGGCTCGCGGGCAAGGTCGCCCTGATCACCGGTGTCGGTGGCGGCATGGGAGTCGCCGCTGCGCGCCGGTTCGCTGCGGAGGGCGCCCGGGTCGTCGGCTGCGACCTCGATGCAGAAGGCGCGGCCCGCACCGAGGCGCTCGTCCGGGCCGAGGGCGGCGAGATCACCGTCATGGGCGGGGTCGACCTCGGTGACGCGGACGCGGCGCGGACCTGGGTCGACGCGGCCGTGGCGACGTACGACGGCATCGACGTGCTCTACAACAACGCCTCCACCCAACGCTTCGGAGCGATCGACGAGCTCGGCATCGACGAGTGGGACTTCACGATGCGCAACGAGCTCGACCTCGTCTACTACACGGTGCGCGCCGCCTGGCCGCACCTCAAGGCGCACGGCGGCGGGTCGATCATCAACGTCGGCTCCATCGCGGCGCTGCGGGGCGTGGAGTTCATGCCCCAGAACGCGCACTCGGCCGCCAAGGGCGGCGTGATCGCGCTGACCCTGCAGCTCGTCGTGGAGGGCGGTCCGCACGGCATCCGCGCCAACACGATCAGTCCCGGCATGACCGAGACCCCCAACACCGCACCACTCCTCGCGGACCCGCCCGAGCGGTTCCGCACGGTCGTCCTCGACCGGATCCCGCTGGGCCGGCACGGCCAGCCGGAGGACGTCGTCAACGCGGCGGTCTTCCTGGCCTCCGACGAGTCCTCGTGGATCAGCGGCACCAACATCGTCATCGACGGCGGCGCGTCCGTCCTCGGCTAGAGAAAGAGAAACTGATGAGTCACCTCAACGAGCACGGCATCACCCACCTGCGCCACGTCGACCTCGCCGTGACCGACTACGAGACCCAGCGCAGCTTCTACAAGGACACGTGGGGCCTCACCGAGCAGGGCACGGACGGCAAGATCTCCTACTTCGCGGCCGAGGGCTCGCCGGAGCAGTACGTCGTCCGGCTGCGCCAGGCCGACGAGAAGCGCCTCGACCTGATCTCGTTCGGCGCCACCGACACGGCCGCCGTGGACGCGCTCGCTGCAAAGCTCGGCACCGACGGGATCCAGCTCGTCAGCGAGCCGGGCACCCTCCAGACCGCGGGCGGCGGCTACGGCTTCCGCTTCTTCGACATCGACGGCCGCACGATCGAGATCTCGACCGACGTCGAGACCCGCCAGCACCGCGCGATCGAGGAGGGCGAGGCGATCCCCGTGCGGATCTCGCACGCCGTGATGAACTCCAACGACCCCAACAAGACCAAGGACTTCTACGAGAACACCCTCGGCTTCAAGCTCTCGGACACGCTCTGGGGCCAGCACATGGGCGAGATGATGCACTTCATGCGGTGCAACGACTGGCACCACAGCCTGGCGATCGCCCGGGGCCCGCACACGTCGGTCCACCACGTGTCCTTCGAGATGCGCGGCCTCGACGAGTACATGCGCGGCACCGGCCGCGTGATGCGCGCGGGCATCAAGAAGATCTGGGGACCGGGTCGGCACAACGCCGGCAACAACACGTTCTCCTACTTCCTCGACCCGAGCGGCAACACGATGGAGTACACGACCGAGCTCGAGAAGATCGAGACCGACCCGTGGCACCCCAGCGTCTACGACATCGCCGACCCGATGACCCAGGACCAGTGGGGCACGGCCGACCCGATGTCGGAGATCATCGCGCGCGACTCGTTCAACGACCCCGACAAGGGCGTCTTCGTCGCGCCGCCGGTCTGAGGGACTGATGTCGCAGCGTCTGGCCGGCAAGGTCGTCGTCGTCACGGGTGCGGCGCGCGGGCAGGGAGCCGAGGAGGCTCGCGCCCTCGCCGCCGAAGGGGCGACGGTCATCGCGACCGACGTCCTCGACTTCGAGCCGTTCGACGCCGAGGGCGCCGGATGGGACGTCCCGGTCACCGAGAGGCACCTCGACGTGACCTCGGAGTCCGAGTGGACCGAGCTGGCCGCCTGGCTCTCCGCCGAGCACGGACGGGTCGACGCGCTGGTCAACAACGCCGGCGTCGCGGCCCGGGAGCGGCTGCCCCACGTCAGCCTCGACCAGTGGCACCGGGTCTTCGACATCAACGTCACCGGCCCACTGCTCGGCATCCAGGCGCTGGTGCCGCTGATGCCGCCGGGCTCGTCGATCGTGAACATCTGCTCGGTCGCGGCCGTCGCCGGCCACGCGGCCGCGGCGTACACGTCGTCGAAGTGGGCACTCCGCGGCCTCACCCGCGCGGCCTCCCTCGAGCTCGGCACGACGCGGGGCATCCGGGTCAACGCCGTGATGCCGGGCCTGGTCGACACCCCGCTGATGGAGTCGGCGCCACCCGCCTTCTTCGACGCGGCGATCGCCGAGGTCCCGCTCGGTCGGGTGGGCGTGCCCGCCGACATCGCGCCGACGATCGTCTTCCTGGTCTCCGACGAGTCGTCCTACTACAACGGCGCCGAGCTGGTCATCGACGGTGGCCTCACCGCACACGTCTCGCACAAGCGCATCGCCGACGCGACCAGGCAGCCGTCGTGAGGATCGCGACGCTGCGCCAGGGCCCGGCCGTCCTGTCCTCCTCCGGCGCGGCGTACCTGCTGCCGATCGGCGGTCCTCGAGCTCGTCGGGCTCGGGCTGGAGCGGGCGCTCGAGGTGGGGGAGGAGGCGCTGAGGGAGGCTCCCGTCTCCTTCGTCGAGGCGGACCTGCTGCTGCCCTACAAGCCCCCGTCGGTGCGGGACTTCGTGACGTTCGAGTCGCACGTCGAGGGCGTACGCCGCTCGATCGACCACGCGGTCGGTGTCCCGGAGGCGTGGTACGACGCGCCGCAGTTCTACTTCACCAACCCGCACGCGCTCTACGGACCGGGCGAGGCGATCCCGCGGCCGGTCACGTGCCGCGCGCTGGACTTCGAGATGGAGGTCGCCTGCGTCGTCGGCACCGACCTCCGGTCCGCCTCGGTCGAGGAGGCGGAGGCCGCGATCTTCGGCTACACGATCCTCAACGACTGGTCGGCCCGCGACATCCAGTCCCGCGAGATGCAGGTCGGCCTGGGCCCGGCCAAGGGCAAGGACTTCGCGACCACGTTCGGACCGTGGATCGTGACCGCCGACGAGCTGCCGTCGCTCGACCTCGACTGCAAGGCCTACGTCAACGACGAGCTCATCGGGCACGACAACCTGTCGAGCATGCACTTCTCCTTCGCCGAGATGGTCGCCCACGCCTCCCGCGACTCCATCGTGCTGGCGGGAGACCTGCTCGCGTCCGGGACCACCGGCGGCGGTGGCTGCCTCGCCGAGCTCTGGGGCCGCAACGGCTCGCAGACCCCACCGCCGCTCGAGCCGGGCGACGTCGTACGCCTCGAGGTCGAGGCCCTGGGCACGCTCACGGGGAGCGTGCGCCGGGAGTCCTGACCTCGGTCACGCAGCGACCACCTCAGGTCCCCACCAGATGTCCACGCGGATCTCTGGCTGTGCGACCGGCCGGACGGGTGGTGCGGTCGAGGTGTAGCGGTGGCCCGTCGGGGTGGTGGTCTCGACGGTGTGGCGCGGGCCGGGGCGTGGTCGTGCAGACCAGCCGAGCGCTTGCTTGGCGTGGTTGCACGCCTCGCAGAGTCCTTGGCCGTTGTGCCCGGCGGTCGGGCCACCGGTGGCGCTGTCCTCCGCGTGGTCGAGGTGTCGGATCGGTGCGTCGCACCAGGGTGTGCGGCAGCTCTGGTCGCGGAGGCGGAGGAACTGGGCCAGGGCGCCGGCGAACCTGCGTGCCCTCGAGTCCATGGCGACGAGCTCGCCAGTGGTGGGGCGGGCGTAGAGGCGACGTAGCCAGACATCCGTGCCGTCGTCTGCGCCGGCCTCGAGGCGGTCGGCGATCCACTCGCGGATGAGGTCGCCGGGGACGGGACCGTAGCCCTCGACGTGACCGCCAGCGGGGTCGTCGCCGAGCAGGACGGTGTCGGGCAGGACGAGGTTGATGACCAGCGGCAGCTCGGTGCCGTCGGCGACGGCCGCGGTGTGGGGCGAGACGACGCGTTGGACGAGGGTGTCGGTCATGATCTGCCCGCGCGTGCGGAGGTCGCCGGCGGCGCGGAGGCGGTCGGCCTCGCGCGACAGGACGGCATGGACCGAGACGCCTGCCTTGACGGACAGCAGGGCGCCGAACCAGGTCATCGTGTCGGGTGCGGGGCGCAGACTGCAGTGGCGATCGGACTCGGCCTTCCTGCGGCGGGCGGCGACGGATGCGGGGTCGAGCGCGGCTGCCCGTGCACGGACCTTCTGGGTGAGCTCGCGCTCGCCCATGGCTTCGAGCACGTCGAGGTCGGTGGCGACCTCGGCGTCGACCAGGCGCCTGTCCTCGAGGTCGAGGCAGGCGGTCTCGCGGGCGAGGAGCGTGGCCTTCCACTCGGTGATCCGACCAGCGCGGAGTGCGTGAAGGGTGAACGGCATCTCGCGTCGCAGCACCTTCGCCAGGCCAACGTGTCGCTCACCGCGGTGCGGCGACTCGCGTCGCGCGAGGGCGACCTGGGCGGCGATCCCGCGGCCCTGGCGTGCGGCTGGCACACCAGCCGCGGCGGCGACGGCTCGCTGCGACGCGTCGAACTCGACCGTCAGGATCGCCTGGGCGCCTGCGGCGGCGCAGGCGAGGCGCTCCAGGGCGTGGATGAGGTCGATGCGCTCGGGGTCAGTCAGGTCGGGACCGTCGCCTTGAAGTTCAGCGATCCACCCCTCGACCTCAGCGGGCGAGGGCAGTGAGGCCGCTGTTGCGACCTCCTTGTCCTGCCTCGTCTCGATCATGCGTTCGACTCTACGGAAACCCACCGACAGTGGCTTCGCGGCGCAGACCGGGCGCAGCCGTCGAGAGCATGCGGCTTCGTATCACTGACAGGCACGTGCCCCGATCAGCCGCTCGTCGAGTCAGGCAGGTCGCCTGGTGGTAGCCACGACTCGGCCAGCGGACGCCCGTCCGCGCGGCGGATCGCCGCGACGAGAGGTTCGGCCCAGAGGTGCTCGAGGAGCGCTATGGCTGCAACCCCGCCCGGAGGGACCGCATCCGCGAGCGACCAGGTCTCGCCGAGGAATTGGTCGCCTTCGGATGGCTCGCCCCCGCCGAGGATCTCGGCTGCCACCTTCCCCAGGTCAGGGTCGCTGCCGGACGGTGGCTCGAGGATCTCGAAGGTCCCGTCCTCGCCGCGCTCGACCAACAAGACGTCGACCAGCCGCACGACACCCTGTTCGCGAAGCGTGGCGAGCTCGGCCAGCACCTCTCCCGAGAAGGACGGCGCCTCGAATCCGACCACCAGGACCTGGACCGGCCCCGTCACTGCTCGGCCCTGGCCCGCAGCTCGACGAACTCCTCCTGCGTCAGCACGCCGGTGTCGAGCAGGTGCTCGAGTGCCCGGAGCTTGTCTTCCGCGGACGTGGTCGGCGCCTGCGGGGCACGAGGCGGGGCCGGCGGCTGCGCGGGAGGACGCGCCGGGTGCGCCGCGGCGTGCGCCTGCGCGGGCGTGAAGCGCCCTCCGTAGTACGGCACGGCACCCGTCATCCCGACCATCTGGATCTGTCGCGGAACGAGGACGACCACATCTCGATTATGCCGCACAGGGAGACCGTCGGTGGGGTCTGATCTCGGCGCGGCTGGAACATCTGCTCATCCGGGCGAGCCAGTGTCCTTGCCGAGTGCGGTTGAAGGAACGGGTCGCCGAGGACGGGTGTGAAACCGCCCCTGGTCAGTGCCTGATGCGGATCCTGGTCGCCCAGGACGCTGCCTCTGGGTCGTCGACGTCGGTCACGGCGAGCAGGGTCGTCTGGCTCTCGTCTGCGTCCAGGACCATCAGTCCCTCGACCTTGATCACGCTGCCGTCCAGTCTGGGCAAGGGAACGACATCTTGGACATGGTCCCTTCGGATACGTGCCAGGGCCGAGGCCACCACCGGCCCGTCGTCGCGCGGGTCGGGGCTGTCCTCGGCTGCGGCACTTGCGATGAGGTCACCGCCGGGCAGAGCGACGACGTCGGTGATGGCCAGGCCGACGCCGCCCACAGCGCCGAGGTCGTAGTGCACGGGACGGGTGGCCGTGACCTCTGCTGCGTCGAGGTCTCCCAGGGTGGCGGCCACTGCGGCGGACACGTCGATGTGCACGCTACCCGAGGGCAACCCGGCCGAGGGGAGCCCGCGGTGGAACCACCGCAGGGTGTTCCCGACGATGCAGGCGCCCTCGAGGTTGAGCTGCTCGAGGTCGACGGCCAGGGCAGCCGCGGCGGCGACGTACACCTGTGCCATGTCGGCGACGACGACGATCGGCCGGCCGTGCTCGAGCCGAAGCAGGCACCACCGCATCCGGGCTGGGGAGGAGCCGGAGCCCATCACCAGCACCGCTGGCGCCCCACCGACCTCGACCTGGCAGGCGGTCTCGAGGTCCGGTTTGAGGTGCTTGGTCCCGGACGCCTCGTCGAAGACGTCATGCCCATCAACAGGCGGGAGGAGCCGTACGCGAGTCGCCGTCCCGTCACGGAACCAGGCCGCACAGGTCGCGTCGTCCGACACCACCAGGTGGCCGTCGCCGAAGGGCACGACCGCTGAGGCCGCTCGAACGGGGGAGCCGTCGCGGAATCGGAGCCGTTCAGCATCCAGCATCTCGACGTCCATGACGAGATGCTCCCAGACGCCTCACCTACAGTCGCTGATCCTCCGCGGGCAGGGGGCCGTTCGTCACCTGGCCGTCTCGGGCGGCAGACCGACTCGATCCCCGACTGCCTCAACGCCTGGCACGGGCGGTCTACGCGTCCTGGTCCTCCACGCCGTGCGCCCGGGCGATCGCGGCGTACACCCCCGCGCTCGGCTTGGGAGTCCGCTCAAAGGTCGTGCGATCCACCTCGTGCAGCCCCAGCTGGTAGTCGTAGCCGAAGATCCACTCGAAGTTGTCGAGCAGCGTCCAGTGGCAGTAGCCCAGCACCGGCACGCCCTCCTCGATCAGGTCGAGCAGGTGGACCAGCGACGGCTCGATGAAGTCGGCGCGCTGGCGGTCGTCCGGGGTGGCCATGCCGTGCTCGGTGACCAGCACCGGCACGCCCGACACCTCGTGCGCCCAGCGGGCGGCGCCCGCCAGTGAGGCCGGCTCGATGACGGTGCCCATCTGGTTGCGCTCGGCACCCTCGGGCGCCTCGACCTTGCCGTCGGCGTCGTAGGGCACCCGCTCGTAGTTCTGCACACCGATGAAGTCGTCGTCGCGGGCCACCTCGAGGAAGTGCTGGTAGCACTCGCGCCGCTTGCGGTCGCGCACGGTGGCGTCGTCGCCGACCACCACGTCGTCCATGATCGCGAGCGACAGGCCGACGGGCAGGTCCGGTCGGCGGGCCTTGATCACCTCGCGCGCAGCGACGTGGCCCGCGGTCTGGCCCTGCTCCAGGGCGTCGAAGTCCTCCGGCAGGCAGACGTTGCCCACCCGGTAGCGCTCGACACCCGTCGCGGCGGAGGCGGCGTCGAGGGTCGCCCGCTCGAGGTCGTGCACGAACTGCGGCAGGCCGTACCAGCTCAGCACCCGGGTGAGGTTGGGCTCGTTGAACGTGATGGCCCAGCCGATCCGGTCCCCGAAGCGCGCCATGACCGCGTCGACGTACGTCGCAAAGGCGGCCGGTGCGCCTGCATCCAGCCAGCCGCCCTTCATCGCGAACCAGTGGGGCGAGGTGAAGTGGTTGAGGGTGACGACCGGGGTCATGCCCTGCTCGATGCAGGTGTCGACGATGGCCTCGTAGTGGTCGAGGGCGGTCTCGGAGAACTCGCCCTCCGCCGGCTCGACGCGTGCCCACTCGACGGAGAAGCGGTACGCCGTCAGGTGCATCGCCGCGGCCAGGTCGATGTCCTCGCGCCACCGGTTCCAGGAGTCGCACGCCTTGCCGGACGGCTCGCGGAAGACCGACGGCGTCACGTGCTCGAGGAACCACGTGTCGCTGTCGACGTTGTCGCCCTCGATCTGGTGGCCGGCACCGGCCACGCCCCAGAGGAATCCGTCAGGGAATGCTCGCGTCGTCATGGCTCCAGCCAACGAGACCACGGTCACTTCCGGAAGCAGGGGTTGCCGATACCTCGCATCAGGCGTCGGTCGGACGATCCAGCACGTACGCCGGGACGGTGAGGCCGGCGTCGAGGTCGGGGGCGTCGATGGGGGCGCCGTACGCAGACGGCGAGCGGGACGACGCCGGCCCAGACGGGCTCGTGCAGGTCCTCCTCCGGATCGTCGCCGAACCCGGAGCCGACCTTGACCGACCACTCGTCGAGCGGGACGCGCAGCACCGAGGTGGCCGCCAGCTCCTTCGGCAGCGGCGCCCGGAGCTCGGCCCAGCGGCCGGGCAGCAGGTGCTCGGTGAGCACCCGCAGGGCCTCGAGCCGCTCGTCGGCCGGGACGTCGGTCGCGACGCCGAGGACCGTGGCGCTGCGGTAGCGCATGCTCGACTCGAACGCCGACCGCGCATAGACGAGGCCGTCGAGGTGGGTGACGCTCACGCACAGGGGCGCACCGCCCGCGATCGCGCGCATCAGCCGACTGCCGGTCGAGCCGTGGAGCAGGAGGTGGTCGCCGTCGCGGGCGCAGGCCATCGGCAGGACGTAGGGCTGGCCGTCGACCTCGATGCCGACCGAGGCGTGCATCGCCTCGTCGAGGATCGCGTGCAGCGCCGCGACCTCGTCGACCTGCTTCTCCGGCAGGCGACGTACGTCGGTGCGGGCGGCGCGGCGACCGGGCCGGGCCTGTGGTTCCCCTGACAGCTCCTCGGACATGGGCCGATCATGCACCAGCCATCGACGGGACCGATGCCGAGCATCACGCCTGCTGGCTTCCGCGGGCGCGTGATGACCGGCACAGTCGGAGCCATGTTCGAGTACTTCTCAGGGCCCAAGTACGTCTGGAACCTCGGTGTCTGCGCCACCCTCAACAACGGCGGCGCGATCGACGAGGTCGACCGGGCCTGCCGTCCCGCCCGCGAGGCGCCGGACGTGAACTCCGGCAGCCGGATCTTCATGGAGTCGTGGAAGGCCGTCGCCGACCAGGTCGCCGACCAGGCCCGCGCCTCCGAGGCCGCGGGGCACCTGCGCACCGCAGGCCAGCAGTGGTACCGCGCCGGCCTGTACGTCTGCCAGGCCGAGCGGATGCTCAGCAACACCGACCCCGGCCGCAAGGAGTTCTACCAGCAGGCGCTCGACGCCTTCGAGAAGGTCTTCGAGCTCTCCGACCCGGCGACGACGCGGGTCGAGGTGCCCTTCGAGGACACCACCCTGCCGGCGTACTTCTCCAACGCGTCGAAGAACGGCGAGGCCGTGCCGTGCGTGGTGATGTGGAACGGGCTCGACTCCACCAAGGAGCACATGTACACCTCGGGCTGGGCGCAGGAGATGCGCGCCCGCGGCATCTCGGTGCTGATGATCGACAACCCCGGCTCCGGCGAGGCGCTGCGCTTCCAGGACCTCAAGTCCCGCATCGAGTCCGAGGACTGGGCCAAGGCGCAGGTCGACTACCTCGAGACCCGCGACGACGTCGACCACGACCGGATCGGCCTCGTCGGCTGGTCGCTCGGCGGCTACTACTGCCCGCGCGCAGCGGCGTTCGAGAAGCGCTTCAAGCTCGTCGCCGTCTGGGGTGCCAACCACAACTGGGGCGAGGTGCAGAAGAAGCGGCTCCAGCGTGAAGGCGAGAACCCGGTGCCGCACTACTGGGAGCACGTCCTCTGGGTGTGGGGCTTCGACGACGTGGACGAGTTCATCGACTACGCCGAGGGCGTCAACCTCAACGGCGTGGTGGAGAAGATCGAGATCCCGTTCCTCATCGCGCACGGCGCGAACGACCGCCAGATCTCCGTCGACTACGCCCACCAGTCCTACGACCAGGCCGTCAACAGCCCCAAGCGCGAGCTGCGGATCTTCACCGTCGACGAGGGCGCGGCCGAGCACGTCGGCCTCGACCACATGCCGCACATCAACGCCTTCGTCGCCGACTGGGTCGAGGACACGTTCGCCGAGCTCGCGTGAGCCGTCCGGACAGCTTCGGTCGGCGGTGCTGCCCGGTGCCTGACTGGAGCGCCCGGATGATCACGCCGGCCACCGACCTCGACGCGGCACCGGTCTTCCGTCGGGTGGTCGAGCTGGACGGTGACGTCCGACGCGCCACCCTGCGCGTGACGGCGCTCGGCGTCGTGGAGGCCAGCGTCAACGGCAGGCCTGTCAGCGACGAGGTGCTGGCACCGGGCTGGACGTCGTACGAGTGGCGGCTCCGCGTCCGCAGCCACGACATCACGCACCTCGTCGAGGATGAGACCGAGATCCGGCTGCTCGTCGGCAACGGATGGCACCGGGGCCGCCTCGGCTTCCACGGCAACAACAACCTCTACGGCTCCGAGCCCGGCGCCTTCGCCCAGCTCGAGGTCGAGTACGCCGACGGTCGCACCGAGGTCGTCGGGACCGACGCGTCGTGGGAGGCCGGCGCCTCCGGGATCCTCGCGGACGACCTCTACGACGGCCAGACCATCGACGCCCGTCGCACCGAGCCCACCGAGTGGGTCGGCGTGCGCGAGCTCGACTTCGACACCGACCTGCTCGACGACTCCGACCATCCCGCGATCCGCCGGCACGAGGCCGTGCGGCCCGAGCGCGTGTGGACCGCTCCGAGCGGCGAGACGCTGCTCGACTTCGGCCAGAACCTCGTGGGCTGGCTCCGGTTCACGGTGCAGGGTGAGCGGGGCGAGACGGTGACCGTCCGCCATGCCGAGGTGCTGGAGGACGGCGAGCTCTGCGTCCGGCCGCTCCGCACCGCGCGGGCCACCGACCGGCTGGTGCTCAGTGGAGGGGCCGACGCGTTCGAGCCGACCTTCACGACCCACGGCTTCCGCTACGCGGGCATCACCGGCTGGCCGGGGGACGTGACGGCCGACGACGTCGAGGCGGTCGTGGTGCACACCGAGCAGCGGCGGATCGGTCGCTTCGCGTGCTCCGACGAGCGGCTGAACCGCCTTCACGAGAACGCCGTCTGGTCCTGGCGCGGCAACTCGGTCGGCGTGCCGACCGACTGCCCCCAGCGCGACGAGCGGCTCGGCTGGACCGGCGACCTCGCCGTGTTCGCGCCGAGCGCCGCCCACCTCTTCGACGTCGGCCCGTTCCTGCGGCAGTGGCTGGTCGACCTCGCGCTCGAGCAGTCCCATGCCGACGGCCGCGTGCCGCTGGCCGCGCCCGACTGCCTCAAGTTCGAGGCGCCTCCCGAGGGCCTGCCACCCATGGACGCCTCTGCCATCTGGGCCGACGCCTCGGTCTGGGTGCCGTGGACGCTCTGGACGGCGTACGGCGACGACGCCGTGCTGCGCGACCAGTGGCCGTCGATGCTCGCCCACGTCGAGCGCGTGCGGGACCGGCTCCTGTCCGACCGTGGGCTCTGGGAGGGCGGGTTCCAGTTCGGCGACTGGCTCGACCCGAGCGCACCGCCCGACCAGCCGGGCCGGTCGCGGGCCGACACCGGTGTCGTCGCCACCGCCGTGTTCCACCGCTCCGTCGTGCTCACCGCGCGCACCGCCGAGGTGCTCGGCCTCGACGACGAGCACCAGACGCTGAGCGCGCTGGCCGACGACGTACGCGCGGCGTTCTTGCGGCACTACGTGGACGACCGCGGACGCGTGCAGAGCGACTGCCCGACGGCGTACGCCCTCGCGCTCGAGCTCGGCCTGCTGGACGGCGACCCCCGTCGCCAGCTCGCCGGCGACCGGCTGGCGGAGCTCGTGCGCGACGAGGGACACCACATCGGGACCGGGTTCGCCGGGACGGCCTTCGTGCTCGACGCACTGGCCGGGACCGGTCACCTGGCGGACGCGTGGGCGCTCCTCATGCAGACCGGCTGCCCGTCGTGGCTCTACCCGGTCACGATGGGCGCGACCACGGTCTGGGAGCGCTGGGACTCGATGCTGCCCGACGGCTCGGTCAACCCGGGCTCCATGACCAGCTTCAACCACTACGCACTCGGCTCGGTCGCCGACTGGATGCACCGGACGGTCGGCGGGATCGCGCCGCTCGAGCCGGGCTACCGTCGGATCCTGGTCGCACCGCGGCCCGGCGGCGGCCTGACCTGGGCCGAGAGCAGCCTCGACACCCCGCACGGCACAGTGCGGGTCGCCTGGCGGGCCGAGGGCGACGAGCTCACCGAGCTCGAGGTCACCGTCCCCGACGGATCGGCCGCCACCATCAACCTCCCCGACGGCCGCACGCTCGACGCGGCGGCCGGACACCACCACCTGACGAAGGAACTCACATGAGCACCATCACCGGCACCATGGCCACCGACCGACCGGAGCGCTACGCCAAGCAGCTCGTGAGCCACTGGTCCAAGCGCGGCCCCGCCACCGAGGAGGACGGCGCCACCGTCCAGCGCTGGGACAACGGCAACGTCATCGTCCTCCGTCCCGCGGACGGCGTCCTCGAGGTCGAGGTCAGCGTCGGACCCGACGGCGACGCCGAGCGGTTCGCCCAGGTCGTCAAGGACCACCTGGAGCGGTTCGGGTCCCGCGACGAGCTGGACGTCGTCTGGGACGTCTGACGCCTTTCGCCGACTTCCTGCGGCCGACCCCGGTGGACCGTATGGTGGCCGGATCGACCCCCAGCGCCCCACCCTCGTCTCGGTCGTCCGGCGCGTCTCGCTGAGCCTGCTGATCGCAGTGGTGATCCCTGCGGTCCTGTTCTACGGCGTCTTCGAGCTGGCCGGGGTGTGGATCGCGATCGTGGTGGCGCTGGCCTGGTCCTACGGCGCGATCGCGTGGCGCGCAGTGACCCGCCGTCGGACGTCGGGGCTGCTGATCCTCACTGCCATCCTGCTCACCGGACGGACCGCGCTCTCGATCGTGGCCGGCAGCACGTGGCTCTACTTCCTCCAGCCGGTGATCAGCGACGGCTTCGTCGCGCTCCTCTTCCTGCTCTCGCTCGCCAGCGCGCGGCCGATGGTGGCCCGGCTGGCCGGCGACTTCTACCCGATGGACCACGAGCTCGCGATGCGACCGCGGGTCCGCCGCCTCTTCTGGCACCTGACCGCGCTGTGGGCCGTGCTCGGGCTCGCGAAGGCGGGCATGACGCTGTGGCTGCTCCAGTCGCAGTCGCTGGAGACCTTCATCCTCGTCAAGAGCATCTCGATGCTGGCGATCAACGTGCTGGCGGCCGCCGCCACGATCGGCCTGGCCGCGTGGGTGGCGCGCAAGGAGGGCCTGATGGGCTCCACGCGCCTGGTGCCGCTGCCCGTCGAGGCCTGAGGCGCATCAGTCCTTCGGCCCCTTGAGGGTCAGCCGCTCGACCGCACCCTCCGGCAGGGTCTCGAGCAGAGCGGGGGTGAACTCGCCGTCCACCAGGATGAACGCCACCTTCGCGACCGAGTCGCCGCGGTTGGCCCACGCGTGGTCGGTGCCACGTTGTACGACGACGTCGCCGGCGTGGAGCGTGACCTCGGAGTCGTCCAGGACGAGGGTGATCTCGCCCTCCAGCACGATGCCGTAGTCGACCGACGCCGTGCGGTGCACCGGCGACTGCAGCCCGGCCTCGTCGAGGAAGCCCGGCGCGAACTCGTTGATCCGGATCTTCGTGCCGTGCGGCGGGGGAGGGACGGCGAGCTCGCGCTCGGTCGGGTCGATCTCCTCGGCGGCCGTCAGCGGAGCCGGAGCGCCGGTGGTGTTCCAGATCTCGTGGAAGCCGACGCCGTCCTCGGGGATCTGCCGGCTGACGGGCACGGGGCCGTCGGAGAGCACGACGGAGACACCGTCCGGGGTGTGTCCCGTGACGACGCGGCGGGGGACGGTCGACATCTCAGAATCCGATCGGTAGTCCGGCGTAGTTCTCCGCGAGCCCGGTGGCCCCGGCCTCGCTGGTGGCCACCCACCGCAGCTGCGAGAGCTGGAGCTGCTGGTCGAAGTCGTCGCCGCTGGTGTGCAGCATCGTGGTCATCCACCAGGAGAAGTGGGTGCAGCGCCACACCCGGCGCAGGGCCGTGTCGGAGTACGCGTCCGCGAGGCGGCTGTCGTCCTTGCGGACCAGGTCGACGAGGGCCGGCGCGAGCAGGCCGACGTCGGCGACCGCGAGGTTGAGGCCCTTGGCGCCAGTCGGCGGGACGATGTGCGCGGCGTCGCCGGCCAGGAACAGGCGTCCGTGCCGCATCGGGGTCTGCACGAAGGAGCGCATCGGCAGCACGCTCTTGTCCGTGACCGGTCCGGGCGTCAGGGACCAGCCGTCCTGCCCGTGGCCGAGCCGGGTGGCGAGCGCCGACCAGATCCGGTCGTCGGACCAGTCGGCGATGTCGGTGTCGTTGGGCACCTGCAGGTAGAGGCGCGAGACGGTCGCGGACCGCATCGAGTGCATCGCGAACCCGTCCGGGTGCCAGGCATAGATCAGCTCGTCCGTCGACGGGGCGACGTCGGCCAGGATGCCGAGCCAGGAGTACGGGTAGACCTTCTCCCAGGTCTGTCGCACGGCGTCCGGCACCGACGAACGCGACGGGCCGAACGAGCCGTCGCAGCCGACGACGATCGAGGCGCTCACCCGGGTCGGGGTGCCGGACTCGGACACGAAGGTGACCGAGGGGGTCTCGGACTCCAGGTCGTGCAGGGCGGTCTCGGACACGCCGTAGTGGATCTCCTGCCCAGCCGCGGCCCGGGCCGCCACGAGGTCCTTCTGCACCTCGGTCTGCCCGTAGACCCAGACCGACCGGCCGGTGAGGTCGACGAAGTCGAGGTGGTGCCGCTCCTCGGGCCACTGCAGGTAGATCCCGCGGTGCTGGTCGCCCTCGCGCGCCAACCGATCGCCGAGGCCCGCTGAGTGGAGCAGGTCGACGGACGACTGCTCCAGGATGCCGGCGCGGATGCGGGAGGCGACGTACTCCTCGGTGCGGGTCTCGACCACCACGGACTCGACGCCCTCGGCCGCGAGGAGGTGCGACAGCAGCAAGCCGGCGGGGCCGGCACCGATGATCACGACCTGGGTCCGCACCTCGTCCATGGGTCCAGTCAACGCGGTGGGACGCGTGTCGGACGAGGTGCTGATTCCGCTGGGTGGAAGACGAGGGTCGCTCAGGCCGACCGAGCGGCGTCCAGTGCGCGTCCCACGCCGCGCGCTGCGACCTGCAGGGCCGCGACGAGTCGCGGGCGGTCGCGCTTGAGGGACGGCACGACGAGGCCGAGCGCGGCGACGACCTCGCCCCCGCGGCGTACGGGCACTGCCACCGAGCACGCGCCGAGGCTCATCTCCTCGGTCGTGGTGGCGTGGTCGTCGCGCAGCGCCTGGGCGAGCTGGCGGCTCAGCCGCCCCGGCTGGGTGACGGTGTACGCCGTGATCCGCGGCAGGTCGGCGAGCACCCGCTGCTGCACCTCGAGGGGGGCGTGGGCGAGCAGGACCTTGCCGACCCCGGTGGCGTGCATCGGCAGCCGGGACCCGATGGTGCTGACCACCGGCACCGACGTGCTCCCGCGGAGCCGGTCGAGGTAGAGCACCTCGGCGTCGTCGCGCACCGCGAGGTGGACGGTCGCGCGGGTGGCGCCGTAGAGGTCGTGGAGGTAGGGCGAGGCGAGCTCGACCAGTCCGGCCTGCAGCGGCGCCAGCAGTCCGATGTCCCAGAGCCGGCGGCCCACGACGTAGTCACCGGAGCCGGTGCGGGTGAGGGCGCCCCACTCGACGAGCTCGGCGACCAGTCGGTGGGCCGTCCCCACCGGCATCCCGGCCCGCTCCGCCAGCTGGGTCAGCGTGAGCCGACGGTGCTCCTCGTCGAAGGCGCCGACCAGTGCGAGCGCCCGGCTGGTGACCGAGGCGCCCGGCGTGGAGGAGTTGCCGGCCATGAGCCGCAGTCTTCCACTAGACGGAAACGTCGTCCTGCCGACCTGCTCCTTCCGTCCAGTGGAAGGTGAGCGAGTCCAGCCGGTGCACCCGAGCCCTAGTCTCGGTGACGTGACCACGACCCCGGGGGACCAGACGCAGGCACAGGTGAGTGCCGAGATGGCCGCGATCGCCGAGTCGTACGCCGCGTCCGGCTCCGTCGAGACGACGACGCGGCTCGACTACGCGCCCTACCGCAGCAGTGTGCTGCGCCACCCCACCAAGAGCCTCCATCACGCCGACCCCGAGGGCATCGAGCTCTGGAGCCCGGTCTTCGGCGAGCGCGACATCGACCCGCTCGAGGCCGACCTGACGATCCAGCACGCCGGGGAGCCGATCGGCGAGCGGATGAAGGTCACCGGTCGCGTGCTGGACGGCGACGGTCGCCCCGTCCGACACCAGCTCGTCGAGATCTGGCAGGCCAATGCCGGCGGGCGCTACGTCCACAAGCGTGACCAGCACCCGGCGCCGGTCGACCCGCACTTCACGGGCGTCGGCCGGTGCCTCACCGACGCCGACGGCACCTACTCCTTCACGACGATCAAGCCGGGGCCCTATCCGTGGCGCAACCACCGCAACGCGTGGCGCCCGGCCCACATCCACTTCTCGCTGTTCGGCTCGGAGTTCACCCAGCGGATGGTGACCCAGATGTACTTCCCGGGCGACCCGCTGTTCGCGCTCGACCCGATCTACCAGGCGATCGTCGACCAGCAGGCGCGCGACCGCCTCGTCGCGACGTACGACCACGACGTGACCGAGCACGAGTGGGCCACCGGCTACCGCTGGGACATCGTCCTCACCGGCAGCCACCGCACGCCGCTCGAGGAGGAGGAGTCATGACACTGACACCGACGCCCGGCCAGACGGTCGGACCGTTCTTCTCCTTCGCCCTCGTGCACGACGGTGGCGCCGACCTGGTCCCGCCGGGGCACCCCGACGCGGTCCGGCTGACCGGTCGCGTCCTCGACGGCGCCGGAGACCCCGTGCCGGACGCGCTCGTCGAGATCTGGCAGGCCGGACCCGACGGCAGCGTCGTACGCGAGCCGGGGTCGCTGCACCGCGACGGCTTCACGTTCACGGGCTGGGGTCGCGCACCGACGGACCGGTCCGGCCGCTACACCTTCACCACGCTCGCGCCCGGGGCAGTCGCGCCCGGCTCTGCACCGTTCTTCGCGGTGACGGTCTTCGCCCGCGGCCTGCTCGACCGGTTGCTCACCCGCGCCTACCTGCCCGGCGACGCGGAGGCGCTGGCCGCCGACGCCCTCCTCGCGTCCGTCGCGGACGAGCGACGCGGCACGCTCCTCGCCGCCGCCGACGAGCACGGCTTCGTGTTCGACATCCGGCTCCAGGGCGACGGCGAGACCGTCTTCCTCGACCATCGGCGAGACTGACCACGTGACTGACCTGTTCTGGCCCGGCGACGACCGGGCAGGCGAGCACTTCGCCCAGGAGGCCTTCGTCCGGGCGCTCGTCTCGGTCGAGGAGGACTGGCTCGCCCGGCTCGGCCACCCGGCCGACCTCCAGGGACTCCTTCGCCCGCAGCACGTCGAGAGTCTGGGTCACGAGTCCGAGCAGGGCGGCAACCCGGTCATCGGACTCGTCGAGATGCTGCGCGACGGCCTGACGGGGGAGCCGGCCCGCTGGCTGCACCGCGGCCTCACCAGCCAGGACGTCGTCGACTCGGCGCTCATGCGGATGTCGGAGCGACGCCGTCGCCGACCTCCGCGGTGACCTGTCCCGGATCGGCGCCGCTCTCTCCGCTCTCGCCGGCACGCACCGCGACACCCCGATGGTCGCGCGGACGCTCACCCAGCACGCCGTCCCCACGACCTTCGGGCTCCGCGTGGCGCAGTGGCTCGCCGCCCTCGTCGACGCCGACGAGCAGCTCGCCGCGCTGGTCTTCCCCGACCAGCTCGGCGGTGCGGCCGGCACCCGCGCCGCGATGGTGGAGCTCGGTCTCGAGGTCGACCTCGAGCCGGTGCCGTGGCACACCGTGCGCACGCCCGTCACCCGCCTCGGCGACGCGCTCGTCACGACGACCGACGCGCTCGCCCGGGTCGCCAACGACGTGCTGGTGATGTCGCGGCCCGAGGTCGGCGAGCTCGCCGAGGGCATGCCCGGTGGCTCGTCGACGATGCCGGGCAAGGCCAACCCGGTGCTGTCCGTGCTCATCCGGCGGGCCGCCCTGACCACTCCGCAGCTCGCTGCGACGCTGCACGTCGCGGCCGCCTCGCAGGTCGACGACCGCGCCGACGGCGGCTGGCACGCCGAGTGGGCGCCCCTGCGCGACCTCGTACGCCGCACGCTGACCGCGGCCGGCCAGACCGTGGAGCTGGTCAGCGGACTCGAGGTCCACACCGACCGGATGGCCGCGACCCTGGCAGCCTCAGCCGAAGCGGTCCACGCCGAGCAGCGTTCGATGGCCACGTTGACGGGCCGGCCCCCGCTCCCGTCGTACGACGGTCAGGCGGGCGCGATCGTCGACGCGGTCGTGCTGCGTGCCCGACACCACTGGAGGTCCGCATGATCCCCGTCGTCACGGCCGTGCGGCTGACCGGTGCGGCCCGTCCCGACCTGCCCCTGCTCGTGCTCGGCCCCTCGCTCGGCACGTCCGCCGCCACCCTGTGGAGCGACTGCGCGAGCCTCCTCGCCGATGCGTTCGACGTCGTGGCGTGGGACCTCCCCGGCCACGGCCACAACCGCACGGTGCCCGGAGGGGAGTGGACGGCCTCCGACCTGGCAGCCGGGGTCCTGCGGGTCGTCGAGGACGTGCTCGCCGAGCGCGGCGACACGGGTGCGACCTTCGGCTACGCCGGGGACTCCGTCGGTGGCGTCGTCGGTCTGCAGCTCCTCCTGGACGCGCCCGACCGGGTGAGTGGCGCGGTGCTGCTCTGCACCGGCGCCCGGATCGGCACCGCCGAGTCGTGGGAGGAGCGGATCGAAGGCGTCCGTGCCTCGGGCACGTCGTCGATGGTGAGCGCCTCCGCCGAGCGCTGGTTCGGTCCGGGCTTCCTCGACCGCGAGCCCGCGCGGGGCTCGGCCCTGCTGCACGCACTGGCGGACGCCGACGACGCCGGCTACGTCCAGGTCTGCGCGGCGCTCGGCGCGTTCGACGTACGCCACCGCCTCGGTGAGGTCCGCGCACCGGTGCTCGCCGTGGCCGGCTCCGCCGACCTCGCCACCCCGCCCGAGAAGCTGCGCGAGATCGCCGACGGCGTGCAGGACGGTCGTTTCGTCGAGCTCGACGGCGTCGCCCACCTCGCGCCGGCCGAGGCGCCCGAGGTGGTCGCCGGACTGCTCCGCGAGCACCTGCTCACCGGCACCTCCGACGGCGCCCGCACCCTCGACGAGGTCCACGCCGCCGGGATGCGGGTGCGCCGCGAGGTCCTCGGCGACGCGCACGTCGACCGCGCCGTTGCCGCGACCACCGACCTGACCCGCGACTTCCAGGAGCTCATCACCCGCTACGCGTGGGGGAGCATCTGGACCCGGCCCGGGCTCGACCGCCGCAGCCGGTCGCTGATCACCCTGACCGCCCTGGTGGCCAGGGGCCATCACGAGGAGCTCGCGATGCACCTGCGGGCCGCCCGCACCAACGGGGTCACCGTCGAGGAGATCACCGAGCTGCTGCTCCAGACCGCGATCTACTGCGGTGTCCCGGACGCCAACACGGCCTTCCGGATCGCCCAGGAGGTCTTCTCCCACGACGCTGCCGATGCACCTGCTGAGGAAGAGGCACCCGACGCATGACCGAGTCCTATCTCTACGCCGCGACGCGTACGCCGTTCGGCCGGTTCGGCGGCGCGCTGGCCGAGGTCCGTCCCGACGACCTGGCCGCCACCGCCCTGACAGGAGTGCTCGACCAGGCGCCCGGCCTCGACCGCGCCGAGGTCGACGAGGTCGTGTGGGGCAACGCCAACGGCGCCGGCGAGGACAACCGCAACGTCGGCCGGATGGCCGTGCTGCTCGCCGGCCTGCCGGTGTCCGTGCCCGCCACGACGGTCAACCGCCTCTGCGGCTCCAGCCTCGACGCCACGATGATCGCCTCGCGCACCATCGAGACCGGTGACGCCGACATCGTCGTCGCGGGCGGCGTGGAGTCGATGACCCGCGCGCCGTGGGTGCTGCCCAAGCCGTCGCGCGCCTTCCCGGCGGGCAACGTCACGGCGGTCTCCACCACGCTCGGCTGGCGGCTCGTCAACGACCGGATGCCGGCCGAGTGGACGGTCTCGCTGGGCGAGGCCAACGAGCAGCTCGCCGAGACCTACGGCATCGGGCGCGAGCGCCAGGACGAGTTCGCCGCCCAGTCGCACAACCTCGCCGCCGCGGCGTGGGACGCCGGCTTCTACGACGACCTGGTGGTCGCCGTGCCCGGGGTCGAGCTCGCTCGTGACGAGGGGATCCGCCCGGGCAGCACCGCCGAGAAGCTCGGTGGCCTCAAGCCGAGCTTCCGTCCCGACGGCACGATCACACCCGGCAACGCCTCCCCGCTCAACGACGGAGCCTCGGCGCTGATCCTCGGCTCCGCCGCGGCTGCCAGCACCCTCGACCTGGAGCCCCAGGCCCGGATCGCAGGGCGAGGTGCGTTCGCGCTCGAACCCCAGCTGTTCGGCTACGCGCCGGTCGAGGCGGCCGGCATCGCGCTGCGTCGTGCCGGCATCTCGTGGGCCGACATCGGCGCCGTCGAGCTCAACGAGGCCTTCGCCGTGCAGTCCCTCGCCTGCATCGACGCCTGGCTGGGCCAGGGCCTTGCGGACCCGTCGCTGGTCAACGCCCAGGGCGGCGCCATCGCCATCGGCCACCCCCTCGGCGCGTCCGGTGCACGGGTCGTCGGCACCCTGGCCAAGCGGCTGCGGGAGTCGGGCGAGCGCTGGGGAGTCGCCGCGATCTGCATCGGCGTCGGGCAGGGCCTTGCCGTCGTCCTGGAGAACGTGCGGGCCGAGGCGTCGTGACCCTGTTCGTCGACACCGCCGACGAGGCGGTCGCGGGGGTCGCAGACGGCTCCACGGTCCTGGTCGGCGGCTTCGGGATGGCCGGGATGCCGGTCGACCTGATCGACGCGCTGATCCGGCAGGGAGCCACCGACCTCACCGTCGTCTCCAACAACGCCGGCAACGGCGACACCGGCCTCGCGGCGCTGCTCGCGGCCGGACGCGTACGCCGGATGGTCTGCTCCTTCCCGCGCCAGTCCGACTCGTGGGTCTTCGACGGCCTCTACCGCGCCGGCGAGATCGAGCTCGAGGTCGTCCCGCAGGGCAACCTGGCCGAGCGGATGCGCGCGGCAGGTGCCGGGATCGGCGCGTTCTTCTGTCCCACCGGCGTCGGTACGCCGCTGGCGGAGGGCAAGGAGACGCGCGAGATCGACGGCCGCACCTACGTCCTCGAGTACCCGATCCGCGGCGACGTCGCCCTCATCGGCGCGCACACCGCCGACCGGGCGGGCAACCTCGTCTATCGCAAGACCGCCCGCAACTTCGGTCCCGTCATGGCGACCGCGGCGACCACGGTGGTCGCCCAGGTGGTGTCCGTGGTCGAGGTCGGCTCGATCGACCCCGAGCACGTGGTCACGCCCGGCATCTACGTGGACCGGGTGGTGGCGGCATGACCGGCACCGTCGTCGAGCACCTCGACAGAGGTCCGCTGTCGCGCGACGAGATGGCGGCACTGGTCGCGCGCGACATCCCGGCCGGCTCCTTCGTCAACCTCGGGATCGGCCAGCCCACGCAGGTGGCGGACCACCTCGCCGCCGACTCCGGTGTCGTCCTCCACACCGAGAACGGGATGCTCGGCATGGGGCCCGCGGCGGTCGGGGACCAGGTCGACCCCGACCTGACCAACGCCGGCAAGATCCCGGTCACCGAGCTGCCCGGCGCCTCCTACTTCCACCATGCCGACTCGTTCGCGATGATGCGCGGGGGCCACCTCGACGTCTGCGTGCTCGGCGCCTTCCAGGTCTCGGCGGGCGGTGACCTGGCCAACTGGCACACCGGTGCCCCCGACGCGATCCCGGCCGTCGGCGGCGCCATGGACCTGGCGATCGGGGCCAAGCAGGTGCTGGTGATGATGACCCTCTTCGCGAAGGACGGCACGCCCAAGCTGGTCCCGTCGTGCACCTACCCGCTCACGGGTGTCGGCTGCGTCGACCGGGTCTACACCGACGTCGCGGTGTTCGAGGTCGGAGCGCACGGCGTACGCGTGCTCGAGACGTACGGCACCAGTGCCGACGAGCTGGCGTCACGGCTCACCGTTCCGCTGGCGCGCTGACTCTCAGGCCGGGACCCAGCAGATCCCGTAGCGCTGTCCGGCGTCCCACTGCTCCTGGGTCGGGCTCTCCTGCGACCAGGTGAAGTCGAGCGGGTCGTCCGCGCGCGAGCGGGCCGCCTCACCGCACGGGCCGTCCATGCGGGCGGAGACGGCTTCCTTCGTGGGCAGCTTCTTGCCGGGGATGTCGACCGTCGAGACGGCGAGCCAGGCGTGCTTCGACCCACACGCCACGCGCTTGAACGCCTTGGTGCCGGGGGCCGCGGTCGCGCACATGGCCACGACCGGGGCGTCGCCCCAGCCCTTCGTGCTGCGCGGCAGCACCAGCAGCCGCTGGGGTGCCGCGACGACGACGAGGTCGCAGCGGAACCAGTCGGCCCCCGCCTCTGCGTGCTTCGGGCTCGGCGTGAACCAGACCGACTGCGCCATCGTCAGCCGCAGCTCGCCCGGCGTACGTCCGAGGTGCTTCGGGAGGCGGGCGCTGCACGTCGAGCGCGCCTGTCGCTGCGCGGCGCGCGAGTCGACGCGGCGCACGTGGCCGGCCTTGGTCTCCAGGTCGAGGCGGCCGACGAAGTAGGTCTCCGCCGTGTGCTTGCGCTTGCACTTCACCGGCTCGGTCCGGCCCACCACGTCGACGGCCTGGCCGAAGGACAGCAGGTGGCACTCCCCGACCTTCGGGCGCGGTCCGGGGTCGGGCGGCGGGGTGGTCTCGGTGGGTGTCGGGCTGGATGAGGCCGACGGCGTCGAGTCACCGACGGGATCGGTCGGCGTCGACGTGCAGGCGGTCAGGGCGAGCACCAGTGCGGCGACCGCGACCAGGCTCCTCATCCCATCACCAGGGCGGCGAGCGTCCCGCCCAGCTCGTACGCCGACTCCCGGTCCGACTCGCCCACGTCGCCCAGCACCTCGAGCACGGGCGCCGCCTGGCGCCAGCCGAGCGCACCGACGATCGACTGCACCGATCGCACCGCGCCGGTCGTGTCATAGCGGCCGTGGACGTAGAGGCCGTAGGGCTTGCGACCTCCCTCGGTCGTCGCGGCCGAGCCGTCGTCGGCCAGCGCGCCGCCGGCCTGCAGGAAGATCGTGTCGAAGAAGTGCTTGAGCGCGCCGCTCATGTAGCCGAAGTTGGCGGGCGTGCCGAGCACGTACGCCGTCGGCGGCGAGGACGTCGTCCGCGTCGGCCTCGAGCGCCGCCCGGACCACGACCTCGACACCGTCGATCGCGTCGTCGGAGGCACCGGCGACCACCGCGTCGGTCAGTGCTGTGACCGACGGCGTCGGGGAGTGGTGGACCACCAGCAATCGGGGCATGACGTGAGCCTACGAGGCGAGTAGCGTCACCGAGCGTGAGCTTCGAGGTGGCAGGCGACGCGTACGACAAATTCATGGGCCGCTACTCGCGACCCCTCGCGGTGCGCCTCGCCGACTGGATGGAGGTCTCCGCGGGCCAGCGGGCGATCGACGTCGGCTGCGGTCCGGGAGCACTCACCGAGGTGCTGGTCGCCAGGCTCGGGGCCGACCACGTCCGGGCCGTCGATCCCTCGCCGCAGTTCGTCGCGGCGTGCCACGACCGCCTGCCGGGCGTCGACGTACGACAGGGCACGGCCGAGTCCCTGCCGTTCGGCGATGCCACGTGCGACGTCGCAGCGGCCTGCCTGGTCGTGCACTTCATGGCCGACCCCGTGCAAGGGCTGCGGGAGATGCGACGCGTGACCCGACCGGGCGGCTGGGTCGGCGCCACGGTCTGGGACCTCAGGGGCTCGCGCGCGCCGATGGCGCCGCTGTGGGCGGCGATGGCGGAGGTCGCTCCCGAGCACCCCGACGAGAGCGACTTCCAGGGCGGCTCGCGTGACACGCTGGTCGCGACCCTCGAGGGAGCCGGGCTGACCGGGATCGAGGACGTCGAGCTGGCCGTGACGGTCACCCACCCGAGCTTCGAGGAGTGGTGGGAGCCCTACCAGCACGGTGTCGGACCCGCTGGCGAGGCCGTCGCGGCGCTCGCGCCGGACGTCCGTGCGCGACTGCAGGACACCCTGCGCCGCAACCTCGGCGCCGGGCCGTTCGACCTCACCGCCGTGGCGTACGCCGCCCGCGGTCGCGCCTGACTGTCCACGTGATGGGCCCGATCGGCGCCGGCAGCGACGATCGGGGCTATCGTTGTCGAGTCATGATGCGCAGCCTGCTCCTCCTTCGCCGCCGCAACGAGGCCTAGAAACACCGGCCCCCTCGTTGCGGAGTGTGGCGCGTGCCGGTCGCCCGTCGGAGCCGATCGAGGAAGTCATGACCCACCTGAGCAACAGCAGCAACCAGCAGGGCACCAGCCCGATGCCGTTCGGCCGCTACACGCCGTTCGTGCCCGTCGACGTGCCGGACCGCACGTGGCCGACCAAGAAGGTCGAGAAGGCGCCGCGGTGGCTCTCCACCGACCTGCGCGACGGCAACCAGGCGCTCATCGACCCGATGACGCCGGCCCGCAAGCTCACCATGTTCGAGCTGCTGGTCACGCTCGGCTACAAGGAGATCGAGGTCGGCTTCCCGAGCGCGAGCCAGACCGACTTCGACTTCGTGCGCAAGCTCGTCGAGGAGGACCGGATCCCCGACGACGTACAGATCTCGGTGCTGACGCAGGCGCGTGAGGACCTGATCGAGCGCACCGTCGACTCCCTCGTCGGGGCGCCGCGCGCGACGATCCACCTCTACAACGCCACCGCGCCGCTGTTCCAGCGCGTCGTCTTCAACGTCACCCCGGACGAGTGCCGCAACATCGCCGTCCGCGGCACCGAGATGGTGATGAAGTACGCCGAGGAGCGGCTCTCGCATCTCGTGGGCAGCCAGGACTTCGGCTACCAGTACAGCCCGGAGATCTTCACCCAGTCCGACACCGACTTCGCGCTGAGCGTCTGCGAGGCGGTGTCCGACGTGTGGCAGCCCGAGGCGGGACGCGAGATCATCCTCAACCTCCCCGCCACGGTCGAGATGTCGACGCCCAACACCTACGCCGACCAGATCGAGTACTTCGGGCGGGGCCTGACCCGCCGCGAGCACTCCGCGATCAGCCTGCACCCCCACAACGACCGCGGCACCGCCGTCGCCGCGACCGAGCTGGCGCTGATGGCCGGTGCCGACCGCGTCGAGGGCTGCCTGTTCGGCCACGGTGAGCGGACCGGCAACGTCGACCTGGTGACGCTGGCGATGAACCTGTTCAGCCAGGGCATCGACCCGCAGGTCGACCTCGGCGACATCGACGAGGTGCGCCGCACGGTCGAGTACTGCACCAACCTGCCGGTCCACCCGCGCCACCCCTACGCCGGCGACCTCGTCTACACCGCCTTCTCCGGCTCCCACCAGGACGCCATCAAGAAGGGCCTCGAGGACCTGGACAAGAAGGCCGCGGCCCTCGGCGTCCCCGTCGGCGAGCTGCCGTGGGAGGCGCCGTACCTCCCCATCGACCCCAAGGACGTCGGCCGCACCTACGAGGCCGTGATCCGGGTCAACAGCCAGTCCGGCAAGGGCGGCGTGGCCTACGTCCTCAAGTCCGAGCACAAGCTCGACCTGCCGCGTCGTGCGCAGATCGAGTTCAGCCGCGTCGTGCAGCAGCACACCGACACCGAGGGCGGCGAGATCACGCCCGAGGAGATCTGGGCGGTCTTCCGCGCGGAGTACCTCGACCGCGAGACGCCGCTCAAGCTCGACTCGGTCCACACCTCCAGCGCAGCGGGGGAGAAGGACCAGCTCACGGTCGGCGTGTACGTCGACGGCGAGCGCCGCGAGCTCACGGGCGAGGGCAACGGCCCGATCGCCGCCTTCGTCGACGCGATCTCGGCGGTCGGCCACGACGTCCGGGTCCTCGACTACGCCGAGCACGCGCTGTCCGCGGGTGGCGACGCGATCGCGGCGGCGTACGTCGAGTGCGCGGTGTCGTCGGACAAGGGCGACCAGGTGCTGTGGGGCGTCGGGCTCGACGCCAACATCGTCACCGCCTCGCTCAAGGCCGTGATCAGCGCCGTCAACCGGTCCTGACCCTCGGGTAGTCCGCTGCAAAAAGCCGCTCCCCGGACGTCCGGCACCGGCAGATCGCAGCGGACTACATTGAGCCCATGTTGGTGAGCGAGCGGATCGGACAGTTCTTCGTCGAGTCCGACGGCGGGCGCGACCGGCTGGAGTACACCGAGTACGGCTCGGGTGACCAGTGGGTCGTGCTGCTGCACGGGCTGCTGATGCCGCGTCGGATGCAGCAGCCGCTGGCGCGGGCGATGGCCGCGCAGGGCCTCCACGTCGTCACGCTCGACCTGCTCGGCCACGGCCGCTCCGACCAGCCGGCCGACCCGCTGGTCTACTCGATGACGGCGTTCGGTCGACAGGTGGTCGCGCTCCTCGACCACCTCGGCGCAGAGCAGGCCGTCGTCGGCGGCACGTCGCTCGGTGCCAACGTCTCGCTCGAGGTCGCGGTCATCGCTCCCGAGCGCGTGAGGGGCCTGATCGTCGAGATGCCGGTCCTCAACCACGCGCTCGTCGCCGGGGTCCTGACCTTCTTCCCGATCATGCTGGCAGCGCGCTACCTGCCCTTCACTGCCAACACCCTGCAGAAGGCGTCCCGCTCGATCCCGCGCGGCCTCGTGCCGTTCTGGGCGGGCATCGGACTCGACACCGTCGACCACCGGGCCGACTCGGTCGCCTCGCTGCTGCACGGCGTGATCTTCGGGCGCCTCGCGCCGTCGTCGAGGCTGCGGCGGCAGATCCAGGCGCCCGTGTTCGTCGTCGGCCACCCGATCGACCCGATCCACCCGTTCGTCGACGCCGACATGCTCGCCGCGGAGCTGCCCAACGTACGCATCGAGCGGGCGTCGTCGATCCTCGAGTGGCGCTTCCGTCCCGAGCGGCTCACGTCTGCGGCCACCGACTTCGCCGTGGACTGCTGGGCGTCGACCGCCAAGGCGGCGCGCGCCCGGAAACGCTGAGCGCCGGACCCGTCCGCGGACGGGTCGGTGGGGGACAATGATCGGGTGCCCCTCTACCGCGACGAGGCGGTCGTGCTGCGCACCCACAAGCTGGGTGAGGCCGACCGCATCATCACCCTGCTGACGCGTCAGCACGGGCGGGTGCGCGCGGTCGCCAAGGGCGTACGACGTACGACGTCGCGCTGGGGCTCGCGCCTCGAGCCGTTCACCCACGTCGACCTGCAGCTCGCGGACGGGCGCAGCCTCGACGTGATCACCCAGGCCGAGACGATCGACCCGTTCCACGCCCGCCTCGGGCTCGACTACGACCGCTACACCGCCGGCACCGTGATGCTGGAGACGGCCGAGCGGCTGGTCACCGAGGAGAAGGAGCCGGCGGTCCAGCAGTTCCTCCTGCTCGTCGGTGGCCTCCGCGCCATGTCCGCTGGCGAGCACCCGGCCAAGCAGGTCCTCGACTCCTACCTGCTCCGCTCGCTGTCGGTGGCGGGCTACGCGCCGTCCTTCGACCACTGCGTGCAGTGCGGCGTCGAGGGTCCGCACCGGTTCTTCAACCCCTCGGCCGGCGGCGTGCTCTGCGCCTCCGACCGGCTGCCCGGCTCCGCGACGCCCGCCTCCGAGACGGTGGTCCTGCTGGGGGCGCTGCTCGTCGGCGACTGGCCCGTCGTCCACGCGGCGGACCCGCGCCACCTGCGCGAGGCGAGCAACCTCGTGTCGGCGTACCTCTCCTGGCACCTCGAGCGCGGCCTCCGCTCGATGGCGTACGTCGAGCGGTGACTGCGACGTCGGTCGCGTTCTTCCGCAACCTCAACCTCGGGCAGCCGCGCAGCCCGAGCCGTGACCAGCTCCTCGCTGCTTTCGCTGCCGAGGGGGCGACCGACGTGCTCAGCCACCAGTCCAACGGGACGGTGGCCTTCGCGTCGTCCGCCGAGCCGCAAACGGTTGCCGACGGGGTGGTCGTACGACTCGCGCCGGTCTGCGACTACGCGGGACGTGCGCTCGTGCGCCCGGTGCGGTGGCTCGACGACCTGTCGCTGGACGGCCTTCCCGACGGGTGCGAGCTGACCTTGTTCGACGGCCCCGCCGAGTTCCCCGAACCGCTGCCGTGGGACCCCGCGCGTGGCGAGGTGACCGTGCTGGCTGCCGACTCCCGCCACGCGATCGTGCGCAACCACCGGGATCGGCGCAGCAACGGCACCCCCGTGATCGAGGCCCTCCTCGGTGTCCCGGCGACCTCGCGCGGGGTGGAGACGGTGCTGCGGCTGCTCGCGCGCCTAGGCTGGCGGCCGTGAAGCGAGAGGTGAGGCCGCCGACCCCGCACCCGAGCGGCGCGACCCCGCCGCCGGTCCCGAGGGACCTGGTCCCCGGGCACGTCGCGATCGTGATGGACGGCAACGGCCGGTGGGCCAAGGACCGCGGACTGCCGCGCACCAAGGGACACGAGCAGGGCGAGTCGTCACTGTTCGACGTGGTCGAGGGTGCGATCGAGATCGGCGTGAAGGCGATCTCCGCCTACGCCTTCTCCACCGAGAACTGGTCACGCACCCCCGACGAGGTGCGGTTCCTGATGGGCTTCAACCGCGACGTGATCCGCCGCCGGCGCGACGAGATGCACGAGCTCGGCGTACGGGTGCGCTGGGCCGGTCGCGCGCCGCGGCTCTGGAGGTCGGTCATCAAGGAGCTGCAGGTCGCCGAGGAGATGACCAAGGACAACGACGTCCTCACCCTGACGATGTGCGTCAACTACGGCGGCCGCGCCGAGCTCGCCGACGCCGCCCGGTCGATCGGACGCGAGGTCGCCGCCGGACGGTTGAACCCCGACAAGATCGACGAGAAGACCTTCGCGCGCCACCTCTACGTCCCCGAGCTGCCCGACGCCGACCTCATCTGGCGTACGTCGGGGGAGCAGCGGCTCTCGAACTTCATGCTCTGGCAGGCCGCCTACAGCGAGATGGTCTTCACCAACGTGCTGTGGCCCGACGTCGACCGCCGCCACCTCTGGGCGGCCGTCGAGACGTACGCGAGCCGCGACCGCCGCTACGGCGGCGCGCTCCCCAACGGTGAAGGGGCCTAGCGGCAGGTCGGGCAGGTCCCGAAGATCTCCAGCGTGTGGCTGATGTCGCCGAAGCCGTGCTCGGCGGCGATCGCGTTGGTCCAGCGCTCGACCGCCGGTCCCTCGACCTCGACGGTGGCGCCGCACGTACGGCACACGAGGTGGTGGTGGTGCGTGTCGGAGCAGCTGCGCCAGATCGCCTCGCCGTCCTCGTTGCGGAGCATGTCCACCTCGCCGGCGTCGGCCAGGGCCGACAACGTCCGGTAGACGGTCGCCAGGCCGACCGAGTCGCCCTGCTGGGAGATCAGGTCGTGGATCTCCTGGGCGCTGCGGAAGTCGTCGAAGCCCGCCAGCGCGGCCGCGACCGCACGTCGCTGGCGGGTGGGCCGGACCGCGGACCGGCCCTGCTCAGTGCTCGTCATAGTGCTCTCCGTGTACGGCGTGCCGGTGGCCGTCGTGGACGTAGTCGACGTGGTCCTCGTGGGGGACGGCGGTGTGGCCGCAGTCCTGGCCGTGCGAGTGAGGGTGCTCGTCGGTGATCGTGTGGGTGCCGTCGTCGACGCTCGGGAACGGCGAGAGCAGGCGGCGCCGACGGCGCAGCCACACGCCGATCGGCCAGGTGGAGGCGAACATCGCCAGGGCCAGCAGCACGATGGTCGGGCCCGGTGCCACGGTCGCGCGGAAGGACAGCGCGGCGCTGAGCACCAGTCCGCCCAGGGCAGCCAGGACGCCGACGACCATCGCGCCCGCGATCGTCGTACGGAAGGAGCGCGCGAGCTGCTGGGAGGTGGCGACCGGCACCACCATCAGGGCCGAGACGAGGAGCAGCCCGACCGTGCGCATGGCCACGGTGACGGTGACAGCCGCGAGCACGGCGATGAGCAGGTTGTAGGTCCGCACGTGCAAGCCGGCGACGCGAGCGAACTCGGGGTCGCTGGAGACCGCGAAGAGCTGGGGCAGCAGGCCGAGCGTGACCACCAGCAGCACCACGGTGAGGGCCAGGGTGAACCAGACGTCGCCGTCGGAGATGCTGGTCAGCGAGCCGAAGAGGAACTCCTGCAGCCGCGCGGCACCTTGTCCGGCGAGGCCGGTGATGAGCACGCCACCGGCGAGGCCGCCGTAGAAGAGCAGGGCCAGCGCGACGTCACCGTTGGTGTGGCCGCGCTCGCGGATCAGCTCGATCGTCACCGCGCCGAGGACGGCGACCCCCACGGCTGTCCAGGTCGGAGAGGTGTTGGTCAGCAGACCGAGGGCGACACCGGTCACGGCGACGTGCCCGATGCCGTCGCCGAGGAGGGCCAGACGGCGCTGGACGAGGAACGTCCCGATGGCCGGGGCCGCGAGCCCGGTCAGCAGCGCAGCGATCATCGCCCGCTGCATGAAGGGCAGCGAGAAGAGGGAGAAGAACTCGTTCATCGTCCGCCTCCGAGCTCGTCGAGCGGGGACCCGACGTGTGGCACGTGGTCGTGCGCCGCTCCGGTGGCGTGGTGGTGGTCGTGCCCGTTGCCCATCGCGAGCGCCGGGCCGGAGTAGGACACGCGTCCGTCGCGCATCACGACCGCCCGGTCGATCAGGGGCTCCATCGGTCCGAGCTCGTGGGCCACGAGGACGATCGTCGCGCCGCGCGACTTCAGCACGCCGAGGGCGTCCGCGAGGGCGCGCTGGCTGCCGGCATCGACGCCCGCCGTCGGCTCGTCGAGCACCAGCAGGTCGGGCTGGCCGGCGAGCGCGCGGGCGATCAGCACGCGCTGTTGCTGGCCGCCACTCAGCTGGGAGATGCCGACCGAGGCCCGCTCGGCCAGGCCGACCACGTCGATCGCGTCCGCGATGGCCTCACGGTCCGCGCGCGAGAGCGGCACGAAAAGTCGCCGTCGCGTGATCCGGCCCGACGCGACCACCTCCCAGACCGTGGAGGGGACGCCACTGGTCGCGGTCGAGCGCTGCGGGACGAAGCCGATCCGGTGCCAGTCGCGGAAGTCGGCGTACGCCGTCCCGAAGAGGTGGACCGATCCCGAGGCCATCGGCAGCAGACCGGTGATGGCCCGTACGAGCGTCGACTTGCCCGAGCCGTTGGCACCCATGAGCGCGAGGAACTCACCCGGTGCGACGGCGAGGTCGATCCCACGCAGGATGGGCCGACCGCCGATGGCGACCGACCCGTTGCGCACCTCGACCGGTGCGACTGCGGTCACTGACATCCGTTGGCCGTCCGCAGCGCGTCGAGGTTCTCACCCATGAGCGAAAGGTAGTCCTGGTCGGCGGTCTCGTCGGAGAGGCCCTCGATCGGGTCGAGCACAGCGGTCTCGAGCCCGAGGTCGCCGGCCAGGGAGTCGGCCATGGTGGTGCTGGCGAGCCGTTCTGAGAACACGGTGGTGATCCCGTCGGTGCGGATCAGGTCCTGGAGCCGGGCCAGGTCGGCCGGCGTCGGCTCGGCATCGGGGGAGAGTCCGGCGATCGCCTCGAACTGCAGCCCGTAGCGCGCGAGGTAGGAGAAGGCCTCATGGCTCACCACCGTGGTCGTGCGCTCGCAGGCGGCCAGCCCGGCGGCGTACTCCTCGTCGAGGGCTTCGAGCTGGCCGCGGAGGTCGGCCGCGTTCTGCTCGTACGTCGCCGCGCCGTCCGGGTCGAGGTCGGCGAGCTGCTCGGCGACGGCGTCGCCGAGGTCGGCCATCAGGAGCGGGTCCTGCCAGAAGTGTGGGTCGAGGTCGCCGTGGTCGTGACCCGCCACCTCGTGCTCGTGGTCGTGCTCGGAGGCCGGCATCAGGTCGACCACCTCGGCAGCATCGACGATCGCCGCATCGGGGGCGTTGGTCGCGACCGTCTCGTCGACCGCCGGCTGGAAGTCGTGCTCGAGGACCACGAGGTCGGCCCGCGCGACTGCGGCCGTCTGCGTGATGTCGAGGGCCAGGTCGTGCGGCTCGGTGCCCGGGCCCGTGAGGTTGTCCACGGTCCACTCGTCGCCCGCCACCCGACCCGTCACCCAGGCCAGCGGATAGAAGGCCGCGACGGCCGAGCGACCACTCCCGGCCTCGGCGGCGGAACCGCCGCAGCCCGCAAGGAGGAGGGCCGAGGCCAGCACCGTGGCGAGGGCGACCGGTCGAGCGACAGACGACATGAGAACGATTCTCACCAAGGTTGAGAACCATTGTCAACTCGTCTGGGTAGTCCGCTGCGTTTGACCGGTCCTGGACGGTCAGGCGCCGGCTTTTCGCAGCGGACTACGCCACTAGCCTGTGGACCATGCTCGTCGTCACTCGCCTCCGTACGCCCTCGCCCGACCCGGCCGCGGAGGACGAGCTGCGCCGCGGCCTCCTGCACGCGCTCGCGATCCTGGCCGCCAAGCCCGGCCACGTCGGGGGAGAGGTCGGGCGCAACGTCGACGACCCGAGCCTGTGGGTGCTGACCACCCGCTGGGAGAACGTCGGCTCGTACCGGCGGGCACTGGGGTCCTACGAGGGCAAGATGCACATCCAGCCGCTCATGGTGCACGCCGTCGACGAGCCCAGCGCCTACGAGGTCGTGGAGGAGGGGACCGACCTCAACGAGTCGCACCCCCGGTCGTTAGGCTGATCGCTCGCACGAGCCGGCAGCCAGCCGGCCCGGACATGCAGAAGGATCTCCACCGTGGCCAAGCCCGCCCCGACCGCCCTGGACAACGTCGTCTCCCTCGCCAAGCGCCGAGGTTTCGTCTACCCCTGCGGTGAGATCTACGGCGGCACCAAGTCCGCGTGGGACTACGGCCCGCTCGGCGTGGAGCTCAAGGAGAACATCAAGCGCCAGTGGTGGCGCTTCATGGTCACCCGCCGCGACGACGTCGTCGGCCTCGACTCCAGCGTCATCCTGCCGACCCGCACGTGGGAGGCCAGCGGCCACCTGAGCACCTTCAGCGACCCGCTGACCGAGTGCCAGTCGTGCCACAAGCGCTTCCGCGAGGACCACCTGCAGGAGGACTACGCGGCCAAGAAGGGGATCGACGACCCCGACACGGTCGACATCAACGAGCTGATCGCGTGCCCCAACTGCGGCACCCGCAACGCCTGGACCGAGCCGCGCAACTTCAACATGATGCTCAAGACCTACCTCGGTGTGATCGAGGACGAGTCCGGGCTGCACTACCTGCGCCCCGAGACCGCGCAGGGCATCTTCCTCAACTTCGCCAACGTCGTGACCAGCAGCCGCCAGAAGCCGCCCTTCGGGATCGCGCAGATGGGCAAGAGCTTCCGCAACGAGATCACGCCCGGCAACTTCATCTTCCGCACCCGCGAGTTCGAGCAGATGGAGATGGAGTTCTTCGTCAAGCCCGGCGAGGACGACGAGTGGTTCCGCTACTGGATCGAGGAGCGCACCCGCTGGTACGTCGACCTCGGCATCAACCCCGACAACCTGCGCCACTACGAGCACCCGCAGGAGAAGCTGTCGCACTACTCCAAGGGCACGACCGACATCGAGTACCGCTTCGGGTTCTCGGGTCGTGACTTCGAGGAGCTCGAGGGCATCGCCAACCGCACCGACTTCGACCTCAAGCAGCACAGCGAGTTCTCCGGCAAGGACCTCGCCTACTACGACCAGGCCGCCGACGAGCGCTACGTCCCCTACGTCATCGAGCCGGCTGCCGGCCTGACCCGCTCGCTGATGGCGTTCCTCATCGACGCCTACACCGAGGACGAGGCGCCCAACACCAAGGGCGGCGTCGACAAGCGCGTCGTGCTCAAGCTCGACCCGCGCCTGGCCCCGGTCAAGGTCGCCGTGCTGCCGCTGAGCCGCAACGCCGACCTGTCGCCGAAGGCCAAGGCGCTCGCCGCCGAGCTGCGCCAGAACTGGAACGTGGAGTTCGACGACTCCGGTGCCATCGGACGCCGCTACCGCCGCCAGGACGAGATCGGTACGCCGTTCTGCGTGACGGTCGACTTCGAGACGCTCGACGACGACGCGGTCACCATCCGCGAGCGCGACACGATGGGCCAGGAGCGGGTCAGCCTCGACGGCATCACCCGCTGGTTCGCCGACAAGCTCGTCGGCTGCTGATCCTGCGGATCGCCCGCCTGGTCTGCGCATCTCCAGGTCGGGCTACGCCGTGCGTGTGACGATGTGGACATGCGGCTCGCAACGTTCCTGGTGACAGCACTCGCGCTGTCCTTGTCAGCCTGCTCGCCGGCCGATCCGGAGGACACGCCGGAGCAGCCCACCAGTCGCCTCGAGTTCACACCCGCCGGGACTGACCCGGGCACCGAGCTCGACCTCGGCGACAAGGCGACTCTGGTGTGGCAGCCCGAGACGAGCCTCACCGGCGTGCTCGACCTGAGCGTCGACGCGGTGGCCGAGGAGCGGCCGTCGGTCTTCGACGGCTGGGTCCGCGACGACGTGATGGCCGCCTCCCGGCCCTACTTCGTCTCGGTCACGCTGCGCAACACGGGTGAGGCCGACCTCACCGGGCAGGACGTCCCGCTCTACCTCCGGGACGAGAACGGCATGCTGGGTGCACCCTGGACGCTTGGCGGGGACTTCACCGCCTGCCAGAGCGGGCCGCTGCCGTCGCCCTTCACGTCGGGCACGAAGGCCGAGATGTGCCTGGTCTACCTGGTGCCTGACGGCGCCCGGATCCAGGACCTGGTCTTCGAGCCGACCGAGGGCTACGACCCGATCACCTGGTCGGGCGAGGTGCAGGAGCCGGCGAAGAAGGTCAGCAGCCGGGCGAAGAAGCAGGACCGCAAGCGCGGCTGATTTGGGCGGCGCGGCGGACCGGTTCGACAATGGAGCCATGGCCGCGCTCCCCACCTCACTGACGCTGGGGTCCGTGCGCGTCGAGACGCCGGTGGTCCTGGCGCCGATGGCGGGCATCACCAACGCGGCCTACCGACGCCTCTGCGCCGAGCAGGGCGCTGGTCTCTACGTGTCCGAGATGATCACCAGCCGCGGCCTGGTCGAGGGCGACGAGACCACGCAGAAGATGCTGGTCTTCGACGAGCTCGAGACCGTCCGCTCGGTGCAGCTCTACGGCACCGACCCGGTCTACATCGGCAAGGCCGTCGAGATCCTCTGCGCCGACCACGGCGTCGCCCACGTCGACCTCAACTTCGGCTGCCCGGTCCCCAAGGTGACCCGCAAGGGCGGCGGGGGAGCGTTGCCGTGGAAGCGCGGCCTCCTCGGCGAGATCCTCACGACCGCGGTCGCCGCGGCAGCGCCGTACGACGTCCCGGTCACGATGAAGACGCGCAAGGGTCTCGACGACGACCACCTGACCTACCTCGACGCGGGCCGGATCGCGCAGGAGACCGGTGTCGCGGCGATCGCCCTCCACGGGCGGACCGTCCAGCAGGCCTACTCCGGCGAGGCCGACTGGGACGCCATCGCCGCCCTCGTCCAGCACGTCGACATCCCGGTGCTCGGCAACGGCGACATCTGGGAGGCCGGTGACGCGCTGCGGATGGTCGAGCAGACCGGTGTCGCCGGCGTCGTCGTGGGCCGTGGGTGCCTGGGCCGTCCGTGGCTGTTCCGCGACCTGGCGGCGGCGTTCCACGGCGAGGAGGTGGCCACCCTCCCGAGGCTCGGCGAGGTGCGCACCATGATGCGCCGCCACGCCGAGCTGCTCTCCGAGCACATGGGGGAGGAGCGCGGGTGCAAGGAGTTCCGCAAGCACGTCAGCTGGTACCTCAAGGGCTTCCCGGCCGGCGGCGAGCTCCGTCACCAGCTCGCCCTGATCGACTCGCTCGCCTCGCTCGACACGCTGCTCGAGGGCCTCGACCCGGATGCGGCGTTCCCCGAGCGGGAGCTCGGCACGCCGCGCGGGCGCCAGGGTGCTCCCCGCAAGAAGGTGGCGCTCCCCGAGGGGTGGCTCGACGACACCGACGGCCGTGGTGCGCACCTGCGCGAGGACGCCGACGAGACCACCGGCGGCTGACAAGCCTCACCTGCCGGCGTGCACATGGATCCGTGGCGGGTGAGCGGGAACACGTGGCTTTTTACCGTGGGAGATTGGGACAGGCCGAGAATCCTGTGCTCTACTCGATGATCGCGCCGGCGTGGGCACTGGGCCACTGAATGTCGTTGGCCTCGTGGATCGGCGCGAAGTCCCCCCGTCAGCAACCGCAAAGGATCAGCGCTGTGGCTCAGCATCGCCACAAGCGGGAAACCCCTGCTACCCCCCGTCAGTCTCGGATCACCGACCACATCCCCCGGTCCGTCCTCGTGTCCGCGCCGCTCGCCGTCCTGGCGACGCTGTCCGCGGTGACCATGGGCGTCCTCGCCGCCGAGCCGGCGACCTCGACCGACAACCTCCTGGCCGCGTCCGGGGGCCAGTCGATCTCTCGCGCCTCGGGCACGTCCGGCGCCTCGACGGCTCTCGCCCGCCGCGGCGACCTGGTGTCGCGCTCGACGATCCGGACGGCCGCCAAGGCCGAGTCCGCCGCGCGTCAGGACATCGAGGTCAACCAGCAGGCTCGCCAGCTGGCGAAGAAGCTCGACGAGTCGATGTGGACCACCGACGTGCTCAACCTCTGGTCGGGACCGTCGGAGAAGTCCGACAAGCTCGGCGAGATCGGCGCCATCAAGCAGGTGGTCGTCACCGGCCGCGAGCAGGCCGGCCGCACGCAGGTCGTCCTCGACGGCCGGTCGCGCTGGGTCAGCTCCGACTACCTCAGCCAGGACAAGCCGAAGCCCGAGCCGGAGCCCGAGGCCGCCGGCCCGAGCCTGGGCGGCACCTGCACCAACGGCTCGGTGATCAGCGCCGGGCACGCCTCGCTCTACGCGATCCACGACGTGGTCTGCGCCAACTGGCCGGAGATCACCAGCTACGGCACCTGGCGTGGTGACGGCGAGCACGGCGAGGGCCGCGCGATCGACATCATGGTCAGTGGCGACACCGGCTGGGCCGTCGCGGAGTTCCTCCGCGCCAACTACTCGGCGCTCGGCATCGAGTACATCATCCACGCGCAGCACATCTGGTCGGTGGAGCGCAGCGGCGAGGGCTGGCGGGCCATGTCGGACCGCGGCTCGATCACCGCCAACCACTACGACCACGTGCACGTCACGGTCTACTGAGGCGACACCAGGACCGAGCGTCCCCGGTGCTCGCTAGGCTGACCGGCCGATGAGCATCGAGGACCTGTACGACGACGCAGCGCGCGAGCGCATCGTCGCCGAGCCGCCCAAGCGGGTGGACGCGCCCGTACGCCTGGCGTTCGAGCGCGACCGGGCGCGCGTGGTGCACGCCGCGGCGTCACGCCGGCTCGCCGCGAAGACGCAGGTGGTCGGTCCGCAGACCGACGACTTCGTCCGCAACCGGCTCACGCACAGCCTCGAGGTCGCCCAGATCGCGCGCGACCTGGCCCGTGCGCTCGGCACGCACCCCGACATCGCCGAGACCGCTGCGCTCGCGCACGACCTCGGGCACCCGCCGTTCGGCCACAACGGCGAGCGGGCGCTGGCCGAGCTCAGCACCGGGTGCGGCGGGTTCGAGGGCAACGCCCAGACGCTGCGCCTGCTGACCCGGCTGGAGTCGAAGACCTTCGACGCGGAGGGCCGGTCGGTCGGTCTCAACCTCACCCGCGCCACGCTCGACGCCTGCACGAAGTACCCCTGGCTGCGCGCGGAGGCCGCCGGTCCGCACGGCGTGCACGCCGACGGCACCCCGCGCGTCGTGGTGAAGTTCGGTGTCTACGACGACGACCGCCCGGTCTTCGACTGGCTGCGCCGCGACGTCGAGGGCTCCGGCCGCTGCCTCGAGGCGCAGGTGATGGACCTCGCCGACGACGTCGCCTACTCGGTGCACGACGTCGAGGACGGCATCGTCGCCGGACGGCTCGACCTCACCCGCCTCGATCGCGACGCGCTCTGGGAGACCGTACGGTCCTGGTACCTGCCCGGCGCCGACGACGCCGCGCTGGACCAGGCGCTCGCCGACCTGCGTGCCGTCGGGTCCTGGCCGCGGTCGTCGTACGACGGCAGCAGGCGCAGCCTCGCCGCGATCAAGAACCTCACGAGCGACCTCATCGGCCGGTTCTGCGGGAGCGTCCAGGAGTCGACCTTCGCGGTGGCCGGCGACGAGCCGCTCGTACGCCACCGGGCTGACCTGGTCGTGCCGGCGTCGACCGAGATCGAGATCGGCGTGCTCAAGGGCATCGCCGCCCACTACGTCATGCAGGCCGACGACCGGGTCACGCTGATGGAGCGCCAGCGCACCCTGGTCGCCGAGCTCGTCGAGGCCCTGTGGGACCGCGGGCGCGACGCGCTCGACCCGGTCCACGTGCAGGACTGGGACGACGCCGACGACGACGCCGGCCGACGACGCGTCGTCATCGACCAGGTCGCGTCACTGACCGACGCCAGCGCCGTCAGGCGTCACGAGCTCCTGACCCGCTGACGGGCTCAGGGCAGGTCGCCCTGCGGGTACGGGTTGTCCTGCCGCGCGGTGCTGTCCGGGTTGAGCTGGTCGGTCAGGTCGTCGCGGTGGTTGCCGGACGGCGTCACCTTGTCGGCTGCGGTGCTCGCGGCCGCGGCGACCTTGTCCTTGACGATCGGCGCCTTCTCCTTGGCGAGGTCGGCGGCCTGCGCCGCCTTGTCCTGGACGCGGGGGTCGTCCTTCACCCGGGTCGCCGTCCGCTTGATCTGTTCGTAGCGCTCGCGTCCGGCGCGGGCGCCGAGCACGTAGCCGATCCCTGCGGCGATGAGCAGCGTGAGCTTCTTCATGGTGGTCTCCCTCTGTGGTGGTCTGGTGGGTCTGGGTGGTCGGGTCAGCGGTTGCGGCGGCGCCAGAGCAGCAGCACCACGCCCATCGCGACGAGCGAACCGGCGGCAGCGAGCACCTCGGCCCGCGGCTTGCCCGTGTCGGTCGTGGCCGAGTCCTTGAGCGAGGCGACCTTCTCCTTCGCCTGGGACTTCACGTCCAGCTTGGCGGCCAGCTCGTCGACGGTGCCGGCGAGCTGGGCGCGCTGGAGCTCGATCTCGGCCTCGATCTGCTCGGGCGTACGCGTTGTCTGGTCATCCACGGTGGGCTCCCTTCACTGTCGCGATGTCTTCCTTGACACCGCTGATGGCCCGCTCGGGGGCCGCCGGGGTCGCCTCGGCGACCTTGTTCTTGCCGGCCAGTCCGGCGACGGCGGCTCCTGCCACGAGCACGAGCCCGACGATCAGGGCGGCGAGCCACGCGTCCACGACGTGCGCGAGGCCGAGGATCGCGGTGGTGATGAAGGTGGCGACGGCGAAGAACGCCAACAGCCCGGCGACGCTGAACATGCCGATGCCGACGCCGGCACGCTTGCCCTTCTCGGTGACCTCGGCCTGGGCCAGCCGGATCTCGGAGCGGATCAGCTCCGGGATCTGCTGGGAGAGCTGGTGGATCAGGGCACCGAGGGTCTGACCCTCCGGCGCTCCGTGCTGAGCAGTCATGTCATCGACCTTGCCAGCCGTTCTCGGCGGACACCAGCCGGGCTGACCCATAGGGGTGTGGGTCCGGTCCGTGGACGTGTCCGCGACGTTGTGGAGACCGAGCGGCCGGGGTGGGTCCGCGCCCGTAGACTCCCGGGCGTGGCAGGCCGGATTCGCGACGACGACATCGCCGAGGTGCGCGAGAAGGCGCGGATCGACGACGTCGTGTCTCAATACGTCACGCTCAAGCGGGCCGGCGGTGGGTCGCTCAAGGGTCTCTGCCCGTTCCACGACGAGCGGACCCCGTCGTTCAACGTCAACCCGGCCCGTCAGTTCTTCCACTGCTTCGGGTGCGGGGAGGGCGGCGACGTCATCGCCTTCGTGATGAAGGTCGACGGGCTGACCTTCACCGAGACCGTCGAGCGCCTCGCCGAGAAGTTCGGCGTCCAGCTCCGGCGTGAGGAGGGCGACGACGAGCCCGTACGACCGCGTGGCCCGGCCCGCGGCCGGTTGATCGAGGCGCACCGGGTCGCCCAGGAGTTCTACGCCGAGCAGCTCGGGACTGCGGACGCCGTGGTCGCGCGGCAGTTCCTCGACCAGCGCGGCTTCGACCAGGCGGCCGCCCAGATGTTCGGCGTCGGCTTCGCGCCGCGCGACGGCGAGGCGCTGACCCGCCACCTGCGCGGTCGCCGGTTCACCGACGAGGAGTCCGTCGCCGCCGGCCTGGTCGCCCACGGGCGTTCCCACTACGACAAGTTCCGCGGCCGCCTGGTGTGGCCGATCCGCGAGGCCAACGGCGACACCATCGGCTTCGGCGCCCGCCGGATCTTCGACGACGACCGCATCGAGGCGAAGTACCTCAACACCTCCGAGACCGCGATCTACAAGAAGAGCCACGTGCTCTACGGCATCGACCTGGCCCGCACCGCGATGAAGGACGCCCAGCAGGCCGTCGTCGTCGAGGGCTACACCGACGTGATGGCCTGCCACCTCGCCGGCGTACGGACTGCCGTGGCGTCGTGCGGCACCGCGTTCGGCACCGACCACGCGCGCGTGCTGCGGAGGTTCCTCGGTGACCACGACACCACCAGCGGCGAGGTCATCTTCACCTTCGACGGCGACTCCGCCGGTCAGAAGGCCGCGATGAAGGTGCTCGAGAGCGACCAGGTCTTCGCCTCCCAGACCTATGTCGCGGTGGCGCCCGAGGGCATGGACCCGTGCGACCTCCGGCTCAAGGAAGGTGACGAGGCCGTGCGCGAGCTGGTCGCCAAGCGCCAGCCCCTCTACCGCTTCGCCCTCGACAACATCCTCCTCCGCCACGACCTCGACCGCGCCGATGGACGCATCGACGCCCTGCGCGACGCGGCCGGCCTGGTCGCCGGCATCCGCGACAAGACCAAGGTCGAGTCGTTCTCCCGCGAGCTCGCTCACATGGTCGGCGTCGACGTCGACGAGGTCCGCAGCGAGGTGCGTCGCGCGGCCAACCGGCCGGCCGCCAAGCCCGAGGAGCGGCGTACGGACCGGGCCAGCGAGGCGTCCCAGCAGCCCGAGCCGCCCCGACCGACGCTGCCGAGCCTGTCCGACCCGCGTTTCCTCATCGAGCGCGAGATGCTCAAGCTCGTCATCCAGCACCCGGCCGGCGTCGGCCGCACGACGGCCCATGTGTCCGCGGGCGACTTCACCCACCCGACCTTCCAGGGCGTCTGGGAGGCGGTGACGGCTGCGGGCGGTCCGGCCAGCGGAGCCGATGACCCCGGTTGGGCCAACAAGGTGCGTGGCGTCGCCACGGATCCGGCCGTGATCGCCGCTGTCACCGAGCTCGGGGTCGAGCCCGTCCGCGGCACGTCCGACCCCAACCCGACGTTCGCCGTCGCCTACGTCTACCGGCTCCAGGAGCTCACCACGTCTCGCCGCATCGCCGACGTCAAGGCTCGCCTGCAGCGCACCAATCCCGTCGACAACGCCCTCGACTACAACCGGATGTTCGGCGAGCTGGTGATGCTCGAGCAGCACCGCCGCAAGCTCCGCGAGGGTGCCGTCAGCCAGCCGGGAGCGACGAGCTGATGCCGCCGCTCAGCTGGAGACGCAGCTCCCTCGTCCCGCGCATCGAGGTCGCTCGCGGGGAGAAGGTGCTCGCCGTGACGACGGCGAGCGACGGCACCGTCCTCGCCGGCACCCGGGACGCCTTCTACGTCGCCACTGGCGACGACACCCGTCGCGTGGCGTGGGAGCAGGTCGAGGCCGCCGACTGGGACCGCGACACCGCCACGTTCCAGCTGTCCGAGGTCGGCACCTGGGGCGAGCAGCGCCCCGTCCACACGGCGGTGCTCGCCGACCCCGGACGACTGCTCGAGCTGGTCCGCGAGCGGGTCACCGCCAGCGTCGTCCTGCAGCGGCACGTGGCCGTCACCGCTCGACGAGGCCTGCGGGTGATCGCCCGTCGTGCACCCTCCGGAGCGGGCGGCGTGCAGTGGGTCTACGAGTACGACGAAGGGGTCGATCCCGACGACCCGGGCGTGCGTGAGGTGGCCCGCGCGACCCTCGAGGCGATGCGCCACGAGGTCGGCCTGCCCTGATTTCACCCGGGCTGCCCGTGCTTGCTAGTGTTGCGCCCCGCTGCTCAAGCGATCCCCTGTAGCTCAATTGGCAGAGCATTCGACTGTTAATCGGAGGGTTGTTGGTTCGAGTCCAACCGGGGGAGCACTACAAAACGGCTCGTGACCTGCGGAAACGCGGATCACGAGTCGTTTTGCTGTTCAGTGCATCGGCGATGCAACATCGAGATTGCAAAGTCGGGACCTTTGGTCCTGGCGGAGGTGCCAACCGACCCTCCCACCGCCACACCTCCGGCCTGCACGCTCGTGGACATGACGACGGACCACGTGTGACACACTCGCAATCAAGGTCGCCCCAGTCTTCTGAGACGTCAGATCTCGGTTCCGAGGTGGATGACATGGCGCAGGGTCAGCAAGCGAACCTCGGCGGCCGGCCGGGCCTGATGTTGACGCTGGCGACGATCGGTTTCGCGGTGAACTTCTGGGCCTGGGCGCTCATCAGCCCCCTGGGGCCGATGTTCCGGGACTCGGGTGCACTGGGTGCGCTGAGCGAATCGGACGTGGCGCTGCTGGTAGCGGTGCCCGTCCTCGTCGGGTCGCTCGGTCGGATCGTGGCGGGTGCGATGACGGACCGCTACGGCGGTCGCGTGATGTTCCCGATCATCTCCGGCGTCACGATCGTCCCGGTGCTGTTCATCGCCTTCGTCGCTCTCGACTCCTACTCCCTGCTGCTCGTCGGAGGGTTCTTCCTGGGCATCGCCGGCACCGTGTTCGCCGTCGGTGTCCCCTTCGTCAACGCGTGGTTCCCGCCGGAGCGTCGCGGTCTCGCGATCGGCGTGTTCGGTGCCGGCATGGGCGGCACCGCGATCAGCGCCTTGACCACGGTCAAGCTCTTCACCCAGGTCGGCGAGAAGGCGCCATTCCTCATCACCGCAGTGGTCCTCGCGGTCTACTCGGTCGTTGCCTGGCTCGTGCTGCGCGATGCGCCCGGACGCGTGGTGCCGACAACCAGCCTGGCGAGCCGGCTCAATGCGAACGCCCGGCTGCCCATCACCTGGCAGGCGTGCCTCCTCTATGCCGTCGCATTCGGCGGTTACGTGGCGTTCTCTGTGTACCTCCCCGCCTACCTCAAGACGGCCCACGGCCTGACGCCCGCCGACGCCGCCAACCGGATGGCCGGCTTCGTCCTGGTCGCGGTCGTGATGCGTCCGGTCGGCGGGTGGCTGTCGGACAAGTTCGGCGCGATCCCGGTGCTGGCCACGTCGTACGCCGTGGTGGCAGTGGGCGCTGCCGTCTCGGCAGGGACACCGCCGCTGGAGGGTGTCGGGACCGTGGCGTTCCTCGCCATGGCCGCGGCGCTCGGTGCCGGCAGTGGTGCGACCTTCGCCCTGATAGCCAAGGTCACCGAACCCAGTCGTGTGGGAGGAGTGACCGGCCTCGTCGGCGCCGCCGGCGGGCTCGGCGGCTTCGTACCGCCGCTGGTCATGGGCTTCGTCTACGGCCGCACCGAGTCCTACGCGATCGGGCTGTGGCTGCTCGCCGGCACTGCGGCGCTCGCCCTTGCGCTCACCCTGACCATCGTCCGACGCACCGCGCAGAGGCAGGTATCCCAGTGACCAAGGACATCGGCCTTGATGGACCCCTGAGTGACGCACTCGTCGCGAGCCGGCGGTTCTTCACCCGCGGGACCGTCTCGAAGGACCTCCGGACCCTCTCCCACGCTGGTGGGAGGGAGGCGGACGACTTCTACCGCGACCGCTGGAGCCACGACAAGGTCGTGAGGTCCACGCACGGGGTGAACTGCACGGGCTCGTGCTCATGGAAGGTCTACGTCAAGGACGGGATCATCACCTGGGAGACCCAGCAGACCGACTACCCGTCAGTCGGGCCGGACTCCCCGGAGTACGAGCCCCGCGGCTGCCCCCGCGGCGCAGCGTTCTCCTGGTACACCTACTCGCCCACCCGGGTCCGCTACCCCTACGTCCGCGGTGTCCTGCTCCAGATGTTCCGCGAGGCGAAGTCCCAGCACGGCGGAGATCCCGTGAAGGCGTGGGAGCACATCGTCGAGAATCCCCAGCGGGCGAAGGCCTACAAGTCGGCTCGGGGCAAGGGTGGGCTGGTGCGCGCCACGTGGGACGAAGCCACCGAGATCATCGCTGCGGCACACGTCCACACCATCAAGAAGTACGGCCCCGACCGGGTCGCCGGCTTCTCGCCGATCCCGGCGATGTCGATGGTCTCGCACGCCTCGGGCGCCCGGTTCGTGAACCTGATCGGTGGCTCGATGCTCAGCTTCTACGACTGGTACGCCGACCTGCCCGTCGCGTCCCCGCAGGTCTTCGGGGACCAGACCGACGTCCCCGAGTCGGGCGACTGGTGGAACGCGGGCTACCTCATCATGTGGGGCTCCAACCTCCCGGTCACCCGCACGCCTGACGCTCACTGGATGACCGAGGCACGCTATCGGGGCCAGAAGGTGGTCGCTGTCGCTCCCGACTACGCAGACAACGTGAAGTTCGCCGACGAGTGGCTGCCGGCCAAGCCAGGCACGGACGCGGCGCTGGCGATGGCCATGGGCCATGTCGTCCTCCAGGAGTTCTTCGTCGACCGCGACACCCCCTACTTCACGCAGTACGTGAAGACCTACACCGACCTGCCCTACCTGGTGAGGCTCGTCGAGGGCGTCGACGGACAGCTCACCGCAGGGAAGTTCCTCACTGCCTCCGACCTCGACGCGACGACAACCGACGAGGAGAACGCCGCCTTCAAGACCGTCCTCATCGACGCCCGGACCGGTCAGCCGGTCGTTCCCAACGGATCGTTGGGCCACCGCTTCGGCGAGGCCGGTGTCGGCCGGTGGAACCTCGAGCTCGGCGACGTCGACCCACAGCTCTCGCTGCTGGACGCGGGCGGTTCCCCGGTGGAGACGGCGCTCGTGCGGATGCCGCGTTTCGACACGCCCGACGGCGCCGCCGCCGACCTGCCGCGAGGTGTGCCCGTACGTCGCGTGAACGGGCATCTCGTCACGACGGTGTTCGACCTCCTCCTCGCGCAGTACGGCGTCGGGCGCCCCGGCCTGCCGGGTGAGTGGGCCGCGGGCTACGACGACGCGGATTCGCCGTACACGCCCGCCTGGCAGGAGGCCATCACGGGCGTCCCGGCCGCGACCGCAGCCCGGATCGGTCGGGAGTTCGCCGCCAACGCCGAGGAGTCGAAGGGCCGCTCGATGATCGTGATGGGGGCAGGCACCAACCACTGGTTCCACTCCGACACGATCTACCGCGCCTTTCTCACCCTCACCAACCTCACCGGCTGCCAGGGCGTGAACGGCGGCGGCTGGGCGCACTACGTCGGGCAGGAGAAGGTCCGCCCGATCACGGGCTACACGCAGATCGCCAACGCGCTCGACTGGAACCGTCCGCCGCGCAACATGATCCAGACGGCGTACTGGTACCTCCACACCAACCAGTTCCGCTATGACCAGTTCGGCGCCGACACGCTCTCTGCCACCACCGGCTCGGGTCAGCTCGCCGGGAAGTCGACGGCCGACGTGATCGCGCAGAGCGCTCGGATGGGTTGGATGCCCTCCTACCCGACGTTCGACCGCAACCCGCTGGACCTCAGTGACGACGCGGCCGCCGCCGGCAAGCCGGTGGGGGAGTACGTCGTCGAGCAGCTCAAGTCCGGCGACCTCGACTTCGCCGGGGAGGATCCCGACGCCCCGCAGAACTACCCGCGGATCCTGTCCATCTGGCGGGCCAACCTGCTCGGCTCGTCCGGCAAGGGCAACGAGTACTTCCTCAAGCACCTGCTCGGCACGGACTCGTCGGTGCGAGCGACGGAGACGCCGGAGGAGCACCGGCCCGTCGACGTGACGTGGCGCGAGGAGGCCCCCGAGGGCAAGCTCGACCTGTTGATGACGATCGACTTCCGGCAGACCAGCACGACGATCTTCTCCGACGTCGTCCTGCCGGCCGCCACGTGGTACGAGAAGCACGATCTCAACACCACTGACATGCATCCTTTCGTGCACTCGTTCAACCCCGCCATCGCGCCGCCGTGGCAGACCCGCACCGACTGGGACGCGTGGCAGACCATCGCCGAGAAGTTCAGCGAGCTCGCTGCCACCCACCTCGGGGTGCGCAAGGACGTGGTGGCGGTGCCCTTGACCCATGACACCCCGGACGCGATGGCCAACCCGCACGGCGTCGTGCGCGACTGGAAGAAGGGCGAGTGCGAGCCGATCCCCGGTGTCACGATGCCCAAGCTGGTCGAGGTCGAGCGCGACTACGGCGCGGTGTTCGAGAAGATGAACGCGCTGGGTCCGCTGGTCGACACCCTCGGCGCGACCACGAAGGGTGTCACCTTCGAGCTCGGCAAGCAGGTGGACTACCTGCGCGCCAAGAACGGACCCGTGCGCGGCGGCGTAGCCGACGGCAGGCCGTCGTTGCGCAAGGACGTCGACGTCTGCGAGGCGATCCTGGCCATGTCCGGGACCACCAACGGCCACCTCGCCACCCAGGGCTTCACCACGCTCGAGAAGCGCACCGGCGTCCGCCTCGCCGACCTGGCAGCGGAGCACGAGGGCAAGCAGATCACTTTCGCCGACACCCAGGGCCCGCCGGTCCCGGTGATCACCTCACCGGAGTGGTCCGGATCCGAGACAGGCGGCCGACGCTACTCACCCTTCACCATCAACGTGGAGCGCAAGAAGCCATGGCACACGCTGACCGGCCGGATGCACTTCTACCTCGATCACGACTGGATGACCGAGCTCGGCGAAGGGCTGCCGGTCTACCGCCCGCCGCTCAACATGGCCGCGCTGTTCGCCGAGCCCGCGCTCGGCAACGTCTCCGACGGCTCGACCATCGAGGGCGTCGAGCAGGTCGAGGGTCTGACCGTGCGATACCTGACGCCCCACAACAAGTGGTCGATCCACTCGGAGTACCAGGACAACCTGTTCATGCTGTCGCTGTCGCGCGGCGGCCAGAACATCTGGATGAGCGACCGCGACGCCGTCAAGGTGGGCATCAAGGACAACGACTGGATCGAGGCGGTCAACCGCAACGGCGTGGTCGTCGCCCGCGCGATCGTCTCGCACCGGATGCCCGAAGGGACGGTGTACATGTACCACGCCCAGGACCGGCTCATCGACGTTCCGCTGGCGGAGACATCGGGCAAGCGCGGCGGCATCCACAACTCGCTCACGCGGCTGCTGGTCAAGCCGTCCCATCTCATCGGTGGCTACGCCCAGTTGACCTTCGCCTTCAACTATCTCGGTCCCACAGGCAACCAACGTGACGAGGTCACCATCATCCGCAAGCGATCGCAAGACGTGGAGTACTGACATGCGCGTGATGGCCCAGATGGCGATGGTGATGAACCTCGACAAGTGCATCGGCTGCCACACCTGCTCGGTCACGTGCAAGCAAGCGTGGACCAACCGATCGGGCACGGAGTACATCTGGTTCAACAACGTCGAGACCCGGCCCGGCCTGGGCTACCCCCGGACCTACGAGGACCAGGAGAAGTGGAAGGGCGGGTGGGAGCTCAACAACCGGGGGCGTCTGGTGCTCAAGGCCGGCGGTCGGTTCAAGAACCTGCTGACGATCTTCTCCAACCCCAAGCTGCCCTCGATCGGCGAGTACTACGAGCCGTGGACCTACGACTACTCCACGCTGACCGATGCGCCGGCCCAGCAGCACACCCCGGTCGCACGACCGAAGTCGCTGATCAGCGGCAAGAACATCAAGATCGAGTGGTCGGCCAACTGGGACGACGACCTCGGCGGGTCGACCGAGACCGCACACCGCGACCCGATGCTCGCGAAGATCGCCGAGAAGGTGAAGTTCGAGTTCGAGCAGACCTTCATGTTCTACCTGCCCCGCATCTGCGAGCACTGCCTGAACCCGTCATGTGCGGCGTCGTGCCCCAGCGGCGCGATCTACAAGCGCGAGGAGGACGGCATCGTCCTGGTCGACCAGGACAAGTGCCGCGGCTGGCGCAAGTGCGTCTCCGGTTGCCCCTACAAGAAGATCTACTTCAACCACCGCACCGGCAAGGCCGAGAAGTGCACGTTCTGCTTCCCGCGCATCGAGGTCGGTCTCCCCACTGTCTGCGCCGAGACCTGCGTCGGCAGGCTGCGTTACATCGGGCTGATGCTCTACGACGCGGACAAGGTCCTCGAAGCGGCGTCGACCGAGGACGACGAGGGCCTCTACGAGGCACAGCGCGACGTGTTCCTGGACCCCTTCGACCCCGAGGTCATCCGCGAGGCGGAACAGGCGGGCATCGCCCGGGACTGGATCGACGCCGCCCAGCGCTCGCCGATCTACGCGCTGATCAACACCTTCAAGGTGGCGCTGCCGCTCCATCCGGAATACCGGACGATGCCGATGGTCTGGTACATCCCGCCGCTCTCACCAGTCGTCGAGGTCGTCGCGGAGACGGGGGAGGACGCCGAGGACACGGGCAACCTCTTCGCCGCCATCGATGCGCTCCGGATCCCGGTCGAGTACCTCGCCGAGCTCTTCACCGCCGGGGACGTGGTGCCGGTGGACGCGGTGCTCAAGAAGCTCGCGGCGATGCGTTGCTACATGCGCGACATCAACATGGGCCGCGATCCGGACGCCTCGATCCCTGCCGCGGTCGGCATGACGGAGGAGGAGATGTACGACATGTACCGCCTCCTCGCGATCGCGAAGTACGACGAGCGCTACGTCATCCCCGCGGCGCACACCGAGCAGGCCCACTCGCTGGAGGAGCTGTCGACCGAGTGCTCGGTCTCGGAGTACGGCGGCGGCCAGCAGGACCTCTTCGGTGAGGGCTCGGGAGTGCCGACACCCATCGCGGTGGAGAACTTCCAGATGCTGCAGGACCGCCAGACCTCCGACTCGCTCGCGGGACCTGAGAACAAGGGAGCCCGGATCAACCTGCTCAACTGGGACGGCAAGGGCTCCCCTCCCGGACTGTTCCCGTCGAAGGGGTCGGACTCGTGAGCGGGCGACGTACGAAGCCCGGGCTCGCGCCCGACCAGCTGACTCTCGTGTGGCAGTCGGTCTCGCTGCTCCTCGACTACCCCGACGAGGAGGTGCTGGCGCGCGCCGACCTCGTGCGGTCGGCGGCCACCCGGCTGCCGCCGGCAATCGGCGACTCGCTGCGCGACTTCCTGACCCACCTGGAGTCGACACCGCTGCCTGAGCTCCAGGCCGACTACGTCGAGACGTTCGACAACCGGCGCCGCTGCAACCTCTTCCTCACCTACTTCGCCCATGGGGACACCCGCAAGCGAGGGATGGCGCTGCTGCGCTTCAAGCAGACCTACCTCGGTGCCGGCTTCGAGCTGGACGACTCCGAGCTGCCCGACCACCTCTGTGTGGTGCTCGAGTTCGCAGCCACGATCGACCGCGACCTCGGCCGGCAGCTGATGCTGGACCACCGGGCCGGTCTCGAGCTGCTGCGGCTCTCGCTCCGCGACATGCACTCTCCCTGGGCGAGCCTGATCGATGCAGTCACGGCGACGCTGCCGCCCCTCCGAGGCGAGGAACGCGACGCCGTCCGGCGACTCGCGGCCGAAGGCCCTCCGGAGGAGGAGGTCGGGCTGGCGCCGTTCGCCAGTCCGCAGTTCAGTCCGGGTGCGGCCGCCGGGCCGACGCTCCTGCCCATGCCGTCCTTCCCGGGGGTGCTCGCATGAACGACTTCCTCTTCGTGGTCTTCCCCTACATCTGCCTCACGGTCTTCGTCGTGGGACACCTGTGGCGCTACCGCTACGACAAGTTCGGCTGGACCACACGGTCGTCTCAGCTCTACGAGAACCGGTTGCTGCGCATCGGCAGCCCGCTGTTCCACTTCGGGATGCTCGGGGTCGTCGGCGGCCATGTCTTCGGGCTGCTGATCCCTCAGTCGTGGACGGACGCAGTGGGGATCAGCGAGCAGGCCTACCACGTGGCAGCGGTGGGAGGCGGCCTGTTGGCGGGGGTCGCGACGGTCGTCGGACTCGCCATCCTGGTCTACCGGCGCCGCACCGTCGGACCGGTCTTCTCGGCCACGACAGTCATGGACAAGGTGATGTACGCCTTCTTGATCGTCGCGATCCTGTTGGGGATGTGGAACACCGTCGCGGGATCGATCCTGACCATCGGCGGCGAGTACAACTACCGCGAAGGCGTGTCGGTCTGGTTCCGCTCGTTCCTCGCCTTCCAGCCGGACGGCGATCTGATGGGGGCAGCCCCGCTGGGCTTCCAGCTCCATGCCCTCGTGGCGTTCGGGCTGTTCGCGCTCTGGCCGTTCACCCGCCTCGTCCACGTGTTCAGCGCTCCGCTGGGCTATCTCACGCGGCCATACATCGTCTACCGGAGCCGGGACGACGACCAGCTCGGCAGTCACCGACCTCGCCGGGGCTGGGACCGGGTGGGCTGAGGTGTGCGAGTACTGCGGGTGTCGGCAGATGGCGCCGATCGCCGAGTTGATGGACGAGCACACCGCGCTCGTCGACGAGGCCAGCTTCGTACGTCACGACCTGGGCGCCGGCGACCAGGTGTCGGCGATGACCCGGCTCACGGGTCTCGTCGCCCGACTCGACCGTCACGTGCGGCGTGAGGAGGCGGGCATCTTCTCGGCGATGCGCGACGCCGGTGAGTTCGTGGACGAGATCGACGAGCTCGAGGGCGAGCACCGGGACTTCGCGGCGACCATCGCGGCCCTCGACATCGACGCGGCTGACTTCGCCACGCGCGTGACCGCACTGCTCGACGACCTCGACGCTCACGTGGAGCGGGAGGACCTGGGCATCTTCCCGGTGTCCGTCGTGACACTCGGCGCAACGGGGTGGGCGACGGTCGACGAGGCCCGCATCGCCTCACCCAGCTTCCTGCTCGACCAGCCGACGACGACGCCGGTCTGACACTCCATCACTCGACGTACATCAAGCCCCGAGGAGAGCCATGCAGAAGGAATCACTGACGGCCCTGGTCCGTCACCACTTGCAGACCGCCGCTGCTGCTTCGAGCGGTCGCAGCGCCCACACGATCTACGGAGGTCACGAGCACGCCCTCCGTCAGACGCTGATCGCGCTGCGAGCCGGCTCGAACCTGGACGAACACGAGAACCCTGGCGAAGCCACACTTCAGGTCCTTCACGGTCGAGTCACGCTCGTCGCGGGGGACAACAGGTGGAACGGGTCACCGGGCGACCTGATGACCATCCCCGACTCGCGCCACTCGCTCGAAGCGGTCGAGGATGCGGCGGTCCTCCTGACGGTGGCCATGGCCATGCAGAACTGACAGCAGCAGCGCTGCGATCGCCACGAGCCTCAGGAGCGGAGCGATCCGGGCGTCACGCCTCGGGCCCTTCGTCATTGCCGTGACGTAACACTTCGGCGCGGCATGTGAACTGTGCGTTACACCGGCCGCGTCGGATCGAGCCCGGCCCCAGGCTGGACGCATGACCGCTGACCCGTCCACCGGCCCGCCCCAGCCGGCCCAGTTCCTCGTACGCCCCGACGGCGTGGTGGTGGGCGACGACGGTCTCTCCGGAACACTGGCCGCTGCGCTGCCCTACACCGGGCGCCTGGCCCGGAGGATGGGCGAGCTCGTCGGGGCCGGTGACCTGCGGGTCCTCGAGGCCTTCGGCCGGGAGCACCTCATCGTCGGCATCACCTGGACGCCGGCCGAGGAGGGCACCTACCGCGCGGTGGTCGCCCCGCTGGCGCCGCGCACCGTGCCGACCTTCACCGTCGTGGGTGCGATCGACCCGGCCGCGGCCGTCGCCCACTGCCTCGCCCGACTGGCTGGGGTCGAGGGCGTGGTGTGGAGCTCGGTGATCACCGCCGGCGCGCGGGTCATCGGCGCGGAGGGGGAGCGGCAGCTCGATCTCGACCGGCTGGCCGAGGTCGGCAACCGGATGCTCGCGATCCTGCGCTCGCTGGAGGACCAGCACGCCACCGGGTTCGTACGGCTGCGCTTCGAGGAGGGCGCGCTCGTCGGCGCCTCGCTCGGCCGGCACGCCCTCGTGGTGGCGACCACCGCGGTCGACGACGACACCCTCATCGCGATGATCGACGAGATCCGGGCGATCCTCGCCGACCAGGACCTGTCGGCCGTCACGTCGCACGTCGACAGCGATCAGGACGAGCTGACCGCGTCGGAGCCGGTCGACCCGCCACCGACGGCCCCTGCGCCACTGGTGGGTGCCCGGTTCGGAGGCGCGTCCGTGCGCAAGGAACGCACGACTCGCCGTCGGCGTCGCTAGGTCTCAGCCCCAGCCGAGCGGGAACACCTCGAACGTCGCCGCGTGGGTGACGCCGAGTCCTTGGCCGCCACCGCGGAGGATGCCGTCGAGGAACTCCTCGGGGTCCCAGCCCTCCCAGCCGAGCCCGTCGATGTAGGCCTTGTGCTCCTTCAACGACGCGACCCCTGCCTGGAAGGTGTCCGTGACGTCGACGGCGTGCGTGGCCTGCGGCGAGCTGCCCGACCACACGGCTCGTACGCCGCCCCAGGGCTCGACGCCGTCGGTCAGCTGCTCGGGGAAGATCCAGCGGTTGCCGGCATCGCGGACGGCGTCCAGGAGAGCCCGGCCGACGGCGATGTGGTCGGCCTGGTTGAGGTTGGTGCCACCGAACGTCTCGCGGAAGTTGATGGTCATCGCGATGTCCGGTCGGTGCTTGCGCACGACCGCGGCGATCGCGCGCCGCAGCTCGACGCCGTACTCCAGGATGCCGTCGGGCAGCCTGAGGAACTCGACCTCGTCGACGCCCACTGCGCGGGCCGAGGCGATCTCCTCGCCCTCGCGCAGCGGGCCACTCTCGTCGGGGTGCACGCCGTCGATGCCGGCCTCCCCGCTGGTCACCATGCAGTAGACGATGCGCTTGCCCTGGCCGGTCCAGCGCGCCACCGCAGCGGCACCGCCGTACTCGATGTCGTCGGGATGCGCGACCACGAACAGCGCGGTCTCCCAGTCCTCGGGAAGGGGTTCGAGGGACGGGGGAGCGGGGCGCGCGTCGGTCATGGTCCGAGCATGGCACTCCACCCGTGGTGTAGTGAAACAGGTGACTTACTCATATAAGGTCGTCCCATGACCTCGTACGCACCCACCCGTCGTGGCTTCCTCACCGCTGCAGCCGCCGTCGGCGGCGCCGCCCTGGCTCCGGCCTCGGTGTGGCGCGCCGTGCCGGCCGCCGCCACGGCCCCGTTCATCCTCAAGCCGACCCCGCCGGCCTACTTCAAGGACTTCGGCACCAACGCCGAGATGCTGTGGAGCTCGGTGGACCCGAAGGCCTACCTCACGCAGCCGTCGCGGCTGTTCGTGCGCAACCACTCCCGCACCCCGCAGATCGACCGCTCGACCTACGCGCTCCGCGTGTACGGCGACGGGCTGGCCACGTCACGGACCGAGGGCGAGGCGCTCAGCCTGTCGTTCGCCGACCTGCAGCGCCTGCCGCACCACGACCTCACGGCCGTGATCGAGTGCACCGGCAACGGCCGCAGCTTCTTCACCTCGCAGCAGGGGCAGACGGTCTCCGGCACCGCGTGGGCGCTCGGCGCGGTCGGCACCGTGCGGTGGAGCGGCGTACGCCTGCGCGACGTCCTCGCGTCCGTCGGGATCTCGCCCGGTGCGGTGTCCATCCAGGCGACCGGGCTCGACGACCCGTACGTCTCAGGTGGGACCGACTACGGCCGGGTCCGCCGCCCCTTCCCGGTCGAGAAGGCGCTCGACGACGCGCTCCTGGCCTGGGGGATGAACGGCGAGGACCTGCTGCCGGACCACGGCTACCCGGTGCGACTGGTCCTCCCCGGCTGGGTCGGCATCGCGAGCATCAAGTGGCTCGGCTCGCTCGAGGTGTCGACGACGCAGCTCACCTCACCGTGGAACACGACCTTCTACCGGATGGTCGGGCCGCAGTGGCCCGCCGACTCCCCGCCGCTCACCGTCAACCCGGTGCGCTCCGCGTGGGAGCTGGCCAGGGACCAGGTCCTGCCATCGCGGCCGGTCACCCTCACCGGGCGCTCGTGGAGCGGTGCCGGCCGGATCGCGAAGGTCTCCGTCAGCCTCGACGGTGGCGAGTCCTGGCGTCCCGCCGTGCTCGACCGCCGCTCGCGGGAGGACCAGGGCTGGACGCAGTGGTCCGTCCGTTGGGGCAACCCGCGCCGCGGCAAGCACGAGCTCCTCGCCCGCGCCACGGACGACCAGGGTCGTACGCAGCCGTTCGAGGCGGCGTTCAACACGCAGGGCTACTTCTTCGACGCCGTCGTACGCCACCCGGTGCAGGTGGTCTGACCCGCGTCCCGTCGGCTCAGGCCATGACCCCGACGGCTGTCGGCGTGAAGCCCGGGAAGACCTGGCCGACCGAGACCCCGAAGCGACGGGTCACGACCTCCGTGAGCACGCTGCGGTAGTCGGTGGTGACGAGCAGGTCGGCGTCGAGGGAGTCGGTGAGCCCCGGCCACGAGCCGTAGTAGTGCCCGCCCTTCACGCCGGCGCCGGCGACGAACATGACGTTGCCGAAGCCGTGGTCGGTGCCGTAGTTGTCGTTCTCCTTGACCCGGCGGCCGAACTCGCTGAGCGTCACGAGGGTGACGCGATCGGCGAAGGGGCCGAGGTCGGCGAAGAAGGCGGCGATCGATCCGGCCAGGTCGCCGGCGTTGCGCTTCATGTCGCCCCACTCGACCGTGCCGAGGTCGGTGTGCATGTCCCAGTCGCCCTGGTCCACCGTGATCACCTCGGCGCCGACACCGGAGCGCACGACCCGGGACACGTCGGACATCGCCTTGCCCAGGTCGGTGCCCGGATAGGGCGTCGTGGCGGACGCGGAGCCGGGCAGGTCACGGGCCGCGCCGAAGGTCTGGGCTCCGGAGATCGCGTCGCGGACAGCCTGGCCCATCCGGCCGCCGCCCTTCCACGCGTGCTGGAGCGCGAGCAGCCGTCGGCCGTCGTCGTCGGTCCCGGCGACCTCGGCGCTGTCGACGCCGTCGACGACGAACGCGGGGTTCGCGCCGAAGAGCGAGGTCGGCACCTGGTTGCCCATCGCGGTGCCCTGCAGCGGCGAGGTGCCGGGCAGGTCTCCGAGCAGACGGTTGAGCCAGCCGTTGCGCTCGGTGGAGCCGGGCGCCGCGTCCTCGATGGCCTCCATCGCCGCGAAGTGCGAGCGGTTGGGCGTCGCCATGCCGGTGGCGTGCACGGCAGCCAAGGTGCCGGCGTTCCACATCGGCAGGAGCGGCGCCAACGACGGGTGCAGGCCGAACATCGCGTCCGGTGCCAGCAGCGCCGTGCGCGGTACGCCGATCCGCGGGCGGGCGGCGTAGTAGGCAGGGTCGCCGTGTGGCACGACGAGCGAGAGGCCGTCGGCCGCTCCGCGCAGCGACAGCACGACCAGGACCGAGCCGAGCGGTGACGCCAGCCGGTGGGCGGTGCGGCCGGTGACGGCGTACGCCCTCGGGCCGGCGCCGCTGAGTCCCGGGCCGAACGCGAGCGCACCGCCGGCGAGCGCGGTGCCGAGCAGCGCACGACGACTCAGCGCGAGGCGTGCCTCGTCGTAGTCGGGGCAGCCGCAGGAGGCGGAGCGGCTCGGGGGAGTGTCGTGGGATGTCATGTCAGCACGCCAGGTGGTCGGGGGAGTCGAGGACGGCAGCGAGCAGCCGCGCGAAGCCCCACTGGTAGAGGCCGTGATCGCGGTCGATCTTCTCCTTGGCCCGGCAGCCGGTGGCCAGGCACGCGGTCTCGAGGAGGTTCTTCGACGCGGGCTTGTGGAGCAGGTCGCGGCTGACCGCGTCGACGAGGTCCTTGAAGCGGATCGCCTTCTTGGCCGGCACCCACGCGCTCGGTGTGCGGTAGCGCAGGTCGGCCGTGGGCCACCACCCGCCCGCCATGCCCCAGTGCATGCTCATCGAGCCGAGTGCCCGTGACGGGGAGGCCCAGATGTCGTCGCGCACGGGCGACCCGTCGGGCCGCGGCCAGGCGTGGGGTGACAGTCCCAGCCCGGATGCCTGCCAGAGCATCGCGATCGCCCCGGAGTCGTCGCGGGTCGGACGCTCGACCTCGACTCCGAGCGCGCGGTAGGTCGCCACCACGTCCTCGCTCGGGTCGCGCAGCTTTGCGCCGGCGGACCTGCGGAACTCCTTGCTCGCGACGAGGGCACGCAGCACCGGGACGATCTCGGTGTCGTTCTTCAGGTAGACCTTCGCCAGCCGGTTGACCAAGGCCTGCGGCGGGTCGTCCCGGACGAACTTCGTCGCCAGCCGCTCACAGATGTGGTGGGCCGTCTGGGGGTGGTGGGCCAGGTAGCGCAGGTAGTCCTTGGTCAGCTCCCGGCCATCACCCTTGCGGTTCTTGTCCTTGAAGCCCTTCACGGCGACCGTGCCGGTCGCGTGGTCCTCCTTGACGTAGGACGCCGCCCACGACTCCCAGAGGTCCACGTGCCAGCCGGTGAGGATGCGGGCCGACGCCTTGACGTCGTCCTCGCTGTAGTTGCCCGCCCCGAGCGTGTGCAGCTCGAGGAGCTCGCGTCCGAGGTTCTCGTTCGGTGCCCGCTTGGTCGACGTCGCCGCCGACAGGAAGATCAGCATCGCCGGGTGGGTGGTCGTCTCGACGAGCATCTGGTCGAAGCGACCGAGCGCGTGCCGCCGGATCGTGGCGCCGTAGTCGGCACGCCAGGTGAAGTGCGCGTCACCGCTGACCGGCACGTGGAGCATCGCCTCCCAGAACTCGGTCATCTTCTCGAGCACCGGGCGCCGCGTGCGGATGCGGCGCACCAGCAGCCAGCGGCCGTAGTCGTTCATGACCTCCCAGCCGCCGCGCACCTCCTGGATGTTGCGCTGCCACAGGTCCGACGGCTTGCGGTCCAGGTCGGGCCACCACCGGCGTACCTCGTCGGCTGCGCCGTCCGGGAAGGCGCCGGGGCGGGTGATCTGCTTCTCGAACCACGCCTGCGCGCCACCAGCACGTCGTACGTCCCTGGCCAGCGTGGCGTCGACGCCGTAGCCGAACCGCGTCACGAGGTGACGCTGCGACGGCGTCAGCAGCGCTGCACCTTGTTGCCCACGATTCCTGCCCACGAAGGCGTCCTCCCGTCCCGAGACGCACACTGTCCCACGCCGAGGCATCGTCTCGAGGCGATATCGGGTTGCTCGTGGGACGGCGGCAGTGTCGGATGCGGACGTGGACATCAGCGAGCTCGACGCCTGCGACCCGGCTGCCCGACGCGCATGGTTCGAGGTGATGGACCGCTCGGCGCGAGCCGACCGGCCGCACGCCCTGCTCGAGGCCTTCGACGCCTTCGAGGTCTCCGCGACCGAGCCGGGCGAGCACGCGCGCCGGGTACGCCTCGAGGCGCGCGACGGCGACGGCCTGGTCGGGGTGGCCGAGCTCGAGCTCCCGCTCACCGAGAACCTCGACGTGGGGTGGGCCGAGGTCAACGTGGTGCCCGAGCACCGCCGGCGCGGGATCGGCCGGCTGCTGTGGCAGGCGGTCGTCGAGGAGGCCAGGGCAGCGGGGCGCACGCGGGTCGGAGGGGAGGTCTCGGTCGCGCCTGTCGACGGCGGCCCCGGCATGCTGTTCGCGGCGGCGATCGGTGCGGTCGAGAAGCACCGGGAGGACCACCTGCTGCTCGACCTGCCGGTTCCACCGGCTGGCGTGGACCCGGCGTACGACGTCGTCACGTGGCGTGGTCGCTGCCCCGACGAGCACCGCGCCGCCTACCTCGAGATGCGCAACCAGATGAACGCGGACGTCCCCACCGGCGAGCTCGACCTCGAGCCGGCCGTGATGGACGACGCCCGGCTCGCCTCCTCGGAGCAGCGGTTGATGAGGTCGTACGACGTCCGCGTCGCGGCCGCCCGCCGTCGGGCCGACGGCGCCTTCGGCGGCTACTCGCTGCTGTTCGTCCCGCACGGCGCGGACCACGGCTGGCAGGACGACACCCTCGTCATGCCCGACCACCGCGGTCACCGGCTCGGGGCCGCCCTCAAGTCGGTCAACTACGCCGACCTCCCCGACGACGTCACAGCGTCGTCCACACGTGGACGGCGCCGACCAACGCGGCCATGCACCACACCAACACCGCGCTCGGGTTCCGGGTGGTCGAGCACATGTACGAGATGGAGACGTCGATCTGAGCCCGGCCCCACACCCCGATAAGGTGCGCCCCGAGGGGCGGTAGCTCAGTCGGTCAGAGCAGAGGACTCATAATCCTTGGGTCGTGGGTTCGAGCCCCACCCGCCCCACTGAGGATTCGCGCCGGCTCCCCGCTCAGTCGTCCGACTCCTGGGCTTCCTTGGCTGCTGCCTTGATGTCGTCGGCCTCGACCTTGTCGATCGCCGACTCCACGATGGCGTCGGCGAGCTCGAGCGCCTGGCGGATCCTGACTGCGCCGGGATCGGAGACCAGCGCGATCAGACCCGAGTGCCCGGGCGGGATCGCGTTCTCGAGCTGCTGCTCGAGCGCGCCGTGGTGATGGCGCTGACGCAGCTTGCCAGCGAGGGCGCCGGCGGAGCCCGCCACCGCGGCGCTGCCGAGGATCGACGGTGGAAAGATGACGCCGAGCGCGATGCCACCGACGACGCCCCACTTGAGGCCGGACTTCGTGCTGTGGTCGGTCGCCTTCTCGACGTCCAGCTTGCCGTCCGCGGAGCGGCTCACCACGATGACACCCTCGATCTCGAGGCTACGGCCGTCCTCGACAGCCTTGAGGGCGTCGTAGGCCTCCCGCGCCTTGCTCGAGTCACTGAAGTCCGCCACCAGGAGGGTGTAGGCGCCGTCGGTGATCACGGCGGCGCTCCCATCTGGGTCGGGGGTGCTGGTCTTGTCGGACATACGGAACTCCTTGAGGTGGGGGTTGCACCCTCCAACGTGGCCGGCTTCGACCGCCTCATCCGATACGGGTGAGTTCGTGCGTCATGACAGCGCGGGGTCGTTCCTTCAGGTGAGCGGCCCCGCCCATCTGGTGGTTCACGGTGGCTCAGGACCCGCCGAAGGTCTCCAGAAGCATCTCGCGCTCGGCATCCGTGAGATTGGTGGTGATCAGCTTCTGGTCGGAGCCGCGGAAGCGTTCACCCAGACGGTCGAGATTGCCGTCCTCGGTCACCACGAACAGCGCAGACGTTCCCTCAACTATCTCGGTGCGGATGCGGGCAAGGTCCTCCTTGGTGATGCCGGCGCCTTCGGTCGACTTGGCCAGGGCGCCGAGAGCAAGGCCCACCACGCCGCCGACGACGGGGATCGCGAAGAGAGCGCCCCCGAGGATTCCCCAGAGCGCACCCCACGCTGCACCGCGCTTCGGGTCGTCGTGCGAGTGATGGGTCTCGGGCTTGTCCGCACCCGCCGGCCAGGTCATCACCGCGTGGTCGACGATCTTGACCAGACCGTCGTCCTCGGCTCTCTTGAGGGTCGAGGCCGCGTGCTCCGCGCCCCCGGGGTCTTCGAACTTCCACACTGTGAAGGCCGTCATCACGCACTCCTCGCTCTCGGGGGGTAGGTCTGGACCCCCAGTCGAAGCCAGCATGGTCCTGCGACCGGGCGGAGGACATCACCCGGCGAGCGTGAGGCGCGTCGGACTCGCCCCATCCGGTCATCGTGAGACCGGTCGCTCAGCCCTCGCCGGCGATCAGGTAGCGGTCGCCATCCTTCGCGAGCTGCAGCTGCACCTGCTGCGTCGTGGTGTCGCCGGAGGTCTTCACGTAGTCGATCGTGTACGACGCGGTCAACGCCTCGGGATCGACCTCGATGTCGTAGGGCCGTGCCGAGCTGATCGTGCTCCAGAATCCCGAGTAGCGCTCGTAGCCGCCGCTCGCGGCCTGGAACTCCGGCGTGAGCATCACGTAGGACTGCCGCGGGTCGGAGGTCACCAGGGAGAAGTAGTCCTCGACGAAGGCCCGCACCTCGGCCCGGGTCTTGCCCGCCGGGGCGCTCGGCTCGGCGCTCGGCTCGGAGCTCGGCTCCTCGGTCGCGCTCTCGGACGGATCCGTCGTCGGCTCATCGGAGGCTGAGGGCTTCGCCGTCGGCTTGTCCGACTGCTCGGTCTGTGCCGCGGTGCCGGCGGGCTGCTCGCCGTCGCCCGGCCACAGGAGATAGGTGCCGAGACCGACCAGCAGCAGCACGAGAGCCGCTGCGATCCAGCCCCAGGGCGTACGTCGCGCCGGCGTCTGCGGGGCAGCAGGTGCGGGCGGGGCCGCAGGCGCGGGCGTGGCGGCCGGGGTGGACGTGGCGGCCGGGGTGGACGTTGCGGCCGCGGCGGGCGCGGCCGCGACGACGGGGGCGACCGCGTCCATCGTCGAGGTGGGGGTGTCGGCCTCGGCCGCGGCTGCCTGGGGGAGGGGAGCCGTGGTCGTGTCCACCCCGGTCATGGCCGCACCCGCGGCGACCCGGCGCAGCTCATCGCGGACCCGCTCGGCCGACCACCTCTGCTCGGGATCCTTCACCATCGTCCGGGCCAGCACGCCGGCGAGGGGATGGCCCTCGGGCAGCCTCGGCGGTTGGTCGTGGACGATCCGGTACATCCCGCCCATGACGTTGCCGGACACGTCGTACGGCGTGCGACCGATGACGGCGTGGTAGAGGCTGGCGCCCAGGGACCAGACGTCGCTCGCAGCCGTCGCGGGCGAGCCGGACGCGACCTCGGGGGCGAGGTACGCCGGCGAGCCGGTGACCTCGCCCGTCACCGTGAGCGCGGAGTCGCTGGCGCCGCGGGCGATGCCGAAGTCACCGAGCTTGGCGTGGTCGTCGTCGCTGAGGAGGATGTTGCTCGGCTTGACGTCGCGGTGGACGATGCCCGCCTTGGTGGCCTGGACGAGCGCGTCCGCCGCCTGCGCGAGGATCTTCGCCGCGCGGGCCGGGGGCAACGCGCCCTCTGCCTTGACGATCTCTGCCAGTGTGCGTCCCTTCACGTGCTCCATGACGAGCCAGTAGCAGTCGACGTCCTTGACGAGGTCGAAGATCGACACGACGTGCGGGTGGCTGACCCCTGCGGCGATCCGCGCCTCCCGCTCGGCGCGCTCGACGTCCTGCCCGGTCGTCCCGGGCAGCAGACCGATGCGCTTGATGGCGACCGTCCGCCCGAGCACCTCGTCATGGGCGAGGTGCACGATGCCGGCGCCCCCGCGTCCGATCTCCCGTTGGAGGGTGTACCTGCCGGCGATCACTCGCGCCCCTTTCGCTGGAAACGGTCCCACGGTAACGAGGAGATCCGCGCGCTCTCACACCCGTTGGGACCTGAGGGGGTCCTAGCACCATCGGACATCTGTCGGCGACGGCACGGTGCGACGAGGCTGGTCCTACCTACCCAGGAGGACCCATGACCATACATAACGTGACCACCCGCCTCGGACGCTCGATCGCCCTCGGCGCCACCCTCGCGGCCTTGTCCGTCGGCGCCCTCGCCGCGACCGTCCCCGCTGCGTCCGCCCACCACGGCTCCGTGTCGATGCGCAGCGGTGGCGACGACGACCCCGCCGGCGACGACCACGGCGGCCGCAGTGGCGGCACCCGCTCGGGCGGAGGCGACGACCGCGTCATCACCACGGGCAGCTGCAGCGGCACCGCCGACTGGAAGCTCAAGGTGAAGACCGACGACGGCCGCCTCGAGGTCGAGGGCGAGATCGACAGCAACGCCTCCGGCCAGCAGTGGCGCTGGACGCTGCGGCACAACGGCTCGGTGAGCGACCGCGGCACGGGTACGACGACGGGTCGCAGCGGCTCGTTCGAGGTCGAGCGCCGGATCGTCAACCTCGCCGGCGCGGATGCCGTCGCCTTCACGGCCGTGCGCGACGGTCAGGTGTGCCGCGGTGTGGTCAACTACTGACCTCGCCTGAGCCGGAGGTGGACCCACATGCGTTGGCTGACGAATCCCGTGGCGCAGTTCCTGGCCGCGGGATTCGTCACCCTCGTGGTCGTCGTCGTGGTGACCAGTGCGCTCAGCCGGCAGGCCGCCGACGAGGAGGCCGTCGCGGACGCGCGTGCCCTCACCCAGGTGCTCGGCCGCTCCGTGGCGCAGCCCGCGATCCCAGAGGGCCTGGTCAGCGGCGACGCGGCCGCCATCGACAAGCTCGACCGCACCGTGCTGGACCGCCTGCTCGTGGGCGACGTACGCCGGATCAAGATCTGGTCGGCCGACGGCACCATCCTCTACAGCGACCGCACGGAGCTGATCGGTGCGGTGTACCCGCTCGGTGACGACGAGCTGGACGTCATCGCCAACGGCGGCACCGACGCCGAGCTCTCGGACCTGACCCGGCCCGAGAACCGCTACGACCGTGCGCTCGGTGGCGACCTGCTCGAGGTCTACACGCGGGTCCGGTCGCCCGAGCAGGAGCCGCTCCTCTTCGAGGCCTACTTCACCGCCGACGAGCTCGGCAAGCAGCGCGCGGCGGTGCTCGACCGCTTCCTGCCGATCACCATCGGCGCCCTCGCCGCCCTCGTGCTGCTGACGACACCGCTGATGCTTCTCCTCAACCGCCGGTTGTCGCGGGCGGCGCGCGAGCGTGAGCGCCTGCTCGAAGCGGCCGTACGCGCCTCCGACGACGAACGGCTCCGCATCGCCCGCGACCTGCACGACGGTGTGGTCCAGGACCTGGCCGGCTCCTCGATGGCGCTGTCGACCCTCGCCACGCGCAGCCCCGCGCCGCTGTCCGCCGACCTCGAGGACGTGGGTCGCTCGTTGCGGGTGAGCATGCGCGCCCTCCGGTCACTGCTCGTCGAGATCTACCCGCCCGACCTGCACACCGCGGGGCTGGCAGCGGCCGTTCAGGACCTGGTGGCGCCGCTCGCGGGCGCCGGCGTACGCGTCGACGTGGACGTCAGCGGTGACGACGAGGCCTCCGCCGCGACCGTCGCCCTGGTGTGGCGGCTCGCGCAGGAATCCGTGCGCAACGTCGCCCGTCACGCCCGCGCCACGAGGATGTCCCTGACCGTCCGGCGCGAGGCGGACGAGCTGGTCCTGGAGGTCGTCGACGACGGTGTGGGGTTCGATCCCGGCGCCACCGCCGGCGACGCTCACTTCGGCCTGCGCGCTGCCGAGAGCCTCGTACGCGAGCACGGCGGCACCATGGAGGTGGAGTCCGCCCCCGGGTCGGGCACGATCGTCAGGGTGGAGGTCCCGATCACATGATCCGCGTGGTGCTGGCCGACGACCATGCCGTCGTCCGGAGCGGGCTCGCCGGCCTGCTCGAGTCGACCGACGACCTCGAGGTGGTCGGCGTCGCCCGGGACGGCCGCGAGGCGGTCGCACTGGTCCGCGAGCACCGTCCCGACGTGGCGGTGATGGACCTCCAGATGCCGGTGCTCGACGGTGTCGAGGCCACGCGCGCCATCGTGGCGGCACAGACCGGCACCGAGGTGTTGGTGCTGACCTCGTTCTCCGACCATGCGCGGATCGACGCAGCGATCGAGGCGGGAGCAGTCGGCTACCTGCTCAAGGACGCCGAGCCCGAGGCCCTGCTCGACGGCATCCGTGCCGTGGCCCGCGGCGAGTCGCCCCTCGATCCCCGTGCCGCTCGCCGACTCCTGTCGAGGGCCGCGGGGTCGGGCAAGCAGCCGTCGACGACGGTCGAGTCGGCCGCCCTCTCCCCGCGCGAGGCCCAGGTCCTGCGGCTCGTCGTCGAGGGCCTGCTCAACAAGCAGATCGCCGCGCGGCTCGGCATCACCGAGCGCACGGTGAAGGCCCACCTGACCTCCGCCTACCAGCGCATCGGCGTCGCCGACCGCACGCAGGCAGCTCTGTGGGTGCAGCGCAACGACCCGGGCGACCAGGCCGATCAGCCCTCGCCCTCGATCAGGTAGCTGTCGCCGTCGCGCTGGAGCTGGAGGCGCACCCGTGACTGGCTCGTGCCGCCCGCCTTCATCTGGTAGTTCACCGTGTAGGAGACGGTGCTGTCGGACGGGTTGCTGTCGAGGCTCGTCAGCTCGGCCGACTGCACCTTGCTCCACCAACCGATGTAGCCGCCATAGCCGCCGCTGGACTTCTGGAACCCGGGCGTCAGCTGCTTGAACGCGGCACGCGGGTCGCTCGTCACGGTCGCCAGGTAGGACGTGATGAACCCGTCCATCTGCTGCTTGATCTCCTCGGCGGAGGGTGGGGTGGAGGCCGCGTCCGTAGCGCTGCTGGACTCGGCGGTCGCGGTCGCCCGGGGTGAGCCCTGGTCGTCCGGAGCGGCCTCGGGGGTGCCGCGCCCGGCCCAGACGTACGCCGCGGCGATTGCCGCGACGGCCGCCACCGCGGCGACGGCGATCCAGCCCCAGTGCCGTCGCGGAGGTCGTGCTGCCTGCGGGACGGGTGCCGGCCGTGCGGTGGGCATGACGCCGGTCCGCTCCCGGTCGGGTTGCCGGGTGGGTGGCGCGGCCGCCGCACCGTTGATCGAGGAGTGCTCGCCGCGGGAGATCCTGGCGAGCTCGTCGCGCACCCGCTGCATCGACCACCGCTCGTCCGGGTCGTGCGTCAGCATCACCGTCAGCAGGCCGGCCATCGGGTGGTCCTGGGGCAGGCGCGGAGGGTCCTCGTGGACGATCTTGTAGAGCGCGCCGATCAGGTTGTCGCCCACGTCGTAGGGCGGCTTGCCCGTGACGGCGTGGTAGAGCGTCGCTCCGAGCGACCACACGTCGCTGGCGGGCGTCGCGGACGAGCCGGACGCCACCTCCGGCGCGAGGTAGGCGGGCGATCCGGTCACCAACCCTGTCTGGGTGAGGGAGGCGTCGTCCGCGGAGCGGGCGATGCCGAAGTCGTTGAGCTTGGCCGAGCCGTCGGCGATCAGGATGTTGCTGGGCTTCACGTCACGGTGGACGATCCCGTTGCTGTGCGCCTCCACGAGGGCATCGGCGGTCTGGCCGAGCAACGTGGCGGCCTCGGCCGCGTCGAGCGGACCGTTGGCGCGGACCCGCTGGCCGAGCGTCGTGCCGTCGACGTACTCCATCACCAGCCAGCGGACGTCGGCCTCGTCGACGAGGTCGAAGACGGAGACCACGTGCGGGTGGTTGAGAGCGGCCGCGAGGCGGGCCTCGCGCTCGGCGCGCTCGCGCTCGACGTCGTCCGACCCCGGGATCATGCCGATGCGCTTGATCGCCACCCGTCGGCCGAGCACCTCATCGACCGCGAGGTGCACCGTCCCGGAGCCACCGCGCCCGATCTCCCGTTCGAGCCTGTACCTGCCTGCGATCACGTGCCGTCCTTCCCGCTTGCTCGCCCTAGGCTAGTGGCCGACCACCAGACCGGCCCCACCCGAAGGAATCCACGTGACGACCCCGAATGTCCTCGACGAGCTGGAGTGGCGCGGCCTCGTCGCCCACTCCACCGACCGCGACGCGCTCCGCGCGGCGCTGGGCGAGGGGAGCGTCAAGTTCTACGTGGGCTTCGACCCGACGGCGCCGAGCCTCCACATGGGCAACCTGGTCCAGCTGGTCACCGCTCGTCGCCTCCAGGACGCCGGCCACACGCCGTACATCCTGGTCGGTGGCGCCACAGGGATGATCGGCGATCCGCGCGACTCCGGCGAGCGGACCCTCAACTCCCTGGACACGGTGAAGGAGTGGACCGAGCGCGTGCGCGAGCAGGTCTCCCGCTTCGTCACCTTCGAGGGCGCCAACGCCGCGACGACGGTGAACAACTACGACTGGACCGCCTCGCTGTCGACCATCGACTTCCTGCGCGACATCGGCAAGCACTTCCCGGTCAACCGGATGCTGGCGCGCGACACGGTGAAGCGTCGTCTCGAGTCGGGCATCAGCTACACCGAGTTCTCCTACGTCCTGCTCCAGTCGATGGACTACCTCAACCTCTTCCGCGAGCACGGCGTCGTGCTCCAGTTCGGTGGGTCCGACCAGTGGGGCAACCTCACGGGCGGTGCCGAGCTCGTCCGACGTGTGACGGGGGAGAGCGTCTTCGCGTTCGCCACGCCGCTGATCACCAAGAGTGACGGCACGAAGTACGGCAAGACCGAGGGCGGCGCGGTGTGGCTCGACGCCGAGATGATGTCGCCCTACGCCTTCCACCAGTTCTGGCTCAACGTCGAGGACTCCCAGATCGGCGAGCTGCTGCGGATCTTCACCTTCCTCACCCGCGAGGAGATCGAGGACCTGGAGCAGCAGACAGCCGAGAAGCCGTTCCTGCGTGCCGGGCAGAAGCGCCTGGCCGACGAGGTGACCGCGCTCGTGCACGGGGAGCACGAGGTCGAGCAGGCCAAGGCCGCGGCGTCCGCGCTGTTCGGTGGGGGAGACCTGTCCTCGATCAAGCCCGAGACCCTGGCCTCGGCGCTGCGCGAAGCTGGAGGTACGTCGATCCCGGCGGGCGAGCTGCCCGGCATCCTCGACCTCCTGGTGACCGCTGGCCTGGTCACGAGCAAGAGCGACGCGCGCCGCACGGTCGCCGAGGGCGGGGCCTACCTCAACAACGTGCGCGTCGAGGATCCCGAGCTCCGACCGACCGAGGCGGACCTGGTCGCCGGCTCGTGGCTCGTGCTGCGCCGCGGGAAGAAGAAGTTCGCGGGCGTCGAAGTGGCCTGACGAGCGGCCCGCCGGCTGCTCGTGCCGGGGTTCCGACACGCCCCGCACATCGCCCCACGCGTCACAACAGGGCGCTGACCTGCAGAAACGTCAGTGTGCCCGCGGTCACACCGGTTCGATTTGCACGTTCACAGGGCTCCGTCTAATGTTCTGTCTGTCGCCAGGGAGCGGCGGGGAACAAGACCGGTCAGGTCGGGTTCCCGGCCCCGGGCAGGACAACCCGAAGCGGTCACCGGTCACGGTGACACCACCGGGTCAGAGCGAAACAGCCGAGGATTTGCCACGGCAGAAAGTCGCTCGCTACGTTTCACCAGTTGCCCCACGCAACCGAGATCCGCACCGGATCACGATGTGGGTGCGTCTGATACTTGAGAACTCAACAGTGTGTTTGATTAGTCGACGAATTAGTTTGTTTTGCCCCGTTGACGTCATGGTGGCTGGCCTCTTTGTGGGGTTGGTTGTTGTGGTGTCGCGGTTTCTTTGACAATGATTCTGACAATATTTTTTGTCGGTGTCGTTTTTTGTCAGGGGATGTGGCTCTTATTGATTGTCTGTCGCACGGCTGGCTTTTTGGGTTGGTTGGGTGGCGGTTAATTTTCGATGGAGAGTTTGATCCTGGCTCAGGACGAACGCTGGCGGCGTGCTTAACACATGCAAGTCGAGCGGAAAGGCCACTTCGGTGGTACTCGAGCGGCGAACGGGTGAGTAACACGTGAGTAATCTGCCCCTGGCTTTGGGATAGCCACCGGAAACGGTGATTAATACCGGATACGACAGCTTCTCGCATGAGATGGTTGTGGAAAGTTTTTCGGCCAGGGATGTGCTCGCGGCCTATCAGCTTGATGGTGAGGTAATGGCTCACCATGGCTTCGACGGGTAGCCGGCCTGAGAGGGTGACCGGTCACACTGGGACTGAGACACGGCCCAGACTCCTACGGGAGGCAGCAGTGGGGAATATTGGACAATGGGCGGAAGCCTGATCCAGCAACGCCGCGTGAGGGATGACGGCCTTCGGGTTGTAAACCTCTTTCGGTAGGGACGAAGCGCAAGTGACGGTACCTACTAAAGAAGCACCGGCCAACTACGTGCCAGCAGCCGCGGTAATACGTAGGGTGCGAGCGTTGTCCGGAATTATTGGGCGTAAAGGGCTCGTAGGCGGTTTGTCGCGTCGGGAGTGAAAACCAGGTGCTTAACACCTGGCTTGCTTTCGATACGGGCAGACTAGAGGTATGCAGGGGAGAACGGAATTCCTGGTGTAGCGGTGAAATGCGCAGATATCAGGAGGAACACCGGTGGCGAAGGCGGTTCTCTGGGCATGACCTGACGCTGAGGAGCGAAAGTGTGGGGAGCGAACAGGATTAGATACCCTGGTAGTCCACACCGTAAACGTTGGGCGCTAGGTGTGGGGTCCATTCCACGGATTCCGTGCCGCAGCTAACGCATTAAGCGCCCCGCCTGGGGAGTACGGCCGCAAGGCTAAAACTCAAAGGAATTGACGGGGGCCCGCACAAGCGGCGGAGCATGCGGATTAATTCGATGCAACGCGAAGAACCTTACCTGGGTTTGACATACACCCTGCCGCTCCAGAGATGGGGCTTCTTTTGGGGGTGTACAGGTGGTGCATGGCTGTCGTCAGCTCGTGTCGTGAGATGTTGGGTTAAGTCCCGCAACGAGCGCAACCCTCGTTCTATGTTGCCAGCACGTAATGGTGGGGACTCATAGGAGACTGCCGGGGTCAACTCGGAGGAAGGTGGGGATGACGTCAAGTCATCATGCCCCTTATGTCCAGGGCTTCACGCATGCTACAATGGCCGGTACAAAGGGCTGCGATCCCGTAAGGGGGAGCGAATCCCAAAAAGCCGGTCTCAGTTCGGATTGGGGTCTGCAACTCGACCCCATGAAGTCGGAGTCGCTAGTAATCGCAGATCAGCAACGCTGCGGTGAATACGTTCCCGGGCCTTGTACACACCGCCCGTCACGTCACGAAAGTCGGCAACACCCGAAGCCAGTGGCCCAACCGTTTACGGAGGGAGCTGTCGAAGGTGGGGCTGGCGATTGGGACGAAGTCGTAACAAGGTAGCCGTACCGGAAGGTGCGGCTGGATCACCTCCTTTCTAAGGAGCACACACCCCGATCTCTTCCTGGCCGGATGGTCGCTGCGACGTGAGTCGTGGAGTGGAGGGACGCATGGTGGTGTCTCACTAGTGGAATCGTCGACATCACAGCTTCTGGCCCGCAAGGGTTGGGTTTCGGCTGTGGTTCTCTCATGCCTCACGTTGGTGGGGGTGGGGTCAAGCACACTGTTGGGTCCTGAAGAATCAGCCGTTCTGGTTGAGGCTTCTGGTCCTCCCTTTGCCTGCTGTCATCTGTGTGCCCTGTTGGTTGGGGCCGGTGGTGGTGGGGGTTGGTGGGGTTGTTGTTTGAGATCTGCATAGTGGACGCGAGCATCTTTCGATGCACTCGATGGTGGGTACGGCTACGGTCGGTGGCCCGTCAGCGGTGTGTGTTGATAGAGCAATTCGAATGAGTGTGATGATGCTGGACTTACGGGTCTGCTGAGTTGCGGCTTGTTTCGAATTTTTGGTGTGGCCTGGTTTTTCCCTATTCCTTGGGGTTGGGTCGCACCGTTTTGTGTGATGCTGGTCTGCCTTCTGATTGTGGGGGTGGGCTGGTTGTTGTTTTTTGTGGTTTGTTGGCGTGGCAGGT
>CAVPUL010000002.1:0-759701 GCA_963708875.1 uncultured Actinomycetota bacterium
GAGCTGTACGCCACCACGGCCGACGGGATCAACTCGGTGCGCTACACCCGTTCGTTCAACGTGAGTGGCAACGCTCCGGCGGCGCCCGCGGTCTCGGCCGACTACCTGAAGCCGATCACCGGGACCCTCGCCGACGGTCCGTACGAGACGGCGCCCGCCCTGACGTGGGAGACCATGCCCGGGGCCGCGCGCTACCGGGTCAACGTCGGCTATGCCATGGACTCGGGCCAGATCTGGTTCGGCCACGTCGGCGGCCAGGACCTCTTCGACCAGCCGATGTCGTACTCCGCTCATGACCGACATCGGTGACCGCCTGATGCTGCCAGGCACCTACGACTGGCAAGTCAGCGCCTACAACGCTGCCGGGAGCCTCCTCGGCGCCGGGCCCGAAGGGCGGTTCACCATCGCCGACGTCGCCTCGACGTCGCAGCACGCGCTTGCCATCGGGGGCCGGCAGCTCGATCCCAACAACCCCGCGACGAAGACACCGTGCAACCCACTGACCGGTCCGTGTGTGGTCCCGACGACGCCCGTGCTGAAGTGGAAGGCCCAGCCCTACACGTCCTACTACATGGTCTACGTCAGCCGCGACGCGGCCTTCACGAACCTGTTGGAGCCGAGCAACGCCATCCCGGCCACGACCAACTCGATGTATGCACCCGCGCTCGACAACAGGTTCTGGACCTACCCGGACACCGAGGCCGGTGAAGCCCTTTACTGGTTCATCCGCCCGTGCCGGAAGGTCAACAACTGCGCCGACAGCCCGGTCTCCACCAACGGCAGCGCCCAGCACTCGTTCACCAAGACCTCCCCCAAGGTCGACGGGTTGACGAGCACGGACCCGACCAAGAGCGAGATCACCTTCAGCTGGAACGACTACTACGACACCAACCGCTCGATCCAGTGGGCGCAGACCGGCGAGGATCGTCCGCAGTCCGCCATGCAGTACCGGATCCAGGTGGACGACACCGAGTCCTTCGGCACGACTCGTCGACGCTGGTCGACGAGCGCATCGTCGACCAGGCCACGTACACCGCGTTCGACAAGCTCTACCCCGAGGGGACGCTCTACTGGCGCGTCCAGGCCATCGACTCGACGGGTGACTTCCAGGGCAAGGGTCGGCTGTCGTGGTCCGCGACGAAGACGCTCACCAAGTCGAGCCCCCGGATCGAGCTGATCAGCCCGGCGAACGGGGCGACCGTGTCCGGCACCGCCGCGCTGCGGTGGAAGTCCCAGCCGTTCGCCGGCTCCTACAAGGTGGAGGTCTACAAGAACAACGACACGACCTTCTCCCAGGTGAATCGGGTCGTCGCACGCAACGTGCGCACGGCCGCCTACGCTCCCCCGGCCCCACTGCCGGTGGCGAGCGAGCCCTACGTCTGGCGGGTGCAGCGGGTCGACACGAAGGGGAACCCTGGACCGTGGTCCTGGGCCGGCAACGTCGACCCTGCCGGCAACCCGGTCGGCCGGTTCACCGTCGGATCCGGCCTGGTGGAGATCACCTCGCCCGCTCCGGGGGCGTCCAACCGCCGAACGGCCCCGTCCTGACGTGGCGCGACGTTCCGGGAGCGGTCAAGTACAACGTCGAGGTCAGCTCGCCGGGCGGCGGACTCGCCGCCACCGCGCAGACGGTCGCCACGGCGTACGCCACGACGACCAACTTCACCACGGGCACCTACCCCTGGAAGGTCACCGCGCTCGACGCCAACAACAACCCGATGGGATCCGCGCAGTCGACGTTCGTGGTCGACGCCCGGCTGCTGGCGACCGCGCCGCCCGGGGTCCAGGCCCCGTCGGGCACCGGTGTCGGAGCGACGCTGACCAGCACGCCGCCGTCATGGAACCAGGCAGATGTCGCCATGACGTACCAGTGGTTGCGTGACGGCCAGCCCATCAGCGGAGCAACAGGCACGACGTACGTGCTGACGGTTGCCGACTTCGGCAAGGCCATCTCGCTGCGGGTCACCGGGCGGAGGTCCGGGTTCTCCGACGGTGAGACCGTGAGCACCGCGATCGGCACGACCGCCGGCGGTGCGCTGCAGGCCACTGCCCAGCCGGCGATCACCGGGACACCGAAGTCGGGGTCGTCAGTGGCCGTCGCCACGGGGACGTGGTCGCAGCCGGGGCCGACCTTCACGTACCAGTGGCTCCGCACCGGTGCACCCATCGCCGGGGCCACGAACCAGAACTACGTCCTCACCCCGGCCGACGCCGGCAAGGACATCTCCGTGACCGTCCTGGCGTCCAAGAGCGGATTCGCCGACGGGTCCGCAACCGCCCCCTCGGTGTTCGTGGAGAAGATGGAGTCGACCACGTCGTCCACCCTCTCGACCACGACCATCAAGCGCGGCAAGACCGTCAAGGTCGGCGTCACCCTCAGCATTCCAGGGGTGCCGGCGCCGTCGGGCGTCCTGAAGATCCAGGACGGCGTGAAGACGCTCAAGACGTTCACCATGGACCCGTTCCGCAAGGGCGTCATGACGACCAAGCTGTCGACCAAGAAGCTCAAGGTCGGTCGTCACAAGATCAAGGTCGTGTTCGTCGGCAACCCGTCGACCAACATGTCGAAGTCGGCGGTCATCAGGCTCATCGTCAAGCGCTGAGCGATGCGGTCCCAGGTCACGGCGGGAGATAGTGTCCCGCCGTGACCTGGCTCGCTGACCACTGGCTCGACATCCTCGGCTGGGGAGGCAGCGCCCTCCTCGTCTACTCCCTGCTGCAGGCGAGCGTCCTGCGCCTCCGCGTGCTCAACGCGATCGCCTGCGTGATCCTCATCGTCTTCAACGCTGCGCTCGAGGTCTGGCCGATGGTCGGCATGAACGCCGTCCTGGTGGCCATCAACGCGTACTTCATCGTCCAGCTGCTCCGCGACCGGCACGACGAGACGGCGTACGAGGTGCTCGAGGTGTCCCCCACCGACGAGTACCTGCGACACGTGCTGCGCGTGCACGGCGCCGACATCCTCAGGTTCAACCCTGAGTTCGTGCACGACCCGTCGGAGACCCACGACGCGTTCCTCGTCCAGAAGGGCGACGAGACGGTCGGGGTCGTGCTGCTGCGTGAGGACGGCGACACCGCCCACGTGCTGCTCGACTTCGTCACGGCGCGATACCGCGACTTCTCGCCGGGTGAGTTCGTGTGGCGTCGCAGTGGCCTCCTCACGCAGCGCGGGATCCGGAAGGTGGTCACGCCGCGCGGGATGGTCGGTGCCTACTACGACCGGCTCGGCTTCACGCGCACGGGCGACTCCTGGGTGCTGACCCTCTAGATCCCGGTTCGCGCACATTTCGGGCGTGGGACTGGTCGAATTGGTGCACGCACACCACGGGAGTCCCATGACCACCGCACAGATCCGGCGGACGGCCGCCGCGACCACAGCCGCCCTGCTCCTCACGTCCTGCGGAAGCCTGCCCGAGCAGCTGGACTTCCTGGCGAGCACCCCGGAGTTCCTCCAGCAGAGCCCGCGCGCCATGGCCAAGGATGCCTTCGCCGACATGCGCGACGTGACGTCGATGCGGATCATCGGCAACGTCAACACGGCTGAGTTCGGTGCGGCTCGGATGGACTTCAGGCTCCGGGGCACCACCTGCGCCGGGACCTTCGACACCGACGACGGCGGAGTGAAGTTCGTCCAGAACGAGGACGGCAGGTGGTTCGGGCTGGACAACGACATGTGGCGCTCCCAGGCACCGTCGCCGAAGCAGGCGGCCCAGGTGCTGGACCGCTACTCCGGCACCTGGTTCGCTGCTGGCAAGAAGGACCTGGCGAAGCTGTGCGACATCGACAAGCTGCTGGGCGGTTTCGAGGTGGACGACGCCGATCGCGGCACGATCGACGTCGGGACGATCGAGCAGGTCGGCGACGTCCGCGCGGTCCCGCTCTCGGGTCGCGACGGGAAGACGCGTTGCACCCTCTGGATCGCGGTCGACTCCCCTCATCGCGTCGTGAAGATGACTCAGACGAAGGACAACCAGGTGCCGGAGGAGTTCTCGTTCGAGGAGTTCGGCACCGATGTCGACGCCGAGTCGCCGGACAAGAAGGACATCGTCGCCCTCCCCGCCTCCTGAGCGAGGTCCTAGAGCCGGTTGAGCGCGATGCCGGTCGGCAGCACGAACGACAGCACGAGGACGACGAGCGCGACCAGCACTGCCGGTCCCGCCAGACCCTCGCCGCGCGACATCGCGAGCGCCGCGCAGACCATGCCGACGATCCCGAGCATCGGGCCGTAGCCCAGCACCACCGCGGCCGCACAGACGAACGCGACGACGGACAGCACCGAGCTGGGTTGTCCGCCGTACGCCATGACGGAAGTGTCGCAGACGGTGCGCCGCTCAGCGCGCGGTCGCGGCCACCCACTGCTCGAGCGTCGCCTGTGCGGCACCCGAGTCGATCGCCTCTGCCGCCTTGGCGACCCCGGCCGCGAGGGCGTCGGGGACGTCCTGGGCGGGTGCGTCGTAGACCGCAAGCGCAGCACCGGCGTTGAGCACCACGGCGTCGCGCACCGGACCCGGCTCGCCCGCCAGCATCCGGCGTACGACGTCGGCGTTGTGCGCTGCGTCGCCGCCGCGGAGGTCCTCGGTCGTCGCGCGGGCCATGCCCAGCGCGGCGGGGTCGACGGTCAGCTCGGCGACCTCTCCCCCGTGCACGCGCCACACGGTCGAGGTGGTCGTGGTGGTGAGCTCGTCGAGGCCGTCGTCACCGCGGAACACCCAGGCATCGACGCCACGCTCGGCGAGCACGCCGGCCATCACGGGCGCCATGCGCTTGTCGGCGCAGCCGATGGCCTGGGCCTGCGGGCGAGCCGGGTTGGTCAGCGGACCGAGGATGTTGAACGTCGTCGCGATGCCGAGCTCGCGGCGCGGGACGGCGGCGTGCCGCATCGCGGGGTGGAACGCGGCGGAGAAGCAGAACGTGATGCCGGCTTCCTCGGCGACCTCCGCCACGCGGGCCGGGGTCAGGTCGAGGCGGATGCCGAGCGCCTCGAGGACGTCGGCCGATCCGGACTGCGACGAGGCGGAGCGGTTGCCGTGCTTGACCACCCGGGCACCCGCGCCGGCGGCAACGATCGCCGACATCGTGGAGATGTTCACCGACATCGAGCGGTCACCACCCGTGCCGACGACGTCGAGGAGCCGGCCAGGCACCGAGATCGGGTTGGCGGCGGCGAGCATGGCGGCCGCGATGCCCGACACCTCCTCGACCGTCTCGCCCTTGGCGCGCAGCGCCACGACGAAACCGGCGAGCTGGACGGGCGTCGCCGCCCCGGCGAAGACCTCGTCCATGGCCCATCGCGTCTGCTCGGTCGTCAGGTCGCGACCGGCGACCAGCGTGGAGAGGACATCGGGCCAGGTGTGGGACATGGCCTCAGGCTAGTGGCCCGCGTTCGACGTACGCGGTGGGTGTCAGGAGGTGGCCGGGACCGACGGGCGCATCAGGCCGATGACGGCCTCGGCGAGCTGGATCGGGTCGATCGGGTGCGGCACGGCAGCCTCGGCCCGCGACCAGGTGGCCAGCCACGCGTCCTGCGGACGACCTGTGAGGACCACGACGGGCGGGCACTCGTAGATCTCGTCCTTGAGCTGCTTGGCGATGCCCATGCCGCCGGCGGGGACCGCTTCGCCGTCCAGGATGGCGAGCGAGATGGTGCCGGAGTCCATGTTCTGCAGGACCACCGGCTCGGTGGCGACCTCGACGTACTCGAACTCGGGCAGGTCCGGGTGCGGGCGGCGGCCGAGGGCGAGGATCACCTGCTGCCGCGTGTTGACGTCGTCGCTGTAGACGAGGACCTTGACGGGGCGGGCGGCGGGGGCATCAGACACGTGGGCATCGTAACGGTGTCCGGGCCCGGGTCTCGATACACCCGCTCGTTCCTCGCGGTCTGCTCGACCACGGAAGGGGCGGCTACTCGACCACCGAGGAGGACCGGCGCTCGGCGAGGTCGAGGCGGCGGTCCTCGCGCGCCGCCTCCTTCATCGACGAGCGCACCCACTGGGTGAAGAGGACCGCGAAGAAGAGCACGCCGATCAGGTCGCCGGTGGCCCAGAGGATCCCTCCGGCGAGGTGCTGGTCCTCGAGCATCGGGGGTAGCCAGGCACCCATCGGGCCTTCCCGCAGCGCTGCGTAGTGCTCGGCCCCGATGATCGTCGTCTGGCCCATGATCGTGACGCCGAGGAAGGCGTGGAACGGCAGCGTCATGAGCGTCAGCAGCACCCGGAACGGGTGGCTCACGCGTCCCGGCACCGGGTCGATCCCCATCAGGGGCCAGAAGAAGAGCGTGCCGACCAGCACCAGGTGGACGTGCATCATCTGGTGGACGAACGGCGACGCCAGGCTGGCGTCGTACCACCCGCTGAAGTAGAGCGCCCACGGCGAGGCGACGTAGAGGGCGAAGGTCAGCGGGGGGAAGGCGAGCACCGTGGCGACCCGCGAGTGCAGCACGGCGAGCAGCCACCGGCGCGGAGCGGGCGTGAGCGTGCGCAGGGCCAGGGTGACCGGTGCGCCGAGGGCCAGGGCGAGCGGCACCACCATCGACAGCAGCATGTGCTGGACCATGTGCACGCTCAGCAAGGTGGTGTCGTAGCGCCCCAGCCCGGAGGATGTCGCGAAGAAGAAGGAGCCCATCCCGAGACCGACGAAGGACAGGGTCCGACCGACCGGCCAGCGGTCCCCTCGACGGCGCAGGACGACCACCCCGAGGACGTACAGGCCCCCGGCCCAGACGGTCACCACGAAGGGGATCGGGTCGATCCCCCAGTCGGTGAAGAGCCGCCCGAGGGTGAATCGCGGGAGGACCTCGGGATCGACTGACAGGAGGGTCGAGAGGGCGGGCAACACAGTGTGAACTTTATGACCCCGTTGCACAGGGGGTCGGGGTGCCCTCCGCGGGATCGAACAGCCATAATGTCCGAGTGGCGACAGCAACAGCGACGATTCCGGCATCCCGGCTCCATGGGCACCACGACCGACCCAGCATGGTCAGCGTGGGCACGATCATCTGGCTCTCCAGCGAGCTGATGTTCTTCGCGGCGCTCTTCGCTGCCTACTTCACCATCCGCGCCGTCAGCCCGGACCTCTGGGCGCAGGAGACCGACAAGCTCAACGTGCCGTTCTCCACGGCCAACACCGCGATCCTCGTGGCCTCCTCGTTCGCCTGCCAGTGGGGCGTCTTCGCCGCCGAGCGCGGCCAGGTCGGGCGTGCGGGCTCGCTGTTCAACGTCGCCAAGTGGGGCCTGCGCGAGTGGTTCATCCTCACCTACATCATGGGCGCCATCTTCATCGGCGGCCAGGCACTCGAGTACTCCGAGCTGATCCACGAGGGCGTCACCATCCCCAGCTCGGCCTACGGCTCGATGTTCTACCTGACCACCGGGTTCCACGGCCTGCACGTGACGGGCGGACTGATCGCCTTCCTCTTCGTGCTCGGCCGCACCTACCTGGCCAGGCGCTTCACCCACGAGCAGGCCGTCACCGCCATCGTCGTGTCCTACTACTGGCACTTCGTCGACGTGGTGTGGATCGGCCTGTTCTTCACCATCTACGTCATCCAGTAACAGCTCGAACCTGCAACCGGCAAGGACTCAACGTGCGCGTGCTCAACCGAACCGCTGGTCGTCTCTCCCGGCATCGCCGGGGACCACTTGCTGGCCTCGCCGTGCTGCTGCTCGGGCTGCTGATCAGCGGGTCCCTCTACACCGCCTTCGCGCCGGCGCAGGCCACGAGCCAGGCCAGCGAGACCGAGCAGGCCGCGCAGGGCAAGGAGCTCTTCCTCGCCAGCTGCGCGTTCTGCCACGGCAAGAACGGCGAGGGCATCCGGACCGTGCGCGACGGCCAGCAGCTGGGCCCGTCACTGGTCGGTGTCGGTGCCGCGGCGGTCGACTTCCAGGTCGGCACCGGCCGCATGCCGATGGTCCAGCCCGGCGCCCAGGCGCCCCGCAAGCCTCCCGTCTTCGAGCAGGACGAGGTCGACGCGCTGGCGGCCTACGTCGCCTCGCTCGGCCCCGGCCCCGCCGTGCCCAACCAGTCGGACTACTCGATCGAGGGCCTGTCCGAGGACGAGCGCCAGGAGGCCATCACCCGCGGCGGCCAGATCTTCCTGACCAACTGCACGGCCTGCCACAACTTCAACGGCGCCGGCGGCGCCATGCCGCGCGGTGGCTACGCCCCGTCACTGCACGGTGTCGAGGGCAAGTACATCTACGAGGCGCTGCTGACCGGACCGCAGAACATGCCCAACTTCAGCAACGGCAACCTGTCCCCCGACGAGAAGCGCGACGTCATCGCCTACCTCGGCAGCATCCAGGACACCCCGGAGTACGCCGGCTTCGCCCTCGGCGGCCTCGGTCCCGTGTCCGAGGGCCTGTTCGCCTGGTTGGCGGGCATCGGCACACTGGTAGGTGGAGCCGTATGGATCGCCTCGCACACGACCCGGAGCAAGAAGAGCAAGGTGAACGCGTGAGCAACGACAGCCACGACCACCCGGTCAACGCACCCGACGGCACCCCGGTGACGCACGGCGCGACGTCGACGGCCACGCCCGCGACGTACGACTCGCACGTGCCCGCCCACCGCGAGTCCGAGCCGATCGCCGATCCCGGCCTGCCGCCCCACACCTGGCGTCCCACCGACGTCGACCCCAGGCTCGAGAAGCGTGCCGAGCGCCAGATCGCGGCGATGTTCATCGGCGCCATGGTCATGGCCGTGCTCTTCGTGGTCGCCTACTTCTCCTTCTCGGTCGGCGACAACTGGGACACGTTCGCCGGCATGGGGGCCTCGACGATCTCCCTCGGTGTCACCCTGGGTCTCTCCCTGCTCCTCATCGGCATCGGCATCATCCACCTGGCCCGCAAGCTGATGGCGGACGCCGAGATGGTCGAGATGCGCCACCCGGCCTCCTCCCCGCAGGAGGACCGCGACGCCACGATCCAGGCCCTCAACGACGGCCTCGACGAGGCCGGCATCGGCCGTCGCCCGCTCGTCCGCAACACGATGCTCGGTGCCGTCGGCGTCCTCGGCCTCCCCGCTGTCGTGCTGCTGCGCGACCTGGCGCCGGGAGACGCGCTGGACGTCAACCAGCTGGCCCACACGATCTGGGAGAAGGACATGCGCCTCGTGCGCGATGTCGTCGGCACCCCGATCCTCGCCAGCGAGATCGAGGTCGGCGACCTCATCAACGCGGCGCCGGAGGCGATGTTCCCCACCGAGGAGAACGGCTACCCCGAGCTGGAGGGCGCGGAGGAACAGGCCGAGAAGGCCAAGGGCGCGATCATCATCGTGCGGATGGACCCCGACGACATCACTCCCGCCAAGGGCCGGGAGAAGTGGACCGTCGAAGGGATCATCTGCTACTCCAAGATCTGCACCCACGTCGGGTGCCCGATCTCTCTCTACGAGCGCACCACCCACCACGTGCTGTGCCCGTGCCACCAGTCGACCTTCGACCTCGCGGACTCCGCCAAGGTCATCTTCGGTCCGGCTGCCCGGCCCCTTCCCCAGCTGCCACTGGCAGTCGACGAAGAGGGCTACCTCGTCGCACAGAGCGACTTCAATGAGCCCATCGGGGCGAGTTTCTGGGAGCGTGAGAAGTTGTGAGCACCGACTCGAGGCTCGACACCAGCAAGGTCGCGACGAGCAATCGTACGGACGCTGCGACCGCATCCAAGCCCGGTCCGGCGGGCTCGCTCGCCTCCTGGGCGGACGACCGCCTCGGCCTGGCCACGGCGATGAAGAAGAACCTGCGCAAGGTCTTCCCCGACCACTGGTCGTTCATGCTCGGCGAGATCGCGCTGTGGAGCTTCGTCGTGCTGCTCCTCACCGGTGTCTTCCTGACCCTGTGGTTCAACCCGTCGATGGGCCACGTGACCTACGAGGGCTCCTACGACCAGCTCCGCGGCATCGGCATGTCGGAGTCGATGGCCTCGACGCTGCACATCTCCTTCGACGTGCGCGGCGGCCTGCTCATGCGCCAGATGCACCACTGGGCGGCGATGATCTTCATCGCCTCGATGATGGTGCACCTGCTCCGCGTCGCCTTCACCGGCGCCTACCGCAAGCCGCGCGAGCTCAACTGGGTCATCGGCTGCATCCTGCTGCTCCTCGGCACGCTCGAGGGCTTCACCGGCTACTCGCTCCCCGACGACCTGCTGTCCGGCACGGGCGTCCGCGCGGCGGACGGCTTCCTGAAGGCCACGCCCGTCGTCGGGTCCTACATGTCGCTCATGCTCTTCGGCGGCGAGTTCCCCGGCGAGTCGATCATCCCGCGGCTCTACATCGTCCACGTGCTGCTGATCCCCGGCATCCTGCTCGGCCTGATCGCCGCCCACATGCTGCTGCTCGTCTACCACAAGCACACGCAGTGGCCCGGCCCCGGACGCACGGAGCAGAACGTCGTCGGCTTCCCGATGCTGCCCGTGTACGCCGCCAAGGCCGGTGGCTTCTTCTTCATGGTCTTCGGCGTCATCGCCATCATGGGTGGAGTGCTGTCGATCAACCCGGTGTGGAAGTTCGGTCCCTACGACCCGACCAAGGTCACGGCCGGGTCCCAGCCCGACTGGTACATGGGCTGGCCCGACGGCCTGCTGCGCATCATGCCCAGCCACCTGGAGTCGGTGATCTTCGGTTACACGATCTCGTGGAACGTGCTGATCCCGATCCTCCTCGTGCCGCCGCTGATGCTCACGGTCCTGATCGTGCTGCCCTTCCTCGAGGGGTGGATCACCGGCGACAAGCGTGACCACCACCTGCTCCAGCGCCCGCGCAACGCTCCGACGCGCACCGCGGTCATGGTCGCCCTGATGACGTTCTACGGTCTCGCCTGGGCGGCCGGCGGCAACGACATCATCGCCATCAAGCTGCACGCCAGCATCAACCAGATCACCTACTTCATGCGGGTCGCGATCTTCCTCGGACCGCTCCTGGCGTTCTGGATCACGCGCCGCTGGTGCATCTCCCTGCAGCGTCACGACAACGAGAAGCTGCTGCACGGCTACGAGACGGGCATCATCACCCGCTCCGTCGACGGCCAGTACGCCGAGCGGCACCTGCCGATCAGCGGCTCCAGCGCCTACACGCTCACCGCGCGTGACCGCGACGAGATCTACGCCGGTGAGGGCGACACCGACGCCGCCGGCGTGGCCGCCCCCAACTCCCGCTCGGAGAAGGTGCGAGCCAGGCTCTCGTCGTGGATGTACAGCAACAACGTCCAGAAGCCCACCCTGGCCGAGCTCGAGGAGGCGCACCACCACGCCGAGCACGAGGCGGAGCTCCAGGCCGGGCTCGACCACCCGGTCGACGGTCACCAGTTCGACGACCACCGCCTGCGCGACACCGACGAGGTGCCGCTCCGCGACCACTGAGTCGCCCCGCACGACGACGAGGGCCCGCCGGGATGTTCCCGGCGGGCCCTCGTCCTGTGTGGTCGCTCCCGTGGGGTGGCGGCATACGACATCCCGGGCCTCGTGGGTGGCGGCATACGACATCCCGGGCCTCGTGGGTGGCGGCATACGACATCCCGGGACCGCGTCGAGTTGTCAGGTGCCGCCACCCTCGCGGTCGTCAATGTCGGATGCCGCCACCTTCCGGCGGACAAAGGCGCGCTCAGCTCACGCCGCGTCATCGGATCCGGGACCCGGGCGGAGGCGCACGGGAAGTCGAGGGTTCACCCGCTCCAGGAAGGTACGAGTGCCCGAGGCTGTGAACAAGGACTTGCGGAGCTCGTCGTGCCACGGCCGGATCCGGCTCGGATCATGAGGACGCCCGATGGATCGGTCTGCGTCCTGGAGCACGGTGACACTGCGGCGGAGGATGTCGCCCGATGTGTATCCGCGCCGCACATAGCCGGCGCGATCGATCGCCCGATCTCGGCGACGATCCTTGACCCGACGAGGCGCCTTCTCGTGCTCATCGCCGTCAAACTCGGGAGCCGCATTCGTCCCCACGATCCACAGGTCAACCCGAGCCACTTCGGTTCCGCTGTCGTCACGAATCACGTACTGCGGCTCGACGTCGATCCCGCAGAAGACGTGGAGCAGTCGAGTGAGTGTCTCGAACGGCGATTCCGAGCGCCCGTCAGCAAGCGCAAGCGCTCGATCAAGAGCCTTGGATCCCGGCCGCCTGAGTCCCATCACACACTCGATGTCAGCCACGGTGGCCTGCTCGGTGTGGAGGACGCAGTCGATGAGGACCACCATGTCGATGAGACACAGCCACCGTGCGCACGCGAGCAGAGTCTCCGGCACCGATGCGACCCGCAGCCAGTCGATCTCCTCGAAGGCCACGATCCGTGTGTGCCTACTCGTCCGGACACCCGATCGCATGGGACGAGGGTCGTCGAGTCCCATCGCCATGAAGATCGGCATGCCTGGCGGGATCGGCGGCAGCCACCACCCACGTACTTCAGCGCTGGTGAGCGCAGTGAAGCTGCTGTCGAGCGTCATCAACAACTGCCAAGCGTGGAGCGAGGCGAGCCTGTCCTCGCCCAGATCTGCGCGTCGGTGTACGGCGTGGGACTCGCGCACGTACGCCTTGACTCGGGGGTGTCCACGCACGGCGCGCGGGGGCCAGGGCTGAGGTGTCGGAGCGTCGGCCACCTGACGAGGGTCGGCCGTGCAACACCGGGTCACCACCCCGTCGGCACCACGCTGTGGAGGAGGCGCGTGGCGCCGAGCCTGTGGATGCGAGCTGGCTCGGGTGCGGAGCACTACAGCAACTCCGGCCGTGGCGGCATACCACCCTCGACGCGCTGCACCATGGCGGCACACGACATCGTGAGCGTCCCGACTGGTGTCGTATGCCGCCACCCTCAAGCCAGCGGATGTCGTATGCCGCCACCCTCAAGCCAGCGGATGTCATATGCCGCCACCCTCGGCAGGGCGGCCGGCAGAGGGACGCTCAGGAGAGGGCGGAGCCGGTCTTCCAGTCGGGGAAGGCGAGGTTCCAGTCGCCGTAGCCGTTCTCCAGGGTCATCTGGCGATCGGTGCCGGTGTACTCCACGACGTCGCCGCGACGGCTCATGGCGTAGAGCCAGCCGGCATCGGCGGTCGACATGCCCGTGCAGCCGTGCGACACGTTGGCGTAGCCCTGGGAGCTCACCGACCACGGCGCGGCGTGGAGGAACTCACCGGAGTAGGTGACGCGCATCGCCCACTTCACGTCGTCGATGTCGTAGGCCTCGGGGCTGTTGCGGTTGATGCCGACGGTCTCGGAGTTCATCCGCTTCTTGGCGAACTTCTCGATGATCACCTTGGTGCCGGAGCGCGTGACGAAGCCGGGCTTGCCCGTGGTGATCGGGATCGTGCGCAGGAGCGCCCCGTTGGAGAAGACCTGCATCTGGTGGGTCTGGGCGTTGACCTTGTAGACGTGGGCGTCGCCGATCTGGAAGTCGATGCTGCGCGACTCCTGGCCGTAGATCCCGTTGCCCGCGGGGAGGCTGTTGAGGTCGAGGTCGACCGAGACGTCGGTGCCGGCCTTCCAGTACGACGCGGGGCGGAAGTGCGCCTCCTGGTCGTTCAACCAGTACCACGAGCCGCGCTGGGCGGGGGTGCTCGTGACGTGCATGTGCTTCTCGAACAGCGCCCGATCGGTCACCGGAAGGTCGAAGGTGACGATGACGGGCATCCCGACGCCGACGGTCTCGCCGTCGAGCGGTGCGATCGCGGCGTAGGTCTGCTCGTCGAGGGTGAGGTCGACGGTGTGGAAGCTGCGGGTCCGCTCGATGTTGCGACCGTCGCTGCGGGTGGTCGTGGCCTTGATGACGTAGTCGGTGCCGGGCTCGAGCCGGTCGTCGGAGGTCCAGGACCCGTTGGCGACCTTGCCGGCCACGGCGCCGGCCGCCGAGGTGACCTCGACCGTGTCCAGGGTGCCGCCCTCGGCGCCGACGGTCAGGGCAGCGTCGATCGGGACCGCGGCGGCGTCCGTGAAGCTCGTCGAGAGGCGGATCGGGTCAGGCTTGCGGGGTGTCGGAGGCCGATGAGGCGCCCGGCCCGTCGGACCCAGCGGAACCAGCGCTACCACCCGTCGCCGAGCTGCACGCCGCGAGGCCACTGGCCAGGGTCAGCAGGGCAGCGGCGAGCGGCCGTACGACGGTGCGCGGAGCGCAGTGGACCAGACGCGCGGTTGCGCATGCGACGAACCCCCAGGGATGAGCGACGAGCAAGAACGGAAGAGCCCGTCCAGCGTACGTCGCGGACGGGCTCTTCGGTAAAAGCCGAGGGGCGGGCGGCTCAGTGAGCGTGCTCACCCCGGTAGTACTCGAAGATGAAGCCGCACAGCACGATCCCACCGACGGCGAAGCCGATGAAGACCAGCCACCACGCAGCCAGCGCCACGCCGTAGACGACCACACCGAGGGCAAGGGCGCACCACAGGGGCCACCAGGAGTAGGGCGGGAAGAAGCCCAGCTCGCCGGCACCGTCGGCGATGTCGCCCTCCTTGCGGTCCTCCGGGCGCGCGTCCATGCGCGAGGCGTGGAACCCGAGGTAGAGGGTGACCATGCCGAAGAGCAGCGCGGTCATGACCAGGGCGGTCGTGCCGGTCGGGTCCTCCGCGAGGAACCAGTAGGCCGGTGCGACGACCGCCACGAAGAGCGCGGTGATGCCGAAGACCCAGGCTTCTGCCTTCATCGGTGGTCTCCCTCGGTCTCGGTGGTGGTGCCGTCGACGCGCTCCTGCAGCAGCTCCTCGCGGCCGTCCACGTCGGGTGCGTCAGCGACGTCGCCCTCACGCTCGGCATCGTGCTCGTGGAGCTCCATGAGCGCGATCTCGGGGTGGTGCAGGTCGAACGCCGGCGACTCCGAGCGGATGCGCGGCAGGCGGTGGAAGTTGTGCCGCGGCGGCGGGCAGCTGGTGGCCCACTCGAGCGAGCGGCCCCAGCCCCACGGGTCGTCGACCTCGATCTTCGGGCCCTTGGAGGAGATGTAGACGTTGTAGAGGAACGGCAACGTCGAGGCTCCGAGCAGGAACGCTCCGATGGTCGAGATCTGGTTGAGCGTGGTGAACCCGTCCTCGGGCAGGTAGTCGGCGTAGCGGCGCGGCATGCCCTCGACGCCGAGCCAGTGCTGCACGAGGAACGTGGTGTGGAAGCCGACGAACAGGATCCAGAAGTGGAGCTTGCCGAGACGCTCGTCGAGCATCTTGCCGGTCATCTTGGGCCACCAGAAGTAGAAGCCGGCGAACATCGCGAAGACGACGGTGCCGAAGACGACGTAGTGGAAGTGCGCGACCACGAAGTAGGAGTCGGACACGTGGAAGTCCAGCGGCGGGCTGGCCAGGATGACACCGGTGAGGCCACCGAAGAGGAACGTGGTCAGGAAGCCGACCGCCCACAGCATGGGGGTGTCGAAGGACAGAGATCCCCCCCACATCGTGCCGATCCAGTTGAAGAACTTCACGCCGGTGGGCACCGCGATGAGGAACGTCATGCCGGAGAAGAACGGCAGGTCGACCGCGCCGGTGACGAACATGTGGTGCGCCCAGACGGCGACGGACAGCATCGCGATGCCGAGCGTCGCGGCCACGAGGCCGACGTAGCCGAAGATCGGCTTGCGGCTGAAGACCGGCAGGATCTCGGAGATGATGCCGAAGAACGGCAGCGCGATGATGTAGACCTCGGGGTGCCCGAAGAACCAGAAGAGGTGCTGCCACAGGATCGGCCCGCCGTGCGACGGGTCGAAGACGTGGGCCCCGAGTATCCGGTCGGCCTCGAGCGAGAGCAGCGCGCCCGCGAGGATCGGGAACACCATGATCACGAGCATGCTGGTGATCAGCGTGTTCCACACGAAGATCGGCATCCGGAACATGGTCATGCCGGGCGCGCGCATGCAGATGATGGTGGTGATGAAGTTGACGCCACCGAGGATCGAGCCGAGACCGGCCATCCAGAGGCCCATGATCCAGAGGTCGCCACCGACACCCGGACTGCGTACGGCGTCGGAGAGCGGCGTGTAGGCGAACCAGCCGAAGTCGGCGGCGCCCTGCGGGGTGAGGAACCCGGACCCGGCGATGATGCCGCCGAACAGGAACAGCCAGTAGCTGAACATGTTGAGTCGCGGGAACGCCACGTCGGGCGCACCGATCTGCAGGGGCATGATCACGTTGGCGAAGCCGAAGAACAGCGGCGTCGCGAACAGCAGCAGCATGATCGTGCCGTGCATCGTGAAGAGCTGGTTGTAGAGCTGCTCGCTCACGACCTGCTGACCGGGGTAGGCCAGCTCGGACCGGATCAGCATGGCCATCAGGCCGGCGATCAGGAACCACGCGAACGACGTGCCGAGATAGAGCTTGCCGATGAGCTTGTGGTCGGTCGTGGTCAGGACCCGGACGACCTGCTGGCCGAGGGCCTTGCGCTGCGGGGCAGCAGCGGCGGATGCGGCGCTCACTCCGTGCTCCCTTCCTGGGACTGGCTCTCGCCGAGCCCGGTCTGCGTGGTCACGTTGGCGCCACCGATGATCGGCGTCTCGGCGGTCTGGCCGGCGTCGGCCAGGTCGGAGAGGTACTGCTCGTAGTCGGCCTGGCTGACGACCTTGACCTCGAACAGCATCCGCGAGTGGTAGACGCCGCAGAGCTCGTAGCACTTGCCCTTGTACTCACCCTCGACGGTCGGGGTGACCTGGTACTTGTTGATGCGGCCCGGGATGACGTCCATCTTCATCAGGAACGACGGGACGCCGAAGTCGTGGATCACGTCGGGCGACCGCAGGTTGAACTGGACCCTCTGACCGACCGGCAGGACCAGCGTCGGGATCTCGCCGCCGTCGCCGGACGTGTAGACGTAGGACCCGTAGGCGTAGTCGTCCACGTCACCCGTGGCGTCGGGGTTCTGCTCACCGACGCCGTAGTTGAAGGTCCACGACCACTGCTGCCCGGTGACCTCGACGGTCACGTCGGGCGTGGAGAGCTCGGTCTGGATGTCCTGGACACGCACGGTGTGGAAGAAGAACACGATGCACATGAGCACAGGGGCGATCGTGTAGAAGACCTCGAGCGGCAGGTTGTAGCGCGTCTGGCGCGGCACCTCGTCGTCACTGCGGCGGCGGAACTTCACCACGGCGTAGAAGATGAGGCCCCAGACGATCACGCCGGTCACCATCGCGGCGACCCACGCCCACTTCCAGAGCTCGTAGGTGTAGGGCCCCTGCTCGGTGACACGGTCCGGCATGGCCAGATTCCTGATCTGGTGCTCGTCGGCTGCGGAGCATCCGGCCAGCACCAACATCGTCACGCCGAGCAGCGCAACCCTCAGGGCACGCCGTGCAGGCGCGCCCGAGATCTTGGGGACTTTCAGACCCACTGACGAGCCTCTCTCTCGGTCCTTCTGAGACATGCAGAGACTATCCCCAACGGACCGCGCCGTGCGGGGCAGGGTGGGGTGTCGCGGGTGGGTGGCAGAGTTCACCGTGTGACAGGCGTGCCTCCGCACGGAGACCTCGACAGCGCATCCGCCGCGCCGCTCCACCCGGCGGCCCGCGAGGTGCTGCTCGCCGCGCTCGACCGGGGGTACGCCGACCCGCGCCGGCTGCATCGCGCCGGCCGCGAGGCCCGGCTGCTGCTCGACAACGCCCGGGAGGCGACGGCCGATGCGCTGGGCGTACGCGCCGACGAGGTGACGTTCACGCCGAGCGGCACGCACGCGGTGCACCTCGGCCTGCTGGGCCTGGTGCGCGGATCGCGGCACGGCACCCGGGTCGTGCTCTCCCCCATCGAGCACTCCGCGGTCCGGCACGCGGTGGCCTGGGGCGCCGAGCCGAGCATCGAGGGCAGCGGCGCCAGTGTGCACGTCGACCGCACCGGCCTGGTCGACGCGAGCAGCCTCGTCCGGGACGCGGGCTCACCGGGCGTCGCGGCTGTCGCGCTCCAGACCGCCAACCACGAGGTGGGCACCCTGCAACCGGTGGGTGGGCTCGCGCTGCCCGACGACGTCCCGCTCTTCACCGACGCGTGCGCGTCGATGGGCCGGCTCCCGCTGCCCGACGGTTGGGCGGCGGCAGCAGGCTCCGCGCACAAGTGGGGCGGGCCGGCGGGCGTCGGCATCCTGCTGGTGCGCAAACGGGCTCGGTGGCGCAACCCGTTCCCCGGTGACGACCGTGTCGACGAGCGCTCGACCGGCTTCGAGAACGTCCCCGCGGTGCTGGCGGCCGCCGCGTCGCTGCAGGCGGTCGTCGCCGAGCGGGACGAGGTCAATGCCCGCCAGCACGGGCTCATCGACGTCGTACGCCGACGGGTCGCGGCGGAGGTGCCGGACGTCGAGGTCGTGGGCGCCCCGGACCGGCGACTCCCCCACCTCGTGACGTTCTCGTGCCTCTACGTCGACGGCGAGGCGCTGGTCACCGAGCTCGACCGGCGCGGCTTCGGGATCGCCAGCGGATCGGCCTGCACGGCGTCGACACTCACGCCGAGCCACGTCCTGGAGGCGATGGGCGTGCTGACCCACGGCAACGTCCGGCTGTCGCTGCAGCGCGACGCGACGCGTGCCGACGTCGATGCCTTCTGCGACGCGCTGCCGGAGGTCGTGGCCGAGATCCGTGGACGGGTGGGCCTGTGAGCGAGCACGAGGTGGACCTGGAGCTCGACTGTCGCACCCTGGTCTGCCCGATGCCTGTCATCGAGCTCGCCCGGCACCTCGGCGACGTCGAGATCGGCCAGCTGCTCGCGGTGGTCGCCCACGACCTCGCGGCCTCGGCCGACGTGCCGGCGTGGTGCCGGATGAAGGGCCAGGACTACGTCGGCGCGGACACGGCCGACGACGGCGCCCCGCGCTACGTCGTACGACGGGTCGCCGAGTCAGCTGCTGAGCGTCACGGATCGGATCGTCTGCAGGTGCGGCGCGAAGTCGGCGACGGCCTCGTCGCCGTAGGTCGCCGCACACCGCGCAAGGAACGCCGCGCGCGAGATCTCGTACTCCTGGGTGCCGACCTGCTCCACGACGTAGACCGCGAGCAGGCAGCCGAGCTGGGCGGCACGCTCGTGGCCGAGCCCCCAGCTGAGGGCGGCCAGGAAGCCCGCGCGGAAGGCGTCGCCGACACCGGTGGGCTCGACCTTCTCGATCTCCGGGACCGCCGCGACGACGATCGACTCCTTGCCTGCACTGTCGATGCGGACGCCGTCGGGGCCGAGGGTGACGACCCAGGTGCCGACGCGCGAGAGCACCTCGTCGCGGCTCCAGCCGGTCTTCTGGGTGATGAGGCTGGCCTCGTACTCGTTGGAGAACAGGATCTCCGCGCCGTCGATCAGCGGACGGATCAGGTCGCCGTCGCCGAAGGCGAGCTGCTGCGACGGGTCGGCGAGGAACGGGTAGCCGCGCATGCGGCACTCCTCGGTGTGGCGCAGCATCCCCTGCGGGTCGTCCGGGCCGATGATGACGAAGTCCGGCGCCCCGACGCGGTCGACGATCGGCTTGAGCTCGATCTCGCGCGACTCGCTCATCGCGCCGGCATAGAAGCTGGCGATCTGGGCGTGCGCGCTGTCGTTGGTGCACACGAACCGCGCCGTGTGGCGAGTCCCGGAGACGTGGATCGAGTCGCAGTCGACGTTGTGCCGCTCGAGCCATGAGCGGTACTCAGCGAAGTCCTCACCGACCGCGCCGACGAGCACCGGCCGCAGGCCCAGGTTGCCGAGGCCGAAGCAGATGTTGGCGGCACAACCGCCGCGGCGTACCTCGAGGTCCTCGACGAGGAACGAGACCGACAGCTTGTCGAGCTGGTCGACGACGAGGCTGTCGGCGAACTTGCCCGGGAAGGACATCAGGTGGTCGGTCGCGATGGATCCGGCAACGAGGAGGGACACGACGCGCAACACTACCTCTCGGTACGACTCGGGATACCCCTCAGTAGCCAATAGCGTCGTCGGCATGACGATGTCCCAGCCCAGATCCAGCCGCGCCTCGAACCTGGTCCACGACGAGCTGGGCACCCCGGCCGAGATGGCCGCCGACTGCCGTGAGGCCGGCCGCAACCTCGGCCTGGAGGAGCGTCTCGAGCGCCGCTTCGAGCGGGCCGCACAGGCCGCGGTCACCGCGCCGCCCAGCATCCGCTTCGAGGACTACCCGGCCGAGGTCGGCAAGCGCGAGATCCGGGTCACCGACGCCGCCGCCCGCATCGCCAACGCGCTGCACCTGCACCTGGACTGAATCGGGACCGGGCAGCACCCGCTCAACGACGAAGGCCCCCGCCAGTGGCGGGGGCCTTCGTCATGGGTGGATCAGTGGAACGAGTCGCCGCACGCGCACGAACCCGTGGCGTTGGGGTTGTCGATCGTGAAGCCCTGCTTCTCGATGGTGTCGACGAAGTCGATCTCGGCACCGTTGAGGTAGGGGACGCTCATCCGGTCGACCACGACGGTCACGCCGTCGAAGTCGGTGGTGACGTCGCCGTCGAGGGTGCGCTCGTCGAAGAAGAGCTGGTAGCGCAGGCCGGAGCAGCCACCGGGCTGCACGGAGATGCGCAGGGCCAGGTCGTCGCGACCCTCCTGCTCGAGGAGGCTCTTGATCTTGCCGGCAGCGACATCCGACAGGTTGATCTGGTCGGTGCGGCGATCGGTGGTCTCGATCTGCTCGGTCATCTCATCACTCCAGAAGTCTCGGGTTACTGCAGGTTCCAATGGTCGCACACGGAGGGTTATTCCCCGCACTCCCGAATCACCGCGCGGGCAGCCGTACCTCCCGGGGGGTGTCGACTGAAGATGCCGTGAGTGGAAAGGTGCCTCTCATGAAGCGCAGCAAGAAGATCGTCCTGGCCTCCAGCGTGGCCGGCCTCGTCGTGGTCGGCGGAGCCGGAGCGGCGCTCGCCGGCAGCGGCGACGACGACGCGACGGATCACGCGATCGACGGTGCGGCCCTCCAGCAGGCGTCCGACGCGGCGCTGGCCGAGACCGGCGGCGGCAAGGTCACCGAGACCGAGCAGGGTGACGAGGAGAGCCTCTACGAGGTCGAGGTCACCCTCGACAACGGCGACCAGGTCGACGTCCAGCTCGACAAGGACTTCCAGGTCGTCGGTACGAAGACCGAGTCCGGCGGCGAGACCGACGACTGACGCCTAGCGCGACCAGGTCCGCGCCACGCGCTGGGCCAGGTCGGCGAGGGCGTCCGCGGGCGCGCCGAGGGCCCGCTCCTCCCCCACGAGATCGACGAGGGAGTACGCCGACTCGATCCCGAGGGCGCGCATCTCGCGCGAGCCGACGAGCACCTGGCCGGCGAGCGCGATGCACGGTCGGAGCGCCTCGGACGCGACAGCCGCGACGCCGTAGGGCACCTTGCCCGCGCGGCTGGAGAAGTCGAAGGAACCCTCCCCGGTCACGACCAGGTCCGCGAGCCTCGCGCGCTCGGCGAGCGAGACGGCGTCCGTGACGAGGCCGATCCCGGGCTCTCGCGTCGCGCCGAGGACCAGCAGCGCGTAGCCGATGCCGCCGGCGGCGCCGGCGCCCTTCTCCAGGGACGTACGCCGGTCGGTGGCGACCGCGAAGCCCTCGAGCCAGCCGTCGACCTCGGCGATCCGCTCCTCGCCGATGCCCTTCTGCGGTCCGAAGGTCTTGGTGGCCCCGAAGAGGCCGGTGAGCGGGCTGTCGACGTCGCTCGCCGCCACCAGCGTGACCCCGGCCAGGCGGTCGCGTGCAGGCCCCAGGTCCACCCCGGTGACAGTGGCGAGCGCGGACGGACCACCGTCGAGCACGCCGTCCGAGGTCGCCCCCAGCGCCGCCAGGAACCCGGCCCCTCCGTCGTTGGTCCCGGTCCCCCCGAGCCCGACGACCACGGTCGTCGCGCCGCCGTCGACGGCCGCGAGGACCAGCTCGCCCACCCCGCGGCTCGAGGCCGTCTCGGGGTCACCGTCGACGAGGTGCAGTCCCGCGGCCTGCGCGCTCTCGACGTACGCCGTCCCGCCCACACGCAGCACCACGGCCGGCACGGCCGCTCCGTGGGGTCCCGAGACAGTGACCGCCTCGAGCGAGCCGTCGAGCGCGGCGTGGAGGACGTCGACGAAGCCGGGACCACCGTCGGCCATCGGCGCGAGGTCGAGGTCGTCGTCCGGGGACTGCCGCCGCCAGCCGGTGGCCATGGCCTCCGCTGCCTGGACGGCCGTCAGGGTCCCCGCGAACTTGTCCGGGGCGATGAGCACGCGCATGGCGGCATCCTTGCAGTGGTCGCATCCGGCATGCTGACGGCATGAGTTTGGATCCGATCGTCGCGGAGGTCACCGTGCCCGTGACCGTGACCGAGGCCTTCGTGGGCTTCACGGCGCAGATGGGCGAGTGGTGGGACCCGCTGCTCACCCCGGACGCGGCCACCTTCACCGGCATCGCCATCGACCCCAACGGCCCGGTGGCGATGGTCCACGGCGACGAGGAGTACGTCTGGGGTCGCGTGATGGAGTGGGACCCCATCGGCCGCTACTCGCAGGAGTTCTGGCTCGGGCACCCGGAGGACGAGGCGACCGTGCTCGACGTCCGCTTCACCGAGGCCGGGGCCGGAGGCACCCAGGTGCGCCTGGTGCACAGCGGCTGGGTCGCCGGCACCGAGGACGTCCGCGAGAAGTACACCCACTGGGACGACCTGCTCGGCCGCTACGCCGCCCACGTGTCGTGACCCTGCTCGTCCGCCCGATGCAGGTCGAGGACCTGCCTGCGTGTGAGTCGATCACCCGCATCGCCTACTACGGGGTCGACCGGGCCACCTTCCAGCGGTCGTGGCCCGACCCGGCCCCCCGGTCGGAGTCCGGACGAGTCGACTGGCTGGCGAAGTCGCACCACAAGCTCAGCACGGACCCCGGCGGCTGCTGGGTGGCCGAGGAGGACGGTGAGGTGGTCGGTCTCGCCACCTCGCTGAGGCGCGAGCTGATGTGGATCCTCTGCTCGTTCGCCGTGGCGCCGGACGCGCAGGGCCGAGGCCTCGGCACGCTGTTGCTCGACGCGGCGACCCGCTACGGCGACGGGTGCCTGCGCGGGATGTTCGTCGCGAGCCAGGACCAGGGGGCACTGCACCGCTACCGCAGGGCCGGCTTCGACCTGCACCCGCAGATGGTGCTGTGGGGTTCGGTGTCCCGCGACGTGCTGCCGTCCGTGCCGCACGTCCGGGAGGGAACCGCCGCCGACCGCGACCTCTGCGACAGCCTCGACCGGCGCACGCGCGGCGCCGCGCACGGACCCGACCACGCACTCCTCGCCTCGCGGTTCCGCCTCATCGTCAGGGACCACCCGACCGGACAGGGATACGCGTACGTCTCACCTGGCGGCGGCGTGCAGTGCCTCGCTGCGGAGAACCGGAGGGCGGCCGTCGCGCTGCTCTGGGAGTCATTGGCCGCCACCGACCCGGACGTGCCGGTCGAGGTCCCGCGGGTGAATGCCGCCAACCAGTGGGCGCTGGACGTCGCGACGGCCGCGCGCCTCGAGATCCACCCGCGCAGCTTCCTCGCCACCCGTCACCTCAAGCCGCCGGCGACCTACATCCCGCACAGCACGTTCCTCTAGCTGCCGCTAGACCGCCGACCCCGGCTCCAGCCGCGCTCCGGCGGCGACGACACCGGACACCGACGAGTCACGGCCGACCAGCACCAGGTCGTCGTCGTGGGCCAGTCGACGGGTGGGCTCGGCGCCGACCCTCGCCCGGGCGGCGACCTCGCACCGCTCGTCCAGCACCGTCGTCCGGACGACCGCTCCGGCGCGGATCACGCAGTCCTCCATCACGACGCTGTCGTGGACCTCGGCACCCTTCTCGACCACGACACCCGGGCCGAGCACGCTGCCCGTGACCAGGCCGGCGACGTCCGCGCCGGGCGAGAGCAACGAGTCGTGGCACTCGCCCGCGGCACGTACGCGGGCGGCGGGCCGGTCCGGCCAGTGCGAGATGACGGGACGGCCCGGGTGGTCGAAGACGTCGACCTTGCCCCGCAGCAGGTCGCGGTGCGACTGCAGGTAGAGGCCGGGCTGCCCGACGTCGCGCCAGTAGCCCGTGATCGGCACGGCGGCGACCTTGCCGCCCTCGACCAGGCGCGGCAGGAGGTGCTCGCCGAAGTCACCGATCCCGCTGTCGCCGTCGGCCGCGTCCTCGGGGTCCTGCTCACCCACCAGCTCGTGCCGCAGCTCGTGCAGTGTCGCGAGCAGGGCGGCGGTGTCGTAGACGAAGATCTCGGTCGCGACCGTCCCCGCGGACGGCTTCGACGGCTTGTGCTCGATCCGGGTGACCCGACCGCCCCGCCCCGCGAGCACCACGACGTTGTCGGACGCGTCCTTCCTGCTCACCTCGCTGGTCAGCACCGTCGCCGTCCTACCAGCGGCGACGTGCTCCTCGATGACCGGCGCCAGGTCCATGTTGAAGACGTGGTCGGCGCTGCACACCACGAGGGTGGACGCACCGAACGCCTCGATGTCGGCCGACATGCGCAGCAGCAGGTCACCGTTGCCGTGCGCGAAGCCGCTCTCGGTAGCGGGCCCCGTCCCCGTCTGCGGGACGATCCGGCGGAAGCCGCCGCGGTTGCGGTCCAGGCTCCACGGACGCCCTCCCGACAGGTAGTCGTCGATGGACGTCACCTGGTACTCCAGCGACACCCACACGTCCGCGAGGTCGGCGTGCACGAGGCCGGAGAGGGCGAAGTCGATCAGCCGGTGCACACCGCCGTACGGCAGCGCGGGCTTGGCCCGCTCGCGGGTGAGCACGTCCATCCGGGAACCCTGTCCGCCCGCCTGCACCAGGGCCAGCACCTCACCACGTCGCGACATGGTCGCCACCCTGCCACCGGCGAGGAGGTGTCCGCTCCCCCTCCTAGGATGGGCACATGAGATGCACCCCACCCTCCGAACAACGCCGCAGGGACCCCGCGTGAGCCTCGTCGACCTGCCGCTCCTCCCGCTCGGCAAGGGCCGCGACCTCGACGCCGAGCGCGGCGTGGAGTGTCCCGGAGACCTCCCGGCAGCGTCCGACCCCGACCTCGTCAAGCGTGCGCGCGCCGCGAAGGCGGCGCTCGGTGACCGGCTCTTCGTCCTGGGCCACCACTACCAGCGCGACGAGGTCATCGAGTTCGCCGACGTCACCGGCGACTCGTTCAAGCTGGCCCGGGACGCCGCCGGCCGCCCGGACGCCGAGTTCATCGTCTTCTGCGGCGTCCACTTCATGGCCGAGTCGGCCGACATCCTGACCTCGCCGGCCCAGCGCGTCGTCCTGCCCGACCTCGCGGCCGGTTGCTCCATGGCCGACATGGCGCGGCTGCGCCAGGTCGAGGACGCCTGGGACGCGATGGCCGACGCCGGCATCCAGGACAGCGTCGTGCCGGTGACCTACATGAACTCCAGCGCCGACATCAAGGCGTTCTGCGGCCGCAACGGCGGCGTCGTCTGCACGTCGTCCAACGCCGACGTCGCACTCGACTGGGCCTTCGCCCAGAAGCCGGGCGACGACACCAAGGTCCTCTTCCTCCCCGACCAGCACCTCGGCCGCAACACCGCCGTCCTCCAGATGGGCATCGCGCTCGACGAGTGCGTCGTCTGGGACCCGCAGCAGCCCGGTGGTGGACTCACCGCCGAGGAGCTCCAGAAGGCCCGGATGATCCTCTGGAAGGGACACTGCTCGGTGCACGGCCGCTTCTCCGAGGACGTCGTCGACGAGCTCCGCGCCAAGCACCCCGGCATCAACATCCTCGTGCACCCCGAGTGCACGCACGAGGTCGTGCTCAAGGCCGACCTCGTCGGGTCGACCGAGTTCATCATCAAGACGATCGAGGCCGCCGAGCCCGGCACGGTCTGGGCGATCGGCACCGAGCTCAACCTGGTCAAGCGCCTCGCGGACTCCCACCCGGACAAGACGATCGTCTTCCTCGACCGCAACGTCTGCTACTGCTCGACGATGAACCGCATCGACCTCCCGCACCTCGTGTGGGCGCTGGAGAACCTCGTCGCCGGTCAGGTGGTCAACCAGATCACCGTCGACCCCGAGACCGAGGCCGACGCCCTCGTCGCGCTGCAGCGGATGCTCGACCTGCCCGGCAAGTCCCACCGCGACTGAGCCTCCCCAGAGATCCAGCACCGCGATGAGACACGTCAGCGACTCCGAGCGGCGGAGCCGCATCGCCCGGCGCCACGCGCTGTCGCCTGACCACCGGGTCGACGGGGTGGAGGCGGTGACCCGGGCCATGACCGTGCTGCACGCCACCGAGGCCGCCACGGTGCACCTCGCGATCGCCGCGCGGTCCGAAGGGATCGCCCCCGCCGACGTCGACGCCGTGCTGTACGACGAGCGCACGGTGGTGAAGCAGCTCGCGATGCGGCGCACCCTGTTCGTCTTCCCGCGCGACCTGCTGCCCGCGGCGTGGGGCAGTGCGTCGGCCCGCGTCGCGACCTCCGAGCGCAAGCGGATCGCCAAGGCCATCGCCGGCGCGGGCATCGCCGCGGATGGCGAGTCATGGCTCGACGCTGCCCGCGAGGCTGCGCTGGCGCGTCTCGCCGACGGCCCCGCCACGACCGCCGAGCTCCGCGCCCAGGTGCCCGAGCTGACCGGGATGATCGGCGGCGAGACCGACAAGCCCTACGACCGCCCGGTCCCGGTCGCGCCGTGGGTGCTCACGCTCCTCGGTCTGGAGGGTGCGGCGCTCCGCGGGCGCAACGCTGGGCACTGGCGACTCAACAAGCCGACCTGGGCCCTGGCAGGCGACTGGCTGGGGGTCGTGGCGGAGCCGATCGACGAGGCCTCGGGCTACGCAGAGCTCGTACGCCGCTGGCTGACGACCTTCGGCCCCGGTACGACGGCGGACATCCAGTGGTGGCTCGGCTCGACCAAGTCGGCGGTCACGCGCGCGCTGGCGGACCTCGGCGCCGTGGAGGTCGCGCTCGACGACGGCACGACCGGCTGGCTGATGTCCGACGACACCGACGACGTCGGTCCGGTCGAGCCGTGGGCGGCGCTGCTCCCGACGCTCGACCCCACCGTGATGGGCTGGAAGTCCCGCGCCTTCTACCTCGACCCGGGCCACGTGCCCTACCTCTTCGACACCAACGGCAACGCCGGCACGACAGCCTGGTGGGACGGCCGCGTCGTCGGGTGCTGGGTGCAGGACGACGACGCCGTCGTACGCCTCTCCCTGCTCGAGGACGTCGAGCCTGCGGGCCTCGACGCCCTGGGCCGTGAGGCCGCTCGGCTCACCACATGGCTCGATGGCACCGTGATCGGCAACGTCTACGCGTCACGCCAGATGAAGCAGGCCAAGCTCCCCTAGCCGGTCGCCCGCTCAGGACGGGGCAGCTCGAACCAGAAGACGGAGCCGCCGCCGTCGCGCTCCTCGACGCCCATCGAGCCGCCGTGCGCCTCGATGATGCGGCGGCACGTCGCGAGCCCGATGCCCATGCCCTCGACGCTCTTGTCGAGACGCGCCAGCGGAGCGAAGATCTGCTCGCGCCGGTCGGCCGGGACTCCGCGGCCGCGGTCGCGCACCTCGACCCGCTGCCGTTGTCCGACCGGCCAGTAGCCCACCTCGATCTCGGGGGCGCGCCCGGACTCGGTGAACTTCGCGGCGTTGTCGACCAGGTTCATCAACACCGAGCGGAGCTGGGCGGCGTCGCCGCGCACGAGCGGCATCTCGCCCACCACGACGCTGTCCCGGGGGATCCGGGCGGAGAGGTCGTCGAGCGCCAGCTCCATCTCCGTCCCCAGGTCCACGACGTCGTCGCCCGGGGCGTCACCCCTGGAGGCGAACTCCAGCAGGTTGCTGATGAGTCCGCTCATCCGGTCGACGCCTCGCTGGGCACGGTTCAGGGTGTCGACCTGGTCAGCGTCGACGATGTCGAGCTCCAACGTCTCCAGCGACAGGGAGATCGACGTCAACGGGTTCTTGAGGTCGTGGCTGACCTGGCCGGCGAAGTGCGCCAGGCGTTCGTTGGACGTGCTCAGACGAGCGTTGACCTCGCTGAGCCGCCGCGAAGCCAGCTCGAGCTCCAGGACATCGACCACCCGGTCGGCCAGCTGGGACAGTCCCTTCTCGGCCTCGGGGGTCACCTGGTGCGTCTCGTTGTCGAAGACGCAGAGCGTGCCGATGACCACGCCGGCGGGCGTCCTGAGCGGGTGCGACCCGTAGAAACGGACATCGGCGAGGTCCCCGTTGGTCCAGGGACTGTCGGCCCACCGCGGATCCTGGCTGGCGTCCTCGACCATGACGGCCTCGCCGGTGTCCACGACCACCCTGCACATGGAGTCCTCGCGTGGCGATACGCCTCCGTCGAACCCGACCGTCGCCACCTGGTGCTGCAGCTCCGTGCTCAGCAGGTTGACCGTCGCGAAGGGAACCCCGACGACCTGGGCGGCCAGGTCCACGAGCGCGTCGAGCTCACGGCGCGGCGGGGAGCCGATGACGTCGTACGTCGCCAGCACGCGATCGCGCACCTGGTCGGCGGTCACAGTCCGGGCGCCTTCCACACGGCGAGCCAGCGGTGGAGGTCAGGCTCCATGGGCAGCTCCTTGTCCAAGAGGTCGCGAACAGACAGCTCGAGAAGAGTGTCACGCGACTGCTCGCCGCTGGGGGCGAACGCGTAGAACGTCGCCTGCTTGTAGAGGTAGGTCAGACCGAACCGCTGGCCGGACGCGTTGGCGAACGGGACCATCGAGCAGAGCAATCCGCTGTCGAAGCCGTTGAGCTCGAGGGTGGTGTTGACCGCGTGGAGGTCGGTGCAGAGCCCGGCCATGTCGGCTGCGTCACCGGCGACGACCAGCCACGTGAAGCCGAAGTCGTCGGTGGTGACGGTGACCTCCGGTGCCTCTGCGTCGTCGCGGATCAGCGCGAGCACGTCTGCCTGGGTCTGGGCGAACGCCGCCCCGGACGCCGAGCGGTAGCAGACCGATCCGGAGCCGGTCGGCGCGAAGCCCAGCGCGGTCTGGAGCGTGATCGCGGCGCTCGGCACGAGGAAGAGCGCGTCGAGGTTGTTGCGCTTGGGTGTCGTGCGCGCGCGCATCGTCTCCCAGAGTCCCATCGTCGCTCCCGCCTCAGTCGGTCGGCCGGCTGAGCTCGGCCTGGATCCGGGCGAGCTGATCGAGACGCTGCTGAAGGGGCGGGTGGGTCGCCATCAGGCCGCTGATCCCACCACTCAGGGCGGGGACGATGCAGAGCGCGCTGGCGGCGCTGCTTGCGCGGAGGTCGCGCTTCGGGATCGCGGCCGCCTCGCCACTGATCTTCTGGAGCGCGGAGCCGAGGGCCGCGGGCTTGAGGGTGAGGTAGGCGCCGGCCCGGTCGGCGCTCAGCTCGCGGTAGCGCGAGAGCAGTCGCAGCAGCAGGAAGCTGACGGCGTACACCACGAGGCTGATGACGAGCGCGCCGAGCACGGCCGGGAGGGTGCTGTTGTTGCGCGAGCGCCCGATCGCGCCGAACTGCGTGAACCGCATGAGCAAGCCTGCCGCGATGCCGGCCGACGACGCCACCGTCATCACCAGCACGTCGCGGTGGGCGACGTGGCTCAGCTCGTGCGCCAGCACTGCCTCGAGCTCCTCGGCGTCGAGGGCCTGGAGGATCCCCGTCGTCACACACACGACCGCGCGGTCTGGCGAGCGCCCGGTGGCGAACGCGTTGGGGATCGCCAGGTCCGAGATGCCGACCCGCGGCTTGGGCATGTCGGCCAGGGCACACAGCCGGTCGATCATCCCGTGCAGCTCGGGGGCCTCCTCGGGCGTCACCTCCCGAGCACGCATCGCCCGCATGGCGACCTTGTCGGAGCTCCACCACTGCCAGAACGCCATGCCGATGGCGATGACCGCCACCAGCGGGGCGTAGCCGGGGCCGACCGCATAGATCAGCGCCACGACGAGCCCGACGAAGAGTGCGCCGAGCAGGAACATCGTGAGGGTCATCCGGGCGGTCAGCCCGGTGTCCTTGATGAAGCGGGAGGTGGCCATCAGCAGTCGAGCCGGTCGCTCTCAGCCCGGGATCAAGCCGTCGTCGCCCAGGAGCTCGCGAACCTCGTCGATGGTCGCGTCGGGCGGCGGCAGGATGAGGTCGGACTCGTCGAGGGAGTCGACGTCGTGGTGCGTCCCGCTGGCCCGGACCGCGGCCAGGAGGCCCTGGAGGGCCGTACGGAACATGGGCTCGTCGCCCGACTCGACGGCACTCTCGATCTGGTGGTCGAGACCGTTGAGCGCGTCGAGCGCGTGGTCGTCGAGGTCGTACTGGCCCTCGCCGAGGATGCGCACGATCATGCCCGGCCGCCCGCGGCGCTCTCGCCCGCGGTGCTCTCGCCCTCGGTGCTCTCGCCCTCGGCCGGGACGGCCTCGGGCCGGGAGGCGGGCTCGGCGAGGATGTCGCCGTCACCGGCCTCGATGGCCTGGGGCGCGGCGCTGCCGGCCTTGAGGCGGGCGAGCTCCGCCTCCACGTCGGAGCCGGAGCTGAGGGCGTCGAGCTCGCGGGAGATGTCGTCGCCGGCGTTGAGCTGCGAGGCGTCGTCGAGCGCACCCGAGGCGATCAGCTCGTCGATGGCCTGCCCCCGGGCCTGCATCTGGGCGGTCTTGTCCTCGGCCCGCTGGATGGCCAGGCCGACGTCCCCCATCTCCTCGCCGATGCCCGACATCGCCTCGCCGATGCGCGTCTGCGCCTCGGCCGCGGTGTAGGTGGCCTTGATGGTCTCCTTGCGCGTGCGGAAGGCCTCTACCTTCGCCTGGAGTCGCCCCTGGGCCAGGACCAGCTTCTCCTCCTCGCCCTGGAGCGTGGCCTGCTGCTCCTTGAGGCTGGTGATCTGGGAGGCGAGCCCGGACTTGCGGGTCAGCGCCTCGCGCGCCAGGTCCTCGCGTCCCGCGCCGATCGCCTTCTCGGCCTGAGCCTGGAGCTTGGCGGCCTGCTGCTCGATCTGGTTGACCTGGAGCTCGACGCGCTTGCGGCTGGTGGCGACGTCCGCGACCCCCCGGCGCACCTTCGAGAGCAGCTCGAGCTGGCGCTGGTAGCTGTAGTCAAGCGTCTCGCGGGGGTCCTCCGCCTTGTCCAGGACCCTGTTGGCCTTGGAGCGGAAGATCAGGCTGATGCGCTTCATGAGACTCATCGGGGTGAGGCCCCTCTCTCGGTCATGCGTGCTGGACCATGTGGTGCCGGCGACGTGGGGTCGCGCATGGTTCTTTCGTCACACTCACCCTAGGACCAAACCCAAGCCGGAGGTAGGTCATCCGCCGACGGCCGGCCGACTGGCGAGCGACGATAGGCTGCTCCCCAGCATCCGAACCATCCGAAGGCAGCGCGCGTGTTCCGTCGTACCAAGCAAGAGCCTGACCTCCCCCCGACCCACGACAAGGTCGGCGGGAAGGGGCGCCCCACGCCCAGTCGCAAGGAGGCCGAGGCCGCCGCGCGGGCACGCGCCAAGGTGCCGCGCACGCGCAAGGAGCAGATGGCCGCCCAGCGCAGTGCGCGCGGTGAGACCTCGCAGAAGATGCGCCAGGCGATGAAGACCGGCGACGAGAGGTACCTGCCCGCCCGTGACCGTGGACCCGTACGCCGGTTCGTCCGCGACTACGTCGACTCGCGGTTCTCCTTCATCGAGCTGATGGTGCCGCTGCTGGTGCTCTCGATGATCCTGGGCTACTCCGGCAGGAGCGGGCTGGTCCAGCTCGGCAACACCGTGCTCTTCACCACGATCGTGGTGATCATCGTCGACATCGTGATGCTCCGCTTCCGCATCCGTCGCGAGGTGGGTCTCCGGTTCCCGGGCGAGTCCACGAAGGGCCTGACCTTCTACGCCGCGCTCCGCTCCCTGCAGATGAAGTTCCTGCGGCTGCCCAAGCCGCAGGTCAAGATCGGCGAGAAGCTCACCGGGTCCTATCGATGACCTCCATCGTCATGAGCTCCGTCATGAGCTCCGTCATGAGCTCCGTCCGATGAGCCACGAGAGATGAGCCACGACCACGGCGGCCCGACCGCTGACGTGTCCGTCCGGATCGCCTGGGCCGACGACGCCGAGTCGATCGCCGGTGTGCAGGTGCGCGCCTGGCCGGCGCTCTACGCCGGGCTGCTGCCGATCGAGCTGCTCCCCACCGACGTCGAGGCCGTCGCGGCCCAGTGGCGCCTGGCGCTGGCCCGCCCGGCCGATGCCCGGCACCGCGCCCTGGTCGCGCTCGAGCGCAACCGAGTCGTCGGCTTCGTGCTGACCTCGCCCGCCGTCGACCCCGACAGCGACCCCGTCGCCGACGGCGAGGTCGCCGAGGTCACCCTCGACCCCGACGAGCGAGCCAAGGGTCACGGCTCGCGACTGCTCCAGGCGGCCGTCGACACCCTGGTGGCCGACCGCTTCACCCGCGCGGTCACGTGGGTCAACGCCGAGGACGACGCCCTCCGCGCCTTCTTCACCGAGGCCGGCTGGGCGCCCGACACGGCCCACCGCGAGCTCGACCTCGACGGCACCGGCGCGACCACGGTGAAGCAGGTCCGGCTGCACGCAGCCATCGGCTGAGCCGGTCGGAGAGGCGCTGCAGGCGCGGCAGCCCGCTCGGCGCAATCCACCCCTGAGTGTGCTTGATTTTCGTGTGACGGGCGTCACTATGGAGGTCCGGCCACTCCGCCGGTCCGTGCACGGGGGTCCAGATGCTAGGTCCGCTTCCTACGCTCCACCGGTTCGTCCTCGTCCTCGCCGCGCTCGTCGTCTGCATCGGCATCGGCTTCTGGCTCGGCGCCATGCCGGAGATCGCGCTGAACCTGCGCGTCGGCCTGCTGGCCGGGACGGCGGCCGGTGTGGCAGCGGCCTTCGTCCTCGTCCACGACTTCCACGACCGGCAGGCACGGCCCGCCCGTGCGCGGAGGCGCATGCCCTAGCCTCGGCTCGTGACCGAGAGCCTCAGTTCCGCTGAGCGCTCCGGGATCGTCCGGGACGGCCTCGCCGTCGCCTTGGCCACAGGGGCGTACGGCATCGGCTTCGGCGCCGTGTCGGTGGCGTCCGGGCTCAGCGTGGCGCAGACCTGTGTGCTGTCGCTGCTCATGTTCACCGGTGCCAGCCAGTTTGCACTCGTCGGAGTCGTCGCCGCGGGCGGTGCTCCCGTGTCCGGCGCCGCCACCGCCCTGCTCCTCGGCACGCGCAACACGCTCTACGGCTTGCGGATGGCGCCACTGCTGAGCTGGCGCGGATGGCGCCGAGCCGTCGGCGCCCACGTGCTGATCGACGAGTCGACGGCGATGGCGGTCAACCGCTCGACCACCGAGGGCGCCCGACTCGGCTTCACGACGACCGGCGTCGCGGTCTTCGTCCTCTGGAACCTCGCCACAGCGATCGGGGCCTTCGCAGGAGAGGCCGTCGGCGACCCGCGTGCGTTCGGGCTCGACGCCGCGGTGGGGGCGGCGTTCCTCGCCCTCCTGTGGCCACGGCTCAAGGACCGTCGCAACGTGCTCGTGGGCGTGCTGGGGGCCGCCGTGGCCCTGTCGATGGTCCCGATCACCGCACCCGGCGTTCCCGTGCTGGCTGCCGCCGGCGTCGCCGTCCTGGTCGGTGTGCTGTCGAAGCGGCAGGACCCGACCGAGATCCCGGGCGCCGACGACGTCGCGGGAGGTCACCGCTGATGTGGACCGCGATCCTGCTGGCGAGCCTCGGCTGCTACGCGCTGAAGCTGGCCGGGCTCTCGCTGCCGGAGCGCGTGCTGAGCCACCCGACCGTCGAGCGCGTCGCCGACCTGATCCCGGTGGCGCTGCTCGCGGCGCTGGTCGCCGTCCAGGTGTTCTCCGACGGGACCGCACTCACCCTCGACGCGCGCGTCCTCGGGCTGGGCTTCGCGGTCGTCGCACTGCTGCTGCGGGCACCGTTCCTCGTCGTGGTCGTGGGGGCGTCGGTCGTGGCGGCTCTCGCTCGCCTCGTCTGACGCCCCCACGCCCCCGTCGCGGTCGGTCGATCAGCCGACCGAGACCGCGCTCCAGGCGGCGGCGACGGTGTTCTGCTGCACCGAACCGGCGCCGTACAGGTCACGCGCGGCGTTGAGTGTCGCGGTGCGGGCACCGGCGTAGGTGGTGCTGGACGTCATGTAGACGGTCAGCGCGCGGTACCAGATCTTGCCGGCAGCGTCGCGGCCGATGCCGGTGATGGTGGAGCCGTTGCACGTCGGTGAGTTGTGCGCGGTGCCGCCGATCGTCTTGGCGCCACTGCCCTCGGCCAGCAGGTAGAAGAAGTGGTTGCCCACGCCGGAGGAGTAGTGCACGTCGAGGTTCTTGGTGTTCGTGCTGTAGCAGTTCGGCGAGCTGCCGTCCGCGATCGGGTTGTCCATCCGGCGGAAGCCTGCGTGGTTCGTGAGGTCGAACTCCTCACCGATCAGGTAGTCGGCCGGATCGCCTGCGTTGGCGGCGTAGAACTCGACCATCGTGCCGAAGATGTCGGAGGTGGACTCGTTGAGGCCACCCGACTCACCGGAGTAGGTGAGGCCGGCGGAGTTCTCGGTCACGCCGTGCGACATCTCGTGGCCCGCCACGTCGAGGGAGACCAGCGGGCCGTAGTTGACCCCGTCACCGTCGCCGTACGTCATCTTGGTGCCGTCCCAGAAGGCGTTGACGTAGTTCTGGCCGTAGTGCACCCGGTTGTAGGAGCCCTTGCCGGTGTTGAAGATGCCGTTGCGGCCGTGGGTGGTCTGGAAGTAGTCCCACGTCTCGTTGGAGCCGTACTGCGCGTCGGCGCCGGCGGTGGCACGGTTGCTGTTGAGCCCGTTGCCGAACGTGGTCGTGGTCGACGTGATGAGCGTGCCGGTGGAACAGCCCGACCCGAACACCTGGCAGAGGATCGAGTCCTCCGCGTTCTTCATGTCGGTGGTGTAGGTGTTGCCGCGGACGCCGGCGTTCTTGAGCTGGTAGGTCGAACCGGACTGCGTCACGCTGAGCGGCACCGTGCCGCTGTAGAGCGTCTGGCCCTGACCGTCGACGGTGACGATCTGCTGCTCGGTGCGGATCACCATGCCGGTGCGGGCGTCGACGTACGTCGCCAGCCGGGACGGGGTGCCGTCCGCCTGCGTGCCGCCGGTGACGACCTGCCAGGCGAGGCGCGGCGTGGCGCCGGTGGCGTCGACGACGAGCTCGCTGCTCTCGGCGGCGTCGTCGCCCCGTACGGCCGTGGTGCGGGCGTTGCGCGCCAGGACGGCACGCTTCGCGGTGGTCGACGCGACGCTCGCGTCGGTGCCGAGCGTGAGGGGCGCGGCCAGGGTCTGGCTGACGCCCTCCCAGCCCGCGGCGGCGTCACGGTGGACGACCAGGTCGCCGCCGACCACGCGGAGGCCGTCGAGGGTGCGGTCGAACGCGGACGTGGGTGCTGCCGTCGGGGTCGACGACGGTCTCTCGCGGCGACGAACGCCTGGCCGGCTGCAGCGCGGGAGGCGCCGGGGTGGGCCTTCAGCCCGGCCAGTGCGTCGCCGATCGCGTCTGCGCGGGCGGCGGGTGCGCCCTGGGCGCTCGTGGCCGTGGTCAGCGGCAGCGCGGCCGCGGTGGCGGCTGCGAGGGCGAACGCGGCGAGTCCTGCAGTTCTGCGCATGGTGGAGAGCCTTCCGAGAGGTCAGCCGCGCCCCCGAGTGGGTCGCGACTCCACTGGCCCAACGATGCGAGGTGGCGCCGGTTACGCCGCAGGTGGCTCCGGGGGGAGCCTCAGCCGATGTCGAGGAAGGCGTCCAGCCCGACCGTGAGACCGGGGTGGTCGGCGATCGCCCGGACGCCCGACCAGGACGCCCGGCGTGAACGAGACCCGGTCGAGCGAGTCGTGCCGGATGGTGAGGGTCTCCCCCGCCGTGCCGAGGAGGACCTCCTGGTGGGCGACGAGGCCGCGCACGCGCAGGCCGTGCACGCGTACGCCGTCGACGTCGGCGCCGCGCGCGCCCTCGAGGCCCGTCGAGGTGGCGTCGGGCATCGGCGCGCTGCCGGCCTCGCGCCGGGCCGCCGCGATGAGCTCCGCCGTGCGCCGGGCCGTGCCGGACGGCGCGTCGGCCTTGTCGGGGTGGTGCAGCTCGATCACCTCCACCGACTCGAAGAAGGGCGCGGCCTCGGCCGCGAAGCGCATCATCAAGATCGCGCCGATGCTGAAGTTGGGGGCGATCAGGACCCCGACCGCCGGGGCGTCGGCGAGCCACTCCCCGAGCTGGTCGAGCCGCTCCTGGTCGAAGCCCGTCGTGCCCACCACCGCGTGGATGCCGTGCTCGATGCAGAACCGGAGGTTGTCCATCACCACGTCGGGGTGCGTGAAGTCGACGACGACCTGCGCGCCGGACCTGACCAGCTCCTCGACGTCGTCCCCGGCGTCCACCGACGCCACCAGGTCGGTGTCCGGCGCGGTCTCGACGGCCCTGCAGACCGCCGCCCCGACCTTGCCGCGTGCGCCCAGCACGCCGACCCGGATCGGGGCTCGGACGGGGGTGGCGTCGCGCTCGGGGCCAGGGGTGTTCACGCGCCCAACCTACTGCTCGTCCGGGCTGGACGGGTGGCGGTGGCTGACGCACGAACACGTGTCTGGCAGGGTGTAGGTCATGCCACTCGCGACCGTCCCGCCGCGCATCAAGTGGGCCGTCGACCTCATGGACGTGCAGCCCACCGATCAGGTCCTCGAGATCGGTTGCGGCCCGGGCGCCGGAGCCGAGGCGATCTGCTCCCACCTGGAGACCGGGAAGCTGTTCGCGATCGATCGTTCGGAGTCAGGCGTCGACCGGACCAAGCGCCGCAACCAGAAGTACGTCGACGCCGGCCGGCTCGTCGTACGCCAGATCGACCTCGCCACGCTGCGGGTCCCGGTCAAGCGGCTCAACAAGGTCTTCGCGTTCAACGTGAACCTCTTCTGGGTCCGTCCCTGCGAGGACGAGATCGCCCTGCTCCACGAGCGGGTCGTCCCCGGCGGCGCTGTCTACCTCTTCTACGACGCCGCCCGTCCGGAGCTGGTGCCCAACATCGTGAAGAAGGCGTCCGAGAACCTCCTCCGCGGCGGCTTCCGGGTCAGCGTGGTCGAGCAGAAGGCTCCCCCGGTCATCGGGATCATCGCCAAGCGATAGCGGGTCTCGACACGCCTCGCTCGGCTGCTCGACCGCCGAGGAGCTACTTCTTGGACGGTCCGACGACGGCGAGCAGCTCGGGCTGGGTGAAGAGGTCGCGGGCGAGGGTGGACACGTCGTCGAGGGTCACTGCCTCGATGCGTCGGACCACCTCGTCGATGGTGAGCAGCTCGTCGTGGACCAGCTCGGCCTTGCCGATGCGCGACATGCGCGAGCCGGAGTCCTCCAGACCCAGGAGCAGGCCGCCCTTGAGCTGGCCCTTGCCGCGCTCGACCTCCTCCTCGGTGAGCCCCTCGGCCGCGACCTTGGCGAGCTCGCCGCGGACGGTCTCGAGCACCGCGTCGTACTTGCCGGGCAGGCAGCCGACGGACACGCCGACCACGCCGGCGTCCGCGTGGTGGGTGGCGAAGGAGTAGACGGAGTAGGCCAGGCCGCGGTGCTCGCGCACCTCCTGGAACATCCGTGACGAGGTCCCGCCGCCGAGAGCGGTGTTGAGCACGCCGAGCGCGTAGCGGCGCGGGTCGGTGCGGGTCATGCCCTTGACGCCGAGGACCAGGTTGACCTGCTCCTGCGGGCGGACCGTGCGCGTCTGGCCGGGGTGGACCTTGCGGGCCTTCTCGGACTGCGCGGGCGGGGTCGGGAGCGCCTCGCCGTCGAGGAAGCCCTGACGGGCGAAGGCCTGCTTGACCTGGCGTACGACGGTGGTGTGGTCGACGTTGCCGGCGACGGACACGACCATGTTGCCCGGCGTGTAGTGGCGCCGGTAGAAGCGCAGGACCTGCGCCTGTGTCATCGCGGTGATGGACGCCTCGGTGCCGGCGATGGGGCGCCCGAGCGGGGTGTCGCCCCACGCCTGGGCGGCGAAGAGGTTGTGGACGACGTCGTCGGGGTCGTCGTCGTGCATCGCGATCTCGTCGAGGATCACGTCGCGCTCGGCCTCGACGTCGGGCTCGGTGATGGTCGAGGCGGTCACCATGTCGCCCAGCACGTCGACCGCGACGTCGAAGTCCTCGTCGAGCACCCGGGCGTGGAAGACGGTGTACTCCTTCGTGGTGAAGGCGTTGAACTCGCCGCCGACTGCATCGAGCGCGACCGAGATCTCCATCGCCGAACGCTCGGGAGTGCCCTTGAAGAGCAGGTGCTCGAGGAAGTGGGAGCAGCCGTGCAGGGCGGGCGTCTCGTCGCGCGAGCCGACGTTGACCCACACGCCGATGCTCGCCGAACGGGTGCCGGCCATCTGCTCGGTGACGATCCTCAGGCCGCTGGGCAGGACCGTACGGCGTACGCGTGAGGTCACCGCCCCTTCGGCGTCCTTGACGGTGTGGAGGGTGCGGGTGGTGCCGTTCTTCTGCACGGGGGTCCTTCCGGTGCTGCGGGGGGTGGAACGCCACGACCGGCCGGCGGAGGCCGCCGGCCGGTCATGGATGGAGCTACGGGTGACGCTGGGTCACTCGGCGTCGACGGCCTCGACCTCGGCCGACTCCTCGGAGTCGCCCTCGGCCTCGTCGACGACGGGGACCAGCGACAGCTTGCCGCGGTCGTCGATCTCGGCGATCGAGACCTGGACCTTCTGGCCCACCGAGAGCACGTCCTCGACGGCCTCGACACGCTTGCCGCCGGCGAGGGCGCGCAGCTTGCTGATGTGCAGCAGGCCGTCCTTGCCGGGCATCAGCGAGACGAAGGCACCGAAGTTGGTGGTCTTCACCACGGTGCCGAGGTAGCGCTCGCCGACCTCGGGCATCGTCGGGTTGGCGATCGCGTTGACCGCGGCCTTGGCCGCCTCGGCAGCCTCGCCGTTGGTCGCACCGATGTAGACCGTGCCGTCGTCCTCGATGGACAGCGTCGCGCCCGTGTCGTCCTGGATCTGGTTGATGACCTTGCCCTTGGGCCCGATCACCTCGCCGATCTTGTCGACCGGGACGCGGACGGTGATGATGCGCGGCGCGTGGATCGACATCTCCTCGGGAGCGTCGATCGCCTCGGCCATCACGTCGAGGATCGCCAGGCGCGCGTCGCGGGCCTGGGTCAGCGCGGCGGCCAGGACCTCGGCGGGGATGCCGTCGAGCTTGGTGTCCAGCTGGAGGGCAGTGACGAACTCACGCGTGCCGGCGACCTTGAAGTCCATGTCGCCGAACGCGTCCTCGGCGCCGAGGATGTCGGTCAGCGCGACGTACTGCGTCTCGCCGTCCACGTCGTCGGAGATGAGGCCCATCGCGATGCCGGCGACGGACGCCTTGAGCGGCACGCCCGCCTGCAGCATCGACAGGGTCGAGGCGCAGACCGAGCCCATCGAGGTCGAGCCGTTGGAGCCCATGGCCTCGGAGAGCTGGCGGATCGCGTAGGGGAACTCCTCGCGCGACGGCAGCACCGGCAGGAGGGCACGGCGCGCGAGCGCACCGTGGCCGACCTCGCGACGCTTGGGCGAGCCCACGCGGCCGGTCTCACCGGTGGAGAACGGCGGGAAGACGTACTTGTGCATGTAGCGGCGGTGCTTCTCCGGCGACAGCGTGTCGAGCTGCTGCTCCAGCTTGAGCATGTTGAGGGTGGTGACGCCCAGGATCTGGGTCTCGCCACGCTCGAACAGCGCCGAGCCGTGGACGCGCGGGATCACGCTGACCTCCGCGTGCAGCGGGCGGATGTCGGCGAGGCCGCGGCCGTCCATGCGGATCTTGTCGCGCAGCACGCGCTGGCGCATCACGGACTTGTTGAGCGAGCGGAACGCCGCGCCGATCTCCTTCTCGCGGCCCTCGAACTGGGCCGAGAGCTTCTCGAGCAGGCCGGCCTTGATCTCGTCGACCTTGGTCTCGCGCTCCTGCTTGTCGGCGATGGTCAGCGCGGCAGCGGTGTCGTCCTTGGCGGCCGACTCGACCGCGGCGTAGACGTCGTCCTCGTAGTCGAGGAAGACCGGGAAGTCCTGCACGGGCTTGGCGGCCTCGGCGGCGAGCTGGGCCTGGGCCTCGACGAGCTGCTTGATGAAGGGCTTCGCGGCGTCGAGGCCACTGGCCACGACCTCCTCGGTCGGCGCCTGGGCACCGTTCTGCACGAGCGCGATGGTGTCCTCGGGCGCCTCGGCCTCGACCATCATGATGGCGACGTCACCGGACTCGGTGACGCGGCCGGCGACGACCATGTCGAACACGGCGTTCTCGAGCTGCGAGTGGCTCGGGAAGGCCACCCACTGGCCCTCGATGAGGGCGACGCGGACGCCACCGACGGGGCCGGAGAACGGCAGGCCGGAGAGCTGCGTGGAGAGCGACGCGGCGTTGATCGCGAGCACGTCGTAGGGCTGGTCGGGGTCGAGCGCCATGACGGTGATGACGACCTGGACCTCGTTGCGCAGGCCCTTCTTGAAGGTCGGGCGCAGCGGGCGGTCGATCAGGCGGCAGGTGAGGATCGCGTCCTCGCCCGGGCGACCCTCGGAGCGGAAGAACGAGCCGGGGATCTGGCCCACGGCGTACATCCGCTCCTCGACGTCGATCGTCAGGGGGAAGAAGTCGAAGTGGTCCTTGGGCGTCTTGCCCGCGGTCGTCGCCGAGAGCAGCATGGTCTCGTCGTCGAGGTACGCCGTGACGGAGCCGGCGGCCTGGCGGGCCAGGAGGCCGGTCTCGAACTTGACCGTGCGCTTGCCGAACTTGCCGTTGTCGAGAACGGTCTCGACGGCGGAGATGATGGGTTCACTCATGGAAGCAGGATCCTGCTTTCTCTTCGCGGAGCGATCCGCGGCGCCACACGTTTCCCCGAAGGGTGGTGGGGCTTCGAAGCCCCGCGGAGGCCGGTCTTCGATCGAGGCCCGCAGATCCGTTGATCTGAAGGCCACTACCGAGGACCGAGCCGGACGTGCGGGTCGCTCCTGTTGGTGGTGTGTTCAGTTGTGACGTCCCGACACTAGCGCGGCGGGACCGGTATGCGAGAAGGAGCGGCCCCCCAGTGGGGAACCGCTCCTACGCGATCAGCGACGAAGTCCGAGGCGCTCGACGATGGAGCGGTAGCGCTCGATCTCGGTCTTGTTCAGGTAGTTGAGCAGCCGACGACGCTGGCCGACGAGCAGCAGCAGGCCACGACGGCTGTGGTGGTCGTGCTTGTGCGACTTGAGGTGCTCGGTGAGGTGCGAGATGCGGTGGCTGAGCAGCGCGATCTGGACCTCGGGCGAACCGGTGTCACCCTCGGCGACGGCGTACTCGGCGATGATCTTCTTCTTGGTGTCCGCGTCGGTACCAATCGACATGGGGGCTCCTTCGGTTCTCGTTGCGCGGCGCGCCCGGGCCTGTTCACCGGGGCACTCTGGATCCGCGGCCGTTGTCACGGCGTGTCACCCGTGAGGGCAACCGCAGAAGCATATCGAGGCGCTGGACGGTGAGACCAATCCGCGCCGCGCAGCGAGACCTCGTACGGGCTCAGACAGCCGGCGGGGCCGGCGGGTCCGACTCGGTGGTGCGCTGGGTGCTGGCCTGGCGCCCCTCGGCGTCGGTCGTGACGGCCGTCGTGGTCGCCCGACGCTTGGTGTTCTGCTGGATGATCGTGAGCACGAGCCACAGCACGCCGGCGAGGACCAGGATCCAGCCGAGAGTGGTGACGTTGAGGGGACCCACCTGCTGGTCGTTGAAGGCGAGCGCGAGGATCAGTCCGATGACGATGAGGCCGATCGGTCCTCCGAAACCCATGACGTGCTCCATTCTGTTGGGGATGCCCGGTGGTGACCGGAACGCGCAGAGCATGCCGGACCGGCGCCCGGATGCGAAACCCCTGTCGGGGTGGCGCGCCGTCGCGGGACGGCGCGGCGCCGGGCGTGGTTGGATCGCAGGATGTCCTCGAAGGCCCGCCAACTCGCCAGCCGTGTCGTCCCGGGTCGCCGCGCGCGCCAGCTGACCGCCGACCTCGAGCGCAGCCGCGCGTCCGCGGCGAAGGCGAGGGGCGAGGCGAAGCGGCTGCGAGCCCGCCTGCTCCGCAAGCGCGCCAGGCTCGAGCGGGTGACGCGTCGGCTCGAGGCGACGAAGGCGGCGCTCGCGCAGGCGCAGGCGTCGCTGGCCGGTGCCGCCGCGGCCGACGAGAAGATCGCCGGGCTGACGGCTGACCTCGGCAACACCCACCAGACGCTCGCGCACTTCATGGGCCTCGAGGCCGAGCACGCCCAGCGGCTGGCCGAGGGACGGGCCGCACTGTTCGACTACCCCGTCGCCCCGCGCCCGCGCAGCTTCGCCCGCCCCGGCAAGGACTTCTTCGGCGACCTGATGAGGTCCAGTGACGACCGGGTGGCGGCGCTGCTGCGCGAGATGGGGCCCGCACTGGCCCCGCTGGCGAACCTGTCCGAGGACGAGACCGACCCGTCCCTGCCGTTCTGGTCCAACCCCTGGCTGCCCGCGCTCGACGGAGCCACGCTCTACGGACTCGTCGCGACCCGGCGCCCCGCCCTCTACATGGAGGTCGGGTCCGGCTTCTCCACGAAGTTCGCCCGCCTGGCGATCCGCGACCACGGCCTCGACACCAGGATCGTGTCGATCGACCCGCAGCCACGCGCCGAGGTGGACGCGTTGTGCGACGAGGTGGTGCGCTCGCCCTACGAGGACATCGACCTCGACCTGCTCGACCGCCTCGGCCCGGGCGACATGCTCTTCGTCGACAACAGCCACCGAGCCTTCACCAACTCCGACGTCACCGTCTTCTTCACCGAGACACTCCCCTACCTGCGCCCCGGCGTCATCTACGGCATCCACGACACCTTCATCCCGCACGACTACCCACGTGAGTGGAACGACCGCTTCTACGCCGAGCAGTACCTCCTGATGTGCTACCTCGCGGGCGGCGCGGGTGGCGACGAGATCCTGCTCGGCACCCACCACGTCGCGTCCTCTCCCCACCTGCTCGAGCACCTCCGCCCGTCGCTGCCGCCGATCGAGGCGGCCCTCGTCGGCGGCGGCTTCTGGCTGACCAGGAAGTGAGGGACCGGTGACCCAGAAGCGCATCGGGGTCTGCAACCTCTGCGAGGCCATCTGCGGCCTCGAGCTCACCATCGAGGGACGCGACGTCATCGGCGTGCGCGGCAACCCGGCCGACCCGCTGTCCCGCGGCCACATCTGCCCGAAGGGAGTGGCCATCGCCGACGTGTACGCCGACCCCGACCGGCTGCGACGCCCCGTGCGTCGCGTCGGCGAGGGGCTGGACGCGCGGTGGGAGGAGATCGGCTGGGACGAGGCGTTCGACCTGGTCGCCGACAACCTGGCCCGGGTGATCAACGAGCACGGCGACGACGCGCTCGGCGTCTACCTCGGCAACCCCAACGCCCACAGCCTCGGCTCGATGACCCACGGCACGGCGATGTTCAAGTCGTTCCGGACGAAGAACCGCTACTCCGCCACCTCGGTGGACCAGCTCCCCCACCAGCTCGTCGCACACCTGATGTTCGGCCACCAGCTCTTCCTGCCGATCCCCGACATCGACCGCACGTCGTGGTTCCTGGTGGTGGGCGCCAACCCGATGGCGTCCAACGGCTCGCTCATGACGGTGCCCGACTTCCCCCAGCGCGCCCGCGACCTGCGCGCCCGTGGCGGGCGGATGGTCGTGCTCGACCCGCGGCGCACCGAGACCGCGAAGATCGCCGACGAGCACCACTTCGTCCGCCCCGGCACCGACGCGTGGGTGCTGCTCGCGATGCTGCACGTCCTCACCACTGAGCAGACGCCCAGCCGGCGTCCGGCCGTGGCGTCGTACGTCGACGGGCTGGCGACCGTGGTCGACCTGGTCGCCGACTTCACCCCCGAGCGCGCCGAGGCGATGAGCGGGATGCCGGCCGACGAGATCCGCCGGCTTGCCCGCGAGCTGGCGGCCGCGGACGCGGGCGTCGTCTACAGCCGGATCGGCGTCTCCGCCGGGCCCTGGGGCACGGTCTGCCAGTGGGCGGTCAACTGCCTCAACGTGCTGAGCGGCAACCTCGACCGGGTGGGCGGGGCGATGTTCACCTCCCCCGCGATCGACGCGGTCGGCACCGGCCTCATCGGCCGCGGCCACCACGACGCCTGGCGCTCGCGGGTGCGCGGCCTGCCGGAGACGGCGGGCGAGCTCCCCGTGTCGGCGCTGCGCGAGGAGATCGAGACTCCGGGCGACGGCCAGGTGCGTGCCGTGCTGACCGTCGCGGGCAACCCCGTCCTCTCGACGCCCGACGGCTCACGCCTGGACAACGCGCTCCGCGGTGTCGACTTCATGGCAGCGGTCGACATCTACGTCAACGAGACCACCCGGCACGCGGACGTGATCCTGCCGCCGACGACGGCGCTCGAACGCGACCACTACGACCTGGTCTTCCACCTGCTGGCGGTGCGCGACACGGCTCGCTTCACCCCCGCCGTGTTCGAGAAGGACGCCGACCAGCGCCACGACTGGCAGGTCTTCCGCGAGATCACGTTGCGCACCACGGCGAAGCTGGACCGCAAGCCGCCGCTGAAGAAGCGGCTCGTGCAGCGCGCCCGCCTCACCGCGAGCCCGACCTTCCTCATCACCCAGCTGCTGCGGCGCGGGTCGAGCGGCGTGACGATGAAGAAGCTGCGCGCACGCCCGGCCGGGATCGACCTGGGTCCGCTGCGCGGTGGACAGCTGCCCGGCCGGTTGCCGTCGAAGGACAAGCGCGTCGACCTCGCACCGGCGCTCGTGGTCGCGGACGTCGCGCGCCTCGCCGCGGTCGTCGCGCCCGAGGCCGACGAGCTGCTGCTCATCGGCCGTCGGCACAAGCAGGACTGCAACTCGTGGATGCACAACTCCGAGCGGCTGACCAGGGGCAAGCCCCGCCACCAGCTCCTGATGAACCCCACCGACCTCGAGCACCGCGAGCTCACGGACGGCGCGCGCGTACGGGTGACCTCACGCGTCGGTTCGGTCGAGGTCGAGGTGGCGGCCTCCGACGACCTGATGCCGGGAGTCGTCTCGCTCCCCCACGGTTACGGCCACGCCCGCGACGGCGTCCTGATGACCCGCAGCCGCGACGTGCCGGGCGTCTCGATCAACGACCTCACCGACCCCGAGCGGCTCGACGTGTCGGGCAACGCCGCGCTCAACGGCGTACCGGTCGCCGTCACACCTGTCGACTGAGCTCACGGACTTCGACGTCCGCCTTCTCGACCAACGGCGTACGCGGGCTCCGCGGCCTCCACGGCCACCACACCTTGTCGCCGAGAAGGATCATGATCGCTGGCAGGATCACCAGACGGATCAGCGTCGCGTCGAGCAGGATCGCGACGGCGAGGCCGACTCCCAGCATCTTCAGCTGCAGCAAGGACAGCGTCGCGAAGATGGCGAACACCGACACCATCACCGCGGCGGCACTGGTGACGACCCCAGCCGTGTCGGCGATGCCTCGCTCGACCGCGGCCCGGGTGGAGTGGCCTTCGTCCATGTGCTCGCGGATCCGGCTGAGGACGAACACGTGGTAGTCCATCGAGAGCCCGACCAGGACGACGAGCACGAACATCGGCACCCAGTCGACGATGAACCCGGGGGTGTTGAACGCAAGGAGACCGCTACCCCAGCCGTGCTGGAACACCAGGGTCATCACCCCGAACGCGGCGCCGATCGACAGCACATTGAGCGCGGTCGAAATGACCGCGAGCGGAACGCTGCGGAAAGTCGCCGCCATGATGAGCATGGTCAGCAGCAGCACGAACCCGATGACCAGCACCACCCGGCCGCTCTGCTGCTGGGCGGCGTCCAGGCTCTCTGCGGCACCACCACCGACGGCGTACGTGCCGAGGCCGTCGAGGTGGGCCGGCGCCAGGTCGTCACGCAAGAGGTCAAGCGCATCGTTGACCCGTGGGTCACCCTCGTCGAACGGCATCCCCAGCACGATGAGTGACGTCGACCCGTCCTTGGATGTCTGTACCCCTTGGCCGGAGGCCACCAGGTTGCCGGTCTTGACGGCGTCCGCCGAGAGGTGTTCGAGCGCGGCCGTGACCTCGGCCTGCGAACCGGGGTCAGCCTTCACGACGATGGTCGCCGAGGCACCCTCGGCTGCCGGGAAGCTCGCGCTGATGTCCTTGATGGTCTGCACCTGCGGGATCGAGTCGGGCAGGGTGTCGAGGGTCGCGGAGTGGGTCTTCATGCCCAGTGCGGGGATCGCCAGCCCGAGGATCACGATGAAGGAGAGCACAAGCGCGATCAGGGGGTGGCGCACCACCGGGGAGAGCAGTCGGGTGCTGATGCCACCGCGGCCAATCCGACGGTTGAGGCGCCACAGCAGCGGGACCCGGGGACGGTCGACCCGTCGTCCGAGCTTGACGAGCAGCGCAGGGAGGACCGTGATGGAACCGACGACAGCAATCGCGACGACCAGGATGGATCCGACAGCGAGCGAGTTGAAAGTCGCAGTCCCGGCTAGGAACAGACCGGCCATGGAGGCGATCACCGCACCGCCGGACACCAGGATCGAGTGTCCCGATGTGCGCGCCGCGATGTCGACGGCGTCGAGCGTGGTGTGTCCCGCCGCCCGCTCCTCGCGCTCGCGTTTGAGGTAGAAGAGCGAGTAGTCGACTCCGACCGCCATACCGATGAGGACGATCACGCTCGAGACGCTGGGATCGAGGTGCATCAGGTGCGAGAGAGGTGCCAGTAGGCCGATGGTGGCGACGACGCTCGACCCTGCGAGGAGCACGGGGATTCCGGCCGCGGTCAAGGCGCCGAAGGCGAGCAGCATGAGGATCAGGGTGAGTGGGACGCTGGTCAGCTCGGCAGAGCCGAGGTCCTCCGAGATCCTGTCGCCCACGGCCGCGTCGACGGACAGATCGCCGGCTTGGCGCACCTGGAGGTCCAGGTAGTCGTCCTGGACGCGGTCACTCACGGCCTGTATGGAGTCGGCGTCATCGATGCCGGAGGCGACCTCGACCGAGACGAGCAGCGCGGTTCTGGCTTCGTTCCAGCGCGGGTCTGAGACGCTGGTGACTCCTTCGGCATCGTTCGCGCCAGCGACTGCAGCGCTTGCTGCCTCCTCGGCGTGGGCCTCATCCACGCTGCCGGACGCGGCGGTGATGAGGATGTACTCGGTGTCGGGCTGGTCGAGGTCCGCCTGAGCGACCATCTCGCTCGCGCGCCCGGACTCCCCGACCTGGAAGTCGGCGTCGTCGGTGTGCACGGTGGGAAGAGCGATGGCGAGCCCCACGGAGATCGCGACGAAGACGATCCACCCGAGGATTGCCCTCCACGGGTGGGTCGCGCTCCAGCGGGCAGCCCGCACGGGTGCGCCGGCGAGAGGGTTGCGCAGCATCACGGTGTGCTCCTGGGATCGGTCGGACCTGTCTCCTGACCCTCGCTCCCGCGGCAGGTCGTTGTCGCTGGCGTCAGGCCCCCGAGGGGGGTGGACCTAGGTCCACTGCGCGGCGGCACCGCGTCGGCGAGGATGGGTCCATGCGCACGTCAACGGGTCCTTGGACGGTCACCGGGTTCGCCGCCCGCCAGCTGTTGCTCGTGGTGCCGACCATCGTCGCCGTCGTGTGCGCGACCCTCGGTGGGGTCCTGGCCCTGGTGATCCTCGGGATTCCGCTCCTCCTCGTCTTCGTGCCCGCCCTGCGGTGGCTCGCCAATCAGCACCGCACGATGGCCGCCCTGACGCTCGGCCACGACGTGCCGGCCGGATACCTCCCCACTGTGGGCCTTCCTCCCCTGCGTCGACTGCAGACCTGGGCGCAGGACCCGATGACGTGGCGTGACCTGCTGTGGGCACTCGTCTCGCTCACCGTGGGGTTCGCTCTCGCACTGCTCACGGTGCTGCTGCTCGTGCTCGTGGTCACGGGTGTCCTGTGGTGGTACGGCGCACCCCACGTCATGCGGCTGCGGGCCGTCATCGACCGGGCGTTTCTCACCCGCGGCCACACCGAACAGCTCGAGCAACGCGTCGTCGACCTCACCGTGTCGCGTGCCGACACCGTCGACCACAACGCCGCCGAGCTGCGTCGGATCGAGCGCGACCTGCATGACGGCGCCCAGGCCAGGCTGGTGGCAGTGGGGATGACCCTCGGGCTCGCCGACGACCTCTTCGCGCGGGACCCGGAGGCCGCCTTCGAGCTGGTCGCGGAGGCTCGTGACACGACCGGGGCTGCACTGGCCGACCTGCGAGCCGTCGTGCGCGGAATCCACCCACCGGTGCTCGCGGACCGCGGACTCACCGGGGCCGTGCAGGCACTGGCCCTCGACATGGCGCTGCCGGTCTCGGTGGACGGGACCGTCGACGGTCGGCTGCCTGCTCCGGTCGAGTCCGCGGCCTACTTCGCGATCGCCGAGTGCCTGACCAACGTGGCCAAGCACGCGCAGGCGAACCAGTCGTGGATCGAGCTGGGCCACGACGGACACGCGCTGCGTGCGGTCGTCGGCGACGACGGCCTCGGTGGCGCCGACCCGCGACACGGAACCGGCATGCTCGGTGTGATGCGACGACTGTCCGCCTTTGACGGCACGATGGTCATCTCGAGCCCTGACCGTGGGCCCACGCTCATCACCCTGGAGATCCCGTGCGCCTTGTCGTCGGCGAGGACAACGCCCTCCTCCGCGACGGACTGATCCGCCTGCTGGAGGCCCACGGGTGCACGGTCGTGGCTGCCGTCGACAACGCGCCGCAGCTCGAGGCCGCCCTGCGCGAGGTCGAGGCCGACGGCGCCGTGCTCGACGTCCGGATGCCACCGAGCTTCACCGACGAGGGCCTGCGGGCCGCCATCGCGGTGCGCACCGCCCGGCCCGGCTACCCGGTCATGGTGCTGTCGCAATATGTCGAGCAGCTCTACGCCCGCGAGCTCCTCGCCAGTGGGCAGGGCGGCGTCGGCTATCTCCTCAAGGACCGCATCGCCAACGTCGCGGAGTTCGTCGACGGCGTACGACGCGTGGTGGCCGGTGGCACCGTGATCGATCCGGAGGTGATCGCGGCGATCATGACGCACCGTCGCGACGAGCCGCTCGACCGGCTGACCACACGCGAGAAGGACGTGCTCGGGCTGATGGCCGAAGGACGCTCGAACGCCGCCATCGCGGCCTCGCTCTTCGTCTCCGAGAAGGCCGTGGCCAAGCACACCAACAGCATCTTCACCAAGTTGGACCTGCCGATGGCGGCCGACGACAACCGGCGCGTGCTCGCCGTCCTTGCCTGGCTGCGCTGACGCCCGACCTGGCCGGACGTGCTGCCCGTCAGGTCCTACGCGCTGACGTCGCCGAGGACCTTGAGCACGTCGTCCGGGGTCTGGGCCGCGTCGAGGGCAGCGATGCTGTCGTCGTCGGTGAACGCACCGGCGAGCGCCTGGAGCACCGTGAGGTGGTCGTCGCCGGCCCCGGCGATGCCGACGACGTACTTCGCCGGGCTGCCCTTCCAGTCGATCGGCTCGTCGTACCGGATGAACGAGATGGCCGTCTGGCGGATCAGCGCCTTGGCCTCGTTGGTGCCGTGCGGGATCGCGAGGCCGTTGCCCATGAACGTCGAGACCGACGTCTCGCGCTCGTGCATCGCCCCGATGTAGGCCTCGTCGACCGCACCGCTCGCGACCAGCAGCTGGCCGGCCTCGGTGATGGCTGCGTCCCGGTCCTTGGCCTGTCCGCCGAGCACGATGGATTCCCGGCTCAGTACGTCGCTCATCTCCGCCTCATCTCGCTGATGTCTCGTGGGTGGGGGGTATGACTCATCAGACCACAGGGTCCGGTGTTCCCGGTCCGACGAACGACCGGGCCCGGCCCTCCGCACCGCGGAGGGCCGGGCTCTCAGGGGGTGACCGGTCGTCTCAGGTGCTGGCCGAGTTGTTCTGCTCGACCATCTCCACGATCTCGTCGTACCTCGGGCTGCCCATGAAGTTGTCGACCGAGACGTGCACGGCGGACGGGGACTTCTCACGGGCGCGGTCGGTGAGGTCCTGGTGGGTGACCACCAGGTCGACGTCGTCGCTCAGGTTGGAGATGGCCTTGTTGACCACCGTGACCTCCGGGTGACCGGCGGCCTGGATCTTCTTGCGCAGCACCGAGGCTCCCATGGCCGACGAGCCCATCCCGGCGTCGCAGGCGAACACGATGTTGCGGATCTCCTTGGTGGCCGTGGCGGTGCCCGGCGTGGTCGCGGCGGCCGCGGTGGTGGTGCCGCCGGTCAGCGCGCTGGAGACCGACGACTTCTTGCCCTTGTTCGTCTCCATCTGCGCTGTGGCCGCGGCGAGGTCCATCTCGTCCTCACTCCTGTCGAGCTTGAGCAGGAACGCAGAGACGATGAACGACACGACCAGGGCGCTGGACCAGCAGAGGCTGACGCCGAGGACGCTGCCCTTGGCGACGGACGAGTAGACCGCGAAGATCGATCCGGGGGCGGCCGGAGCCACCAGGCCGGAGTCGAAGATGACGTTCATCAGCGTGCCCGTGGCGCCACCGGCGATCAGGGCGAGGAGCAGGCGCGGCTTGGCGAGCACGTAGGGGAAGTAGACCTCGTGGATGCCGCCGAGGAACTGGATGACGAGCGCGCCGGGGGCGGTCGCCTTGGCGACGCCCTTGCCGAAGAACATGAACGCCAGCAGCATCCCGGCACCGGGTCCGGGGTTGGCCTCGAGGAGGAAGAGGGCGGAGTGACCGAGCTGCTTGGCCTGGTCGAGGCCGAGCGGCGTCAGCACACCGTGGTTGATGGCGTTGTTGAGGAACAGCACCTTCGCCGGCTCGATGAAGACCGCGGTGAACGGCAGGAGGCTGTTGTCGACCAGGTACTCCACGACGTTGCCAAGGATCTCCATCACCGCACGCAGGATCGGGCCGAGGATGAACATGGCACCGATCGCCAGGAGCGCACCGGCGATACCGGCGGAGAAGTTGTTGACCAGCATCTCGAAACCGGGCTTGATCTTGCCGTCCCAGAGGCGGTCGAGCCGCATGATCGCGTAGCCGCCGATCGGACCCATGATCATGGCGCCGAGGAACATCGGCGAGCCGCCGGTCTCGGCGTAGACCTCGTTGAAGAGCGGCGAGCTGGTCGCCATGATGACGCCCATCGTGGCGGTCGCGCCGACCACGCCGCCGCGGATCTTGTAGAGGTTGTAGCCGCCGGTGTAGGCGATCAGCAGCGGTAGCAGGTAGTAGATCCCGGGACCGACGATCGTGGCGATCTTCTCGTTCGGCGTCCAGCCCACGGGGATGAAGAAGGCGGTGATCAGGCCCCACGCAATGATTGCGCCGATGTTGGGCATGACCATGTTGGAGAGGAACGTGCCGAACTTCTGCACGCGTACCCGAGCACCGGGGCCGGCCGCGGGAGTGGATGTTGTGGTCGCCATGCTGATGTCCTCCAGTTGAGCTTGGGGGTGATCCCCATCACATGATGCGAGGATCAAACCACGCGAACGGGCCCGTTGCCAAGCATTCGGGCACGATTTCGCGCCCGAGTCTGTTGCTTTACCCGGACTGATCGGTCAACAGGCTGTTGAAGAGCGCCTTTTCGGCCTCGTCGTTCCACGTGTCGCCAGGCCCGAGCTTCTCGGCGACGGCCGGCAGCTTCTCCTTCAGCTCGTGGAGCCCCATGAGAGGGAGGTCGTGGATCTGGGGGAAGATGAGGACCTTCCCGGAGTAGGTCCCGTCGACCAGGGCCTGGAGGCCGTCCTTGGCCGCGCGCATGCCGCCGACCGCACCCACGATGGATCCGGGGGAGAGATCACCGCGGTTGGCCAGGTCCACCACCTGCTGCTGGTCGTGGATGGTCAGTCCTGACGTCCCGGTGTACTGGGCGTTGTCGAGGTAGACCGCGCTCAGGTTCAGCGGCGCCAGGGTGCCGTTGGGCACGCCCGCGAAGAACACGAGCATGCCGTCGGGACTCATGAGGGTGTCGGCCTCGGCCATCACTGCGGAGATGGGGACGCTGACCACGACGTCATCGGCGCCCCGACCCTCGGTGATCCCCATGACGAAGTCGTGGAGCGACTCGTCTGCGGTCTGGGAGTTGAAGGTGAGCAGCTCGCAGTCGTTGCTCTCGGCCAGGTGGGCGAGACGGTCCTCGAGGCTCTGGAGTCGTTCGTCGCTCACCTCCGTGGCAACGATCGTGCGGGGACCGTCGGGCTGCTGGATGGCCCTCTGGAGATGCATCAACCCCATCGGGCCCCCCGCACCCACGAAGACGGTGGTGCCCCTCGGACGCAGGTCGCAGCGGTTGCGCGCCTCGCCGTAGGAGGCGGAGATGTCCGGACCACGGCCGCCGAGATAGGCGGTGTAGTCGTAGTGCAGCCGGCCCACGTCGGTGTCCACCAGGCCGTCCAGGGCGGTCTCCCCCACCAGGTTGAGGGTGCCCCGACGGGCGATGTGCTTGGCCACGGCGCCCGCCGTCGCCGCCTCACGGGGATCGAGCATCACGATGTCGTCGAAGCCGGCGCCGTCGGTCAGCTCGTCCACCAGGGCTTGGTAGTCACCGGTGCCGATGCCGTTGCGCACGACCGTGGTCGCCGAGGTGTGCTCCACCAGCTTCTCCACCGAGGCGGGCACGTCGGTCATCACGATGGTGGCGGGGGCATCAAGGCCCGAGGTGAAGGTGTAGTCGCGCTCGTCTCCGGGGCGGCCGACGATCCACATCGTCCCGCCGGGCTTGGGCTCCAGGCGACGACGCTGGGTGTAGGCCGCCATCACGCAACCCCACGGCTCCAGCGTGGAGGCCTCGGCGTAGCCCATCGTGTCCGGGAGAGGCAGCAGGCAGGCACCGTCGTCGGTCTCGAGCATCTCCGAGCCCATCAGGTGGTACTGGATCAGCCCACCGGGGATGGTGTAGCCGTAGGCCGTGCTCTTGCCGTCCTGGTAGATGTCGGGCTGCACGGCCAGCCGCTGGCCGGCGCGGTAGCGGTCCTTGAGGTTGTCCCCGACCTCCATGACGGTGAGGCTCACCTCGTGCCCGAGCCGGGTGGGGTCCTTGGCCAGGTCACGGTTGTAGAGCTTCGGGTGGCTGCCGCCCTGGCGCATGATCTTCACGTCCGAGAAGCAGAGACCCACGCTGTCGATGCGCACCAGCATGTGGTCGGCGTCAGGTGCGGGGATGGGCACCAGCTCGGGCCGATCGTCCTTCCCCATGTTGTCCTCGCCCGCACCCCACAGGTTCCAGGCCCAGGCAACGTCTGGCAGGTCGAGATCGGCCGCGCGGTAGCGGTCGTACGCTGAAGTCATGCTTCCTCCGTGGTGAGGTGGGTGGGGGCGGAGCGGGTCGTCAGTGCCCGAGCACGTCGCGCACGGCGGCGCGAGCGGCCATCGGGTCGGGGGCGCCGAGGGCGGCCTCGGCGGCGGCCTCGCAGGTCTCGAGCGACACCCGGCTGAGCTGGGCGCCGACGGGGCGTACGGCGCGCGCGGCCATCGACAGCGACGAGATGCCCATGCCGATCAGCGCCGTCGCGAGCAGCGGGTCGGCCGCCGCCTCGCCGCAGACACCGACGGGCTTGCCCGCCTCCGTGCCGGCGTGGGCGGTGATGGCGATCAGCTGCAGGACGGCGGGCTGCCAGGGGTCGGTGAGGTGGGCCAGGTCGGTCGCCATCCGGTCGGCGGCCATCGTGTACTGGGTGAGGTCGTTGGTGCCGATCGACAGGAAGTCGACGACCTCGAGCATCCGGTGGGCGAGCAGGGCCGCGCTCGGGATCTCCACCATGACGCCCGGCTTGAGGCCGCGCGCGCGGACCTTCTCGGCGAAGTCGGAGGCCTCCGCGACGGTCGCCACCATCGGCGCCATCACCCAGGTCTCGGTGCCGGTGCGCTCGGCCGCCAGCGCGATGCCGTCGAGCTGGCGGTCCATCAGTCCGGGGTTGTCGAAGCTCAGCCTCAGGCCGCGCACGCCGAGGGCCGGGTTCTCCTCGCCGGCGTGCGTGGCGAACGCGATGGGCTTGTCGGAGCCGGCGTCGAGGGTGCGTACGACGACGTATCGGCCGTCGCTGTAGGGCGAGAGGACCGCGCTGTAGATGTCGGCCTGCTCCTCGACGGACGGCTCCTCCTTGCGGTCGAGGAAGCACAGCTCGGTGCGGAACAGCCCCACACCCTGCACCGGCTCCACTCCCGCGGATGCCGCGGAGGGTCCGTCCGCGACGTTGGCGAGCAGCTTGAGCGGCAGCCCGTCGACCGTCGCTGCGGGGCCTGTCCAGCTGGCGAGCTCCTCGCGGAGCCGACGGCTGGCCTCGACGCGCGTACGCGCCTCGTCGGGGTCGGCGCCCTGCTCGATCGTGCCGGCCTCGCCGTCGACGACGACGAAGGTGCCCGCGGGCAGGTCCATGATGCCGGCCGCCCCGACCACGCACGGGATGCCGAGCTGGCGGGCGATGATCGCGGTGTGGCTGGTCGCGCCGCCGCGCTCGGTCACGAGGGCGGTCACGAGCTCGGGGTCGAGGCCCGAGGTGTCGCTCGGTGCGAGGTCCTCGGCGACCAGGATCGACGGCTCGCTCGGCGTCGGCACGCCCGGGGCTGGCTCACCGACGAGGCGGGCCACCACCCGGCGCTCGATGTCGCGCAGGTCGGTCACGCGCTCGGCCATCAGGCCGCCCATGTTGGTGAAGATCGTGACGAACTGCTCGACCGCCCCCTGCACGGCTGCCACCGGTCCCTGGCCTGCCTGCAGGTTCTTGGAGACGGCGCCGCGCAGTCCCTTGTCGCGCGCGAGGCCGGCGCTGGCCGCGAGCACCTCGGCGGCGGCGCCCTGGGCGTAGGACGCCTTGGTGGAGAACGTCTCTGCCACGAACGCGGCCGACTCGTCGTAGGCCGCGAGGGCGGCGTCGGGGTCGGCGAAGTCGCCCTCACCGAACCGTGCGATCGCGGCGGGCGACACCTCCCCGCGGACGTGGAGGACGGGGCCGGCGGCGACGCCCGGGACGACCGGGGTCCCGCTCAGGCTCTCGCTGGCTGAGGGGTTCGCGGGTGTGGTCATGGACACACCGTAGATCAGTGCATGGTTGACAAGCAACACATTCGGGACTAAAACAACACATACACAGATCGCGGAGGAGGACCATGTACGCCGAAGAACGTCAGCAGGCGATGGCCCAGCTGGTCAGTCGTCGAGGTCGTCTGTCTGTGGTCCAGCTGGCCGAGGAGTTCGAGGTCACGACCGAGACCGTGCGCCGGGACCTGTCCACCCTCGACCGGATGGGTGTGGTGCGTCGGGTGCATGGCGGCGCGGTGCCCGCCGGCTCCCTGACCGTCATCGAATCAGGGATCGTCGAGCGTGACCAGTCCAACACGCAGGCCAAGGAGGCCATCGCCAACGCGGCGATCGCCTTCCTCCCGCCGCCGGACTCGGTGGTCGTCATCGACGCCGGCACCACCACTGCCCGCTTCGCCGCGGCACTCCCCCGCGACCACCGCCTCACCGTGATCACCCACGCGGTCCCGGTGGCGACGCGCCTCGCCGGCCTCCCCCAGATCCAGCTGCACCTGCTGCCCGGCCGCGTCCGACCGGCGACCCACGCGGCCGTCGGCGCGGAGACCGTGGCGGCGCTCGCCGAGCTCCGGGCCGACGTGGCCTTCGTCGCGACCAACGGGCTCACCGTCGGCCACGGCCTCACCACCCCTGACAGCGACGAGGCGGCCAGCAAGCGAGCCATCATCGCCTGCGCCCGCCGGACCGTCGTGCTGGCTGACTCCACCAAGCTCGGCGTGGAGACCGCCATCCGCTTCGCCACCCTCGACAGCATCGACGCGCTGGTCACCGACAAGGGGATCGACCCCAAGGACCGCCGTGCCCTGGAGCAGGCAGGAGTCGAGGTGGTGGTCGCATGATCCTCACGCTGACGCCCAACCCCAGCATCGACCGGACGGTGGCCCTGGACGGCGAGCTCCACCGCGGGCAGGTCCACCGCGTCGCCTCGGTGACCTCGCAGGGCGGAGGCAAGGGGGTCAACATCTCCCGCGCCGCCGTGAGCGCCGGCATCCCCAGCATCGCTGTCGTACCCGCCGAGAAGGACGACCCGTTCGTCCTCGAGCTGCTGACCGCCGGCATCGACTGCCGGCCCGTGCGCCCGGCCGGTGACGTCCGCGTCAACCTCACCATCACCGAGCCCGACGGCACCACCACCAAGCTCAACTCGCCGGGGGCAGCGGTCCTGCCCATGCACCTCGAGCTGATGGCGCAGACGATCCTGGTGCGCGCCGCCGCTGCCGACTGGACCGTGCTCGCGGGCTCGCTTCCTGCGGGCGCACCGGCGAGCTTCTATGCCGACCTCGTACGCCGACTCCGTGAGGTGGGCGGTCGGGTGGCGGTCGACACCAGCGAGGCGCCGCTGCAGGCCCTGGTCGACGCGCTTCCCGGATCCGCGCCCGACCTGATGAAGCCCAACGGTGACGAGCTGGCCTCCTTCACGGGCGGCGACCCCGAGGAGCTCGAGTCCGACCCTGCCGCCACCGCTGCGGCAGCCCGTCAGCTGATCGACCGCGGAGTGGGCGCCGTCCTGGCCACGCTCGGCGGCAACGGAGCCGTCCTCGTCACCGCGGACGGCGCCTGGCACGCCACACCGCCGCCCACCACCGTCGTCAGCACCGTCGGTGCGGGCGACTCCTCCCTCTTCGGCTACCTGCTCGGCGACATCAGGGGTCTTGCGGCCCCGGACCGCCTGGCGTTGGCTGTCGCCTACGGCAGCGCCGCCGCAGGTCTGCCCGGCACGACCATCCCCCAGCCCTCCCAGCTCCGCACGGAGCTGGTCGGCGTCATCCCACTCGGAGACACTCCATGACCGACCTCATCACCACGGACCTGGTCCGGCTCGGCGCCGATTGGGGGCCGGACAAGCACGACGTGATCCGCGCCCTCGCGTCGGTCGTCGAGGACGCCGGGCGCGCCACCGACCGCGACCAGCTCGTCGAAGACGCGTTCGCGCGCGAGTCGACCTCGTCGACCGGCCTCCCGGGCGGCATCGCGATCCCCCACTGCCGCACGACCGGCGTCGACGTGCCGACCCTCGGGTTCGCGCGCCTCGAGCCGGCCGTCGACTTCGGCGCCAAGGACGGCCCCGCCGACCTGGCGTTCCTGATCGCTGCCCCGGCCGGCGGCGACGCGGACCACCTGACGATCCTCACCAAGCTCGCTCGCGCGCTGGTGAAGCCCGCCTTCACCGACGCGCTCCGTTCGGCCGAGACCGTCGAGCAGGTCGTCGACCTGATCACCCACGAGATCGGCGAGCCCGCACCTGCTGCCGCGGCGGCTGTCCCCGCCTCGGGTGCCCCGTCCGGGACCGCCGCGCCGACCGACGCTCCCGCCACCAGCGCCCCGGCAGTCGCGTCCGGCGGCAAGCCGTCGCTGGTCGCGGTCACCGCCTGCCCGACCGGCATCGCGCACACCTACATGGCGGCGGAGGCCCTCGAGGCCGCCGCCGAGCGAGCGGGAGTCAGCCTCCAGGTCGAGACACAGGGCTCGGCCGGGTCGACGCCGCTGCCCCCCGAGACGATCGCCGCCGCCGGCGCCGTGATCTTCGCGGTCGACGTCGGGGTGCGCGACCGGGCCCGCTTCGGCGGCAAGCCCATGGTCAGCTCGGGGGTCAAGCGGCCCATCGACGACGCCGACGCCATGATCGCCGAGGCCCTGCGCTACGCCGCCGACCCGGCGAGCTCGCCGAAGGTCGAGGGCGACGCCGCGAGTGCCGGAGGCACGTCAGGTGTCGAGGAGTCGTGGGGCGCCCGCACCCGCCGGGTCCTGATGACCGGCGTGTCCTACATGATCCCGTTCGTCGCCGCGGGCGGCCTGCTGATCGCCCTGAGCTTCCTGCTCGGCGGCTACGAGATCGTCGGGCCCTACGGCGACATCGCGGTCAACAACACCCTGTTCAACCCCCCGGACGTCGACGCCCTCGGCCTCGACCACGCGCTGTTCGGCTCCGGCGTGCTGGCCTACATCGGCGCCCTCTTCTTCATCATCGGCAAGACCGCGTTCATGTTCTTCGTGCCGGCGCTCGCGGGCTACATCGCGTACGCCATCGCCGACCGGCCCGGCATCGCGCCCGGCTTCGTCATGGGCGGGTTGGCCATCAACATCTTCGGCGTCTCGAGCAGCGGCGCCGACCCCGTGGGACTGGCGGAGACCGGCTTCCTCGGCGCCATCGTGGGCGGCGTGCTTGCCGGTGTGATCGCGCACTGGCTCACGCAGCGCAAGGTGCCGGCGTGGGCGCGCGGCCTGATGCCGGTGCTGGTGATCCCGCTCGGCACCTCGATCGTGGCCGGGCTCCTGATGATCATGGTCTTCGGCAAGCCGATCTCGTGGCTGATGACCCAGCTCACCGACGGCCTCAACAGCATGAGCGGCTCGAACGCGGTCCTCCTCGGCGTCATCCTCGGGCTGATGATGGCCTTCGACATGGGCGGCCCGCTCAACAAGGTCGCCTACAGCTTCGCCGCCGCCGGTGTCGGCACCGCGGCGGCTGCCTCCTCCGACGCGCCCGAGCTGAAGATCATGGCCGCCGTGATGCTCGCCGGCATGGTGCCGCCGATCGCCCTGGCGCTGTCCACCGTCGTCCGTCCCGGGCTCTACACCCCCGCGGAGCGGGAGAACGGCAAGGCCGGCTGGCTGCTGGGCGCGTCCTTCATCACCGAGGGCGCGATCCCGTTCGCGGCCGCGGACCCGCTGCGCGTCATCCCCGCGATCATGGCCGGCAGTGCCGTGGCCGGTGGGCTCTCGATGGCCCTGGATGTCTCCGTCCGGGCACCGCACGGTGGCATCTTCGTGCTCTTCGCGGTCACCAACATCGTGGGCTACCTGATCTCCCTGCTGGCCGGCGTCCTCGTCGGTGCCGCCATGGTGACGGTGCTCAAGAGCATGGGCGACGTCGACCGCGACGTGGCCACTGTCTGACCCGCACGACCTGCACGCCCCGTCCCACCAGCACCTCCCACCAGCACCTCCCACCACCCAAGGAGAACCATGCCCAGCAAGTCCGTCGTCGTCGGCTCCGCCGTCGGCCTGCACGCCCGCCCCGCCGCGATCATCGCCGAGAAGGCCGGTGAGCTCGGCTCGGACGTCACCATCAACGGGGTCGACGCCAGCTCCTCGCTGATGATCATGACCCTCGGCGCCGGCAACGGCGACACCGTGGAGGTGGCCGGCGACGACCAGGCCGACGTCGACGCCATCGCCGCGCTCGTCGAGCAGGACCTCGACGCCTGATCGCTTCGTCCGATCACCGCTCGAGCGGTGCGTGAGGAGGATTCCCGCTTGATCAGGTCCCCCTCAGGCACCGCCCGAGGCGACGTACGTCAGTCGCGGTCGCGCGTCGCCAGGTAGACGGCGCGCATCCCGACGGCTCGCTCGAGCTGGCGCTCGACGACGGAGAAGAACTGGCGTCGGTAGGTGTCATCGGTGACCGCGGAGACCGTGAAGTAGAACCCGCTGAAGGACGCCAGGAAGAGCGAGACCTTCATCAGCGAGAAGGTCACCTGCGACAGGCCGGGCACCTCGTTGAGCGTCTCCAGCTGGGTCCACGCGAGCTGCGTCCTGGTGTCCATGACGAGCGCACCGAAGAGCATGAAGAAGACGAAGACCGTCGCGGAGAGCAGCACCACCTGGACGGTCTGGATCACCAGCAGCACGAGGATGAGGTTCCACCGCTCGAAGCCCTCGACCTGCGCGTAGTCCTGCGGGTCGATCGCCGGGTCGTCGGCCACCTCCCGGCTGGCCTCCTCCAGCGGCGTACCGGCGCACGCGCGGACGATGAACCCGTCGTCGACCTGGTCGTCGACGCGGTCCACCTCCTCGGGCAGCCGGGTCATCAGGAACAGCACGGCCAGCCCGAGCATCAGCAGCACGGTGAACCAGAGCGTGCCGAAGGGCAGGTTGCTGGTCATCTGCCAGGCCTCGGCGTTGACGAACAGGAACGTCACGAAGACCAGCAGCAGCGGGAGCGCCCGCGACGCCATGGGCACGAGGAACCGCACGCTGCCGAGCGTCTGGGAGAGCGCGAAGCCGAGGATCGGCCGGGCGCGGAGCGCGGTCGCGGCGTAGCAGAGCAGGCCGAGGAACATGATCGAGAGCCACACGGCCGGACCGGCGGAGTAGGTGTCGGAGGCCCAGCTGAGCAGGGCTCCCGCCGCGGCTGCCACGAGCACGAGGACCACGAGCAACGGCACCAGCCGCCGCGTGCGCAGCCCGGCGCGTGCGGCCGTGCGTTCCTCGGCCACGAAGTAGGGCAGGCCGTGGGCGAGGAACCACTCCTCGACCGCCGAGTGGCGGGTGGTCACGCCAGGATCTCGCGCGCTCGCCGGACGTCGTCGTGCATGGTCTCGACGAGGGCCGCCATCCCCTCGAACTTCACCATCCCCCGCAGTCGCTCGACGAAGGCCACCTCGACCTCGACGCCGTAGAGCTCGAGGTCGTCGCGATCGAGGACGTAGGACTCGACGCGGCGATCGCGCTCGCCGTCGAAGGTCGGGTTGGTGCCGACCGAGATCGCTGCGGGGTAGCGCTCGCCGGTGTCGAGCCGGGTCAGCCACCCGGCGTACACGCCGTCGGCGGGGGCGGCGTCGATCGGGGGGATCGGGACGTTGGCCGTCGGGTAGCCCATCTCGCGACCCCGCTTGTCGCCCTCGACGACCATGCCCCGCACGACGAAGGGGCGTCCCAGCGCCTCGGCCGCACCGGCAACGTCACCGGACGCCAGGCACTGGCGGACGTAGGTCGAGCTCCACACCTGCGGACCACCGTCGAGGGCGACGCCCACCGTCTCGAAGTCACGCGTGGCGCCCGCCTCGACGAGCGTGGCCACCTCACCGGCGGCCTTCGCGCCGAAGCGGAAGTTGGCACCGACGACCACTGCTCCGGCGTGGAGCGACTCGACGAGGATCCGGTCGATGAACTCCTCGGGCGACCAGCTCGCGATCTGCCGGTCGAACCCGAGCACGACGATCGCGTCCACCCCGGCCGCCTCGAGCAACCGGGCGCGGGTCTGGATCGAGCTCAGCGTGGGTGGGGCGTGCTCCGGACGCAGCACCGCCATCGGGTGCGGGTCGAAGGTGACCGCGACGACCGTGTCGATGCCGAGGCGGGTCGCTGTCTCGCGGGCCTCGCGCAGGACGTGCGCGTGGCCGAGGTGTACGCCGTCGAAGTTGCCGATGCTGACCACGGTGCGGCCGAGGTCGGCCGGCACGTCGTCGACTCCACGCCAGATCTGCACGAGGTGAAGCCTAGCGACGCGGGTCCCCCACCCCGCGCCGCCGGGCCTCCCCCCCGAGGCCCTACTTCACCTTGATGCCGCGATACATGCCCATGAAGGCGTGCGGCATGCCCCCCATGCTCGCGTCCGGCCAGAAGCACGCAAGGACGTAGTTGCCGCGCGACAGGCGGTAGTTCATCGCCACGGTGTGCCCCGCGGAGACGACGCCCCCGTCGAACGTCTGGCCGAAGTTCACCGGCGGCGGACCGTTCTGTCCCGCCATCTGCGCGTCGATCCAGGCACCGAAGTCCTCGACGGTCTTGCCCGGCTTGAGCTTGACCAGCCCGACGAAGTGGTTGTTGCTGCTGAAGTTCTCGAAGGTCAGCATCCCCTTGTGGGGGATCGACTTCGGGCTCTTCGCCCAACTGGTGCTCTTGACGGCCCGAACCGTCGAGCCGGCCGGCATCGTCGCGCCCGTGTCGGCACCGGCGACCGTGAAGGCCGTGAACGCCGAGGGCCGGTTGCGGTCGATGTCGGCTGCGTAGTAGCTGCCGGGCGGCAGGCTCACCGTCAGCTTCCCGACCGTGCCCGCCATGACGAAGACACCGCCGAGAAGCGTGGAGTTCGCCTCGAAGCGCTTGAGCGCCTTGACGCTGGAGCCCTTGTCCAGGCCCTTGTCGATGTCGTCGATGGCCTGGTCGAGCGTGTAGCCCGCGGCGAACTGAACCAGCTGGAAGCCGGAATGCTTGGCCTCGGTCGTCACCCGGAACGTGTTCACGCCCGGCTGGACGGCCGTCGGCATGACGACGTTGTGGGCCGCGGTGATGCTCACCGTGACCAGCCCGCTGCTGCTGGAGTCGAGGGCGGCGTGGGCCGTACCCCCGGTGAGTGCGCCTGCCAGCAGGACCAAGCCGCCGGCCAGGGCAGAGATGCGTCGGACGAACACTGCTGCCTCCTCGGACCCCCAGCCGCCGGGTGCGGCCCCCCGAGCCCACCGACCAAATTCCTCTCCCCGGACGCGGAAGCGCAAGCCAGTTTTCGCGTGGACCAGACCGCGATTCCACCCCTACGGCGGAGACATCATTGGACGAAGACTGCCACTGGGCGTGCCCGCGGCCCGTCCTGCTCGTAGAGCGCCAGGAACTCGCCGTCCGGCGCGAAGACCGCGTGCGGGCCGGGACCGGGGAACACCTGGTCGAGCGCACGACCGAAGCGCACGTGCGTCGCCTGCTCCTCGGTGAGCTCGACCACCGGGAACGACGACCGGGCCGCGTCGGCGATCGGCAGCACGGCGAAGTCGTCCGCGAGCTCGTCGAGCGTGCGTGCCCGGGAGAGGTCGAAGGGGCCGACGGCCGTACGCCGCAGCACGGTGAGGTGGCCGCCCACGCCGAGGGCCGCCCCGAGATCGCGGGCGATGGCGCGGATGTAGGTGCCGGACGAGCAGCGTACGGAGATCCGTACGTCGGGCAGGGCCACCTCGTGCACGACCAGCTCGTGGATCGTGACCGGACGGGCTTTCAGCTCGACCTGCTCGCCGTCGCGCACCCGTGCGTAGGCACGCTTCCCGTCGACCTTGATGGCGGAGACGGCGGTCGGCACCTGCTCGATGTCGCCCACGAACCGCGCCAGCTCGGTGCGGACGTCGTCCTCCAGCACACCGCTGGCGTCGTGGGTCGAGACGACCACGCCCTCGGCGTCATCGGTCGTCGTGACCGCCCCGAGCCGGATGGTGGCGTCGTAGGCCTTCTCGGTGAGCATCAGGTGGCCCAGCAGTCGGGTGGCCCGATCGACACCGAGGACCAGCACGCCGGTCGCCATCGGGTCGAGGGTGCCGGCGTGGCCGACCTTGCGGGTGCCGGCAAGGCGCCGCACCCGAGCCACGACGTCGTGCGAGGTCATGCCCGGCGACTTGTCGACGACCACCAGACCGGGATCGACCATCAGGCGCGGTCGTCCTCGTCGAGCCCCTTGTCGAGCTCGGTGTCGAAGCCCAGGTCGGAGCCGTCGTCGAGCGCGACGTCGTCCTCGTCGAGGTCGTCCTCGATCACGCGAGGCTTCTTGTAGGGGTCGGCCTCGCCGGCGTAGGCCTCGACGCGGCGGGCAGCGACCTCCTCGTCGAGCTGCTTCGCGCGCTGGAGCACCTCGTCGAGCGCGCGGGCGCTCTCGGGGAGGGCGTCGGGGATGAACGTCAGCGACGGCACGATGCGCATGCCGAGCTGCTTGGCCACCTCGGAACGGATCACGCCCTTGGCCGACTCGAGCGCCGCGGCCGTGCTGGCCAGCTCGTCCTCGGCCCCGAGCACGGTGTAGAAGATCGAGGCCTGCTGGGAGTCGCCGGTGACGCGTACGTCGGTGATCGTGACGAAGCCGAGCCGCGGGTCCTTGATCCGACGCTCGAGCATCTCGGCGACGATCACCTGGATCCGGTCGGCGATCTTGCGGACGCGGGGGTTTGCCATGGACGTACTCACTCTCTCAACCGAGTCGGCTCATCTGCTCGACTCGAACGTACCGAGTCGGCGCATCTGCACGCGTTGTGCGTACAGATGCGCCGACTCGACGCAGTTTCACGGCGCAGTCGCGCCGACTCGATCAGTCGCGCGGGATCTCGCGCATCTCGAAGGACTCGACGATGTCGTCGATCTTGATGTCCTGGAAGTTGCGGAGCACCAGACCACACTCGAAGCCCTCGCGGACCTCGGATGCGTCGTCCTTCTCGCGGCGGAGCGAGGACAGGTCCAGGTTGTCCGCCACCACGGCACCGTCGCGCAGGATGCGCACCTTGGCGTTGCGGCGGATGAGACCGGAGGTGACCATGCAGCCCGCGATGTTGCCGGCCTTGGACGAGCGGAAGATCTCGCGGATCTGCGCCTGACCGAGGGTCGACTCCTCGTAGATGGGCTTGAGCATGCCCTTGAGCGCCGCCTCGATCTCCTCGATCGCGTTGTAGATGACCGAGTAGTAGCGGATCTCGACACCCTCCTTGTCGGCCATCTGGCTCGCCTTGCCCTGCGGGCGGACGTTGAAGCCGATGATGATGGCGTCGGAGGCGGCCGCGAGGTCGACGTTGGTCTCGGTGATCGCACCGACACCGCGGTCGATGACGCGCAGCGACACCTCGTCGCCCACGTCGATCTGCGACAGCGCGTCCTCGAGGGCCTCGACCGAACCGGACACGTCGCCCTTGAGGATGAGGTTGAGCTCCTGGCTCTCGCCCTTCTCCATGGAGGCCATGAAGTCCTCGAGGCTGCGACGCACGCGACGCTTGGCCTGCATGGCCGCACGCTCGCGCGCCTCACGCTTCTCGGCGATCTGGCGGGCCATGCGGTCGTCCTCGACCACGATGAAGTTCTGACCCGCACCCGGTACGGCGCTCAGACCGAGCACCATCGCGGGACGCGACGGGTCAGCCTCGGTGATCTCGTTGCCGTGCTCGTCGAGCATGGCGCGGACACGACCGTGGGCCGGACCGGCCACGATCGAGTCGCCGACGCGGAGCGTTCCGCGCTGGACGAGCACCGTCGCCACCGGACCGCGACCGCGGTCGAGGTGAGCCTCGACCACGAGGCCCTGGGCGTCCTGCGTGGGGTTGGCACGCAGGTCGAGCGACGCGTCGGCGGTGAGCACGACGGCCTCGAGCAGCTTGTCCAGGTTGAGCCCGGCCTTGGCCGAGACGTCGACGAACATCGCGTCGCCGCCGTACTCCTCGGGGATCAGGCCGTACTCGGTCAGCTGACCGCGGACCTTGGTCGAGTCGGCGTCCGGCTTGTCGATCTTGTTGACCGCGACCACGATCGGCACGTTGGCCGCCCGGGCGTGGTTGAGCGCCTCGACCGTCTGCGGCATGACGCCGTCGTCGGCCGCGACGACCAGGATCGCGATGTCGGTGGCCTGGGCACCACGAGCACGCATGGCGGTGAACGCCTCGTGACCCGGGGTGTCGATGAGGGTGATGCGGCGGTCGGTGCCGTCGACCTCGGTGTGGACCTGGTAGGCACCGATGTGCTGGGTGATGCCACCGGCCTCCTTGTCGACCACGTTGGCGTCGCGCAGGGCGTCGAGCAGCTTGGTCTTACCGTGGTCGACGTGACCCATGACGGTCACGACCGGCGGACGGATGACCAGGTCGGACTCGTCGCCCTCGTCGGCGCCGAACTCGAGGTCGAACGTCTCGAGGAGCTCGCGGTCCTCGTCCTCGGGCGAGACGATGACGACGACGTAGTTGAGCTCGTCTGCGAGCAGCTCGAACGTCTCGTCACCGACCGACTGGGTCGAGGTCACCATCTCGCCGAGCGAGAACAGCATCTGTACGAGTGCTGCCGCGTCGACGTTGATCCGCTCGGCGAAGTCGGTCAGCGAAGCGCCACGCGGGAGACGTACGGTCTCGCCGTTGCCCTTGCGGACGCGCACGCCACCGATCGTCGGGGCCTCCATGGCCTCGAACTCCATGCGACGCGCACGCTTGGACTTCCGTCCGCGTCGCGACGGACCACCAGCGCGCCCGAAGGCACCCTGGGTCTGGCCACGCTGGCCGGGACGACCGCCACCGGGGCGACCGCCACCGGACGGGCCGAAGCCGCCGGGACGACCCGGAGCGCCACCCGGCGCACCGCCGGGAGCACCGCCGCGGCCCGGAGCACCGCCACGAGCGGGAGCACCGGGACGACCGGGGCCGCCACCAGGGCCGCCACCGGGGCCACCGCGGGCCGGACGGCCGCCGGGGCCGTTGCCGAAGGCAGCAGGGGACTTGGGCATCATCGCCGGGTTGGGACGCGGCATGCCGGGACGTGCGTCGCCACCCGCGGGCGGGCGCGGCGGACGGTTGTCGTCGCCACCGGTGCGCGGGGCGGGACGCGAGCCCATGCCCTGGCTCGGAGCGAACGGGTTGTTGCCGGGTCGCGGCGTGCCGCCGGGACGACCGACCGGTCGGGGCGCCGGGGACGGCGCCTTCGCGGCGGGGGCAGCGGGTGCCTCGGGCTCGGCCGGCGGAGCCTCGGGCTCGGCGACCGGCGGGGTCTGGGGGCCGGGCCGCGGGCCGGGACGGGCCGCAGGAGCGGACTCCTCCACGACGGCCGGGGCGGGAGCCTCTGCGGGCGCCTCGGCCTCGACGGCTGCGGGTGCAGCCTTCGGACCGGGCTTCGGGGCGGCCTTCTTGGCCGGAGCCTCGGGCGCGCTGTCGGCGGCGGGAGCGGAGGCCGCAGCGGCCTTCAGCTCATCGCCGTACTGCTTCTTGAAGCGCATCTCGACGGGGGGCTCGACAGTCGACGAAGCCGACTTGACGAACTCACCCATCTCCTTGAGCTTCTCGAGAACGAACTTGCTCTCGACTCCGAACTCCTTGGCGAGTTCGTGGACTCGGGTCTTTGCCACGGTGGGTTACTTCTCCTTGTGGTCCGTGACCCCAACAAGGAGAGGGGAAACGGAACAGCTAGTGGGTGAACAGACTCATTGCGAGTTACTCATCGAGTGCTCATGAGCTGCGTGCTCCAGTTTCTGGTCGGTGCTGATCTGATGTGGACGGGTCGTGCGCGAGCCTGGCGAGGTAGTCCGCCAGCGGTGTGTCGGCGAGCGCGACGTCCGAGCGCAGTGCCCGGGGAAGTGCTCGACGACGCACCGCGAGCTCCCAACACTCAGCCGTGGGATGCAGGTGCGCCCCGCGGCCGGATGCCCGGTGGGCCGGATCGGGCACCAGGGCTGGTCGGCCCTCGGCGTCCGAGCCTGCGACCACCCGCAGCAGCTCGCTCGCAGTGGCCTTCGTCCGGCAACCCACACAGGTCCGGACGGGTCCGGGCGCAGGGGTGTCAGACGTGGTGGCCACTGCTCGTCACTCTACTGCGTCAGCACGGTGGATGACGAACTGGGCAACCGGGCGCAGGTCACTCGGGAGCAGGGGCCTCATCGCTGCGGATGTCGATCCGCCACCCGGTCAGCCGCGCGGCGAGGCGGGCGTTCTGGCCCTCCTTGCCGATGGCGAGGGAGAGCTGGAAGTCGGGTACGACGACCCGGCACGAGCGCGCGGCGAGGTCGACGATCTCGACCGAGGTGACGCGGGCCGGCGACAGCGCGTGCGCCACGAGCTCCGCGGGGTCCTCGGCCCAGTCGACGATGTCGATCTTCTCGCCGTGCAGCTCGCTCATCACGTTGCGCACGCGCTGGCCCATCGGGCCGATGCAGGCGCCCTTGGCGTTGACGCCGGGCACGGAGGAGTGGACCGAGATCTTGGTGCGGTGACCGGCCTCGCGGGCGATGCCGGCGATCTCCACGGTGCCGTCGGCGATCTCGGGCACCTCGAGCGCGAAGAGCCTCTTGACGAGCGTCGGGTGCGAGCGGGAGAGGGTGATCTGGGGCCCGCGCATCCCCTTGCGCACGGACGTGACCAGGCACTTGATGCGCTCGCCGTGGACGTACTTCTCCCCCGGCACCCGCTCGCTGATCGGCAGGATCGCCTCGAGCTTGCCGAGGTCGACCATCACGTCGTCGGGGTTGCGACCCTGCTGGATCACGCCCGAGATGATGTCGCCCTCCTTGCCGGCGAACTCGCCGAACCGGATCTCGTCCTCGGCGTCGCGCAGCCGCTGCAGCATGACCTGCTTCGCGGTGGTCGCGGCGATCCGGCCGAAGCCCTCCGGGGTGTCGTCGTACTCCGGGCCGGCGGTGCCCTCCTCGTCGACCTCACGCGCCCAGACGGTCACGTGGCCGCTCTGGCGGTCGAGCTCCACGCGTGCGGGGTGCTGCGACTCGGTCGCGCGCTGGTAGGCCGTCAGCAGCGCCTGCTCGATGGCCTCGGCGAGGACCTCGAAGGAGATCTCCTTCTCGCGCTCCAGCATCCGCAGGATGCTCAGGTCGATGTCCATCAGTCGTCCTTCTCGTCGCTCGTGGCGTTGTGGTCGCTCGTGCCGGTCCTGCGGTTGAACTCGATCTGCACGAGCGCCTTGGCCACGTCGGCGTAGGCGACCTCGCGCTGGCTGCCCTCGACGTCGAGGGTGGCGGAGTCGTCGGACGAGGCGACGATGCGTCCCTCGACAGTGCTGCCATCGGCCATGGTGGCCTTGACCAGCCGGTCCGCGTTGCGGCGCCAGTGCCGGGGCAGGGTGAGCGGGCGGTCCACGCCGCGCGAGGTCACCTCGAGCGTGTAGGGCATCTCGCCCATCACGTCGGACTCGTCGAGCACGCGCGATATCTCGCGGGTCGCGTCGGCGACGTCGTCGAGGGTGACGCCCCCGTCCTTGTCGACGGCCACGCGCAGCACGCGGCGCTTGCCCGCGGGAGTGACCTCGACGGCCTCGACGTCGAGGCCCATCACGCTCAGGGGGTCGATCAGCTCTGCTTCGATGCGGTCCCGGGTGGCGTCCTGGCGGGGGGTGCTCATGGGGGCTGCGACCTCCTGTGAAGTTGTGGAAAGGGCCACGATAGCGGCCGGGCCTGCACCCGCGTCACCGGCCGTCGACTGGTCCGGTCCGGTCGGCTCGCTGAGGGACGTGGCCTAGGGTTCGGGCGTGCCCGGACGCCCGCTCTCACGTCGTACGACGCTGGGCTCGGCGCTCGCGGCGCCGATCGTCCTGGCGGCCTGCGACATCGACCCGCCACCCCGTGTCGATCCCACCTCGTCGGCGACCCCGGAGCCCCCGGAGGACGTCGAGCTGGTCGCCGCGGTCGTGACCTCGCTGGTCCGCGCGCAGGGCGTGCTGGCCGCGGCCACCTCGGCCGTTCCCGCGCTCGGCGCCCGCCTCGACCCGGTCGCCGCATCGCACGCCGCGCACCTCGATGTCCTGGTCGGTGCCGTGCCCGAGCCAGAGGTGACGACCGCTGCTCCCCCGACCCTCGCGCCCCGCCCCGAGGCGGCACTGGCGGCTGTCCGGCGCTCCGAGCAGCGCCTGCTGCGCGAGGTGCGCACCGGGTGCCTCGAGGCGCGGAGCGGAGACCTGGCACGGGTGCTCGCGAGCGTTGCCGCCTCCACGTCCCAGCACGCCGCGACCCTCGCGTCCGGAGGAGCCCCATGAGCGTGCTCGACGCCCTGCAGGTCACGCTCGGTGACGAGCATGCGGCGCTCTACACCTATGGCGTCCTGGGCGCGCGGACCTCCCAGGCCGAGACACCCGCCCTGTACGACGCCCTCGGCGCGGCCTACCGCCGTCACCGCGCGCGGCGCGACCGGCTCCGGGTGCTCGTCGAGGACGTCGGCGGCACTCCGGTGGCGGCAGCCGCGGCGTACGAGCTGACCGGGCCGCTGCTGCACGCACCGCAGGTCCAGGCGGCTGCGCTCGCGACCGAGGAGTCCAGCGTCGAGGTGCTCCTCGCGCTCGTGGCCCAGTCGGTCGGTCCGGTGCGCGCGTGGGCGCTCGCCGAGGCGACCTGGTCAGGGACGTGGCAGCTGCAGCTGGGTGGCAGCCCGCAGACCTGGCCGGGAGCCCCCGAGCTCGCCTGACAGGCGCGCATCAAGGTTCACCGGAGAAATGGGAAACGGCCCGCGGCCCCAGCCTTTGGGAAAGTCCCGAGATCTCTCCCAAAGGCCGAGGACGCGGACCGCTTGATGGGGTTGGTCAGCATCACCCTGTGCAGCCCCTCCAGTGGGGGTGGTGGAGCCGCATGCACAATCATGCATTCGATCCAACGGATGTCAAAGCACATCGGACTTGCATGTTCTTGCAACGCACAAAGTTGCAGGACGCTGCGGCGATCAGCCAGCCGTCCACCGTTCGTCCCAAGCCCGCACGATGTCCGGGATCTCCAGCAGTGACGTGACGCTGGCGTCGGGCTCTCCCTCGGTGTGGCCGACCTGCGTCGCCGGGATGGTGCTGAGCGGCACGTGGATCGCCCGCAGCCCCGCGTTGTGCGCGCCCCAGACGTCGTCGAAGAGCCGGTCCCCGACGTAGACGCACGCGGCCGGATCGCTCACCCCCACGGCCTCCATCGCCGCACCGAAGGCGCGGGGTGACGGCTTGGTCCACGGGATCTCGCTCGAGTAGACGTCGCCGTCCACGAGGTCGAGGACACCGTCGCGCTCGAAGAAGCCCCGGTGCCACGCCCGCGGCCAGATCGTGTTGGAGAGCACCCCGACCTTGATCCCCATCGACCGGAGCTCCTCCCACATCGGGCGCACCTCCGGGTCCGTCAGCGTGTGCGGCTCCCAGAACTCGTAGTAGGCGCGCAGCAGCTCCGGGTCGTGGTCGAGGCCGGCCTCGGTGAAGAGGTCGGCGATCGTCGAGCTCTGCTGGTGGTCCCGGCTGCGTCCCCAGACGACGTCGCCGGCCCGGTGCAGGCGCTCGGCGTGCGCGTGGTGGTCGTCGGCGGGCGTCGGCGTGGTGCGTACGGCCTGGGCCAGCGCGACCGACTCGGCGTGGAAGTCCACGTCGTGCCACCGCGTGAGGGTGCCGCCCCAGTCGAAGATGACCGCATCGATGCGCGCGCTCGCCATGCGCGCGAACCTATCGAACGTGCGCGGGTGCTCGCCCCGTGATGGATGTCCACTCCTGCGAGTGGAGATCCATCGCGGCTCAGGCCCTGACGATCCCGACGATGTGCGCGGCGGCGTCGTCGACGGCGACGTCCTCGCGCTCGTCGGTCTTGCGGTCGCGCACCTCGACGTTGCCGTCGGCGAGGCCACGGCCGACGGTGACGATCGTGGGCACGCCGATGAGCTCGGCGTCCTTGAACTTCACGCCCGGGCTGACCTTGCCGCGCCGGTCGTCGTAGAGCACCTCGACGCCCTGGGCGGCGAGGTCTGCCACGAGGCGCTCGGCGGCCTCGAAGATCGCGTCCTCCTTGCCGGCGGCGACGACGTGCACGTCGGCGGGTGCGACGTTGCGCGGCCAGCTGAGGCCCATGTCGTCGAGGGTGCCCTCGGCGATCGCGGCGACAGCCCGCGAGGGGCCGATGCCGTAGGAGCCCATCGTGACGGTGACGAGCTTGCCGTTCTCGTCGAGCACCTTGAGGCCGAGCGCCTCGGCGTAGCTGCGACCGAGCTGGAAGATGTGGCCCATCTCGATGCCGCGCGCCGACTCCAGCACGCCCTCGTCGCAGTTGGGGCAGGCGTCGCCGTCGCGTACCTCGGCGGCCTCGATCGTGCCGTCGGGCGTGAAGTCGCGACCGACGACCAGGTCGATGACGTGGGAGCCGTGGACGTTGGCGCCGGTGACCCAGCGCGTGCCCTCGACCATCCGCGGGTCGACGAGGAACCGGATGCCGGACTTCGACTCCTCCCCCAGCACCTCGGGACCGATGTAGCCCTTCACCAGCGCGGGGTGCTTGGCGAACTCGGCCTCGTCCATCGCCTCGACCTCGATGGGCTCGAGCTGTCCCTCCAGGCGCTTCTGGTCGACCTCGCGGTCGCCGGGCACGCCGATGGCCAGGGGCTCGCGGGTGCCGTCGGGGTGCTTGAGCACGACCATCACGTTCTTGAGGGTGTCGCCGGCCGCCCAGGGACGGTCGTCGCGGGGGTACGCCGCGTTGAGGTGGTCGACCAGGGTGTCGATGGTCGGGGTGTCGGGCGTGTCCTCGGCGTGGGCGGCGGGCACGTCCTCGTACGACACGGCGGCGGGCGCGCGCACCGTGACAGCCTCGACGTTGGCGGCGTAGTCGCACTGGGTGCAGCGGACGTAGGTGTCCTCGCCGACCGCGGCCTTGGCGAGGAACTCCTCGCTGGCCGAGCCGCCCATCGCGCCGGAGGTCGCCTTGACGATGACGTACTCGAAGCCGAGCCGGTCGAAGATCCGGATGTAGGCGTCGCGGTGCAGCTGGTAGGACCGCTCGAGGCCGGCGTCGTCGATGTCGAAGGAGTAGGAGTCCTTCATCACGAACTCGCGTCCGCGCAGCAGCCCCGCGCGGGGGCGGGCCTCGTCGCGGTACTTGTTCTGGATCTGGTAGATCGAGAGCGGCAGGTCCTTGTAGGAGGAGTAGAGGTCCTTCACCACGAGGGTGAACATCTCCTCGTGGGTGGGGCCGAGGAGGTAGTCGCCCCCCTTGCGGTCCTGGAGCCGGAAGATGTTGGGGCCGTAGTCGGTCCAGCGGTGGGTCGCCTCGTAGGGCTCCTTGGGCAGCAGCGCGGGGAACGACAGCTCCTGGGCGCCCATGTCGTCCATCTCGTCGCGGACGATCGCCTCGATCTTGCGCAGCACGCGCAGGCCCAGGGGCAGCCACGTGTAGATGCCCGGCGCGTTGCGGCGGATGTAGCCGGCGCGGACCAGCAAGCGGTGGCTCGGGACCTCGGCGTCGTTGGGGTCGTCGCGCAGGGTGCGCACGAACAGGGAGGACATGCGGAGGATGCGGGCGGCCATGCGCGCAAGGATAGGTGCGGGCCTCCGGGCACCGCGAACCAGATTCGCCGCCGGCCGTGGCAACCTCCCCGCGGTGCGGCGCGTCTCCCTCACGACACCACCCACCACTCTCCTCGGGGGAACACCATGCGCACGCTGCTCACCCTGCTCGCCGCCACCCTCACCACCGGTGCTCTGGTCGCCGTCCCGGCCGAGGCAGCCGCGCCGAGCGCCGAGCTGCAACCCCAGTCCCTCGCCCGTGGAGCGGACATCGCGATCCCGCACATCGAGGACGGCGACTTCGTCGACGGCGCCCGACGCATCGAGCTCCCCGGCACGATCGCGCGGGTGATCGGTCGATCCGGCGACGGATGGCTGGTGGGCACCAGCAACGTCGACCGCAACCGCAACAGGCGCGTCGTACGCGTCGAGGCGGGCGGGGCGGTCGTCGACGTGCTGCGCAACATCGACACCTCGACCGTGGTGCTGTCGGCCGACGGCAGCACCCTCGCCTGGCAGCAGTACGTCAGCGGCGGGCGCAAGACGATCACCTACGCCTACGACGTCGCCGGGGCGGCCGTGACCGGGAAGAAGGGGCCCGGGCCCGACGTCAGCCTGCTCGATGTCGCGGCCGACCGGGTCGTCCTCGGCGCCGGGCAGCGCGTGCTGCAGTGGAAGCCGAGCACTGGCCGGCAGCGGACCCTGGTCAGGAAGGCGGCCGGGACGGCCAGCATCGAGCACGACCTGCTGCAGCGTCTACACGAAGGACCCGTACGCCGGCGGGTGCACCAGGCTGGTGCGGCTCAGCGACCCGGGTGAGACGGTGTGGAAGTCCTGCCGGGACCGGGTCGCGGCGATCTCGCCCGACGGCACCCAGCTGCTGACGTTCCACATCCTCACCGACGGCGTCGGCCCCGGCGAGATCCACCTGCGCGAGGTCGACGGCACCAAGCTGGCGACGTGGACGACGAACTGGTTCAGCGGCTGGGAGTGGGAGTCGCCCGGCGCGGTCCTCCTCGACGTCAACGGCGCACGGAAGTCGGCGACCGTGCGCTGCGTGCTCGCGCAGTGCGAGAACGCCACCGACCCGGTCAAGGCGCAGGCGCCCTGAGACGTCAGGTGCCCAGCACGGTGAACGACGCTGCCGTCGCTGTCAGCACCGGGTCGCCGGCAGCGACCTGACGGGCTGCGAGCAGCGCGTCCCCGAGCCCGCCGCCCGCTCGCAGGGCGGCGTGGAGGGCGACCATCACCTCGACCGTGGCGGCGTCGTCGACCTCGGCGAGGCTCGACACCACGCCCGCGGTGCCCATCGACAGCAGCGCAGCAGCGAGGCCGAGCAGCTCCTGGTCCCCCACCGGCGCCATGACACCCGACTCGCAGGCCGACAGCACGACCCGGTGCGGGGGGCGCTCGAGGTGCTGCAGGTCGTGCACCAGCAAGGGGCCGTCGGCCAACGTCAACGACGAGAACAGCGGGCTGTCGTCCCGGAAGTGGCCGTGCGCCGCGACGTGGGCGAGCGCGGCGCCGTCGAGTGCGGCGAGCGAGGCCGCGACCGTCGCCCGGTCGCCGTCCAGCACCTCGGCGCCCGGGTCCTGGGCGGCCACGGCGGGCACCTCGGCCCCACCGCTGCCGAGCCCCGGGCCGACGAGCATCACCCGTCGGTCGGTCACCGCCGCGGCTGACCTGGACCGCAGCCACAGCCGCGCGGACGGCGTACTGGTGAAGGGGCGGTCGGCCAGCGCGGGCAGCAGTCCCCACGGCACGCCCTGGAGGGCCGAGGTGCCGGAGACGACGACCCGTGACTCCCCCACGCCGTCGAGTGCGGCCCCCAGCAGTCCGCGATGCAGACGCGCGCCGGCGACGTCGAGCTGCGTACGCCGTCCGCGCGCTGCCTGGCGCAGCGAGAACAGCGCGAAGTCCACCGCCGCGGCCGCCGACGACGCGTCTCCGACGTGCAGGGCGCGGACGCGTCCGCGCCCGGCGACGAGGGCGTGGAGCGATCCGTCGATCTCGGTCAGCTCGACCAGCACCGTGTCGTCCGCGCGCAGGGCGTCGAGGAGCTCCGCGACGTCGAGCTCCGAGGCGGTCTCACCCGTGCCGCGGGCGTGCAGCAGGCGCCGGCGCACCGACTGCTCGAGACGGGTGACGCGCGCCTGCAGCTGATCGGTGCGCTCCCCCTGGGCGCGTGCGCCGGCGAGGACGTGGTGCTGGGCGCGCAGGGCGGCGAGGTCGGCGGTCGTCTCCGGGTCGTGCGCGACGGCGGTCGACGGCACGACCAGCGCGTTGGCGCGCCAGCGCTCGGACCACTGGAGCAGGCGACGACTGCTCCCGGACGCGAGGGCGGTCCGAGTGCCGAGCTCGGCGAGTGCGGCTCCGTGGCCCGACATCACCGCGCGGAGCTCCTGGCTGCCGAGGGTCGCCTGGTGCTCGTCGAGCGCGCGGAGACCGCGATCGCACGCCCGCAGCACGCCGCTGGCGTCCCCCGCGGCGTCGCGGCGCTGCGCCAGGGCGAGCCAGCCCAGCGCGCGGGCGGCAGGGGTGCGGGCACGGCGGCTGGCCGACGCCTCGTCGAGCCACTCGTCGGCCAGGGCGGCTGCGCGCGGCGAGTGCACGTCCCTCGCCAGCCGCGCTCCCAGCAGCAGCGCCTGCGCGAGCTGCGGCATCGAGGCCTCGCGCATCCGGCGGACCAGCCGCTCGGCACGGCGCAGCAGCGGTCCGGAGGGTTGTCCCTGCTCGGTCCGCGCGGCGATCGCGAAGAGGTCCGCCTCCAGGCTCGGGGCGTGACGCGACTGGGCGCGCATCAGCGACGAGCCCTCGTCGGCCGCCGACGCGGCACGGGCCCAGTCCCGGGCCGCCAGCGCCGACTCCGCCACCGAGACCAGCAGGTCGGCTCGTTCGCGGGCCAGGAGGGGCCGGGCGACCAGGGCCCGCTCGGCGACGGCGAGGGCGTCGTCCGCGAGGCCGCCCGCCAGGTAGGACGTGGCCTGGTCCAGGACCAGGTCCACGCTGGTGATGCCCAGCGCGTCGAACTGCGCCCCCGCGTCGGCGTACGCCTCGAGTGCCTGCGGCAGGTCGCCACGGAGGTAGGACACCCATCCCGTGTTGTGGCGTGCGGTCGCGACCTCCATGGGCTGGCCCGCGCGGGCCGACATCTCCCCGAAGAGCTCGAACGCCTCGGCCGCGGAGTCGAGCGAGCCGAGCTTGGCGTCGGCGAGCCCCTGGAGGTTGAGGGCGCGTGCCTCCCACACCTCGTCACCGGCGCCGGCGAAGAGCCGGCGCGCCTCGCGCAGGTCGGCGGCACTCTCGTCGAAACGCGCCAGCAGGAGGCCCGTCACCATGGCCCGGCGATACAGCACCCGGCCGAGCGGCACGCCCTCGAGCGCGGCTGCCGCGCGGTCGAGGTACCGGAGCCCCACGCTCGCCCGATGGGTGAGGGCCAGCGACATCCCCAGGGTCGCCATCACGTCCGGCCACCGCTCGGCGTCGTCGCACCGCCGCGCGAGCCGCAGCGCGACCCTCAGCTCGGCCAGCGCCCGGTCGGCGTGGCCGAGGTCGCGCAGCACGATGCCGACCACCTGGTGCCCGATCGAGGCGATGTAGGGGTCGGGGTCGGGCACGAGCTCGGTCTCGGCCGTCGTGCGCGCCGCTCCGGGGTCGGCGAACAACGTGCGCAGCAGCTCGTCCGCCTCGGCCCGGTCCACGGCGCCATCCTTGCGGATCGGGCTGGAACGTGTGCGGAATCCATACCGCGGAGCCCCCACCCGGACTAGCGTCGCGTCCATGGACGACTGGATGATCGGCGACGACCGACGACGACGCAGCACGGACCAGCTGAGGGACCTGCGGAAGGCCAACGACGGACAGGTCGCGTGGAACACCGAGGCACCGGCCGACTTCACCTTCCTGTTCCATCCCGACCACCTGCTCGTGGGTGACGAGGACGTCGACGCGCTCGAGGGCGCCTTCGCCCGGCTCGACAAGGACCTCCTCGCCGGACCGCCGCGGCGAGACGACGTCCGCATCCTCGGCGGCGACCTGGTGCGCTACGTGCTGCCCGCACGTCCTGGCGGCGAGTCCGTGCCCGACGTGGTCGACCTGCTCGAGCGGAGCGGGCTGCGTCCGGGCGCGGCGACGCCCGACCACTGGGTCCACGTGTCTCCCGGTGGGGGCGGCGGCGGTGCGGCATGCCCCGCCGTGGAGCCGCAGGAGACCGGTCTGACCGAGCCCTGGCCCCCGGTCGCCCCCCAGGAGAAGGGACGCGAGGTCAGCGTGGTCGTGGTCGACACCGGGTGGAACCCGCCGTCCGGCACCGACGGACGTACGCCGTGGCTCGACGGTGTCACCGGCGACGACGAGGAGAACGGCGCCGACCTGCGCCCCTACGCCGGGCACGGGACGTTCATCGCCGGCGTCGTGCGCTGCATGGCTCCGAGGACCGTCGTCCACGTCGAGGGATTCGCGATCGGCGGGGTCGGTGGCGGCGGCATCCTGGAGTCCGAGATCGTCCAGCAGCTGGAGGAGGCGATGAAGCACGAGCCGCAGGTGATCAACCTGTCGGCCGGCTGCCGGACCCACCTGGACCGCCCGTCGATCGCCTTCCGGACGTTCCACCGCCGGCACCTCGAGAAGGCCGACTGCGTGCTCGTCGCCGCCGCGGGCAACGACTCGTGGGCCGCGCCCTTCTGGCCCGCGGCCTTCCCCTGGGCCGTCGGCGTGGGCTCGCTCGACCGGGACGGCCGCGTGTCCGAGTTCTCCAACTTCGGCATTTCCGCCGACGTCTTCACGCTCGGCCGCAACCTCGTCAACGCCTTCCCCGACGGCACGTTCGTGTGCCACGAGACGCCCGACAAGGGCGACGTACGCGTGTTCAGCACCGGTCTCGCCCGGTGGAGCGGTACGTCGTTCGCCGCACCCGTCGTGGCGGGACTGATCGCGCGCGAGATCTCCGTCTCCGGATCGTCGGCCGAGGAGGCCCGCGACGCCGTCCTGGCGCTCGCGGTCCTCGACTCCGACCCGATGATCGGGCCGCACCTGGAGCTGCACCCGTCCTTCGAGTGAGCTCGGTGGGTGACCTCAGACGTCGAGCCAGTGGCTGGTCGCCACGCGGTCCCCGATCCGTACGGTGAACCGCACGGAGCCTGCCAGCTGTGCCCGCATCGAGAAGAAGCCGACCTCGTCGAGGGTCGTCGTCGACGACGCGCCGTCTCGTGTCTCGACGCGCACCTCGACGGCCGTCATGTCGTCGTCGAGCTCGAGGTCGAGCAGCTGACCCTTGACCTGGTCGCCGTCGAGCTCGGCCTCCAGCGACCAGCCGGCAGCGGCGTTGAAGTAGAGCACCCGTGAGGTGCTCAGGCCGCGCACCTGGGCGACCGGTCCGTCGGCGGAGTCACTGACCAGGACCAGCAGCTCCCACTCCTGGTCGAGGTCGCCTGCAGCGACGACCGCGATCATCGCCTCGGTCAGTCCGGGCGGAGGTGGATCGTAGGTCAACCACATGTCCCGCAGCTCCTCGAGGAGAGCGGTGTCCTTGTCTGTCATCGCTCGCCTCCTTTCGTCAGGGCGGTCCGAACCTTCGCCAGGCAGCGGGCCCGCGTGGGTCCGATGCTCCCGACGGGCATGTCGAGGTCCTGGCTCAGGGTCTGGTAGTCGGGTCGGTCCATGAAGGCCACGACCCGGAGCAGCTTGCGGCAGCGTTCGTCGACGGACGCCACGGCACCCCACAGCCGTGCCGCCTCCTCGTCACGCATCGCGAGCGCCTCGGCCGACTCCACGTCCGGGAGCACGGCATGCAACGTCTCGTCCTGCACCGGCACCGCACGACGCGCGGTCCTGGCATGGGCGGCTGCGCCGCGCCTGGCCGAGGTGATCAGCCAGGACGCGACCGCCTTGGGGTCATCGATGGTCTGGTGCAGGCGCACGAACCCCAGCCACGTCGCCTGGATGACATCTCCAGACGCCTCGCGGTCGTGCCCGTACGCCCTCACCACGTGCCAGAGCACCGGTGTCATCGTGGCGACAAGGTCGTCCACGGCGCTGGCGTCCCCCGAACGCCAGGCGATGAACGCCCCGCTGGCCTTGTCCCACGGTGACTGATCGAGCTGCCCCTCAGCTCTCCGGTTCTCCGACATGGTGACCATTGTCCCCATGTCAGCACAGGTGCGCGGCACCGCCGTGCTGATACATCCGGGCCGAAATTTTTCCGGGAGTGCCTGACAGGCCTCAGAACATCATCGTGGCGAACGTCGCCGTCTGCTCGAAACCGACCCGTGCGTACGCCGCCCGGGCCGGCTCGTTCCACTCGTTGACGTAGAGCGACACCACCGGCGCCATCCCGGAGCCGAGGACGTGCGCGACGACCGCGGCCATCCCCGACACCGACAGCCCCTCGCCGCGGCGGTCCGGTCGCACCCACACGCCCTGCACCTGGGCTGCGTAGGGCGTCGCGCAGGCGACCTCGGCCTTGAACACCACGCCGTCGTCGTCGAAGCTCGCCATCGACCACCCGCGCCCGATCAGCTGCTGGATCCGCGCTCGGTAGAGGTCGCCGCCGCCCGCGTCGTTCTCGGGCGAGACGCCGACCTCCTCGGTGTACATCGCGACGCACGCCGGGTAGAGCGCGGTGAGGTCGGCCGGGGTGGTGACGCGTACGTCCGGGGAGACCTCCGTCGTCGGGAGCCGGTCCATCTGCAGGTGGGGCTGGCGCGCCCGGATCTCGCGCGGACGCGCCCAGCGCGCTTCGACGAGCTCCCACAGGGACGCCACCACGTCGCTCTGCCCGACGATGGTGCCGACGCTGTTGCGCCGCCGCAGCGCGGCATCGGCGAACGCGCCGACGTCGGCGGGAGTGCACTGCACGGGTACGAGGTTGGCGCCGAGGTGGCAGCCGGCGACGAGCTCGTCGCCCTCGAAGCGCCCCCAGACCTGGCCGCCGAGCCATCGCTCGTCGAGGTTGGTGAGGCGCGCGCGGTAGTCGGCGAACACGTTGACGACCGGGTCCTGCTCCGCGAGCGCGACGAAGCTGTCCCGGTCCCCCGGGCCCAGCACGCGCACCTGCTCGCGGGTCCTCAGCACGGTCGGAGCCTACTCAGACAAGTCCTCAGGAAACGCTGACCGAGGCCTCGGCACCCTCGACCGGTTCCATCCCCTCGGCAAGGCGCAGGGCCTCCTCGATGAGGGTCTCGACGATCTGCGACTCGGGGACGGTCTTGATGACCTCGCCCTTGACGAAGATCTGGCCCTTGCCGTTGCCCGAGGCGACACCGAGGTCGGCCTCACGGGCCTCACCGGGGCCGTTGACGACACAGCCCATGACGGCGACGCGGAGCGGCACCTCCATGCCCTCGAGGCCGGCGGTCACCTCCTCGGCGAGCTTGTAGACGTCGACCTGGGCACGACCGCAGGACGGGCAGGAGACGATCTCGAGCCGGCGGGGCTTCAGGTTGAGCGACTCCAGGATCTGCAACCCGACCTTGACCTCCTCGACCGGCGGCGCGGACAGCGAGACGCGGATCGTGTCGCCGATGCCCTTGCTGAGCAGGTGGCCGAACGCCACGGACGACTTGATCGTCCCCTGGAACGCCGGGCCGGCCTCGGTGACGCCGAGGTGCAGCGGCCAGTCGCCGGCCTCGGCGAGCAGCTCGTAGGCGCGCACCATCACGACGGGGTCGTTGTGCTTGACCGAGATCTTGAAGTCGTGGAAGTCGTGCTCCTCGAACAGACCGGCCTCCCACACGGCAGACTCGACGAGCGCCTCGGGCGTGGCCTTGCCGTACTTGTCCAGGATCCGCTTGTCGAGCGAACCTGCGTTGACGCCGATCCGGATGCTCGTGCCGCGGTCCTTGGCGGCCCTCGCGATCTCCTTGACCTGGTCGTCGAACTTGCGGATGTTGCCGGGGTTGACCCGGACGGCCGCACAGCCGGCGTCGATGGCCGCGAAGACGTACTTCGGTTGGAAGTGGATGTCGGCGATGACCGGGATCTGCGAGTGCTGCGCGATCTCGGGGAGCGCGTCGGCGTCGTCCTGGCTGGGGCACGCGACGCGCACGATGTCGCAGCCGGTCGCGGTCAGCTCGGCGATCTGCTGGAGCGTGGAGTTCACGTCGGAGGTCAGCGTCGTCGTCATCGACTGCACCGAGATCGGCGAGTCGCTGCCGACACCCACGGACCCGACCTTGATCTGGCGGGTCTTGCGACGCGGCGACAGGACGGGGGGCGGGAGCGCGGGCATGCCCAGGCCGACGGAAGTCATGCCGCCAGTCTAGGAGGCAGCCCCCGACTCCCCCGAGTCGGCGACTGCTGGCCCGAGCCCGAGGCAGGGCTCAGCTCAGGTGCAGGGGCACGACGAGGTCGGCGACGATCAGCACCACGCCCATCACGAGCATCGCCAGCCCCACGACGTAGGCGATCGGCAGCAGCTTGGCGACGTCGACGTGCCCCGGATCGGGTCGACCGCGAAGGCGGGCGAGGCCACGCTTGAGGCCCTCGTAGAGCGCACCGGCGATGTGGCCGCCGTCGAGCGGCAGCAGGGGCACGAAGTTGAACATGCCGATGAAGAAGTTGAAGCTCGCGACCAGGAAGAGCAGCGTGACGAGCTTCTCGGTCATCGGGAACGCGTCGCTCGCCGCGGCCTCGCCGGCGAAGCGGCCGCCACCGACGATGGAGACCGGGCTCTCGGGGTCGCGCTCCTGGAGCCCGACGATCGCGCGGCCGACCTCGTAGACCTTGACCGGCAGCTGGCCGAGGGCCTTCGCCGTCTCGACCGTCATCGTCCCCATCTGGTCGAGCGTGTAGATCGGGCCGCCGGTCGCGAGGCTGACCTCGGGCTGGACACCGAGGAAGCCGACCTCGGTCAGGTCCTGGTCCTCGACCGACGTCTGGCGCAGCGTCACGGTGGTGTTGGTCTTCAGCGTGAGGAGCTCGCCGTCGCGGCGGACCTCGATGGTCGCGTCACCGTCGCGGTTGGCGCGGATCTGGGACTGGAAGCGGTCCCAGTCGCTGAACGGCGTGCCGTTGAAGCTGACGATGACGTCGCCGGGCTGGATCCCGGCCTGCGCGGCCGGCGTGGCCGGGTCGGCGTCGGTGCACGCCCGACCGGCCTCCTCGACCGGGATCACGCAGGCGGGGACGGAGGCCACGGTCGGCTCGACGACCTGGTCGCGCGGGTTGCCGTAGGTCGCGAACAGGATCGAGAACAACGAGAACGCGATGGCGATGTTCACCATCGGTCCGCCGGCCATCACGATGACCTTCTTCCACCACGCGAGGCGGTAGAAGAGCCGGTCGGTGTCGTGCTGCTTGACGTACTCCCACTCGGCCGCGCGGGCGTCGGAGATCAGCTGGGTGAACATGCCGGTGCTCGAGCCGCGCACCTTCTGCACCGGCTCGCCGTCCTCGTCGTACGTCGTCTCCGCGACGGGGTCCTGCGCGCCCGGGGGCAGCATCCCGACGATCTTGACGTAGCCGCCGAGCGGGATCGCCTTGACGCCGTACTCGGTGTCGCCGATCTGCTTGCTCCACACCGTCGGGCCGAAACCGATGAACCACTGCGGCACCTTGGCGCCGAACTTCTTGGCCGGGATGAGGTGGCCGAACTCGTGCAGCCCGATCGAGACGAGGATCGACACGACGAAGGCGACGACGCCCAACGTGTAGAGCAGGGGGGTCATGCAGGCGTGTCCTTGTCGGCGATCAGGGCCGATGCCTCCGCGCGCGCCCAAGCATCGGCGGCGAGGACGTCGTCCACGGTGAGGTGCTCCCCAGATCGTACGTCGTGGGCGGCAACCACCGTGGCAACCGTGGGAATGATGTCCACGAAGCGGATGCGTCCGGCGCGGAACGACTCGACGCAGGCCTCGTTGGCAGCGTTGTAGACCGCGGGCGCGGTGCCGCCGAGCTCCCCCGCCGTACGGGCCAGCGAGACCGCCGGGAACGCCTCGTCGTCGAGCGGGAAGAACTCCCACGTCCCGGGCGTGCTCCAGTCGAAGGCCGGCCCGGCGTCGGCGATGCGGTCGGGCCAGGCGAGGCCGAGCGCGATCGGGATCATCATCGTCGGCGGGCTGGCCTGCAGGATCGTGGAGCCGTCGACGAACTCGACCATCGAGTGGACGTCGCTGGTGGGGTGCACGACGACGTCGATCCGGTCGAAGGGGATGTCGAAGAGCAGGTGCGCCTCGATCACCTCGAGCCCCTTGTTGACGAGCGTGGCGGAGTTGATGGTGATGACCGGACCCATCGACCACGTCGGGTGCTGGAGCGCCTCCTCGACGGTGACCTCGGCCAGGTCGTCGCGGGTGCGGCCCCGGAACGGCCCGCCGGACGCCGTCAGCACGAGTCGGCGTACGTCGCCGCGGGCACCGGCTCGCAGGCACTGCGCGAGCGCCGAGTGCTCGGAGTCGACGGGCACGATCTGGCCGGGCTTCGCGCGGTCGGTGACCAGCGCTCCGCCCATGATGAGCGACTCCTTGTTGGCCAGCGCCAGCGTCGTGCCCGCGTCCAGCGCGGCGAGGGTGGGACGCAGCCCGACGGCCCCGGAGATGCCGTTGAGCACGACGTCGCACTCGCGGCCGGCCGCCTCGGTCGACGCCTCCTCCCCCAGCCCGGAGAAGGCCGGGGCGAACTCGGCGACCTGCGCATCGAACAGCGCGCGGTCCGATCCGCCCGCAGTCAGCGCGACGACCCGGAACCGCTCCGGGTTGGCGCGGACGAGGTCGAGCGCCTGGGTGCCGATGGAGCCGGTCGAGCCGAGGACCACGATGTCGCGAACAGTCACCGGACCAGTTTGTCAGGTGTCGGTCGCAGGCCTCAGGCCGTGTCGAACGACCAGAACCTCACGCCGCCGACCTCGACCAGCGTGGCCCCGGCCGGCGCGGTGGCCCGGTGGTCGTCCGACGCGCCGACCGCCTCGAGCACGGTCAGCACGTCGTCACCGTGGGTGGCCAGCACCGCGTCACCGGCTACGTCCGCGCAGCCCGCCGGGTCGGTCCTCCCGGCCCGCATCGCGACGTCCCAGGGCACCTCGTCGTCGTCCACGCCAGAAGCCTGAGGCGTCGACGCGCACCTTGCCCGCAGCGCCCGCCGTGTTGTCGTACGCCGCCACCGCACCGACCCGGGCCACCGCGAGCGGGACGACCACGCGACCATCTGGCGACAGGTCGCCCACGACGACCCGGTCGCCGAGGCCGACACCGAAGGCCCGCAGCACGCCGGCGCAGGCGGCCACCTCGGTCAGCAGCCAGGCGTACGTCCGGTCGCGACCGTCGAGCGTCGTCGCGACGTCGTCGGCGCGACCGCGGACCACGTGGATGTCGAGCGCCTCGTAGCACGCGTTGAGGGTGCCGGGGTCGTCGTCAGCGGGCGGCCGGAACCAGTTCACCTGGGACATCGGGGCGGATCAGGACAGGCCGTTGTCGGCGGTGCGGGCCGGCTTCGACGGGGTGTGCAGCCACGCGGTGAAGAAGCCGGAGAGGTCCTCGCCGCTGATCCGGGTCGCGAGCGCCTCGAACTCCTCGGTCGCACCGTTGCCGCCGTCCTGCTCGCGGATCCACGAGCGCAGGATGCGCCAGAAGTCCTGGTCGCCGATGCGGTTGCGCAGCGCCTGGAGCGCCATCGCGCCCCGCCCGTAGACGGCGTTGTCGAAGATCTTGTCGGCTCCGGGGTCGGCGACGACGACCTTCCAGAAGTCCGACTCGTTGCCGACGTTCTCGTAGTAGCCGTCGAGGATCTTGTCGGCGGTGCGACCGCCGTGCCGCTCCGACCAGCGCCACTCCATGAAGGTCGCGAAGCCCTCGTTGAGCCAGGTGTCGCGCCACTGATGGACAGCCACGTCGTCGCCGAACCACTGGTGGGCGAGCTCGTGGACGATGAGGCTGGTGTAGCTGCCGCCGACCGCGGGATAGGTCGGGCGGGTCTGGTTCTCCAGCGCGAAGCCGACGTCGAGCGACGTGGTGAGTCCACCGACCACCGAGAACGGGTAGTCGCCGAGGTCCTTCTCGAGCCCGGAGATGACGGTCGGCGTCTTGCGCATCAGGCGCATGCTGGACTCCTGGTCGTCCTTGCTCAGCCCCTGCGAGACCGCGACCAGCCAGGGGAGTCCCTCGTGGACGCCCTGGTCGATCGTGAAGTCGCCGGCGGCGAAGAAGGCGAGGTAGGGCACCATCGGCTCGTCGGCACGCCAGTGCCACGTGGTCGCCTTCTTGCCCGTGTGGCGGCCCTTGAGCTCCCCGTTGGAGATCACCTCACGCCCGTGGGGCACGCTGATGCGGACGTCGACGAGCGCCTTGTCCTGCGGGTGGTCGTTGCTCGGGAACCACCACGGCGCCATGTGCGGCTCGTTCATCGCCACGACCTCGCGCCGGTTGGCGAGCCAGTTGTTCTCCCCGGCGTAGGAGTACTTCCCCGGGTGGTCGTCGTACGTCACGACGACGGTGTGCTCCGAGCCCGCGGCCAGCGGCTCGGCCGGGGTGATCCGCAGCTCGTGCCCGCCGTCGGTGCTGGCGTGGTCGGCGCGTACGCCGTCGACCGTCACCTGGGAGACGTCCAGCAGGAAGTCGAGCGAGAAGCTGCTGAGGTCGCTGGTGGCGGTCAGCTCGACCCGGGTGCGTCCGCGGAGGCGCTTGTGCTCGAACGCGTAGTGGTCGTGGATCTCGTAGCGCTTCACGTCGATGCCGCCGTTGCCGTCGAGCGGCCAGTAGGGATCGCCGATCCCTGTTGCCCCGTCGACCGGCGCGCCGGGGACCTCGGCGGTCGCCGGGGCCACGACGGTGGCGCTGGTCAGGCCGGCGGTCATGGCTGCGCTGACCGCGACGGCCAGGAGGGCGCGGGACGAGGCACGTGGGATCACCCGCAGAACCTAGCGCGTTGCGTAATTCCGTTGCGGCAAAGCTTCTGGGGAGGGGACGATGGGACCGGCGATCCCGCCCCCGCGTGCTGCCCGCACGCCGTGCACCGTCTCGAAAGGAGCCGTGACATGTCCATCACTGTCCTCGGCCTGCCCGCCGACCACCTTTCGCACACACGGAGCACCCACGTTGCAGTTCACACATCCGCAGTTCCCGGAGGACTTCCTCCGGCCTGACGACCGTTCGCCCCTCGAGGGCATCGACGAGTCGTTCGTCTTCAGCTATGACACGTACGCCGACGAGCTCGGCGACGGACAACGGTGGTCCCCCTGGGACGACCTCGAGGCCCTGATGAAGGGCCCGGAGCCACGACCCGACTGGGTCGTGGTGTCGCAGCGGCGCCATCGACACCGAGCTCGGCGTCCTCAAGACCGGCAAGGAGGCGGACGTCTTCCTCGTCGAGCGCGAGGACCCGCACCGACCCGAGTCCGCCGTCGTGATGGCGGCCAAGCGCTACCGCGACACCGACCACCGCACCTTCCACCGCGCCGCGGCCTACACCGAGGGGCGCTCGATGAAGCGCTCGCGCGACGAGCGCGCCCTCAAGCGCAAGTCCACCTGGGGCAAGCAGGTCGCTGCCGGCGAGTGGGCGAACTCGGAGTGGAACGCCCTGCGCCGCTGCTGGGAGCTCGGCCTGCCGGTCCCCTACCCCGTCCAGATCGACGAGGAGGAGATCATGATGGAGTGGATCACCGTCACCGTCGACGGCGAGACCGACACCGCTCCTCGGGTCGCACAGGTCAGACCCGACCGCGACGTCGTGGAGGGCTACTACGACCAGCTCCGCGAGGCGCTGATGACCATGGTGCAGGCGGGGATCGTGCACGGCGACCTGTCGCCCTACAACACCCTCGCGGCCGGGGAGCGGCTGGTCATCATCGACCTGCCGCAGGTGGTCGACCTGGTCGGCAACCCACGCGGCATGGACTTCCTGCTGCGCGACTGCGCCAACATGTGCGCCTGGTTCCGCTCGCGCGGGCTCGAGGTCGACGAGCAGGAGCTGTTCGGGGAGCTGATGGCCCACGCCTTCTGACCACCCCGCCTAGGTTGGTCTCGTGAAGCACAGCCGCGGTCGGGTCCTCGACGTCACCACCCTTGCCGAGCTCGACCGCCGGCTGTCCGCCGGAGTGCGGTCGCTGGCGGGCTGGCGCGTGGTCGGTGTCGACCTCACCGAGCGCGGTCCGGCGCTGCTGGACCGGTCGCTCGCGCAGTCGTTGTTCCTCGGCTGCACGTTCGCCGACGGGCGACGCCGACGCCGTACGCCGCGCGGGCGGCATCGTGCTGCGCGAGATCACCGGCATCCCCGTCGACCCCGACCGCACGACGCTCTACTCGCCGCGCGAGCTCTACGACACGCGGCGCTACGAGGACTCCCTCGATGCGCGGGCCTACGCCTGGTCGCGCGGCCCCGCGACACCCGACGACACCCTCGCGCGGGCGCTGCACGACCACCAGATACTCGCGGCGACGGCGGACTGGGTCGCGGGCCGCGACATCGTGGGCGTGATGGGCGGGCACGCGGTGCGAGCGCGGCAGCCAGTCGTACGCCGACGCGGCGCGGCTCGGCCACGAGCTGGGCGCCCACCTGACCGTCGCCACCGGCGGCGGTCCCGGCGCGATGGAGGCCGCCAACCTCGGGGCGTCGGTGCCCGGCGACCTGGCCGCAGTGCTCGACACGGTCGCCCGGGTGCCGTCGTTCCGACCCGACATCGGCGCGTGGGCCGATGCCGCCTTCGAGGTGGTCGACGCGACGCCGGACGGCCGTGAGTCCCTCGGCATCCCGACGTGGCACTACGGCCACGAGCCGCCGAACGCCTTCGCCTCGTCCATCGCCAAGTTCTTCAGCAACGCGCCCCGCGAGGCGCTGCTGCTCGAGGTCTGCAACGCCGGCATCGTGTTCCTGCCCGGGCGCCGGCGGCACGGTGCAGGAGGTCTTCCAGGACGCCTGCGAGAACTACTACGCCGACGCGTCGTCCGTCGCACCCATGGTGCTGGTCGGTCGGGCGCACTGGACCGAGGAGCTGCCCGTGTGGCCGCTCCTGCAGGCGCTCGCCCGCGGCCGGGCGATGGAGCCGCACGTGCACCTCGTCGACAGTGTCGACGAGGCCGCGGAGGTCGTGGGCGTGGTCGGGCTCAGCCGGCCCGACGGCGGCTGACAGTGGGCGCGATCACCTCGCGGTAGTGGCTGACCAGCAGCTCGTTGACCGCCTGCCAGGTGCGGCCGCGGATGCTGCTGCGGGCCGCCCGGGCCATCCGCTGCCGGCGCACGGGCTGGGTGAGGAGGTGCTCGACGTGCGCCACCAGCTCGGCCGCGTCGCCGGGCTCGTAGAGGTAGCCGGCGACGGTGTCGTCGACCACGTCGATCGGGCCGCCGGCGCGAGGTGCCACGACCGGGACGCCGCTGGCGAGTGCCTCCTGAGCGGACTGGCAGTAGGTCTCGTGACGGCCGGTGTGCACGAAGACGTCGAGGGTGGCGTACGCCGCCGCGAGCTCCTCGCCGTGCAGGACGCCGAGAAACGCGGCGGTGGGCAGGAGTGACCGCAGCCGCGCCTCCTCCGGCCCGCCGCCGACCAGCACGAGCGCGTACGCCCGGCAGACGGTCGACGTGGACGAGCAGCTCGAGCTCCTTCTCGGGCGCCAGCCGACCGACGTACCCCACGAGGTGCTCGCCGTGCGGCGCAAGGGCGGCGTGCAGCGCCTCGTCGCGGCGGCCGGGGTGGAACAGCACCTGGTCCACTCCCCTGGGCCAGCGCGACACGTTGCCGATGCCGAGCCGGGCGAGCTGGTCCATGCTGGCCGTCGACGGCGCCAGCGTCCGGTCGACACCGAGGTGGATCCGCCGGGTCAGCGCCTCCATCGCACGGGCACCGCCCGGGACGGCGTAGCGCTCGGCGAAGCCCACGAGGTCGGTCTGGTAGATCGCGACGGTCGGGATGCCCAGCGAGCGAGCCGCGCGGGCGGCCTGGATGCCGAGGGTGGCGGGCGAGGCGATGTGGACGACGTCGGGGGCGAACCGCACCATCGCGGAGCGGAGCCGTCGACGAGTCTCGATGCCGATCCGGAACTCGGAGTAGAAGGGCAGGCTCGCGCTGCGGGCGGTGGTGACCGGGAAGCCGGCGTAGGTCGCGGGGCCGGTGGGTGCGATCAGCTCGGCCTCGTGGCCCTCGGCCGCCAGGTGCTCCAGGACCCGTCGGACCGAGTTCGTGACGCCGTTGACCTGGGGCAGGAAGGACTCGGTGACGACGAGGACGCGGAGGCGACGCCCCTCCGCCGTCGGCGCGACGGGGAGGGTGTGGAGGGTGGCCGGGAGGGTGCGGCTGCGACGCCGCTTCTCGAGCAGGTCCATGCCACGGACGCTAGGAACCCCACCGCAACGGACGGCCCGCCCCCGGCAGACGACACGTGAACGATCACCGACGGTCAGGTCGGCGGGGTGCTACTCCTTGGCGGCGAGCTGGCCGCAGGCACCGTCGATCTCGCGGCCGCGGGTGTCGCGGACCGTGGTGGGGATGCCCTTGGCCTCGAGGCGGCGGACGAACTCACGCTCGTCGGCCGGGTCGGACGCGGTCCACTTCGAGCCCTCGATCGGGTTGAGCGGGATCAGGTTGACGTGCACCCAGCCCCACCGTGCCGAATCCTGGGGCCCGTAGGAGTTGAGCACGTCGCCGAGCAGGTCGGCACGGTGCGCCTGGTCGTTGATGCCGCGCATCATCGCGTACTCGATGGAGACGCGACGCTTGGTCTTCGCCGCGTAGTTCCAGGCGGCCTCGACGGTCTCGGCGACCGAGAAGCGCGTGTTGATCGGGACGAGCTCGTTGCGCAGCTCGTCGTCGGGTGCGTGGAGGCTCAGCGCGAGCGTGACCGGGATGCCCTCCTCGGTCAGCTGGTTGATCCGCGGGACGAGGCCGACGGTCGAGACGGTGATCCCGCGGGCGCTCATGCCGAGGCCGGCCGGCGACGGGTCGACGAGGCGGCGTACGGCACCGATGACGGCCTTGTAGTTGGCCAGCGGCTCGCCCATGCCCATGAAGACGACGTTGGAGACGCGGCCAGGACCGCCGGGGACCTCGCCGCGCGCCATCGACCGGGCGCCGGCGACGACCTGCTCGACGATCTCGGCGGTCGACATGTTGCGCTGGAGGCCGCCCATGCCGGTCGCGCAGAACGGGCACGCCATCCCGCACCCGGCCTGGCTGGACACGCAGACGGTGGCGCGCTCGGGGTAGCGCATCAGGACCGACTCGACGAGGGCTCCGTCGAAGAGCTTCCAGAGCGTCTTGCGGGTGGTGCCCTTGTCGGCCTCGAGGGTGCGCAGCGGCGTCATCAGGTCGGGCAGCAGGGCGGCGACGAGCTCGTCGCGCTGGCCGGCGGGCAGGTCGGTCATCTCCGCCGGGTCGTCGACCAGCCGACCGAAGTAGTGGGTGGAGAGCTGCTTGGCCCGGAAGCCCGGCAGTCCCATCTCCTCGAGGAGCGCCTTGCGGCCGGCCTCGTCGAGGTCGGCGAGGTGGCGCGGCGGCTTCTTGCGCCCGCGCGGCTCGTCGAACACGAGGGGCAGGGTCTTGATCGGCTCAACAGTCTCGGACATCGCACCGAGTGTCCCACCCCGGTGGGCCGTGGGGCGAGTCAGCGACCCTCACCCGACGTCAGGGCAGGCGTCAGGCGTCGACCATGAAGTAGAGCACCAGGGACGTGACGCCGGCGACGACCAGCGCGGTCACGATCATCCCGACGAACATGAACTGCGCGAAGCGACGGGTCTTGCGCTTGACGAGCATGAAGATCGGCACCGCCAGCGCGAGCAGGACGAGCGGGAAGAGCTGCTCGGCGGTGTCGTGGTCGAACAGCAGCCGCAGCAGCCCGACGAACGCGCCCGGGAGCGCGGTGACGAGGAGCATGCCCGCGAAGAAGCCGGTGATCCCGGCGAAGGTCGGGTGGCTGGCGTGCCACCACGCGAAGCGCTGGCGCTCCTGCGGGGGCGCGTCGGCTGCGTACATCTCCTGCGTCTCCACCTCTCCAGCGTAGGCCGTCGGTCGCGCTCGTCGGCGCTGGGCTCGCGGTGCACGGGATTTCCGTCCACGCACCGGCCGACCCCTGGGCGGAGGTGCAGCACCTCAGTAGACGAGGTAGTAGAGCACCAGCCAGATCGGGGCGATCGTGGCGAGCAGCGAGTCGAGCCGGTCCATCAGGCCGCCATGTCCGGGGATGACCTGGCTCATGTCCTTGATCCCGAGGTCACGCTTGATGACGGACTCGCACAGGTCGCCGAGCGTCGCCATCACGGCCGCGATGACGCCGAGGATCACCCCGACCCACCAGTCGCCCCCGAGGAACGACGACACCAGCCAGGCACCGACCGCGATGGTCGCGACCAGGGAGCCGGCGAAGCCCTCCCAGGACTTCTTCGGCGAGATCACGGGCGCCATCGGGTGCTTGCCGAACAGCACGCCGGCGACGTAGCCGCCCGTGTCGGAGGCGACGGTGATGGCGATGAACGTGATGACGCCACGCACGCCGGGGTCGTCGAGGTCGAGGCCGAACGCCGGGTTGGTGCCGCCCTCGCCGAGCAGCAGCGCGACGAACGAGGCGAGGAACGGGACGTAGATCAGGGTGAACACGGAGGCGGTGGCGTTCTTGACGTAGCCGTCGACGCCGCGACGCAGCAGCCAGAGCATGATCACGAGGGCCGTGACCGCGGTGGCGGTGACGAGCGCAGGGGCGCCCCAGACGTAGGCGACGACGACCATCACCACGCCGCCGGCCATCAGCGGCTGCTCGGGGATGTCGATGTCCTTGGCGGACAGCCCCTGGTGCAGCTCCCACACGGCGACCGCGACGGCGATCGCGACGATGCCCATGAACGCGGTCTTCCAGAGCAGCAGCGACAGCAGGATCGCCGCCACCAGCACGACGGCCGAGCCCACGGCTGCAGGAAGGTCGCGTCCGGCCCGGCCGTGGTCCTTCTTGGGAGCCTCGGGTGGGGGCGCAGGCGTCGCGGGGTCGTCAGAGGTCGTCATGGTGGACTCAGACCTCGAGCAGCTCGGCTTCCTTGTGCTTGAGCAGGTCGTCGATCTTGTCGGTGTGGGTCTTGGTCACCCCGTCGAGACGCTTCTCGGCGCCGGTGACGTCGTCCTTGCCGACCTCGCCGTCCTTCTCGAGCTTCTCCAGCGCCTGCTTGGCCGTCCGCCGCACGTTGCGCACGGAGACGCGGCCGTCCTCTGCCTTGGCCTTGGCGAGCTTGATGTACTCCTTGCGCCGCTCCTCGGTCAGCTCGGGGAACACGCAGCGCAGCACCCGGCCGTCGTTGGCGGGATTCACACCGAGGTCGGAGTCGCGGATCGCCCGCTCGATCGCGCCCATCGCACCGATGTCGAACGGCTGGATGAGGATCGTCCGAGCGTCCTGCGCCGAGAAGCTCGCGAGCTGCTGCAGCGGGGTCTGGGTGCCGTAGTAGTCGGCCGTGATCTTGGCGAACATCGCCGGGTTCGCGCGGCCCGCACGGATCGCGGCGAACTCCTCGCGGGTCGCCTCGACGGACTTGGCCATCTTGGCGTCGGCATCGTTCATGACGTCGTTGATCACAGCGGCGCTCTCTCTCGTCGTACGTCGTGGTGCGGGTGGCGGTCGGCTCGTCAGGCTGGCCCGTCAGGCCGAGCTGCTCACCAGCGTGCCAATCTTCTCACCCCGCACCGCGGACCCGATCGTGCCCGCCGTGGAGAGGTTGAAGAAGACGATGTCCATCTTGTTGTCGCGGGCCATCGCGATGCCCGTGGCGTCGGCGACCTTGAGGTCGCGGGCGAGGTACTCGTCATAGCTGAGCCGGTCGAACTTCACGGCCGCGGGGTTCTTCTTGGGGTCGGAGTCGTAGACGCCGTCGACGCCCTGCTTGCCCATCAGGATGACCTCGCAGCGGGTCTCCAGCGCGCGTTGCGCGGCGACCGTGTCGGTGGAGAAGAACGGCATGCCGGCGCCCGCACCGAAGATGACGACGCGGCCCTTCTCCATGTGGCGGATCGCGCGTCGCGGGATGTAGGGCTCGGCGACCTGGCCCATCGTGATCGCGGTCTGCACGCGCGTCTCGACGCCGTGCTTCTCGATGAGGTCCTGGAGGGCCAGGCAGTTCATCACGGTGCCGAGCATGCCCATGTAGTCGGCACGCGCACGCTCCATGCCACGCTGCTGCAGCTCGGCGCCGCGGAAGAAGTTGCCCCCGCCGACGACGATCGCGATCTGGACGCCCGACTTGGCGACCTCGGCGATCTCGCTGGCCAGCGCATTGATGACATCGAGGTCCAGACCGACCTCGCCACCCCCGAACACTTCACCCGAGAGCTTGAGGAGGACTCGCTTGTACGCCGTCACTTGCATCCCTTCACACACGCCACGTGGTCCCCAGAAACCTACCGGCCGGTGGGGTCGGCGGTCGAACCCGCGTACCCCTCGGTGTGGGGTGGCCCCTCCATGCGTCCGGGGCCCGTACGCAGTGCGTACGGGCCCCGGACGGTGCTCGGGTGGTGCGGTGCCTCAGGTTTCCTGGCGTGCCAGGGTGCGTCAGGCGCCGACCTCGAAGCGGGCGAACCGCTTGACGGTGGTGCCGGCGGCGTCGAGGACGGCCTTGACCGACTTCTTCGACTCGGTGACCGACTCCTGCTCGAGCAGGACGATCTCCTTGTAGAACCCGCCCAGGCGACCCTCGACGATCTTGGCGATCGCCTGCTCGGGCTTGCCCTCCTCGCGGGTCTTCTGCTCGGCGATGGAGCGCTCGGACGCCACGACGTCTGCCGGGACCTCGTCGCGGGTGAGGTACTGGGCCTTCATCGCGGCGATCTGCATCGCGGCGGCGCGGGCGGCAGCCTCGTCACCCTCGAACTCCACGAGCACGCCGACGGCGGGCGGGAGGTCGGCGGCACGCTTGTGCATGTAGGTGACCGTGGTGCCCTCGAAGTAGGCGACCTCACCCAGCTCGATCTTCTCGCCGATCGTGATGGCCAGGTCCTGGACGACCTCGCCGACGGTCTTGCCGTCGAGCTCGGCGGCCTTGAGGGCCTCGGTGTCAGCGGCCTTCACGGAGTTGGCGACCTCGGCGATCTGCTGCGCCTTGGCGATGAAGTCCTCGTTCTTGGCGACGAAGTCGGTCTCGCTCTTGAGCTCGACCAGCGCGTTGCCGGCGGTGGCGATCAGGCCGGCGACGGCCTCACGCTCGGCGCCGCGGGCGGCAGCCTTCGCGGCACCCTTGACGCGCAGCAGCTCGACAGCCTTGTCGAAGTCGCCGTCCGCCTCGGTGAGCGCCTTCTTGCAGTCCATCATCCCGGCCTGGGTCTGCTCACGGAGCTTCTTGACGTCGGCGGCGGTGAAGTCAGCCATGATCCTTCTTCCTTCAGTTCTCGGGTGGTCGTGCAGGGACGTGCGAAGGCCGGCCACGGGTCTCCCCGCGGCCGGCGTCCGACATCAGTCCTTCTTGGCAGCAGCCTTCTTCGCGGGCTTCGCCTCGGCCTCGGCCGCAGCCTCGGTCTCAGCCGGAGCCTCGGTCGGTCCTCGGTCTGCACCTCGGCGGGAGCGTCGGCCTCGGCCGGAGCCTCGGTGACAGCCTCGGCCGGAGCCTCGGTCTTGTCCTCGGCGGGAGCCTCGGTCTTGTCCTCGGCGGGGGCCTCGGTCACGGCCTCGGCAGCAGCCTCGGCCTGCGGGGCCTCGGCAGCGGCACCGGTGGACTCGGACGCCGGGGTCTCGGCAGCAGGGTCGCCCGTGGCGGCGGCAGCGGTCTTCTCGGCGTCACCCTGCAGGAGCTCGCGCTCCCACTCGGCCAGGGGCTCCTCGGCGCCGACGGCCTCGTCACCGTCGGTGGCCTTGGCGCCCGAACGGGCCACCAGGCCCTCGGCCACGGCGTCGGCCACCACGCGGGTCAGCAGGCCGACCGCGCGGATGGCGTCGTCGTTGCCCGGGATCGGGAAGTCGACGAGGTCGGGGTCGCAGTTGGAGTCCAGGATGCCGATGATCGGGATCCGGAGCTTGCGAGCCTCCTCGACGGCCAGGTGCTCCTTGTTGGTGTCGACGATCCACACCGCGGAGGGGACCTTGGTCATCTCGCGGATGCCGCCGAGGGTCTTCTCGAGCTTGGTGTGCTCCCGCCTCATCTGCAGGAGCTCCTTCTTCGTACGACCCGAGCCGGCCACCGTGTCGAAGTCGACGTCGTCGAGCTCCTTGAGGCGGTTGATCCGCTGGTGCACGGTCTGGAAGTTGGTGAGCATGCCGCCGAGCCAACGCTGGTTGACGTAGGGCATCCCGACGCGCGTCGCCTGCTCGGCGATGGCCTCCTGGGCCTGCTTCTTGGTGCCGACGAACATCACGACACCGCCCTTGGCGACGGTCTCCTTGACGAAGGCGTAGGACCGGTCGATGTAGGCGAGCGACTGCTGCAGGTCGATGATGTAGATGCCGTTGCGCTCGGTCATGATGAAGCGCTTCATCTTCGGGTTCCACCGACGGGTCTGGTGACCGAAGTGGACGCCGCTCTCGAGCAGCTGGCGCATGGTGACGACTGCCATGGGTTCTCCTGTTGTTGCGGAGACGCTCACCGTTGTGCCCGACCTTGAGCAGGACGGGCCGGGAGCGTGACTCCTGTTGTTTTCAGTTCGTTGCGCCCGACGGGTGTCGGGTGCCCTGACGCTCACACGCCGGTCCGATCCGCACCCACTCCGATGGACCTGGAGCTGCGCGGAACTGAGGGCCGACGTCCACGGGTGGTCCGGAACCAGGGATGCATTCCGACGCGGGCTGCGAACGTGCGAAGTCAGTCCGTGAGGACTGCTCCGCCCATCGTAGGCCAGCGTCCCGCCGAGGGCGAATCGATGCGACCCTCCCCGATGAGCGTGGGCTGAGCGTGGCCGCGCAGGGCCATCTGACGTCCACAGCCCGGTTCGCGAGGCGGTTGTCCACAGGCGCGTCAGGCGTACGTCGCCCGCCGAGCGCCGACCGGCGGACGATCTGCCGATGCGTGTGCTGACGGGTGTCCTGCTGGCGTGGTTCGTGATGGGTCTTGTCGGCCCGGCGAGCGCGGCGACCGCGCCGGACGGCGTGTGGCCGCTCGACCCCGAGCCCGAGGTCGTGCGCGGCTTCGAGCCGCCACCGTCGCCCTACGCCTCCGGCCATCGCGGCGTGGACCTCGCGGGCGCGCCCGGACAGGCGGTGCGCGCCGCACTGCCGGGCACGGTCGGGTTCGCCGGATCCATCGGCGGCAAGCCGGTCGTCACCGTGCTCCACGGAGGACGACGGACGACCTACGAGCCGGTCGTGGCGTCCGTCGAGGTGGGCCAGGAGGTCGCGGCGGGCGGCGTGCTGGGGCGGCTCGTGGTCACCGACAGCCACTGCTTCCCGGCCGCATGCCTGCACTGGGGCCTCATCGCGGGCACGGAGGAGGACGAGGTCTACCTCGACCCGCTCTCCCTCGTCGGTGGCGGACCCGTGCGGCTGCTGCCGTTGTGGCGCGAGGAGCCGGTGGTGGTGCGGCTCCCCTGGACTCCCCCGCTGGAGCGCTGGCGGCGCCCGGTCGACTGGCTGGTGTGAGCCAGTCCCGCGTCAGGCCCGGGGGTGGGCCTGCTGGTAGGCCCGGCGGAGGCGGTCGGTCGTGACGTGCGTGTAGAGCTGGGTCGTCGCGAGGGACGCGTGACCGAGCAGCTCCTGCACGGACCGCAGGTCGGCGCCGCCCTCGAGCAGGTGCGTGGCCGCGGTGTGGCGCAGGCCGTGCGGCCCGATGTCGGGCGCGCCCGGGACGTCGGCGATCCGTCGGTGCACGAGGTCGCGCACCGCGCGCTGGTCGATCCGGCGGCCACGCGCGCCGAGGAAGAGCGCCGGCCCCGAGCCCTCGATCCGCAGCCCCGGACGCCCGGACGCCAACCAGCGGTCGAGCGCCCGGCCCGCGGGCGTGCCGTAGGGCACCGAGCGCTCCTTGCGACCCTTGCCGAACACCCGGACGACCCGCCGCTCGTCGTCGACGTCGTCGAGGTCGAGCCCGACCAGCTCGCCGACCCGGATGCCGCTCGCGTAGAGGAGCTCCAGCATGGCGACGTCGCGCACCCCGACCGGGGTGCCGTCGTCGGCCCGGTCCGCGGCGGCACGGATGAGCGCCTCGGCCTCGTCGGCCCGGAGCACCGCCGGAAGCGTCTTGTGCTTCTTGGGTGAGCCCAGGGCCGCACCCGGGTCGGTCGGGATCCGACCGGTGCGGTGCAGCCACGCGGTGAACACCCGGGCCGCCGTGGCGCGGCGGGCGATGGTCGTACGACTGCGGCCCGTCGTCTGGAGCCTGGCCAGCCAGCTGCGGAGCGTGCGGAGGTCGAGCTCGGCGACGTCGTGGATGCCGAGCCGGCCGCAGTGGTCGAGCAGGCTCGAGATGTCGCCCAGGTAGGCGCGGACGGTGTGCGGGGCGAGGTCGCGCTCGGAGACCAGGTGGCGCTCGTAGTCGCCGAGGACGCGGACGAACGCCTCGGGCAGGCCGTCCGCGTCCGTGCCGTCCTCGCTCACACGGCGATCGTAGGCGCGCGAGCGGCCGTCATCGGTCAGGCACGAGCCGCCACCCACCCTCCTCGAAGCGGACGAACTGCTTCGTGTGCAGCCTCCGCAGCGCGTTGGCGGTCTCCCGGATGTGCAGCGAGGCCAGGTGGGCAATCGAGTCGACCTGTGCGGGGGCGCTGACCGGCACCCACTCGAGCACCTGCTGCTCGACCCTGCTCAGGGAGTCGCGCGGGCGCTCCTCTCCGCGCGGCTCCTCGACCAGGTGCTCCCCCGCCCCGCCGATCAGCTCGAGGACGTGCGTGCCGTCGGTGACGACCGTCCCCCTCCCCTGGCGGATCCAGTTGTTGACGCCCTGCGAGGTGACGCTGGTGACCGGGCCGGGGACACACATCACCTGCCGGTTGAGCACCTCGGCCCACCCGACCGTGTTGAGCGCCCCGCTCCGCAGGGCCGCCTCGACCAGCACGGTGCCCCGCGTCATCGCCGCGATCAGCCGGTTGCGCGCCAGGAACCGCGGCCGGGTGGGCGCCGAGCCGGGCGCTTGCTCGGACACCACCGCGAACTCCGCCGCGAGGTGCTGGAGCAGCAGCCGGTGCTGCGCCGGGTAGACCCGGTCGACACCGCACGCCAGCACCGCCACCGTGGCGCCGCCGGCCCGCAACGTGGCGTCGTGCGCCTCGAAGTCGATCCCGAGGGCACCTCCGGACACGACAGGAACGCGTGCGGCCGCCAGGTGGTCGCAGATCGCGCGGGTCGCCTCGACGCCGTAGACGGACGCGGACCGTGACCCGACCACGGCGACCGAGGTGAGCAGCTCGGTGAGCGGCATCGGACCCTTCACCCAGATCCCGGGCGGCGCTCCGCCGACGCCCTCGTCGGTGATGGCCTCGTCGAGCTCGTCCAGACCGCTCGGCCACTCGGGATCGCCCGGGACGAGGAACCGGATGCCGCACCTGTCGGCCTGCTCGAGCCGGCGCACGGGATCAACCTCCGTGAGGCGCTCCGCGAGGCTGCTGTGGGGCTTGGGCACGAGGGACTGCTGCAGTGCCCGGACGGCGCCGATCTCGCGGACCAGTGACGCCGTCGTCCCGTCGCCCGGCTCGACACCACAGCTCAGCGTGACGCGGGCCAGGCGGTCGGCCTCGCTCATCGGAGGGAGGGGCACGACGGTCATGACGCCGCCACCGCGGCCACTCGGGCCGGCAGGGCGCGGGCCGCGTCGTCGGACCGCAAGGTCAAGGCGATCTCCGCCTCGTCCGGCCCGGGACGCACCACACCGGAGCAGTCGGCGACGGTCCACGCGAGCCGCTGGACCCGGGTCAGGCCGCGGCGGGTGAGCGTGCCGCACCGCAGCTCGGCGTCGATCAGCTGCTGTCCCTCCGGCTCCAGCGGCCAGCGCTCCGCGAGTGCCGGTCCGGGGCAGGAGGCGTTGAGCAGCCAGCTGCAGTCGCGGTAGCGGCGTGCCTGGCGCTGCCTCGCCTCGGTGACGCGGGCCCGGACCTCGGCGGAGGACTCCCGCGGCGGACCCCACGGCCCCGGGCGGTGCCGACCTTGGGGCCGTACCTCCATCCAGATGTCGACCCGGTCGAGGATGGGACCGGTGAGCTTGCGCCGGTAGTGGAGACGTTGGACCTCGGTGCACTCGCAGGACCCGCCGGTCAGCCCGTGGAAGTTGCCGCACGGGCACGGATTGGCAGCCAGCACGACCAGGGACCGTGCGGGATAGGTGGCGGACTCCTCGCCGCGTGCGATGGTCACCTCGCCGGACTCCAGCGGCTGCCGCATGGCCTCGATGACGTCCACCCGGAAGTGCGGGAACTCGTCGAGGAAGAGCACGCCGTGGTGGGCCAGGCTGACCTGACCGGGGCGCACCCGGCCGGTGCCGCCGCCGAGCACGCTCGCCGCCGTCGCCGAGTGGTGCGGCGCGAACCACGGCGGGCGGCGCAGCAGCCCGGATCCCTCGGGCAACGTGCCGGCCACGGAGTGAAGAGCGGTGACCTCGAGCGCCTGCTCGGTCGTCAGGTCGGGGAGGATCGTCGGGATCCGCTCCGCGATCGAGGTCTTGCCCGTGCCGCGCGGCCCGATCAGCATGAGCGGGTGACCGCCGGCGGCGGCCACCTCGACGGCGTAGCGCACGTCGTCCAGCCCGTCGAGGTCGGCGAGGTCGACGTCGGCCAGTCGGTCCTCCCCGCGCCACGTCGCGAGCGGGCTCGCGGACGGCCCGACCACGGGCGGTGCGTCCGGGACCTCGGCCCCGCGCAGCACGGCCGAGACCTGCCCGAGCGACCGGACGCCGAAGACCGTCATCCCGGGCACCAGCGCCGCCTCGGCGGCCTGCGGCTCGGGCACGAAGACCCGGGTGATCCCGTGCGCTGCCGCCGCGATCACCATCGGCAGGACCCCCGGCACCGGCCGCAGCCCACCAGCCACCGACAGCTCACCGACGAAGGCCCACCCGTCGAGCAGGTCGGCCGTGAGCTCGTCGTGCTTCTTGTCGGCCGCCATCACCGCGACGGCGATCGCCAGGTCGTAGTGGGTGCCGCCCTTGGGCAGGTCTGCGGGCGCCAGCAGGATCGTGACCCGCTTGGTGGAGGGCCACCCCCCGCAGTCGTTGTTGATCGCCATCCGCACGCGATCGCGCGCCTCGGACAGGCTCTTGTCGACCCGACCGACCATCGTGGTGCCGACCAGGCCGGGCGAGACGTCGACCTGCACGTCGATGACGTGGCCGACGGCTCCCTTGAGGGCCAGGGTCCGGGCCGTGGCGAACGCCATCAGCCGATCCCCGCCACGTGCTCGACCTCGACCGGACGGCCCGGCGGCGCCAGCACCCCGACCAGGTCGACCCGGACGTCGTCGGGATGACAGTCGTGCGCGCGCAGCCACCGGATGGCGAGTCGCCGGAGCCGGTCGGCCTTGCGCCGGTCGACCGCCTCGAGCGGATCGCCGTAGTCGGTCGACGTGCGGGTCTTGACCTCGCAGATCACCAGCACCTGGCCGTCGCGGAGCACCAGGTCGATCTCGCCGGCGTCGCAGCGCCAGTTGCGGTCGAGCAGCACCATGCCGAGGCGGGTGAGGTGGCGCGCGGCGATGGTCTCGCCGCGCTCGCCGAGCAGGCGGTTGTGCTCGGCGACGGGGTCGGGGACGAACGGGGACGTCGCAGCGGGACGGGCCATGGTGAGTGCCTTCCGGTCGGCAGGTGCGGGAAGCACCAGCAGACCGCGGGGCACCGACGACCGAGGGCGCTGCCGGGGACACCCTGTGGACGACGCCCGGATCGAGCCACCTGTGGACGGCTGGTGGCCCGGGTGGCGGTCAGTCCTTGGGCGGGTCGATCTCGCTGGGGGCGAGCTCCTCGACGTTGACGTCCTTGAAGGTCAGCACCTTGACGTTCTTGGCGAAGCGCGCCGGGCGGTACATGTCCCAGACCCAGGCGTCGGTCATCGAGACCTCGAAGAAGACGTCACCGCTCTCCGAGCGGGCCTTCACGTCGACCTGGTTGCACAGGTAGAAGCGGCGGTCGGTCTCGACGACGTACTTGAAGATGCCGACGACGTCGCGGTACTCGCGATAGAGGGTGAGCTCCATCTCGGTCTCGTACTTCTCGAGATCCTCGGCGCTCATGTGTCCTCCTCCGTCCGGTCGAGACCGGTGCCCGTCTGCTCCACGCCGACACTAGTGGCCGGGTCCGCCTCAACCTCGGCCAACGGCTCGAGCCCCGCCGCGCGTCGTACGTTGACGAAGCGCATCCGGTGCTCGGGGCACGGGCCGTGCTCGGCCAGCGCCGCGTCGTGGTCCGCCGTGCAGTAGCCCTTGTGGGTGCGGAAGTCGTAGTGCGGCCACGAGTCGTGCAGCTGGACCATCAGCCGGTCGCGGGTCACCTTGGCGATCACCGAGGCGGCTGCGATGCAGGCGGCGACACGGTCGCCCTTCCACACCGCGAGCCCGGGCACACCGAGGCCGTCGACGGGAAACCCGTCGGTGAGGACGTAGGACGGACGCGTCTCCAGCCGGGCCACCGCGCGACGCAGCGCCTCGAGGTTGGCGACGTGCATCCCGAGCCGGTCGCACTCGTCGGACTCGATCACCACGACCGACCACGAGAGCGCGCGGCGGACCACCTGCTGGTAGACCCGCTCGCGGGCAGCCTCGGTGAGCAGCTTGCTGTCGGCGAGACCGGGCACGATGCCCGCCTTGCCGGGTGGGAGCACGACGGCGCCGGCGACGAGGGGTCCGGCGCAGGCGCCGCGGCCAGCCTCGTCGACGCCGGCGATCGGCTCGAGGCCGGCGCGACGCAGCGCGCGCTCGTAGCCGTACAGCCCTGCGTCGCGGCGTACGGTCACGCTGCCCTGCGACGGAACGGGTGCGGGCAACGGCGAGGGGGCGGTCATCGCCGACCCGCTCACGGGGACGGGTCCGGCACGTCCTCGAACGTGGCCGGACGGGTGATCCAGCGGAAGCGATCGGCGGGCCAGAGCAGCACGAAGACCTTGCCGACCACCAGGTCGACCGGGACGAACTCGTCGCCCGGCACGCACTCGGTCGCGTCGGGTCGGCACATCTTGGCCGACGAGTCCGCCGAGCGGGAGCGGTTGTCGCCCATCACGAAGATGTGGCCCTCGGGGATGGGCCCGACCCTCCACTTCTCGTTGCAGTCGGTCGGCATCGGGCCGTTGCACGTCGCGTCCAGCCGCTTGCACGTAGGAGGACTCGTTGAGCGGCTTGCCGTTGACCGAGAGCCGGCCCTTGTCGTCGCAGCACACGATCGTGTCGCCGGCGATGCCGATCACGCGCTTCACGAGGTGGCCGCCGGTCGGGTAGAGCCCGATCTTGGCCATCACCTGGGCGACCGGGTTGGTCGGCCCGGCGCTCTCGCTGGGCGGCAGCCAGCCGCCCGGGTCCTTGAACACGACCACGTCGCCGCGCTCGGGCTCGCCGTCGCCCCAGTAGGAGACCTTCTGGATCAGGATCCGGTCGTTGAGGATCAGTCCCGGCTCCATCGACTCCGACGGGATGTAGAAGGCCTGGACGAAGAACGTCTTGATGACGATGGCCAGGATCAGGGCGACGCCGAGGAGCAGGATCGTCTCCTGCCACAGCGGCAGCTGCTTGCGCTTGGCCCGAGCGGAGCGGCCCTTCGCCTCGTCCCCCGAACGCGACGACCGCGATCCCTCGTCCGTGGTGATGGACGTGGAACCGCGGTCATCTGAAGTCACGCGCAGAGACTAACCAGTCCCTGGTCGAACCCGCGCCTCCGCGATGCGGCTGCGGCGCGAGTCCTGGTGGATCACGCCTCGCGGCGCTCCTTGATCTTGGCGGCCTTGCCGCGCAGGTTGCGCAGGTAGTAGAGCTTGGCGCGGCGGACGTCACCGCGGGTCACGATCTCGATCGTCTCGAAGATCGGGGAGTTCAGCGGGAAGGTGCGCTCGACGCCGACACCGAAGGAGACCTTGCGGACGGTGAACGTGCGGCCGATGCCCGAGCCGTGGATGCGGATCACGACGCCCTGGAAGACCTGGACACGCGCGCGGCTGCCCTCGATGACCTTGACGTGGACCTTGACGGTGTCGCCGGCGCGGAAGGCCGGGACGTCGTCGCGCTTGAGTGAGTTGCCGAGATCGGCGATGACGTTGGTCATGACGTGCTCCTCGCGAGTGCCACAGGTCAACCGCGGAATCAAAGGTGCTGGTGATGTCGGATGGCGCTCGAGCTGGCCGGCCGATGCGCCCCCTGTGGCAGGTGCGATGCGGCGGGACCCCGGAAGGTGCTCCGGGCGACCCTGGCCTCGAGTGGACCAAGAGTGAAGTTTGCCAGAGGCGGACCTCAGCGGGAAATCCGCTTGCCGACCTTCTTGGTGAGCACCACGGCACCGGGCGGTGCCGTGCGGTCCGGACGCATCCGGAAGCCGGCCTTCTTGTACATCCGCTGGTTGTCGAGCGACCCGGCCCCGGTGAACAGGACGAAGGTCTCCACGTCGCCCGGAGCGAGGCTCTCGACGAGCTCGAGCAGCGCGCGTCCCAGGCCGCGGCCCTGGAGGTCGGGGGCGACCATGATCCGGCCGATGTCCCACTCGCCGTGCCCGTCGACCTTGCCGCGCACCGCACCGACGAGGCGGCCCGACGACGGTTCGCGCACGACCCGCACGGTCCACGCGTCCAGCCCGCGGCGTACGTCGTCGAGCGACTCGCGCAGGGCCGGGATCTCCACGCCCGGGTTGGCCTCCATCTCCTGGAGCCAGCAGGCGCGCTGGAGGGTGTAGAGCTCGCCGGCATCACCGGGCACGGCGGGGCGTACGTCGAGGTCGGCGAGGCCGCTGATCGCGCCGGTCGCCGGGAGCAGGTCGGGCCGGCGCTCCGCCGTGCGGCGCTCGGCCTCGGTGCGCCGCCAGCGCGCGATCCGCGCGTGGTCGCCGGAGAGCAGGACGTCGGGGACCTCGCGGCCCTCCCACGACGCAGGCTTGGTGTAGACGGGGTATTCGAGGAGGCCGTCGGCGTGCGACTCCTCGACGAGTGACTCGGCGTTGCCCATGAACCCCGGCAGCAGGCGTACGACCGCCTCGGTGATCGCCAGCGCGGCGACCTCGCCGCCGTTGAGCACGTAGTCGCCGAGGCTGATCTCGCGGACCGTGCCCAGCGTCGCCGCGTGCTCGATGACGCGCTGGTCGATGCCCTCGTAGCGTCCGCACGCGAAGACGAGGTGCTCGACCTCGCTCAGCTCGTGGGCGACGGCCTGCGTGAACGGCTCGCCGCTGGGGGTCGTGAAGACGATCGTGGCGCCCTGGGCGACCTGGTCGAGCGCGCGGCCCCACGGCTCCGGCTTCATCACCATGCCGGCGCCGCCGCCGTAGGGCGTGTCGTCGACCGTGTGGTGCCGGTCGGTCGTCCAGTCGCGGAGGTCGTGGACCGCGAGGTCGAGCAGGCCCTTGTCGCGCGCCTTGCCGGGCAGGCTCAGCGTGAGCGGGGCGAGGTAGTCCGGGAAGATCGTGACGACATCGATCCTCACGACTGGTCTCCGGCAGCGTCCCCGGCCGCGTCCTCGGCGACGTCCTCCGGGAACGGTGCGACGAGGCCGGGCCGGTCGGCGACGACGATCCGGCCGGCGCCCAGGTCGACCTCGGGGACCAGCGCCTCGACGAACGGCACGAGCGTGTCCCGGCCGTCGGGAGTCCGTACGGTCAGCAGGTCCTGCGCGGAGCCGTGCACGACAGCCTTGACCTCGCCCAGGTGCGCTCCGTCGAGGTCGACGACGGCGAGCCCGATGAGCTGGTGGTCGTAGTACTCCTCGGGGTCCTCGGGCACCTCGTCGTGGCCGAGCATGGCGTGGAGGACCGTGCCGCGGACGGTCTCGGCGGTGTTGCGGTCCTCGATCTCCTCGAAGGCGACCAGCAGCGTGCTCTGGTGCCAGCGGGCGCGGGCGACGGTGAGCGTGGACGGGCGGCGGTCGGCGCCTGCCGGGGCCTCGGCCCGCAGGGTCGTGCCGGGGGCGAAGCGGCGCTCGGGCTCGTCGGTGCGTACGTCGAGGGTGACCTCGCCGCGGATCCCGTGCGGCTTGCCGATGCGGCCGACCACGACCTCGATGTCTTCACTCACGGAAGCGAGGCTATCGCCGCCCGCAGGATGGCTCGAAATGCCGCGACGGGCGCCACCCCGGTGGGGTGACGCCCGTCGATCAGGCTGTGTCGCTCAGCGGCGGCGGTCGGTGTCCACGAAGTCCACCCGCGCACCGCCACGACCGGCGAGGGCCGAGACGACGGTGCGGAAGGCGGTCGCGGTGCGGCCGTTGCGGCCGATCACCTTGCCGAGGTCGTCGGGATGCACCCGGACCTCGAGGATCGAGCCGCGACGCATCTGCTTGTCGCGGACCACGACGTCGTCGGGGTGGTCGACGATGCCGCGCACCAGGTGCTCGAGAGCCTCGGCCAGCACGTCGCTCACGCCTCGCTCTTGCCGGCGTCCTCGGCGGTCACCGTCTCGGTGGCCTCCGCGGCGTCGGCAGCACCCTCAGGGGTCTCCGAAGCGGGGACGGCAGCGGGGACCTCAGCGGGGGCCTCGGCCGGAGCCTCAGCAGGAACCTCGGCCGGGGCCTCGGTCGCGGCGGGAGCCTCGGCAGCAGGCTCGGTCTTCTTCTCGGCCTTCTTCTTGGTGGTCGTCGCGGAGCCCTTGGACTCGGCGGACACCTCCTTGAGGGCCTCGTTGAAGATGTCGAGCTTGGAGCGCTTGGGCTCCTTGACCTTGAGGGTGCCCTCGGTGCCGGGGAGACCCTTGAAGGTCTGCCAGTCACCGGTGATCTTGAGGATCGCCTCGACGGCCTCGGACGGCTGCGCGCCGACGCCGAGCCAGTACTGCGCCCGGTCGGAGGTCACCTCGATGAACGAGGGCTCCTCCTTGGGGTGGTACTTGCCGATCTCCTCGAGCACCCTGCCGTCGCGCTTCTTGCGCGAGTCGACGACGACGATGCGGTACTGCGGCACCCGGATCTTGCCCAGGCGCTTCAAACGAATCTTGACGGCCACGTGTGTGGTGTCTCCTCAGGAATTGTCGTGGGTGAGCGACCCTCGCCAGGTGGGGTCACCGGGTCCGGTCGCTCGATGGGTGCTGCTCGCTCGGATGAGAGGGTCCGGGCGCGCAGGACACGAGGAGCGATTCTGCCAGACAGGTGCCGTGAGCCACCAATCAGGCGCTGCCCGGAGCATCGGGGCCGTCGTCACGGCCGGCGTCGAGACCCATGAACGCGCGTACGGCGCCCGCACCCGTCACCTCGATCGGGACCTCTCCCCGGACGAAGGTCTCGGGCGTGAGCAGCAGGCCCTGCTGGAGGGCCAGCTCGCCCTCGCGCCGCTGGATCCGGCTGACGGCGGTGGGCCGGTAGCCGACCTTGCGCGAGACGCCGAGCGAGGCGGGGTTGTCGACGAACGCCGCGGAGGTGATCTCCTCGAACCCGAGGTGGTCGAAGAGGAGCTCGCAGAACGCGCGCCGCATCTCGGTGCCGAGCCCGCGGCCCTGGAACTCGCGTCCGAGCCACGAGCCGGTCTCGCCGGTGAGCGTCACGGGGAAGTGCTTGGCCGCGACTCCCTGGCAGCCGATCACCCGGCCGTCGAGCAGCACTGCGAGGTCGAGGCAGAGGTCCTGCGGCGAGAACGTCGAGCGCTTGCCCCAGTGGTACGCCGCAGTGTTGCGGCCGAGCTCGCCGACCGGCGCGGTGGACCACGGGACGTAGAACGGCATCGCGTCGGGGTCGTGGATCCCGGCCTCGGCGAGGTCGCAGAGCTCGCGGATGAGCTCGTCGGTGAGGCCGCGCAGCTCGAGGGGTCCGGCGACGACGTGCAGGCCGAGCGGCGGGAACAGGTCGACGAGGGAGCTCATGCACCCATCCTCGTCGACCGGCTCCGTCACTCACAAACGTGTTTCGCGCCGACTTCCTCGTCGGTGCACGCAACGAAAACGGCCGCCACGACGTCTCTTCGGTGTGACCACCGCCACCCCCGTCGAGGAGGTCGAGCCGCTCGCGCTGCCGACCCGCCTGACCGCTCCCCCGCGCCTCACGCAGCGCCACCCCTGGCTGCTGCCCGTCGCGATGGCCGCGCACCGCACGCGACGGCGTACGCAGTGGGCGCGGGACGCGTGGTCCGGCCGCGTCGTGTGGGCGAGCCGCCATGACGCCGACGACCTCCCCGTACGGCTCAAGCAGCACGGCTCCCTGCTGCTGCGCGAGCTCGACCCCGACCAGATGCACCTCCAGCACAACAAGGTCACCAACCTCCGGCTGGCCGCGTCGCGGATGGACGGCCTGGTCATCGCGCCGGGCGAGACGTTCTCGTTCAACCGCGTGGTGGGCAGCTGCACGCGCCGCAAGGGCTACGTCGACGGGATGAAGCTGTCCAACGGCTCGGCCGAGGCCGGGGTCGGCGGCGGGATCTGCCAGCTCGCGAACCTCGTGCACTGGATGGTGCTGCACTCGCCCCTGACCGTGGTCGAGCGCTCGGAGCACTCCTTCGACCCGTTCCCCGACAAGGGCCGCGTGCTGCCGTGGGGCGTGGGCTGCTCGATCGTCTACAACTACGTCGACCTCGTGGTGCGCAACGACACCGACCAGGCGTTCCAGCTCCGCACCTGGATCGGCGACCGCTACCTGCACGGCCAGCTGCGCGCGGACGTACGGCCGGAGCACTCGTGGAAGGTCGAGGCGCGCCACGAGCAGTTCCTGCGTCGCGACGGCCAGGTGTTCCGGCGCAACGAGGTGTGGCGGCGCGTCATCGACCGGCGCACCGGCGACCAGGTGGGCGACGAGCTGGTCCGGTCGAACTGCGCGCTCGTGGTCTACGAGCCCGGGCCGGACGTCGAGGTCATCGACCTCGGCTGACCGCCGTGCCGCGCAGCACGACCGCCTTCGGCGTACGCAGCACGGACAGGTCCTCGACCGGGTTGCGGTCGTAGACCACGAAGTCCGCCGACGCGCCCTCCTCGAGGCAGTCGACCCCCAGCCACTCGCGTGCCCGCCAGCTCGCGGCGCCGAGGGCGTCGTGGGCGGGCAGGCCGATGCGCACGAGCGCCTCGATCTCACCGGCGATGTTGCCGTGGCGGCTGATCCCGCCGCCGTCGGAGCCGGCGTAGATCGGCACCCCCGCCTCGTAGGCCGCCATGATCGTGGCGGGCATCCGGGCGTAGAGGTCGACCATGGTCGCCGCGTAGGCCGGGAAGCGCTCCTGCCCCGCGGACGCGTGCTCGGGGAACTTGTCGAGCTGCATCACGGTCGGCACCAGGCGCGTGCCGTGGGCGACCATCGCGTCGATGAGGTCCTCGGTGAGGCCGGTGCCGTGCTCGATGCAGTCGATGCCGGCCTCGATCAGCCCCGGCAGCACGCCGTGACCGAAGCAGTGCGCGGTGACCTTGGCCCCGTTGGCGTGCGCTGCCTCGATCGCGTCGGCGAAGGCCTCGGCAGGGAAGGACGGCGCGAGGTCACCCTCGTCGCGCGAGATCCAGTCACCGACGAGCTTGATCCAGCCGTCGCCGTTGCGCGCCTCCCGTGCGGCGTACGTCGCCAGGTCGGCCGGCTCCACCTCGTGGGCGTAGCCGCGGATGTAGCGCTTGGTCGCCGCGATGTGGCGCCCGCACCGGACCAGCCGTGGCAGGTCGTCGCGGTCGTGGATCCAGCGGGTGTCGGCGGCCGAGCCGGCGTCGCGGATCAGCAGCGCGCCCGCGTCGCGGTCGTCGATCGCCTGCTGCTCGGTGGCTTCCTGGTCGACCGGTCCGTCGTCGTCGAGGCCGAGGTGGCAGTGCGCGTCGACCAGCCCGGGGACGATCCAGCCCTCCGCCACGGTCTCGGCACCCGCCTGCGGCTCGTAGGTGATCCGGCCCTCGACGACGTAGACGTCGCGGGACTCACCCTCAGGGAGGACCGGACCACGGAAGCGCTGGGCTTTCATGCGGCCGACCCTAGTCATCCACCCTGACGGGTGTGGGTCGTCGGGACCATGCGTGCTTACCGTCGCTTGCGATGCCCGGGGCGGACCGCCCCGACCTTTGGGAGGGTTCGGCACCCGGACGATGCGGCTACCGCCGCGTTGCGACGGGCATCGTCTTGGGAGGTAAGACATGCAGACCAGCACACCCCGCTCCACGTCCCGCATCTCCACGGCGCTCACCACCGGCGTCCTCGCCCTCGTGATGGCCCTCGGCCTCGCGTCGGTCAGCATCGGCTCTGCGTCAGCGGCCACCCCGGACCGTACGTCCGCACGCTCGGTCGTCGGGAAGTCCGACGCCGGCAAGATCACCAGCACGGTGACCGGCAAGGCTTCGGACGGTAGCAAGCTCACCGGGTCGTTCACGCCCACCCGCTTCGTCAAGAGCGACGGAGTGCTGGCGGCCAAGGGCTTCCTCCAGGGGAAGATCAGCCACCCCGACGGCTCGACCACCAAGTTCTCCGGGATCAAGACGATCCCGGTGAAGACGATCAACGGTCAGTCCGCCACTGACGCCCGCACCTCGGGCCGGGCAGCCGCCTGCGACATCCTCAACCTCGTGCTCGGCCCGCTGGACCTCAACGTCCTCGGCCTGGAGATCCACCTCCAGCGCGTGGTGCTCGACATCGTCGCCGTCGCCGGCGCCGGACAGCTCCTCGGCAACCTCCTCTGCGCGGTCGCCGGGCTGCTCGACGGAGGCCCGCTGGCGGGCCTGCTGGGTCAGCTGAGCAGCCTGCTCAACCAGATCCTGGCTGCTCTCAACCTGGGTCTCTGACCTCGGCACGACTCCATCACGACTGTGGCGCCACCTTCGGGGGTGGCGCCACAGCCGTGTCCGGCGGCCTCAGATGCGCTCGAGCAGCCAGGACGGGCTGAGGACCTGTGCGGGCGAGACGTTGGCCGCCAGCATGCGGTCAGCGGTCACCACCGTGACGGACGATCCTGCGGCGGCCGCGCTGCGTGCCTGGCTGCGGATCTCGGCGTCACCGTCGCGCGGCGCGTGCACCGTCGTCACGTGGGCGTCGCGCCCGGCGCGTACGCCCCCCTTGGCCCCGCCCTCCAGCACCAGCACGATCTCGTCGTACGACGTGTCGGCGACCAGCAGGCGCTCGTGGAGCCGCCGCGCCGCGCCGGCCCGGTCCTTCCACCACCCGTCGGGCACCGACCCGACGACGTTCGCGCCGTCGACGACGAGGACCGTACCCACCTGCTCAGTCCCCTGTTCGGTCCGCTGTTCAGTCCCTGAGGACGAACTCGTTGCCGCGGGTCACCGCGACGACCGAGCCGTCGGCGTGGATGCCGTCGATCTGCACCTCGGGGCTGCCGATCACGATGTCGACGTGGGTGTCGGACTGGTTGAGGCCCTCGGCGATGCGCTGCTCGGGCGTGAGGTCGAGCGTCCCGTCCATCCCGACGGTGTAGCCCAGGCCCCATGCGACGTGGGAGCCGACGTTCTCGTCGAAGAGCATGTCCTTGTAGACGAGGTTGGTCCGGGCGACCGCCGAGTCGGCGTCGACGATGGCGACCTCGCCCAGGTGCCGTGAGCGCGGGATCAGCTCGAACTGCGCCTGGACGGCCTCCTCGCCGCGATCGGCCCTGGCGCCGGTGATCGTGCCGTCCTTGACCTCGATCTCGAGCCCCTCGACGAGCGCGCCCATCGTGGCCAGGAAGAAGGGTGCCGACGTCCGTACGTAGCCCTCGGCGCGGCGCCAGTCCGGCGAGACGAAGACCTCCTCGGTCGGCATGTTGGGCACGAACTCCACGCCCTGCTCGTTCTCGACCGATCCACCCACCCACCGGGCCTGCGGCGTGAGGCCGAGGGTCAGGTCGGTGCCGGGTCCGCGGTAGCGGACCTTGTCGAAGTGGTGGCCGTTGAGGATCGCCGCGCGTGCCTTGAGCTTGGCCACGTGCGAGTGCCAGGCGGCGACGGGGTCGGCCTGGTCGAGGCGCATCGCCGTGGCGACCGCGTCCCACAGCTGCGCGACGTCGGCGACGCCGACGCTGTCGGCCCAGCCCTTGCTCGGAGCCCCGACGACCGTCCAGGCGAGCTTGTTGGTGGTCACCAGCGGCATCACCTGCTGGATCAGGTCGAGCGGGGCCGACTTCGCCAGCCGCGCCGGGTCGAGGCCCTCCATCAGCGTCGGGTGGGGGTTGCCGCTCAGGCTGATCAGCGCCGGCCTGCTCTCCTCCCAGGCCCGCGCCATCGCCAGCGTGTGCTCCGGCGACGTGCCGAGCAGCTCCTCGGGCGCGTGCTCGACGGCCGCCCGCTGGAGGAACGGGTCGTCGTAGTTGATGCTCACCCGCGACGCGCCGACGCGGTAGGCCTCCGCCGCCACGGCCCGGGCGGCGTCCGCCTGCTCCGGCAGGGCGTTGATGACGACCTCCTGGCCCGGCTGGACGTTGACGCCCACCCGCACCACCAGAGCGGCGTACTTCTCCAACAACAGGTCGTAGGGCTCGCTCAAGGTGTTCTCCTCCGTGGACGTGGTGGCTCACTCAACCAGCAAGGAGTTCCTGACGGCCAGCGTGATACCCGACCGGTTCACCGTCACTTGAGGAACTGCGAGAAGTCCTTCGGGAGGTTGAGCTGCTCGGCGGCCTTCTCGTAGTCGACCTCGGCGCCGTCGGGGTTGCCGAACGGGTTGCCGGCCTTCTCGGCCGCCGCGGCCTTCTCGGCCGCCGCCAGCTGGGCGGCCTTGGCCGGGTTGCCGGAGCCACGCTTGGCCCTGCCCTTCTTGGCCTGCTGCTTGGCGCCGGACCGCTTGCCGCCGGCACCGGGCAGGCCGGGCATCCCCGGCATCCCGGGCATGCCACCACCGCGGGCCATCTGCTCCATCATCTTGCGCGCCTCGAAGAAGCGGTCGACGAGCTGGTTGACGTCGGAGACCTGGCGACCGGAGCCCTTGGCGATGCGGGCACGGCGCGAGCCGTCGAGGATCTTGGGGTTGTCCCGCTCGGCGGGCGTCATCGACTGGATGATCGCCTGGATGCGGTCGATCTCGCGCTCGTCGAAGTTCTCCAGCTGGTCGCGGAACTGACCCATCCCGGGGAGCATCCCCATGATCTTGGTCATCGAGCCGAGCTTGCGGATCTGCATCATCTGCTGGAGGAAGTCCTCCAGCGTGAAGCCGCCCTTGGTGCCGAGCTTTTCCGCGGTCTTCATGGCCTGGTCGGAGTCGAAGGCCTTCTCCGCCTGCTCGATCAGGGTGAGCATGTCGCCCATGTCGAGGATGCGCGAGGCCATCCGGTCAGGGTGGAACAGGTCGAAGTCGGTCATCTTCTCGCCGCTGGAGGCGAACATGACCGGCTTGCCGGTGAGCGAACGGATCGACAGCGCCGCACCACCGCGGGCGTCGCCGTCGAGCTTGGTCAGGACCACGCCGTCGTAGCCGACACCGTCGAGGAAGGCCTGCGCGGTCGTGACGGCGTCCTGGCCGATCATCGCGTCGACGACGAAGAGCACCTCGTCGGGCTGCACGGCGTCGCGGATGTCGGACGCCTGCTGCATCAGCGTCTGGTCGACGCCGAGCCGGCCCGCGGTGTCGATGATGACGACGTCGTGCAGCTTGCGCCTGGCCTCCTCGATCGACGCGCGGGCGACGTCGACGGGATCCCCCGTGCCGTTGCCGGGCTCCGGCGCGAAGACGGGCACGCCGACGCGGTCGCCGTTGACCTGGAGCTGCTGGACGGCGTTGGGCCGCTGCAGGTCGGCCGCGACGAGCATCGGCGTCTTGTCCTGCTCCTTGAGCCACAGCGCGAGCTTGGCGGCGAGGGTCGTCTTGCCGGCACCCTGGAGGCCGGCGAGCATGATGACCGTCGGGCCGGACTTGGCGTAGCGCAGCCGACGAGTCTCACCGCCGAGAATCGTCACGAGCTCCTCGTGGACGATCTTGATGATCTGCTGGGCCGGGTTGAGCGCGCCGCTGACCTCCTCGGAGCGGGCCCGCTCCTTCACCGCACCGACGAACTCCTTGACGACGGGCAGCGCGACGTCGGCCTCGAGCAGCGCGATCCGGATCTCGCGCGCGGTGGCGTCGATGTCGGCCTCGGAGAGCCGGCCCTTGCCTCGCAGGTTCTTGAAGGTGTCGGCAAGGCGGTCGGAGAGTGTGGCGAACACGGTGTGGGTCAGTCCTCGCATCGGTGGCTGAAGTCAGGTGGTACGACGTCCAAGACTAACGGGGCCGCCGCGAGCCCGGGCCATCCTCGTCGGGGTGGCCCGTGGCCGAGGTCAGCCCCCGAGCGCGGTGCGGACGGCGTGGGCGGCCGCTGCGGCCCGCAGCTCGGTGGGTCGCACCCCGCCGTCCTCCTGGACGTAGAAGACGTCGACCGCCTGGGGACCCAGGGTCGACACGTGCGCCGAGGCCACGGTCAGCCCGAGCCCCGCGAGCGTGGTGAGCACCCGGTGGACCACACCCGGACGGTCGGAGGTCCTGATCTCGAGCACGAGCGAGGTCCGCGACGCGTCGGGGCGCACCTCGACGATCGGCGGCAGCTCGCCGTCCGGACGCTCGGGCAGGTCGGGCAACCGCTGGCTGCCCTCCACCACCCGGCGGATCCGGTCGCGCACGACCGTGGCGTCGAGGTAGGCGTCGGGCACCTCCCACGAGCTCACGCCCCACTCCCCCTCGCCGTCCACCTGCGCCCACGCCCTGGCCGCCTTCACCGGGACGCGGAGCGCGGCCAGGCCACCCGCCACGTCGGCCAGCAGCCCGACCCGGTCGGCAGCGATGACGGTGACGGTCGCGCCGACGTCGTGGGCCTCGACCGTGACCGAGACCGCGCCCGGCTCACGGCGTACGACGTCGGGGACGGGGACCGTCTCGACGGGGGGCACCGGACTGGCCTCGGCGCCCAGTGCGGTGTCGGCGCGCAGCACGAGCCGGTCGACCAGCGAGGCCCGCCAGGTCGTCCACGCAGCGGCCGAGGTGGCGCTGGCGTCGGCCTCGGTGAGGGCGCGCAGCAGCTCGAGGCTGGCCGCGTCGGGGACGTGGGTGAGCAGCTCGGCGGTCGTGGCGGGGTCGTCGGGGTCGCGGGTCGTGGCGAGGTCGGCGAGGAGGAGGTGCCAGCGCACGAGGGAGGCGACCACCTCGGCGTCGAGGTCGGTGAACCCCATGCGGGACACGATCTTGCGGGCGACGGGCTCGCCGGCGACCGAGTGGTCCTGCATCGAGCCCTTGCCGATGTCGTGCAGCAGCGCGGCGACCAGCAGCAGGTCGGGGCGGCGGACGTGGCGGATGAGGGCACCGGCCGCGGCGCAGGTCTCCACGACGTGGCGGTCGACGGTGAAGCGGTGGATCGCGGAGGCGTGCGGCAGGAGCCGGATCTGCTCCCACTCGGGCAGGAACGTCTCGATCCCGTCGATCTCGTCGAGGGTCTCCCACACGGGCAGCAGGCCGGGTCCGCTGGCCAGCAGCCGCACCAGCCCCTCGCGCGCGGCCGCCGGCCACGGCACCGGCAACGGCGCGCCCTCGCGGACCAGGCGGGCCGCCGTCGTCGGAGCCAGCACGGCGTCGCGGCTCGCGGCCTCGGCGGCGACGCGGAGCAGCAGCGACGGGTCGTCGCCGGGCTTGGTCCCCGCGTCGAGCACGACCTCGCCGCGGGAGAGCGCGATCCCGGGCGCGATGCGCTCGAGGGCGGGCGTCCGGCGCCCCTTCTCCCCCGTCGCGCGCGCAGTGACGGCGTCCGTACGCCGCCAGGCCAGGCGCGAGAGGTGACCGATCCGACGGCCGAGGGAGCGCACGTGGCGCTGGGCCGCCTCGGCATCGGGCAGGCCGAGTCGCTCGGCCAGCGGGCTCCACATCTCGGGGGCGATGCGGTCGCTCGGCCGCCCGGCGATCTCCTGCACCTCGTCGCGCACGTCGAGCAGCATCAGTCGCGCCGCCTCGAGGGCAGGAGTGGAGGCGTCGACCAGCCAGCTGGCCTCGATCGCCTTGAGCACGCCGGCGTCGCGCAGGCCGCCCTCGGCCTCCTTCACGTCCGGCACCGACGCGTGTGCAAGCTCGCCGGTCACGTCGTGGCGCTTGCGGGTCAGCTCCTTGAGCTCCGGCAGGCGCGTCCTCGCCTGGCGCCGCCAGTCCGCGAGCATCGTCGTGCGCAGGCGCAGCGTCAGCCCGGGGTCGCCGGCCAGGTGGCGTACGTCGAGGAGCCCCAGCGCGACCCGCAGGTCGGCCGCCGCGTCCACGACCTCGCCCATCGAGCGCACGGCGTGGTCGAGGCGGCGTCCGGAGTCCCACAGCGGGTACCAGAGCGAGCTGGCGAGCTCGCCCGGCTCGACGCCGTCGTCGTGGACGAGCACCACGTCGAGGTCCGAGTGCGGGGCGAGCTCGCCACGCCCGTAGCCGCCGACCGCGACCAGGGCCACCCCGGTGGCGGGCCCCGCGGAGGCGGCGTACGCCTGCCGGCAGAGCTCGTCGGCCGAGGTGGCCCTGGTCTGGCGCTGGTCAGCGGTCATGCGGGGTCCCTGCGGCGTTCATCGGAGGAGCGCAGCGGAGGAGATGAACGCCGTGGGGTGCTCATGACGGTGCCCGAGAAGGCGCGCCATCAGAGGGCGGACGCGTCCTGCTCGCCGGTGCGGACCCGCACGACGGTGTCGACGGGGCTGACCCAGACCTTGCCGTCACCGATGCGACCGGTCTGCGCGGTCTTGACGATGATCCCGACCACGTCCTCGGAGTCGGCGTCGTCGACCACGATCTCGATGCGGATCTTGGGCACGAGCGCGATGTCGTACTCCGCGCCGCGGTAGACCTCGGTGTGGCCCTTCTGGCGGCCGTAGCCGCTGACCTCGGAGACCGTCATGCCGGCGACACCGAAGGTCTCGAGCGCCTCCCTGACGTCCTCCCACTTGTGCGGCTTGATGACCGCGGTCACGAGCTTCATGCCTGGGCTCCTTCGCTGACGGGCTTGGTGGAGGTGGGGGCGGTGGCAGCGGCCAGCACGCTGGACCCGCTCCCGCTGGTGCCACTGTGCAGGTCGTACGCCGACTCGCCGTGGGCGGCGAGGTCGATGCCGTTGACCTCGTCCTCCTCGTCGAGGCGCAGGCCCATCGTGTACTTGATCGCCAGCGCGATGACCGTGGTGAGGACACCCGAGTAGAGGATGGCCACCAGGACACCGAGGGCCTGGTCGCCCAGCGGGCCGAGGCCGCCGCCGTAGAGCAGTCCGTCGATCCCGCCGGCGCCCTCCGAGGTGGAGAAGACACCGATCAGCACGGTGCCGATGATGCCACCGACCAGGTGCACACCGACCACGTCGAGCGAGTCGTCGTAGCCGAGCTTGTACTTCAGGCCGACCGCCCAGGCGCAGACGCCGCCGGCGATGAAGCCGATGGCCACGGCACCGGAGAGGTTGACCGCACCGGTGGCCGGGGTGATCGCCACGAGGCCCGCGACGATGCCGGACGCTGCGCCGAGCGAGGTGGCCTTCTTGTGGACCAGGCGCTCGATCAGCAGCCAGCCGAGGATGGCGGCCATCGTGGCGAGCGTGGTGGTGGCGAAGGTGCGGCCGGTCTCGGACATGAAGCGGTCCGAGAATGCCTGGCCCTCCTCACCGGCGAAGACGATCGAGCCGACGTTGAAGCCGTACCAGCCCATCCAGAGCAGACCGGCGCCGAGCATCGTGAGGGTCAGGTTGTGCGGGCGCATCTGCTCGCGCGGCCAGCCGATCCGCTTGCCGAGCAGCACGACGAGCACGAGAGCCGCCACACCGGCGTTGATGTGCACCGCGGTGCCACCGGCGTAGTCCTGGGCGCCGATGCGGCCGCAGATGAGCGAGGCCTCGGAGCAGCTGAAGACCATGTGGGCCATCGGGAAGTACACGATCAGCGACCAGAGCGGCACGAAGACCACCCAGGCGGAGAACTTGAGCCGGTCGGCGACCGCACCGCTGATGAGGGCGGCGGTGATGATCGCGAACGTCATCTGGAACATCACGCCGATGTAGCCGCTGGTGTCGACACCGTCGAGCCAGAGCAGCTCGAACGGGTTGGCGAACAGCGTGCCGTCCCCGCCGAAGCCCATCGACCAGCCGACGGCGACGTACAGGATGCCGACGATCGCAGCCGCGACGTAGGACATCATCATCATGTTGAGCACGGACTTCGACCGGGACATGCCGCCGTAGAACAGGGCCAGCGCGGGCACCGTCATCATCAGGACGAAGGCAGTCGCCACCAGCATGAAGGCGTAGTAGCCGTCCACAGAACCTCCAGGGTTCAGAGCTTGGAAACTCAGGGGATGCGGGCCCCGGGCGGCATGACGACGGTGGCATGCCAGTGGCCCGCGTGATGACCCGAAGCCTGCGGGGAGGACGTTTCACCGGCGCGCGGCAGATGTTGCGGGCAGGCAACGGATTCCGGCCTCGTGTTACGGGAGTGTGAACTGGGAGGGCCGAGGCCTCTCCTTGTTAGTGTTCGGCCGTGTCCAGACTGGCCGTGATGGCGCACTTCGACGTCGCCGGAGAGCTGCGACCGCACGTGCGCGGGCAGGTCGAGGCGTTGGCCGCATCGGTCGACACGCTGCTCGTCTGCACGACCGCCCAGCTGCAGGACTCCGCGCGCGCCTGGCTGTCCGAGCGGGCCGTCCTGGTCGAGCGCGCCAACTACGGCTACGACTTCTTCAGCTACAAGGTCGGTCTCGACGCCGCGGGCGACCTGACGGCGTACGACGAGGTGGTCGTCTGCAACGACACCTACGTCTTCGCCCTCGACTCCTACGACACGGTGTTCGCGGAGATGGCCGAGCGGCCGTGCGACTTCTGGGGCCTCACAGGTGCCGAGCGCGTCGCGCCGCACATCCAGTCCTTCTTCATCGCCTTCCGGCCGTGGGTGGTCGCCTCGCACGCGTTCACCAACTTCTGGGAGGAGATGGAGCCGATCTCCAAGCGCCGCCAGGTGATCCGGCGCTACGAGGTCGGCATGTCGCGCCGGCTCTACGAGGCGGGGTTCATCTCCGACACCTTCTTCGTCGAGACGCCCGAGGACAAGCGGATCGCGCGCGAGCGGATGCGCTGGTGGGCCGCGCACCGCTCCCACTTCCCCCGCACGCGCGCCGAGGTCCGCGAGTGGCGCGAGCGCGCGAACGAGCCGTGGAACCCGGCCCGGAGCCTGGCGGACCGCGTGCTCGACAACGCGCGACTGCCCTACGTGAAGATCGACACGCTGCGCTACGACCCCTACAACCTCGACGCCAAGCGACTCCTGGAGCTGTGCGAGCGTCGGTTCCCCCAGCGCTTCGCCGGCGTACGCGAGTTCCTCGACGAGACCGCCCAGTACTACCCGCTGCGCGACACCGAGCGGCTGCTCCCGACGCCGCTCGCGCTCGAACCCCTCTTCCCCCGCGTGAGGTACTCCGATGCGCGGTGACCGACGCCGACCGAGCCAGGTGCGGCTCGACGACGCCGAGACCGTGCTGGTCGACTCGGGGCTGATCGACGCCGAGTACGTCGGCGCCCAGCTCGACGCGACCTTCGACTCGCTCCACGACGCGGCGCGCGCCGCCCTGGCGGCCGGCGACGTGTCGACGCACCCGCTGTTCGAGGCGCAGTGGATCGGGCGGCGGCGGTCCTGGCAGCGCGTCGGCCAGCACCCGGTCCTCTGGTACGTCTCGGAGCGTCGCCGGCGCAACCGGATCGCGCCCCACCCGCTGGTCGACCCGCGGATCATCTTCGCGACCCACCCGGAGGCCCGCCACCACCCCTACGGCGCGCTGTCCTACTGGCTGTCGGTGTCCTCCCCCGGCACCGCGCTGCCGACGCGGATCCTGCCCAAGAAGGTCTCGTGGGGCACCTACCGTGCCGCCGCCATCGAGGCCGCTGCCGCCTGGCGGCGCGAGGTGGTGCTGGAGCGACCCGAGCTGGTCGGACCGCCGCCCGACCTGCCGGCCCGGCTGGGCACCTCCCCCGCCGTCACCGTCGTGATGGCTGCCCAGGACGCCGGCCCACTCGTACGCGAGACCGTCGCCTCGCTCCAGGCGCAGTCGTTCGCCGACTGGCACCTGGTGGCCGTCGACCGGGGGTCGCTCGACGACACGGCCGCCGTGCTCCAGGGCATCGCGGCCTTCGACGAGCGCATCACGGTGGTGCGGGAGTCGCGCTGCAGCCACGCCCGGGCGCTCAACGCGGCGCTCGAGCACGGCACGGCCGAGCACGTCGCATTCCTGCCGCTCGGTCGCCAGTGGCTGCCCGACATGCTGGGCTCGCTGGTCGCGCACGCCCACCACTCAGGCTCGTCGGCGGTGCTCGCCGGTGCCGGTGCGGTCGCCCGCGACCGGGCCGAGCTCCTCGGTGGGCGACCGGTCGACCTGGCGACCGCCCTGCTGCGACGGGCGGCGATCAAGGACGTCGGCGGCTTCGACGAGGGCCTCGGCGGTTCGGCCGAGCGCGACCTCGTGCTGCGCCTGTCCCGCGACCACGACCCGCTCCCCGTCGACGTACCCGTCCTGAAACGGCCCGACCTCGGCGCTCCCGACCTCGGCGACGACTGGGACTCCGTCGTCCTCGAGCGCCAGCTCGTCGACTGGGACAGCGCCCCACGGGAGACGTCCGACGACCTCGTCACGCACGTCATGCCGCTGGGCGCCGAGCCCCGGCGGACCGTCGAGTGGCTCAGCTCGGTGCCGCGAGAGGGCTCGGAGCTGATCCTCGTCGGCGTACGTCTGCGCCGGGCGCACCACGTCCTGGCGGCCTCCATCGCCGCGATCATCTCCGGCGCCCGCTTCGTGTCCGTGCCGACGCCGGTCTCGATGTCCGCCGCCACCAACATCGGCATCTCCCAGGCCGCCGGGAGCACGGTCCTGCTGGTCCGCCCGGAGGCGATGCCGCCGCGCCAGCCGATCGCGGGTCGGCTGGCCGAGGTGGTCCGGGAGCCGGGCACTGCGCTCGCCCAGCCGCTCATCGTCGACCTCGACGGTGTCGTCCTCAGCGCCGGCGCCCGCTTCACGGCGGTGAACCGGCACCCCGAGCTCTTCCTCGCCGGGCTGCCGACGAGTGACGCCGTACGCATCGGGCAGTGCACCGTTGCCGCGCCCGCCGCTCCCCTGGTCGCCCTGAGCACCCGGGACGCGGTGACGCTGCGCGGCCTCGACACCAGGTTCCGCTCGGTGCTGGCCGAGACCGACCTCGGACTGCGGGCCCTGCACGCGGGGCTCGGCGAGTCCGTCATGGTCCCCGAGACGGTGATCACCTCGCGCACGCCGTACGCGACCACCGACGAGCTGATCGGGGCGATGTCGTCGCTGGACCGCAGCCCGGAGGCGCCGGGACCGGACCGCTCACCCGAGCTGCTGCGCCGGGCCGGGCTCGAGGTGACCGACCAGCGCAACCGCCGGATCTCGACGGACCCCGACTACCCGGCCGCCCCCTCGGCGCTCGTGCCCGAGCTCGTGCTGCGGCCCGTCCAGGGCATCCACGAGTCGCCGCCGCGGCTCCGGTGGGCCATCGACATCGCCGCGCCCGCAGCGCAACGCGGCGACCGGTGGGGCGACACCTACTTCGCCCGATCCCTCGCCGACGCGCTCGAGAGCCGCGGGCAGCACGTCGCCATCGACCGGCGCGACGCGCGCGAGCGCGACTCACGCGACCACGACGACGTCCTCCTCGTGCTGCGCGGGCTCGACCGCGTGGCGCCGCGTCCCGGGCTGCTCAACGTCGAGTGGATCATCAGCCACCCCGACATGATCTCCCCCGACGAGGTGGCCGGTTTCGACCACGTCTACGCCGCGAGCACGAGCTGGTGCGAGCGGATGACCCGCGAGTGGGGCACCACCATCGAGCCGCTGCTCCAGTGCACCGACACCCGGTGGTTCCACCCCGACCGGGCCGAGCCCGACACCGGCCCGGCGTTGCTCTTCGTCGGCAACTCACGCGGCGTCTACCGCTACGCGGTGCGCAGCGCCCTCGCCATCGGCGCCGACCTGACCCTGCACGGCAACGACTGGACCGAGTTCGTCGAGCGTGAGCAGATCGCCTCCGGCGGCGTCGACAACCGCGAGGTCGGCGCGCTCTACGCCTCCGCCGGCATCGTCCTCAACGACCACCACCTCGACATGCGCCGCGACAGCTTCGCCTCCAACCGGCTCTTCGACGCCGCCGCGTGCGGTGCGCGGATCCTCAGCGACCGCATCGAGGGGCTGGAGATCTTCTCCGGCCTGGTGCTGCCCTTCGACAACGAGCACGAGCTCGCCCGCCTGGTCCAGCCGCCGTACGACGCGTTCCCCGACGACGCCGCCCGCCGGGTCATCGCCGAGCGGGTGATGGCCGAGCACAGCTTCGACAAGCGTGCCGAGACGCTCGTCGACGACGCCGTACGCCGCCTCCTCGCCCGACGCTGAGCCGAGTCGGCGCACGTGTTCGCCCGATCAAGGCCGAGTCGGCGCCAGCGTGCTTCGCCCGATCAAGGCCGAGTCGGCGCACGTGTTCGCCCGATCAAGGCCGAGTCGGCGCCTCTGCACGATCGCTAGAACACACGCGCCGACTCGGCAGCGCTGACGCACACACACGCGCCGACTCGGCAGTCGCTGACGCACACACACGCGCCGACTCGGCAGCGCTGACGCACACACGTGCGCCGACTCGGCGGTCAGCCGAGGAGGGCGTCGACGAAGGCGGCGGCGTCGAAGGGGGCCATGTCGTCGGGGCCCTCGCCGAGGCCGACGAGCTTGACGGGTACGCCGAGCTCGCGCTGCACCTGCACGACGATGCCGCCCTTGGCGGACCCGTCGAGCTTGGTGAGGACGATGCCGGTGACGTCGACGATCTCGCTGAAGACGCGGGCCTGGATCAGACCGTTCTGGCCGGTGGTCGCGTCGAGGACGAGCAGCACCTCGGTGACCGGGGCCTGCTTCTCGATGACCCGCTTGACCTTGCCGAGCTCGTCCATCAGCCCGGCCTTGTTCTGCAGGCGGCCGGCGGTGTCGATGAGCACGGTGTCGATGCCCTCCTCGATGCCGTGCTTGACGGCCTCGAAGGCCACGCTGGCCGGGTCGCCGCCCTCGGGGCCGCGGACGACCTCGACACCGACGCGCTCGCCCCAGGTGGCGAGCTGGTCGACGGCCGCCGCGCGGAACGTGTCGGCCGCACCGAGCGTGACCGAGAGGTTCTCCGCCACCAGGATGCGGGCGATCTTGCCGACGGACGTGGTCTTGCCGGCGCCGTTGACGCCGACGACGAGCACGACGCCGGGCTTGCCGTCCGTGCCGGTGACCTGCACGCGGCGGTCCATGTCCGTGCCGACGAGCTCGATCAGCTCCTCGCGCAGCACGGCGCGCGCGTCGGGCTTCTGGCCGCCCTCGACCCGCAGCCGGGTGCGGAGCTTGTCGACCAGCGCCTGGGTCGGAGCGACGCCGACGTCGGCGGTGAGGAGGGTGTCCTCGATCGCCTCCCAGGTGTCCTCGTCGAGCTGGTCGCGGCTGAGCAGCGCGAGCAGGCCCTGCCCGAGGCCGCCCTGCGAGCGTGAGAGCCGCTGGCGCAGCCGCACCAGCCGGGACGCCGTACCCTCCGGCTTCTCGACGGCCGGTGCCGTCTCGACCGCCGGCTCCGGCGGTGCCTCGACCGCGGTGTCGGCCTCGGTCGGCGGTGGAGCGATGACGTCCGTGCCGCCGGCCGGGGGTGCGGCCTTGCGGCGTCGCCCGGAGGTCAGCAGTCCAGCGAGCGTGAGCACGCCGACGACGGCGATGCCGATGATCAGATAGAGCCAGTCACCCATGGCTCAATCCAATCAGAGGTGCGCGACGCGACGCAGGCGGGTGAGCACCGCGGACCCGTGCGCAGCGTGTACGTCGGCCAGGCGCGCGCGCAGGGCGTCCCGCTGGGCCGCCAGCCGGTCGCCACGCAGACGCGCCCGACCCAGCCGGGTCTGCGTACGCGCCAGGTCGCCGAGCACGGCGTCGAAGGCGGCGGTGAGTCCCGAGCCGGTGCCGCCCGCGAGCATCGGGGACGTCACCTCCTGCCCGGTGTGCGCCACCCACACGACCTCGTGGGCCATCAGCCGGAACCACGACACCGCCGCCTCGCCCACGAGCGCCGGCGGGGTCACGCGTACGGAGGCCATGCCGGCGGCGTGGAGCCGGTCGTCGAAGTCGTCGCCGTACCACCGCACGTGGTCGCTCTGGCCGAACCGGCGCAGGCGCTCCTCCGCCGGGGCGGACGGGTCCTCCTCGGTCGGCATGCCGACCTTGATCGGCACCTCCAGCAGCGCCATGCCTCGCGGGCTGAGCACCCGGGCGATCTCCCGCATCGCGGCGGCGTCGTCGGCCACGTGCTCCAGCACGTGGTAGCAGACCAGCAGGTCGACCGAACCGTCTCGCAGGGGCAGGTGGGTGAGACAGGCCAACGCGTCGACCGTGCGTCCGTCGTAGCCGAAGTCGAGCCCGATCCGCCGGCGGGCGCCGAGCCGGTCGAGCAGGACGGTGGACTGCCGCGAGGGCCCGATCTCGACGATCGTGTCGAGGTCACGCAGCTGGGGAGCGAGGACGCCGAGCAGAAGGGACAGGAACCGGTGGCGCTCCAGGCTGCCGCACCTGGGACAGGTCGCGTCGGGGCGACCGTCCGGACCTCGGCGGAACGCCCTGGACACCATCGAGGCGCAGACGGCGCAGTAGGCCTTCTCGGGCTCCTGGTGCGGGCTGGTCACGTCCTGCACGCTAGACCCGCGCGGCTCCCTGCGGGAGTGCCACGCCGGGGCGTCGGGACGTCAGGTCAGACGCGGGACTCGGAGTCCTCGAGGGTCGGCAGGGCGTCGACGCCCTTGCGCATGGCGTCACCGAGCTGCGGCACGACGGGCAGCTCCTCGCCACGGTGGGGGTAGGCGACGTAGACCGCCACGGCGCCGGCTACGAGGACGCCGAGGGTCATCATCAGGATGATCGCGAGCATGGGGTTTCCTCCCGAGGTGGCCGAACGGTTCCCCTCCAACATGGCACACCGGAGGACCTGCGGGCGCATCCCCGTGGGCTGGCGGCGCGTCGGACGTGGGCTCCGTCACGCCTCCGCGGCGGGCAGCAGACGTACGACCGCCTGCCGCACGACGTCGGGGATCGGGGTCACCGGCCGCGCGCCGGCCCCGTGGGTGTTGTCGACGTAGACGTGGACGAACCGGCCCTCGGCCGCTGCCTCGTCCGACGGGCCCTGGAAGAGCCCGATCCGGTAGACGATCGAGCTCGTGCCGACCTTGTCGACGACCAGCCCCATCTCGATCGGCTCGGGGAACCCGATCTCGCGGAAGTAGCGGCACCCGGTCTCGGCCACCACGCCGATCTCCGGCAGCGCTCGTACGTCGACACCGGTCGCCTCGTAGAGGTAGGCGTTGACCGCGGTGTCGAACAGCTCGTAGTAGGTCGCGTTGTTGAGGTGGCCGTAGGCGTCGTCGTCGCGCCAGCGGGTGGTGGCGGTGCGCCAGGCGACGTAGTCGGCCTTGGTGGGGACGTCCTGCGGCACAGCAGGCCTAGGCCGATTCCGCGTCGCGGAGGCGCTGGCTGATCACGGCCGAGACGCCGTCGCCGCGCATCGTGACGCCGTACAACGCGTCGCCGACCTCCATCGTGCGCTTCTGGTGGGTGATCACCAGGAGCTGGGAGTTCTCGCGCAGCTCCTCGTAGATCTCGAGGAGGCGACCGAGGTTGGTGTCGTCGAGCGCGGCCTCGACCTCGTCGAGGATGTAGAAGGGCGACGGCCGGGCCTTGAACAGCGACACCAGGAACGCCACGGCGACCAGCGACCGCTCACCACCGGAGAGCAGCGAGAGGCGCTTGACCTTCTTGCCGGCCGGGCGGGCCTCGACCTCGATGCCGGTGTTGAGCATGTCGTCGGGGTCGGTGAGCACCAGCCGGCCCTCGCCGCCGGGGAAGAGCCGGGCGAAGGTGGAGTCGAAGGCCTTCTCCACGTCGGCGTAGGCCTCGGTGAAGACCTGCTCCACGCGGGCGTCGACCTCGCGGACGATGTCGAGCAGGTCCTTGCGGGTGCGCCGCAGGTCCTCGAGCTGCTCGGTGAGGAACTTGTGCCGCTCCTCCATCGCGCTGTACTCCTCCAGCGCCAGCGGGTTGACCCGGCCCAGCATGGACAGGGAGCGCTCGGCGGAGCGGAGCCGCTTGACCTGCTCCTCGCGCACGAACGGGACCGGCTCGGGAGCCTCCTCGCCGTCCGGCACCTCGCCGGAGAACGGGATGAGCGTCGTCGGGCCGTAGTCGGCGACGAGACCGTCGGGGTCGAGGCCGAGCTCCTCGAGCGCGCGCTCCTCGAGCTGGTCGATGCGCATCTTCTGCTGGGTGCGCGCCATCTCGTCGCGGTGCACCGAGTTGACCAGCTCGTCGTGCTCACGACCGAGGTCGCGGAGCTGCGTGCGTACGGCCATGAGCTGCTGCTCGCTGCCCTGCCGCGACTCCTCGACCGCCGCCCGATCGTCGGCGGCCAGCATCACGGAGCGCTCGAGCTCGTGCAGCACGACGCGTACGGCGACGGAGACGGCCTGCGCGGCCCTGCCCTCGCGGACCAGGCGCTCGCGCCGCTCGGCGGCGCGGGCACGCGACTCCCGCTCGGCCTGCGCCGCACGGATCAAGGAGTCGGCCCGGCCGTTGAGGGCACGGGCCCGCTCCTCCGCGGTGCGCAGCGCGAGGCGGGCGTCCATCTCGTGCTGGCGAGCCTCGCGCGCGGCCTCGGCGAGCCTCTCGCGGTCGGAGGTGTCGGGCTCCTCGTCGGTGACGTCCTCGGCAGCGACCAGCCGGGCCTGGAGCTCGGCCAGGCCGGCGAGGTCGGCCTCGCGGGCCTCCCGGGCCGTGGTGATCGCCCGCTCGAGGCGGTCGGCCTCGCCCTTCGCGGCGCGGGCCTGCGAGCCGTACTGCCCGAGCTCCTCGGCCACGGCAGCGAGCGTCGCGTCGGACTCGTGGAGCTTGGCCAGCGCGACATCGACCCGCTTGAGGTTGTCGTGGCGGGCCGCCTCGAGCCGGGAGATCTCGAAGCCGAGCCGCTCGGTCGTCGCGGTCGCCGCGGCGAGCCGCGTGGTGGCCTCGTCGACGGCGGCCTGGATCTCGATCAGGCTGGGCTGGCGGCTGGAGCCGCCGGCAGCGAAGTGGGAGCCGAGCAGGTCGCCCTCGCGGGTGACGGCGACGACGTCGGGCAGGTCGGCGACCAGTCGGCGGGCCGCGGGCAGGTCGTCGACGACCGCGACCTGGTGCAGCAGCCGGGTCAGCGCAGGGCGTACGTCGTCGGGCGCGGTCACGACGTCGACGGCATAGGTCACGCCGTCCGGCAGCCGCGGCCAGTCCCGCTCCGAGGAGGGGGCTCCGCCGAGCAGCAGCCCGGCGCGGCCGAGGTCGTCGTCCTTGAGGTGGTTGATCGCCTCGACGGCCGCGTGCGAGTCGGCGACCACGACGGCGTCGGCGGCCGATCCGAGGGCGGCGGCGACGGCGGCCTCGTAGCCGTGGTCGACGTCGAGCAGCGCGGCGACCGAGCCGAGCAGTCCGCCGACGGTGTCGGTGGCTGCGAGCAGCGCACCGGCGCCGTCCTTGCGGTTGAGGCCGAGCTCGAGGGCGTCGCGGCGGGCGACCAGCCCGGCTCGCTCGCGGTCGGCCTGCTGGGCGTCGTCGCGGGCCTTGGCGAGCTGCTCCTCGACCTCGTCGAGCGCTCCGACCGCCTCCTCGTGCTCGGAGTCGAGGCCCTCCTCGCCGGCGTCGAGGCCGGCGACCTTGGTCTCGAGGGCGGTGAAGTCGCGCTGGGCGCGGTCGGCGCGCGTCGCGGCGTCCTCGCGGGCGTCGGTGAGCCGCTGGATCTCGGCGTCGGCGGCCTCGGCGCGCGAGGTGAGGGCGTTGACCTGTCCGGTGAGCCGGGCGAGACCTTCGCGCCGGTCGGCGGCTGCCCGCTGGAGGACGGTGATGCGCTTCTCCTCCTGGGCCGCTGCCTCCTCGGCGCCGCGCTTGGCGACCACGGCGGCGTCGAGCGAGGCGCGCTGCTGCTCGACCTGCTCGGCGATCTCGGCCTCCTGCTCGCGCACGCGCTGGGCCTGTGCCTCGAGGTCGTCGGGGTCCCGCCCGGAGTCGACGGAGTCGCCGTCGGCAGCACCGGCGGCGTTGCGGATCCGCTCGTCTGCCAGCGACGCGGTGCCGCGCAGGCGCTCCTTCAGACCGGAGAGCGCGAACCAGGTCTCCTGGGCCGCGGCGAGCCGGGGCAGGTCGTCGCGCAGCGTCGCCTCGAGGCGGGACTCCTGCTCGCGGCCGGCAGTGACGGCGGCCTCGACCTCCTGACGCCGCTCCAGCAGGACGGACTCGTCGGCCAGCTCGGACGCGAGGGCGGTGCGGGCGGTGACGAGGTCGTCGGCGAGGAGCCGGGCGCGCGCATCGCGTACGTCGGCCTGGACCGTCTGCGCCTGCCGCGCGACCTCGGCCTGGCGGCCGAGCGGCTTGAGCTGGCGCCGGATCTCGGTGAGCAGGTCGGCGAGGCGGGTCAGGTTGCCGTCGGTGGCGTCCAGCTTGCGGAGCGCCTTCTCCTTGCGCTTGCGGTGCTTGAGGACCCCGGCGGCTTCCTCGATGAAGCCACGGCGGTCCTCGGGGGTCGCGTGCAGGATCGAGTCGAGCTGACCCTGCCCGACGATCACGTGCATCTCGCGCCCGATGCCGGAGTCGCTCAGCAGTTCCTGCACGTCGAGCAGCCGGCACGACTGGGAGTTGATGGCGTACTCCGAGCCGCCGTTGCGGAACATCGTGCGGCTGATCGTGACCTCGGCGTAGTCGATCGGCAGCGCGCCGTCGGAGTTGTCGATGGTCAGCTGCACCTCGGCGCGGCCGAGCGGCGGACGCCCGGACGTACCGGCGAAGATGACGTCCTCCATCTTGCCGCCGCGCAGGCTCTTGGCGCCCTGCTCGCCCATCACCCAGGCGAGGGCGTCCACGACGTTGGACTTGCCCGACCCGTTGGGGCCGACGATGCACGTGATGCCCGGCTCGAGCTGCATCGTCGTCGAGGACGCGAAGGACTTGAACCCCTTGAGGGTCAGGCTCTTCAGGTACAACGCGGGCTCCTCACCGGGTCGAACAACGGCCACTGAAAACTGGGGAAGCTCAGCGCGGATCACCCTACGACACCGGCGGCTCCCGGAGCGGTTGCGCCCGGGCGTGCCACGCGCCATGCGTCAGCCTTCGCGCATGCTCGCGCTGCGGCGAGCTGGCCGTCGACCGGCTCTGACCGGTCGTTACAGCTCGCGCCTCATCTGCTGCGCCGTGACGGCGTAGCCGGACGACTCGTAGAGGCGGATCGCGGTCGTGTTGTCGCCGAAGACGTTGAGCGTCATCGACGTGGCACCGAGCTCGCGGGCGGCGTCGTGCAACGCCTCGAGCAGCCGACGACCCAGGCCCTGCCCACGATGCTCCTCGTCGAGGCTGATGTCGAAGATCCACGCCGAGACCCCGGACGCACGCTGCCGGAGCTCGAACCAGCCGATGCCGACCGGTTCGTCGTCCACCACGGCGGTCCACAGGTGCATGTCCGAGCTGGCGAGCCCGTCCGGCAGGAGCTGGGCGAACTCCCCCGCCGACTGGGCGGCCGCCGACTCTGCGTCGAGGTCACGCGAGGTCGCGATGTCTCCTGCGTACTCCCGCTCGGAGCGCGCGCGCCACACCACGTACTCCTCCTCGGTCATCGGCCGCAGCCGCAGGTCAGCCACGCCCGAGGACGTCCTTCAGTGCGGCCAGCACCAGGAGGACGGCGTCGGGGCGGGCGTTGCGGCCCATCAGGCCGATCCGCCACACGGTCGAGGCGTACGCGCCGGCGCCGGCGCCGATCTCGATGCCGTAGGTCTCGAGGAGCTGCTTGCGGACGGCCGCGGAGTCGACGCCGTCGGGCACCTTGACGGTGGTGAGCTCGGGGAGCCGGCTGCCCTCGGCGGCGAACAGCTCGAGACCCATGGCCTCGAGCCCGGCCTGCAGCGCGTCGCCGGCTGCCTGGTGCCGCGCCCAGACCGCGTCGAGGCCCTCGTCCATGATCCGGGTCAGCCCGGCGTGGAGGCTCGCGACCATCGCCGTCGGCGCCGTGTGGTGGTAGGTCCGCTGGCCCTTGCCTGCAGCCTCGCCGACGTAGCCGCCCAGCATGCCGAGGTCGAGGTACCACGAGCGCGGCGTCTCGACGCGACGCTCGAAGGCGCGGTCGTTGATCGTGAACGGCGCGAGGCCGGGCGCGACGCCGAGGCACTTCTGGGTGCCGGCGTAGCCGATGTCGATGCCCCAGTCGTCGGCACGCAGCTCGATGCCCGCGATCGAGGTGACCGCGTCGGTGAGCAGCAGGGCGTCGCCCTTGCCGGCACCGAGCGCGGCGATGTCGGACCGTACGCCCGTCGAGGTCTCCGCGTGCACCGCGGCGATGATCGCCGGCGAGTCGTGCGCGGACAGCACGCGATCGACGTCGACCGGCTGTCCCCACTCGTGGTCGACCGCGACCACCTCGGCACCGCACCGGGCGGCCACGTCGGTCATCCGCTGGCCGAAGAGCCCGTTGACCGCGACGACCACGACGTCGCCCGGGTGGACGGTGTTGACGAAGGCCGCCTCCATGCCGGCCGAGCCGGTGGCGCTCAGCGGGAGCGTGCGGGTGTTGGTGGTGCCCCAGGCCGTGCGGAGCATCTCGCACGTCTCGTCCATGATCCGGAGGAACTCCGGGTCGAGGTGGCCGAGCAGCGGCTCCGCGAGGGCGCGGGTCGCCTCGGGATAGGGGTTGGAGGGACCGGGACCGAAGAGGTGGCGCTCGCGGATCATGGACCCGACGTTAACCAACTGCCCCGCGTCACATGCCGGTCGTGCCGTCGATGGCCTCCCGCATCAGGTCGGCGTGACCGTTGTGCCGCGCCGTCTCCTGGACCAGGTGGACCAGGATCGCGCGCAGGTTCACCTCGGCTCCCCACGGCGTGGTGACGACGTCGTCGAGGTCGCCGGCCGCGATCAGCGCGTCCGCCTGCTCGCAGGTGTGTCGGTAGAGCGCGAGGACCGCGTCGGTCGACTCGTCGGCTCCGACCCGGAACTCCGCGGTGTCGTCGCCCTCGTCGTACGGGTCGGGCTTGCCGTCATAGATGCTGAGGAACCAGCCGTGCTCGGTCACCGTGAGGTGCCGCACCAGCCCGAGCAGGCTGAGCCCGGAGGGCGTCATCGGACGCCGCAGGGCCTCGTCGTCGAGTCCGTCGACCTTCATGAGCAAGGTCTCCCGGTGGAAGGCCAGCTGGGACGTGAGGGACCCGCGCTCGTCGGCGACCCGGGCAGGCTCGCCCGGTCACAGCACCGCCCCCGGGTTGAGGATGCCGGCCGGGTCGAGGGCGTCCTTGATCCGCCGGGTCAGTGCCATCACGTCGGGGCCGAGCTGGTCGGGCAGCGCCGCCTTCTTCGTACGTCCGACGCCGTGCTCACCGGTGATCGTCCCGCCGAGCCGGATCGTGGCCTGGAGGATGTCGTCGAAGGCGGCTCGCGCCCGCTTCTCGGAGTCGGCGTCGCCGGGCGTGTACACGATGATCGGGTGGGTGTTGCCGTCGCCGGCGTGGGCGACGGTGGGGATCTCGACGTCGTGCACGCGGGCGATCTCCTGCACCGCGGCGAGCAGGTCGGGCAGCAGTGGCACGGCCGCGCCGACGTCCTCGAGGAGCAGCGCGCCGCGCGCCTCGACCGCCGGGAACGCGGCTCGCCTCGCTGCGACGAACAGCTCGCCCTCCTCCGGGTCGTCGGTCACCACGACCTCGGTCGCACCCGCCGCCACGCAGGCCGCCTCCACCGTGGCGATCTCCTGGACGCGGGCCTCGCCCGGGGCATCGGACTGCACGACCAGCAGGGCGCCGGCCGACCGGTCGAGGCCCCGAGGGGCGAAGTCCTCGACCGCGTTGATCGTCGCCTGGTCCATCAGCTCCATCATCGACGGACGCATCGTGCGCCGTACGGACACGACGGCGCGGGCCGCGTCCGTGACCGAGGCGAACGACGCCACCAGCGTCGCGGGCGGCAGCGGCATCGGCACCAGGCGGAGGATCGCGCGGGTGACGATCCCGAGCGTGCCCTCGGACCCGACGAAGAGCTTCACCAGCGAGAGCCCGGCGACGTCCTTGATCCGCTTGCCGCCGAGCGTGATGAGCGTGCCGTCGGCGAGCACGACGTCGAGGCCGAGGACGTAGTCGGTCGTCACCCCGTACTTCACGCAGCACAGGCCGCCGGCGTTGGTGGCGACGTTGCCGCCGATCGAGCAGATCTCGAACGACGACGGGTCCGGCGGATACCAGAGCCCGTGCTCCTTCGACGCCGCCTTCACCTCGGCGTTGAAGGCGCCCGGCTCGACCACGGCCACCTGGCAGTCGGCATCGATCTCGATGGCCCGCATCCGCTCCAGGCTCAGCACGATGCCGCCGTCGACAGCACTCGCCCCACCGGACAGCCCGGACCCGGCACCGCGCGGCACGACCGGGACGTCGTACGCCGCCGCCCACCGCACCGCTGCCTGCACCTGTCCGGCGTCCTCGGCGCGGACGACCGCAACCGGCGTGCCTGCCCCGGTGTCGCGCGACCAGTCGTAGCGGTAGTTCTCCATGGTGGCCGGGTCGGTCGCGACGATGCCGGCCGGAAGGGACTCGACGAGCTCGGTGAGGGCGTCCATCCACCCATCGAACCATCCCGCAGGGCTCAGGCCGCCGCAGTCGCCGCCTCGTCCGCGTGGGCGATCTGTGCCAGCGAGCCCCACATCAGCGCGAGCGTCAGTCCCGAGCCGACGAAGGCGAACCACCACGGGGCGGTGAGTCCCCACACGCTCGCGATCAGGCCGCCGAGGAGCGAGCCGACGAGCATCCCGCCCATCACGCAGATCATGTAGACCGAGCCGACCCGGCCCTGGAGCTCGGTGGGCACCGCGCGCTGGCGGACGGCCTGCGACAGCGTGCCCCACACGAAGGCGTAGGCGCCGAAGAAGAACATCAGCGGGTAGGCCATCCACGGCGACGTCGTCAGCGCCATCGCGAGGTGGAAGAGCACCTCGCACAGCAGCACCGCGCGCATCAGCAGGGCGAGCGGCACCCGCTTCTCGAGGCGACCGTAGGAGAACGTCGCCAGCAGCCCGCCGAGGGCTGACGCCGTGATGAGCAGGCCGAACCCGGCCTCCCCGATGCCGACGCGTTCGAGCGCCCACAGCACGAGGACGGACCACGGCGCAGCCCAGGTGACGTTGAAGACCACGATGATGATCGCCAGGGTGCGCACGGGCGGGCTGCCCATCAGCCACCGCACACCGTCGGCGATGTCCTGGCGGATGTGGGTGTCGACCTGCTCGCGGACCGCACCCGGCGGCGTACCGATGCGGGACACCAGCAGCACGCCGACCAGGATGCAGACGACGGTCGCCGAGAACGGGTAGACCATGCCGACGGAGAAGAGCAGGGCGCCGATCGCCGGGCCGACCAGCTGGTTGCCGGTGATCATCCCGGCCATCAGCCGGGAGTTCGCGATGCCGAGGTCGCGCTTGTCGACGAGCATCGGCGTGAGGGTGCTGGACGTGGCGTCGACGAAGACCTCCGCCGTCCCGAGTGCGACCATCACGCCGAGGACGATGCCGATGTTGATGTGCCCGCTGGCGATCACGACGCACAGGACGGCCAGGACGAGCCCGCGCACGACGTTGGCCGCCATGATCACGCGCCGTCGGTCGAGCCGGTCGGCGAGCGCACCGGCGACGAGGCCGAAGAGCAGCCACGGCACCTGCAGCGCCAGCATCGCGGAGGCGACGAGGACCGGGTTGCGCGTCTGCGAGGCGACCAGCAGCGGCGCCGCCGCGATGAGCATGCCGTCGCCGAGGTTGGTGACCCACGACGAGCCCACGAGCCAGCGGAACCCGCTGCCGAGCCTGGTCGGGAAGACGGTCTCGACGATGCGGCTTGTCCTGAGGAGGTCGCGCTGCGACCGTCTCGAAGGGCTCACAAGCAGGAGAGCCTAGGCGGGCCGAGCACCCCGTGCAGCCGAATATCAGGCGAGCTGCAGGTCCTCGGCGGTGCGGACGGACTCTCGGGCGGACTCTCGGGCGGACTCTCGGGCGTCGCGCTCGGCGGCCGCCAGCCGGTCGTTCTCCGCCTGCAGCCGCAGCACCAGTGCCTCGAGGTCCGCGACCCGGCGCCGCAGCCGCTGGTGCTCGACGGTGAGCACGGCGGTGGTGCGCACGTCGCTGTTCACATGACCCAACAGCGCCTTCGCCATGGGGAGCCTTTCGCAGACAGTTCTTCAGACGGTGAGGACCGGCGAACCGGCCGTCTCCAAGAGTCCCACCGCGGTGGCGGCGGGTCAACGCCTCCGCGGTGGCCGCTGGCAGCGTGGGCAGAAGAACGACGAGCGGTTCATGAACGAGATGCGGCGGATCGGAGTGCCGCAGCGCCGGCACGGATGGCCCTCCTGGCCGTACGCGTCGAGCGAACGGTCGAAGTAGCCGGACTCGCCGTTGACGTTGACGTAGAGCGCGTCGAACGACGTCCCACCCTGCGCGAGCGCCTCGCCCATCACGGCGCGGACGTGGCCGAGCAGGTCGCGCAGCACCGGACCGGTCAGCCGGTCACCGGGGCGCTCGCCGTGGAGCTTCGCGCGCCACAGCGCCTCGTCGGCGTAGATGTTGCCGACGCCCGAGATGAGGCCCTGGTCGAGGAGCAGCCGCTTGATCGCAGACGTGCGCCGGCGGGCGCGGCGCACGAACTCGTCGTCGTCGAACGCGGGATCGATCGGGTCGCGGGCGATGTGCACGATCTCGGTCGGCAGCTCGGCGCCGCCCTCGGAGACGGCGAGGCCGCCGAACATCCGCTGGTCGACGAACCGCATCTCGAGGGGTCTCGTGACAGGACTTCGTCCTTCCTCGACCAACGGTGCCGAGAGACGGAACCTCACGCGGAGGTGCCGCTCGTCGAGCGCACCGGGCTCGTGCAGCAGCATCTGGCCGCTCATGCCGAGGTGTCCGAGGAGGGCGTCGCCGTTGTCGAGGGCGAGCCAGAAGTACTTGCCGCGACGGCGGGCGGCCTCGATGCGGCGGCCGACCAGTGCGGCGGCGAAGCCGCTGGCACCGCGGTGGTCACGGCGTACGGGCCGGGGGTGCAGCACCTCGACGGACTCGATGGTGCTGCCGAGGACGTGGCGCTCGAGGCCCGCGCGGACGACCTCGACCTCGGGGAGCTCGGGCACGGCTCAGTCGTCGAGCGAGGGGGAGGCCGCGGCGTCCGGCGCCGGGTGCGAGGCCCGGATCTCGCCGTAGGCGGTCTCGGCGGCGCCCTGCTCGGCCTCCTTCTTGGAGCGACCGTTGCCGTTGCCGAGGACCAGGTCGCCGACGCGGACCCGCGCGACGAAGGTCTTCATGTGGTCGGGGCCGTCGTCCTCGATGAGGTATTCGGGCACACCCAGACCGAGGTTGGCGGAGAGCTCCTGGAGGGAGGTCTTCCAGTCGAGGCCGGCGCCCATCGAGGCAGCGGCCTCCATCACCGGGTCGAAGAGCCGGTGGATGACCTTGGCGGCCTCGTCCAGCCCGCCCTCACTGAGGTGGATCGCGCCGATGACCGCCTCGACGGTGTCCGACAGGATCGAGGCCTTGTCGCGACCGCCGGTGGTCTCCTCGCCGCGGCCCAGCTTGATGTGCTGGCCCAGCTCGATCTCGCGGGCCACGCCGGCCAGGGCGCGCGCGTTGACGACGGCGGCGCGGAGCTTGGCCAGCTGCCCCTCGGTGTAGTCCGGGTGGGCGAGGTAGAGGGTCTCGGTCACCACGATCCCGAGCACCGAGTCGCCGAGGAACTCCAGGCGCTCGTTGGTCGGGATCTGCCCGTTCTCGTAGGCGTACGAGCGGTGCGTCAGGGAACGCTGCAGCAGCTCGGGATCCAGGATCGGATCACCGAGCGCTGCGCGGAGCTCGTCGGTGGTCAGAGGACGTTGCGCAGAGCGGCCCTGGCGCCGTACTGGCCGCACTGGCCGCACGCACGGTGCGGGAGGTGCTTGGCGCCGCAGGCGGGGTTGGCACACGTCGCGAGGGACGGCGCGACGGCCTTCCACTGCGAACGGCGGTGACGCGTGTTGCTGCGCGACATCTTCCGCTTCGGAACAGCCATGGTGGTCTCCTGTGAATCGTTGGCGTGCAACGGCCGGGGTGCCGGCCGTGTGGTCAGTCTGTGGGGTCCTGCGTGAGCTCCTGCAGCCCTGCCCAGCGCGGGTCGATCGGCGCGTCGTGTGCATGGTCCGGGTCGTCGGCGAGCCGCGCACCACACTCGATGCACAACCCGGGACAGTCGTCTCGGCACAGCGGCTGGAACGGCAGTGCGAGCACCACCGCGTCCCGCAGCAGGGGCTCGAGGTCGATCAGATCGTCCTCGAGCAGGCTGGTCTCGTCGTCGAGGTCACGGTCGTCGTGCTCCGTGGCCTTGGTGTGCTGGTCGGGATAGACGTAGAGCTCCTGCAACCGCGCGAAGATCTCGTCCTCGATCGGCTCCAGGCAGCGTACGCACTCCCCCGCGAGCGTGGCCGTGGCCGTGCCCGTGAGCAACACACCCTCCATGACCGCCTCGAGACGCAGGTCGAGCTCGACCGGCGAACCTTCGGGGACAGAGAGGACTTCGATGCCAAGCTGTGCCGGCGCCGGAACCGTGAGCTCGACTTCACGCTGGGACCCCGGGCGGCGGCCGAGCTCGCGGCTATCAAGCACGAGCGGCGCCCTCGGGTCCAGGCTGGTCAAGACGAACTCCCTGTTTCTGGACACAGACACAACCGGAGAATCGTATCCGTCCCCGTCTGAGGGGGCAAAACGGGTGGGACCAGGCCGGGATCGGGCTCGATCAGGCGGGGGTCAGTCAGGGGTCAGGCGCGCCGCTCGGCGAGGCGCTGCACGAGCTGGTCGTGCACGGAGTCGGGCACCAGTCCGCGTACGTCGCCGCCGAGGGCCGCGACCTCCTTGATCAGGCTGGACGACACGAACGCGTTGCCCACGGCGCCGGCGAGGAACACGGTCTCGACGTGGGTGAGGTGGGAGTTCATCTGCGCCATCGGCAGCTCGTACTCGTAGTCCCCGGCGCCGCGCAGTCCCTTGACGATCGCGACCGCGTCGATCTCGCGGCAGAAGTCGACGATGAGCCCCTCGAAGCCGGAGACGCGCACGTTGGCGATGCCGCGGGTGGCGTCATCGAGCATCGCGATGCGCTCGTCGGGGGTGAAGAGGCGGTTCTTCGACATGTTGACGCCGACGGCGACGACGACCTCGTCGAAGAGTCCCGCCGCCCGGGACACGATGTCGAGGTGGCCGTTGGTCACCGGGTCGAACGACCCGGGGCAGACAGCACGACGCACGCGGGTCTCCTTCGAGCGGGGGTTCAGGGTGCCGGAGTGGCGTGACCGTACCAAAGCGCGGTCTCGCCGTAGCGCTTCGTGCGGTCCTCGACGATCCCCTCGGGCCACGTCACCTGGGTGCGCTTGGCCGCCCGCTCGACGACGACCAGCGCACCCGGCACCAGCCAGCCGTGGGCGACCAGCGCGGCCAGGTCGGCGTCGACGTCCTCGTCAGGCGTCGGATAGGGCGGGTCGGAGAACACCAGGTCGTAGGGCGCGGCCGGCGGGGACAGGAGCACGGTCGCGACGGAGGAGGCGATCACGCGGGCCCGGGAGAAGCCGAGTGCGGCGGCGTTGCGGGTGATCAGGGCAGCCGTGCGCCGGTCCTGCTCGACCAGGGTGACGACCCCGGCTCCCCGCGAGCGGGCCTCGAGGCCGACCGCCCCCGACCCGGCGTAGAGGTCGAGGAAGCGGAGCCCGTCGAGCGAGCCGGTGCGCGCCTCGATGGCCGAGAAGAGCGCCTCGCGCACGCGGTCGCTGGTGGGTCGCGTCGACTGGCCGCGCGGCGTCTCCAGACGCCGCCCGCCCGCAGTGCCCCCGATGATGCGAGTCATGTCCCCGTGTTCAGCCCTTCTCCATGAACCCTGAGGCTGCTGAGCGTTCGACCTCAGCCACCGCAGCGGCCAGGTCGGGCGCCCGGGTGAGCCCAGGGTCATCGGAGAGTAACGCCTCGGCGGCCTCGCGGGCACGCACGATCGTCTTCTCGTCGCGGAGCACGCGCAGCGAGACGAGGCTCGACCGGAGGCCGGACTGGCTGGCACCGAGCACGTCGCCCTCGCGCCTCTGCTCGAGGTCGACACGGCTGAGCTCGAAGCCGTCGGTGGTCGAGGCGACCGCGTCGAGCCGGTCACGCGCGGGCGAGCCGAGCTCGGCGTGCGACACCAGCAGGCACAGGCCGGGGAGCCCACCGCGACCGACGCGACCCCGCAGCTGGTGGAGCTGCGAGATCCCGAAGCGGTCGGCGTCGAGCAGCACCATCATCGTGGCGTTGTGGACGTCGACGCCCACCTCGATCACGGTCGTGGAGATGAGCACGTCGATGTCGCCGGCAGCGAAGGACCGCATCGTGGCGTCCTTCTGGTCGGCCGCGAGCCGACCGTGCAGCACCGCGGTGCGCACACCCTGGAGCGGCCCGGCGGCCAGCTCGGCGTGCACGTCCTCGACCGCGGCCAGGGCACGCTTGGGCGGGACGACGTTGCCCTCGTCGTCGAGGTCCAGCTGGTCGGTCTCGCCCTCCTCCTCGGTGTCGCCGGAGATGCGCGGGCACACGACGTAGACCTGGTGGCCCTTGTCCACCTCCTCGCGCACCCGCTGCCAGGCGCGGTCGATCCAGGTGGGCTGCTCGGCCAGCGGGACCACGTTGGTCTGGATCGGCGCCCGACCGGCGGGCAGCTCGGCCAGGATCGAGGTCTCGAGGTCGCCGAAGACCGTCATCGCCACGGTGCGCGGGATCGGCGTCGCCGTCATGACGAGCACGTGCGGCGGAGTGCCGGCCTTGTCGGTGAGGGCGGCGCGCTGCTCCACCCCGAAACGGTGCTGCTCGTCGACCACGACGAGCCCGAGGTCGGCGAGCTCCACCTTGTCCTCGAGCAGCGCGTGCGTGCCGATCACGATGCCGGCCTCACCGGTGACGGCCCGCAGCATCGCCTCCTGCCGCTGGGCCCTGCCCATCGAGCCGGTGAGGAGGACGACGCTGGTCGCATCGGCCGCTCCGCCGAGCATGCCGCCCTGGGCGAGGTCGCCGAGCATCGCGGTGATCGAGCGGTGGTGCTGCTGGGCGAGCACCTCGGTCGGCGCCAGGAGGGCGGCCTGTCCCCCGCTGTCGACGACCTGGAGCATCGCGCGCAGGGCGATGAGGGTCTTGCCGGAGCCGACCTCGCCCTGCAGGAGTCGGTTCATCGGGTGGTCACGGCCGAGCTCCTCGGCGACGAGGTCGCCGATCTCGCGCTGGCCGCCCGTGAGCTCGAAGGGCAGCCGCTCGTCGAAGGCCGCAAGGATCCCGTCGTCGCGGCCGGGCCTCCCCTGCGCCCCCTGGGCCCGGTGCGCCGCTCGCCTGCGAGCGAGCACGAGCTGCAGGACCAGCGCCTCCTCGAAGCGGAACCGCTTCTGCGCCGCCCCGAGCTGGCCCCACTCGTCGGGGCCGTGCACCCAGCGCAGCGCCTGCATGATGCCGAGCAGGTCGTAGTGCTCGCGCAGCTCGGGGGTGAAGATGTCCGGCACCCCGGTGACCAGGTCGAGCGCCGCCGTGATCACCTTCTGGAGGTCCCAGGTGTAGAGCTTGGCGGTCAGCGGGTAGACCGGGATGAGCTTGCTCAGCATCGCCCCCTCCTCGCCGTCCAGGGCGAAACCGTGGGCCTGCTCGAGCTGCCAGCCGCCTCGGAACTGCTTGGCCTTGCCGGTGAAGAGCGCCCTGCTCCCCGGCCCGAACTCGGCCTCGTGCCGATCGGCCAGGTTCTTGTAGGGGCTGAACAAGGTGACGGAGAAGTCAGGCCCGTCGGTGCGCAACCGGATCGTCGTACGCCACTGGCGTCGGTTGCCGGCCGTGAACGGGGCGCTGTCGCAGGAGCGGACCTCGCCCACGATCGTCAGCTGCTCGCCGACGACCGGGGTCGCGACCTCGGACAGCTCCGTGGCGGCGACGTAGCGCCGCGGGAAGTGACGCAGGAGATCGCCGACGGTGGCGAGGCCGAGGCCCTCCTCGGCGAGCTTGCGCTTCTTGTGGTGGCTGCCGAAGACCGCCTGGATCGGGCTGTCGGGCGTGATGGAGACCATGCAGGACTACCGGATCACTCGACGCTGACGAGCAGCGGGTAGCGCGGCTGGCCGCCGTCGTGGACGGCGACGTCGACGTGGGGATGGCGCTCCTCGACGTGCGCCGCCAGCCGCGCGGCGAGCTCTACCCCGTCCTGGCCGGACACGATCGTGACCAGCTCGCCACCTCCGCCCAGCAGCCGGTCGACCACGTCCCGGGCGACCGTCTCGAGGTCGGTCCCGACGACGGCGAAGTCACCGGCGATCACGCCGAGGGCGTCGCCCGCCTCGCACGGACCGGCCATCGTGATGGCCTGGCGCGCGGCGATCGTCACGGCGCCGTGACGCGCGTGCCGTGCGGTGGCGGTCATCTCGCGCACGTCGGCGTCGAAGGCCCGGCCGGGCTCGTGCACCGAGATCGCGGCGAGCCCCTGCACCTGCGCCTGCGTCGGGATCACCTCCACCGAGACCGCGTGCTCCGCCTCGGCCGTGCGCGCGGCGATCTCGGCGGCGCGCACCGTGTCACCGTCGTTGGGCAGCACGACCACCTCGGCCGCCCCGCAGCCGGTGATGGCCTCGAGGAGCTGGCCCGTGGAGGGCCGCTGACCCGGGCCGCCGGGCACGACGACGGCGCCCGCGGACTCGAAGAGCTCGGTGAGCCCAGGACCCGCGGCCACGGCGACCACCTTGCGGCCCGTGCGGGTGGAGAGCTTCTGGCGGTGCTCGTCGACCTGCTCGGCGAAGTGGGTGACCCGGATCCGGTAGGGCCGACCGGCGGTGATGCCCGCCTCGATCGCGGCGCCGACGTCGTCGACGTGGACGTGGACGTTCCAGAGGCCGTCGCCGCCGACGACCACGAGGCTGTCGCCGAGCCCGGCAAGGGTCGCGCGCAGGGCGACGATCGCCTCGACCTCCTGCTCGGGGCTGACGTCGAGGAGGTACATCACCTCGTAGCCCGGACCGTCCTCGGTGAGGTCGTCACTGGGGTCGTCGCCGGGGACCCCGGCTGGGCTCGGGGTGGAGACCCGGATGTGGTGGGTGCCGATCGGGGCGGCGTACGGCATCGGGCGACGCCCGGTCGCCGTGGTCTCCACGGCGTCGAGCACGACCGTCAGGCCGCGGCCTCCGGCGTCGACCACGCCCGCCTGGGCGAGCACGTCGAGCTGCTCCGGCGTGCGCGAGAGGGCGACACGGGCGGCGGCCGCGGCAGCGGTGAAGACGTCGCGGGCCCGCGTGTTCGGGCCGTCCGCGGCGGCCAGCGCCGCGTCGGATGCCGCGCGGGCGACCGTGAGGATGGTGCCCTCGACCGGGGTGCCGACAGCCGCATAGCTCGCGTCGGTGGCCGACGACATCGCGGCCGCGATCGTCGTCGCGCGGGGCTCCTCGTCGCCGGCGCCGGCGAGGTGGGTGACGTAGGCCCGGAGCATCTGGCTGAGGATCACGCCCGAGTTGCCGCGGGCGCCCATCAGCGCGGCGCGGGCGAGGAGGGCCATCCCCTCCTCCAGCCCGAGGTCGGGGTTCGCTGCGCGGGCCGCGCGCAGCTCGTCGCGTGCGGCGGACACGGTGAGGAACATGTTGGTGCCGGTGTCGCCGTCGGGCACGGGATAGACGTTGAGGGCGTCGATCTCCTCGCGCGCCGAGGACAGGGCGTCGGTCGCGATGTCGACGAACCGGGCAACCGCGTCCAGGGTGATCCCGTGGGTGACTGGCTCCATCGGTGCGGTGTGCTCCTGGGTGTCGTTCGGGCTGGCTGTGGGTCCGCGGCACGGGCACTGTGTCGCGCGCCACAGGGTAGTGCGTTGCTCCGACCGTGCTGCGATTTCCTCCCCCCGCCGGTCCTCGGCTACTCTTCTGCGGTTGCCTGTTGCTGCCACCTGGCGGTGTGCAGGCCTTGAATCTCTATCAACCTCGAACGGATCGGAGTGCACGGTGGCTGCCGTCTGCGACATCTGCGCCAAGAAGCCGGGCTTCGGAAACAACCGTCCCTGGTCGCGCAAGATCACCAAGCGTCGTTTCAACCCCAACATCCAGCGCGTCCGGGCGACCGTCAACGGCACGCCCAAGCGTCTCAACGTCTGCACCGGCTGCCTCAAGGCCGGCAAGGTCTCCCGCTGACCTGACGTCCTCTTCGTCGAGAACCCCCGTCGCTCTGCGGCGGGGGTTTCGTCGTCCCTAGAAGTGCGTCCAGCCGGTCGGGCCGTCGTACGGCGCGCCGTCGACGGTGACCCCGGACCCCTCGCGCACCGCTCCCACGACCTGCCAGCCGGTGGGCACCGACCCGACGTCGGGGAAGGTCGCGAGGAGGGCGTGGTCGTCGCCGCCGCCGAGGATGAACTGCAGCGGGTCCGCGCCGAGCGCAGCACCGACGGCCTGGAGCGGCTCGGGGATCTCGAAGGCGTCGCGGCGTACGTCGATCGCGACCCCGCTCGCGTCGGCGAGGTGGCCGGCCTCGGCGAGGAGGCCGTCGGAGATGTCGATGAGCGCAGTCGCGCCGGCCTCGGCCGCCTGCCGGCCCGCGGCGTACGGCGGCTCCGGGCGGCGGTAGGCCTCGACGAGGACACGCGGCGACCGGAAGCCGCGGCCGAGGACCGCGAGCCCGCCCGCCGCCCAGCCCTGGCGTCCGACCAGCGCGAGCACGTCACCGGGTTCGGCGCCCGAGCGCAGCACGGGTGACTGGGTGCACTGGCCGAGCACGGTGACGGCGATGACGATCTCGTCGGCGCGGGTGACGTCGCCGCCGACGACCGTCGCCCCGACGCTCGCGCACTCCTCGGCGAAGCCGCGGGCGAAGTCGAGCGCCCACGACACGGGCAGGTCGGCGGGTGCCGCGAGGCCGATGGTCAGGTGGCGTGCGGTGCCGCCCATCGCGTTGATGTCGGAGAGGTTCTGCGCGGCCGCCCGGTGCCCCACGTCGGACGCGCTGGCCCAGTCGCGGCGGAAGTGGCGGCCCTCGACCATCAGGTCCGTGGAGACCACGACGTGCCCGTGCTTGATCCGCAGCACCGCCGCGTCGTCGCCGGGTCCGACCAGGACGTGCTCGTCGCCCTCGAAGACCTCCACGAGCTGCGAGATCAGGCCGAACTCGCCCGCCTCGCCGAGGGTTTCACCGTGGGTCGGGTCGGGGTCGGTCGCCATGGGTCCATCCCACCAGACCCGGGCCGTGACCACAGTCACCCGTCCCCTGTCGGCACGCCTGCGTGGCGCGGTAGGTTGTGCCGGTCACACCCGATGAACGAGACCGAGGAGTCCACGATGGTCGTCCAGGCCTACATCCTGATCCAGACCGACGTCGGCAAGGCCGCTGAGGTGGCCAAGGCCATCGCGCAGGTCAGTGGCGTCACCCTTGCTGAGGACGTCACCGGTCCCTACGACGTGATCGTCCGCGCGGAGGCCAAGAACGTCGACGAGCTGGGCAAGCTCGTGGTGTCGAAGGTGCAGAACCTCGACGGCATCACCCGCACGCTGACCTGCCCCGTCGTCCACATCTGACGCCATCTGACGAGACACGTGCCCCATCGTCGACGCCTCGGCCCCGTGAGGGTCCGGGGCGTTGTCGCGTCCGCGGCCGTGTGCGCCCTGCTGGCGGCGTGCAGCCCCGGCAACGTCGAGATCGACGACCACGACCTCTCCGCCGCCGATCGCGCGACCTGCGAGGCGCTGGTCGAGGACCTGCCCGACGCCGTCGGCGGTGAGCCGCGGCGCCCGGTCGACCCGGACGGTGGACCGGGAGCGGCCTGGGGCGATCCGGCGTACGTCCTCACCTGCGGCGTGCCCGAACCGGCGGACTACGAGGCGACGGCGGAGTGCAGCGAGATCAAGGGCGTCGGGTGGTACGTCACCGACGACCAGCTCAGCGACCTGGGCGTCGACGTCACGCCGATCGCCCTCAGCCTCAAGCCGTACGTCGAGGTGCTCGTGCCGACGCGCTACCGCACCGACGGCATCGACCAGGCCCTCGCGGACCTGGCGCCGGTGCTCAAGAAGCACCTGGCCACGGGCCTGTCCTGCCTGTGAGCCCTCAGCGCAGACCGGTGTCGCGGCGCAGGGCGAGCTGCACGAGCCGGTCGACCAGCTCGGGATAGGTGAGCCCGGAGGCCGCCCAGAGCTGGGGATACATCGATGTCGGGGTGAAGCCGGGCATGGTGTTGAGCTCGTTGATGACGAGCGAGCCGTCGGGCATCACGAAGAAGTCGACGCGGGCCAGGCCCTCGCACGACAGCGCCTCGAACGCCCGCACGGCCATCGCGCGCAGCGACTGCTCGGTCTCGGCGTCGAGGTCGGCGGGGATGTCGATCTCGGTGTGCTGGTCGGCGAGGTACTTCGCCTCGAAGTCGTAGAACTCGTGGTCGCCGCCGGTGCGGACCTCTCCGGGCCGGGACGTCTCGGCCGGTCCCTCGAGGGTGCCGAGCACGCCGCACTCGACCTCGCGCACACCCTCCATCGACTGCTCGATGAGGACCTTCGGGTCGTGGCCGAAGGCCTCCTCGAGGGCGTCCTCGATCTCGGACGCGTCGTGGACCTTGCTGATGCCCATGCTCGACCCGGCGCGGGCCGGCTTCGCAAAGGCCGGGAAGCCCAGCTCCTCGATGCGCGTGCGTACGCCGACCGGGTCCTGTTCCCACTCGCTGCGGGTGACCACGATGCCCGGCGTCACCGGAAGACCGGCCGCCTGGAGCACGACCTTCATGTAGGCCTTGTCCATGCCGATCGCGGAGGCCAGCACGCCCGAGCCGACGTAGCGCACGCCCGCCATCTCGAGCATCCCCTGCAGGGTGCCGTCCTCGCCCCACGGCCCGTGCAGCAACGGGAAGACGACGTCGACCTCGCCGATGACGGACGGGACGCTCGACGGTTCGGTGACGACGAGGTCCGTGCCGGTCGTGGCACCCATCAACGCGACCGGGGAGCCCGCGGCGTCGACCTCGGGCAGGTCGTTGCCGTGGATGGCCAGCCGAGCCGGCTCGTCGACCTCCAGCACCCACCGGCCGTCGGTGGCGATGCCCACCGGCACCACGTCGTACGCGTCGCGATCGATCGCGGCCAGCACGCTGCCCGCGGTCACGCACGAGATGCCGTGCTCGGAGGAGCGGCCGCCGAAGACGACGGCGACGCGGGGCTTGCGGGTCTGGTCCGGGGTCTTGTCAGAGGAGGTGTCGTTCATCAGCTCGACCCTATCCACCTACGCTGGCGCGCATGGCTGCAGACACCCCTCCCGATCCGGGTTCCGGCTCCCCCCTCAGGCCCGGCACGATCGCCGTCACGGCCGGTCGCCCGGAGCGGACGCCGGATGCCCCGCTGAACGTGCCGATCACGATGGCGTCGACGTACGTCGCCGGCGGTGACGTGGAGTACGGCCGCTACGGCAACCCGACGTGGACGGCGCTCGAGGACGCGCTCGGGGCGCTGGAGGGCGGACGCTGCCTGACCTTCGCCTCCGGCCTCGCCGCGGTGGCGACCGTGCTCGACCTGGTCGGCGCGGACGGGACCGTCGTGGTGCCCAAGCACGCGTACACCGGCACGATCATGCAGCTCGCGGACCTCGAGTCACGCGGCCGGCTGAAGGCGCACCTGGTCGACGTCACCGACACCGATGCCGTGATCGCGGCGTGCGCCGACGCCTCGCTGGTCTGGCTCGAGTCGCCGACCAACCCGGCCCTCGAGATCGCGGACATCCCGGCGATCACGGCCGCAGCGCACGAGGCCGGCGCGTACGTCGTCGTCGACAACACCTTCGCCACTCCCCTGCTCCAGCGCCCGTTGGAGGACGGGGTGGACATGGTGGTCCACTCGGCCACGAAGTACCTCGCCGGCCACTCCGACGTGCAGATGGGCGCGATCATCACCCGTGACGACGACCTCTGGGGCGTGCTCAAGGGACGGCGCGACCTCATCGGCTCGATCCCCGGCACGTTCGAGGCCTGGCTGACCCTGCGCGGCCTGCGCACCCTGCACCTGCGCGTCGAGCGCGCCCAGTCCAACGCCCAGGAGCTCGTCCGCCGCCTCGGCGAGCACGCGGCGCTGTCCGAGGTCCGCTACCCGGGGTTCGGTGGCATCGTCAGCATCGTGCTCGCCCAGGGCGAGATGGCCGCAGACCTGCTCAGCCGCAAGACCCGCCTCTGGGTGCACGCCACGTCGCTCGGCGGGGTGGAGTCGACCCTCGAGCGTCGTCGCCGCTGGAAGTCCGAGGCCGCGACGATCCCCGACGGCCTGGTGCGGCTCTCCGTCGGGATCGAGGACGTCGAGGACCTCTGGGACGACCTCCGCGCCGCGCTGGACGGGTGCGTGGGCTGAGCCACGGCGAGACGGCCTCAGTCCGTCTCCGCTTTCGTGTCGCGGGCGATGAAGGAGTTCATCATGTCGAGGGCGGTCATCCGGCCGTCGACGACGGCGTCGACGGCGGCTGCGATGGGGGCGTCGACGCCGGTGCGCTCGGCGAGCGCGAGCAGCGACTTGCAGGACTTGGCGCCCTCGGCGACCTGACGGGTCGAGGCGTAGATCTCGTCGGTCGTCATGCCCTGGCCGAGTCGCTCGCCGAACGTACGGTTGCGCGAGAGCGGCGAGGAGCAGGTGGCGACGAGGTCGCCGAGGCCGGCGAGGCCCATGAGGGTCAGCGGGTTGGCGCCCTGGGCGGTCGCGAGGCGGGCGGTCTCGGCGAGGCCGCGGGTGATCACGGAGGCGGTGGTGTTGTCGCCGAAGCCGAGGCCGACGGCCATGCCGACGGCGAGGCCCACGACGTTCTTGTAGGCACCACCGATCTCGCAGCCGAGCACGTCGACGGACGTGTAGGGCCGGAAGCTCGGGCCGTGGGTGATGGCCTGCAGCTCCTTGGCGCGGTCCTCGTCGAGGCACGCGACGACGGAGGCGGCCGGCTCACGGCGGGCGATCTCGCGGGCGAGGTTGGGCCCGCTGATCACGGCGATCCGCTGCGCCGAGGCGTCGGTGACCTCCTGGATCACCTCGCTCATCCGCATCAGCGAGCCGAGCTCGACGCCCTTCATCAGCGAGACCAGCGTGGCCTTCTCGGGGATGATCGGCGCCCACGCGGTGAGGTTGTCGCGGAGGCTCTGCGACGGGACGGTGAGCACGACGACGTCGGCGTCCGCGGCGACCTGCTCGGGGTCGGTGGACGCACTGATCGACGGGGGCAGCTCGATGCCGGGCAGGTAGTCGGTGTTCTCCCGGCGCTCGTTGATCGCCTCCACGACGTCGTCACGTCGTGCCCACAGGGTCACGTCGTTGCCGGCGTCTGCCAGCACCAGGGAGAAGGCGGTGCCCCACGACCCGGCGCTGAACACGGCGACCTTCCTCTTCGACTCGGTCATCGGTTGCGCCTCTTCCTCGAACGGTTGCGGGGGTCCTCGACCGGGTTGCCGATCTCTCGTACGCCGGTGGCGCGCGGGTCGTACCTGACGGCGGGCGGGGTCCCACCCCGCAGGTCGGCGACGATCGCCGTGATCGCAGCCATGATGCGGTCCGTGCCCTCGGCCGTGGTCTCCGGGCTCGGCGGCAGCGCCACCAGGTCGTCGAGCCGCACCGGGTCGCCGGCCTTCATCACGATGTTCTTGCGCGGCAGCAGGTGCGGCGTCTTCGTGTAGGGCGGCAGGACCTCCTGCGCACCCCACTGCCCGACGGGGATCACCGGACACCCGGTGGCGAGGGCGATCCGGGCGGCGCCGGTCTTGCCCTTCATCGGCCAGAGGTCGGGGTCGCGGGTCAGCGTGCCCTCGGGATAGATGACGATGCACTCGCCGTCACCGATGGCACGGACGGCGGCGTCGTAGGCGCCGACGGCGTTGCGGCTGAGCCGCTCGACGGGGATCTGGCCGGCGGAGCCGAGGAAGCCACCGAGCGCCTTGTTGGTGAACAGTCCCGACTTCGCGAGGTAGCGCGGCAGCCGACCGTGGTCGTAGATGAAGTGCGCGGACAGCAGCGGGTCGATGTGCGAGACGTGGTTGATCGCGACGATGCAACCGCCGGTGGCGGGGATCTTCTCGCCGTCGATCCAGGTGCGCGAGGTGGCGGCGAGCAGCGTCGGCTTGAGGATCGACGCGGCGACGGTGATCGCCCAGCCGCGGTCCTGCTCCAGCTTCCTGACGCGCACCCGTCACCTCTCCCCTGCTCGCACCCGTGCTCGACGCTCCAGCCTCGACGCTCCATCGTCGCGAGCAGGCTACTCGGTCGGGGAGGTCGCAGGACGCCATCGCCGCGCTGATGCGGGATGGCAGGATCTACGGTGATGTCCACCCCCGTTCCAGCACCTGCCCCCGGCCCTGTCAGCCCCGTCCGCTGCGTGGTCGTCGTACCCGTGAAGCCGCCTGCGTTCGGCAAGTCCCGGCTCGTCGGGCTCACCGACGAGCAGCGCCGCGAGCTCGCCGAGGCGTTCGCCCTCGACACCGTCGCCGCGGCCGTCGCGACCCCCGGCGTCGAGGCGGTCCTGGTCGTCACCGACGACTTCCGCCTCGCCGGTGCACTCCGAGGCCTGGGCGCCGAGGTGATGCCGGACGGTGTCAGCGAGGACCTCAACGAGACACTCGTCCAGGCAACGGCGGAGGTCGTACGCCGTTGGCCGGCGGCGGTCCCGGTCGCGCTCTGCGCGGACCTGCCGGGGCTCCGGCCCGACGAGCTCGCCGGCGTCCTGGCCGAGGCCGTCACCGAGGTGGCGGCCGGTCGTGCGGCGTACGTGCGCGACCGCGCGGGTGTCGGCACGACGATGTACGCCGCCGCGCACGACCGCTTCGCGCCGGCGTTCGGCCCGGGATCGGCGGACCGGCACGCACAGGCCGGTGCGGTCGCGGTGGGCGATGCCGCGACCAGCGTGCGGACGGACGTCGACGACCTGGCCGACCTCGGCGCCGCACTCGTCGGCGGTGTGGGTCCGCACACCACCCGGGCCAGCGGAGCCTGAGTCCGCCGGTCGACGCCGTTGCAGGCGAGAGACCCGGGGATGCAGGCGAGGGCGGGCCACCCCAGTGGGGTGACCCGCCCTCGATGACTGCTGCGTGATCAGGACTTCTTGGCGGCGGCCTTCTTGGCCGGAGCCTTCTTCGCGGGCGCCTTCTTGGCCGGTGCCTTCTTGGCGGGGGCCTTCTTCGCCGTCGTGGTCGTGGCCGCGGCCTTCTTGGCCGGTGCCGCCTTCTTGGCCGGTGCGGCCTTCTTGGCAGGTGCCTTCTTGGCGGGGGCCGCCTTCTTGGCAGGTGCCTTCTTGGCGGGAGCCTTCTTGGCCGGGGCCTTCTTCGCCGGAGCCGCCTTCTTCGCAGGCGCTGCCGTCTTGGCCGGAGCCTTCTTGGCCGGAGCCGACTTCTTCGTCGCGACTCCCGTCACGGCAGCCGCAGCCGCGCGCACGCTGGCGGGAGGCTTCGGCATCGTCGCGGCGGTCAGCTTCGGCAGCTTCTTCGCACCCGAGATGACGTCCTTGAGCTCCTTGCCGGCGGAGAACTTCGGCACGGACTTCTTCTTGGACTTGATCCGCTCGCCCGTCTGCGGGTTGCGCACCCAGCGTGCGTTGCGCACGGCCTTCTCGAACGAGCCGAAGCCCGTGATCGCGACCTTCTCGCCCTTGGCGACCTCACGCGTGATGGTGTCCAGCACCGACTCCAGCGCGTGGGCCGCCTGCTTGCGGTTGCCCTCGTAACGAGCGGCGAGCGCATCGATGAGTTCTGTCTTGTTCACTAGCTTCCCTTCCAATGAACCATGGAAGTCGAGCTCGTGCTCGACCCTCTGCGTCGCACGCTAGGCACATGGGAGGGTGAGGACAATCACCATCGACCCTATTTGCGGGGTTTTTTCAAGCAGTGACAGGCTTCCAGGCCGGTCGGGCACCCTCAAAGGCAGTGATGGCGTCGTCGTGGCCGAGGGTGATCCCGATGTCGTCGAGGCCTTCGAGCAGCCGCCAGCGGGTGTAGTCGTCGATGTCGAACGAGTCCTCGACGGCGTCCTCACCGGCACCCGCGCGGACCGTACGGCTCTCGAGGTCGACGGTGATCTCGCCACCGGGGTGGTCGGCGAGCCAGTCCCAGAGGCGCTGCACGACCTTCTCGTCGACCTGCGCCGCGACCAGTCCGGCCTTGCCGGAGTTGCCGCGGAAGATGTCGGCGAAGCGCGAGGAGATGACGGCCTTGAAGCCGTAGTTCTGCAGTGCCCACACGGCGTGCTCGCGCGAGCTGCCCGTGCCGAAGTCGGGACCCGCGACGAGCACCGAGCCTGCGGCGTACGTCGGGTCGTTGAGGACGAAGTCGGGATCGTTGCGCCAGGCAGCGAACAGGCCGTCCTCGAAGCCGGTGCGCGTCACCCGCTTGAGGTAGACGGCCGGGATGATCTGGTCGGTGTCGACGTTGCTGCGCTTCAGCGGGACGCCGACGCCGGTGTGGGTGGTGAACGCATCCATGGTCATGCTCCGATCGGCGAGAGGTCGGCGGGCGACGAGAGGGTGCCGCGCACGGCAGTGGCGGCGGCGACCGGCACGGACACGAGGTGCGTACGACCGCCCTTGCCCTGCCGCCCCTCGAAGTTGCGGTTGGAGGTCGACGCGCTGCGCTCGCCCGGCTCCAGCTGGTCCGGGTTCATGCCGAGGCACATCGAGCAGCCGGCCCCGCGCCACTCGGCGCCTGCGGCGAGGAAGACCTGGTCGAGACCCTCGGCCTCGGCCTCGAGGCGTACGCGCACCGAGCCCGGCACGACGAGGAGACGGGTGTCGTCGGCGACGTGGCGCCCCTCGAGGATCGACGCGGCGAGGCGCAGGTCCTCGATGCGGCCGTTGGTGCACGAGCCGACGAACACCGTGTCGACCTTGACCTCGCGCAGCGGCGTACCGGCCTCGAGACCCATGTAGTGCAGGGCCTTCTCGGTGGCGACCTTGTCGTTGGGCTCGTCGAAGTCGTCGGGGCTCGGGATCGTGGCCCCGAGAGGGGCGCCCTGTCCGGGGTTGGTGCCCCACGTGACGAACGGCGTCATCGTGGTGGCGTCGAGCTCGATCACCTCGTCGAAGACGGCATCGTCGTCGGTGCGCAGGGTCTTCCAGTGCGCGACGGCGGCGTCCCAGTCGGCGCCCTTCGGTGCTTCCGGCTTGTCCTCGAGGTAGTCGAAGGTCGTCTGGTCGGGCGCGATCAGACCGGCCTTGGCACCCCACTCGATCGACATGTTGCAGACCGTCATCCGGGCCTCCATCGAGAGCTCCTCGATGGCCTGGCCCCGGTACTCCACGATGTAGCCCTGACCGCCGCCGGTGCCGGTGTGCGCGATCAGCGTCAGCACCATGTCCTTCGCGGTGACGCCGTCGGGCAGGCTGCCGTTGATGGTGACGGCCATCGTCTTCGGGCGGGCCTGGGTGAGGGTCTGGGTGGCGAGCACGTGCTCGACCTCGGACGTGCCGATGCCGAACGCGATCGCGCCGAAGGCACCGTGCGTCGAGGTGTGCGAGTCACCGCACACGATCGTCATCCCCGGCTGGGTGAGGCCGAGCTGCGGGCCCACGACATGGACGATGCCCTGCTCGATGTCGCCGAGCGGGTGGAGGCGGACGCCGAAGTCGGCGCAGTTCTTGCGCAGTGTCTCGACCTGCGTACGGGAGACGGGGTCGGCGATCGGCTTGTCCCAGTCGATCGTCGGGACGTTGTGGTCCTCGGTCGCGAGGGTGAGGTCAGGGCGGCGGACCGTACGGTTGGCGAGGCGGAGCCCGTCGAAGGCCTGCGGCGACGTCACCTCGTGCAGGAGGTGGAGGTCGATGAAGAGGAGGTCGGGCTCTCCGGACGCGCTGCGGACGACGTGCTCGTCCCAGACCTTCTCGGACAGGGTCTTGCCCATGGTGCGATCTCCTTCTCTGTGCCGGACTTCTCTGGTGCGGGATCGAGACTAACGCTTGCATCCCACTCCCTGAGATGACAATATCGGTATATGGACAACGGATCTGGCGTCGGCGTGCTCGACAAGGCCGCCCTCGTGCTCGCCGCCCTCGAGGCCGGACCGGCCACCCTCGCGGGTCTCGTCGCCGGCACCGGACTGGCGCGGCCGACCGCCCACCGACTCGCGGTGGCGCTCGAGCACCACCGCCTCGTCGCACGCGACATGCAGGGCCGCTTCGTGCTCGGACCGCGGCTCTCCGAGCTCTCGGCTGCTGCCGGTGAGGACCGCCTGCTGGCCTCCGCGGGCCCCGTGCTCGCCCGGCTGCGCGACATCACCGGCGAGTCCGCCCAGCTGTGGCGGCGCCAGGGCGAGCACCGCGTCTGCGTCGCCGCGGCCGAGCGCCCGTCCGGTCTGCGCGACACGATCCCCGTCGGCTCGCAGCTGACGATGAACGCCGGTTCGGCCGCCCAGATCCTGCTCGCCTGGGAGGACCCGGAGCGGATGCACCGCGGCCTGCAGAACGCCGCCTTCTCCGCCACCGCCCTCTCCGGCATCCGCCGCCGTGGTTGGTCGCAGTCCGTGGGCGAGCGTGAGCAGGGTGTCGCGTCCGTGTCGGCGCCCGTGCGCTCCCCCGGCGGCAAGGTGATCGCCGCGGTGTCCGTCTCCGGACCGCTCGAGCGGCTCTCCCGCCAGCCGGGCCGGATGCACGCACCCGCCGTCCTCGCGGCCGCCGACCGGCTCTCCGAGTCGCTGCGCCGCGCCGCGGCTGAGTAGCGACCTCGGCCTGTCGGCTCCTAGAAGAGTGCGTCTTGCTCCAGCTCGAGCAGCTGCTGCTTGCGCTCCAGCCCACCGGCGTACCCCGTCAACGTCCCGTTGGCGCCGATGACGCGGTGGCAGGGAACCACGATCGGGATCGGGTTGCGGCCGTTGGCCAGGCCGACCGCGCGGGAGGCCGCGTTGGTCATGCCGAGCCGGCCGGCGACCTCGCCGTAGGACGCGGTCTCGCCGTGGGGGATCTTGACCAGCTGGTCCCAGACACGGTGCTGGAACTCGGTGCCGACGGCGGCGAGCGGGAGGTCGAAGTCGGTCAGCGTGCCGTCGAAGTACGCCGTCAGCTGGCGCACCGTCTCGACCAGCACGGGCTGGTCGTCCGACCTGGCCCCGAGTGGGCGCCCGTCGACGGCCTGCTTGAACGGCGAGAACTCGATCGCGACGATCGAGCCGTCCCGCTCGACGATGCGCAGGTCGCCGATCGGCGAGGGCATCACGGTCCACATGTCAGTTCTCCTTCGGAGCGGGTGTGTCAGGCATCAAGGGGTTCCACAGGTGCATCAGGGCGTAGGAGCGCCAGGGCCGCCACCGCTCGGTGTCGGCCGAGCCTCCCAGACCAGCGAGCTGCTTGCGCACGGCCAGGTCGGTGGGCAGGAAGACGTCGGGGTGCCCGAGGGCTCGCATCGCGACGTAGTCGGCAGTCCAGGCACCGATGCCGGGCAAGGCCATCAGCGAGCGGCGTACGTCGTCGCGATCGGGGCCGCGGTCCAGGACCACCGTCCCGTCCGCGAGGGCGGATGCGAGCCCGACCAGGGCCCTCCCCCGCGCCCGCGGCATCGGCAGGCTCTGGGGATCGACCTCCGCCAGCGTGGCAGCGTCGGGGAAGAGGTGGGTCAGTCCGGGCAGCGGCGAGGCCACCCGCCGACCGTGCTCGGCGACGATGCGACCCGCGACGGTGCGCGCCCCGGCCACACTGACCTGCTGGCCGATGACCGTCCTCACGGCGGTCTCGTCGCCGTCGACCTGTCCCGGGACCCGCAGACCGGGAGTCAGCCGGACGAGGTCACCGAGCGCGGGATCCGCACCGAGGTGCTCGTCGACGGCCCGTGGGTCGCAGTCGGCGTCCAGCAGCCGGCGTACGCGTTCGCTGGCGGCAGCCGTGTCGCGCAGGTCGTCGAGCCAGAACTCGGCACGCACCGACGCGGTGCCGGGCCCGGCCGGGATGTCCGCCAGCTCCAGCCGGACGGTGCCCGGCCCGTGGGGCAGGTCGAGCGTGCGGGCATACCACCCGGGGGCCGCGACCTCGACCCCTGGCACCAGGTGGAAGGCGAGGAAGTCGAGCAGCCTGCGCCCGGCGAAGGGCGTCCGCACCGGCAGCCGCATCGAGACGGCACCTCCGGATGCCACGCCTGTCCGTCGGCCCCTCAGCTCGCTGGGCGAGGCGGCGTAGATCTCACGGAGCGTCTCGTTGAACTGGCGGACGCTGGAGAAGCCGGCCGCGAACGCGACGTCGGTCAGCGGCAGGTCCGTGGTCTCGATCAGCACACGGGCGCTCTGCGCACGACGCGCCCTCGCGAGTGAGAGCGGCGTGGCGCCGAGCTCCTGGGTGAGCACGCGGCCGAGGTGGCGTGGCGTGTAGCCGACCCGCCGGGCCAGCCCGTCCACCCCTTCGCGGTCCACCAGCCCGTCGGCGATCAGCCGCATCGCGCGGCCGGCGACATCGGCGGCGACATCCCACTCGGGGCTGCCCGGCGTCGCGTCGGGCAGGCAGCGCTTGCAGGCGCGGTAGCCGGCGGCGTGCGCACTGGCAGCCGTGGGGTGGAAGCTGACGTTGACGGCCGCCGGCGTGCGCGCCGGGCACGAGGGGCGGCAGTAGATCCCGGTGGTGCGGACCGCGGTGTAGAAGACCCCGTCGAAGCGGCGGTCCTTGCTCTGGACCGCGCGGTAGCAGGCCTCCGTGTCGAGGTGTCCGGTCGGCGTCATGCGTCCAGTGTGACGTCGACCCGATCGACGTACCAGCGGAAAACAGACACGGCGGTCAGCGGATTTCGGACGTGCGTCAGGGAATGGTCCGATAGCGACGCTCGGGCCGTCCGGCGCCCCCGTACTGCAGGCGCACGACGGCCGAGCCGCGCGCGACGAAGTGCTCGAGGTAGCGCCGGGCGGAGACGCGCGAGATGCCGACGGCGTCGGCGCACTCGGCCGCGGACAGCTCGCCCGCTCCGCGCAGCGCGGCCTCGACGGAGTCGGCGGTCTCCGGGCTGAGCCCCTTGGGCAGTGCGGTCGCGGCGCCCGGGGCCGCGGCCGCCGAACACGGCGTCGATGTCCTGCTGTCCGGGTGCGCCCGACCCGGAGAGGGCCAGGTGCGCGGTGCGGAACGACTCGAGCCGCACCCGCAGGTCGTCGTAGTCGAACGGCTTCACGAGGTAGTGCGCCGCTCCCCCGGATGCCGCGGCACGCACCGTGTCGGCCTCGCGGGCCGCGGTCACGATGAGCACCCCGACGTGGTCGCCGCCGGCCCGGAGCCGCCGCAGGACCTCGATGCCGGTGATGTCGGGAAGGTGCACGTCGAGCAGCACGAGATCCGGTCGCAGCCGCGCCACGTCGTCGAGGGCGGCCTGGCCGTTGCTGGCGACGCCGACCACGGTGAAGCCGGGCGTCCGCTCGACGAACTGCGTGTGGATGCGCGCCACCATGAAGTCGTCGTCGACGATCAGGACGGAGACCTCGTCCGCTCCCGTGCTCATCCGACCTCCACTCCGGGCACCACACCTGGCAGATCGGCCTCGAAGACCGCGCCGGTGCCGTCGTCGCCCGCTCGTACGGTGACCGCGCCGCCCCGACGCTCGCAGACGACCTGCACCAGCGCGAGCCCGACACCCCGCCCTCCGACCGTCGGTTCCTTGGAGCTCCAGCCGCGCCGGAAGATCTCGCCCACCTGGTCGGCCGGCACCCCCGGACCGGTGTCGCCACGGCCAGGTGGACCGTGGCGTCGTCGAGCCGGAGTCCGACCTCGACCGTGGTCCCGCCGACCGACACCGACGCGTCGACCGCGTTGTCCACGAGGTTGCCGAGCACCGTGCCGACGTCGGTCGACGACTCGGGGTCCAGGCGCGGCAGGTCGCTGCCTGCGGCGATCGCCAGGTCGACGCCCCGCTCGGCGGCCAGGCTGGTCTTGGCGATCAGGAGCGCCGCGACAGCGGGGTCCTCGACGTGGGCGAGGACGGCGTCGGAGATCTCCGCACGACGGCGGCTCAACGTGCCCACCAGCCGTGACACCTCGTCGTACTCCCCGAGCTGCACCAGGCCGGAGATGGTGTGGAGCTGGTTGTGGAACTCGTGGGTCTGCGCGCGCAGCGTGTTCGTGATCGACTCGCGTGCGCTGAGCTCGCTCTGGAGGGCGAGCAGCTCGGTGCGGTCGCGCAGGGTGGTCACGGTCGCGACGCGACGTCCTCGCTCGAGGACGGGGTTGCGGTTGACGACGAGCACCCGGTCGCCGAGCACCACCACCTGGTCGCGGATCTCGGCGTCGTCGGCGATGAGGCCACGCACCGCGGGATCGACGTCGAGGTCGCTCGACGCGTCGGCCCTCGACGTCCCCGCCCAGGCCGATCAGCTCGCGCGCGCTGTCACTCATGACGGTGACGCGTGCCGTCGTCCGCGACCGCGAAGACGCCCTCCCGGATCGAGTGCAGCAGCGCCTCGCGCTGGTCGGCCAGGGCCGCGATGGCAGCAGGCTCGAGGCCACGCGTACGCCGACGGATGAGGCGCGAGAGCAGGAAGGCCCCGGCCATGCCCAGACCCAGGCCGAGCCCCGCGAACGTCACCAGGTCGGGCAGCACGCTGCGGGCGCGCTCGCCCCACGTCGGGTACTCCTCGGCCACCATCGCGATGCCGACGAGGTCACCGCCGCGGTTGATGATCGGGACCTGCGCCGCGATGGACGGCGTGCCGAAGTCGTCGACGTCACCGGTCCAGGTCCGTAGCCGCTGGACGGTGCTGTCGGTCAGGTCGATCCGGCGCTCGCGGCCCGCGAAGTCGCTGCTGACCAGCACGACGCCGTCAGGATCGGTGAGGTAGACGCCGCTCGCCTGCACCCTGGTCCGGACCTGCTGGGTGTACGACGTCAGCGACGCCCGCCGGTCCGCCACCTCGCCCTTGAGGAACGGTTGCCGCACGGCAGGGATGTTGGCCATCGACTCGGCGGCGGCCCGCAGCCGTGCGCCTCGCGTCTGACGGAAGTCGGCGTCGCTCTGCTGGACCGAGACGACGCTGGCGACCGCGACGACCACCAGGAGCACCGTCAGCTGCAGGACGAGGAACTGACCGGCGAGGGTCGCCGGCCAGAGCCGCGAGCGTGACCACAAGTTCCAGAACCTCCATTGCTTGCGCAAGCGTGACGAGCACCACACGCAGTCTCCACCATCGTCGGGAGCGGTCCCTCCGGGCCGTTGCGACAGACGTACGGACAGACGTACGGAGAAGAGATCGGAGACCACATGTTGCGTCCAACGACGAGGCGCTCGATCGCCACGCTCGTGGCGCTCAGCAGCGCGCTGCTCCTGGCCACCGGCTGCGGGGTCACCCGCGGCGCCCAGAGCGACGACATGACGATGCTGATCCCCAACAGCCCCGGCGGCGGCTACGACCAGACCGGCCGCGCTGCGGTCGCGGTCATGGAGAACGGTGACATCACCGGCGGATCGTTCGAGGTCACCAACGTCATCGGCGCCGGCGGCTCTGTCGCGATGACGCGCCTGATGAACGCCGTGGGCGACGAGCGCACCATGATGACGGCCGGCCTCGGCGTCGTCGGCTCGCTCTACTCCTTCGGCGCCCCCTACAAGCTCGATGACGCCACCCCGCTCGCCCAGGTGATCGAGGACCAGGAGGGCGTGCTGGTCCCGGCCGACTCGCCCTACGAGACCATCGACGACCTGGTGACGGCCTGGAAGGACGACCCGGGCTCGATCGTCGTCGGCGGTGGCTCCTCCCCCGGCGGCCCGGACCACCTCTTCCCGATGCAGCTGGCCACCGCGGTCGGCATCGACGCCCGCGACGTCCGCTACGTCCCGTACGACGGCGGCGGACCGCTGACCAGCGCGCTGCTCGGCAACAAGATCGACGTCGGCTTCTCCGGCGTCGGCGAGTTCACCGGACAGCTGTCCTCCGGACGAGCTGCGCCTGCTCGCGGTCTCCGGCGAGGAGCGGCTCGAGGGCGAGGGCATCAGCGATGCGCCGACCCTGACCGAGGCCGACATCGACCTGGTCTTCACCAACTGGCGCGGCGTCTTCGCCCCTCCCGGCATCAGCGACGAGCGACGCGACGAGCTGATCGCGATGCTCGAGGAGATGCACGACACCCCCGAGTGGCAGCAGGCCCTCGAGGACAACGGCTGGATCGACGAGTTCAAGACCGGCGACGACTTCTCGACGTTCCTGCAGGAGCAGGACGAGCGCGTCGCCACCACCCTCGAGGAGCTGGACCTGCTGTGAGCACATCACTGGACACCACCCGTCAGACACCTGACGCCCCTCCGCCCGCGGCGCCCGACCGCGACATGGCGCAGCTCGGCCTCGCCGCGCTGCTCGTCGTGGTCGGCGCCTACACCGTCTACGACGCCACGACGCTGCGGATCGGCTTCGGCGACCCGGTCGGGCCGCGGTTCTTCCCCTACGTCATCGGCGGGGTCACGGTCGCACTCGGCGTGCTGCTCGTGCTGGCCACCCTGCGCGGCAACGTGCCCGAGGCCGAGGGAGGCGAGGACGTCGACCTGCGGCACCCCGCCGACTGGCTCACCGTCGCCAAGCTCGTCGGTGTGCTGCTCTTCACCGCGCTGACGGTCTCGTTCATCGGCTGGGCCATCAGCGGCGCACTGCTCTTCGTCGGCTCGGCCTGGGCGCTCGGCAGCCGCACCCTGGTGCGCGACCTCGTCGTCGGCCTCGTGCTGTCGGTGAGCAGCTGGTACTTCTTCCACGAGGGACTGGGCGTCATCCTTCCCGCCGGGATCCTGGACGGGGTGCTCTGATGGACAACCTCGGACTGCTGATGGACGGCTTCGGTGCCGTCCTCACCCCGCAGAACCTGCTCTTCGCCGCGATCGGCGTGCTCCTCGGCACGTTCGTCGGCGTGCTGCCCGGCATCGGCCCGGCGATGGCAGTGGCGCTGCTGCTGCCGGTGACCTACGGACTCGACCCGATCCCGGCGTTCATCATGTTCGCCGGCATCTACTACGGCGGGATGTACGGCGGCTCGACGACCGCGATCCTGCTCAACACCCCCGGTGAGTCGGCGTCGGTGATGACGGCGCTCGAGGGCAACCTGATGGCCAAGGCCGGACGGGCGTCCCAGGCCCTGGCCACCGCCGCCATCGGATCCTTCATCGCCGGGACCATCGGCACGCTGCTGGTGGTCTTCTTCGCCCCGGCGCTCGCGTCGGTGGCCGTCGAGCTCGGCGCCCCGTCGTACTTCGCCCTGATGGTGCTCGCCATGGTGAGCGTCACCAGCGTGCTCGGCGGATCGCCGCTGCGCGGGTTCATCGCCCTGTTCCTCGGCCTCACCATCGGCCTCGTCGGGCTCGACCTCAACACCGGTCAGACCCGGCTGAGCTTCGACCAGCCGCTGCTCGCAGGGCGCATCGACATCGTCGTGGTGGCGGTCGGCATCTTCGCCCTCGGTGAGGCCTTCTGGGTCGCCGCGCACCTGCGCCGCAGCCCGGTGCGGGTCATCCCGGTGGGCCAGCCGTGGCTGAGCGGCAACGACCTGAAGCGCTCGTGGGGTCCGTGGCTGCGCGGCACCGTGTTCGGCTTCCCGTTCGGTGCCCTGCCTGCCGGCGGCGCGGAGATCCCGACGTTCCTCTCCTACGTGACCGAGAAGAAGCTGGCCGTGCGACGTGGCAACGACGAGTTCGGTCGCGGTGCCATCGAGGGCGTCGCCGGCCCGGAGGCGGCCAACAACGCCTCGGCCGCCGGCACCTTCGTGCCCCTGCTGGCCCTCGGCCTGCCGGTCACCGCGACCTCCGCGGTGATGCTCGCCGCCCTTCAGGGCTACGGCATCGAGCCCGGTCCGAGCCTGATGACCGACCAGCCCGAGCTGGTGTGGGCGCTGCTGGCCAGCCTGCTGATCGGCAACGTCCTGCTGCTGGTCCTCAACCTGCCGCTGGCACCGTTGTGGGCCAAGCTGCTCCGGATCCCCCGCCCCCAGCTCTACGCCGGGATCCTGTTCTTCGCCACGCTCGGCGCGTACGCCACCAACCTGGAGGCCTTCGACCTGCTCGTGCTCCTGGTGCTCGGCCTGATGGGCCTGATGATGCGACGGTTCGCCATCCCGGTGCTGCCGCTGATCCTCGGCGTGATCCTCGGGCCGCTGATGGAGCTCAAGCTGCGCGAGGGGATGGCGATCTCCGGTGGCGAGGTCTCTGCCCTGTGGAGCGAACCGCTGGCCGTGATCATCTACGTGATCGTCGCGGTCGCTGCCGCCGCCCCGCTCGCGCTCCGCAGGATCCGCCCGGCACCCGCGGCAGTGGCCGTGGACGAGGGCATCGCCTTCGACCGGACCGAGGAAGAGGAGAAGGTGCGATGACGACCATCGTGGTGGGCTGGACGCCCGACGAGTTCGGTGAGGCCGCGCTCCGGCGCGGCATCGAGGAGGCGAAGCTCCGGGAGGGTCGCATCGTGGTGGTCAACGCCACCCGCGGCGACGCCCTCGTCGACGAGCGCTACGCGGACGAGGACCAGGTCGCCGCACTGGTGGCGGACCTCGGCGGCGCCGGGATCGAGGTCGACGTACGCCGCTCGATGGGCGCCGACGTCGGCGACCAGGTGCTGGCGGTGGCTGCCGACGTGTCGGCCGACCTGGTCGTGATCGGCCTCCGACGGCGTACGCCCGTCGGCAAGCTGCTCATGGGCAGCGTCGCGCAGCGGATCCTGCTCGGCGCCGAGTGCGCGGTGCTGGCGGTCAAGCCAGCCTGATCCAGGACACGACGAAGGGCCCGGTCCAGAGGACCGGGCCCTTCGTTTCTGCGTGAGTACCCCCGACCGGATTTGAACCGGCGTTACCGCCGTGAGAGGGCGACGTCCTAGGCCGCTAGACGACGGGGGCTTGCAGGTGCTGCTCGGAAGCAGCGGGCGAAACTCTATCGAACGATGGAGAGCCGCACAAAATCCCGTCCCGGAGGACCGGATCTCGCTGGGGTACTAGGACTCGAACCTAGAACAACTGGACCAGAACCAGCCGTGTTGCCAATTACACCATACCCCATGGGGGTATCAGTTCAGTCGCTGCGACTGCCCTGACCACCACGTCGGTCCCTTGCAGAACCGACCCCGAACGTTACACGCGAGGCGCGGGGGCATCCAAAACGGGCCCTCCCGAGCTGGACCCGGCGGCGCCGACCGCCGGCACTCCGCCCACCGGCGGACCCGTGTTCGCCAGTCCCATGGCCTTCGCGACCCACGTGGCGAGTCCGAGGTAGACCAGCGACTGGGTCAGGGTGGAGAGGATCATCCACCAGCTGCTGTCGCCTGTCGCGTTGAGCGCGGTGGTGAGGTCTCCGAAGGCCAGGGCGAGGCCGAAGGCGAGGAAGTTGTTGAGGACGTGCATCGCGATCGCGGCCTCGAGGCCGCCCGTACGGATCACCAGGATCCCGGCGACGACGCCGAAGGCGAAGCGGTCGAAGAAGACCGGCGGGGCCTGGGAGAAGCCGTGGAAGAGGGCGAAGATCAGCGCCGGCCCGAGCACCGCGAGCACCTGGGACGTACGCCGGGACACGCGCAGCGAGCCGAATGCCTGGGTGAGGTAGCCGCGGAACAGGTACTCCTCGCCGGCAGCCTGCAGGGGGGTGAGCAGCAGGATCACGAGGAGGAAGTCGCGGGTGCGCGACGTGAACTCGTTGACCCCGCCGACCGGCGACTCCCCCGGCGACAGGGGCAGCAGGAGGCCGACGCCCAGCGACGCGATGAGCGCGACGACGGCGAGGGGGAGGCAGACCAGCAGGTAGCCCCAGCGCAGCCGCGGACGCACCGACGAGACCCACCGCGGCTTCAACCGGTGGAACCACCAGGTGATCGCGAAGGTGAGCGGGATCGCGGCGGCGATCACGATGTTGAGGAGCGCCAGGCCGGCCGGCGTGGCCTCGGCCGTCAGGTCCAGCACCGCGCCTGCGTCGGCGCCGCTGTAGCCGGCCGCCACCAGGCCGGCGAAGAAGAGTCCCCCTACGACGAGCGGGACGACGGCGAACACGAGCAGCAGGAGCACCAGTGCGCCCACGATCGAACGCCACTCGCCCGGGCGCCCGACCCGGTGCAGCTGGTGGTACTGCGGTCGGAAGTCGGGCGGAAGCGGAGTGGTCATCGCGACGGTCTCAGGCCACGGCGGACTGGAGCCGCGCCAGGCTCCGCTCGCGACCCAGCAGCTCCATCGACTCGAACAACGGCGGGCTGATCCGCTTGCCGGTGACCGCCACGCGGACGGGCCCGAAGGCCACCCGCGGCTTGAGCTCCATGCCCTCGATCAGCGCCACGCGCAGCGCCTCCTCGATGGCCGCCGTCGACCACTCGTGCAGCCCCGCCAGCGCGTCGTACGACGCCTGGACGACGCCGCGCCCGGTCTCGTCGAGCAGCTTGGCGACGTCGTCGGCATCGCGGACGAAGTGCGCCTCGTCGACGAAGAGGAAGCCCAGCATCGGTGCGGCCTCGGTGAGCTTGTTGATCCGCTCGGCGACCAGCGGCATCGCCAGCTCGAGGAGCTGCGCGTCCGCGTCGGTGACCGGGTCGCTCACGACGCCCGCCTCCTTGAGGAAGGGCAGCGCGCGGTGGGTGATGTCGTCGGTGGTGAGCAGACGCATCTGCGAGGCGTTGATGGCCTCGGCCTTCTTCAGGTCGAAGCGCGCGGGGTTGGGGTTGACGTCCTTGATGTCGAACGCCTCGACCATCTCCTCGAGCGAGAAGATGTCGCGGTCGGCGGCGATCGCCCAGCCGAGGAGCGCGAGGTAGTTGAGCAGGCCCTCGGGCAGGAAGCCCTGCTCGCGGTAGGCCAGCGCGTGCGCCTCGGGGTCGCGCTTGGAGAGCTTCTTGTTGCCCTGGCCCATGACGTAGGGCAGGTGGCCGTAGGTCGGCACCTCCTTGGCGATGCCGAGCGCGACGAGCGCCTCGAACAGCGCCAGCTGGCGCGGGGTGCTGGAGAGCAGGTCCTCGCCGCGCAGGACGTGGGTGATCTCCATCAGCGCGTCGTCGATCGGGTTGACCAGGGTGTAGAGCGGGTCGCCGTTGGCGCGCGAGAGCGCGAAGTCGGGGACGTTCTCGGTCTCGAAGGTGATGTCGCCGCGGACCGCGTCGTCCCACGTGATCGAGCCGTCGGGCATCCGGAACCGCACGATCGGTGCGCGGCCCTCGGCCTCGAAGGCGGCGCGCTGCTCGTCGGACAGGTCGCGGCAGAAGCCGTCGTAGCCCTGCATCTTCGAGCCCGACGCCTGGCGGCGGGCGGTGACCTCGTCGTTGGTGCAGAAGCAGTCGTAGGAGTAGGACGAGTCGCGCAGCTGCGCGAGCACGTCGCGGTAGATGTCACCGCGCTCGCTCTGCTTGTAGGGCCCGTGCGGGCCGCCCACCTCGATGCCCTCGTCCCAGTCGAGCCCGAGCCAGCGCCACAGCTCGAGGATGGCGTCGTACGACTCCTGCGTGCTGCGCTCGCGGTCGGTGTCCTCCATCCGGAAGACGATCTGGCCGCCGTGGTGGCGCGCGAAGGCCCAGTTGAACAGGGCCGTGCGGACCAGGCCGACGTGCGGCGAGCCGGTGGGCGAGGGACAGAAACGGACGCGGACGGGCGAGGACATGAGAGGTGCTCAGCTTCCGGGGTTCGAGGTGCGGAGGGCGACGGGGTTGGTCAGGGCGCCGATGCCGGCGATCGAGATCTCGACCTCGTCGCCGACCTGCATCGGGCCGACACCCGCGGGGGTGCCGGTGAGGATCAGGTCGCCGGGCAGGAGCGTCATCACCGAGGAGACGTGCGCGACGAGGGTCGGGATGTCGAAGATCATGTCGGCGGTGGAGCCGTCCTGGACGACGTCGCCGTTGAGGTAGGTCTGCACCGCGCGGCCGTCGATGAACGCCTGCGGGTCGAGGTCGGTCTCGATCCACGGCCCGACCGGGCAGAACGAGTCGAAGCCCTTGGACCGGGTGAACTGCACGTCGGACTTCTGCAGGTCGCGGGCGGTCACGTCGTTGGCGATCGTGTAGCCGAAGATCACGTCGGTCGCCTGCTCGGCGGGGACGTCACGGCAGATGCGGCCGATGACCACGGCGAGCTCGCCCTCGTAGTGGAGGTTCGAGGTCTGCGGCGGGTAGAAGATCGGGTCGCCCGGACCGACCACGGACGTGTTGGGCTTGAGGAACATCAGCGGCTCGGCGGGCAGGTCGTTGCCCATCTCGGCAGCGTGGGCGGCGTAGTTGCGGCCGATCCCGATGACCTTGCTGCGCGGGATCACCGGCGCGAGGAGTCGTACGTCGCTGAGCTTGAGCTCCTCGTCCATGAGCTTGATGCCCACGTAGAGCGGGTCGCCGGTGAGGGGCACGATGATGGAGTCGTCGGCGGGCTGGCCGAACTCGTCGACGTCGCCGGTGACGACGCCGAAGCGCGGCTCTTCGCCCGTGCTGAACCTGCAGATGCGCATGGAGCGACCCTAACGACTGGCCGCACGCCCCAGCGCATCGAGAGCGGCGTCGACGTCGGCCGCGGTCGTCGACCAGTTGCTGACGCTGACCCGGAGCACGGCGCGGCCGCGCCACCGCGAGCCGGTGGTCCAGGCCGTGCCGTCCGCGAGCATCGCCGCGACGACAGCGCGGGTGGCGTCGTCGTCGCCGAAGACCGCGCACACCTGCGTGAACTCGACGTCGTTGAGCACCTCCGCCCCGTCGATGGCGGCGATCCCGTCGGCGAAGGAGCGCGCGTGCGTGCAGTAGCCGTCGACCAGCGCCGCCACCCCGTCGCGACCGAGCGAGCGCAGCACTGCCCAGACAGGGAACGCCCGACCCCGCCGGCTGATCTCCGGGACCTTGTCCATCGGCTCCCCCGCCGCGTCGAAGATCAGGTAGTCGCCGTGCATCCCCATCGCCGCGCGGAGGGCCGCCCGGTCGCGGACGATCGCGAGGCCGCAGTCGTACGGGACGTTGAGGGTCTTGTGCGCATCCGTCGCCCACGAGTCGGCGGCGTCGTAGCCGGTCGTCAGGTGGCGCCGGTCCGGCGAGGCCGCGGCGAAGAGCCCGAACGCTCCGTCGACGTGGACCCACGCGCCGGCGTCGTGGGCCGCAGCGATGGTCTCGACGAACGGGTCGAACGCGCCCGAGTGCACGTTGCCGGCCTGGAGGCACACGATCGTGGGTCTGCCGTCGCCCGCCTCGAGCGCGGCCGTGAGGGCGGCGGCCTCGATGCGGCCCTGGTCGTCGGCGGCCACCGGCTCGGGCGCGCCCAGCCCGAGGTAGCGCAGCGCCAGGTCGATGGTGTCGTGCCGCTCGGCGCCGACGAGGACGCGTACGCCCGGTGAGCCGACGAGGCCCTGCGTGGCGACGTCCCAGCCGTGGCGGCGCAGCACCTCGTCGCGGGCCGCGGTGAGGCAGGTGAAGTTGGCCATCGTGCCGCCGGTGACGAAGCCGACCGCGCTGTCGGCGGGGAGACCGAGCAGGTCGAGCAGCCAGGTCTCGGTGAGCTCCTCGATCGCCGAGTGGGCGGGCGTGAGCACACGCAGTCCGGAGTTCTGGTCCCACGCGCTCACCAGCCAGTCGGCGGCCAGGGAGGCGGGATGGGTGCCGCCGATCACGAACCCGAAGAACCGGCCGCCGGGCATCGCGGTCAGGCCGGGGTCGCACGCTGCTGCAAGCTCGTCGACGACCGTCGCGGGATCGGTCGGCCCGTCCGGGAGGTCGCGGACCAGGCGTTCAGCGACGCCGTCGGTGTCGAGCCGGGGCGGCACGGGTCGTTCGGCGAGGGAGTCGAGCCACTCGAGCGCCAGGGCGTGGGCGCGGTCCAGGCCGGCGCTGCGATCGATCATCTCGTCAGTGTCCGCCTCAGCGTGCCCACGCACTAGCCTCGGAGCAGTGAAGGTCCTGCCCGCCGCCGAGTGGCGTCCACGCGCCGAGGCACACGCCGCCCGCGTCGACGCCTTCGTCGAGCCGCACCTCGCCCGCCGCGCGGAGAAGGTCTCGCACCCGGTCCACGACTTCCTCTTCACCTACTACTCCCACCGCCCCGCGCAGCTGCGCCGCTGGCACCCGGGCTTCGGGGTCGGGCTCGAGGACGCCTCCGACCACGCGGGCCTCAAGGGCTACGAACAGGTCGAGAGCGCAGCCGGTCGTGGTCGACACGGAGCCGCGCGCTCGACCCGTGTCTCGGCGGCGTACGTCACCTCGCAGGCGCCGCTCCTCCGACAGCTGCGCACGCTGCTGGCCGCGACCGCCGGGCGAACGCCCCAGCTCGGCTGCTTCGGCCTGCACGAGTGGGCGATGGTGCACCGGTCGGCCGAGCACGGCACGCGTCACGACTGGCCGCTCCGACTGGGCCAGGAGGGCACCGACGCCGTCGTCGAGTCGCACCGGATCGGCTGTTCGCACTTCGACGCCTTCCGGTTCTTCACCCCGACCGCGCGCTCGCTCAACACTCTCCAGCCCGGGCCGGACGACCGTCCGGACTTCGAGCAGCCGGGCTGCCTCCATGCCGGGATGGACCTCTACAAGCACGCGTTCCGGCTCACGCCGATGGTGCCGAGCGACCTGGTCGCCGACTGCTTCGAGCTCGCCCGCGAGATCCGCGTGCTCGACATGCGCGCGGCGCCGTACGACCTCGCGGACCTCGGTTTCGAGCCGATCCGGATCGAGACCCCCGACGGCAAGGCGGCGTACGTCGAGGCGCAGCGTGCATTCGCCGAGCGAGGAGCACCGCTGCGGGCGAGGCTGATCGCCGAGTGCGAGCGGCTGCTGGCTCAGAACTCGTAGCCGAAGGCCTCGATCGTGTCGGCGAAGACGTCGGCGACCCGCTGCTTGGACTCCGGCGAGTAGAGCTCGCGGTAGTGCCCGGCCGGGCGCGCATTGCCCTTGGCGCGCGGAAGGTCGGGCGAGCCGGGCAGGCCGAGCTGCGACCAGACGTCGCCCAGCTCGGCGTCGAGCGCCTCGTAGCGGAGCACGCGGTCGAGCGCCATCTCGCCGCGGATGCGGTAGAGCCGGCGGTTGTTGGCGAGCTGCTCGATCCAGATCTCCTGGACATAGGCCTCGAAGTCCGGCAGCTCGTCGCGGTCCTTGTACTTCCAGAAGTAGAGCGAGACGACCGCGTCCCACGGGTTGCGCTCGATCGCAAAGGTGAAGTAGTCGGCGAACGTCTCCGCACCGACCAGGTCGCGGACCGCCTTGGCGCCCATGTGGTTGTACGCCTTGCGCGCGAGCGGTGGCGACTCGAAGTTCTGCGGCGGACGGCCGCCGGCGGCCTGGCGCAGCGCCTCGTCCTCGGGGCTGATCTCGGTGATGATGTCGTCCGGTCCGCACACCTTCGACAGCGCGATCTCGACGCTCGTGCCCGCGGTCTTGCGGGTCTTGAGGAAGATGAAGCGGTGCTGGTGGGACGCGATCACGGAGACGACCCTATCGGCCGTCCCGCCGATACGGTTGCTGCCGTGACCGACCCCCTGACAGCCGACGGCCACCCCCACCTGAACCGACACTTCCGCGGTGACGACTGGTACGGCGACGACCTCGGCGCCGCCCGCTTCACCGACTGCACGTTCACCGACGTCGACCTCAGCGAGGCCTCGACGTCGGGCGCGACGTTCGAGCGGTGCACCTTCCACGGCGGGCGGTTCAACGCCTCGACGCACCGGGCGACGGCGTTCGTCGGGTGCGACTTCCGGCGTACGTCGTTCTTCGACGCGACGCTCGACGGCTGCAAGCTGGTCGGCACCGTGTTCAGCGAGTGCACGCTCCGACCGCTGACCGTGATCGGCGGATCGTGGCTCGGCGTGACGATCCGCGGCGCGAACCTCTCGCGGCTCGACCTCACCGGCGTCGACCTGCGCGAGGCCGACCTCTCGATGAGCGACCTGACCCTCACCACCCTTGCTCGCGCACGCCTCGACCGGGCGGTCCTGCACGACACGGTGCTCGACCGCACCGACCTGCGCGGGGCGAGCCTCGACGGCGTCGACCTGTCGGCAGCGAGGCTGAAGAAGACGAAGCTCGACCTCGCCGGCGCCGTGCTGCTCGCCGAGCTCCACGGCGCCGAGGTCGACACCTCCGCCTGACCACCCCCGGTATCCGCCCGACCACCCCCGGTATCCGCCCGACCACCCCCGGTATCCGCCCGACCCTCCCGGTATCTAGGGACGTTCTGGTAGGTCGAACGCCCTCACCACCCACCATTTCGTCCCTAGATATCCGGGCCGGCGGCGTCAGACCAGGCGGGCGCGCAGCCCGTCGATCACCAGGTCCAGCCCGAGATCGAAGTCGGGCAACGACTCCAGCGACCGCTCGACCGCGCCGACGCTGACCGCCTGGCGGGCCGTCTGCTCCTCGAAGGCGTGACCGAAGACGTAGTGGACGAGCGTCCGCGACGCGACCGGGACGAGCTCGTCGGGGACCTCGGCGTCGGCCAGCACCTTCTCCAGCTCGGCGACCGGCGCGGCCGCGCCGAGCCCGAAGGCCCACACGGTCGCCACGACATCAGCCCCGTCCGTACAGGCGAGCATCGCGTGCCGCAGCTCGGAACACACCTCGCGCAGCTGGTCGGGCCAGTCGTGCGCCGCACGAGGTCGCGCGCCGCGCGCGAGGATCTCGTCGGCGACCGCGGCGAGGAGTGCCTGCTTGTTGGCGAAGTGGTGGTAGATCGCGCTCGGCTGCACGTCGAGCTCGGCACCGAGACGGCGCATCGTCAGTGCGGCCAGGCCGTGGGTGTCGAGGAGGGCGACGGCGTGCGCGAGCACGTCGTTGCGGTGATGAGCCACACACCCTCCTCGGCCGTGGACGGCGTTGACGCGCCCGGGCAACCACCCTAACCTGAACACCGTTCAGGTCGCCCCGGATGCGACCGCGCCACCCCCAGCGAGGACCACTGATGACCGCCACCACCGCCGATCAGCCCGCTGACACCTACGAGGACAGCGCAGGCTCGTCGTCGCCGACCCGCGACATCGCCCTCATCGCAGCCTTCGCCGCCCTCATCAGCGCCAGCGCGTACGTCGGTGCGATCCCCGTCGGCAGCGCCGGCGTCCCCATCACGCTGCAGACCCTGACGGTGATGCTGGCCGGTTGCGTGCTGGGCCCGGTGCGCGGCTTCTCGGCGGTCGCGCTCTACCTCGCGCTCGGTGCCGTCGGGCTCCCGGTGTTCGCCGAGCACTCGTCGGGCGTCGGCGTCTTCAGCGGCCCCAGCGGTGGCTACCTGATCTCGTTCCCGATCGCCGCGGCGCTCGCCGGCTTCCTGGTGGCGTACGTCGCGCGCGACCGGCGGATGCGCGCGCTCGTCGTCTTCGCCTGCTCGATCGCCGCCAGCATCCTGGTCATCCACGTGCTCGGCGTCCTCGGGATGAAGCTCTACTTCGACGTCTCCCTGCGCGAGGCGATCACCTACGACATGCCGTTCTGGATCGGCGACGTGGTGAAGACCTCGCTCGTCGCGATGATCGCCGCCGAGGTGCACCGCGCCTTCCCGCAGCTGCTGCAGCGTCGCTGACCCTTGCCCACGATCCACTTCGACGCGGCGTCCGTCCGGGTCCCGCTGCCCGGCCGGGGTGAGCGCGAGATCCTCGCGCCGACCTCGCTGACCCTGACCGAGCCGCGGGTCGCGGTGATCGGCGCCAACGGGTCCGGGAAGTCGACGCTCGCTCGGCTGGTCAACGGGCTCGTCCGCGCGTCGTCGGGCCGGGTCACGGTCGACGGCCGCGACGTCGCGCGCGAGGGTGCTGCCGTGCGCCGCATGGTCGGATTCTGCTTCACCGACCCGGCCGCGCAGCTGGTGATGCCGACGTGCGTCGAGGACATCGAGCTGTCGCTGCGCCGGACCGTGTCGGGCACCGCGGCGCGTCGGGAACGCGCGCTCGAGGTGCTCGCTGCCAACGGTCTGGCCGACCATGCGCACGACTCGGTCCACTCGCTCTCCGGCGGCCAGCGCCAGCTGCTCGCCCTCGCCGGCGTGCTGGCCCTCGAGCCGACGGTCGTCGTCGCCGACGAGCCGACGACGCTCCTCGACCGCGCCAACACCCGTCGCGTCGGTGACGCGCTGCTCGCCCTCACCCAGCAGCTGCTGCTGGTCACGCACGACCTCGACCTCGCCGCCCGCTGCGACCGGGTGGTCGTCATCCACGATGCGAGGGTGGTCGCCGACGGATCGCCGGACGAGTCGATCGCCCGCTACACGGACCTGGTCGACGAGCCACCCCACGACGTTCCTCTCCCCCGCTGCGCTCCGAACAACGCCGCGGGGACCCCGGATGAGTGACCTGATGGCCGGGCTCCACCAGCCCGGCAACACGGTGCTCCACCGCGCACCGGTCGGAGCGAAGGTGCTCGGCCTCGCCGTCCTGAGCCTCGCGATCGTCGTCGTCCGCGACGTCCGCACGGCACCGGTCTTCCTCGTCATCACCCTGCTGCTGGCCGCGCTGGCCCGGGTGCCGTTGCGATCGGTGTGGCGCGCGGCCCGGGGGGTGCTGGCGATCGCGCTGGTCGCGGGCGCGCTCCAGTGGTGGTGGTACGGCGCGGACAAGGCCGTCGAGACGTTCCTCGACCTGCTCAGCCTGGGCCTCGCTGCGCTTGCGCTGACCGCCACCACGTCGGTCAACGAGATGGTGGACGCCCTCTCCCGATGGGCTCGTCCACTGCGGTTCGTCGGCATCGACCCGGACCGGGTCGCCCTGACCGTCGCCCTGACGATCGGTGCCCTGCCGGGCACGATCGCGATCGCGCGCGAGACCCGGGACGCCGCCCGGGCACGCGGCCTCGACCGCAACCCGAGGGCGTACCTCTCCCCCTTCGTGATCCGCGTCGTCGCCCGCGCGCACGAGTCCGGCGACGCGCTGCACGCGCGCGGGATCGGCGACTGATCAGTCCGGTCGCTGGTTGAGGAACCAGCGGTGCCCGAACGGGTCGCGGAACACCGCCACCCGACCCACCGGCGGGTTGTCCTCGGGCCCCCGGTCGAGGGCCACGCCGGCGCCGGTCACGCGCTCACAGAGCGCGTCGACGTCGTCGACCTCGAGGTGCAGCGAGACGGCAGCGCCGCGCGACATGTCGGGCGCGGCGATGCCGACCGACTCGAACACGTCCGACATCATCCAACGCCCGCCGCCGACGGCCAGCTCGACGTGACCGATGCGGCCCTCGTCCATGACGATCGGCTCGACGACGACCTCGGCGCCCAGCACCTCGACGTACCAGTCGATCGCGCGGCGTGCGTCGTCGACGCAGATGTACGGCGTCAGCTCACCCATGCACGCCACCTCACCAGCCGGGCGGGCGCCTGTCCACCCATGGAGCGACTGATTCCACCTGCGCCGCGACCGAGAGCAGCAGCTCCTCCTCGGCCGGACGCGCGGCGAGCATCACCCCGACCGGGAGCCCGTCATCGGTCCAGTGGAGCGGGAGCGAGATCGCCGGCATGCCGGTGACGTTCCAGGCGGAGGTCCAGGGCGTGAAGGCCTTCTGGTTCGCGAAGTCGCGTGCCGGGTCGGCGTCGTCGCGGAGCTCGCCGACGAGCGCCGGCGGCATCGCCAGGGTCGGCGTGAGGACGACGTCGTACGCCGCCAGCGCGGCCAGTGCCGCCGCCGCGTGCTGCCGCAGGCGTCCGATGGCGAGGCCGAACTCGGGGCCGCTGACGGCGTGGCCGCGGTCGCTCAGCCATCGCGTCAACGGGCGGAGGCGGTCCTCGCGACCGGGCGGCGCCGGGGACAGTGCCGTCAGCACGGCCCAGCACGTCTCGAAGTCCGCCACGGCATCGGGCGGGATCGGGACCGGGACGTCCTCGACGTCGTGGCCGAGCTCCGCGAGCAGGCGCGACGCGTCCTCCCAGGCGGTGACGCTGGACGGGTCGACGTCCACGTCGGCGATGACGGGCGTGATGAAGCGAGCGACGCGGAGCCGACCGGGATCCCGGTCGCAGGCGTCGAGGAACGGAGCCGACGGCGGCGGGGCCCAGAACGGGTCGCCGACGCGGCGACCGGCCAGCACGTCGAGGAGGGCGGCGGCGTCGCGGACCGTACGGGCGAGGGTGCCGGGGGTCGCGAGCCCGACCGGGTCGCCGTACCGCGGGGCACCACTGATCCGGCCGCGTGACGGCTTGAGGCCGACGAGGCCGCAGCAGGATGCCGGGATCCGGATCGAGCCGCCGCCGTCCGAGCCCGGCGCGACGGGCAGCAGTCCGGCTGCGACGGCCGCGGCCGCACCGCCCGACGAACCACCGGCAGTGCGGCGGGTGTCCCACGGCGTGACGGCGGGCGGGGCGACGTCGGGCTCGGTGTAGCAGGGCGAGCCGAACTCCGGGGTGTTCGTCTTGCCCAGGCTCGGCATGCCGGCCGCCTCGATCGTGAGGACGAGGTCGTCGGACTCCTCGGGCACGAAGTCGTCGTACGCCGCCGAGCCGAAGGTGGTGCGGACCCCCGCCGTCGGGTGGAGGTCCTTGATGCCCGTCGGGACGCCCCAGAGCGGACCTGCGTCCTCGGGGCGTCCCGTCCGGTGGAGAAGCGTGGTGAGCCGACGCGCGTGGTCGAGCGCCCGGTCGTGGGTGGTCGTGACGAACGCGCCCACGTCGATCGAACCCGCACGATCGACGTAGTGCTCGACCAGCTCGAGCGGCGACACGTCACCGTTGCGCACGGCGTCGCCCTGCTCGAGCGCGGTCAGGTCGTGGAGCTGGGCCATGCCGCGAACTTAGCCGTTCCCCGATGGTCGAGGAGGTCGCGCAGCGACCGTCACGAGACCCGGTCTCGTGACAGGACTTCGTCCTTCCTCGACCAGCGGCTGTTGGTCAGGCAGCGATGACGACCTCGTGCGCGACGAGGGCGTCGAGCGCGCCGAGGAGGCGCTGGACCGCGGCCTCGTCGGCCAGCGGGTCACCCTCGACGGCCGACTCGTCGACGACGATGCCGTCCACGACGACCGCGCCGGCGATGGTGGCGGAGTGGCGGGCGTGCTCGTGCGACCACTTGCCGCCGTACGGCGTCGGGGTGGCGCCGATGGCAGCGAAGGGCTTGCCGACGATGGCGCCCTGGCCGTAGGGCCGCGACAGCCAGTCGATGGCGTTGTTGAGCACGGCCGGCATCGTGCCGTTGTACTCAGGGGTGACGGCGAGGACGCGGTCGGCGGCGGCGACGGACTCGCGCAGGGCGGTGGCGCTGGCGGGGGCGGTCTCGCCGTCGCGCTCCTCGTTGTAGAACGGCACGTCGTCGAGGCCCTCGAGGACGTCGACGGTGACACCCGCGGGGGCGTGGTCACGGAGGTGCTCGGCGATGCGACGGTTCAGGCTGCCGGTGCGGGTGGAGCCGAGGAGGACTGCGACGCGGGTCTGCTTGTCAGTGGTCATGACGATCAAAACGGACCGTGGTCCGTTTCTATTCCGGTGCCTGCGAACTTTCTGCCCGCCTAGGCTGACGAGCGTGACCCGACTGCTCCCGATGGCGGACGAGCCCGCTCCGGAGCGGGCCGACGCGGCGCGCAACCGCGAGGCGATCCTCGCCGCTGCGCTCGAGCTGGTGCGGACGCGGGGGGTCGACTGCGTGACGATGGAGACCGTCGCGGCCGAGGCCGGCGTCGGCAAGGGCACCTTGTTCCGCCGGTTCGAGAGCCGTGAGGGCCTGATGGCCGCGGTGCTCAACGAGTCCGAGGCGGCCTGGCAGGCCAGCGTCATCTCCGGTCCCCCGCCCCTCGGGCCCGGAGCGCCGCCGATGGAACGGCTGCTGGCCTTCGGCCACTCGCGCATGCAGACCAATGTCACCTCCGGCGCCCTCATCAAGGCCGCGACGGGCGACAGCTCCGCGCGCTCGCGGGCCGCTGCGTCGTTCGCCGTCATGCACGTACGCCACCTGCTGGGCGAGCTGGGCGTGAGCGGCGACCTCGTCCTGCTGTCGACCGCGATCCTCGCCCCGCTCGACATCATGGTCATCGAGCAGCAGCAGCGCGACCACATCTCCCTCGACCGGATCGAGGCCGGCTGGGACGACCTGGTGCGTCGGGTCGTCGGCGGCTGAGCTGAGCCGACACCGGAGACGGCGATGCGTACGTCTCGGTCAGGACGGGTGCCCTGCCGGTGACCAGCGGATGCAGAGGGCGTCGTGGACGAGGGGTACGGCCGGGGTCCCCGCCCGCTCGCACGCCTCGCCCACCAGTCGCTCGGTCCTGTCGAGCGCCGCGGCCTGCTCGTCGTCGGGGAGCAGGGCGACGTGGGAGACCGTCGAGACGAAGCCGCGCCACTGCTCGGGCGTGAGCATCCACGTCCAGCGGAAGGTGCTCTGCTCCGCGGTGCCGGTCGCGAGACCGAGTCGCTCGAGTGCCGCGGTCTCTTCGGGCAGCGCCAGCGCCGGGTCGAGGCCGAGGGCCTGCCACTGCCAGTCGTGCTCCAGCACGGGGACGTTCCAGACGCAGCCGAGCCAGCCGCCGGGCCGGAGCACCCGCGCGACCTCTGCGGCGGACTCGTCCTTCGGGAACCAGTGCCACGCGTCCGCCACGAGCACGGCGTCGACGGAGCAGTCCGCGATCGGCAGCGCGTCCGCGCCGGCCCGGTGGACGCGTACGCCGGGGTGGCGCCGCGCGACCAGCTCGCCCATCCGGCCGTCGGGCTCGACCACGTCGAGCTCGAGGCCGCGCTCGACCAGCCGGTCGGTCAGCTTGCCGGTCCCGGCACCGACCTCGGCCACGTGCCGCGCGCCCGGCGGGAGCAGCCAGTCGACGGCATCGTCGGGATAGCCGGGACGCCAGCGGTCGTACTCCTCGGCCCATGCTCCGAAGCTGGTCGCGCGCGAGGTCGTCATCCGCAGCAACCTAGATCACGGCTAGCGCTGGTGCCGCCGCAGCCCGAAGGTCAGCCCGTCGACCAGCGCGCCCCACGACGCCTCGATCACGTTGGCGCCGACACCGACCGTGACCCACGTCGACTCCCCGTCGGTGGTCTCGATCAGCACACGCGTGATCGCGTCGGTGCCGTGGCCCTGGTCGAGGATGCGGACCTTGTAGTCGATCAGCTCGAAGCCGGCGACCTCGGGGAACGCCTGGCCGATCGCCTCCCGCAGCGCAGCGTCGAGGGCGTTGACCGGACCGTTGCCCTCACCCGTGACGACATAGCGGACGCCCTCGGACGTGAGCTTCACCGTCGCCTCGGACACGGCCTCTCCGTCCGTCCGTGTCTCGGTGATGACGCGCCACGACTCGACGTCGAAGTACGACGGCCGCGCGCCCTCGACCTCCTCGGCGAGCAGCAGCTCGAAGGACGCGTCGGCGGCCTCGAAGGTGTAGCCACCCTGCTCCATCTCCTTCACGCGGGCCGTCACGCGGGTGACCAGGTCGCGGTCCTCCGACAGGTCGTAGCCGAGCTCCCTGCCCTTGAGCTCGATCGACGCGCGGCCGGCCATGTCCGAGACGAGCAGGCGCATGTCGTTGCCGACCACGAGCGGGTCGAGGTGCTGGTAGAGGTCGGGGTCGACCTTGATCGCGCTGGCGTGCAGCCCCGCCTTGTGCGCGAACGCCGACGTGCCGACGTACGGCTGGCGCGAGGCGGGCGGCACGTTGGTGACCTCCGCGACGGCATGGGCGATGCGGGTCGCCTCCTTGAGCAGGCCCTGCGGCAGGACGGTGCGGTCGAGCTTGAGCTCGAGGTTGGCGACGACGGTGACGAGGTCGGCGTTGCCGGTGCGCTCGCCGTAGCCGTTGATGCATCCCTGCACGTGCGTCGCTCCGGCAGCCACCGCGGCCAGCGAGTTGGCGACCGCGCAGCCGCTGTCGTTGTGGGCGTGGATGCCGACGCGCGCGCCGGTCGTGTCGATCACGTCGAGCACGACGTCGGAGACCCAGTCGGGCAGCATCCCGCCGTTGGTGTCGCAGAGGGCGACGACCTCGGCGCCCGCCTCGGCGGCGGTGCGGAGGACCTCGAGCGCGTACGCCCGGTTGGCCCGGTAGCCGTCGAAGAAGTGCTCCGCGTCGAGGAACACCGTCTGTCCCTCCTCACGGAGGTGGGTGATGGTGTCGCGGACCATCGCGAGGTTCTCCTCGAGCGTGGTGCGCAGCGCGAGCTCGACGTGGCGGTCGTGCGACTTGGCGACCAAGGTGACGACGCCCGCGCCGGAGTCACGGAGTGCGGCGACCAGCGGGTCGTCGGCGGCCCGTACGCCCGCGCGCCGGGTCGCACCGAACGCCGCGAGCCTGGCGTGGGTGAGGTCCAGCTCGTCCTGGGCACGGCGGAAGAACTCGGTGTCCTTGGGGTTCGAGCCCGGCCACCCGCCCTCGATGTAGCCCACGCCCAGCCCGTCGAGCTGCCGGGCGATGCTCAGCTTGTCGGCGACGGAGAGGTTGAGCCCCTCCTGCTGGGCGCCGTCGCGCAGCGTGGTGTCGTAGACGTGGAACGAGCCGTGCAGGTCCATCGGTCTTCCTCTGGCTGGGTGGTGACATGAAAAAACCTCCTGGGGTGCAGGAGGTCGGCGCGGCGGGAGTCCCGTCGCGCTAGGCAATGATGATCGTGCTGGTGGTCACGGGACAGATGGTGCCACTTCCGGAGCCGATCTGAGATCGGAGTCTCGCGATCCGGTCGCTCGCTGGCGCCCGTGTCAGGCAGCCGCCCGGCTGGCGGCCAACGACTCGACCAGGTCGGCGCCGGCGCCGGCCCCCGACACCGCACGCATCGACGAGCCCAGGCGGGCAGCAGCAGCCCGGTGCGGCCCCTCGCCCATCAGCTCGGCCACGACTGCCGCGATCGCGGCGGGCTTCGCGAGCTTCGGCAGCAACCGGCCGGCGCCGGCGTCGACCAACGACTGCCCGACCATCTTCTGGTCGAGCATCGGGTGCATCGGCATGACCAGCACTGGCAGGTCGTGCGCAAGCGCGAGCATCGTGGTCGCATGTCCGCCGTGCCCGATCACCATCGAGACCGTCGGCAACAGCTCGGCGTGCGGGACGAATCCGCACAGCTCGACGTTCGGCGGAGCTGTCAGGTTGTCGATCCCGATCGAGGGCGCCACCGTGGCGATCCCGCGTACGTCGAGCATGCCGAGGGCGTCGATGATGTTCTGCATCGCTCGGGCCTGGCCCGGGAAGTTGACCGTGCTGAGGCTGACGAGCACCGTCGGCTCGGCGGGCGCGGCCGGGACGCCGGTGACCACTGGCCCCGTGTAGTGCACGTTGGTGGGTCGGACGTGCCTGGCGGCGGGATCGAGCTCAGCGCTGCACGCGACCATCCGCGCCGCCGCGCCGCCCAGGAGCCTCCGGGCTCGGATCCGCTTGATCGCCATGCCGAGCCCCATGGGCCCGCGCAGCCACTTGGTGACCAGGTAGGCGTCGTACATGTGCTCCAGGACCACGTAGGGGACTCCTTCCGCTGCGATCGCTTCCATCGCACCGAACAGGATGCAGTCGACGACGACCAGGGCAACGGGTTCGCGGCGCACCTCCTCGACGACGTCACGCCCCATCGCCCGGTCGCCGAACACGCCGACATAGTCCAGGGGTGTGCTGTTGTCGACGGCTGCGAAGGGCCGGGCCGTGTGGAACGACGTGAAGCCCAGGCCCATGCCCGTCACGTGGGCCTCCTGGCCCGGATGCCCGATCACGCGGACGCGGTGGCCGCGCTGCTGGAGCTCGACGGCGATCCCGAGCGCTGGGGGAACGTTGCCGCCCCCGTCCCATGTGACGAAGAGGATGTTGCTCATGACGTGTCTCCTTCGTGCCCGGCACCCTCGAGGAGCGCCTTCGCCATGCGGTGGATGAGGTGTTCGGTGCGTGCCCGTGAGTAGCGGCGGTCGATGCGCAGCAGCTTCCAGGTGTAGACGTCGGTCGCCACCACGAGGAGGTCGATGAGGGGGTCGCGTGGGCCGACGAAGGGCGCGAACACCTCGGTCACCCACGTGCGATGCATGGCGCGGCCGCGCCTGGTCAGCTCGGCGACCTGCGGATCCGACGACTCCTGGGCGAGCATCATGAGTGCCGTCCGTCCGCGGTCCTCGTAGTGCTCGACGATCACGGCCACCGCGGCGCCGACGTCACCCACCGGGGCGTGCCGCTCGTCGGTCACGGTCGCGATGGCGTGGTCCATGGTGGCTTCGGTCAGTCCGGCACGGCTCTTGAAGTGCCGGAGGATCGTCTGGACGCTCACGTCAGCCGCGGCCGCGACATCGTCGAGAGAGATGTCAGGGAACATGCGCTCACGACCCAGCTCGAAGAGCGCGTCCATGATCCGCTGCCGGGTCTCGGCGACGGCCTCGGCGCGCGCACCCATCGTGTAGGGGCGAGTGGCTTTCATGACAACTGACGTTGACACCAAACCAATTTGAAGTCAATGGAGACTTCCTCGAATTTCTGACGCCGGCGTCTTCGCGATGCCCGCGTGCCTGACCTCTGAGGGAGTCAGAGCCAGGCGGGAAGGCGTACGCCGGCGAACGGCGCGTCGTCGTACGGCGCCCAGCTCGTGCCCTGGTCCGACGCAGCGGCGCCGAGGCCGGAGCCCAGCGCCGCCACGAGCAGGGTGGTGAGCAACCACGGCACACCGCGACGGGCGAGCGGGTCGACGGCGCGGTGGATCGGCGAGCGGACCCGTTCGGCACCTGGACCCCACCAGAGGCCGATGGCGACGAACCCGCCGATCACGGCGAGCGAGGTCAGGATCGAGAGCGAGCCCGCGAAGCACAGCAGCGCGACGGCGGCGGCGATGCCCACGCTCCACAGCAGGAGCACCAGCGTGCCGCCCAGTCCGGCGACGACGTGCCACGGCGCGGCGAGCAGGAGCTGGATCCCGTCGTACCACTTGATCCCGCGACGGTCGCGGCGGCCGCCCGCGGAGGCGGCGGCGAGCGAGCCGCTGCGCAGCAGCCAGACGGCGAGGAAGAGGACCGCCAGGGCGAGGTAGGGCGCGTAGGCGATGCCGCCGGTCACCACCCCACCGAGGGCCAGCAGGCTCAGCGCGCGGCGGAACCGCTCCCCAGCAGGCACCTGCTCGCGCGCAGGCGGGCCGTAGTCGGAGACGTACTCCCGCGAGCCGTCCGGCAGCACGCGCGTCTGGCGGTGCGGCATCGTGCCGGCCTCGCCCCAGCCCTGCGTCCGGCCGTCGTCGTAGAGGTCGTCGTCCTGGTCGTGGCGCACCTCGTTCCACTCGTCCGACCAGTGCACCGGCACGGGCGGCGCGGGCGGGACGACGCCGGTGCCCACGGCGGTCGGCGCCTCGAGGTCCTGCCGCACGCCGGCGACGTACGGGAGGGTGACCGGGTCCGCGGGCGCCGAGGGTTCGCGCGGCTCGCCGCCGGCGAGCTCCTCCAGCCAGTCGCGCACCTCGTCGAGCGACGGCCGGTCCTCGGCGTCGGGCGCGAGCGCCTCCACGACGAGCGGCAGCAGCACGGGGTCGAGGCCTGACAGGTCGTGCTCCCCGCGGCGGACGCGGTCCATGATCGCCACCGACGGGCCGCGGCCGAACGGCGCGCGACCGGTCCCGGCGTACGCCACGGTCGCTGCCCAGGCGTGGACGTCGGACGCGGCCGTGGCGTCGTCGCCGTAGAGGATCTCGGGGGCGAGGTAGCCCGGCGTGCCGAGCAGCCAGCCGGTCATGGTGATGCGTGAGTCGTCGGCGACGCGGGCCAGACCGAAGTCGATGAGGATGGGCGTGCGGCCCTCCATGATCACGTTGGACGGCTTGATGTCGCGGTGCAGGACGCCGACGTCGTGGACCGCCTCGAGCGCCTCGGCGAGGCAGTCGGCGAACCACAGCAGGTCGTGGCCGTCGAGCGCACCCTCCTCCTGCACGTGGTCGTGCAAGGAGAGACCGGGCACGTAGCGCGTGGCGACGTAGGGGATCTCGCCCCACGGGTCGGCGTCGACGATCTCGGCGATGCGGCGGCTGCGGACCCGGCTCAGCGAGCTGACCTCACGTGCGAGTCGGCGGCGGGCCTCGTCGTCACCCACGACGTGCGGGCGCAGCACCTTGATCGCGACCGGCCGCTCCCCCGGCTTCTGCCCGAGGTGGACGACCCCCATGCCGCCCTCGCCGAGGCGCGCACGCAGCGCGTAGCCGCCCACGGTGAGCCCGGGGGGCGGTGCCTTGGGGGACGTCGTCACGTCACGAGGATACGGGCGGCGAACGGCGTTCCCTGTCATCCGGCGCGCTGGTGATCGGGCACGGCGTCGGAGGGGTGCGCGACGATGGGGTGGTGAAGGACGTACGCCGACGGCTGGAGGTCGAGCGCTCGCAGACGCTCTCGCGGCTGGCGAGCCTCACCGGCGACTACGAGTCGGTGGTCGCGGCCTCGCTCGACACCAACGCCGACGACGAGCACGACCCCGAGGGCGCGACGATCGCCTTCGAGCGCTCGCAGATCGGTGCACTCGTCCGGCAGGTGCGGCACCACCTGGCGGAGGTCGATGCCGCGCTGGTCCGTGTCGATGCGGGGACGTACGGCGTGTGCGAGGCGTGCGGGTCGCCCATCGGTGATGCGCGGCTCGAGGCCCTTCCGGCTGCGCGACTGTGCATCGGGTGCGCTGCCCGGGGGTGAGCCGGTCAGAAGGCGCCGAAGAGACGCTCCCAGCCGAGCAGCTTGATCGATTCTTGATCGAACATGTGTTTGTTAACAGTCGTTGCGAGGGTAGAGTCGTCCTACGTCCGAGAGCCTCCGGGCCACCAGCTCAGATGGTGCGCCTTCCCGGTGGTGACAGGGCGAGTTGCGAGGGTGAGTAATAGCCCGGCTACCGGGCCTCCAGGAGCGACGACCGTTCATCGACACGCGCGTGCGTGCCGGACCGTCGTCGAGAGGAGGCCCCAGGTGTCACACCCGATCCTGGTCGCGGCCGGCCTCATCGACGAGGCGCTGAAGAGCGTCGCCGACACCAATCCGGCGTTCATGGCCACGGACGACAAGGCTGAGGCGCTGCACGAGCTCTCGTCCATCGAGTCGCGGGTGGTCGAGCTGCGGCTGCGGATCCTCGCCGATTCCGCCGACCTGGCGGCGGACTCGGGCGCCCGGGACGCCGCGGGCTGGTACGCCGACGCGACGCACGGCCGGTTCGAGGACGCGCGCGCCGACCTCCACCTCGCGACCGCGCTCGACCGCCGCTGGCACGCCCTCGGCGCAGGCCTTCGCGAGGGACGGGTCAACACGGCGCAGGCGCGGGTGATCGTCCGCGTGCTCGACGACCTCCCGGACGAGGTGCCGCACGACGTTCTCGCCGCGGCCGAGGCGTCGCTCATCGACCACGCAGCCCGCTTCGCGCCGAAGCAGCTCGCCCGGATCGGTCGGCACATCCTCGCCGTGGTCGCCCCCGACCTGGCCGACGAGGCCGAGGGCAGGCGATTGGCCGCCCAGGAGGCCGAGGCGCGGCGGCGGACCCGGTTCTCCATGCGCCGCCAGGGTGACGGCACCACTCGCCTCTCCGCCCTGCTCCCCGACGCCATCGCGACGCGGCTCGCGATCTACCTGGAGGCGTACGCCAACCCACGCCGTGACGGGTCGCCCGTCGGCGCTCCCGGTGACGGCTTCACCGGCCGCCGCGCACCCGGCTGCGCAGGCGACGGCGCGGACGCACCGACAGCCCACGACCCGGTCGCGCGTCTCCCCTACCCGCGACGTCTCGGCGAGGCGTTCTGCCAGCTGCTCGAGTCCCTCGATCCGAAGCGGCTGCCGGTGCACGGCGGTGATGCGACGACGGTGATCGTCACCATCCCGCTCGAGGCCCTCCTCGCGGAGGTGGGAGCGGCCGAGCTGCTGGGCGGCGGCACCATCCCGAGCGACCCGCACGCCGACCCGTGCGCCGGCGAGATGATCACCGCCGCCCAGGCAAGACGGCTGGCGTGCAACGCCCGCATCATCCCGGCCGTGCTCGGCGGCGACTCCGAGATCCTCGACCTGGGCCGTGCCCAGCGCTTCTTCAATGCTGCCCAGCACCGCGCGATGCTCCTGCGTGACCGCACCTGTCGCGCCGAGGGGTGCGACATCCCCGGCACGTGGGCCGAGGCGCACCACTGGGTTCCCTGGAGCAGAGGAGGGCTGACCGACGTCGACGACGGGGTGCTGCTCTGCTCGCACCACCACCATCGAGCCCACGACCCCGACTACCTCGTCGAGCGGTTGGCCAACGGTGACGTGAGGTTCAGCCGGCGGACGTAGGCCGACCCACTCGGTCATCCGGCCGATCCGGATGCACCGCGCTCGGCACTACGGTTCACGCGTGCGCACGTTGCTCCGATCCCTCTGGCGTCTTCCCGCGCCGGTGGACAGGCGCGGCCTCCGCAACGTGGAGCTGGGCCTGGTCGTGCTCTTCGGAGTCGCGGGGTTGCTCGAGGTGCTCCTCGACGACGACCTCGCGTGGCGCTGGCTGTCCCTCGGTGGCTTCCTGATCTGGCTGCCCACCTTGTTGGTCCGTCGTACGCATCCACTGGTGCCCCCCGTCGTGTTCACCGCCGTCACGGCCGCCCTCGCGATCACGGGTGCGGTGTCGGGCAGCTACCCCTCGGATCTCGACGCAGGCATCGTCGCGCTGGTGATCCCCTTCTCGCTCGCCCGGTGGGCGAGGGGACGCGACGCGGTCATCGGGATCACGCTGTTCCTCGTCGTCGCCGGCACGGCGCTGGTCGGCCAGGACCTCGCCGCCGGCGACCGGATCGGCGGTACGGCCGTGGTGATGACAGCGATCGCCCTGGGTGCGGTGTTCCGCTCGCGGGCGATGCTGCAGGCCCGTCAGCTCGACGACGTACGCCAGCACGAGCGCGAGCGCCTCGCCCGCGACCTGCACGACACGGTCGCCCACCACCTGACGGCCATCGCGATCACCGCGCAGGCGGGGCTGGCCGTCGCGGACTCGCAGCCGGGAGCGGCCACGGACGCGTTGCGCCGGATCGACGAGGAAGCCGGCCGCACCCTCGCCGAGACCCGCAAGGTGCTGCGGATGTTGCGCACCGCGGACGAGGTGCCCGACCGTCCTCTCGACGACCTCGCCGGGCTCGCGTCGCCCGCCGGTCACGTGCCACGGGTCACGGTCGACCTGGGCGCCGGTCTGGACGACATGCCCGCCACGGTCGCGGCCGCTGCCGTTCGGATCGCCCGGGAGGCCGTTGCCAACGCGCGGCGGCATGCCACGGACGCCACCGTCGTCGCGGTCCGGGTCGAGCGCGTGGACGGCGACGTGCTGGTGGACGTGACCGACGACGGTCGCGCCTCCACGAGAGCCGGTGACGGGTTCGGCATCATCGGCATGACCGAGCGGGCCACCCTGCTCGGCGGCACCCTCGACGCAGGACCGATGGCGCCGACGGGCTGGAGGGTCCGAGCCGCGCTGCCGATGGAGGACGTGACGTGACGCTGCGTGTGCTGGTCGCGGACGACCAGGAGATCGTCCGCACCGGCCTGGCGATGATCCTCGGCGCGCAGGACGGCATCGAGGTGATCGCGACCGCGGTCGACGGGCAGGACGCCGTCGAGCAGGCCCGCGAGCTCCGGCCCGACGTGTGCCTGCTCGACATCCGGATGCCGCGGCTCAACGGCATCGAGGCGACCCGCGCGCTCGCCGGGCCGGATGTCGCCGATCCGATGGCCGTGGTCGTGGTGACGACGTTCGACCTCGACGAGTACGTCTACGGCGCGCTGCAGGCCGGAGCCAGGGGCTTCCTGCTCAAGGACTGCGGCCCCGAGCTGCTCACCCACGCCGTACGCGCCGCGGCCGACGGCGGCTCGCTCATCGCTCCCACGGTGACGACGCGGCTGCTCAGGTCGTTCGCCGCCAGGGACACGCCGTCACAGCCCGTCGCACCGCTGACCGAGCGCGAGGAGCAGGTGCTCGTCGCCGTCGCACGAGGCCTCACCAACCACGAGGTCGCGGCCGAGCTCTACATCTCGCTCAGCACCGTGAAGACGCACCTCGCCTCGCTGATGGGCAAGCTCGGGGTCCGCAACCGCGTCGAGCTCGCGCTCTGGGCCTATCAGACCCGTCGGCTGGACTGACGCGACTCGCTGCGCCGCACCAGCCACTCCGCGACCACGAGGTTGATCGCCCACGCGGCGCCCATGGCGGCTGCCTTGAGGTTCCCGCCGGGCTGCCCGACGCCCTGCGCCTGTGAAAGCAGCACCATCGGCCCGAGGATCAGCGCCTGCGTGCCGGCTCCCTGGGCGACGGCGTACGACCTGGCCATCCACCGCTGGTGGGTGCGGATGTCGCGCCGCAGGATCGCCCGCAGCCCGAGCACGAGGCCGGCCACCATGATCGATCCGAAGAACAGTCGCATCCACATGAGCGCCGTGTTGTCGTAGACGGGCAGGTCGGCGAACGCCGCCATCCACATGCCGCTCAGCGCAGCGGCCACGCCGGCCGGCACCAGGACCCGACCGGACATCCGGTGCCACCGCGGACGGCGGCGGCGCAGTGACGGCATGAACTGGAAGGCCCCGAGGATGCAGAACGTCGTCGCGCCGAAGATGTGCACGAGGATCGGCAGCGGCAGGTCGAGGAAGCGAGCGTTCTCCTCCGTGCGCCCGCTCGACAGGTCGACCAGGCGTGCGGCACCGGCGGCGGAGGGAACGAAGGTCAGGGCGAGCAGGCTCGCCGGGATCCACCAGTCACGGCGCGAGCGGGTCGGAGCGGCCGGTCGGGAAGCGAGCGTCGTCATGCGACCAGCCTCGCCGCGGACGGCGTACGCCACATCGGCCCGCAGGCCCGAGCGGATCGGCCGAATGGCCGACCTCAGCAGACGCGGTGCATCCAGCCGAAGGTGTCCTCGGAGCGGCCGAACTGCATGCCGACGAGGGCGTCGCGGATCTGCATCGTGAGCTCGGTGCTCGCCGGGGCGGGCGCGATGCCGGAGGGCGAGCGCAGCTCACCGACGGGCGTGACGACGGCGGCGGTGCCGCAGGCGAAGATCTCGGTGATCTCGCCCGAGGCGACGCCGTCGCGCCACTCGTCGATGGAGAACTTGCGCTCCTCGACGGTGTGGCCCAACTTGTTGGCGAGCTCGATGATCGAGGCGCGGGTGATGCCCTCGAGGATCGTGCCGGTCTCGGGCGTGACGATGCTGCCGTCGCGGTGGACGAAGAAGAGATTCATCCCGCCGAGCTCCTCGATGTAGCGGAACTCCTGGTCGTCGAGGAAGACGACCTGGTCGCAGCCCTTCTCGATGGCCTCGCTCTGGGCGGCCAGCGAGGAGGCGTAGTTGCCGCCCGTCTTGGCCGCACCCATGCCGCCGCGGCCGGCGCGGGTGAAGGTCTCGGAGAGCCAGAGGTTGACCGGCTTGATGCCGCCCTTGAAGTAGGCACCCGCGGGCGACGCGATGACCATGAACGTGACGTGCTGGGCCGGCCGGACGCCGAGGAAGGTCTCGGAGGCGAACATGAACGGCCGCAGGTAGAGCGACTTCTCGCCACCGCCGCTCGACGAGTTGTCGGGCACCCAGCGCTGGTCGGCCGTCACCAGCGCGTCGACGTACGCCACGAAGTCGTCGACGGGCAGCTCGGGGAACGCGAGCCGCTTGGACGAGCGCACCATGCGGGCGGCGTTCTGCTCGGGACGGAACGTCCAGATCGAGCCGTCCTCGTGGCGGTAGGCCTTCATCCCCTCGAAGGTCTCCTGCGCGTAGTGCAGGACGGCGGTCGCCGGGTCGAGCGTCAGCGGGCCGTAGGGCGTCACGCGCGCGGCGTGCCAGCCGTTGTCGGGGGTCCACTCGACCGTGAGCATGTGGTCGGTGAAGTGCTGCCCGAAGCCCGGGTTGGCGAGGATCTCGGCGAGCCTCGCGTCGTCGACGGGTGTGGGGTTGGCGGTGGTGCTGATCTGCATGGGATCAACCTATTCCAGAGGCCGCGAGGGCACTCAGAGGCGGGCAGCGATCGCGTCCCCGACCTCGGACGTACGCCGGCTCGAGCCCGGCGTGCGCTCGGCGAGGTCGGCCAGCACGGCTGCCTCGATCGCGGCAGCCGCGTCGGGGTGGCCGAGGTGGTCGAGCAGGAGCGCACCGGAGAGGATCGCGGCGGTCGGGTCGGCCTTCTGCTGGCCGGCGATGTCGGGGGCGGAGCCGTGGACGGGCTCGAACATGGAGGGCGCCGTCCGGTCGGGGTTCACGTTGCCGGAGGCGGCCAGCCCGATGCCGCCGGTGATGGCGGCGGCCAGGTCGGTGACGATGTCGCCGAAGAGGTTGTCGGTGACGATCACGTCGAAGCGGGCGGGGTCGGTGGCCATGAAGATCATGGCCGCGTCGATGTGGATGTAGTCGGTCGTCACGTCGGGGAACTCCGACCCGACCGACTCGAAGAGGCGCCACCAGAGGGACCCGGCGTTGGTGAGCACGTTGGTCTTGTGGACCAGGGTCAGCTTCTGGCGCGGCCGCTTCGAGGCACGGGCATAGGCGTCGCGGACCACCCGCTCGACGCCGTACGCGGTGTTGACCGAGACCTCGGTGGCGATCTCGGCCGGGGTGCCGACCCGGAGGGCACCGCCGTTGCCCGTGTAGGGGCCTTCGGTGCCCTCGCGCACCACCACGAAGTCGATGTCGCCGCGCTCCAGCACGTGGTCCGCCAGGGGTGAGACGGAGCCGGGGAACAGCCGCGACGGTCGCAGGTTGACGTAGTGGTCGAGCTCGAAGCGCAGCCGCAGGAGCAGCCCGCGCTCGAGGATGCCGGGAGGCAGGTTGGGGTCGTTGGGCTTGCCGCCCACCGCGCCCAGCAGGATCGCGTCGTGCCCGCGGATCTCCGCGAGCACCGAGTCGGGCAGCACCTCGCCGGTCGCGAGGTAGCGCTCGGCGCCGAGGTCGTAGCGCGTCGACTCGAACTTCACCGGTGAGGCGACCTCGAGGACCTTGAGGGCCTCGGCGGTCACCTCGGGACCGATGCCGTCGCCGGGGATGACGGCGAGGGCCACGGGGCCAGGGGTGGTGCCGGACGTGTGGGCTGCAGCTGGGCGGTGTCGGACATGCGGCGAAGGCTAGTTGTCGTCCGGCCGCGGGCCGCCGTTGTCTCGCAGGTCAAGCGCGGTCTGCAGGGCCGCTGCGGTGTTCTCCGCACTGCGGGGGTTCTCCGGGTCGTGGGCCGCCGGGCCCCAGGCGTCGGGATAGAAGTCGTACATGGATCTCACTCCTACGAGTAGGTGAAGCATCGAGTGAGAGCTCGGAGCTGCCGACACCGCGGTGGGTGACGGAGCGGGAGTGCGGGGATCGCCCGGGGCCCGGCTGCCGGCCGGCGAGACGAGCGGATCACGCGTGAATCACGGACCCACCGCAGAGGCGGCAGCTTCGAACTCTTCTGAGCAAGAAGGCCGGGCGGCGGAACCTCGTCAACGCCGAACACCGCGACGAGGTGGCCTTCTGTCAGGCCCCGCCGCGGCGAACGATAAGTACGAAGACGTTCCGCATGGTGGACCGACTGTACGACGCTCCCGCCGGACCGCGCATCCGGTTTCATCGAACGTGTCAGATCGTGAGATTGCGCGCCGGTCCGTGAGACCCCGAGCGGCAGGTGGCACACTCGGCGGTCTCATGTCTGCTCCCCCCGATCTCCCCGACGTCGTCCAGCGTGCCTTCGACGTGTGCCGCTCCGCCGGCTACGTGTCCTTCTGCCGCAACGAGACCGGCCGACTGCTGGCGACCCTCGCGGCCACCCGCGGCGGCACCATGGCCGAGTTCGGCACCGGGTGCGGCGTGGGCACGGCGTGGTTGCGCAGCGGCGTACGCAACGGAGCAGTGATCCTGACCGCAGAGCTCGACGAGTCCCTGGCCGGCGCGGCCGCGAAGATCTTCGACGACGACGCGAAGGTCGAGGTGCTGGCGGCCGACTGGAACGTGCTGCGTGACCGCGGGCCGTTCTCCCTGCTCTTCCTCGACTCCGGCACCCCGTCCGAGGTCGGCGTGGACCAGGTCGTCGACCTGGTCGAGCCCGGCGGCATCGTCGTGCTCGACGACTTCGCGCCCTGCGAGTCGTGGCCCCCGATCACCTACGGCCGGGTGGACACCCTGCGCGAGCAGTGGCTCACCGACGACCGCTTCACCGCGGTCGAGGTCATGGTCGCGGCCGACGCCTCCGCCGTCATCGCCACCCGCCGCTGAGCTGGTCCGGGGCGACCACGTGACCAGGTTCGCCGTCGCCGCACCCAACCGGGCGGCAGCGGACGCAGCGGCCGACGTCGCCCGGGCCGGCGGCACCGCCGTCGACGCCGCCATCGCCGCGGCACTGGTGGCGATGGTCAACGAGGTCGGTCTCGTCTCGCTGAGCTCCGGCGGCTTCGTCGCCGTGCAGCCCGCGGCAGGACCGGCGTACACCGTGGACGGCTGGATGGACCGACCCGGTCTCGGCCGCACGGTCGAGGCTCCTGCAGCGAGGACGTGGGACGTGATCACCGAGTACGGCGGCGGCGTCACCATCACCATCGGCCCCGGCTCGGTCGCCACCCATGGCTCGCTGGCGGCCCTCGGCGAGGCACACGCCCGCGACGGGAGGCTGCCGTGGCGCGAGCTGGTGGCACCGGCCGTCGACGTCGCCCGAGGTGGGTTCCCCCTCGGATCGGCGTCGCGCTTCTACCTGCGCTACGTCCACGAGACCGTCTTCGGCTGGGACGACAGCAGCCGTGCGGCGCTCCACGACGCGGCGGGACGGCTGACCGAGGACCGCGTCGTCGTGCCGGACCTCGCCGGCACTCTCGAGCACATCGCCTCCGCAGGCCCTCGCTCGCTGCACGAGGGCGATCTGGCCCACCTGGTCGCGCGGGACGTGCAGGATCGCGGTGGCCTGCTCGGACCGGCCGACCTGGCGGCGTACGTGCCCGTGGTGCGCACACCCCTCACCACCCGGGTCGGTGCCTGGAGCCTGGCCACCACTCCCCCTCCGTCGGTCGGCGGCGTGGTCGTGGCCTCGATGCTGCGCCTGCTCGATGACTACCCGCGCGCGGGCTGGGACGCCGACGACGTGGCGCACCTGGTCCGCGTGCAGCGGGCCGTGCTGGGCCACCGCCGCGAGGTGCTCGAGGTCGCGGCCGATCTCGACGACGCCTCGCACGTCTGGCTCGACCGCGTCGATGCCGACCACCGTGCCGTGCTCGAGTCGGGGTCCACCGCGCAGGTCTCGGTCACCGATGCGGACGGTGCGGCGTGCTCGATCACCGTGTCGTCGGGCTACGGCGCGGGCATGATCGCCGCCGGCACCGGCATCTGGCTCAACAACTGCCTGGGCGAGCAGGAGCTCAATCCGCCCGGGCGCCGGGTCGTCGCCGGCAGCCGACTGCTCTCCAACATGGCGCCGACGGTGGGTCGGCACGACGACGGCTCCACCCTCGCCATCGGGTCGCCGGGCGCCGATCGGATCACCACCGCGATCGTCTCGGCGCTGGCGGGGTTCGTCAGCGGCGGGCTGGACCTCGCCGACGCCGTCGCGCACCCGCGGGTCCACGTGCACCGCGCCGGGCTGGCCGACGAGGACGTCCGGGTCGAGGACGAGCTGTCGATGTACTTCGGTGGCGTCGGTGCCGCGCTGACCACCGCCGACGGCGTCCTCGAGGCCGTCGCCGACCCACGACGGGCGGGCATCGCCGACGTGGTCGACGGCCACCGCACGGCCTGACCAGCACGCTGGTTGGATGTGGCGCATGGCCGACGCGCTGCTCCAGGTCCGAGGGATCACCCGTCGCTTCGGCGACCGCACGATCCTGTCCGGTGTCGACCTCGACGTGTCGGCCGGCGAGGCCGTGGGCGTGGTCGGCCCCAACGGGAGCGGCAAGTCGACCCTGCTGCGGTGCATCGTCGGCGCCGACGAGGCCGACAAGGGCGAGGCCACGCTGGCCGGGCGGATCCTCGACGAGAAGCTGCCCGAGATCCGCCGCGACCTGGCCGTCGTGATGGACGACATCGACTTCTTCCCCGACCTCTCGGTGGTCGAGCACCTCGACCTGATGGCACGCGCCCACGCCCAGCCCGACGCCGAGGCGATCGTCAACGGCGTGCTGGACGAGGTCGGTCTGATGGAGGTCTCGGGGCAGCTGCCGTCCACCCTCTCCTCGGGCCAGCGACGCCGGCTCGCGCTGGCGAGTGCCTTCGTACGACCCCGGCTGCTGCTGGTGCTGGACGAGCCGGAGGCACGGCTCGACGTCGAGGGCGTGCAGTGGCTGGGCGCCAAGCTCCTGTCGGAGAAGGCTGCCGGGCCGCGCGGTGCTGCTGGTCAGCCACGACCCCGGCCTGGTCGAGCGGGTGTGCGACCGCGTCGTACGCCTCGGCACAGAGGCCGGAGCCGGCGCCGGGACAGGCACCACCGATGACTGACGCGGCCGTCGAGATCCCGACAGCGTCCGAGGTCCGCGAGGAGATCCGCGACTGGCGCCGCGGCCGGGCCGAGCTGCGGTGGGGCGAGGTGCTCTCCGACGGCTACGTCGCGCTGTTCTGCGTCGTGATGGTCGCGGCGATGGGCGGCAACGTCGTGCTCACGTTGCGTCGCCTCGCGGACGACTCCTGCGTCGGGTCGTGCAGCGACGTGCGCTCTGCGGTCCCGTGGCTCGTCGCGCTGGCGGTCGCACTCCTGGCGCTCGGCCTCGCCCGACTGCTCGGACCGGTCTTCAGCCCTCCCGCGGCCAACGCGTGGCTGCTCAGCACCCCCGTCGACCGGGGCGCGCTGCTGCGGCCCGGTTGGGGGCGTACGTCCGCGCTCACGGTCGCGATCGCCGTCCTCGTGCTGCTGGCGCCGGCGCTGCTCGGCGGGTTCTCGTTCCTCGAGGGCGCCGTGTTCCTGGTGGCCGGCGGCGCCACCGCGCTCGCGTGCGTCGGCATCGCCGCGCTCTCCCAGGTCCACGAGAACCGGGTCGCGCGCTGGCTCACCTGGACCGTCACCGTCGCGCTGTGGGTGGCGCTGGGCCTCGCCTCGTCACAGGGTGCCGGACGCGTGCGCGGCGTCCCGCTGGGCGCCGGCATCGCGGTGGCCGCGCTGGTCCTCGTCGTCGCCGCGGCACTGTTCTGGCGGGCCCGCCTCGCGATGACCGGCGTCTCCCGGCGGGTCCTGGGCTACACCGAGCACCTGTCCCCCAGCCTCTCGGGCGCGCTGTCGTCGGTCGACCTCGGCCTGATGTACGACGTCCTGCTGGCCCGCCGCTGGGGTCGCGGGGCGCACGTCCGCTCGCGGACAGGAGGCCCGCTCGGCTGGCAGGCGCTCGTGCACCGCGACCTGCTCCGGGTGCTGCGGGCGCCGCAGCCGTTCGTGCTCCTCGGTGCGCTCGTGCTGGTGCCCTACGCCGCCGCCGATGCCGGCGCCGGCCGCGCGGTCGTCCTCGTGACGACGCTGCTCGGTCTGCTCGGCGGACCTGCGATGTGCTCCGGCCTGCGCGTCGTCGTACGGACCCAGAGCCTGGCGCGGATGCTGCCGCTGCGACGGCAGACGCTGCTCCTCGCCCACCTGGTCGTGCCCGGCACGGCGCTGCTGCTCTTCTCGCTCGCGACCACGTGGACGCTGTTGTCGACGCATCCCTCGGGCGAGGCGGTCAACCTCACCATCGCGTGCGCGCTGTCGTCGCTGGCCGCGACGGTGCGCTGGGTGACGGGGAAACCGCCGAACTACGCGGCCCCGATGGTCAGCACCCCGGCCGGCGGAGTGCCGACGGGCGTGTTCGGCAGTCTCGCCCGCGGCTTCGACGTGTGGGCCTTCACCGCCCTGCCGCTGATGTTCGGCACGGGCGGGATGATGGTGTCGGAGCTCATCAGCCTCGGCGTCATCAGCTATCTGGTGTCGGACTCAGCCGCCTGAGACGAGCCCCGGGTCGAAACCTCGGGCGACATCACGTCGACCGTCAGCCACGGCAGCATCAGCTGCGTCAGCGGGCCGATGGCGAGGGCGTAGACCACGGTGCCGACGCCGAGCTTGCCACCGAGCAGCAGGCCGATCACGACGACCGCGACCTCGAGTCCGGTGCGGACCAGGCGCAGCGACAGCCCGGTGCGGCGGGACAGCCCGGTCATCAGGCCGTCACGCGGCCCGCGCCCGAGCTGGGCGCCGATGTAGAGCGCGCTCGCCAGGCCGCAGAGCAGGACACCGCCGAGCATGAGCGCGATGCGGGCGACGACGGAGTCGGGCTGCGTCAGCAGCGCGAGGGTCAGGTCGGCGGAGAAGCCGACGACGAGGGCGTTGCTGATCGTGCCGAGGCCGGGCATCTCCCGCAGCGGGATCCACAGCACCAGCACGACGAAGCTGAACAGGATGACCGCCTGGCCGAGCGTCATCGGCACGTGGCGGATGAAGCCGGAGTGCAGCACGTCCCACGGCGCGAGCCCGAGCGCGCCGCGCACCATCATCGCGAGCGAGACGCCGTAGAGGAACAGCCCGACGTAGAGCTGCGGCAGTCGCCTGGCGAGCCTGCCGGCGCGGAGCTGGGCCACGGGACCGAGCTCGGTGAGGACCCCGCGTGGTGCGGTCGGGGCCAGGCACGGGGACGGGGAGGCGCTGCTGCTCATGGAGCCAGCATGCCCCGCGATTGGCCTTGTCCGACATAGCCAATCGTGGAACAGTGGCCTGCATGAGCCGCCTCGTCAGTGCCCAGCGCGTAGCCACTCTGGTCGGCGACTTCCCCCGCTCCCCCGCCTATGTCGGCCTGGCGGACACCCTGCGGGTGCTCATCGGCGACGGGCGGATCGGGATCGGCGTACGCCTGCCGAGCGAGCGCGAGCTCACCGGTGCCCTCGACGTCTCGCGCACCACGGTGACGCGTGCCTACGAGGTGCTGCGCGAGTCGGGCTACGCCGAGGCGCGCCGCGGATCGGGCACGTTCACCACGGTCCCCGGTGGCCAGCGTCGCGCGCACGACCGCTCCCTGATGCCCGGCACGGGCGGCGAGGACGTCATCGACCTCAACTGCGCGGCGCACTCCGCTCCTCCGGGGCTGGTGGAGGCCTACCAGCGTGCGACCGAGGAGCTGCCGGCCTACCTCAGTGGCCCCGGCTACTTCCCGCTCGGCGTGCCCGCGCTCCAGGTGCGGATCGCGGCGGCGTACGAGGCGCGCGGGCTGCCGACCGTGCCCGAGCAGATCATGGTGACCGCCGGCGCGCTCGCGGCCGCGTCGGTCGTCGCCCAGGCGTTCACCGCCGCCGGCGACCGCGTGGTGGTCGAGTCGCCCACCTACCCCAACGCGACCCAGGCGGTGCGGCACGCAGGCGCTCGGCTGGTGCCGGCGACGGTCGACCCGGACGGGTGGGACCTCGACGCGCTGGCCGCCACGCTGCGCCAGACCTCGCCACGACTGGCCTACCTGATCCCCGACTTCCAGAACCCGACCGGCCACCTGATGTCCGACGCCCAGCGCGAGGAGCTGGCAACGGCGCTGGCCCGCACCCGCACCGTCGTCGTGGCCGACGAGGCCCACCAGGCGCTGGCGCTGCGACCCGGTCTCGCCGAGGCGATGCCGCGCCCGTTGGCGGCGTACGCCGACGACGCGATCACGATCGGCAGCGCGAGCAAGTCCTACTGGGGCGGGCTGCGCCTGGGCTGGGTGCGCGCCCCGCTCGACCAGATGGAACGGCTGATCCACGCGCGGATCGGCCTCGACCTCGGTGCGCCCGTCTTCGAGCAGCTGGTGCTCGCCGACCTCATGGAGCGCGCCGACGAGATCCTTCCGGTGCACCGCGAGCGGCTCGTCGCCGGCCGCGACGTCCTGGTGACCGCACTCCGCGAGCACCTGCCGGAGTGGCACTTCCGGGTCCCCGACGGCGGGCTGGCCCTGTGGTGCGAGCTCCCCGAGGCACTCGGCACCGCGACCACGGTCGAGGCCGAACGCCGTGGGGTGGTCGTCGCGCCGGGACCCGTCTTCGCTGTCGAGGGAGGACTCGACCGGTTCGTCCGGATCCCCTGGACCGCGTCCGACCGAGGACCTCGCCGAGGCCGTACGCCGCCTGGCCGAGGCATGGGAGCACGTGTCGTCACAGTCGGGTCGGAACGCACCGCGGCCGGCGACGCCCGGTGCTGGTCTGCAACGGGGGGCCGCCGGCCGGGTGATGGTCGCCTAGCGACCTCCCATTCCGGGGATGATGCGTCCTACTTCTTCGGACCCACCTTGACGATCAACGCGTCACCGGTGTTGGCCGTGACCCGCAGCGTGGTGCCCGTCTTGGGCACGTTCACGCCGTACCAGCCGGGCTGGTAACGGCCGGGGTGCTTGCCGGTCGCGCCGTGCTCGTCCGAGCCGTACCACCAGGTCTGGGTGTCGTCGAAGGTCGGCACCGCCGCCCGGCTCGGGATCGTGCCGGTCTGCGACTCGGCCCCGCTGATCGTGCCGTCACCGTTGAGGTCGACCTCGCGGCGGAGCGTGATCGCGTCGGTCCGCTCGAGCCCGAAGGTCGAGTCGAAGGCCAGGATGCGCGGACGCATCAGGGTGTTGTCGGCCCAGTGGCTGAACTGCGGGTGCGCGTCGACCGGGAGGACCAGGCCCTTGCCGGGGTGGTCACCCACGTTGTTGTCGGCCTGGGAGGAGTCCCAGTAGTTGACGAGCATGCCGTTCTGGTAGGGGTAGTGCTCCACCCAGTCCGGCTTGGTGAACGGGAACGAGAAGTTGTACGCCGTCGCCAGGGACTGGTCGTAACCGTCGTACTGCCGGTTCTCGGCGATGTAGGCGTTGAAGTACTTCTCGACCTCCGAACCCGTCGTCGTGCGGAACCCGTCGAAGGCCCAGCCCTCGTTCTCGTTCTCCGCGGTGCCGATGACGGTCCCGTCGATGGCGATGTCGTCGACCCGGAAGCCGCTGAGGGCCTCGGCGCCGTCGGTCTGGTAGCGGAAGCGGACGGCCGTGGTGCCGGCCGGCAGCGTCGCGGTGAGCGGGACCCATCCCGTGGTCGGACCGGTCATGCCGGTCTTGCTCGAGTTGAACCCGCTCTGGTCACCGGACGTGTCGGACAGGTTCGTCGCGACCGGGGTCCAGCTGGTGCCGTCGCTCGACGCCTCGAGGAAGGCGTAGTCCCAGTCCGTCTCGATCTGGTAGTTCACCTTGGCCGTGAGGGCCGTGCCCGTGATGCCGGTCTTGGTCATCGTGGTGTTGAGGTCGTCGCCCTGCGTGGACCAGAAGTACCGCGACCCGCTACCTGCTGCCGGTGCCCCGAGGTTGAGCGGGACCTCCTTGTCAGGAAGGGCGGCGATGATGGCCTGCTTGGCCTGGCTCGTCGCCGGGACGTTGTTGCCGAGGCGCACCGTGGACTTCTCGCCCGGCTGGACGACCGAGTAGAAGGGACCCTGGTCGCCCTGGGCGTCGAGCCAGCCGAGCTGGAACCGCTCCCAGGCACCCATGTCGGTCGGGTTGTCACCGATGGTGTCGCCCGCGCCGCCGATGTTGGCGCCGGACGACATCAGCGTCCAGAACGCGGTGTTGTTCTCGGCACCACCGGTGTTGCCAGAGGTGTCGTAGAGGTCCGGCAGGCCGAGGTCGTGGCCGAACTCGTGGGCGAACACGCCCAGGCCACCGTTCTCGGGCTGGATCGTGTAGTCACCGACCCACACGCCGGTGGGGTTGTTGGGCACCGGGTTGTCCGCGGCCGCACCCTTGCCGTACGCGCCGCCGTTCGAGCCCACGTTGACGCCGGTCAGGCCGCCGGGGCCGCCCGCCTGGAGGTTGGTGTACCAGCGGTGGCTCCAGATGGCGTCCGATCCGTAGATGGGATCGCCGGCCGCCTCGTCGCCACCCGCGTGGACGATCTGGAAGTGGTCGATGAAGCCGTCGGGCTCGTTGAAGTCACCGTCGCCGTCGATGTCGTAGCGGTCCTGCACGTCGAACGTCTTGAGGTAGGCCGTGATCTCGGCCATCGACTTGCCACTCTTCAGCTGGGTGTCCACCCACATCGCGAGCGCGTCACGCACGAGGGCCTTGCTCGAGGCGCACGTCGTGACCGCCGCTCCAGGCGGAGTCCCGCAGAAGCCGCGTCCGTAGAGGGCCTCGTTGTAGGGGACCTTGACCCACTCGGTGACGTCACCCTCGACGGAGTAGCGGCCCGAGGACTGGGTCTCGTAGTACTCCTTCATCCGGTTGAAGTACATGTCCTGGTAGTGCTCGCGGTTGAAGTCGCTCTGCCAGATCGTGGAGTTGTCGGCCGAACGGTCCGGTGCGGGGATCTGGTTGTGCAGCGGGCCGTCGAACTTCTGCGGCTGGGGAGCCGGCAGGGTGAACCCGTTGTTGGGCGGGTCGACGAAGCGCTTGTCGGTCGCGGTCTCGTAGCGCTTGTCACCGAACTCGGCGAGCACCACGAAGATCCGGTCCGTGCCCTCGAGCTCGAGGGGCACCTCCTGGTTGGCGCCCTTGCCGGCCTTGAAGGGCTTCTTGCCCTCGACCTTGCGCTGGAGCGCGGCAGCCTTCTGCGCGTCGCGCTTGGCCTTGATGGCCAGCGGGTGCTTGGGCTCGTGCCCACCCTGGGGCCGGTCTGCGGACGAGGCCTCCTCGGGGGCGCTGACCCCTGGGTTGGCGCTGGTCGGCGAGCTGACGAGCAGCCCGGCCGCGACGACTCCGGCGGACGCGACGACGGCCGCTGCCCTCCGGCTGTGACGTGAGAGGTGTCTCAACGTGGAATCCCTCCATGCAGGCAGGGACAGCCCAGTCGAGATCGTCGCCCGAGACATCCCTGATCTGACGACCGCCGCCCGATGCGGCAGTCCGACCCGGATCGTGCGTCGTGAACCGGGTCACAAGGAAGGGCAGACCCGCGATTCGGCCCGACCGTTACCCAACCGTGATCCCATCGGCCCCTCGCGGGTGGTGGTCGGAGAGGGACGTCAGGAGAGGTCGACGGCCCGCACCGACACGGCCTCGATGGCCGCCTCGATCTGCGCCAGCGTGTCCGCACGGATCGCCGAGTCGACGCTCAGCGCGACCAGCGCCTGGCCGCCCTTGTCCTGGCGCGAGACCTGCATCCCGGCGATGTTGACCGCGGCGTCACCGAGAATGCCGCCGACGGTGCCGACCATGCCGGGACGGTCCTCGTAGGTGAGGAACGCCAGGTGCGTGGTGGGCTCGATGTCGACGTCGAAGCCGTTGACCTCGACCAGCCGCTCCTTCTGCGCCAGGCCGACCAGCGTGCCGCTGACCGAGACCTGGGTGCCGTCGGCGAGCGTGCCGCGCAGGGTGATCAGGTTGCGGTGGTCCGGGCTCTCCGCCTCGGTCACCAGTCGCACCTCGGTGCCGCGCTCGGCCGCGAGCAGCGGCGCGTTGACGTAGGAGACCTGCTCCTCGACCACGTCGGCGAAGACGCCCTTCAGCGCCGCGAGCTCGAGCACCTTGACGTCGAACTCGGTGATCTCGCCGCGCACCTCCACGTCGAGCTGCTGGGCCACCTCGCCGGCCAGCGCGGTGAAGACGCGGCCGAGCTTCTCGGTGAGCGGGATGCCGGGACGTACGTCCTCCGCGATCACGCCGCCCTGCACGTTGACCGCGTCGGGGACGAGCTCGCCGCTCAGCGCGAGGCGCACCGAGCGGGCGACGGCGATGCCGGCCTTCTCCTGCGCCTCGTCGGTCGAGGCACCGAGGTGCGGCGTCGCGACCACGTTGTCGAGCTCGAAGAGAGGGCTGTCGGTGCAGGGCTCGCTGGCGAACACGTCGAGGCCGGCGGCCGCGATCTGCCCGGTCTTGAGCGCGTCGAAGAGGGCGGCCTCGTCGACGATCCCGCCTCGGGCCGCGTTGACGAGCACCAGGCTCTGCTTGGCGGCAGCGAGCTGGTCCGCACCGATCAGGCCCACCGTCTCGGGCGTCTTGGGCAGGTGGACGCTCATGAAGTCGGCCTCGGCGAGGAGCGTGTCGAGGTCGACCAGGCGTACGCCCATCTGCGCGGCGCGACCGGCCTGCACGTAGGGGTCGTACGCGATGACCTTCATGCCGAACGCGCTGAGCCGCTGCGCGACGAGCACGCCGATCCGGCCGAGGCCGACGATGCCGACGGTCTTCTCGTAGAGCTCGATGCCGGTGTACTTCGAGCGCTTCCACTCGCCGTTGCGGAGCGCGGCGTGCGCCGGGCTGATGTGGCGGGCCGCAGCGAGCATCAGCGCGACGGCGAGCTCGGCGGCGCTGACGATGTTGGAGGTGGGCGCGTTGACGACCATGACGCCGGCCTGGGTGGCGGCCTTCACGTCGACGTTGTCGAGGCCGACGCCGGCGCGGGCGACGACCTTGAGGCGGCTCGCGGCGGCGAGCGCCTCGGCGTCGACCTTCGTCGCCGACCGGACCAGGATCGCGTCGACATCGGCGATCGCGGGGAGCAGCGCGGCGCGGTCGGCGCCGTCGCACGAGCGGATCTCGAAGTCGGGACCGAGCGCCTCGATCGTGGCGGGGCTCAGCTCTTCGGCGATGAGCACGACTGGCCGAGCGTGCGTGGAGGGTGCAGGTGCGGGTGCGTTCACAGCGGGGTCCTCGTGAAGGTCAAGGGTGGTCCGGGACGGCACGACGCTGTGCGGTGATCACCCTACCCGCGGGCCACAGGGCCTCCGGACCCGTCCCACTCCTCAGCCCGCGTGCTTCCCGCTCGACGGTCCCTCCACTGTCCCCTCCACTGTCCCCCTCCACTGTCGCTGCCGACTCCTACGATGGCCGGATGGGTGCGATGGAGGACGCCGAGCGGCTGGAGCTGGCGAGCGTCGAGCAGTGGAGCGACTGGCTGCGCGAGCACCACACGCAACCGACCGGCGTCTGGCTGGTGAGCCCACGCAAGGCTGCCGAGCGGCCCTTCTCCTACGAGGAGTCGGTGCTCGAGGCGCTGCGCTACGGCTGGGTCGACTCCACCGTGAAGCCGGTCGACGAGCGGCGCTCGATGATGTGGTTCGCACCGCGCCGCAGGGGCAGCATGTGGACCCGGATCAACAAGGGCCGCATCGCGCGGCTCGAGGAGGCCGGGCTGCTGGAGCCGGCCGGCTCGGCGGCCGTGGCTGTCGCCCGGGAGACGGGCATGTGGACGCTGATGGACGAGGTCGAGGACCTCGTCGTGCCGGACGACCTCACTGCGGCGTTCGACCGCCACCCAGGCTCGCGCGAGCACTGGGAGTCGTGGTCCCCCTCGGCGCGGAAGATGATCCTGACGTGGATCGTGCTGGCCAAGCGTCCCGAGACCCGCGCCGCCCGCGTCGAGACGTCGGCCGAGAAGGCAGCCCGCGGGGAGAAGTCCCAGGGCTGAGGCCCTCGGCCCGGACTAGACGGCGCAGCCGTCGGGGCCGCACTCCTCGCCACCGTCGGCGCCGGTCGCCAGCACCTGGATCGCCGGGCGCGACTCCGACCACGCCTTCTCCAGCACCTGGGTGAAGACCTCGGTCGGCTGGGCACCGGAGACGCCGTACTTCTGGTCGATCACGAAGAACGGCACACCCGTGGCCCCGTAGGCCTGCGCCTGCTCGATGTCCGTGTGCACGTCGGCCTCGAACTCGCGGGATGCGAGCACCTCGTCGACACGCGCGGGGTCGACACCGGCGCCGACGGCGACCTCACGCAGCACGTCGTGGTCCGCGACGTTGCGGGCGTCGGTGAAGTAGGCCCTCAGCAGCGCCTCCTTGACGCGCCCCTGCAGCTCGTTGCCGCCCTGCTCGTGGGCAAGGTGGATCACCCGGTGGGCGTCGACCGTGTTGAGGTGCAACGTCTCGGAGAGCCGGTAGACGAGTCCCTCCTCGGCCGCCACGGCCTCGACGCGGTCCTGCATCTGCTGGACACCGGCGGGCGACTGGCCGTACTTGCGGCCGAGCATCACCGCGGTGCCCTCGGTCGGCTCGGACGGGGCACCGGGGTCGAGCTCATAGGACCGCCAGTGCACCTCCACCTCGTCGGCGTGGCCGAACTCGGCCAGGGCGTTCTCGATGCGGCGCTTCCCGATGTAGCACCAGGGACAGACGACGTCGGACCAGATCTCGATCTTCACGCCCGGCCCAACGGCAGGAGCGGTCAGTGTGTTCCCGACTCCTGGCGCTGGACGGTCGAGCGGCGGAGGACGTACCCACCGACGAGACCGACGACGAGAGCCGCCAGCACGCCGATGTTGGAGAACGCCCAGGCGCCGTCCTTGCCGCCGAGGCCGAGCGGGCCGAGGAGGTAGCCCTGCCAGTTGTTCCACGACGCGTCATCGGCGAAGAGGTTCACCACCAGCCCCCAGCCGATGAAGGACGCCACGACCATCGTGCCGATGGCGGGCCAGTCGACGTCTCCGTAGCGGCCGGCGGGGTCGAACAGCGCCTCCTCGTCGTAGTCGCGCTTGCGCAGCGCGAGGTCGGCGATCATGATCCCCGCCCACGCCGCCAGCGGGACGCCGAGCGTGATCAGGAAGCTCTGGAACGGGTTGATGAAGTTGTCGGCGAAGAAGACCACGTAGATCGTGCCGAGGGTGAGCAGCACGCCGTCGACGGCGGCCGCCTGGGGACGCTTGAGCTTCACCCCGAGCGACAGCAGGGTCAGGCCGGAGGAGTAGATGCCCAGCACGGCGCCGCTGACCAGCGAGAGGATCGCGGCCAGCAGGAACGGCACGAGGAACCAGGTCGGGAGCAGGGTGGCGAGCGTGCCGATCGGGTCGCTCGCGACACCGTCGAGGATCGCGGTCGACGAGCCCGCCAGGGCCAGGCCGAAGAGCACCAGCACGACAGGAGCGAGCGCGCCGCCGAAGGTGTTCCACGCGACGATCGACGGCCCGGAGGCGGTGCGCTTCTGGTAGCGCGACCAGTCGGCGGCGATGTTGATCCAGCCGAGGCCGAAGCCGGTCATCACCATCACGAGCGCGCCGATGACGGCCTGCGTCGATCCGGCCGGGATGTCCTGCACCGCCGACCAGTTGATGTCGTCGACGGTGAGCAGCATGTAGATCACGGTGACGGCGCCGGTGATCCACGTCAGCAGCGACTGCATCCGCATGATGATGTGGTAGCCCGCGACACTCGCCGAGACGATCATGGCGGCGACGACGAGCGCGGCGACGATCTTGGTGCCGGTGCCGCCGCCCCAGCCGAGGCGGTCGAAGATCGTCGACGTGGCGAGCACCGCGAGGATCGCGAGGAAGGTCTCCCACCCGATCGAGGTCAGCCAGGAGATCACGCCGGGCACCTTCTGCCCGCTCACCCCGAAGGCCGCGCGGCTGAGGATCATCGTCGGCGCCGAGCCGCGCTTGCCGGCGATCGCGATGATCCCGCAGAGCAGGAACGACACGACGATCCCGATGACGGAGACCAGGACGCCCTGCCAGAAGGAGATGCCGAAGTAGAGGACGAACGAGGCATAGCTCAGGCCGAAGACCGACACGTTGGCCGCGAACCACGGCCAGAACAGGTCGTGCGGCTGGGCCGTGCGCTCGGACTCCTCGATGATCTCGATGCCCGTCGTCTCGACACCGAGCCGACGGGTCTGCTCCAGGCTGGTCGCCGGCGAAGTTGCGTTGCTCATGACGGCATCGTCGCTCACCGAGGGGCCGGGGGCCAGCACCGGGCTCCCGGAGGTTCAGGCGCGGCGCTCCACCAGGCCGGTGACCGTGCCGAGGACGCCCTCGAGCGGGCCCTTGCGCCACGGCTCCGGGCGTACGACGAGGCGCCAGGCTGCGGTCACGACGAGCGACCCGACCAGCAGGACGGCGAGGTTGCTCCAGGAGTCGTCGGCCTGGCCCGGGTGCAGGACCCGGACGTCGTACGCGAGCCAGAGGACCTGCAGCACGTAGAGGGTGAGGGTCATCGCGCCGACGGCTGCGAAGGCCGCGACGAGTCGGCGGTCGAGCAGCCGCGCCACTGCGAGGCCGACGAGGCACACGCCCGTCGCGACCAGCGCGTCGAGCCCCGTCTCCTGCAGGGTCCCGGAGTAGGGCACGAGGTCGACCAGGCCCTTCTGCTCCGCGGCGAGCATCGCGCCCACGACGAGCAACAGCCCGGTGCCGAGGACTCCCGGCACGAGCACGGACCCCGCTCCGCGACCTGCGACGAGGTGGCGCGCGACCAGGATGCCGAGGCACGCGTAGAGGACCATCGGCAGCAGCCGGTACGGTCCGTCGGCCCAGACGAAACCCGCGAGGTCGTGGGTCCAGCCCTCCCCGACTGCCGGGTCGAGGGACGTGCGCTCCACCAGCAGCCAGCCGCCGACCAGGGCGACGACACCGACCACCGCGACGATGACGTCGGGGAGCCGGGCGAGCAGCGCGGCGACGACCACGAGCACACCGAGGTGCACCAGCACGATGACGATCTGGGCCTCCGCGCGCTCGAGCGCCAGACCGACGCCCACCAGGGCGAGTCCGCGCACGGCGACCGAGGCCCAGTGGCCAGGACCGGTGCGGCGCGCTCCCAGCTGCGCCCCGACCCCGATGAGCAGGGCGAAGAGCGGCATCGTGAGGTATTCGCTCAGCTCGAGGACGTGGGCCGGGCCGGGAACGGGCGCGACGTGGGCGACGTACATCGACACGAGCGCGAGGAAGCGCACCGCGTCGACATCGGCCCGGCGCTGCATCACGAGGCCATCCTGCCCGCCCGAGCGGGGAGGATGGCCATCGTTGCGCCTCAGCGGGCGGAGCTGCCCTCGACGTAGTCGGTGTCGTGCGACTTCACCCACGCCATCAGCTTGCGCAGCTCACGACCCGTCTGCTCGATCGGGTGCGACTCGCCCTTCTTGCGGAACTCGGTGAACTCCGGGGAGCCGTTGTCCATGTCGGCGATGAACCGCTCGGCGAACGCGCCGTTCTTGATGTCGGCGAGCACGTCCTCCATGTTCTTCTTCACCTCGGGCGTGATGACGCGCGGGCCGGAGACGTAGTCACCGAACTCGGCGGTGTCGGAGACCGACCAGCGCTGCTTGGCGATCCCGCCCTCGTACATCAGGTCGACGATGAGCTTGAGCTCGTGAAGGCACTCGAAGTAGGCGACCTCCGGCTGGTAGCCGGCCTCGGTGAGGACCTCGAAGCCGTACATGACCAGCTGGGAGGCGCCGCCGCAGAGCACGGCCTGCTCGCCGAACAGGTCGGTCTCGGTCTCCTCGGTGAAGGTGGTCTTGATCCCGCCGGCGCGCAGGCCGCCGATCGCCTTGGCGTAGGACAGCGCGAGGTCCCAGGTCGTGCCGGACTCGTCCTTCTCGACGGCCACGAGCACGGGCACGCCGCGCCCGTCGACGTACTCACGACGCACGAGGTGGCCGGGGCCCTTGGGGGCGACCATGAAGACGTCGACACCCTCGGGCGGGGTGATGTAGCCGAAGCGGATGTTGAAGCCGTGGCCGAAGACCAGGGTGTCGCCGGGCGTGAGCGCGGGCTCGATCTCCTCGGCGTAGAGCTTCCGCTGGTGCTGGTCGGGGGCGAGGATCACGATCAGGTCGGACTCCTCGGCTGCCTCGCGCGGGGTGAGGACGCGCAGGCCCTCGGCCTCGGCCTTGTCGCGGCTCTTCGAGCCGGGCTGCAGGCCGATCCGCACGTCGACGCCGGAGTCGCGCAGCGACAGCGCGTGGGCATGCCCCTGGCTGCCGTAGCCGATCACCGCGACGTTCTTGCCCTGGATCAGGCTCAGGTCGGCGTCGTCGTCGTAGAACATCTCAGCCACTGGGGGCTCTCCTTCGGTTGCGTTTCTCGGGTCAGTTTGCGATGGCGGACGGGGGTGCCGGGACGGCGACGGGGCGCTGCGGGCGCTCGCTGATCGAGCGCGAGCCGCGACCGATCGCGACCATGCCCGACTGCACCAGCTCGCGGATGCCGAAGGGCTCCAGCACGCGGAGCAGGTCGGAGAGCTTGTCGGAGTTGCCGACGGCCTGGACGGTGACCGCCTCGGGCGAGACGTCGACGACCTTGGCGCGGAACAGCTGCACCGCGTCGAGCACCGCACCGCGGGTGGAGGCGTCGGCCCGGACCTTGACGAGCAACAGCTCGCGGTTGACCGAGCCGGGGCCGTCCAGCTCGACGATCTTGATGACCTCGACGAGCTTGTTGAGCTGCTTGGTGACCTGCTCGAGCGGGGAGTCGTCGACGTTGACGACGATGGTCATCCGGGAGACCTCGGGGTGCTCGGTCGGACCGACGGCGAGGCTGTCGATGTTGTAGCCGCGGCGGGCGAACAGGCTCGCGATGCGCGCCAGGACGCCGGGCTTGTTCTCCACCAGGACGCTGAGGGTGTGCTTGTTCATCAGATGTCGTCCTCGTCGAACTGGGGCGCCAGGTCGCGCGCGTACTTGATCTCGTCGTTGCTCGTGCCGGCGGCGACCATCGGCCACACCATCGCGTCGCGGTGCACCCGGAAGTCGACCACCACGGGCTGGTCGTCGATCGACATCGCCTTCTCGATCGTCGCGTCGACCTCGTCGGGCGACTCGCAGGACAGGCCCACGCAGCCGTAGGCGTCGGCGAGCTTGACGAAGTCGGGGATCCGCTTGGAGTGCAGGTCGGTGTTGGAGTAGCGCTCGTTGTAGAAGAGCGTCTGCCACTGGCGGACCATGCCGAGCGACTCGTTGTTGATGATCGCGACCTTGATCGGGATGTCGTTGATCGCGCAGGTGGCGAGCTCCTGGTTGGTCATCTGGAAGCAGCCGTCGCCGTCGATCGCCCAGACCGTGCTGTCGGGCATGCCGACCTTGGCGCCCATCGCGGCAGGGACTGCGTAGCCCATCGTGCCGAGCCCGCCGGAGTTGATCCAGGTGTTGGGGTTCTCGTAGCCGACGTAGTGGGCCGCCCACATCTGGTGCTGGCCGACACCGGAGGCGTAGATCGTCTCGGGTCCGGCGATCGCGCCGAGCCGCTCGATGACGTACTGAGGAGCGAGCGAGCCGTCGGCCGGGGTGTCGTAGCCCAGCGGGTAGCTCTTCTTCAGCCCGGCGAGGAACGCGACCCACGCCTCGTAGTCGCCGTCTGCGCCCTCGGTCTCCAGCAGTGCGACCAGCTGCGTGATGACCTCGCGGCAGTCGCCGACGATCGGCACGTCGGCGTGCCGGTTCTTGCCGATCTCGGCCGGGTCGATGTCGGCGTGGATGACGAGCGCGTTCGGGGCGAACGAGTCGAGGTTGCCCGTGACCCGGTCGTCGAAGCGGGCGCCGAGGCTGATGATCAGGTCGCTCTTCTGCAGCCCGGCGACGGCGGCGACGGTCCCGTGCATGCCCGGCATGCCGAGGTGCTGCGGGTTGCTGTCGGGGAACGCACCGCGGGCCATCAGCGTGGTGACCACCGGGATCCCGGTCAGGGTGGCCAGCCGGGCCAGCTCGCGCGAGGCCCTGGCGCGGATCACGCCACCACCGACGTAGAGGACCGGCCGGCGGGACTCGCGGATCAGCCGCACGGCCTCCTTGATCTGCTTGGCGTGCGGAGTGGTCACCGGGCGGTAGCCGGGCAGGTGCAGCTCGCTCGGCCAGGCGAAGGTCGTCATGGCCTGGAGGGCGGACTTCGCGACGTCCACGAGCACCGGGCCCGGGCGGCCGGTGGACGCGATGTGGAAGGCCTCGGCGATCGTGTGCGGGATGTCGCGCGGGTCGGTCACGAGGAAGTTGTGCTTGGTGACCGGCATCGTGATGCCGCGGATGTCCGCCTCCTGGAAGGCGTCCGTCCCGATCATCGCCGCGCTCACCTGACCGGTGACGGCCACCATCGGGACCGAGTCCATGTGGGCGTCGGCCAGCGGCGTCACGAGGTTGGTGGCGCCGGGACCGGAGGTCGCCATGCAGACGCCGACCTTGCCGGTGGCGGCGGCGTACCCCTGCGCGGCGTGCCCGGCTCCCTGCTCGTGCCGCACGAGGATGTGCCGGATCCGCGTGGAGTCCATCAACGGGTCGTACGCCGGGAGGATCGCGCCACCCGGGATGCCGAAGATGTCGGTCACGCCGGCCGCCTCGAGCGACGTCACGAGGCTCTGCGCTCCAGTCACAGACGTGCTGCCCTGTCCGCCCTGCTCGCTCATGGTCCTGCTTCCTGTTTCCTGTTTCGTCCAACAAAAAACCCCTCGGCCCGGTGGGCGACGAGGGGTGACGCGTGTGCGGTGGGTCCGGGGACCTCAGCTCACGCGTCGCGTGCGTACAAGAATGTCGGTGCGCATGCGACAACCGTCGTCGCCGGTCCGGGCCGGCGTCAAGCCAGTGTGCCAGTCGTCCCAACATGTGGAACGCCGGTCTCGGAATGTGGCGCGCAGCGCGGGTCAGGTCAGTCTCGGCCGAGACCCGTCGTCACGCACACCTTGTTGCCCTGCGCGTCGGCCAGCACGATGAAGGCCGGCGCGTGCTCGTCGGTGACGAGCGTGCCGCCGGCCGCCAGGGCCGCCGCGATGCGCGGCCCGGCCACCTCGGGCGGGACGCGGACGTCGAGGTGGAACCGCTGCCGCGGCTCGTCGTGCGGGTCGGTCTGCTGGAACCAGAGCGCCGGTCCGATGCCGTGCAGGTCGCGCACCTCGCCGTCGTGCAGCGGATGGTCCTCGTAGCCCAGCACGGCGCGCCAGAACGGCTTGATCTCGTCGCGGTCCGCGGTGTCCAGCGCCAGCTCGACGATCTCCACCGCGCCCGGGTCGGCCTCGACCCCGAGGTCCGCGGCCGCGGCGCTGATGCGGCGGGCCAGGGCCAGGTCACGCCCCGTCACTCCGAAGACGTCGCGGCTGATCAGCCGGACGTGCAGGGTGGCGAAGCGCAGGTCGAGCTCGGGGTGGTGATCGAGGTCGGCCGCGACCTCCCCGATGCGCGCCACCAGCTCGAGACCCCGCTCGAAGCTGTCGGTGCGGAACCGGGTCTCGAGCGTCTGGAACATCATCCGCCAGTCGGCGAGGCCCTCCTCGGCCTGCACCGCGGTGTAGGTGAGCGGCTCGGGCATGTCAGCGGCTCAGCGGGGTGCAGATGCAGGAGCGGTTGCCGTCGGCGTCCTCGACCACCCAGTAGGCCGGGGCCTCCGCGTCGCTGACGAGCCGCCCTCCGGCGTCGAGCACGGCCTGCAGGCGGCGCTCCCCCTCGTCGTAGGGCACCCAGACGTCGAAGTGCCAGCGCTGCTCGTGGTCCTGCTCGGGCAGCGTGGCCCCGGTCCGCTCCGGGCTGCTCGGCGGCTCCTGGAACCAGAACCCCGGCACCTGGCCGCTGGGGTCGATGGGGCCGCCGTTGGACACCTCGCCACCCAGCAGCGCCGCGTAGAACGGCGCGAGCCGCTCACCGTCGCGGGTGTCCACCGCCGGCTCGAGCTCGGTGAGCCCGGACGTGTCGGCGTCCGCACCGAGCTCGGCCGCGAAGCCGCTGATCGTCCTGGCCAGGTCGAGGTCGCGGCTGGTGATCCCGCCGACGTCGTGGCTGCTCAGCGTCACGATCACCTCGGGATAGGTCAGCGACACGTCCGGGTGGTGGTCGGCCTCGTCGGCCGCGGCCCCGATCCGGTCGACGAGCCTGACGCCGGTGGCGAAGTCGCCGGTGCGGAAGCGTGCTCGCAGGCTGTTGAGGACCTTGCGCCAGTCGTCGAGGCCGGCCTCCAGGATCTCGTCGTGGCTGAGGCGGGCCTTGGGGTCAGGGGTCGCATCGCTCATCCTGCGACCCTGCCACGCTCCACGGACAGCGACCACCCCTGTCAGGACAGCGTCTGGCTGATCTCCCGGCTGTCACCGTCGACCACGACGCGGGCCAGCGCGCCGTTGACCAGGGGCAGGTGCGGCGGCACGTGCCCGATCTCGAGGTCCCACACGATCGGCAGGTCGAGCCGACCGAGCGCGTCCAGGACGGCTCCCCGCTGCGTGAGGTCGGCATGGTCGGGTGCGTTCGTCCGCCCGACGAGCACCGCCGCGGCGCGTTCGAACCAGCCCGCCAGGCGCATCGAGTGGAGGTAGCGGCAGATGTCCACCGCATGGTCCTCGCACGCCTCGACGTAGACGATCGTCGGCTCGCCCAGCGCGTCCGCCCAGGCGCGCACGTCGCCGTACGGCGTCCCCGCGAGGTGGGCGATCGTCTCGATGCAACCGCCGATCAGCCGTCCGGACACGTCGAGCCTGCCGCCGCCCTCGACCTCCCACTGTCCGGTGCCGACGTGCTGCCACTCCGTCGCGCGTGGATCGTCGGCGAAGCGCACCCAGTCGGCCACGAGCCCGGAGTCGCGCTGCACGAACGGACCTGTGCCGCTCGCGAGGTCGAGCCAGTGCAGCAGCCCGTCGGGGACGGCGTACGGCGTGTCGGCGAGGTTGTCGCCGTGGATGGTGGCCCAGCCCAGGCGGGTGGTGAGGGGGAGCATGACCGTCGAGAGGTCGGAGAAGCCGACCAGCCACGTCGGCTCCGCCTCGGCGAGCGTGTCCCAGTCGAGCAGGTCGACCAGGTCGATCGCGGTCTCACCGCCCCAGGGCGGCACGACGCAGTGGATGGCGGGATCGGCGAGCATCCGGGTGAGCTCGGCGGCGCGTTGCTCGGCCGGGGCGGAGGTGAGGCCGGTGCCGTCCATGCACTCCCCCACCACGACGTCGTACCCGCGGCGGCGCAGCCACTCGACGCAGAACTCGATCCGCGTCGCGGCATCGCCCGACGCCCCCGCCGACGGCGAGGTGACGCCGATGCGGTCACCGGGGCGCAGGGGGCGCGGGAAGCGCAGCGTGGACGGGCTCATGGGGCGAGTCTGGCACCCTCTGTCCATGGGATTCGGTGACCTCGTCAGCCAGGCAGTCCACGCCGCGACGGGCGTGCCGCGCCTCTGTGCCGCCGCCCTCAAGGCAGGGCTCGGACCGTCGGGTGCCGTCGAGGTGCTGGCGATCTCGCAGGCCGCCCTCACGACCTCGGCCGCGCACGGCAGGGGTGTCCCGGGCCGGAGCAACGCGCTGCGTCACTTCATGTGGCAGGCCGTGCTGACGGCGCGTTTCGGCGTCGAGGCGGCGCGGTCCATCGCGGCCGCGCAGGAGATCGGTTCGCCGAACCGCAGGGACTCCGGCGTCGACGCCCAGAACAACGCGGCCGGCCAGGAGTACGGCGCCGCCCACGCGGCCGAGCTGACGGAGGGTTCGGCGTCGGCGGCGGTCGCCAGCCTCAGCCAGGTGGCACTGGAGAAGTGGGAGTCCGACGAGCTGGTGTGGGTCCAGCCGCACTGACTACCAGGTGGTCAGGCCGGCCCGGTCGTGCTCGCCGTCAGGCCAGACCGCGCGTTCGACGCCCGCGGCGGCCAGCGCCTTGCGGCAGCCCGGGCACGGCGGGTCGGTGATGTACGCCGTCGCGCCCTTGGTGTCCCGGGTGGCGAAGAGCAGCGCGTTGACCTCGGCGTGGATGGCGATGCAGAAGCCCGCGGTGCCCGGCCGGTCGTAGTCCCCGAGCCCGGGCACGGCGTCGTACCCCAGCTGCCCCCGCGGGCACGCGCCCATCAGGCAGTCGTCCTCGCCGGGCGCGGCGCCGTTGTAGCCGGTGGCGATGATCCGGTGGTCGATCGTGAGCACCGCGCCGACCCGGCGGCGGGTGCACTTGGCGCGGGCCGACACGGCGGCGGCGATGCCGAGGAAGTAGTCGTCCCAGCCGGGGACCGCGCCCTGTGCGTCCAGGTCGGTCATGGGAGGACGGACCGGCCGATCTCCTGGGGGTTGTAGGCGACTTCCCAGCGGAAGCCGTCCGGGTCGGCGAAGTAGCCCGAGTAGCCGCCCCACTCGCGCTGGAAGGCCTCGCCGACCTGGGTGGCGCCGGCCACCCGGGCCTGCTCGAGGACGGTGTCGACGCCCTGCGTGGTGGCGAGGTTGTGGGACAGCGTGATCGGGGGTACGCCGCCCCGCGCAGGTGCGTGGCCGACCTCCTCGACGAAGCCCGACTCGACCCACATGCTCAGCACCACCTTGTCGGCGACCTTGAACATCAGCACCTCCCCCGGCACGTCCACCTCGGGCTCCCAGCCGAGGCCACCGACGTAGAACTTCCGGGTGGCCTCGAGGTCGGTCACGACGAGGGTGATGAAGCTGACGCGCTGGTCCATGCTCAGTGCTCCTTCTCGGGCTCTGGCGGTCGCGCCGCGAGGCGTACGCGCTGGCGTCCCGTGTCGTCGAAGTTGCGGTCGTCGAGCCAGTCGTCGAGCGCCTGGCGCACCCGCGGCCACTCGAGGTCGGTGATCGAGAACCAGTCGGTGTCCCGGTTGCGGCCCTTGTAGACGACGGCGTTGCGGAAGCGGCCCTCCCAGATGAAGCCGAGACGGATCGCGGCGCGGCGCGACGGGCCGTTGAGGCTGTCGCACTTCCACTCGTAGCGGCGGTAGCCGAGGTCGTCGAACACGTGCCGCATCAGCAGCGCCATCGCCTCCGTGGCCGCACGGCTGCGCTGCAGCTGGCGGCCGAACGCGATGCCGCCGACCTCGATCGAGCCCATCACGGGATCGATGCGCATGAGCGAGCAGAATCCGACGGCCCGTCCGGTCTCGACGGCGACGATCGCGTACATCACCTGGCCCTCGTCGGCGACGCCGTGGGCGACGATCGCGGCCATCGCGTCGCGGTCGCGCGGGCGGTCCCAGAAGAGATAGGTCCAGAGCGCCTCGTCGTCCTCGCCGCAGACCGCCGCGACGAGGTCGTCGACGTGCCGGGGACCGATCCGTTCCATCCGGACGCCCTGGCCCACGAGGGTGGTCCCCGTCGGGCGTTCGACCGGCGACCAGTCGACGGATCGGCCGAGCCGCTGCCCGTGGGCGTTCTCGCTCATCGCAGTGCCTCGGCGACGGCGGCGATCCCGCGCTCGACCTCGTCGTAGGACGTGGACAGCGGCGAGAGTCCGATGCGGAGGCCGCCCGGGTCGCGGTAGTCCGGGATCACGTCGCGCTCCCAGAGTCGTGCGGTGACCTCGCGCATCCGGTCGTGGTGGAGCGTGACGTGGCCTCCGCGCTGCTCGGGGTCTCGCGGCGAGGCGAGGGTGACCTCGGGCAGCGTCGCGTCGGCCAGCTCGATCGCGTACGACGTGAGCGCGACGGACTTCTCACGGACGGCCTCGATCCCGGCCTCCTCGACCAGCTCGAGCATGCTCTGCATCGCGACCATGCCGAGGATCGGCGGGGTGCCGGAGATGAAGCGGCGCATGCCGCGCGCGGGCGTGTAGCCCGGTCCCATGAGGAACGGGTCTGCGTGGCCCATCCAGCCCTGGATCGGCTGCGTCAGCTCGTCCTGGAGGCGGGCGCTGACGTAGCCGAAGGCGGGCGAGCCGGGACCACCGTTGAGGTACTTGTAGGAGCAGCCGACGGCGAGGTCGGCGTCCCACTCGTCGAGGGCGACCGGCAGCGCGCCGGCCGAGTGGCAGAGGTCCCAGAGGACCAGGGCCCCTGCGTCGTGGGCGATCCGGGTCAGCGCGGGAGCGTCGGCGAGCCAGGCGGAGCGGTAGGCCACGTGGTTGATCACGACCAGGGCCGTGCGCTCGGAGACGGCGTCGCGCAGCTGGTCCGCGGTGACGCCCTCGGACGTGTCGACCTCGATCCAGCGCAGGGTCAGGCCACGCTCGGCGGCGATGCCCTCGGCGACGTAGCGGTCGGTCGGGAAGTTGTCGGTGTCGATGACGATCTCGGTGCGGGCGGGGTCCGTACGGACCGCGTGGTCGACCGCGGCGCGCATCAGCTTGTAGAGCCAGACCGTCGTCGAGTCGCCGATGGCCGTCTGGCCTGCAGCCGCGCCGAGGGCGATCCGGCCGAGGTCGTCACCCAGGGTCGTCGGCAGGTCCATCCACCGCTCGTCCCAGCCACGGATCAGCCGGCCGCCCCACTCCTGCTCGATGAACGTGGTGAGGCGCTCGACCGCGGCAGCGACGGGGCGCCCGAGCGAGTTGCCGTCGAAGTAGACGAGGTCGGTCTCCGCACCGACGAACCTCCCGCGGAAGGAGGCGAGCGGGTCGGCGGCGTCGAGGTCGGCAGCGGTTCGGGTCACGACCGCAACCTATCGAGTCAGTAGCAGACCGCTCCGTGCGCGGCCGACTGGACGACCTTGCGGTACTTGCCGAGGACACCGCGCGTGTACTTCGGCGGCGGCGGCTCCCAGCCCACGGCCCGCTCGGCCAGCTCGTCCTCGTCGACGTGGACGTCGAGGGTCATGTTCGAGACGTCGAGCGTGATCCGGTCACCGTCGCGCAGGAAGGCGATCGGACCGCCGTCGCTCGCCTCGGGTGCGATGTGCCCGACGCAGAGCCCCGTCGTACCACCGGAGAAACGACCGTCGGTGATGAGCAGGACGTCCTTGCCGAGCCCGGCGCCCTTGATCGCACCGGTGATGGCGAGCATCTCGCGCATCCCCGGGCCGCCCTTGGGGCCCTCGTAGCGGATGACGACGACGTCGCCGGACTTGATCGCGCCCTCGCCCAGGGCGTCGAGCGCCTTGCGCTCTCCGTCGAAGACGCGCGCGGTGCCGGTGAAGGTGGAGTCGTCGAAGCCGGCGCTCTTGACCACCGCGCCCTCGGGCGCGAGGGAGCCCTTGAGGATCGTGAGCCCGCCGGTGGCGTGGATCGGGCGGTCGAGCTGGCGCAGGATCTCCCCGTCGAGCGGCTTGGGGTCGATCTCGGCGAGGTTCTCCGCCATCGTCTTGCCGGTGCAGGTGAGCACGTCGCCGTGGAGGAGCCCCGCGTCGAGCAGGGCGCGCAACAGGACCGGGATACCGCCGACGCGGTCGAAGTCGGTCCACACGAACCGGCCGAACGGCTTCATGTCGGCGAGGTGCGGGACGTTGCGGCCGATGCGGGTGAAGTCGTCGAGGGTCAGGTCGACCTCCGCCTCGCGCGCGATGGCGAGGAGGTGGAGGACGGCGTTGGTCGACCCCCCGAGGGCCATCGCCATCGTGATCGCGTTCTCGAAGGCCGGCTTGGTCATGATCTGCCGGGCGGTGATGCCGTGGCGCAGCATGTTCACGACAGCCTCGCCGGACTTGTGCGCGAACCCGTCGCGGCGTCGGTCCACGGCCGGCGGGGACGAGCTGCCGGGCAGCGACATCCCGATCGCCTCGGCGACGCTGGCCATCGTGTTGGCCGTGTACGCCCCGCCGCAGGCGCCCTCACCCGGACAGATCGCGCGCTCGATCTCGTCGACCTTCTCGCGCGTCATCTTGCCCGCGAGGCAGGCGCCGACGGCCTCGAAGGCGTCGATGATCGTCACGTCCTTGCCGTCGACCTGGCCGGGCATGATCGTGCCGGCGTAGAGGAAGACGCTCGCGAGGTCGAGGCGCGCCGCGGCCATGAGCATGCCGGGCAGGGACTTGTCGCATCCCGCGAGGAGCACCGAGCCGTCGAGCCTCTCGGCCATCATCACCGTCTCGACGGAGTCGGCGATCACCTCACGGCTGACGAGGGAGAAGTGCATGCCCTCGTGGCCCATGGAGATCCCGTCGGAGACCGAGATCGTGCCGAACTCGAGCGGGTAGCCACCGGCGGCGTGCACACCGTTCTTGACGGCCTTGGCGAGCCGGTCGAGCGACAGGTTGCACGGGGTGATCTCGTTCCAGCTGGACGCGACGCCGATCTGCGGCTTCTCCCAGTCGCCGTCGCCCATGCCGACCGCACGAAGCATCCCGCGGGCGGCGGTGGCCTCGAGGCCGTCGGTGACGGCGCGGCTCCGGGGCTTGAGGTCGGGTCCGTCGGCTCTGTGGCTCATGGCGTCAGGCTAGTCCGAGCCCCGCCGCACTCCGTCCCACGTCTCATCCGGATCGGACCAGCCCCCGGCCGCCCTCGGCCGCCCCCGGCCGCCCCCGGCCGCCCACACCCGAGCCTCAGGCTGCGTACCCGAGCGTCGCGCGGCGCCGGTCCTCCCGACACTCGTCGACGTACCTCACCTCGGCGACGAGCTGGTGCACTGCGGGATGGTCGTCCGGCGTGCCGTGGAGCCACCGGTGCAGATGCTTCCAGGACGGCGACAAGCGGCATCGGATCGCTGGGTCACCCACCCGCCGGGAGTGGTCCCGCCACTCGAAGGCCTCGATCGACGTCATCGCCCGCAACCGGCGCGGCACCCACCAGCCCGTTGCCGCCAGATCCCCGTGCGCCGGGTAGCGGCTCCCGCCGTGGGTGCGGGCGCCGTCGGCGCGCATCGGCCCCACCACCTCACCGGTGTCATCGTCGTGGAAGCTCATCTGGACGCGCGCCATCCTCAGCAATCGCTCCATCACGCTCATCCGCGGGCTCGTCCGGCCGGTCTCCCAACGCGCCACCACCGACTGCGAGACACCGAGACGAGCGGCCAACCCGCGCTGGGACACGTCAAGGATCCGCCTGACCCGGCGGACCATCCCGGGGATCCCGCCGTGGAACGGGCCCATGAACCAGTAGCCCCGCTCCTCCTGCGTCCAGTTCGCCATCGAGTCCCACGTCGATCGGTCGATGTCGACCGCCTCGAGCTCCCCCGCTCGCCTGGCTCGCCCGGCTGCGCATCTGCGCGCCCGCCCACCGGTCCGTCCGCCTGTCCCTCCACCTGGTCCATGCCCCACCTCTCGCCGTACGCCTGTGCGCCTGCCGTCGGGCGCGTTGTACGTCCAGCACAGACCCCCGCACCGACAGCCGTGGAACGTCATCCACAGGCCAGCCCGATGCCGCGGCCTCACCACCTCTGTGGACGATCGGTGGCCCGCGACCCACGCCACGCACGGCCGCGTGCACGGGTCCTCAGCGGCGCAGTTGCCCGTGAGTCGCCCACAGACTCAAGGTCAACTGGCGGTCTGAGGCGGATCACCCCGCTCAGCGAGACCCCTTGAGTCGCTCAGAGACTCACGGGCCAGTACGGACGATCAGGGCTGCTCGCCTGGACACGGGTGCTGCGGGAGAGGGAGAAGTCGGCCATGGCGGCGAGGGTATTGCTCAGCCCACCTGCGCGGCCCGCACCACGAGGACGTCCGGCAGGTCCTTGTGGATCTCCTCCCAGGTGCTGCCCTCGTCCGGTGAGGCCCACACTCCACCGTTGCGTCCGCCGAAGTAGAGGCCGACCTGCTCGTGGTCGTCGGCACACATCGCGTCGCGCATCACCGCGGTGTAGTAGCCGTCCGGAAGGCCGCCCCCGCCGAGCGGTTCCCACGACGCGCCGGCGTCGGTCGTGCGGTAGACGCGGGCCTTGCCGTCGACCGGCCAGCGGGCCTCGGCGCCGGTGATCGGGAAGTTGTACGCCGTGTCCGCGCGGTGCGGGTGGGCGACCATCGCGAAGCCGAACTCGGTGGGCAGGCCCGGCGCGATGTCGTTCCAGGACGCACCGCCGTCGTCGGAGCGGTAGACCCCGCCGTGGTTCTGGAGGTAGAGGCGCTCGTGGTCCACCGCGTCGCGCGCCACCTTGTGCACGCACTGGCCGAACTCGGGGTAGTTGCGCTCGCCGGGGAAGAACTCCGCCTTGACGCCCGTGTTGGACGGGTCCCACGTCTCGCCGCCGTCGGCGGTGGCATACACACCGCCCGTCGAGAGCGCGACGAGCACGCGCGACGCGTCGTCGGGATGGGGCAGGATCGTGTGGAAGGCCTGGCCGCCGAAGCCGGCATTCCACTCCTCGCGGTGCGGGTGGTCCCACAGCCCGCGGACCAGCGAGAAGGTCTCACCGCGGTCGGTCGAGCGGAAGACCGCGCCGGGCTCGGTGCCCGCCCACACCACGTCGTCGCTGCCGTCGGCGGAGAGCCCGGGCTGAAGCTGCCAGACCCGCGCCAGCGTCGCGCCGGTGTCCTCGGGGAAGCGCGCGGCGCCGTTGGGCGTCTCGCCCCACGACGCCCCGAGGTCGTCCGAACGCCAGACCTGCGGGCCCAGCCAGCTCGACGAGGCACCCGCCAGCAGCCGCGGCTGGTCGCCGCGGGTGTCGATCATGACGGAGTAGACCTCCTCCATCGGGAAGTGCGGCCCGGTCCACTCCCACGACGTACGCGCCTCGTCCGAGGTGCCGAGCCACAGGCCCTTGCGGGTGCCGACCATCAACAACGTGCGCGACATGGAGGCTCCTAATCGTGACTATTCCGATTAGGAACACTACCCTTCAGGAGAGATGAGTCAAGACCTTCCGGTGACGGCCTACGCGATCCTCGGCCTCCTCACGTTCGGCGACGAGCTGACGGGCTACGAGATCAAGCAGCGCGCCGACATGACGCTTCGCTTCTACTGGGTCTCGCCTGCGACGAGCCAGATCTACACCGAGCTGCGGCGCCTCGCCGACCACGGCCTGGTCCGTGCCGACGCCCGCCCCGGCGGTGGGCGCGAGGTGACGTCGTACGCCATCACGGACGCGGGCCAGGAGTCGCTGCGGGTGTGGATGGACGAGACGCCGGCCGGCTTTCCTGTCCTCAAGCATCCGGTGCTGCTGCGGCTCCTGGTCGGCCATGCGAGCGCGCCCGACCGGACCCGGCAGATGCTCCATGACTACCTCGGCGAGCTCGACGTGGCACTCGCCGACCTCGGCGAGGTCCGCGAGGCGCTGCGTGGTTCTGACCGCGCGGGCGAGCCGTTCCGCTTCCCGGCACTCGTCGCCGACTGGGGTCTGGACTACTTCGCCGCGGAGGCCGTGCACACCCGGCGAGCACTGGCGAGCCTCGACGAGCCCGGTCCGACGCGCACTGCATAGGCTTCGCGCGTGACCACGCGAGCGAGCCGTTCCGTGCCGTGGTCGGCGGGAATGGGCCCCGTGGGACTGGTGGTCGTCGGCATCCTGTCCGTCCAGCTCGGCGCCGCCATCGCCAAGGGCCTGTTCGGCGAGATCTCCCCCACCGCGATGGTGTGGCTGCGGCTCGTCACCAGCGCCCTCGTCCTCGCCGCGATCGCCCGCCCCCGCCTCACCGGCCGGAGCCGCCAGGACTGGTGGGTCGTGCTCGGCTTCGGCGCGAGCCTGGCCACGATGAACTGGGCGATCTACCAGTCCTTCTCCCGGATCCCGCTCGGGATCGCGGTGACCATCGAGTTCATCGGTCCACTCACCCTCGCTGTCGTCGGGTCGCGGCACGCGCGGGACGTCGTCTGGGTCCTCCTGGCCGGCGGCGGCGTGGTCCTGCTCGGCCTCCAGCCTGCCGATCTCGACGTGCTCGGAGTGGCGTACGCCCTGCTCGCCGGCGCCGCGTGGGCGGCGTACATCCTGCTCAGCGCGAGCACCGGACGACGCTGGGCGGGCTTCGACGGGCTGGCGGTCGCCAGCATCGTCGCCGCGATCGGGATGACGCTCCCGGCGCTGTTGACCGCAGGATCCAGCCTCTGGGACGGCCGGATCCTGCTGACCGGCGCACTCGTCGGCCTGCTGAGCTCGGTCATCCCCTACAGCTGCGAGCTCGTCGCGCTGCGGTCGCTGCGCCCGGCCGTCTTCGGGATCCTGATGAGCCTCGAGCCCGCCGCCGCGGCCCTCGCCGCGATCGTCGTGCTGCAGGAGCACCTCTCGGCCCTGCAGTGGCTGGCGATCGCGTGCGTCGTCGCAGCGTCGATCGGCGCGACCCGTTCGGCCCAACCCGGCACACTGGCCACATGACACGGGGCGACATGTCGGTGACCACCATGAGGGGACGACTGGCCCTGACCTCGCTCGCCCTCACGCTGGGCGCGGCCACCGGCTGCAGCAGCGACACGCCTGCTCCCCTGCCGCGGACGACCCAACCGACCGACCAGCCGAGCCCACCGACGCCGAGCGACGAGCCGAACGAGCAGGGCACCGGCAACACGTCCGGTGAGCCCGATGCGGTCGGGACGCTCGTCGACCAGCTCGAGGTGCCGTGGGGCGTGGACTTCCTGCCCGACGGCAACGCGGTCGTCACCGAGCGGATGACCGGCCGGGTCCTGCAGGTCACCCCGGACGGGACACTGAGCTCCCTCGGTGCGATCACGGCCGCGGTCCCGCAGGGCGAGGCCGGGCTGCTCGGCGTCGCGGTGTCGCCGGACTTCGACACCGACCGGACGCTGTTCTTCTACGTGACCAGCAGCACGGACAACCGCGTGCTCAAGGCCGAGCTCGACGGGTCCGAGCAGGGTGGTCTCGAGCAAGGTGGTCTCGAGCTGGGCGAGCCGACCGTGGTCCTCGACGGGATCCCGGCCGGCTTCATCCACGACGGCGGCCGGATGGCGTTCGGTCCTGACGGCTACCTCTACGTCACGACGGGCGAGACCGGTGACCCCGATCTCGCCCAGGACCCGGCCAGTCTCGCCGGCAAGATCCTGCGGATCACTCCCGACGGCGAGCCCGCTCCGGACAACCCCGACCCCGAGTCCCCCGTCTACTCGCTCGGCCACCGCAACGTCCAGGGCCTCGCCTGGGACGACGAGGGTCGGCTGTGGGCCTCGGAGTTCGGCGACTCCACCTGGGACGAGCTCAACCTCGTCGAGAAGGGCGGCAACTACGGCTGGCCCGAGGTCGAGGGGACCGGCGGCGAGCCCGACTTCATCGACCCCCAGCTCGTCTGGCCGGTCGAGGAGGCGTCACCGAGCGGGTTGGCGTACGCCGACGGGCACCTGTGGATGGCCGGCCTCCGCGGTCAGCGGCTCTGGCGGATCAAGGTCTCGCGCACGGGCACGGCCTCGCAACCGACGGCGTTCTTCACCGAGGACTACGGCCGGCTGCGGACCGTCGTCACCTCGCCCGACGACCAGCTCTGGCTGACCACCTCCAACCAGGACGGACGCGGCGAGCCGACGCCCGCCGACGACCGGATCATCGTCATCCAGCCCTGACCCTCAGCCAGCCCTGACTCTCAGCCGGCCCTGACGATGGCCCGCCGGGCCGCACGGCGCAGCGTGGTCAGGATCGCCGGACCGAGCACCACGATCGCCAACCCGGTGGTGATCGCGCGGCCGGTGTCCCAGCCGCCCGTTGACGTGAGCAGGGTGTAGATGAGGAACCGGTGGGCGTTGTCGAGGACCGGTGCCCCGGCGACGTACGCCAGCGACCCCTGGTGGCCGAGCACGACGATGCCGAGCGTGAACGGCCAGTAGCTGAGGTTCATCAGCATCCCGTAGGCGTACGACGCCACGACGGCGTACCCGACGAGCATCGCGATCTCCGCCCTCCCGGTGACGCGGCGCGGGAGGAGGCCCGCGCCCATCCCGACCCAGGCGGCGCAGATCATCTGGAACGGCAGCCACGGCCCGACCCCGGCGGTGAGCAGCGCCGAGGCGAAGAGCGACGTACAGCCCAGGGCGAAGCCGAAGGCAGCACCGAAGACGCGACCGCCCAGCACGAGGAGGAAGAACACCAGCTCGATGCCCGCGGTGCCGGCGCCGAGGCCGCGCATCACCGCGTTGATCGCGGACAGCACGCCCAGGACCGCGAGGACGCGCGCGTCCATGCCGCCCTCCCCCATCTCGGCGAGGACGACGACGATCACGAGAGACAGCAGGGCAAGGAAGATGAAGGGCGGCTCGACCCGCTGGCCGGGCTGGGCGTTGAGCAGCAGCGGCCAGGAGAGCATCATCAGCCCGGCGAGTGAGGCCAGGACGAGCACGGCTGCCGTACGTGGGCCGATCGGGAGAGCCGCACGGGGCAGGGTCCGCGGCCGTCGGCGCTGGCTGTCGACCTGCCTGCGGTCCGGCCTCTCGTCGATGGCGCTCACCGAACCGCCTCCTCGAGCGCGGCGGCCACTTCCTCGACCACGAGCCAGGGCGGGCCCAGCACCTTGGTGACCTGCGGGGCGAACGATGGCGACTCCGCGAGCACCCGCCGCGGCGGGCCACTGGAGACGACCTCGCCCTCGGCCAGCACGACGACCTCGTCGGCGACATGGGCGGCGAACTCGACGTCGTGGGTGGCCAGCAGGACCGCGCGCCCCTCGGCCGAGAGCTCGCCGACGATGCGGGCGAGCTCGGCCTTCCCGGCGTAGTCGAGGCCGCGGGTGGGTTCGTCGAGCAGCAGCACCGGAGGGCGTGCCGTGAGCACGATCGAGAGCGCCAGGGCCAGCCGCTGACCCTCGGACAGGTCACGGGGGTGCAGCGTCCGGTCGATGCCCGGGACGAGCCGGTCGAGCAGGACGCCACACGTGCCCCGGTCGGCGTCGGCACCCGTGTCCGCGGCAGCGCACTCGTCGTCGACGGACTCGAGGTACAGCAGGTCGGCCGCGGTCTGCGGGACCAGTCCGACGTGCGTACGCCGCTGGGCAGGCGCCAGCGCGGCGGGGTCCTCGCCGCCGACGTTGATCGTGCCTGACCGGCGCTTGCCGGACCCCTGGAGCGCCCAGATCAGGCTCGACTTGCCGGAGCCGTTGCGGCCCATGAGCACGGTCACCCGGCCCGCCGTGAGCGTCAGGTCGACCTCCCGCACGGCGACGTGGTTGCCGTGGACGACGGTCACACCGCGGGCGGTGAGCACGGGCTGGGGCTCGACGACGGCGCTCGGTTCCGGCGCGGTCAGGGCGGGCAGCGACCGGGCGTGGCGCCGTGCGTCGCGGACGGTCAGCGGCAGAGGGTCCCAGCGCGCCAGCCGTCCGAGGTCGATCAGGGGCGGGGCGACGGGCGAGTCGGCGAGGATGGTCCGGGGCTCGTCGACGCGGACGGTGCCGTCGGCACCGACCAGGGCGATCCGGTCGGCGAAGGGCACGACGCGCTCGAGCCGGTGCTCGGCGAGCAGCACGGTGAGACCGAGGTCGTGCACGAGCCGGGTGATCGTCGCGAGGACGTCCTCGGCGGCGGTCGGGTCGAGCGCCGACGTGGGCTCGTCCAGGACCAGGAGGCGCGGATGCGTCGTCAGCACGGACCCGATCGCGACGCGCTGCTGCTGGCCGCCGGAGAGCGTATGGAGGTCGCGGGCCCGCAGGTCGGCGATGCCGAGCAGGTCGAGTGTCTCCTCGACGCGGCGGCGCATCGTCTCCGGAGCGGTGCCGAGCTGCTCCATGCCGTAGGCGAGCTCCTCCTCGACGGTGTCGGCGACGAAACCGGCCAGCGGGTCCTGCCCGACGTAGCCCACCAGGTGCGCCCGTTCTCGCGGCGGCTGGTCGACGATGCTGACGCCGTCGAGCAGCACGTCGCCGGTCAGCACACCGCCGGTGAATCGCGGCACCAGCCCGGTGATCACACCGAGCAGGGTGGACTTGCCGACGCCGGTCCGGCCGGACACGAGGACCAGCTCGCCCTCGTCGAGGGTGAGGTCGACGTGGCGCAGGACCTCGTGCTCGTCGTAGCGGAAGCCGATGTCCCGTAGCTCGACTGTGCCGTCTCCTCTGGCGCCGGTCATACGGCGACCTCCGTCCGGGGCATGGCAGTCGCCGGCACCGGGGTGGCGACGGCGGGCGCCGCCCCGAGGACCCCCACGACCAGGGCCAGGGGCGACAGGTAGGGCATCACGCCGATGGTCGGGTACGCCACCGCGACCTGGGTGTGGCCGACGTACCACCCGAGGACGGCGACGGCGACGCCGATGCAGACCGTGACCATCTCGGCGGCCTGCCACGAGTCGGGGCGGTAGCGAGTGCGCTGGACCCGTCGACCTGCACTGACCAGGCCGAGGACCGCCACGACCACTCCCGCGCCGAGCATGGGCAGCGCCAGCAGCCGAGGTGCGGTGGGGTCGAGCCAGGCGTAGGTCCCGACGCAGATGCCGGTGAGGGCCAGGAGCAGCAGGCCGCCGGTCATCCGCCGCTCGCGCGGGGACGCGCCGCCGGAGCGGCCGTAGCCGCGGGTGTCCATCCCGGCGGCCAGGGCGAGGGAGCGCTCGAGCGCATCCTCGAGGACGGGGACCAGGAACCGGCGGAGCCGGCCGATCCCCGAGGTCGCACCGCCGCGGAGCGCCTGCGCGGCCCGCACGCGCCGGGAGCTCTCGGCCAGCTGGGGGAAGATCGTCACCGCGACGACGAGGGCCGCGCCGATCTCGTAGAGCGCGGGCGGCACGGAGGCGAGCAGCCGCTTGGGGTTGGCCAGCGAGTTCGCGGCGCCGACGCAGATGATGATCGTGGCGAGCCGGAGCCCGTCGTACAGGCCCGCGAGGAGCGCCTCGCTCGTGACCGGGCCGAGCAGCCGCACGCCCGCAGCCCAGTCCGGCAGCGGCACCTCGGGCAGGTCGAGCAGCACGTGCCCGATCTCCTGGCCACCGAAGACGATGCGGAAGACGATCCGCGTCACGACCGTCACCACGGCCAGCAGGACGTAGAGCCGGAACGAGCGGCCGAAGGGGTGACCGGATCGGCGGGCCATCACCACCACTGTCGCCGAGCCCATGATGAGCAGCAGCAACAGGGGGTTGGTGGTCAGGGACGCTGCCGTGGCCAGCCCGATCGCCCAGGACCACCAGGCAATCGGGTGCAGGTCACGCGGCAGCGCCCTCACCATCGGGGCCGATCCGGTCACGGCGCGTCAGACCCCCCGTCTACGACGCGCCACGACGGCGCTGCCCGCGATCGCGATCGCGAGCAGGCCGACGATGCTCCAGCTGACCGCGGCCGGGATCCGGGCTGGCTGGTCAGCGCTCGGCTGGCCGGCTGTTGCCCCGTCACTTGCCGACTGAGTCGCTGGGAGACTCACCGCCCGACTCGGCCGACTCGGTGCCCTCGCTTGCCGTTGAGTCTCCAGGAGACTCATCGTCCAGAGTGCCCTGGTCGACCTTCTTCTTCGTGTCGCCCGGCGAGCCCTTGCTCGCCTGTGAGTCTCCAGGAGACTCAGAGGCGAGCGGCGACTCCGACGGGCTGGCGGGCGCCTCGGATGGCGTCGCCTGCGGGGACGACGTCGAGCCGCCCGAGCCGGTCGAACCACCCGAGCCGCCGCCGCTGCTGCCGCCGCTCCCGCCGCCCGCGCCCGGGGTCGGGCTGGGCGCGTGCGACCCGCCGCCGCTGGAGGGCGGCGACGTGGGCGACGAGCCGGGCGAGGCGGACGGCGACGACGACGGCGATGACGACGGGGACGCGCTGGATGACGAGGAGGGCGTCGGGGTGGCCGTCGGCGTGGTCGAGCGGAAGACCGGAGGGGCTACCTCCGGCGGGACGCTCGAGCCGGCCGCTCGGTCCTGCTGCCACGACCAGGCGACGGAGCCGCCGGCCGGGACGGTCAGGCTGCCGGCGCCGTACGACGAGTACGTCCACGACGCCTTGGACCCGTCGGCCCACCAGACGCCCCAGTAGGCGTTGGCCGGCGACGCGTTGACGCACGGGTCGCTCGCCGGCACCCCGTTGACCCGGCACACGAAGCCCGGCGAGCGGGTCGCGTAGGTCAGTGAGACGCCGACCGAGTCGAAGATCGCCGTGGCGCTCTTGCCGCCGCCGTCGGGCGCGCACGCCGTGACCGTGCTGCCGCCGAGCTCCTGGTAGTCGACGACCACGCTCACGCCGCCCGCGGAGGTGCACGTCGCCGCGCTCGCGGCCGGGGCCGACCCGAGGGCGAACCCCGAGCCGGCCAGGAGGAGCAGCAGTGCGGTAGCGGCGCGACGCAGTGAGGCAGCCGTCATCCGCGCGTCACCGTGGTCGTGCCCGATCGCAGCGCCGGGAACTGGCCGACGGCCCGCACGCGGACCGTGGCCTTGCCCGTGGGCAGTGCGACGCGGGCGGTGAACCGGCCCTTGTCGTTGGCGCGACCCTTGGCGAGGACCTTGCCCGCGACGACGATCTTGACCTTCTCACCGGCGACGAGCCTGCGGACCAGGACGCGCGTCCGCGGGCCGTCTGCCTTCTGGGTCGAGACCTTGAGCGTCTTCTTGCCCAGCACGCGGGTGTCGTCGGCGACCTGGCCGCCCTCGCCCACCAGGACGTACGACGCGGTCGTGGTCGTCTCCGGCAGCGTGACCGAGCGGGTCAGCGCCCCGTCCGAGCCGGCGACGACGGTGACGTCGAGGCCGGGGCCGCGGAGCTGGTAGCGAGCGCCCGCGGTCGCGCCGGTGACCTCGAGGACCGCCTTGCTGCCAGCCGGGCGGAAGCCCGCCGGGCCGGACAGCCGGACGCCGGTGACCGAGCCGCGCCCGGTGGAGGACTTCGCGGTGATCGTGTGGGTGCGCGAGCCGTCACGGCCGGTGAGCGTGTACGTCGCGGCACCCGCGGTGGCGGGCAGCGTGACGGTGCTGCGGAGGACGCCGTCGGAGCCCACGGCGACCGTACGGCTCCCGGCGATGCCGGGACCGCTCAGGCAGAAGCGCTCGCCGACCTTCGCGCCCGTGGCGCTCAGCGTGGCGGCCTGGCCCGGCTCGGTGCCGGCGGAGGTGACCGCCAGGCCGGAGACCGACCCACGGGTGTGGGTGAGTCCGGCGACGGCCTGCACGGTCGCCCGCCACCACTGGTCGCGGGCGCCGTCGGGGATGCCCGAGGCCTGGGCGGTGGTCATCGCGGTCGAGTCGTACGCCAGGGCGCCCTCCTCGCCCGCGAGCGGGGTGCCGGTCGGCTGCGGGCCGACCTGCAGCGACCCCACCCACTCAGCGGCCCGGCCGGCCTGCTCGCACTTGCCGGCCGCCGCGAGCGCGCTGGCCGCGAGGCCGGTGCTGTTGGTGTTCGGGTCCGGGGTGTAGGCGCTGCCGGCGAAGGAACCGTCCGCGTTCTGGGTGGCGACGAGCCAGGCCACTGCCTTGGTGATCGCGGCGTCCACGGAGGCCGGGCGCGGGGAGATCGCGGCGAGCTGGCCGACGACGAACGCGGTCGCGTCGGTGTCGGTCCCGTCGACGCCGTCCACGCAGCCCTGCTCGGTGGCAGCCTGGTCGGTGGCGAAGAAGACCCGGAAGAAGCCGGCCGAGCACTGCTGCTTCAGCAGGAACGCCGTCACGGGCGTCGCCTGGGGCGACCCTGCACGGGCGAGCCCGCGGGCCGCCAGCGCCTGGCCGAAGCTGTTGGCATAGTCGCCGTAGGCCGACTGGTCCTGCAGCCGTCCGGCGCTCGGACCGCTGCCGATGACCCGGTTCTCGGTCTCGGTCACCAGGTCGAGGCCGCCGTAGCCGTCCGGGTCGACGCCCGACACCTGCGCGAAGACGAGGGACTTGGCCAGCGAGCCGGAGTAGCGCTCGGTCGGGGCCGGGGCGGCGTACTCCTGGACCCTGCTCGAGAGGGCCGACCGGATCTGGCGGACGAGGGCCTGGTCGGAGCCGACCTCGTCCATGCTCAGGCCGATGTCCATCGTGAGACCGAGGTCGTCGAAGTCGTAGGCGTTGTTGTGGATGACACCGTCGGTGAGCTGCGTGGCCAGCCACGCGGTGCCCGCGCGTGCGGCGGCGGGTGCCGGTACGTCGGTGGCGGCGGCAGCCGGAGACATCAGGGGTTGAGCCAGTGCGGTGGTGGCGAGCGCGACGGCCGCCAGCCCGGAGGTGAGCTTCATGGTTCCTTCCTCGCTGCGACAGCGAGGAAGACGGCATACGCCGTTCAGCCTCGCTGCATTCCTCGACAGCGATGGTGTTCAAGACGCGTCGAGGAAGGTGTTCCGGCTCGCACGGGATCTCTCCCGTGCCCACGGTTGCGGGTCAGCGCCGGTTTCGGACCGGCTTTCCCCACCTCGGGCGTGTGTGGTGCCGACCCAAGTGGGTGCGGCGAGCGCAGCCTAACCCCGTCCGGAGCCCGGACGCACCTCGGCCCGGCGTCGTGGGACGCCGGGCCGAGGTGGTGGGACGGGTGCTGCTGGTGGGTCAGTTGCGGACCCGGAGCGACGTACGCGCCTCGTCGTCCGAGGTCTTCACGAGCGCGACGCGTCGCTGGTTGCCGGTCGGCAGCTGCAGCCGGCGCACGATCTTGTCGCCGGACTTCTTGCCCTTGACCCGGACGAAGTCGCCCTTGACCTGCAGGCAGGCGCTCTCGCTCGGGGCGAGGCCGTAGACCCGGAACTGCACCTGGTCGCCCGCCCGCGCCTGACGGCGCACGGACACGATCTTCAGGTCGTCCTTGCTCGCCGGGGCGAACTGCAGGCCGAGGATCGCCTGGGCCGTGGCACGACGCCACTCGTCGCGACCGTCGGCGGGGATGCCGGTGATCTTGGCCTCGGTGGCCTTCTCCTTGCGGTAGGCCACCGCTCCGGTGTCCTTGGTCAGCGCGGTGCGGCACTTGTACTTGTCGACCGGCTGGTTCTTGCGGACCCACAGGGCAGCCTTGAGGGCAGCGTCGCGGTTCTTGAGCAGCCCCATGGCGTAGCCGCCGAGCGCGGTGGAGTTGGTGTTGATCTGGGCCGTGCCCGTGCCGCCACGGATGGCACCGCTGCCACGCTGGCGCGCGGCGAGCCAGCCGCCGGCCTTGGCGAGGGACGCCTGGACCGCCGGGCTGTTGTCGCCCGACTCGATCAGGTTGATCACGGCGAGCGACGTGGCGTCGGGATCTGCCTCGCTGCCGGCGACGCCCTCGGCGCAGGCCTGGCTCGGCGTTGCCGGCTTGTCGAAGTTCAGCCGGAAGTAGCCGGAGGCGCACTGCTGCTTGAGCAGGAAGTCGCGGGCGGCGCCCGCCTCCTGCGAGTTGGCCAGCGACAGGGCGCGCACGGCGTAGGACTGGCCGATCACGTTGGCGAAGTCGCCGAACTCCGACGTGTCGGAGATCCGGCCCGCGAGCGGGTTGGGCGTCGTGACGGGCGGGGTGCCGGTCGCGGTGGTGGCGTCGGCGGTGCGCGCCTCCAGCTCGGCGATGAGGTTGCGGCCGCCGTAGCTGGTCGGGTTCTTCTTGGCCGTACGGGCGAACGCGGCGGCCTTGGCCGTCGGTCCGGCGTACGACTCCTTCTTGCCGTCACCGATGTAGTCGGCGATGCGCGGCTCGAGGCCGTTGTTGATGGCCGTGACGGTGGCGCCCTGGGCGGCGACCGTCGAGAGCGCCAGGCCGGCGTCGATGGTCAGACCGAAGTCGGGACCGAACTTCCCGACGACGAGCCCGTTGGTGAGCTCCCCGGCCATCCACTCGGCGGCGATCGTCGAGGGCGTGCTGTCCGTGTGGGGCGTGGCCGCCTGGGCGGCCCGCAGGGCCGGTGTCGGCTCCGCAGATGCGGGCGGAGCGGCGAGCACTCCGGCGCCGAGGGCGACGGTCGACAGTGCCACGATCGAACGGGCCACGATCGAACGGGCGACCGCGGCGGATCGAAGGGGTCGAATGGGTCCAATGGGGCGAATGCGATGGTGCATGACGTCCTTCCCGCTCGCGCGGGGACCCCACGACGGCATGAGCCGTCAGTCCCCCGACTGGTGCGAGCGTGTGGTTGGTGATGTAACCAATGTGACTCGCGATCACCCTAACAAGTTGTCTAGACCAGACAATGCGTCAGGAAAGCTTCTCCAGGATCAGCTCGCGCACGCGGGCCGCGTCGGCCTGTCCCTTCATCTCCTTCATCACCACGCCGATGAGCGCGCCGGCGGCAGCGTGCTTGCCGTCGCGGATCTTGTCGGCGACGTCGGGGTTGGCGGCGATGGCGCTGTCGACGGCTGCGCCGAGGGCACCGTCGTCGGACACCACGGCCAGACCACGGCCCGCGACGACCTCGTCAGGGGTGCCCTCGCCCGCCAGGACGCCCTCGAAGACCTGACGAGCCAGCTTGTCGTTGACCGTCTTGTCGTCCACCAGGGCCTGGATCCGCGCCACGTCGGCCGGGGTGATGGGCAGGTCGACCAGGTCGACACCGTCCTCGTTGCTGCGCCGGGCCAGCTCGCCGAGCCACCACTTGCGCGCGGCCTGCGGGGCGGCACCCTCGGCGATCGTCTCCTCGACCAGGGCCAGCGCGCCGGCACCGATGGTGTCGCGCATCTCCATGTCGGTGAAGCCCCAGTCGGCCTGCAGCCGTGCCCGACGTACGGTCGGGTTCTCCGGCAGCGTGCCGCGCAGCTCCTCGACCCACTCGCGGCTCGGCGCGACCGGCACCAGGTCCGGCTCGGGGAAGTAGCGGTAGTCCTCGGCGTCGGACTTCTCGCGTCCGCTCGTGGTGATGCCGGTGTCCTCGTGCCAGTGGCGCGTCTCCTGGAGGATCGAGCCGCCCTCGGTGAGGATCACCGCGTGCCGCTGCATCTCGTAGCGCACCGCCCGCTCGACCGACCGGAACGAGTTGACGTTCTTGGTCTCGGTGCGGGTGCCGAGCCCACCGGTGCCCTTGGGAGCGAGCGAGAGGTTGACGTCGGCACGCAGGTTGCCCTGGTCCATCCGCGCCTCGGAGACGCCGAGCGCGACGATCAGCTCGCGGAGCTGCGAGACGTACGCCTTGGCGACCTCGGGGGCCTTCGCCCCGGCGCCCATGATCGGACGGGTGACGATCTCGATGAGCGGGATGCCAGCACGGTTGTAGTCGACCAGGGAGTAGTCGGCGCCGTGGATGCGGCCGGTGGCGCCTCCGACGTGCAGCGACTTGCCGGTGTCCTCCTCCATGTGGGCGCGCTCGATCTCGACCCTGAACGTCTCGGTCTCACCGGCATCGTTCTGGATGTCGACGTCCATGTAGCCGTCGAACGCGATCGGCTCGTCGTACTGCGAGGTCTGGAAGTTCTTCGGCATGTCCGGGTAGAAGTAGTTCTTCCGCGCGAAGCGGCACCACTCGGCGATGTCGCAGTTGAGCGCGAGGCCGATCCGGATCGCGGACTCGACAGCCTTGCCGTTGACCACGGGCATCGCGCCGGGCAGGCCGAGGCACGTCGGGCAGGTCCCCGCGTTGGGCTCGCCGCCGAACGTCGCCGGGCAGCCGCAGAACATCTTCGAGGCGGTGTTGAGCTCGACGTGGACCTCGAGGCCGAGGGCCGGGTCGAACGCCGCCAGCACCTCGTCGTACGGCATCAGGGCGGCGCTGTCAGGGGCGTGGGTGGTCATCGGTCGTTCTCCAGTCCGGTCGCGCGGTCGAGCAGCGGAGCGCCCCACTCCTGCAGGTGGAGGGACTCCAGCGCGGCGCCCACGCGGTAGACCCGGTCGTCGGCCAGTGCGGGTGCGAGCACCTGGAAGCCGGTGGGCAGCGAGTCCTCGTCGGCCAGGCCGTTGGGGATCGAGATCCCGGGCACGCCCGCGAGGTTGGCGGGGATGGTGGCGAGGTCGTTGAGGTACATCGCCATCGGGTCGTCGAGCTTCTCCCCCAGCTTGAACGCCGTGGTCGGCGCCGTCGGCGAGACCAGCACGTCGACCTTCGCGAACGCCGCGTCGAAGTCGCGGCTGATCAGCGTGCGGATCTTCTGCGCCTGGCCGTAGTAGGCGTCGTAGTAGCCGCTGGACAGGGCGTAGGTGCCGAGGATGATCCGGCGCTTCACCTCGTCGCCGAAGCCGGCGTCGCGGCTGGCGCGCATGACGTCCTCGGCCGACGGCGGTACCCCATTCTTGGCCTCGGGCGTGACCCGGAGGCCGTAGCGCATCGCGTCGAACTTCGCGAGGTTGCTGGACGCCTCGGCCGGGAGGATCAGGTAGTAGGCGGCGAGCGCGTGCACGAAGGACGGGCACGAGACCTCGACGACCTCGGCCCCGGCCTTGACCATCAGCTCGATCGACTCGTTGAAGCGGTTCATCACGCCGGGCTGCCAGCCGCTCAGCCCACCCTTGGCCGACATCTCCATGATGACGCCGACCGTGACGCCGCTCAGGTCACCGGAGGCGCCCTGGGTCGCGGCCTCCGTGAACGACGGCCACTCCTGCTTGATCGAGGTGGAGTCGCGGAGGTCGTGGCCGCCGATGATGTCGTGGAGCATCGCCGCGTCGAGCACGTTGCGGGTGACCGGTCCGGCCTGGTCGAGGCTGTTGGCCAGGGCGACGAGGCCGTAGCGGGAGACGCCGCCGTAGGTCGGCTTCATGCCGACGGTGCCGGTGACGGCGCCGGGCTGGCGGATCGATCCGCCGGTGTCGGTGCCGATCGCCAGGGGTGCCTCGTACGACGCGACCGCCGCAGCCGAGCCGCCGCCGGAGCCGCCGGGGATCCGGTCGAGGTCCCACGGGTTGTGCGTCGGGCCGTAGGCCGAGTGCTCGGTGGAGGAGCCCATCGCGAACTCGTCCATGTTGGTCTTGCCGAGGATCGGCAGGCCGGCGACGCGGAGCCGCTCGACGACGGTCGCGTCGTAGGGCGGGATCCAGCCCTCGAGGATCTTCGATCCGCAGGTGGTGGGCAGCCCGCGGGTGGCGAGCACGTCCTTGACCGCGATCGGTACGCCGTCGAGCGGGCCGCGTGCCTCGCCGCGCGCGCGGCGGGCGTCGGACTCGGCGGCCTGCAGGAGCGCGCCCTCGCCGTCGACGTGGAGGAACGCGTGGACCCGGTCGTCGACCTCGGCGATCCGGTCGAGGTGGCGCTGGGTGATCTCGACGGACGTGACCTCGCCGGCGGCGAGCTTCTCGGCGAGACCTGCGGCGGTGGTGCTGCTGTCGCTCATCAGGCTTCCTCGCCCAGGATCCGCGGCACGGAGAAGCGCTGGTCCTCGACGGCCGGGGCGCCGGAGAGCGCCTCCTCGGCGCTCAGGCCGGGGACGACGACGTCCTCGCGGAAGACGTTGGTCAGCGGGATCGCGTGCGACGTGGGCGGCACGTCGTCCCCCGCGACCCCGGTGATCGAGGCGACCGACTCGAGGATCACGCTCAGCTGGGGGGCGAGGTGGTCGAGCTCGTCGTCGGAGAGGTCGATGCGGGCGAGGGTGGCCAGGTGGGCCACCTCCTCGCGAGTGATCTCGGGCATGGGGCCAATCCTAGGAGAGCGGCGGCGCGGGTCACCGGGCGAGGTCACGCCCCGGCCACCCCCGGCTCAGCAGCTCGAGCGCTTCTCCGCGTTCTTGCAGGTGTCGTTGCCACCGAGACCGCGTGCGATGTCGAAGCCCCTGCCACCGTCGAGGCGGTCGGGCTCGTTGGACCCGGTCATCACGTCGGCGCCGCCGCGGCCGTAGATCTTCACGCGGTAGTCGGGGTTGGCGGTGATGATCTCGGAGTCGTTGCTGCCCTTGAAGATCGACGTCGTGCGGGCCGGCAGGATGATGTCGCTGAAGCCGGTGATCCTGCCCTCGAGCGTGTAGGGCTGGAGGTCGCGGATGGTCGACTTCTTCAGCTGGTCGATGCGCAGGGTGGGCTTGAGGGACGGGTTGGAGCTGGGCTGGATCCGCAGCTTGTCCTGGCCGCCGTAGCCCTTGGCGACGAAGCCGGGCTCGACCGGGAGCGGGAACGTGATCGTGTCGACCCCGCTGCCGCCGCGGAAGACCTGGTGGTTCTCCGACGTGGACGACAGGACGTCGCTGCCGCTGCCGCCGACGAACGTGTCGGACCCGACGGAGCCGACGATCTGGTCGTCGCCCGCCTCGCCGTAGAGCCGGTCGGTGCCGACCGTGCCGGCCGCGTCGGCCGAGATCGCGTCGTCGCCCCCGCGGCCGAAGATCGTGTCGTCACCTCCGCGCGCGGCGATCACGTCGCGGGAGTTGGTGCCCTTGATCGTGTCGTTGAAAGGGCTCGCGATGATGCGGATGCCGCCGTCGTAGCCGGTGACCGTGTCGCTGCCCTCGGCCGCGATCGGGACCGTCCGGCTCGCCCGGAAGTCGACGACCACCGGGGCCGTCGCGTTGACGTAGGACACCCCGTCGAGATCCTCCACGGTGCCCTCGGTGGCCGGGCGCGGGTCGTAGCCCAGGTCGATCACGTCGTTGCCGAGACCACCGGAGATCGTGTCGCCCCGCTTGACGATCCGCCCGAACTGGTCGATGCGCAGCAGGTCGCTCTCGCCGTAGAGCCTGTCGTCACCCTCGCCGCCGACGATCGTGTCGGCGCCCTCGCCGCCGCAGATCACGTCGTTGCCCGCGAGGCCGCGGATGGTGTCGTTGCCCCCGCTCGCGGCGATCACGTCGCGCTTCGGCGTTCCGGTGATCGCGTTGGCCTTGTCGTTGCCGACGATGGTGGCCTTCAGGCCGGCGCACGTGACGGCGGCCGCCTGCGCGGTCGGGGCGATGGCGAGTGGCGCGGCCAGCCCTGCTGCGGCGAGGACGACCGGCACGAGTGAACGGGTGATGCGCATGCTGACTCCCCAGGATTGGTCGGTGCAGTGCTTGTGACCGCTTCCTCACACTCCCAAACCTGTGCCGGTCAGGACAGGCCGTCGGGGCCCTTCTCCAGCAGCAGGGTGAACGCCGCCTCGTCGAGGACGCGTACGCCGAGCTGCTCGGCCTTGTCGGCCTTGGACCCGGCGTTGTCACCGACCACGACGTAGTCGGTCTTCTTCGACACCGAGCCCGAGGCCTTGCCGCCGCGGCTGATGATCGCCTCCTTCACCGAGTCGCGCGTGTAGTGCTCGAGCGAGCCGGTGGCCACGATCGTGAGTCCCTCGAGCGTGCGCGCGACAGATGCGTCGCGCTCGTCGGCGAGCTTGACGCCGGCCTGCTCCCACGAGTCGAGGATCGCGACGTGCCACTCCGATCCCTCGCCGGAGAGCCACTCCCGCACCGATGCGGCGATCGTCGGGCCGACGCCCTCGGTGTCCGCGAGCGCCTCCTCGGACGCCTCCCGGATCGCCGTCATCGACGCGAACTCCGTCGCCAGCGCGCGGGCCGCCGTCGGGCCCACGTGGCGGATCGAGAGGGCGACCAGCACCCGCCACAGAGGGACCTTGACCTTCTGCTCGTGGAGGTTGGCCAGCAGGCGGAGGCCGTTGGCGCTGAGCTGTGGCCCCTCCTCGCCCTTCTTGGGCGCCCGGGTGAACAGCGGCGCGGTCAGCAGGGCTGCCTCGTCGAGGCCGAACAGGTCGCCCTCGTTGGCGATCGCACCGGCATCGAGCAGCGCGACAGCCGCCTCGTAGCCGAGGCCCTCGATGTCGAAGGCGCCGCGTCCGGCGACGTGGAACACGCGCTCGCGCACCTGCGCCGGGCAGCGCTCGTGGTTGGGGCAGCGGAGGTCCTTGTCGCCCTCCTTCTGCTGGGCCAGAGGGGTCTTGCAGGCGGGGCACTTCGTCGGCATCCGCCACGGCCTCAGGCCCTTGGGGCGCAGTGCGAGGACGGGTCCGAGGATCTCCGGGATCACGTCGCCTGCCTTGCGCAGGATGACGGTGTCGCCGGGCCGGACGTCCTTGCGCTTGACCTCGTGGGCGTTGTGGAGCGTGGCGTTCTCGACGGTCGACCCGGCGACCTTCGTCGGCTCCATCACGCCGTAGGGCGTCACCCGCCCGGTGCGGCCGACGTTGACCTCGATCGACCGCAGGAGGGTGTTGACCTCCTCGGGCGGGTACTTGAAGGCGATGGCCCAGCGCGGTGCCCGGCTCGTGGAGCCCAGCCGCCGCTGCAGGGACACGTCGTCGACCTTGACCACCAGACCGTCGATCTCGTAGCCGACGATCGTGTGTCGGTGCTCCCCCACGTGGGCGATCCGCTCCTCGACCTCGGCGAGCGTCGGCACCACCCTGACCTGCTCGGAGATCGGCAGTCCCCACGCCTGCAGGGCGTCGTACGCCCCGCTCTGCGTCGCCGGCTCGAAGCCCTCGCGTGCCCCGATGCCGTGGCAGACCATCCCGAGGTCGCGGGTGGCGGTGACCTTGGGGTCCTTCTGGCGCAGCGACCCGGCGGCGGCGTTGCGCGGGTTGGCGAACATCGGCTTGCCCGCGTCCACCATCGAGGCGTTGAGCCGCTCGAACGCAGCGGCGGGCAGGAAGACCTCGCCCCGCACCTCGACCAGGGCGGGGACGGGGAACTCGTCGGTGCCGGTCAGTCGGTGCGGCACGGAGGCGATCGTCTTGACGTTGGGCGTGACGTCCTCGCCGGTGCGGCCGTCGCCGCGCGTCAGGGCGCGGACCAGACGGCCCTGCTCGTAGAGCAGGTTGATCGCGAGGCCGTCGACCTTGAGCTCGCACAGCAGCGCAGGTGACTCACTCCCCTCTGGCACGCCCTCGCGCAGGATGCGGGCGTGCCACGCGGCGAGCTCCTCGGAGGAGAACGCGTTGTCCAGGGACTCCATCGGCCGGAGGTGGTCGACGGCGGTGAAGTCGGTCGAGACCGCGCCACCGACCTTCTGGGTGGGTGAGTCGGGCGTGCGGAGCTCGGGATAGGCGTCCTCGAGGGCCTCGAGCTCGCGGAGGCGGACGTCGAAGTCGGCGTCCGACAGCGTCGGGTCGTCGAGCACGTAGTAGCGCCAGCGGGCGTCGTCGACCTCCTCGCTGAGCGCCGCGTGGCGCTCCCGAGCGGTCGCCAGGTCGGGCGTCGTCATGCGCACAGTCTGCCCGTCGCCGCCGACAGTGGTCGCGGCCCTCCGAGCCCGGCTGTCTGGACCGGATGAAACTGATTTGTTCCATCGGAATAGAACTGCCTACAGTCTGGTTGGTCGAAACGAAACCGTTTCGTTTCATCGTGACGACCTTCACATCCCGACCGCACCAGACCTGGAGAGCACCGCGTGACACCGACCGAGACCGGCACCCGCCCCCGCGTGGAGGGCGAGCGCGAGCTGGAGATCTTCGAGGCGACCCTCCAGGTCCTCGACGAGGTCGGCTACGACCTGCTCACCATGGACGCCGTCGCCACCCGCGCGAAGGCGTCCAAGGCCACGCTCTACCGCCGGTGGAAGGGCAAGCCCGAGCTCGTCGTGGCGGCGATCATGGCCCACAAGGGCGAGGCGGTCGTGCCCGACACCGGCACCCTGCGCGGCGACCTGCTCGAGGCCTACTGCGGAGGTCCGGGCGGGCTCAACGACCGGATGGCGCAGTCCGTGCTCTCGGCGGTCGTCACCGCGATGGGGCGTGACCCGGAGTTCGCCGAGGTCTATCGACGCGACTTCATCGGCCCCAAGGTCGCGTCGTCGCGCGCCATCTACGAGCGAGCACGCGGACGGGGCGAGGTCCACCCGGACGTCGACCTGTCGGTGCTGGCCCCCTCCCTCGCCGGCATCGTCCTGCACCGCGTGTTCCTGCTGGGCGACACCGTCACCCCCGAGCTCGTCGGCCGGATCCTCGACGAGGTCGTCCTCCCGGCCGCCCTCCACGGCCCCTGCTCCAGCTCTGCCTGACCCCACTGTCAGACCCCTCTGATCCACTCGTACCTGACCCACACCGAAGGAATCCCATGACCGACCTGGCTCCCGATGCGTCCGAGGTGACGCCCGAGCAGCACAAGCGTCTGCGCTGGGCCCTCGTGCTCATCTCGCTCGCGCAGCTGATGGTGGTGCTCGACAGCACCATCGCCAACATCGCCCTCCCCTACATCGGTGGCGACCTCGACATCAACCAGGCCAACCTGCAGTGGATCGTCACGGGCTACGCCCTGACCTTCGGCGGGTTCCTGCTGCTCGGAGGCCGGCTCGCCGATCTCTACGGCCGCCGCCGCATCTTCATCGTCGGCGTGCTCCTGTTCGCCATCGCCTCGCTGGTCGGCGGTGGTGCCCAGAACGAGTTGATGCTGCTCGGCTCACGGGCCTTCCAGGGCCTGGGCGCTGCGCTCGCCTCCCCCGCCGCGCTCGCCCTGATCGCGACCACCTTCCCGGCCGGCAAGGAGCGCAACCGCGCCTTCGCCGTGTACGCCGCCATGGCGGGCGTCGGCGCTGCGGTCGGCCTGATCCTCGGAGGCTGGCTCACCGGCCTCGACCACCCGCTCGGCATCGCCGGCTGGCGCTACACGTTCCTCATCGTCGTCCCGATCGGCCTCGTCGCGGCCTTCTTCGCGCCGCGGTTCTTCGACGAGTCCGAGCGCCACGCAGGTGAGCTCGACGTCCCCGGCGCCATCACCGGCACCTTCGGCCTGCTCGCCATCGTGTTCGGCCTCAGCCGGGCCGGCCAGCGGGCCTACGGCTGGGACGCCACGAGCACCATCGCCAGCCTCGTGATCGGCGTCGCCCTGCTCGGGATCTTCATCCTGATCGAGTCCCGCGTGGAGCACCCGCTGCTGCCGTTCCGGATCTTCGCCAGCAAGAACCGCGCCGCCGCGTTCGCCGTGATGATGATCGTCCCGGCCGCGATGTTCGCGATGTTCTTCTTCCTCTCGCTCTTCATCCAGCTCGTCGTGGGCTACTCCCCGCTGCACACGGGTGTCGCGTTCCTGCCGTTCTCGATCGCGATGATCATCTCGGCCACGACAGCCTCCAAGCTGATCAGCAGCGTCGACCCGCGCATCCTCTCCGGGATCGGCACGCTGCTCTCGGCGTCGGCGTTGTTCGGCTTCAGCCGGCTCGAGATTCCCGGCAGCGCGTCAGACGTCCTCGCCGCGACCAACGGCGGCTTCCTGGGCGACAACGTCAACTACTGGACCGACATCATGCCGTTCGTGGTGCTGATGGCGTTCGGCATGGGCCTCAACTTCGTGCCGCTCACGCTGGTCGCGGTGCACCGCCTCCGCGCGGAGGACTCGGGCATCGGCTCCGGCGTGCTCAACACGATGCAGCAGGTCGGTGGCGCGCTCGGCCTGGCCACGCTCAGCACCGTGGCGCTGCACTACTCGACCGCCCGGGCGACCGAGATCGCTCCGCAGCTGGGCGCCGCGGCCCAGGGCCAGCTGTCGTCCGACCAGGTGGGCCAGCTCGCCGGTCTCGTCGGCTTCGCCGACGGCGCCACCCACGCGTTCCTGGTGGGCTTCGTGATGATGCTCTTCGCCTCGGCCATCGTGTGGGTGTTCCTCGACGTCAAGCACGAGGAGCTCGCGACGGATGACGCACCCGAGGGCGTCGTCGTCCACTGACCCGTCGGTCACCGCGTGCGAGGGAGGATCTCCGATGACGGAGGTCCTCCCTCTGCCGTTTCCCCAGCCCATCCGAAGGCCCCTCCGCACCGAAGGAGAGACGTGACCGACCCGCACCTGACGACGTACGACGCTCCGGGCCGCCCCCGGGCGATGATCCTGGTGCTGCACGGCGGCAAGCCGCGCTCGCAGCAGGCCGTCGATGGACGCAGCGCGTCGTGGCGACGGGCCCTGTGGCTGCAGCGCGAGATCGCGCAGCGGGCGCACGAGGCCGGCGTGGGCGTCTGGTTGGTCCGCTACCGCGAGCGCGGCTGGAACGGCGGCGCCGACCGCGTCGATGACGCCCGCTGGGCGCTCGACCGGCTGCGCGAGACCCACGGTGACGTTCCTGTCGTGCTCCTCGGGCACTCGATGGGCGCCCGGGTGGCCGTGCACGTCGCCGACGACCCGTCCGTGGTGGGCGTCGTCGGGCTCGCTCCGTGGTGGTCTGCCGAGGACCCGGTCCGGACCCTCGCCGGCCGGACGCTCCGGGCCGCGCACGGGCGCCGCGACCGGATCACGTCGTTCCGCGAGACCACGACCTACGTCGCCCGCGCCGAGGCCGTGGCCGACAGCGCCGAGCTCCAGGACATGGGCGCTCTCGGGCACTACATGCTCACCGGCGCGGCGCGCTGGCACACCGTGGCCATCGACACCGTCCTCGACGTGCTCGGCAGCCACGTCCCTTCCCCCGAGCACTGACGCGCGCCTAGGCTCCCGGCACAGTCCCACCCACGGGGGTCCCAGTGTCACGCGTACGAGTCGTCCTCGCCCTGCTCACCGCGGTCGTCCTGACCGTCGGCCTCGCCTCGAGTGCGGACGCCGCACCGCGCGCGTGGCCGAAGGGACGCATCACCTACGTCGACACCTCGCTCGACCCGGACGCCGTGAAGGCGGCCGTCCAGGTGTGGAACTCGAGCGGGCTGGACATCCGGTTCGTCAAGGTGTCCAGTGCCCGCAAGGCCCGGCTGGTCATCAAGAACACCCAGCGCGTGCCTGCCGGGTGCGGCACGGGCTTCGGGACGCTCGGCTACCCCGGACCCGGGCGCAAGGCCACCGTGAGCATCCTCCACGGCACGGATGCCGATGGGCAGAGGTGCGCCTGGCCCGGTCAGACGCTGGTCGTGGCCCACGAGCTCGGGCACGTGCTGGGCCTCGAGCACAACATGTCGGGCTGCTCGCTGATGAACACCTCGCACACCAACGGTGTCGCGCCCAGCCTGTGCATCGGCGACGACATCGACGAGGCCAAGCCGGGTCGCTGGCGCTGCCGGGTCCTCGAGAAGGTCGACCTCAGGCGGGCGAAGCGGATCTACGGCGGCAAGACCCACCTCCGCGAGCCGGAGTGGTGCGACGCGATCGACCGGATCCCGGCCACCGGGCCCGTCACCCCGACCCAGTCGGCGGGTGGCTTCGTCTCCGTCGCCGTCACGCGCGCGGCCGAGCCGGCCGTGCCGGCATGGCTGGGCACGTGGGCCTACGGGGAGCCGGGCTTCGAGGTCCACGCCACCCCCGCGGCCTGCACGGCCGTGCCCGGTGACGACGCCACCCAGGTGGGCCTGGGCCTGTGGGGTGCGACGCCCGCGGGCGGCACCGTGACGGAGAGCCTCCAAGGCCTGCCCGCCGGACCGGTGTGCCTCTCGGTGTGGCAGTTCGACCAGGGCTACAACTTCGCGCAGGTCCCGACCACGGTGATGGTCACCGGCACCGGCGCGCGCACTGTGGCCAGGTCGGTCGACCTCGCGCCGCGCGAGGCGATGCGGACCGTCACCTACTTCGACTGATCAGAGGTTGCGTGCGACCGTCGCCGAGAGGCGTACGGCCCGGGCGGCCCACGCCGGCGTGGCGCCGGACAGTCCGCAGGTGGGGGTCACGACGAGATGTTCCCCCGCCGTCTCGGGGTCCAGCCCGAGCATGTCGAGCCAGCGCTGCACACGCTCGGTGAGGCGGGCGTCGGAGGGCGCCGTCGCCGGGTCGGCCGACGGGACGACGCCGAGTGCCACGGTGCGCCCCGCCTCGAGCGCCTCGGCACAGGCGTCGAGGTCGGCGGGACCGAGCATGTCGAGGTCGGCCGACAGGCCGCTGACGCCCGTGCCGGCCACCAGCGACCACGGGGTCTGCGGCGCGCACGAGTGCACCCACGCCTCGGCGCCGGAGTCGGCGATCGCGGCGACCACCCACTCGAGGTGGGCCGACAGCTCGGGCGCATCGACGCGGCGGTGCCGGCCGAAGCCGCTGGCCGTCGGCACCTGCGCGTTGGCGACGGCAGCGAGGGCCGGTTCGTCGACCTGCACGATCCAGCGGTCGACGCCCCTCAACCGGCGACGCAGGTCGGCGAGGTGGACCCGGACGCCCTCGGCCAGCGACTGGGCGAGCTCACGTCGGGCGCCGTGGTCGCTGAGCACCTTGTCGCCGCGCGGCTTCTCGACCGTCGCGGCGAGGGTCCACGGACCGACGACCTGGGTCTTGAAGGTGCCGACATGGTCCTGTCCGAGCTCCTCGACCGTGTCGAGGTCCTGCGCCAGCAGCGACCGGGCGCGCCGGTGGTCGACCCCGCTGGCGTCGGTCAGCCGCCATCCGGCCGGCTGGAGGTCGGCACCCAACCCGTCCGCGATCGCCAGACCGCGACCGGTCATGGCGGCGGTGACGCCACGGTTCGGCAGCTCGGGCACGTGCGGGAGGTCGGGCAGCTCGCCGAGGACGAGGCGCACGGCTTCGGCGTACGCCGCGTTGGTGGTGCCGGGCATCGAGCCCACGCCGGTCGCCACGGTCACGCGGACGCTCCGACGGGGCGGGTGGACTCGATGGTGGCGGAGCCGACGACCCGGGTGCCGTCGTAGATCACGGCCGCCTGGCCCGGCGCGATGCCCTCGGCGGGGTCGAGCAGGTCGATCGAGACGGCGTCGCCCTCGACGACGACGGTGGCGCGGTGCTCGGCCCCGTGGGCGCGCAGCTGCACGGTGCCGTCCACGCGCTCGGGCACGGTGCCGCACCAGCGCGGGCGGATGCCGGAGATCCGGTCGACTGCGAGCCGGTCGCGCGGACCGACGGTCACCGTGCCGCTGACCGGCTCGATGTCGAGCACGAAGCGGGGCTTGCCGTCGGCGGCAGGTGTGCCGAGGCGGAGGCCGCGGCGTTGGCCGATCGTGAAGCCGTAGGTGCCGGTGTGGCTGCCGACCGTCTCGCCGGTGTCGGCGTCGACGATGTCTCCGCCGTGGTTGGGCGCGCGGTCACCGAGCTTCTCGCGCAGCCAGCCGGCATTGTCGCCGTCGGCGACGAAGCAGATGTCGTGCGAGTCGGGCTTGTCGGCCACGAGCAGCCCGCGCGCCTCGGCCTCGCGACGCACGGCCGGCTTGTCGGTGTCGCCCAGCGGGAAGAGCGAGTGCCGCAGCTGCGCCTGGTCGAGCACCCCCAGGACGTAGGACTGGTCCTTGCCGTGGTCCTCGGCCCGGTGCATCTCGACGAGGCCGTCGGCGCCCGTGCGGAGCTGCGCGTAGTGACCGGTCGCCACGGCGTCGAAGCCCAGCGCCAGGGCTCGGTCGAGCACGGCGGCGAACTTGATCTTCTCGTTGCAGCGCAGGCAGGGGTTGGGCGTACGCCCGGCGGCGTACTCGTCCATGAAGTCCTCGACGACGTCCTCGTGGAAGCGCTCGGAGAGGTCCCAGACGTAGAACGGGATGCCGATCACGTCGGCCGCGCGCCGCGCGTCGTTGCTGTCCTCGATGGTGCAGCAGCCGCGCGCTCCCGAGCGGTACGACGCGGGGTTGCGGCTCAGCGCGAGGTGCACGCCGGTCACCTCGTGCCCGGCCTCGACGGCGCGCGCGGCGGCGACGGCGGAGTCCACCCCTCCGGACATGGCGGCGACGACCTTCATCCCCGATTCCTCAGCGAGCCCTGGCGGCCCGTGCACGCTCCACGACGGGGCCGATCGCGTCGACCAGCGCGTCGATGTCGGCGGGCGTCGTGGTGTGGCCGAGCGAGAACCGCAGGGAGTGCCGGGCCTGGTCGTCGTCGCAGCCCATCGCGAGCAGGACGTGCGAGGGCTGGGGCACTCCGGCGGAGCAGGCGGATCCGGTGGAGCACTCGATGCCGCGGGCGTCGAGGAGCATCAGCAGCGAGTCGCCCTCGCAGCCGGGGAAGCCGAGGTGCGCGTTGCCGGGCAGCCGGCCGGGCCCGGAGGGTGCGCCGTGCAGGTGCGCGTCCGGGACGACCTCGGCCACCCGGCGGACGAGGTCGTCGCGCAGCTCGGCGATCCGGACGGCGTGCTCGTGCTGGGCCTTGACCGATGCCTCGACCGCGGCCGCGAGGCCGGCGATCGCGGGCACGTCGAGGGTGCCGCTGCGGATGTCGCGCTCCTGTCCGCCGCCGTGCACCAGGGCGCTGACGGGGAGGTCGCGGCGTACGACGAGTGCGCCGACGCCGTAGGGGCCGCCGACCTTGTGGCCGGTGAAGGTCAGCGCGTCGACACCGGAGTCGGCGAAGTCCACCGGCACCTGGCCGAGGGCCTGGACGGCGTCGGTGTGCACCGGGATGCGGTGCTCCCGGGCCAGGGCGACGATCTCGTCGAGGGGCTGGAGCGAGCCCACCTCGTTGTTGGCCCACATCACCGAGATCAGCCCGACCGATGCGGGGTCCCTGGCGATCGACTCCCTCAGGGCCTCGAGGTCGAGGACGCCCTCGCGGGAGACGGGCAGGAGCTCGACCTCGGCGTGGTCGTAGGTGCCGAGCCAGTGGAGCGGGTCGAGGACGGCGTGGTGCTCGATCGCGGTCGAGAGGATGCGCGTACGACGCGGGTCCTCGGCACGACGGGCCCAGAAGATGCCCTTGACGGCGAGGTTGTCGGACTCGGTCCCGCCGGACGTGAAGACGACGTCACCGGGACGAGCACCGATCGCGCCCGCGATCGTCTCGCGCGACTCCTCCACCACCCGCCGGGCACCGCGCCCGGAGGCGTGGAGCGAGCTCGCGTTGCCGACCCCGGCGAGCTGGCGGGTCATCGCCTCGACGGCGACCGGCAGCATCGGCGTGGTCGCGGCGTGGTCGAGGTAGACGAGCGGCTGGGTCATGACCTGCCAAGCCTACGGGGGCGACCTGCCTGAACCCGCCCCGCGTGTCCACGAACACACCTAGGCTCGCGCGCATGCGTGCACCTCGGGCCTGGCTCGCCTGCCTCCTCCTGGTCCCGACGCTCGGCTGCCAGGCTGACGCGGGGTCGACGGACGGCTCACCGGCGCAGCTCCCCGCACGCTCCGCCCCCGCCGGGATGGACGAGTCCCTCCGCGAGGCCGCCCTCGACCTGGTCGAGGCCCGCGAGCAGGCTCTCGTCTCGGGCGACCGGGAGGCGTTCCTGGCCACGATCGACCCGGACGAGCTCGCCTTCGCGTCGACGCAGGCGCGCTGGTTCGACAACCTGGCGCTGCTCCCGGTGGGCGACATCTCCTTCGATCTCGGCGACGAGGCGGTCATGACGCAGGTCGCCGGCGACGGTGACCTCCAGCTCCCGGTCGACTTCACGATGCGCCTGCTCGGCTTCGACAAGCGCCCCGTGACCCAGAGCATGGTCTGGACGTTCGTGCGCGACGGGGACGACGTCCTGCTCGCCAACGACCGCAACGTGCAGATCGACGCGAAGACCGGCTGGACCCCCGCGCCGTGGGACCTCGCCCGCATCGAGGTGCGGCGCTCGGGCGGGATCCTCGCGATCTTCGACAAGGACACGGTCGACAACGCCGACTACGTCGTGAGCGACCTCGCCGAAGCGCTCGCGGTCGTGGACAGGCACGTGCCGGCGTGGTCGCAGCACTTCGTCGCCTACGGCACGTCCGACGTCACGGCGATCGACCGGATGAGCGCGATGACGGTCGACGACACCGCCGGAGTGGCGTTCCCTGTGCTGGCGCGACCCGGCGGCCCGGTCGCCGCCTACCGCTTCGTGGTGAACCCGAACACGATCGGCGACGTCCTGTCGCGCAGCCAGGTCTTCCGCCACGAGCTGGTCCACGTGGCACTGGGCACGACGGACGACCGGGCGCCCGTCTGGCTCGTCGAAGGTGCGGCCGAGTACGTCGCCCGCACCACGCTCCCGGTCGACGTCCGCCGCCAGGTGGCGGCCCAGCGGCTGTTCCTGGTCGAGGGGCGCGCTCTCGAGCCCAGCGGTCGCTTCTACACCCGCGATCCCGCCCTCAACTACGAGCTCGGTGCGCTGGTCTGCGACTACCTCGCCAGCACGCGGGGCGAACAGGCCCTGTGGGACCTCGTCCGCACGTTCCGCACCGCACGGTTCTCGATGTGGGCCGAGTCGGAGCGCATCGTCCGACACGAGCTCGGGCTGTCGACCAAGGAGCTCAGCGAGCAGGCACTCGCGTGGGCGCGGTCGGCCTGACTCACGCCATCTGCTCGAGCCAGGCATGGTCGGGATACAGCCGTCGAACGGCCTCGCCCAGCCACGTACGAGCAGCGGGGTCGAGCAGCGGCCAGGTCACCGCGAGGTCGCGGTCGTCCTTGGGTCGGTGCAGCACCGCCTTGTAGAGCAGCGTGACCTCGGGCCGCAGGTAGCGGATCCCGTCGTGGGCCACCCAGGTCACGTCCTCCAGCGGCGCGACGTGGTCGGGGTCGCGCTTGTTGGTCCACAGGCCGTCGCGGTCGGGGGTGATCGGGAGGTCGATGATCCAGGGGTCACCGGCACTGCGACGGATCCAGACCTGGCTGCTCGTGTCGAGCACCTCCGGGAAGCGGTCGTTGAACGGCCGCAGGGTCCCACCGTGGTTGCTCCACAGGTTCCAGCGGTCACCGACGTGCTCGCGGAACTCGGCCAGGTCGCAGGCCAGCAGGGTGAGGTCGACGTCCTCGTGCTCGCGGGGCACTCCTGTGAAGGCCTCGATCGACCAGCCACCGACGATCCACCACGGCCGGTCGAACCCGGCCATGAAGTCGGCCAGGCCGTCGGGGTCGAGCGGCGCCCACGGCCCGTACCAGCGGTAGAACTCCTCGTCCTCCGCCTCCTCCTCGGGCGTGCGGGGCAGGGGCTCGCGCTCGGTCATGGGCCGACGCTAGCGCCGCCGCAGCGCTGGGTCTCCCCCGCACCTTCGGCTGGGGCAGGATCGGCGCCATGGACTTCCAGCACATGCAGGACCGCGCCCGCACCGTCCGCGCCAGGTACGCCGACGTCGAGGCATCGACGTACGGCCGCTCGTGGACGACCGAGGAGATCATGCTCGGCTTCCTCGGCGACGTCGGTGACCTCGCCAAGCTGGTGCAGGGCAAGGCCGGCGTACGCCCGCGCGAGGACCTCGACGAGGCGCTGGCCCACGAGCTCGCGGACTGCCTCTGGAGCGTGCTGACCCTCGCCGACGCCTACGACGTCGACCTGCAGGGAGCCTTCACCGCCACGATGGACGAGCTCGAGGAGATCCTCTCCGAGGACTAGAGCAGCACCAGGTCGTCGCGGTGGATGACCTCGCGCTCGTACGCGGCCCCGAGCGCCACCTTGAGCTCGCTCGTCGAGCGGCCGAGGAGCGCGGGAAGCTCGTCGGCGTCGAAGTTCACCAGTCCGCGGGCGACCGTGGCACCCGAGGGGTCGAGCACGTCGACGGCGTCACCGGCGACGAAGCTGCCGCCGACGCCGGTGATCCCGGCCGCGAGCAGGGACGCGCGGCGCTCGACCACGGCGCGTACGGCACCCGCGTCCAGCGTCAGCGTGCCCTGCCCCGAGGTGGCGTGGGCCAGCCAGAGCAGCCGCGTGGGTCGGCGCTTGCCCGTGGCCTCGAAGAGGGTGCCGACCTCGGAGCCGGCGAGCGCAGCGGCGGCCTGGTCGGCGGAGGTGAGCACCACGTCGATGCCGGCGCCCGTCGCGATCCGGGCCGCGTCCACCTTGGTGGTCATCCCACCCGTGCCGACACCGGAGGAGCCGGAGGCGCCGATGGTGATGCCGGCGAGGTCGGCCTCCGAGGACACGACCGGGACGAGCCGTGATCCCTCACGGCTGGGCGGGCCGTCGTAGAGCCCGTCGACGTCGGAGAGCAGGACGAGCAGGTCGGCGTGCACGAGGTGGGCCACCAGCGCGGCGAGCCGGTCGTTGTCACCGAAGCGGATCTCCGACGTCGCGACCGTGTCGTTCTCGTTGACGATCGGGACGACGCCGAGCTCGAGCAGCTTGGCAAAGGTCTGGTGGGCGTTGCGGTAGTGCACGCGCCGGGTGACGTCGTCGACCGTGAGCAGCACCTGCCCGGTGACGATGCCGTGCCGGGCGAACTCCTCCTGGTAGCGGTGGGCCAGCAGACCCTGGCCGACCGACGCCGCCGCCTGCTGGGTGGCGAGGTCGCGGGGACGGTTGCCCAGGCCGAGCGGCGCCAGTCCGGCGGCGATCGCGCCGGACGAGACGAGCACGACCTCGGCACCCGAGCCGCGGGACGCCGCCAGCACCTCGACCAGGCGGCGTACGCGTGCCGGGTCGATCCCGCCGGTGGCGGTGGTCAGCGACGAGGAGCCGACCTTGACGACGATGCGGCGCGCACGGCCCACCAGCTCAGACCGGCTGGCCGAGCGGTCAGTCGTCGTCACTGCCGTCCCAGTCGGGGTCGTCCTTGGAGCCGATCTCGTAGGCCATCGGTCCCACACCCGAGCTCCCCGAGCTGCGGTTGGGGCCCTTCTTGGCGCGCTCCTGGTCGAGGCGGCGGGCCACGTCGGCGCGGGCCTCCTCCTCCGCCTTGGTCTCCATCGCCTCGGCGATGTCGCGGCGCCGGTCGCGGGCCGGACGGTCCTCGCGGAGGCGCTCGTCCTCACCACGACGGCCGAGCATCTCGGCACCCGCCTCGATGCTGGGCTTGAAGTCGAAGACCACCGAGTTGTTCTCGGACCCGATGAGGACCGCGTCGCCCTCCTGGGCACCCATCTTGGCGAGCTTGAGCTCGACACCCATGCGGTTGAGGCGGTCGGCGAGGAAGCCGACGGCCTCCTCGTTGCTGAAGTCGGTCTGGCGCACCCAGCGCTCGGGCTTGGTCCCGCGCACGCGCCACCCGTCGTCGGTCGCGACGACCTCGAAGTCGGCTCCGCCGTCGACGGCCTTCGGTCGCAGCACGATCCGCTGCGGCTCGGCCTCGGGCGCGACCTCGCGGGACGCGACGACGATCTCCGCCATCGCGAAGGTCAGCTCGCGCAGACCCGCACCGGAGGCAGCGCTGACCTCGAAGACCGTCAGGCCGCGACCGCGCAGCTCCTCCACCACCATGTCGGCGATGTCCTGGCCGTCGGGCACGTCGACCTTGTTGAGCGCGACCAGCCGGGGCCGGTCCTCCAGACCGCCGTAGCGGGCGAGCTCGCCCTCGATGACGTCGAGGTCGTCGAGCGGGTTGCGGCCCGGCTCGATCGAGGCCGTGTCGACGACGTGCACCAGGGCGGAGCAACGCTCGATGTGGCGCAGGAAGTCGTGCCCGAGGCCGCGACCCTCGGCGGCACCCTCGATCAGGCCGGGCACGTCGGCGACCACGAACGTCGTCTCGCCGGCGGTGACCACGCCGAGGTTGGGGATGAGGGTGGTGAACGGGTAGTCGGCGATCTTGGGCCGGGCCCGCGAGATCGCTGCGATCAGCGACGACTTGCCCGCGCTCGGGAAGCCGACCAGGCCGATGTCGGCCACGACCTTCAGCTCGAGGCGTACGTCGAGCTCGTCGCCCGGCTCACCCAGCAGGGCGAAGCCGGGAGCCTTGCGCTTCGACGAGGCGAGGGCGGCGTTGCCGAGGCCACCGCGACCGCCGGCCGCGATGACGAGGGTCGTGCCCTGCCCGACGAGGTCGGCGAGCACGGTGCCGTCGCTGGCCTTGACGAGCGTGCCGTCGGGGACGGTCAGGACCAGGTCCTTGCCGTTGCCACCGTTCTTGTGGTCACCGGCGCCCTGGCCGCCGTTGTCGGCGCGGCGCTTGGGGCTGTGGTGGTAGTCGACGAGCGTCGTGATGCTCGTGTCGACCTCGAGGATGATCGAGCCGCCCTGGCCGCCGTTGCCACCGTCGGGGCCGCCGAGCGGCTTGAACTTCTCCCGCTTGACCGACGCCACCCCGTTGCCACCTCGTCCGGCTGCGAGGTGCAGCGTGACCTGGTCGACGAACGTGGGGATGGCCATGATGTTCCTGTCAGTGGTGGTGATGCTGAAAACCACGAAAGGGCGCCCCGATCGGGGACGCCCTGTGTGGTCGGATTTCGAGACGAGTCGCTCAGTTCCTCGCAAGCTCGGAACTGAGCCGAACTCTCCTCAATCTCCCGCCCTAGTGTCGACTTCGCTAGCTCAGTCGACGGGCGTGATGTTGACGACCTTGCGACCGCGGCGGGTGCCGAACTCGACGGCGCCGGCCTGCAGGGCGAAGAGGGTGTCGTCGCCGCCACGGCCCACGCCGGTGCCCGGGTGGAAGTGCGTGCCACGCTGGCGGACGATGATCTCGCCGGCGAGGACGACCTGGCCGCCGAACCGCTTCACGCCGAGGCGCTGGGAGTTCGAGTCACGGCCGTTCTTGGTGCTCGCAGCACCCTTCTTGTGAGCCATTGTTCAGTCCTTTGACAATCGAGCTGGAAGAGACGAATCGACCTCGAGCGAGCGCTCAGAGGGAGATGTCGGTGACCTTGACCTGGGTGTACTTCTGGCGGTGACCCTGGCGCTTCTTGTAGCCGGTCTTGTTCTTGTACTTCTGGATGATGATCTTCGGGCCCTTGGTGCGGCCGGTGACCTCGACGGTCACGCTGGCCTTGTCCAGGCCGGTCGCGGTGACCTTGTCGCCGTCGACGACCATCACCACGGGAAGGGTCATGGTGTCACCGGTGGCGGCCATCGCGTCGATCTCGATGACGTCGCCGACGGCAACCTTCTGCTGCTTGCTGCCACTGCGCACGACTGCGTACACGGCGAGTCACTCTCCTCGATCAGGACTACGGGTGAAATCTTCGGGCTGCGCACGACACCGCCAGGCTTCGGCGAGGTACGGCCGCGGGGCGGGCGCGCAGGGGTCGGTGTGTCTCACACCGAGGGTCAAGACTACGGGATCGGGTGGCGACCGGGCAAAACGACGTCCGTCGTCCTGGGATCGCCCACCTCCCCGTGGCCCTAGCGCTTGCGCGAGCCCTTCTTCTTGATCGGCACGTGCTCGACGTGCGGTGCCTCCGCGGGGGCTCCCTCGCCGGGCTCGCCGGGCTCGACACCCGCGGTGCCGGGCTCGACCACGCCGTTGTCGGGGAGGGTCCCGGCGGCGCCGGACGTCGCGGCCGCGGGCAGCACCGGCGGGCCGGCAGGACGGCTGGCGGAGCGTCGACGCGTACGCGTGACGACCCGAGGCTTGTCGTCCTCGGCGGGTGCCGCCTCGGGCTCGGGCTCGGGCTCGGGCTCAGGCGTGGGCTCAGCGGCAGGTTCCGGCTCGGTCGCAACCTCCACCGGCAGCGCGGCCGGGGCCTCGTCCGGCGACGCCGTCGGAGCCTCGGGCTGGGCGTCAGCAGCGGGGTCGAGCTCGTCCTCGGCGGGCGGCTCGACCTCGTCGGACCTCTCGTGGCGAGCCATCGCCGCGACGTCCTTGGGCGACGGGGCGTGACTGCCCTGGTCGCCGGACCGGGCGCCGTTCCCGTTGCCGTTCGCGTTCTCGCTGCCGGTGTCGTCGCCGCCGCGGCGGCCTCGACGACGGCCGCTGCGGCGGCCCTCGCCCTCGGCGGGGGCCGCGTCCGGGTCGACCGGCTGGTCCTTGATGACCACGCCACGACCCTGGCAGTGCTCGCAGTTCTCGCTGAACGCCTCGAGCAGGCCCGTGCCGATGCGCTTGCGCGTCATCTGCACCAGGCCGAGCGAGGTGACCTCGGCGACCTGGTGACGGGTGCGGTCGCGGCCCAGGCACTCGACCAGGCGGCGTACGACGAGGTCGCGGTTGGACTCCAGGACCATGTCGATGAAGTCGACGACGATGATCCCGCCGATGTCGCGCAGCCGGAGCTGGCGCACGATCTCCTCGGCGGCCTCGAGGTTGTTCTTGGTGACGGTCTCCTCGAGGTTGCCGCCGGTGCCGGTGAACTTGCCGGTGTTGACGTCGACGACCGTCATCGCCTCGGTGCGGTCGATGATGAGCGAGCCGCCCGAGGGCAGCCAGACCTTGCGGTCGAGGCCCTTGTGGATCTGCTCGTCGATCCGGTAGGTCGCGAACACGTCGCCACCGGTGGCGCCACGCTCGAAGCGCTGGACGCGCTCGGTGAGGTCGGGCGCGACCGACTCGACGTACTCGCGGACCGTGTCCCAGGCGTCGTCGCCCTCGATGACGAGCTTGGCGAAGTCCTCGGTGAAGAGGTCGCGGACCACCTTGAGCGTGAGGTCGGGCTCCCCGTAGAGGAGCTGCGGACCGGAGCCCTTGTTGCCGGACTTCTTCTCGATGTCCTCCCAGCGCGACTTGAGGCGCTCGACGTCGCGCGTCAGCTCCTCCTCGCTGGCACCCTCGGCCGCGGTGCGCACGATGACGCCGGCGGTGTCGGGCACGATCTCCTTGAGGAGCGTCTTGAGGCGGTTGCGCTCGGTGTCGGGCAGCTTGCGCGAGATCCCTGATGTCGTGCCGTCCGGCACGTAGACCAGGAAGCGACCGGCCAGGCTGACCTGGCTGGTGAGCCGGGCACCCTTGTGGCCGATCGGGTCCTTGGTGACCTGCACCAGGACCATCTGGCCGCTCGAGAGGACGGACTCGACCTTGCGGGCCTGACCCTCCTTGTGGCCGAGCGCCGCCCAGTTGACCTCACCGGCGTACAGGACCGCGTTGCGACCCTTGCCGATGTCGATGAAGGCGGCCTCCATCGACGGCAGGACGTTCTGCACGCGACCGAGGTAGACGTTGCCGATCAGCGAGGTCTGCGACTCGCGAGCCACGTAGTGCTCGACGAGGACCTTGTCCTCGAGCACGGCGATCTGGGTCAGGTCCTTGCGCTGGCGGATCACCATGACGCGCTCGACCGACTCGCGGCGGGCCAGGAACTCGGCCTCGCTGACGATCGGCGCGCGGCGGCGTCCGGCCTCGCGGCCCTCGCGGCGGCGCTGCTTCTTGGCCTCGAGGCGGGTCGAGCCCTGGACCGAGGTGATCTGGTCCTCGGCGGAGCGGGTCTTGCGGACGCGGGTGACGGTGTTGGGCGCGTCGTCGTCGCCGCCCTCGTCGCCGGAGCGGCGACGGCGACGGCGACGGCGCGAGGAGCCCTCGCCGTTGCCCTCCCCCGCGTCACCGGAAGCGGAGTCGTCGCCAGCGCTCGTGTCGTCGCCGGTCGAGTCGTCGGTGGACTCGTCGGAGTCGTCGGAGTCGTCGCTGGACTCGGTGCCGGCGTCCCCGCCGTCGCCACCCTTGCGCCGGCGGCGTCCGCCGCGGCGGCGCCGGCGTCGGGCAGCGGTGCCGCCCTCGTCGTCGCCGGACTCGTCCTCGGCGGCGTCGCCGTCGGTCTGCTCTGCGGCCTCGTCCGACGTCTGGTCGGTGGTGGGCTCGTCGGCGCTCGCGGGAGCGGCGGCAGCCTTCTTCGCACGCGACCTGCGGGCGGTGGCCTTCTTGGCCGGGGCGGGCTGCTCGGCGGCCTCGTCCTCGGTGACCTCGTCGGTGGCCTCGTCCTCGGTGGCCTCGTCCTCGTCCGTGGCGTCGACCTCGACCGGGGCGGGCTCGGCCCTCTTGCGCGTACGACGCGTGGTGGTGGCCACGGGTGCCTGGAACAGGACGGCGTGACCGCCGGCCTCGGGGGCCTCGTCGGCAGGCGTCTCGGCGGGCGCGGGAGCCGCGGTCTTCGCCGTCCGACTGCTGGTGGACTTCTTGGCGGCGCTCGACTTCCGCGCGGAGGTCTTCTTCGCGGCGGGGGCGTCGCTGCCCTCGACGGCGGCGGGCTCGGAGCTCTCTGCCGCGGGCGCCGTCTCGGTGGTCTTCTGGGCCGGTGCGCGCTTGGCGGCGGCCTTCTTGGCCGGTGCACGCTTGGCGGCGGCCTTCTTCGCGGGCGCCTCGGCGGCGGGCGCCTCGGCGGCGGGGGCCTCGGCAGCGCTGGTCTCGGGCGCCGCGGCGGCCTTCTTCGCCGGAGCCTTGCGCGTGCGCCTGGTGACGACGGGCGGTGCGGTCTCGCCTGCGGCTGAGACCGGCGTGGACTCGCTGCCGCTGTCGGTGCCTGCGGGCTGGTCGTCAGTTGGTCCGTTGCTGAGCATGTGGTGCTCCTCGGGCACCATCACGGTGCCGGGTACGGCGTCCACCGATCTCGAGTGACGATCCCGGGGACGCAAAGCTTCAGTGGCGGCGACATCCTCCGCGTGCGCGTCTCCAGGGGCTGTCTGTCACCTGCCGCGGTCGCCGGGCCACCGTGGAGTCCCTCTCACTGGCTCCTGTGGCCGCGTCGCGGTCCGGTGACGTCCACCCACCCGGGGTGCCGACCCATCCCCAACGAGCAGGGTGTGCCGGCGAGAACGTCGTCGGCTCGACAGGTCCCGACCACTCGCCGGGGTGTCGAACGCTGCGAGTATCGCACATCGACCCCCGACCGCTGCTATGACCGGAGAGCCAGCGGGTCGCCGACCTCGCCGGACTCCAGCAGGGGTCCCTGCGAGATCCGGGTCATCAGCGGGGCCTCGCCCGGGTCGACCCCGGCGACGGCCGCGAGGCCGCGAAGCACGTCGTCCGGGCGTACGGCGGGCGTCCCGTGGCGCAGCACGACGTCGAGCGTCGTACGCCCCTCGACCGGGTCGTCGCCGTCGACGAGCGTGAGCGCGACCACGGCACCGCGGGCGTCGAACTGGCGCATGCCCTTCTTGGTCATCCGCTCGACCAGTGCCTCGTCGGCTGCGAGGAACCGTGCCACGGCGTCCGCGGCGGTCTCGTGCGGGACCGAGATGTCGATGCGCCACCTGCTGCCCTCGAGCAGGTCGGCCAACGACCCGCCGGGCGACTCGACGACCTCGAGGACGTCGAGGCCGGGCGGGAGCGCCTCGTCGAGCATCGCGTGGACGTCGGCGGGGACCACGACCTCGGCGAGCGCGAGCTCGAGGTACTCCGCCTCGCTCGCCGAGCCGGTCGGGGCCGCGCCGGCGTACGAGATGCGGGGGTGCGGGTTGAAGCCGGAGGAGTACGCCATCGGGACCCGCGCGCGGAACACGGCCCGCTCGAAGGCCCGGCTGAAGTCGCGGTGGCTGGTGAAGCGCAGCCGGCCACGCTTGGCGTAGCGCACACGCAGCCGTTGGACCGGCGGGGCCTGCTGCTCGGGTTGCTGCTTCACGCGGTCAGGCTAGACCGAGCCGGCGTCGATGCACCGATCGAGGCACCCCACCCGGGCCACTACAGTGAGCGGCCGGCAGACGAGCGGATCGCAGGGGGACCAGTGGGCGAGGCACGGCACGGGATGGCGCTGCCCTGGGCGGGCGCTGTCCTCGGGACCGTCGTCCTGGGCGTGCTCGGCACCCTGCTCGGTGACACCGCGTGGCCGCTCGTGACCGCGGTCCTGGTCGTCACCACCGCGGTGCACGCACCCCGCGCGGGGTGGCGCGCCGCCTTCTTCCTGACGGTCCTCGCCGCACTCGTGCTGCAGGTCTCCTACGCCTGGTTCACCCCGCACCTCGGCCGGTCGATGGCCACGGACAACACGGTCGCCTGGGCGCTGGTCGGTCTCGCCGCCGTGCCGTTCGCGGCACTCACGGGCCCACCCTCGCTGTCGCGTCGCCAGGCGGTCGACGCGGTCGCGGTCCTGGTCGTACCCGTCGGCACCCTGGTCTACCTCGCCTGGACCGCCGCGACCCGCTACTACGACTGGCTCGGCTGGGCGATGGAGGGCGACGCCGCCAACAACATGCTGCTGGTCCGGTCGATGATCGACGAGGGCGGCTTGCTGCGGAGCCAGGGCAACGGCGCCCCGCTGTCGACGGTGGTCTACGCCGCCTGGGGCGCCCCCGGGCTCGCGGACGCCAGCGCGGCCGGGGTCGTGCGCCACCTGGTCCTCAACGGAGGCCAGCTCACGCTGCTCATGGGTGTCACCCTCAGCATCCTGGCGTCGCTGCTCGTGCTGCGGGTCAGCCCGCCGGCCCTGCCCACGCGGGTCGCGGCCGCGGTGACGGCCGGGCTCGTCCCGTGGTTGTGGTGCGTCCTGGGCTACTCCTTCCGCCAGGGCTTCCAGAACTCCGCGCCGGCGATGGCCGTGCTGCTGCTCGCCTGGGCGTGCTGGGAGCAGCAGCGCCGGACGCCGGTCGCGTCCCTCACTGGTCTGATCCTGGCCACCTGGGCCGCCGCGGCCGTGTGGGTACCCGTCCTGCTCATCCCCGCGGTGTGGACGATCGGTGTCGCCGTCCGCGAGCGCCGCGCCCTGCGCGCCTCGGGTCGACGCCTCCTGCTGCCCCTGGCCGCGCTGCTCGGCGCCGGGACCTACGCCGTCCTGGTGACGCTCCGCGACCTGACGGCCCAGGGCGGCGTGCCGGGGGTCGACGGCGGGCACCCCAACTACAACCAGTGGTGGTCGCTCGCCATCGGCATCGCGGTGCTCGTGCTGACCGTCGTCTGCTACCGCTGGCTCCCCCGCGAGACCACGTGGGGCTACTGGCTGGCGGTGCCCGGCATCGCCTACGGCGTCCTCCAGCTCATCCGGGCACGCCAGGCGGCCGATCTGCCGGCCTGGGGCTACTACCCGATCAAGTTCACCTGGATCGTCATGGCCTGCGGGGTGGTGATCCTCTTCAGCGTCGCCTGGCCCGCCCTCTACCGGGGCGGCCGGGCGCCGGTGGCGGGGCAACGGCCTCGTCGTGGCGTTCCTCGTGTGCGTGGGCGTGATGTTCTGGACCACGCCGCCGCTGCGGCCCGCGACCATGAGCAGCCTGCTGACCCCCGTCGCGCTGCACGACGACACCGCCCGGGACCGGGTCTACCAGCGGATGTTCGAGCTGATGGAGCAGGACCCCCGCACGATCGTCTCGCGCTACGCGCCTCCGCCGCAGCCGCTGGCCTACGAGAGCACCGTCAACTTCTGGCTGCTCCAGTCGGGCTCGACGGGCATCAGCGACCCGCTGCGGTTCTCCGCCTACACGATGGACTCGACCGACCCCGCGGGACTGTGCTCCGCGATCACCACGTGGGGCGGCGACGTACGCGTGGTGACCCGCGACGCGAAGCTGGAGAAGCGACTGGTCCGGGCGTGCCCCGGCCAGGTGTTCACCGTCGAGCTCGTCGGGCGGCGGTGAGCGGCCGAATCGGCCGCACCCTCGCCCGTTGTTAGGATCCCAGCCATGTCCGGGGGCCAAGCAGCACGTCGCGTGCTGATCATCGTTCCTGCGTGGAACGAGCAGGATGCGGTCGCGCAGACCGTCACCGAGATCCTGGCGACCGTCCCCGACGCCGACCTGCTGGTCGTCGACGACGGTTCGAGCGACCTGACCGCCGTGCGCGCCCGCGCGGCCGGCGCCCACGTCTGCCAGCTCCCGTTCAACCTCGGGGTCGGCGGCGCGATGCGCACCGGCTACCGCCACGCCCTGCGCCACGGCTACGACGTCGCGGTGCAGATCGACGCCGACGGCCAGCACGACCCGCGCTACCTGCCGAGCCTCCTCGCCCGCCTCGACGAGGCCAACATCGTGATCGGGGCGCGCTTCGCCACCCCGGACGACCCCTACAAGGTCCGGGGGCCCCGTCGTTGGGCGATGGTGCTGCTGGCGACCGTGCTGTCGCGCCTCGCCCGCACCCGGCTCACCGACGTGACCTCCGGGTTCCGCGTCTCGGACCGCCGGGCGATCGCGCTCTTCGCGACGCACTACCCGGCCGAATACCTCGGCGACACGGTGGAGTCGCTCGTCATCGCCGCCAAGTCGGGCTGCCGGATCGTCCAGGAGCCGGTGACGATGCGCACGAGGATGGCGGGGCGCGCCTCGCACTCGCCGGCGAAGGCCGCGATCTACCTCTTCCGGGCTGTCGTCGCGCTGGTGCTCGCGCTCGTGCGCGACTGGTCGGCCCAGGCCGAGGAGGGCACCGTCCTGCCCACCCGCATGGCACGCCGCACCGGAGCCACCCCGTGAACGGCGTGAGCATCCTGGGCCTCACCGGGTCGCTGGTCATCCTGCTGGCCCTCTTCGAGATGATGCGACGCAACCGGCTGCGCGAGAAGTACGCCCTCATCTGGGCGGTCGTCGCGCTCGCAGTCATCACCGTGGCCGCCTTCCCGGTCCTGCTGGTGGAGGCGTCGGCGGCGATCGGGCTCGAAGTGCCGGTCAACCTGCTCTTCTTCGTCGCCTTCATGGTGATCATGGTGATCACGCTCCAGCACAGCTCGGAGCTCGGCCGCCTCGAGGAGCGCACCCGCACGCTCGCCGAGGAGATCGCCCTGCTGCGCCTCGAGCTCGACACCCACGAGGAGACCGAGGGCGGCGCCCACGAGACCCACGGCCAGGACGAGACCCACGAATGACCACCGAGCCCGACCGCGCGGCGCTCGACGTGTTCATCCCCTTCTGGGGTGACCCCGAGCTGCTCTACGCGACCGTCGACAGCGTGCGCCGCCAGACCGACCAGGACTGGGTGGTCACCGTCGTCGACGACTGCTACCCCGACCCCACGGTCGCCGAGCACTTCGCGGCCGAGGCCGACCCCCGGATCCGCTATCTGCGCAACGAGGTCAACCTCGGCATCACCGACAACTACCAGCGCTGCCGCGACCTCGCCACGGCCGAGCTGATGATGTTCCTCGGCTGCGACGACCTGATGCACCCGCAGTTCGTCGAGACGGTGCGGGCCGCGCACGCCGAGTTCCCCTCCGCCGCCACCATCCAGGTCGGCGTCCAGGTCGTCGACGAGCACGACGCCCCGATCGACCCGCTGACCGACAAGGTCAAGCGGGCCGTGCGCCCGCGGGTCCGGCGTCGTGCCGAGCTGTCCGGTGAGCGCCTGGCCACGAGCCTGCTGCGCGGCGCCTGGCACTACTGGCCGGCGCTGGTCTTCCGCACCGAGGCGATCAACCGCTACCCCTTCCGCGAGGGGCTGCCGATCATCCAGGACCTGGCGCTCCTGATCGACATGACCGCGGCCGGCGAGACGCTGGTGCTCGACCCGACCGTCTGCTTCTCCTACCGTCGCCACACCCAGAGCGCGTCGGCCACCAGCCTGCTCCGCGGCACCCGGTTCGCCGACGAGCGCCGCTACTACGCCTCGGCCGCGGCGCAGATGTCCCGCCACGGGTGGCCCCGCGCCGCACGCACCGCCCGCAACCGGTGGACGTCGCGCCTGCACGCCCTGACGCTGACGCCGACCGCGCTGCGCGGGCGTGACCGTGCCGGCCTGCGCTCGCTGGTCACCCACGCCGTCGAGCGTTGAGCACCCGCCCCGGCCGACCCCGGGCCCTACGTCAGCCGCGACCGTCGAGCGCGGCGCGGAAGACGTCGAGCGTCTCGCGGGCGGCACGCTCCCAGCTGAAGAGTCCTGCCTGAGCGAGCCCGGCGTCCGCGAGGGCCGCCATCCGCTCGGGCTCGGTCGCGACCGTGCGCAGCGCCGCGGCGATGGCGTCGAGGTCGAGCGGGTCGAACCACAGCGCAGCGTCGCCACCGACCTCGCGCAGCACGGGGAGGTCGCTCGCGATCACGGGCAGGCCGGCGGCCATCGCCTCCAGCACCGGGAGGCCGAAGCCCTCGGCGAGGGTCGGGAACGCCATCGCCCGGGCGCGCGAGCGCAGGTCGGCCAGCTCGGCGTCGTCGACCCAGCCCTTCAGCTGCACCCAGTCCTGGAGCCCGGTCTCGGCCACGACGGGTGCGAGCGGGTCCTCGCCGCGACCGCCCGTGATGACCAGGCGGGGGCGGACCTCCTCGTCCACGAGGGCGAGGGCTCGGATCAACCGCTCCCAGTTCTTGTAGGGGCGGCGCTGACCGCTGCCGAGGACCAGGTTGTCGCGCCGCCCTTCCCCGCGGCCCGTGGCGGGGTGCTCGGCGGCCTCCGGCACGACGTGGAGCCGCTCACGGGGGAAGCCGAGGTACTTCACGATCTCGTCGGCGGAGACGTCGCTGACGGTGATCACCCGGGCGGCGTTGGCCGCTGCCCGTCGCTCCATCCACATGACGGGCCGGGTGTAGAGCGGGGTCACCATGAAGTCCGGGTGGCTCCAGTAGAGCATGTCGTGGATGGTCACGACGGTCGGCATGGAGGTGCGCATCGGGCCCAGCGTGGCCGGCGAGTGCACCAGGTCGGCTCCCCGCCGGCGGGCCACCCAGCTGGAGGCGAGGAGCTCGCCGAACGCCCACACGAAGCGGTTCTCACCGCTGATCCGCGAGGAGATCACCTCGCCCGGGAACCACGACAGGTCGAGGCGTGCGCCCTCCTTGCTGGCCAGCGCAACGAAGTCCATCCCGGGTTCGAGGGCACCCATCGCGCGGTAGAGCTCGCGCGTGTAGGTCTCCATCCCGCCCTTGGTGCCCGTGTAGGACAGCATGTCGACGAGCACGAGAGGGCGCTTGGGCACCGGTGGTCCTTCCCGGAGGTCGGCGTGGGAGCGACCGACCCTAGCCGATGCGCTGCCGGCCCCAGACGAGGTGCACCGCGACCCCGACTGCGGGTCCGACCAGCAGTGACGCCACCACCCGGACCTCCAGGTCACCGGGCACCAGGAGCACCGCGACCGTCGTGAGCGTGGCCGCGATCCAGCCCGCGAGGTAGACCGTGTGGTGGTCGAGCGCGATCGCCGCGGCGCCGGTGACGGTGAGCACCGCCACCAGCCCGGCACCCAGCACCAGGCCCGCGAACACCGGACCGTCGAGGTGGTAGTCGGGGTTGACGATGCGCAGCGCCCACGGCCCGATCGCCCAGGCCGCGAGGGCGCCGACGACGGTGAGGCCGGTGATGCCGACGAGCACCGGGACCAGCGCTCGTACGCCGTGTGCCGCGACCTTCGTCACGACGACGTTCTGGTAGGCCCCGAGCGGGACGAGGAGGGGCGCCCGGCACAGGGACACGGCGAGCATGATCGGCGCCGCGCTGGCGAACACCGCGTCGGAGGTCGTGACCTGCAGGAGCACCGGATAGCCGACCAGCAGCAGCGCGGACACCCCGGCCGCGGTGCACGAGGCCACCAGCCGCCGCACCAGCGCCGGGGGATCCGTTGCCACGCGCTGGTTCCAGAGGTCGCGGTAGCGCCGGGACGACACCGTGGCGGCCAGCCAGAAACCGGAGGCCACGGCGCTGGCGTAGGCGAAGCCGACGACCCCGCCGGCCAGCACCACCACGACGCCGAAGAGCACGAGACGGGTCGCGGTCTCCCCCGCGACCAGCAGGCTGTAGCCGGACCAGACGCGGCGGCCCGAGGCGATGCCGGCGACCGCGACGTGGCCGCTGAAGAGGGTGGTGCCGAGCACGGTGGCACCCAGCAGCTGCGCCCAGTGGGTGCCGAACACCGGTGGCGCCCAGAGCGGGCCGGTGAGAGCCACGACGGCGACCAGGGTCAGGGCGAACCCGAGCACGACGGGCATCACCCGCGTCGTACGGGCGGCGGGATCGTCGGCGCTGCTGACGGCCCGGGTCGTCTCGGTGGTGATGCCGATCAGCACGCCGTACATGGCGAAGACGACGCCCCAGAACACCAGGAACTCGGCGTTGTCGGCCTTGCTCAGCGTGCGGGCGGCGAGGATCAGCGCGACGTAGCCGGACAGGCCGCTCACCAGTGCCGCACCGAGGACGAGGGCGGTCGGCGAGCTCGTCAACTGCGATCGTCTCGACACGGTCGCCCATGCTAGGCGTCGGGCGGAGCTCCGGAGGCACCGGCGCGACCCGCCGACGATCCCCTGTATCGTCCCAGCCGTCCAGCAAGGATCAACAGGGGGACCAACACGATGCTGCGAGAGCGATTGGTGGCGAACTCGCCGCGCCTGGCACAGGCGCTGCAGCAGGCGCGGGCGCAGACGCCCGGCTCGCTGACGCGGGAGATCGAGCTCAACCGGATCCTGCTCGGCACCATGATGTCCCGCCAGCTCCCCGCGACCCCGTCGTCGCTGCGCGACGTCGAGTTCCGCGTGTTCTCCCAGTACGGCGACGACGGGATCATCCAGTACCTCCTGCAGCACGTCGACGCGCCCGAGAGCTTCATCGAGTTCGGCGTCGAGACCTATCGCGAGTCCAACACGCGTTTCCTCCTGGTCAAGGACAACTGGCGCGGCCTGGTCATCGACGGCAGCGAGTCCAACGTGGCCAGCATCAGGACACTGGCCGAGCACTGGCGCCACGACCTCACGGCGGTGGCCAGCTTCATCACCCGTGACAACATCAACGACCTGTTCTCCGGTGCCGGGTTCACCGGTGACGTCGGGCTGCTGAGCATCGACATCGACGGCAACGACTACTGGGTCTGGGACGCGGTCGACGTGGTCTCCCCCGTCATCGTCGTCGCGGAGTACAACAGCGTCTTCGGGCCGCACGCGAAGGTGTCGATCCCCTACGCCGCCGACTTCACGCGGCGGGCCGCCCACCACTCCCACCTGTTCTTCGGTGCCTCCCTGGCGGCGCTGTGCGACCTGGCCGAGCGCAAGGGCTACGCGTTCGTCGGCAGCAACAGCAACGGCAACAACGCCTACTTCGTGCGCCTCGACCAGCTCGGCGACCTCCCGGCGCTGACCGCCGCCGAGGGCTACGTCGAGTCGCGCTTCCGCGAGTCCCGCGACGCCTCCGGCAACCTCACGCACCTCACCGGATCCGACCGGTTCGACGAGATCTCCCACCTGTCGGTCCACGACTTCTCCACCGACTCCGTGCGCCCGCTGCGCGACGTCGACAGATGAGCTCGTCGCCCGACGTCGCACCCGGTGCGGCGGTGCGTCCCCGCGGCACGGTGCTGCTGGGCGACCGACTCGACAGCCGCGAGAACAACTTCGACCTGCTGCGCCTGCTGGCGGCCTGGTCGGTGCTGGTGTCGCACTCCTTCGCGCTGGTCGGGCACGAGGAGCCGCTGCACCAGCTCGACACCACCCTCGGCAACGTCGGCGTGCTCGTCTTCTTCGGCGTCAGCGGCCTGCTGATCCGGCGCAGCTGGGAGTACGACCCGTCCCCGCGCGACTTCTGGATCAAGCGGGCGCTCCGCCTGCTGCCCGCCCTCGCCACGGTCGGCCTGCTCACCGCCTTCGTGCTCGGTCCGCTCGTGACCACGGAGTCCCTCGGCGAGCTACTTCTCCAGCTGGGAGACGTGGATCTACCCGGTGCGCATCACCCTCCTGTTCCCTTTCGGCGCGGAGCTGCCTGGGGTCTTCGAGCACGGCTACTACCCCGGTGCGGTCAACGGTCCCCTCTGGAGCCTGCCGGTCGAGGTCTTCGCCTACTTCCTGCTCTTCCTGCTCGGCGTGAGCGGCCTGCTCGCCCGTCGTGCTGTCATCACGGGACTGGCAGTGCTGGGGCTGGCGTGGGCCGCCGTCTGGGTGCCGATCACCTCCGAGGCCGTCGGAGCGGCGTACGTCATCGCCGCCTTCGCCGTCGGCGCGGCGGTCTACTCCTGGCGGGACCGCCTGGTGCTCACCTGGCCGGTCGCCCTTGCGCTCGTGCCGCTCTGCGTGGTCACGGGACTCGGACCGGAGTCGCTGCGCGTGGTGACCTGGACGCTGGCATCGGTCTACCTCTGCTACTGGTTCGCCTACGCCCTGCCCCCGCTCGGACGCGTGCTGACGCGCTTCGGCGACGCGTCCTACGGCGTCTACATCTGGGCGTTCCCCGTCCAGCAGACCATCGTCGGCGCGGGCGTCGACGACCCGTGGCAGGTCATCGCGATCGCCACACCGGTCGTGTGGCTGCTGGCCATCGCCTCGTGGCGGCTGATCGAGCGGCCGGCCCTGCGGCACAAGCCGCGGCCGACCGCTCCGCTCCCCCGAACGGCTCCCTGAGCCGGGTCAGGCCCCCCGCAACCTGCGTGCGACCGCCTTCAGGCGGGTCCGCGGGCGCAGGCGCCGACGTAGCCCACCGGTGGGCGCCGGTTGCTCCTGGGCGTGCTGCAGCGCGCGGGCGCGGCGCCGCAGGCGACGGATCCGGGTCTCCTGGTTGGCGGACTTCTTCTCCAGCCGGCCGATGTGGCGCTGCATCTGCTTGGTGCGCTTGCGCAGCTCCTTGAGCTCGAGCAGGTCGGTGCGCAGCTCGCGGGTCTCGCCGGCCGGCAGCAGGAACGGACGCGCGTCGATGCGGCGCTCGATCTCGCGCTGGTTCTGGGCCCACTCCTGGACCGGGTGCGCGGTGCGCGACGACTCGCGCGTCTCCCACCAGCGGTAGATCGCGGTGCCGCGGCCGATGTCGGTCACGCCCGCGATCTGCGCCGCGCGGAGCAGGAACTCCCAGTCCTCGGTGGTGGTCATCGAGTCGTCGTAGCTGAGCCCGAAGTGGGTCGCCAGCGACCGCGGGAAGATCCAGCCGATCGGCGGGGACTGGTTGGCCACCAGGTGCCCCGCGAGCGAGAAGTCGTTGTCGTAGGCCGGCTCGGGCGCGGTCGTGGACCGGATGCCGGCCAGGCTGCGCACCGAGCCGACAGCAGCATCCTGCTTGAGCGCGATGGTGCGCAGGATCCGGCCGCCGTGCTCCCGCTCGGCGTCGAGGAACTCCTCGACCCAGTCGCCCAGCACGACGTCGTCGTCGTCGAAGATCGCGATGTAGCGCCCGGTCGCGGCCTCGATGCCCGCAGTTGAGCGGGGCCGATCGCTTGCCGTGGTCGAGCAGCACGAGGCGGATCCGCTCGCGCAGCGCCGCGGGCTGGTCGTCGATGACGGCCTCGACGGCCTTCTGCTCGGCGACGTTGGTGCGGTGGGCCACGACCAGCGACCTCGAAGTCCTGGCAGGACTGGGCGCCAGGCACAGCGAGCGCCTCGCGCAGCTCCTGCGGACGGCGTCCCTGGGTGCGCATGACGACGCTGAGGAAGCGGTCGCTCTCGTGCTCGCCGGGTCGACGAGCGCGGCGCCGGCTGGGCGGGCGCGGCCGTCAGCGCCCAGACGAACTGGTTGACCAGTCCGTGGGGCTCGGCGTCGCCGCGCACACCGCGGAGGTAGCTGCGAGAACGTCGTGGCCTCGGAGAGGCCCACGTGGTCGCCCGGGAAGTGCTGGTCGCTGCTGGCCGAGCAGGACGTCGTCGCGCTCGATGCGGCGCAGGCCGGCGGAGCGGAGCGTCGCGGCGAGGCTCGCTCGCTGTAGAGCTGGAAGTGGGTGCACGTCGAGCAGCCCGGCCTCGGTGTAGGTCCCAGGAGCCGAGGAGCGTCTTGATGCCCACGTCGATGTGGGTCACGTTGGGCACGCTGGTGACGGCCGAGGGCGCGGTGCTCGGCGAGGAGCTCGCCGAGCGCGACGAGCGCGTGGCGTGCCGTCGGTCAGGTGCTCCAGACCGTCGAGGAACGTCACCGAGACCAGCCGGCGCCCGTCGAGGATCTTGCGCAGGCGCTCGCGCACGTCGGGGTCGGTCAGGTCGGCCGCGTGGGCCTCGAAACCGCGCTCGCGCAGCTGCTCGAGCTCGTCGGTCGTCCAGGTCGACGCCGATGTAGTCCAGGCCGAAGGCGTCCGTGATCGGTTCGGCGATGTGGCCGTAGCCGCAGGCGAGGTCGAGGTGCACGCCGTCCTCGCCCCGCGTCGGCCGGCAGGTGGTCGGGCCAGGAGCTCGCAGCGTGTGCCCGAACTTGTTGTCGGGCTGGACGGCGTTGTCGTACTTGTGGTGGTCGTTCACAGTGCGTACCTGTGCTCCGCGTAGCGGCCCTTGGAGAAGGTGCCGATGAGGTGGTCGGGGTCGCGCTGCTCGACGAGGCGTCCCCTCGCGCTCGCGGCGCCGGAACTCGGCGGCGGCGGCCTTCTCCTCCGGTGCGGAGCCCTCGGCCTCGAAGCGACGCAGGATGGACTTCACCAGGCCGGGCTTCGACCACTTGTGGGCGATCAGCAGTGCCGCCTGGGCCGAGAAGCGGACCTCGGCGCTGGTCGGCATCCACCGGCCGTCCGTGTCGAGCGTACTTGTCGTGGAAGACGACGCGCGGCGGGCTGGTAGACGACCGTCCGGCCGGCCTCGCGCACCCGCCACGAGTAGTCGACGTCGTCGCAGTACATGAAGAACGTCTGGGCGTCGAAGCCGTCGAGCTCGAGGAAGAGGTCACGGCGGGGTCATCGCGAAGGCGGTCGTCGCCCACGACGTGAGGCCGGTGCCGTTGTCGTAGTGCTTGGGGTGCTCGATCGGCAGCTGCTTGGCCTCGACGAAGCCCACCGACGGGTCCTTGAACGCGGCCAGCATCCGCCAGATGGCCCGCGGCTCCGCGACGACGTCGGGGTTGGAGAAGATGAGGTAGTCGGGTTCCTCGAGGATCTGCGCCATCTCGTTGTGGCCGCGCGACGTGCCGACGTTGTCGTCGAAGAAGTGGTAGCGCAGCTGGTGGATGTGGGGCAGCCGCGCACGCAGCTCGTCGAGCTGCTCGTCGGTGTAGAGGCGCTCGGACGACGCGTCGCCCAGGGTGACCACGAAGCCCGTGCACATCCCCTCGCTCAGCCCGATCCGGGAGGAGTTGTCGAGCGCCTCCAGCATCCGCTCGACGCCCTCCAGCGGAGTGTGGAAGAGCAGCGACTGCACTCCCACGACCACCGGCTCATCGAGTCGTGGCTCTTCGAGCACGCGTGTTCCCCCTCTGTGTGACGACGTGTCATCCGCCAGAGGCCTCAGCGCCCCGGCAAACGTCGAGAAGTATAGGTGCCCGGGTCCTCAGACCACGCTGAGCGGGAGCAGCTTCTGGCCCGTGGGGCCGATCTGGATCTCGGTCTGCATCTCGGGGCACACGCCGCAGTCGTAGCACGGGGTCCAGCGGCAGTCCTCGATCTCGATGTCGGCGCCGTCGGCGACCGCGAGGGCGTCCTCCCAGTCACCCCACAGCCAGTCCTTGTCGAGGCCGGAGTCGAGGTGCTCCCAGGGCAGCACCTCGTCGTAGTCGCGCTCACGGGTGGTGTACCAGTCGACGTCGACACCGCTCTGCGCATCAGGGAGGGCCGCGAACGCGCGCTCGGCGGACTCCATCCAGCGGTCGAACGAGAAGTGCTCGCTCCAGCCGTCGAAGCGGCCGCCGTCGCGCCAGACCTCCTCGATGACCCGACCGACGCGGCGGTCTCCGCGCGACAGGAGTCCCTCGACGATGCCGGGCTTGCCGTCGTGGTAGCGGAAGCCGATGGCACGGGCGAACTTCTTGTCGTCACGCACCACGTCGCGCAGCTTCTTGAGCCGGTCGTCCGTGGTCTCGTGGTCGAGCTGGGCGGCCCACTGGAACGGCGTGTGCGGCTTGGGCACGAAACCGCCGATGGAGACGGTGCAGCGGATGTCGTTGCGGCCGGTGACCTCGCGGCCCTTGGCGATGACGCGCCTGGCGAGGTCGGCGACCTGGAGCACGTCCTCGTCGGTCTCGGTCGGCAGGCCGACCATGAAGTAGAGCTTCACCTGGCGCCAGCCGTGGGAGTACGCCGCCGCGACCGTGCGGATCAGGTCCTCCTCGGTGACCATCTTGTTGATCACCTTGCGCATCCGCTCCGAGCCGCCCTCGGGCGCGAAGGTCAGGCCCGAGCGGCGACCGTTGCGGGAGAACTCGTTGGCCAGGGTGATGTTGAAGGCGTCGACGCGCGTGCTGGGCAGCGAGAGCGAGACGTTGGAGCCCTCGTAGCGGTCGGCCAGGCCCTTGGCGACGTCCGCGATCTCGGTGTGGTCGGCGCTGGAGAGCGACAGCAGGCCGACCTCCTCGAAGCCGGTCTTGCGGATGCCGTTCTCGACCATGGCGCCGATCGTCTCGAGCGAGCGCTCGCGCACCGGGCGCGTGATCATCCCGGCCTGGCAGAAGCGGCAGCCGCGCGTGCAGCCGCGGAAGATCTCGACGGAGAAGCGCTCGTGCACGGTCTCGGCGAGCGGGACCAGGGGGTTGGCCGGGTAGGGCCACTGGTCGAGGTCCATGAGCGTGTGCTTGCGGACCCGGAACGGAACGCCGGGCAGGTTGGGCACGACCGCCTCGATCGACCCGTCGGCGGCGTACGCCACGTCGTAGAAGCGCGGGACGTAGATGTTGCCGGTCACCGCGAGGCGGCGGAGCAGCTCGTCGCGCCCGCCCGGTCGGTCCTCGACCTTCCACTCGCGCACGACCTCGGAGATCGCCAGCACGACCTCCTCGCCGTCACCGAGGACGGCGGCGTCGATGAAGTCGGCGATCGGCTCGGGGTTGAACGCCGCGTGCCCGCCGGCGATGACGATCGGGTCGTCCTCGCCACGGTCGACCGCGTGCAGCGGGATCCCGGCGAGGTCGAGGGCGTTGAGCATGTTGGTGTAGCCGAGCTCGGTGGAGAAGCTCAGGCCGAAGAGGTCGAACGCGCCGACCGGGCGGTGGCCGTCGACGGTGAACTGCGGGATCGGGCCGTGCTCGTCGCCGGTGCGCATCACCTGCTCCATGTCGGCCCACACCGAGTAGGTCCGCTCGGCGAGGATCCAGTCGCGCTCGTTGAGCACCTCGTAGAGGATCTGGACGCCCTGGTTGGGCAGCCCGACCTCGTAGGCGTCGGGGTACATCAGCGCCCAGCGGACGGTGGGTCCGCCCGTCTCCGACTCGGCGGCGCAGTCCCAGTCCTTGACGACGGAGTTCAGCTCGCCACCGACGTACTGGATGGGCTTCTGCACCGAGGGGAGCCTGGACTCCAGGCGCGGGAAGACCGACGCGACGGACATGCAGAACACCTCAGATGTGGGACGGGACGGGGAAGGGCCGACCGCCAAGGGTACGTCGCGCGCAGGGGTGCGGCCTAACTCGACGGGGCTCAGCGACGAGCGGTGCTGGACGAGCGCAGGTGGATGTTCTGCAGCAGGCCGAGCGCGAGCATCCCGGCGAAGAGCGAGCTGCCGCCGTAGGAGACGAACGGCAGCGGGACGCCGGTGACGGGCATGATGCCGAGGCACATGCCGATGTTCTGGAAGGCCTGGAAGCCGAACCAGCACGCGATGCCGGCCGCGGCGACCCGGCCGAACAGGTCGCCCGCACTGGCGGAGATCGCGAGGGCCCGCCAGATGACCACCGCCAGCAGCAGGATGAGGATGCCGGCACCGACCAGGCCGAGCTCCTCGCCCGCGACGGTGAAGATGAAGTCGGTGTGCTGCTCGGGGACGAAGCCGGACCGGGTCTGCGACCCCTCGAACAACCCCTGACCGAAGAGTCCGCCGTTGCCGACCGCGATGCGGGCCTGCTCGGTGTTGTAGCCGGCGCCGCGCGGGTCGAGCGTGGGATCGGTGAACGCGAGGAAGCGGTCGACCTGGTAGGGCTTGAGCACGCCCATCGACACGGCCGCAGCGGCCCCGCCGATGCCGACGACAGTCAGGCCGCCGATCCATCCGCGGCCCGCACCGGCGACCGCGAGGACGCCGAAGACGGTGGCGGAGAGCACGAGCATGGTGCCGAGGTCGGGCTGCATCAGGATCAGCACGGCAGGTACGCCGGCGATGGCGAGCATCCCGACCACCTCGAGGCTGCCCACGCTCCTCCCCCAGCGGCGCTCGGTGCGCTCGGCCACGACGAGCGCCATCCCGATGACGACCGCGAGCTTGGCGAACTCCGAGGGCTGGATGGACATCCCGCCCATCTGGAGCCACGACCGCGAGCCGTTGATCGTGCTGCCGGCGACGAGCACCATGACGAGGCCGCCGACGCTGGCGACGTAGGCGAGGGGCGCGAGGATCCGCACCCACCGGTGGTCGGTGGCCATCACCGCGACCATCAGCACGAGGCCGATCGCGACGTTGACGAGCTGCTTGCGGAGGTAGGCGTTGGGGTCGCCACCCGTGAGGTCGGCGCGCGTGGAGGTCGCCGACCAGACGAGGAGCGTGCCGAGGGTGACCAGCGCCAGCGAGGCCAGCATGAGCAGCCAGTCGAGGCCGGGCGCGCGCAGCGTGCTCGCCGGATGTCCCGGCCGGACCGGTCGCGTGGACAGGGTGGTCATCGCGCTACTCCCCCACCCTGGGCGGCATGATCGAGCCGTCGTCGAGGAACTGCGGCAGCCTGGCCGGCGGGACCGTGCCGGGCACGATCGACCGCGCGGGCCGTACGTCGGTGCCGTCGATGCCGTAGAGCGACTCCCAGATCGCCCGGATGCCGTCGCCGGTGGAGCCCGAGCCCGTGCCAGCCTGGCTGATCATCATCACCACGACGTAGTCCTTCGTGTACGACGCGACCCAGCCGGTCGACTGCTTGCCGTAGACCTCGGCGGAGCCGGTCTTGGAGCGGACGGTGACCTTGTCGAGCGGGAAGTCGATCATCTTCCAGTACATCGTGCCCTCGCGGGTGACGCCCTGGAGTGCGCTGTCGATGTAGTCGAGGTACTTCTTCGGCACGTCGAGCTGGGCCACCTTGCGCGGCGCCATCCGGCGCAGCACGGTGCCGTCGGGGCTGACCAGCGCCTTGGCGACGGTCGGCGCCCACAGGGTGCCGCCGTTGCTGAGTGCGGCGTACGCCCGGGCGAGCTGGAGCGGCGTGACGATCGTGTCGCCCTGCCCGATGGAGAAGTTCACGGCGTCGCCGGCGCGGTAGAGGTTGCCCTCGACGCAGAACTCGCGCGCGAACGTGTAGACGAAGTCGCTGGTGCCCTTGGTCTGCGGCTTGCTGCTCAGGTCGCAGTAGTAGTCCTTCTGCGACTCGTAGTAGGCCTGCTTCCAGTGGCGGTCCGCGATCCGGCCGGGTGCCTCGCCGGGGAGGTCGATGCCGGTGCGCGAGCCGAAGCCGAACTTCTTGGCCATCTCGACCAGCGGGTCCTTGGCGTCGATGTCGGCGGGGTCGCTCCCGTAGCGCTGCCAGAAGTTGTAGCCGACCCGGTAGAAGAAGGTGTTGCAGGAGACCTCGAGGGCCTGCGCGAAGGTGATCGAGCCGTAGGACGCCGACTCGTGGTTGCGGAAGACGCGGTTGCCGACCTGGAAGCCTGACGAGCACGGCAGCACGGTGTCCATCGAGTAGCCGTGGGTCAGCGCCCCGGCGGTCATGAACGGCTTCCACGTCGAGCCGGGCGCGAACTGGCCCTGCGTGGCGCGGGACAGCAGCGGGGTGCCGGCCTTCTCGGAGTAGAGCCGGGCGAGCTCGGACTCGCTGATGCCACCCGTCCAGACGTCCGGGTCGTACGTCGGCTGGCTGGCCATCGCGATGACCCGGCCGGTCTTCGCGTCGAGGACCACCGCGGCGCCGGAGTCGGCCTCGTAGTTGCGGCCCGTCACCGGGTCGAGGGTGGCGCGCTGGATCTTGATCCGCTCGGCGAGCTGCTTCTCGACGACCGCCTGCACCTTGGCGTCGATCGAGGTGACGAGGGTGTCACCGGGCGTGCTCTCGACGAGCGAGTCGTCGCCGAGCACGCGGCCCATGGAGTCGACGGCGACGCGGCGATAGCCGGGCAGGCCGCGCAGCCACTCGTCGTACTGCTTCTCCACGCCGGCCCGGCCGACGACGGACGCGCCGTTGAGCGAGCGGTCGTCGCGCTTGGCGGCGAGGTCGTACTCGTCCTCGGTCACCGGGCTGAGGTAGCCCAGGACGTGGGCCAGGTTGATGCCGTAGGGGCGCGGGTAGGAGCGGACGCTCTGCTGCTCGGCGAGCACCCCCGGGTAGTCCTCGGGCTGCTCGAGCACGCGGAGGGCGACGTCCTTGGAGACGTCCGTGGCGACGGGCACGGGCTGATAGGGCGAGCCGTTCCAGCAGACGTCGCGGACGCTGCCGGGGTCACCACAGGTGACGAGACGCGCCTCGACGTCGTCCGGCTTCGACTCGACGGCGACGGCGACCCGGCGGACCAGCTCGGTGCGCTGGTGGGCCTCGAGCTTGCCGAGGAGCGTGCGGTCGACGGAGATCACCCACGACGTGCGGTTGGTGACCAGCGGTCGGCCCTGGCTGTCGACGATGAGACCGCGCTGGGGCTGGACCACGATGTCGCGGACCGACTGGTTGGCGGCTTGCGCCTGGTAGGACTCGCCGCCGATGACCTGCAGGTAGTAGAGCCGGACGAAGAGCGTCGCGAACAGGGAGAACGCGAGGACCTGCACGACGACCAGGCGCAGCCGGCTCGTGGTGTTCGTGGGGCGGGAGCCGGTGCTCACGTCGTCGCCCACTGCGGGCTGAGCCGCGCGAACAGCTTCATCAGCGGCGGCAGCACGAAGGGGGTCAGCAGGACGTCCCAGACGACGGCGACCAGCACGACCTCGAGGAGCCCGGAGATGGACATCGCAGGGTCGTCGAGCAGGATCCCGGACAGCGCGAAGAGCGAGGTCGCCACGAACGACGCGGCGGCCACGGTGCCGATGACGGCCATCGCGCTCGGCTTCTGGTCCTGGCGCACGCGGGCGGCGATGAACGCGGCGATCGTGAGGGCCAGGGCCCAGCGACCGGCGATGTGGTCGGCCGGCGGCGCCAGGTCGAGCGTGAGTCCCGCCACGAACCCGAGCACCAGCGCGAACGGCGCCTCGACGGTGAGCGCGGCCGCCACGACGACCAGCAGGCACAGGTTGGGCACGATGCCGTGCCAGGCCAGGTGCGGGAACAACGAGACCTGGACGACGAGGGCGACGACGACGGCCGCGATCGCTGCGAGCCAGCGGAGATACGTCACCTCAGGCTCCCGTCCGCCTCGATGAGGGCGCGGTCGCTGCGCGAGCCGCTGGGCACCATCACGCCGACGACGTCGAGGGCCGAGAAGTCGACGAACGGCTTGACCACTGCGCGCTGCGAGGCCTCGCGGAGCGAGCTGTAGACCTCGGTGATCGAGCCGATCGGCACCCCCGCGGCGTAGGGGCCGGTGGTGCTGCCCCACGTCACGACGGTGTCGCCGCGGGCGGGCACGGACGCGTCGTCCACCAGCCGCAGGTCGAGCCCGGACCCCTGGTCGAGCGAGCCGCTGCCGTTGACGAAGCCGATCTCCATGCTCGAGCCCACCCGGCCGCCGACCGTCGAGTCGGGGTCGACGATCAGCAGGACGGTGGCGGTGCTGCGCGTGACCCGCAGGACGCGGCCGACCAGGCCGTCGTTGTTGACGACCGTCATGTCGGGGCCGACACCGGCGGCCGAGCCGGCGTCGATGGTGACGGTGAAGCTCGCCGACTGTCGGGAGCCGACGGCCACCACGCGGGCCGGGACCAGGGCCGAGCCGAGGTCGGCGGCGGCGGTCGTGAGGCCGTCGTACTGCTCGAGGCGGTTGCGGTCGAAGCCCGCGAGCTCGACCTGGCCGCGGAGGTCGGCGTTGCTGGCCTCGAGCGCCTTGACCTCGTCGGCCAGGTCACCCTTGCTGCGGAACCAGGTCGGCACTGCGGTGAAGGGGCGTACGGCGGCAGCGGCGGCCGACTCGGCGGGGCCGAACGCCTCACCGACAGCGCGACGGGCGGGCTCGAGCGGCGAGCTGGCGCCGCCGGAGACGTCGAGCGTCACGAGGGTGACGCTGGCGAGCACCAGCGCCACGAGCAGCGAGCGCGGCGCGCGGTTGCGCTGCTCGAGCTTGTCGAGACCGGTCCAGCGACGTTCGCGACCGTTCTGTCCCCCGAAGGCCCCCATCAGCTCTGCCTCACAGGATGCGCCGTCATCAGAATCGCCTCACGTCGGAGACGAGGACCTGCTGGAGCGCCTCGAACTCCTCGACGCACTTGCCCGCGCCGTAGGCCACCGAGGACAGCGGGTCCTCCGCGACGTGGACGGGCATGCCGGTCTCGTGGCGCAGCCGCTCGTCGAGGCCGCGCAGCATGGCGCCGCCGCCGGTGAGCACGATGCCGCGGTCCATGATGTCGCCGGCCAGCTCGGGCGGCGTCTGGTCGAGGGTGGTGCGGACCGCGTCGATGATGTTGTGGAGCGGCTCCTCGAGCGCCTGGCGCAGCTCGGAGCTGGAGACCACGACGGTGCGCGGCAGGCCGGAGACCATGTCGCGGCCGCGGATCTCGGCGTCGGGCTCGGTGGGGAGCGGGAAGGCCGACCCGAGGGTCATCTTCATCTCCTCGGCGGTGCGCTCCCCCAGCATGAGGGAGTACTCCTTCTTCATCCACGCGATGATCGCCTGGTCGAGGTCGTCGCCGGCCGTGCGCACCGAGATGCTCGTGACGATGCCGCCGAGGCTGATCACGGCGACCTCGGTGGTGCCGCCGCCGACGTCGACGACCATGTTGCCGGTGGCCTCGTGGACCGGCAGCCCGGCACCGATCGCGGCGGCCATCGGCTCCTCGATGATGTAGACCCGGCGGGCGCCGGCCTGGTAGCCGGCCTCCTTGACCGCGCGCTGCTCGACGGGCGTGATGCCGCTCGGCACGCAGATCACCATGCGCGGCTTGGCGAAGTAGCGGCGGCGGTGCACCTGGTGGATGAAGTAGCGGAGCATCTGCTCGGTCGCGTCGAAGTCGGCGATCACGCCGTCCTTGAGCGGACGGATGGCGGCGATGTTGTCGGGCGTGCGCCCGATCATCCGCTTGGCCTCGTGGCCCACCGCGAGCACCTCGCCGGTGGTGGTGTTCATCGCGACGACGGACGGCTCGTCGAGCACGACCCCCTTGCCGCGGACATAGACCAGCGTGTTGGCGGTGCCGAGGTCGACGGCCATGTCTCGGCCGATGAAGCTGTTTGCCATGCCGCTGCTGCCCTTGCAGGTCGGGGTCGTACTCGGGAAGGGGGTGCGACCACCCAGCAGCCGACCCGTGACTCAGCGTAGGTAGCCCGATTGGCTGTTCCCGGCAGGACACGCGCGGGGCTACGGTCGAGGGATGGCTGACCTCGACGAACTCCGCGCCTCCCTGCCCATCGACCAGATCGCCGCCCGGCTGGGCGAGGACCCGGATGCCGTACGGAGGGCGGTGGACGTCGCGCTCCCCGCCCTCCTCGGCGGCCTCAAGGCGAACGCCGAGGATCCCGGCGGGGAGGCCTCGCTCGCAGAGGCGCTGCGCCAGCACGACACCGCGGTGGCGACCCCTCCCGTCGACCTCGGCGACGTCGACGAGCAGGACGGGGAGCAGATCACCCGCCACATCTTCGGCGACCAGCACGAGCAGGTCGTCCAGCAGCTCGGCTCGACCGGCGCGGGCAGCTCGCTGGTGCAGAAGCTGCTCCCGCTCCTCGCGCCGATCGTGCTGTCCTACGTGGCCAAGCAGATGGGCGCCAAGGGTGGCGCCGCGGCCGGAGGCGGAGTGCTGGGCACGGTCCTGTCGTCCATCCTGACCGGCGCGGCGCAGGGCTCCGGAGGGTCGACGACGTCGTCCGGCGGCATCGGCGACATCGTCGGCGGCGTGCTCGGTGGGCTGCTGGGTGGCGGCCGCAAGGGCTGACCTCGGCTGAGGGCACAGTTGTCGTGCTCACGGCCTGACCGCGAGCGAGCTCGCGTCAGGCCGTGAGCTGCGAGAACCAGATCCCGATCTCGCGGGCGGCGGACTCCTCGGAGTCCGAGCCGTGCACGAGGTTCTGCTGGACGGCGAGGCCCCAGTCGCGGCCGAGGTCGCCGCGGATCGTGCCCGGCGCGGCGACGGTGGGGTCCGTGGCGCCGGCGAGGGAGCGGAAGCCCTCGATGCAGCGCTGGCCCTCGATGACGATCGCGAGCACCGGGCCCGACAGCATGAACTCGACGAGCGGCCCGTAGAACGGCTTGCCCTCGTGCTCGGCGTAGTGCTCGGCGAGGAGCTCGGGGGTCGCGCTGCGCAGCTCGACGGCCGCGAGCGTGTAGCCCTTGGCCTCGATCCGGCGCAGGATCTCGCCCGAGAGGCCGCGGCGCACGCCGTCGGGCTTGACGAGGACGAGGGAACGCTGGACGTCGGTCATGCGGGAAGCCTAGCGAGGCTCACGACTGCTCCGCCCGCCAGGCCGCCCAGGCCTCGGCGCGCTCGCGCTCGATCTTGCGGCCGAGCAGGTCGGCACCGGCCCAGAGGGCGGCGAAGATCGCGCCGAGGCCGAACATCACCGGTACGACGAAGCCGAGGGCGATCGCCGCGACCTGCACGACGTACCCGACGATGTAGGCCCACTCGGCGCGGAGCATCCCGGCGAGGAGCAGGCAGACCACGGCCAGCCCGAGCCCGACGGACACGGCGGTGCTGGTGTCGACGTCCGCGATCGTGATCATCACCGGCGTGGTGAGGCCGAGCGCGATCGCCTCGAGGCTGAGGACGGCGGCGCACATGCCGCGTCGCGGCGAGCGCTCGGTGTTGGCGGGCACCGGGTCGGGCGTCTCGCTCATCGGCGGCCCTTGAGCATCGCCCTGGCCTCACCGACGGTCACGACGGACCCGGTGACGAGCACCGCGCCGGCCCCGATCGAGACGTCGATCGCCTCCCCCGCCTCGGCGAGGGTCGCCGCGCGGTCGATGGCCTCGGCCAGGTCGGGCACGACGCTGACCCGGTCCTCGCCGAAGATCTCGACGGCCACGCGGCCGAGGGCGGCGGCGGACATCGAGCGCGGGGTCGAGTTCTGGGTGCAGACGATGTAGGCGAGGTGGGGCTCGAACGCGGCGAGCACGCCTTCGTAGTCCTTGTCCTCCATCACGCCCATCACGCCGACGAGCGGGCTGAAGGAGAACGAGTCCTCCAGCGCAGCGGCCGCAGCCTCGGCGCCGTGCGGGTTGTGGGCCGCGTCGAGCAGGATCGTGGGGCTGCGACGGATGATCTCGAGCCGTCCCGGGGACGTCACCTCGGCGAAGGCCGCCCGGACGAGGTCCTCGTCGAGCTCACCGGTGCCGAAGGACTCGACCGCGGCGAGCGCGACGGCGGCGTTCTGGGCCTGGTGGGCGCCGTAGAGCGGGAGGAACACGTCGTCGTACCTCGCCCGGAGCCCCTGGAGGGACAGCATCTGGCCGCCGACGGCGGGGGTGCGGGCGGCGACACCGAACTCCATGCCCTCACGTACGACGGTCGCGCCGACCTCGGCGGCGCGCTGGAGCAGCACGGCGGCGACCTCCGGCGTCTGCTCGGCCAGCACGGCGACGGAGCCGGCCTTGATGATCCCGGCCTTCTCGATCGCGATGATGGCGGCGTCGTCTCCGAGGTACTTCTCGTGGTCGACCGCGATCGGCAGCACGACGGCGACGTCGGCGTCGATCACGTTGGTCGCGTCCCAGCTGCCGCCCATCCCGACCTCGACGACGGCCACGTCGACCGGGGCGTCGGCGAAGGCGGCGTACGCCATCCCGACGATGGTCTCGAAGAAGCTCAGCGGGTGCTCCTGGTCGGCGTCGACCAGGTGCGTGTAGGCCGCCACGTCGTTGAAGGCGCGGACGAAGCCCTCGTCGTCGAGGGGCTCGCCGTCGATGCTGATCCGCTCGCTCATCCGCTCGAGGTGCGGCGAGGTGAAGCGCCCGGTGCGCAGGTCGAGGGCGCGCAGGAGCGTCTCGATCATCCGGCTCGTGCTGGTCTTGCCGTTGGTGCCGGTCAGGTGGATCGACCGGAACGACCGCTGCGGCTCACCGAGCAGCTCGGTGAACGCGAGGATCCGGTCGAGGCTCGGCTCGAGCTTGGTCTCCGGCCAGCGGGACAGCAGGGCGTCCTCGACCTCGTCGAAGGTCGCGGCCGGGCGGGCTTCAGGTAAGGACTCAGTCATCTCGCGCCGAGTCTAGGGCGTGGGTTCAGCAGCGGACGATCCGTCGCCACGGCTCCACGACCTGCAGCGATCGACCGTCGAGCGGGTGGGCGCGGAACTGGTCGAGCGCGTCGGCCCAGCGCGGGTCCGCCGTGCCGGTGACGTACATCGCCGAGCCCTGGTCCGCGTAGACCAACCCGTAGCGCTTCATCGCCACCACGATCGCCCTGGCGGCACCGGTGTAGCGCCCGGTCGGGAAGGACTTCCGCAGCCGGAAGCGCAGTCCGTAGGCCGGCAGGTCCCGCCCGGTGTTGCCGCTCGGACCGCAGTGGCGCGCCGGCCACGTGTACGCCGCCCGCGCGCTCGGCAGCGTGAACCGCAGCGCGTGGGTGATCCGGCCGGAGGCGGCCTCCTCGTAGGACAGCAGCCCGGGCAGGATCGGCAACCCGGCCGCATCGGCGGAGGTCCAGCCGGCGGGGCGGAGCCTGGTGGAGGACAGGTCCCACCGAGCAGCCGCGGCGGCGCGCCACGCGACGACCGTGCCGGAGGCGTCGCGCACCCGCTCGGCGGCGTACAGCTCGATGAGGTCGCAGCTGCCGCGGCGGACGGTCAGGACGTGGCGGTCGCCCTCGCTCGGGTCGGGGTCGCGCGTGCTGCCGCCCTCGATCAGGGCGTCGGCCGGCACGAAGACCGGGCCGCGGTCGCTCTCGTCGCCGTAGTCCTCGCCGTCGACGCCGAACTGCAGCGGCAGCAGCGGCTGGTCCTCGTCGACGACGTTGACCGGGATCCCGTAGTAGTCCTCGGTGGTGCCGAGGTCGAGGTGCAGGTCGTGCCCGGCGGCCTGCTTCGCCACGATCAAGCGGGACTGCTTCCACACCGACCGCTTGTCGATGCGCTGGTTCCACGGGCTGCTGGCGGGGAAGAGCTCGCAGCCACCGACCGCGTGGATCGCCGCCCGCTCAGCACGGGGCGGCGGCGCCGCGAGCACCGGCGCCGAGGCGCTCGCGGTGACGACGACGGACAGGCCGAGGACCAGGCTGCGCACGAAGAGGGGCCGCATGGGCCGAGGCTATTCGTTGGTGGAGGGGGTCGCGGGGACCCTGACGAGGTGCTCGGCCATGTCGACGACCGGCTCGTAGCCCACCGCGGCGTAGATCTTGTTCGACGTCGGGTTGGCCTGGTCGGTGAAGAGGCACATCCGGTGCCCGGCCTCCAGCCCACGGCGGGTGAGCTCGCCGACGACGTACGACGCGATGCCGCGACCGCGGTGCTCCTTGGGCGTGTAGACCGGGCCGATCCGCGCGACGCCGTAGGCCGGCACGCCGGAGCCGGACAGGTGGGCGATCGTGCCGTCGGGCAGCTCCCACAGCCACTCCACCTCCTCGCGGATCCGGATGAGGACGCTGTCGAGCGTGTTGTGCTCGCCCGACGTCGGGTCCGGCTCACGACCGGCCTGCTCGTCCGCCTCCTCGTGGAACGCCGTGAACCAGGCCAGGACGAGCTCGGCGTCGTCCTCGGTCGCCAGGCGCAACCGGCCCTCGGGCGCGGCCGGGACCTCGACCGCGGTGCACTCCCAGAGGCGGGTCGTCTTGTCAGCCGCCAGCGTCGCGCCCCACAGCTCGGCGGTGGCCTCGGCGAGGACTCGTGCACCGGGCAGTGCCCCGTTGACGCCGCCGAGGACCTCCCCACGCTCGTGCAGTGCCGCGGCCAACGCGCAGGCGGCCTCGTCCGTCATCGGCAGCGCGAAGCTCGGGTAGGGCTTGAAGGCAGCCGTCCGCATCGCGGCGCTGACCACCTCGCCCGCGTCGTCGCGGACGACGACCCACCAGCGCATGAAGGGTGCGTCGACGTCGGCCCAGGAGTCCGTCCCGGCGGCGAGCTCGCGGGACGTGCGCGTGCTGACGCTCGCGATCACGCTGCCCAGCACGGGCTCGGCGGCGAGCAGGTCGCCGGCGGCGTCGAGGAACGGCTGCGGGGTGTCGAAGAACTCCAGCTCCATCTCACGACGCTATCCACGCGGTCCGGCACGGCGATACTCGTTTTCGCAGGCAGGGGGCCCGTCAATAGACTCCGAGCATGACTGAGACCACCAGCACCGACGCCGCGGGCCAGACCCCGCACACGACCACGAGCACCGACCCGCGTGCCGTCGTCGTACCCGAGCGTCCGGCGCTGGAGGGGCTCGAGGCGAAGTGGTCGCGCACGTGGGCCGACAACGACACCTACGCCTTCGACCGCACGCAGCCGCGGGAGAACGTCTACTCCATCGACACTCCCCCGCCGACCGTCAGCGGGTCGCTGCACGTCGGCCACGTCTACTCCTACAGCCACACCGACCTGATCGCGCGCTACCAGCGGATGCAGGGCAAGGCCGTCTTCTACCCGATCGGCTGGGACGACAACGGCCTGCCGACCGAGCGCCGCGTCCAGAACTACTTCGGCGTGCGCTGCGACCCCACCCTGCCGTACGACGCCGACTTCACGCCTCCCGACAAGCCTGACCCGAAGAAGCAGGTCCCGGTCAGCCGGCCCAACTTCATCGAGCTGTGCGAGCAGCTGGTCGTCGAGGACGAGAAGGCCTACGAGTCGCTGTGGCGCCAGCTCGGCCTCTCGGTCCAGTGGCACCCGACCTACACCACCATCGGCGACCACTCCCGCACGGTCAGCCAGCGCGCGTTCCTGCGCAACTACGCCCGAGGCGAGGCCTACCTCTCCGAGGCGCCGACGCTGTGGGACGTCACCTTCCAGACCGCCGTCGCCCAGGCCGAGCTCGAGGCGCGCGACTACCCCGGTCACTACCACCGGGTCGCCTTCCACCAGCCTGACGGCACTCCCCTCCACATCGAGACCACGCGCCCGGAGCTGATCCCGAGCGTCGTCGCGCTCATCGCGCACCCCGACGACGAGCGCTACCAGGGCCTCTTCGGGACCACGGTCACCTCGCCGGTCTTCGGCGTCGAGATCCCGGTCCTGGCCCACCACGGCGGCCGAGCCCGACAAGGGCGCCGGCATCGCGATGTGCTGCACGTTCGGTGACCTCACCGACGTCATGTGGTGGCGCGAGCTCGACCTGCCGGTCCGCACCGTGGTCGGCCGGGACGGCCGCCTGCTGCGCGAGACGCCCGAGTGGCTTGCCGCGGACCCTGCCTCGACGGCGTACGCCGAGATGGCGGGCAAGACGACCTTCAGCGCGCGCGAGGCGATCGTCGCCATGCTCCGCGAGTCCGGCGACCTCGACGGCGAGCCGAAGGCCACCCAGCGGATGGCGAACTTCTACGAGAAGGGCGACAAGCCGCTCGAGATCGTCGCAACGCGCCAGTGGTACATCACCAATGGCGGGCGCGACGCCGCGCTGCGCAAGGAGATGCTGGTCCGCGGCGAGGAGATCACCTGGATCCCGGCCCACATGAAGCACCGCTACGACAACTGGGTCGGCGGCCTCAACGGTGACTGGCTCGTCTCGCGGCAGCGGTTCTTCGGGATCCCGTTCCCCGTCTGGTACCCGCTCGACCAGGACGGCGAGCCCGACCACGACCACCCGCTCATGCCGTCGGAGGACCAGCTGCCGGTCGACCCGTCCACGGAGGCCCCGCACGGCTTCACCGAGGACCAGCGGGGCAAGCCCGGCGGCTTCATCGGTGACCCCGACGTGATGGACACGTGGGCGACCTCGTCGCTCACGCCGCACATCGCGGGCATGTGGGGCGTCGACGACGACCTGTTCTCGCGGGTCTTCCCCTACGACCTCGCCACCCAGGCGCACGACATCATCCGCACCTGGCTCTTCTCCCGCGTCGTGCGCGCCGAGTTCGAGAACAACGTCGTCCCGTGGTCCCACGCGATGATCTCGGGCTTCATCGTCGACCCCGACCGCAAGAAGATGTCGAAGTCCAAGGGCAACGTCGTCGTCCCGACCGACATCCTCGACAAGTACGGCGCCGACGCCGTTCGCTGGCGCGCTGCCATCGGTCGCCCCGGCGCCGACTCGCCCTTCGACGAGTCGCAGATGAAGGTCGGCCGCCGCCTCGCGATGAAGGTGCTCAACGCCTCCAAGTTCGTCCTCGGCAACGTCGGTGCGACCACCCTGGTCCCCAGCGCGGTGAGCGCGCCCGTCGACTGCGCCCTGCTCGGTCGGCTCGAGACCGTCGTCCGCAAGGCCACCGAGGCGTTCGACGACTACGACTACACCACCGCGCTCGAGGTGACCGAGAAGTTCTTCTGGGAGTTCTGCGACGACTACCTCGAGCTGGTCAAGGAGCGGGCGTACGACTCCGAGGGCGGCGCCGGCACCGAGTCGGCGCGGGCGACGCTGGCCATCGCGCTGCACGTCCAGCTGCGGCTGCTCGCGCCGTTCCTCCCCTACGCGACCGAGGAGGTCTGGTCGTGGTGGCAGGACGGCTCGATCCACCACGCCGCGTGGCCGACCGCCGCTGACCTGGGCTCGGCAGCCGCGTCCCAGCCGCTCGTCCTCGACGCGGTCGCGGCCGCCCTCACGGGCATCCGCGGTGCCAAGTCCCAGGCCAAGGCCAAGATGCGCGCCCCGCTCTCCCGCGTGGTCATCACCGGCCCGACGGCCCTGGTCGACGCCGCCCGTCAGGCGCAGGACGACCTCCGCGCCGTCGGCACCATCGTCGGCGACCTCGAGCTCGTGGCGGACGACTCCACCACCGAGCTGCGGGTCACCGCCGAGCTCGCCCCCGTCGAGGACTGACCGCTCGGCTCAGCCCTTGGCGGCCTTGGCGGCGTCCTTCTCGGCATCCTTGGCGGCCTGGGCGGCGTCCTTCTCCAGGTCCTTGGCGGCCTGGGCGGCGTCCTTCTCCGCATCCTTGGCGGCCCGGGCGGCGTCCTTCTCCGCGTCGCGGGTGGCCTTGGCGGCGGCGTGCTCGGCCTGGCGCTGGGCCTTGACGGCGTCCTTCTCCGCGTCGCGGGTGGCCTTGGCGGCGGCGTGCTCGGCCTGGCGCTGGGCCTTGGCGGTTGCGTGCTCGGCCTTGCGCTGGGCCTTGGCGGCCTGCCGGTCGGCGTGTCGCTGGGCCTTCGCCTCGAGCCTGGCCAGCTTGCGCTCGGCACGGGCGGCGGAGCGCTCGGCCTTGCGGTCGGAGCGATCGGTGCGGTCAGCGGCGCGGTCGTCGTGTCGGCTGGAGGTGTCGGTGCTGTCGCCCGTGCTCTCGTCGGCGACCTCGTCGTCGGTGGTGGCGACGGCGGAGGCCTTCGTCGCCCTCGCGACGGCTTTCCTGGCCGGCGCGGCAAGCGCGGCCGACGCGGGCGGCGGGGCGGCGAGCGGGGCGGCGAGCGGGTGGGTGCTGAGCTCGACCGGGAAGCCCGTCTCGACCGGCTCGGCCGCGTCGCGTGCAGGTGCAGGCACCCGCTCGATGTGACCCCCCATGGACGACGCGATGGGCTTCCCCGGCTGAAGGAAGTCGAAGCTCCAGCCCCGACCGACCGACAGGGACATCAGGACGGCGCAGAGCACGGCCACGAGAGCGAACCCCAGCAGCGGCCGCTTCGGATCAACCCCCACGGGGTCCCCTTCCCACACGTTGACAAGACGTCAGTGTGGAGGGGTCATGACGCGAGATCACGGTTGATAGTTCGATCTAGTCCGAATTGACTAGATCGGCCTGGTCACTTCGGACCAGGAGCCCCGGACGAGCGTCAGGCGGACTTCTTCTTCCGGCCCTCGGACTCGCGCAGGACGAGGGTCGGTGCGACCTCGTCCTCGACGACCTCGCGGGTCACGATGACCTTGGCCACGTCGCCGCGGGACGGCACGTCGTACATCACGTAGAGGAGGACCTCCTCGATGATGGCGCGCAGACCGCGGGCACCGGTGCCCCGCTCGAGCGCGGCGTCGGCGATCGAGTCGATGGCCTCGTCGGTGAACTCGAGCTCGACACCGTCGAGGTCGAAGAGCTTCTGGTATTGCTTCACGAGCGCGTTGCGCGGCTCGGTGAGGATCTGGACGAGCGCCGGGCGATCGAGCTTGGAGACGCTCGTGATGAGCGGCAGGCGACCGATGAACTCGGGGATCAGGCCGAACTTGGTGAGGTCCTCGGGACGGACCTGGCCCAGCAGGTCGTCGGACTCGCGCTCGGCGGCACCGCGCACCTCTGCGGTGAAGCCCAGCGACTTCTTGCCGACCCGCTGCTCGATGATCTGCTCGAGTCCGGCGAAGGCACCACCCACGATGAAGAGGATGTTGGTGGTGTCGATCTGGATGAACTCCTGGTGCGGGTGCTTGCGACCACCCTGCGGAGGCACGGACGCGGTGGTGCCCTCCAGCATCTTGAGCAGCGCCTGCTGGACGCCCTCACCGGAGACGTCGCGCGTGATCGAGGGGTTCTCCGACTTGCGGGCCACCTTGTCGATCTCGTCGATGTAGATGATGCCCGTCTCGGCCTTCTTGACGTCGTAGTCGGCAGCCTGGATGAGCTTGAGGAGGATGTTCTCGACGTCCTCACCGACGTAGCCCGCCTCGGTGAGCGCCGTCGCGTCGGCGATCGCGAAGGGCACGTTGAGCATCCGGGCGAGGGTCTGGGCCAGGTAGGTCTTGCCGCAGCCGGTCGGCCCGACGACGAGGATGTTGGACTTCGCGACCTCGACCGCGTCCTCCTTGACCTTGCCGCTGACGGGCTGGAGGCCGGACTGGACGCGCTTGTAGTGGTTGTAGACCGCGACGGCGAGCGACTTCTTGGCGTGCTCCTGGCCGATGACGTAGGAGTTGAGGAACTCGAAGATCTCCTTGGGCTTGGGCAGCTCCTCGAGGCTGACCTCCGAACCCTCGGCGAGCTCCTCCTCGATGATCTCGTTGCACAGCTCGATGCACTCGTCGCAGATGTAGACGTTGGGCCCTGCGATGAGCTTCTTGACCTGCTTCTGGCTCTTGCCACAGAAGTTGCACTTCAGCAGGTCGCCGCCGTCACCGATACGTGCCACGAGTCGAATCCTCCAGTCTTGCCAGACGGGGGTCCGGCACTCCACCCTGCGCAGTTCTACCTTGCCATGGGCTCCCCGACGGTACCCCGTGCCGGCCCCCGCGGGGGGCCGGACACGAGATGTCGCGAGTCATGTTTCCTACGGGACAGCGCCGCGTGCGGCGATGCTCAGACGAGCGCGGGCGCGCCCTTGCGGGACTCGATCACGGCGTCGATCAGGCCGTACTCGACGGCCTGCGCGGCGGTCAGGATCTTGTCGCGCTCGATGTCGCGGCTGACCTGCTCGATGTCCTTGCCGCTGGAGTCGGCGATCATCCGCTCGAGCAGCTCGCGCATCCGCAGGATCTCGTTGGCCTGGATCTCGATGTCGGAGGTCTGGCCGAACGTGCCCTCGGTGTAGGGCTGGTGGATCAGGATGCGGCTGTTGGGCAGCGCCATCCGCTTGCCCTTCGCCCCTGCGCCCAGCAGGATCGCGGCGGCCGAGGCCGCCTGGCCCAGGCACACGGTCTGCACGTCGGGCTTGATGAAGCGCATCGTGTCGTAGATGGCGGTCAGCGCGGTGAACGAGCCACCGGGGCTGTTGATGTAGATGCTGATGTCGGTGTCGGGGTTCATCGTCTCGAGGCACATGAGCTGGGCGATGACCGCGTTGGCGACGTCGTCGCTGATCGGGGTGCCGAGGTAGATGATGCGCTCCTCGAACAGCTTCGCGTAGGGGTCGATGCGACGGAAGCCGTAGGAGGTGCGCTCTTCCCACTGCGGGATGTAGTAGTTCATGTCTCAGTCCTTGTTCCGGGCCGGGCGGCCCTCGTCTGCGGCCTCGCGGGCATTGGTGACGACCTTGTCGACCAGGCCGTACTCGACCGCCTGGTCGGCGGTGAACCACCGGTCACGGTCGGCGTCGGCCACGACCTGCTCGACGGTCTGGCCGGTGTGGTCGGCGATCAGGTCGAGCAGCACCTTCTTGATGTGGAGCGACTGCTGGGCCTGGATCTTGATGTCCGAGGCCGAGCCGCCCATGCCCGAGGAGGGCTGGTGCATCATGATCCGCGCGTGCGGCAGCGCGTAGCGCTTGCCCTTGGTGCCGGCGCACAGCAGGAACTGCCCCATCGAGGCCGCGAGGCCCATGCCGACGGTCGCCACGTCGTTGGGGATGTAGTTCATCGTGTCGTAGATCGCCATGCCGGCGTCCACCGAGCCGCCGGGGCTGTTGATGTGGAGGAAGATGTCGGCTTCGGGGTCCTCGGCCGAGAGCAGCAGGAGCTGGGCGCAGATCGCGTTGGCGTTCTGGTCGCGCACCTCCGAGCCGAGGAAGACGATGCGCTCGCGGAGGAGTCGCTGGTAGATGTGGTCGTCGAGGCCGTACATCCCACCGGCGCCGTTCATCTCGGGCGAGAGGACTGGGCTGGAGTTCTGGTTCACGCTGGCGACACTAGCCGGAAGGTCGGACAGTTCCACGCGACAACCCACCCTGTTCGCCAAGAGCGGATTCGGGCCACCAGCGCCACCGCGTACGCCCTGCTCAGCCGAGCGCGACCTCGGCCAGGACCTCACGGAAGACCCGGTAGCGGTCGGCCCCGACGCGCTCGGCCCACTCCTCGTCGCAGGCGCGCAGCACCCGTGTGGCGCGCTCGACCGCCTCCTGGCCGCGCTGCGTGATGCGTACGCGGCGGGCGCGGGCGTCGTGGTCGGCCACGGCCACCTCGACCATGCCGAGCTCGGCGAGCTGCCGCACGAACTGCCCGCAGCCCTGCGTGGTCATCTCGACACACTCGGCGAGCTCGCTGATCGTCAGGCCGTCGGCCGGCAGCCACTCGAGCACGCGCAGCTGTGAGGGACGCAGCTCGGGGGCCTCGTCGGCCACCCGGTCGCGCAGGCGCCCGAACACCAGCCCCATCAACATCGGCAGGTGCGGCTCGACGACCGGAACCCTCTTGACGTCAGTCATGAAAGCAACTTACCTTTTCATTTCATGAAAGCAACTTTCACGCCCGGGGTGCACCGACGCGAGTCGCTCGGCGCCGACGACGTCGACGACGCCGTCCTGGCCGCGATGGTGGCCGACCTCTGGGACGTGCCGTCGGTCGAGCTCCTCGACTCCGTCACGGAGGACGTCGCCTACGACATCCCGTCCATCCTGACCGGCGCCCGCACCTGGGTCCGGGGTCACGCCGACGCGGGCGACGGGCCACACGACTTCACGATCTTCGTCAAGCGGGTGCAGCACTGGCGCCACTCCCCCGCGTTCGCCTTCGTCCCGCCGGAGATCGGCGAGTGGGCGGCCGCGAGCGTGCCGTGGCGGGCCGAGCCGCTGATCTACGCCTCCGACCTCGCCGACCGGCTCCCCGACGGGCTCACGATGCCGCGCGGGCTCCGGGTCGACGAGCGCAACGACGAGACCGCCGTGGTGTGGCTCGAGGCGGTGGCCTCGGACCCCGTCGCCTGGACCGCTGCCGACAGTGCCCGCGCCGCACGACTGCTGGGGCGCCTGTCGGCGAGCAAGGACGTCGCTCCCCTGGCCGCGATCGACCCGCAGCCGTGGCACATCGACTCGTTCGTCGCCGGGCGGCTCGCGTACACCGTCCTGCCGGGCCTCCACGACGAGACCACCTGGCAGCACCCGGTGGTCGCCGAGCACTTCGGCGAGCTGCGCCCGGGACTCACTGCCGTCGCCCGGCACCTCGACGCGCTGTCACAGGAGTTCGCCTCATCGCGCCACCTCGCCTCGCACGGTGACGCCTGCCCCAACAACCTGCTGCGCCGAAGGGGCGACCCCGGGTTCACGCTGATCGACTTCGGGTTCTGGCGCCCCCAACCGATCGGGTTCGACCTGTCGCAGCTCCTCGTGGGCGACATCCAGATCGGCCGCCAGGAGGTCGACGACCTGCCCGACCGCGCCGCGGGGTGCCTGGAGGCGTACGCCGCCGGGCTGGCCGACGAGGGGCTCGACGTCTCGTTCGCCGAGGTCCGCCGCAGCCACGCGGTGAGCCTGATGCTCTTCAACGGGCTGCCCAGCCTGCCGACCGAGATGCTCGCTGAGGAGGCCGCGCTGGCGGAGGTCGGTGGCGTGAGCGACGAGTTCCGTGCGGCCTTCGACCACTGGGCCCGGCAGCGGTCCGGGATCGCCCGTTACGCCCTCGGCCTCCTGGCTGACACCGAGCCCCGCTGACGACCTCACCCGAGACGACGACCGGCGCCCACCCAGGGGGTGGACGCCGGTCGCGGAGCTGGTCGAGAGGTCAGGCCTTGTCGGCGTCCTCGTCGGTCGCGTCAGCCGCACTCTCGTCGGCCTCGGTCTCGGTCTCGTCGACCGGCTCACCGATGGTGCCGTCGGGACGCAGGTTCTTGAGCTCGACCACGTTGCCCGAGGCGTCCTTGACGGTCGCGGACTCCACGATCGTCGCGAGCGCCTTGCCGCGCAGGATCTCCTGCACGAGCTCGGGGATGTGGTTGTGCTCGAACATGTGGTTGGCGAACTCCTGCGGGTCCTGGCCCGACTGCTGGGCGCGCCGCACGAGGTGCTCGGAGAGCTCGGCCTGGTCGATGCCGAACTCCTCCTTCTTGGCGATCTTGTCGAGGATGAACTGGGCGGCGACGGCGTCGCGGACCCGGCGCTCGAGGTCTGCCTCGAACTCCTCCTGGGTCTGGCCCTCGTCCTCGAGGTACTTCTCCATCGTGATGCCGGCCATGCCGAGCTGCTGCTCGACGTTCTGGCGACGGGCGTTGAGCTCGTCGGTGACCATCACCTCGGGGAGCGGGATGTCGACCTTCTCGAGGAGGGCCTCGAGCACGGCGTCGCGGGCTGCGGCGGCCTGCTCGAGGCGCTTGCCCCGGCCGAGGCGCTCGCGGACGTCGGCGGTGAGCTCGTCGGCGGTGTCGAACTCGGAGGCGAGCTGCGCGAACTCGTCGTCGTACTCGGGGAGCTGCTGCTCCTGCACGGCCGTCACCTTGACGGTGACCTGCACGGCCTGGCCGACCAGGTCGCCACCGACGAGCTCGGAGTCGAAGGTGGCGTCGCCGCCGGCCGACAGCCCGGCGATGGCCTCGTCGAGACCGTCGATCATGCCGCCGCTGCCGACCTTGTAGGACATGCCGGTGACCTCGCCGCCCTCGACGGGCTCGCCCTCGGCTGCCGCAAGGAGGTCGATGGTCACGAAGTCGCCGTCCGCGGCGGCGCGCTCGACGGGCACCAGGGTGCCGAACCGCTCACGCAGCGCCTCGACCTGCTCGTCGACGTCGGAGTCGCTGATCTCGATGTCCTCGACGCTGGCCTCGAGGCCGTCGTAGGCGGGCACCTCGAAGTCGGGCTTGATGTCGACCTCGGCGGTGAACTCGAGCGACTCGTTGTCCTCGAACTTCGTCACCTCGATGTCCGGCTGGGCCAGCGGCTCGAGGTCGTGCTCCTGCAGCGCAGCCATGTACTGCTGCGGGACGACGGCGTTGATCGCCTCGTCCAGGACCGGACCGCGGCCGACCTGGCGGTCGATGACCGCCGGCGGGACCTTGCCCCGGCGGAACCCGGGGACGTTGATCTGCTTCGCGATCTTCTGGTACGCCGCGTCGAGGCTCGGCTTGAGCTCCTCGAAGGGCACCTCGACGGTCAGCTTGGCCCGGGTGGGGCTCAAGGTCTCGACGGCGCTCTTCACAAATGTCTCCTGGTGCAAGTGGTGTGGGTGGTCCTGCGTCATGGGTGGCCGGGCGGACGCGCGCGGGGGGAAGGCGCGACCGCAAACCATGTGAGTCTATCGGCGGCGCGGGCACAGGCCGAATCACGCCCAGCGTCTGCCTCACGTCAGGGACGGGTGGGACAGATGGGTCGGGGCGACAGGACTCGAACCTGCGGTCTCCTGCTCCCAAAGCAGGCGCGCTAGCCACTACGCTACGCCCCGCCAAACCGGCCAACGTGTCGCCGGATCGGCGGCCCGATGGCCTGTTTGGAGCGGATGACGGGAATCGAACCCGCGTAGCCAGTTTGGAAGACTGGGGCTCTACCATTGAGCTACATCCGCGCGTCACGGTGACGCCCCGCACCACGTGCGTACGACGGCCTCGTGCGGGTGTCATGGTGCCACAGGTGCGGCTGTGGTTCAGCGTCGGTGCACGAGGAGCAGCGCGCGATCGTCGCTGCGGGAGCCGAGCGAGTCGATCAGACGCGCCGCACCACCCTCGAACTTCCCGCGCAGCAGCTGCTCGGCCTGCCCGAGCATCTTGTCGATGCCGGAGCCGATGTCGCGGGTCCGGGTCTCGACCATGCCGTCGGTGTAGAGCAGGAGTGCGTCGCCGGTGCGCATCTGGCCCGAGGTGACCTCGAAGGTGGCCCCGTCGATGAGGCCCAGGATCGGCCCCTCGGTCTCGACCACCTCCCAGCGGCCAGACCCGGCGTGGCGCACCGCCGCCGGAGGGTGGCCCGCGCTGCGCAGCTCGTAGCGGCCGGTGCCGAGGTCGAGGGAGAGGTGGATCGCGGTCGCGAAACCCTCGTCCCAGTCCTGCTGGAGCAAGAAGGTGTTGGCGCCGGGGAGGAAGTCGCTCGGCGGGAGGGCGCTGAGCAGCCCACCGATGGCACCCGACAGCAGCAGTGCGCGCGTGCCGGCGCCCTGCCCCTTTCCGGAGACGTCCACGACGGCCACGTCGAGGCGGTCGCCCGTGCGCGACGTCACCACGAAGTCGCCTGCGAAGGGCGTGCCGCCGGCGGACCGCAGCTCGGCGGCGGCGTACCACTCGTCGGGCAGTGCGGGGATGCCGCCCTGACGCAGGATCCGGTCGCGCAGGTCGACGAACATCTGCTCGCCCTGGATGCCCGCGACGCCGAGGCGCGAGCGCCGGAACGACGACACCAGGACCACCAGGCCCAGGCCGAAGATGATGACCACCGTCAGCACGGTCCGCAGGTTGATCGGATCCTGGAACGGCACGACGACGGCGAGGACGAGGAGCACGAAGAGGACGAACCACGGGAGCTGGCGGGGACCGAGCATCAGGCTCGAGACCACGAGTGGCACGAGCAGGGTCACGAGGGGCGCATCGTCCGGGAACAGCCAGATGGACACCCCGATCGCGATGGTCGCGAGCACGAGGGCGACGAGGATCCGCGAGCCGCGCGGGACGAGCCGGTTGAGGCCGGACTCGAGCCAAGGAGCAGTCATGCCCGAGCTCCTCCCGATGCGCCAGGCTTCCTGGTCGACGACTGTACGGCGCGGGAGCGGAAGGCGGGCTGACATCTGGGACACCAGAAGATGTTGCGTCCGACGAGCTCACCGGTCCGGACCGTGGAGCCGCAGACGTGGCACGGCATCGAGGTCCGTCGGTAGACGTAGACCTCGCCCCCGTGGTCGTCCTGTCGAGGGGGTCGGCCCATGGCCTCCGGCAGGTGCTCGGGCCGCACGGTGTCGATGCGACCGGTGCGGACGCCCTCGGTCATCAGCTCGATCAGGTCGGCCCAGATCGAGCGCCACTGCCCGACGCGCAGCGTGTGGCCCGGACGGAGCGGGTGGATGCGGTGCCGGAACAGCACCTCGGCGCGATAGACGTTGCCGACGCCGGCCAGCACCTTCTGGTCCATGAGCAGGTCACCGATCGCGCGCGGGCTCCGCGAGATCCGCCGCCAGGCCAGGTCGGGGTCGGCGTCGGCCCGCAGCGGGTCGGGGCCGAGACGACCCACGATCTCGTCGCGGCGGCCCGGCCCGACGAGGTCGCACAGGATGGCGCCGCGGAGATCGGCGTACGCCGTCCCGCGCGGGTCGGCCTGCTCGTCGGGGGTGGCGATGGTGACCAGACGGAGGCGTACGGCACCGACCGGCGGGGGCACCTCGTCGACGTCGGTGCGGATGTCGAACGAGCCGATGAGGCCGAGGTGGACGTGGACGAAGAGCTCGCGGTCGAGCTCGACGAACAGGTGCTTGCCAGCGGAGTCGGCACCCAGCACGGTCGACCCGTCGAGCTGGGCGGCCTCGGCGGCGAAGCGCCCCTGCGGTGAGGAGACCCGGACCGCACGTCCGGCGAACGCCGCCACCAGGTCGTCGGCGAGCCGGCGGAGGGTGTGACCCTCAGGCATCCGAGGGGTCTGGGGTGGCCGGAGCGTCGGGTCCGCGCAGGGCCGACTCCGGCAGCGGGGGCAGCTCGCGCGTCTCGTCGTAGACCGACAGCTGGCCGATGCGACGCGCGTGGCGCTCCTCCCCCGAGAACGGGGTGGTGAGGAAGACCTCGATGAAGCGGGTCATGTCGTCCACCGAGTGCATCCGCCCGCCGACCGAGACCACGTTGGCATCGTTGTGCTCGCGGCCGAGCGAGGCGGTCTCCTCCGACCAGGCGAGCGCGCAGCGGATGCCGGTGACCTTGTTGGCCGCGATCTGCTCACCGTTGCCCGACCCACCGATGACGACGCCGAGGGAGTCGAGGCCCTCGGCCCGCTCCGCGGCCACGGCCTCACCCGCGCGGAGGCAGAAGACGGGGTAGTCGTCCACTGCGTCGTAGACGAACGGTCCGTGGTCGACGGCCTCGTAGCCGTGGTCGACCAGCCAGTGGAGGAGGTGGTCCTTCAGCTCGAGTCCGGCGTGGTCGGAGCCCAGGTGAACGCGCATGGAGCACATCCTCTCAAGGCCCCCTTGCCGCAAGCGGCTGCGGGGCTTCGCACCCGGTCCCGCCCGACTACGCCGGGTCGGGGCGGAGGCGCTCGAGGTGCTGGTCGATGAACCCGGCGACCGTGCGGACCAGCGGCTCCGAGGCCGTGAACTGGGCGTGGCGCCAGAAGCCGTGGGTCTGCCCGAGGCAGCGGATGCCGACGGTCTCCACGCCCGCCTCGACCACCAGCCGGGCGAGCTCCTCACCCTCGTCACGCAGCGGATCGTGCTCGGCGGTCGCCACGAACGTCGGCGGGAGCGTGTGCAACCGGTCGGAGAGCAGCGGCGCGAGGTCCGGGTCGTCGAAGTCGGCCTCGGTGCGGGCGTACTGCGCCCAGTACCAGTGCGCCTCGGCCGGGTCGAAGCCCGTGTCGCGCGCCGCACTCCATGAAGGGAAGGCGCAGCGGGGATCCAGGAAGGGGTAGACGAGCGCGACGACGTCGAAGAACCCGGGGTTGCGCAGCGCCGCGACGAGGGCGAGGTTGGCGCCCGCCGAGTCGCCGTGGGCGGCGTACGGTCCGGGCAGGTCGGAGCCGGCCCCTTCGCGCCGCAGCCAGCCGATCACGGTGTCCAGGTCGTCGGGGGCTGCGGGGAACGTCGCCTCGGGCGGGCGGCGGTAGTCCACGCTGAGCACGGCACGTCGTCCCCGGTTGGCCATCCGCCGGCAGATGCCGTCGTGGACGTCGATGTCGTTGAGCACGAACCCACCACCGTGGGCGTGCACGACGAGGCCCGGCAGCGCGTCGGCAGGTGTGAAGAGCCGGCACCGGACGCCGTCCGCGTCGAGGTCGTCGACCGCCGCGACGTCCTCGCGCGGCAGGCGCAGGTTGAGCTGCCGGACCTGCTCGCGGTGGGCCGCGAGGTCGAAGCCCGGCGCGGTGAGGTCGGGGCTGGTGTCTGCCTCGACGGCCGCCCGCACCTCGGGGTACATCACGAGCCGCGCACCACCTTGATGTTGAAGTCAGCGGTGCCGAGGGCACCCATGACCCGCAGCCACAGCGGGGCGCAGCGCACGTCAGCTCCTCAGCGCGACATGAGCGCGTCGAGGCCGACGGCGACAGCTGCCGCGACCCGGAAGTCGACCCGCTGGTCGGGGACGTCGACGCGGTAGCGATCGCCGAAGGTCATCGTGCGCTCGACGGAGAACAACAGGCTGCCGTCCGTGTCGACGAAGTCGAAGTGGATCGGGATGAAGGCGACGTCGGTGAAGCGCCGCAGGAGGCCGACGACCTGGTTGCGCTCGCGGCCGGTGCCGGTGAACCCCGAGCCCTCGACGTGGAAGGTCGAGCGCAGCAGCGAGGCGCCGAAGTCCTTGCGGAAGAATCCGATCTGGGCGCCGCCCTCGTCGGTGATGTCGTAGCCGGCGTTGAGGTCGATCTTCTTGCGGGCCTTGAAGCCGAAGACCGGCCGCGACTTCCCGGCGTCGGAGTAGAAGGTGACCTGCTCCTTGAACGCCATCCGCTTCTGCTCGGCCAGCGCCATCAGCCGCGTCGGGGTGCCGGCCTCGTCGGACTCCGAGACCTCGTAGCGGTTGATCATCAGGGTGAGCTTCTGCTTCACCACGAAGTGCGGCAGGTACATCTCGGCCATCGACTCGGACTCGATCTCGGCAGTCATGTCAGCAAGCCTAGCCAGCGGCGTACGGCCCACCCGTGGGGTCGCCTCAGCCGCTGACGCGGGCCAGCTCCTCGTCGACCACCGACGGGTCGAGCTTGGTGAAGACCGGGGTCGGCTTCTCGACCGTGGCGCCGACCGTCACGGGCCGCGACTCCCACCGAGGCGTGGTCGAGTAGTCGCCGGTGATCACCGGGTAGGACGTCAGCCCCGCACCGTTGTCGGGGTCGAGCTCGTCGACCTGCTCGATGCGTGGCATCGGCACGAAGTCGCCCTCGCCGCCGAGCACCAGGTGCACCTTGTTGGCGGCGTGCGGGAGGAACGGCGCGAGGAGCGTGTTGCAGTCGCTGACGCACTGGGTCGCCACGTGGAGCACGGTCGCCAGGCGCTCGCGCTGCGACTCGTCCTTCATCTTGTAGGGCTCGGTGACGGTGAGGTACTTGTTCACCTCGCCGACGATCCGCATCGCCTCTGCGGTCGCGGCGCGCAACCGGTGGTGGCCCAGCAGCCCGCCGACGGTCTCGAACCCGGCGCGTACGGACGCGAGGACGGCCTCGTCGACCGCCTCGAGCTCGCCGCACGGCGGGATCTCGCCGAAGCTCTTGGCGACCATGGTCGCCGTCCGGTTGACCAGGTTGCCCCAGCCGGCGACGAGCTCGGAGTTGTTGCGGGTGACGAAGTCGGCCCAGGTGAACGCGGCGTCGGACGTCTCCGGACCGGCGGCGCAGATGAAGTAGCGCAGCGGGTCGGGGCCGTAGCGGGCGAGGAAGTCGCCGACGTAGAGCACGTGCCCGCGCGAGGTGGAGAACTGCTGGTCGCCCATCGTGAGGTATTCCGACGAGACGACCTCGGTGGGCAGGTTGAGCATCCCGTAGTCCCCCGGGTCACCGCCGCGGGAGCCCTGCCCGTTGTAGGCGAGCAGCTCCGCCGGCCAGATCTGGGAGTGGAAGACGATGTTGTCCTTGCCCATGAAGTAGTAGGACCGGGCCTCGGGGTCGTTCCACCACTCGCGCCACTTGTCCGGCTCGCCGAGGCGGCGGGCCCACTCGATCGAGGCGGACAGGTAGCCGATGACTGCGTCGAACCAGACGTAGAGGCGCTTGGTCGGCTGGTCCTCCCAGCCCGGGACCGGGATGCCCCAGTCGATGTCGCGGGTCATCGCGCGCGGCCGGATCTCCTTGAGGATGTTCTGGCTGAACTTGATGACGTTGGGGCGCCAGGTGCCGCTCGCCTCGCGCTCGTCGAGCCACTCCCCCAGCGCGTCGGCCAGTGCAGGCAGGTCGAGCAGGAAGTGCTGGGTGTCGACGAAGCTCGGCGTCTCGCCGTTGATCTTCGACCTCGGGTTGATCAGGTCGGTGGCATCGAGCTGGTTGCCGCAGTTGTCGCACTGGTCACCGCGCGCGTCGCCGTAGCCGCAGATCGGGCAGGTGCCCTCGATGTAGCGGTCGGGCAGGGTGCGCCCGGTCGACGGGCTGATCGCGGCCTGCATCGTCTGCTCGACCATGTAGCCGTTGGCGAGGACGGTGCGGAACATCTCCTGCACCACGCCGTAGTGGTTGCCCGTCGTCGTACGCGTGAAGAGGTCGTAGGACAGGCCGAGGTCGGCGAGGTCGTTGACGATGATCGCGTTGTTCTTGTCCGCGAGGTCCTTCGCACTGACGCCCTGCTGGTCGGCAGTGACGAGGATCGGGGTGCCGTGCTCGTCGGTGCCGGAGACCATCAGCACGTCGTGGCCCGCCATCCGCATGTAGCGGCTGAACACGTCGGAGGGCACACCGAAACCGGCCACGTGGCCGATGTGGCGCGGGCCGTTGGCGTACGGCCAGGCGACGGCGGACAGGACACGAGTCATGGGGGCAACCCTAGTGAACCGGCGCGACCCCATGGATGCGGGTCGCGCCGGTCCTCAGGTGAGGTCTCAGCTGAAGTCGAGGTCGCCGGTGCGCGAGCGCTTCAGCTCGTAGAAGTAGGGGAACTTCGCGAGGGCGACAGCACCGTCCCAGAGCTCTCCGGCCTCCTCGCCGCGCGGGATCTTGGAGAGGACGGGGCCGAAGAAGGCCGAGCCGTTGATGTGGATGGTCGGGGTGCCCACGTCGTCGCCGACGGCGTCCATGCCCTCGTGGTGGCTCTTGGCGACGTCGTCGTCGAGGCCGGCGTCGTCCCATGCCTCGATCAGGTCGGCCGGCAGGCCGACGTCCGCGAGCGACGCGGCCATCATGTCCCGGTCGAGCTCCTCGCCGTTGTTGTGGCGGCGGGTGCCGATCGCGGTGTACCACTCGCCCAGGGTGGCGTTGTCGAAGTCCTGCGCGATCTTGATCGCGACGCGGACGGGCTTCTCCTTGCCGGCGAGCATCTCGCGGTAGCCGTCGGGGATGTCCTTGTCCTTGTTGAGGTACGCCAGCGACATCACGTGCCACTGCACGTCGATGTCGCGGACCTCCTCCACCTCCTTGATCCACCGCGAGGTGATCCAGGCGAACGGGCAGAGCGGGTCGAACCAGAAGTCAGCAGTAGCCATACCTTCTCCAGCCTCCTCGGGGACGGATCTATTCCGCCGGGTGGCAGGATGCCCCCCATGCCTGGAACCAACCTCACCCGGGACGAGGCCGCCACCCGCGCCTCCCTCCTGGACGTCACGTCGTACACCGTCGACCTGGACCTGATGAGCGCGACGCAGCCCGACCAGGGCACGTTCGGCTCCGTCACCACGCTCGAGTTCACCTGCCGCGAGCCCGGGTCGAGCACCTTCGCCGACCTCGTCGCGCCCAGCGTCCGCGAGATCACGCTCAACGGACGCAGCCTGGACCCCGCGACGGCGTACGCCGACCACCGGATCACGCTCGACGACCTCGAGGCGACCAACACGCTCGTCGTCACGGCCGACTGCGCGTACTCCAACACCGGCGAGGGCCTGCACCGCTTCGTCGACCCGGTCGACGACCGGGTCTACCTCTACAGCCAGTTCGAGGTGCCCGACGCGCGCCGCGTGTTCACGACGTTCGAGCAGCCCGACCTCAAGGCCGTGTTCACGTTCAACGTGACCGCCCCGTCGCACTGGGTGGTCGTGTCCAACGCGGCGACCCCCGAGCCGACCGAGGCCGCCGACGGTGCGTCCCTGTGGAGCTTCCCCGCCACCAAGAGGATGTCGACCTACATCACCGCGATCGTGGCCGGCGAGTACCACGGCGAGTTCGACACCTACGAGGGCAAGCACGGCACCATCCCGCTCGGCCACTACTGCCGGCAGTCGCTCAAGGAGCACATGGACACCGCCGAGCTGGTCAAGCTGACCAAGCAGAGCTTCGCGTGGTTCGAGGAGCAGTTCGACTACCCCTACCCCTTCGGGAAGTACGACCAGCTCTACGTCCCTGAATACAACGCGGGTGCGATGGAGAACGCCGGCTGCGTGACGCTGCGTGACGAGTACCTCCCCCGCAGCCGCCAGCCGCGCTCGTTCTTCGAGTTCCGCGCGTCCGTCATCACGCACGAGATGGCGCACATGTGGTTCGGCGACCTGGTGACCATGAAGTGGTGGGACGACCTCTGGCTCAACGAGTCGTTCGCGGAGTGGGCCTGCTACTGGTGCGAGGCCAACGCCACCGAGTTCGACGACGCCTGGACCGGCTTCGCCAACGCGCGCAAGCAGACCGGCTACCGCGCCGACCAGCTCCCGTCCACGCACCCGATCGCGGCCGACAACGTCGACCTGCACGCGGTCGAGGTCAACTTCGACATGATCACCTACGCCAAGGGCGCCTCGGTGCTCAAGCAGCTCGTGGCATGGGTGGGCATCGATCCGTTCCTCGAGGGCCTGCGCGCCTACTTCAAGGAGTGGGAGTTCGGGAACCCGGAGTTCAAGGACCTGCTCGCCACCCTCGAGAAGGCGTCCGGTCGCGAGCTCGAGGGCTGGGCGCAGGAGTGGCTCCAGACCGCCGGCGTCAACACGCTGGCCCCGTCGTTCGAGCTCGGCGACGACGGGACCTACACCTCGTTCACCGTGTCCCAGACGGCTCACGAGGACTGGCCGACGCTGCGTCGCCACCGTCTCGGGATCGGCCTGTACGACACGGTGTCCGACGAGAGTGGCAACGGCCGTCTCGTGCGGCGCGACTACGTCGAGATCGACGTCGAGGGCGACAGCACCGACGTCCCCGAGCTGGTCGGCGTGAAGCAGCCTGCCCTCCTGCTGCTCAACGACGAGGACCACGCCTACGCCAAGATCCGCCTCGACGAGCGGTCGCTCGCCACTGCGATCGCCTCGCTGTCGACCTTCGAGGACTCGCTCCCGCGCGCCCTCGTGTGGGGTGCCGCGTGGGACATGACCCGCGACGGCGAGATGCGTACGCGCGACTGGACCGACCTGGTGCTGGCCAACATCGGCCAGGAGTCCGACGCGTGGGCGGTGACCCGGATCCCGTCGTCGACGGCGCTGGCGGTCAACTTCTACTCCGACCCCGCCCACCGCAGCGACCTCCGCGCCTCGTGGGAGGCCGGCCTGCGTGAGCTGCTGCTCGCCGCGGAACCGGGCAGCGACCACCAGCTCACCTTCGCCCGGTCGTACGCCGGTGCCGCCCACCGCGACGCCGCCCTCGACGACCTGATCGGCCTGCTCGACGGTTCGTTCGCCGTCGAGGGGCTCGCGATCGACCAGGACATGAGGTGGACGCTGATCACCGCGCTGGCGAAGTCCGGTCGCTTCGGTGAGGCGGAGATCGACGCGGAGCTCGAGGTCGACAAGACCATCTCCGGCCAGGAGCTGGCGGCCGCCGCCCGCGCCTCGCAGCCGACCGCGGAGGCCAAGCAGGCCGCGTGGGACGCGATCGTCGACCCGGCCACGGCCAACGAGACCTCACGCGAGATCGCCTTCTCGATCTTCCGCTTCGGCCAGGAGGACGTCCTCGAGCCCTACCTCGAGAAGTTCCTCACCGCCGCGGAGACGCTGGTCGACGTGCTCGGCTTCCACAAGGCCTCGACGGTGCTCGAGTACGGCTTCCCCAAGCCGCTCGGTTCGGCCGCGACGCTCGCACGTCTCGACGAGTGGCTCGCCGACAACAACGCGCCCAAGCAGGCCCAGCGCTACATCGGGGAGGCCCGCGCCGACGTCGCCCGCGCGCTCGCCGCGCAGGCGTACGACGCCCGCTGACAGAGCACGAACGCCCCTTCCCGCAAGCTGTCGCGGGAAGGGGCGTTCGACGTTGATCAGGCGTGCAGGGTGTTCTGCGGCCGCGCGTGCTCGGCGAGCATCGTGATGCCGCGCTGCAGGCCGGCGAGCAGGTTGCCGGCACCGAACTCGGACGACATCGCCAGCACAGCCAGCTCGACCTCGGCGTCGGTCAGGTGCCGGCGTACGTCGCCACCCGTGACGACCTCGGTCGTCCGGCGGGCGGGGTCGACGAAGACCAGGACGCTGCGCGCGGGGGCCACGAGCCGGTTGTGCAGCCGGGTCGCCCAGGCCCGGGTGTCGTCGCCCTCGGCGGGTCCGACGTAGACCGAGAACTCGAAGCGGCAGGACTGCTCGGCGAGCCGGATGGTCCGGTCGAGCGCAAGCCGGTCGGCCTCCTTCAGCTCACCAGCTGCCACTGGCTCCGCCTGCCCGTGAGTCGTCACCGTCGGCGGCAGGAAGCTCGGCGACGCCCTGGCGCGGTCCGCCGATCCACTGTCCCTCCGGCACGCCGTGACCGGCGGGGCCGGCGTGGTCGGGCAGGAGCTTCTCGCCGCGCACCATCGCGGGGACGTAGACCGCGAGCGCGATGAGGACGAAGAGCAGGAGGGGCGCACCGAGGTAGACGCCGAGCGCATGGAGCGCGTCGAGGCTCGTGTGCTCGGTCTGGCCGCCCCAGCCCTCGGGCACGTCGGCGAACGCCGGCGTGGCGAGCAGGGCCAGCCCGGGCGCACCGAGCAGGACGAGGGAACGGACACCTCGACGGGTCGAGCGTGGACGGCTGAGGTGCGTGATCACGATGGACAGGCTATCGCCATACTGGCGGGCATGCCTCACCCCCTCATCACCCCGATCATGAACGTGACCGAGGTCTCCGGGAGCGGGACCAACCCCCTCATGACCTGCTCGAGCAGCGAGCAGCTGTGCACCTGGGTCCTCGAGCAGACCGGCAACAGCGAGCTGGCCATGGTGACCGACTGGATCGTCGGCAAGCCGAGCGCCCTCGTGGGACTGATCGTCCTCGGACTCGTGGTCCGGTGGCTGCTCCATCGCGTCATCGACCGCATCGTCAGGAGCGCCGAGGTCGGCATGCTGCCCAACCGCCTCAGCCGCAAGATCAGCGGCGGCAAGATGGGCGCCGCGCTCAACATGCGCGAGGACACCGGCTACACCCGGCGGGCGCAACGCGCGGCGACGATGGGCTCGCTCCTGAAGAGCATCGTCAGCGGCGTCATCTTCACCGTCATCGCGCTCATGGCGATCTCCGAGCTCGGTTACGACATCGCGCCGCTGATCGCCAGCGCCGGCATCATCGGCGTGGCGCTCGGCTTCGGCTCGCAGGCGCTGGTGAAGGACTTCCTGTCCGGCATCTTCATGATCTTCGAGGACCAGTACGGCGTCGGCGACGTCGTCGACCTGGGCGAGGCGTCCGGCACCGTCGAGGCGGTCAGCCTGCGGGTCACCCGGCTGCGCGACGTCAACGGCACGGTCTGGTACGTGCGCAACGGCGAGATCCTCCGCGTCGGCAACATGAGCCAGAACTGGGCGCGCACCGTGCTCGACGTGACCGTCGGCTACAAGGAGGACCTCGTGCGCGTCCGCCGGACGCTCGAGGAGGTCGCCCACGACCTGTGGGAGGACGAGGACTTCACGGGCCTCATCATCGAGGAGCCCGAGGTGTGGGGCGTGGAGTCGCTCGGCGTCGACGGGATCGTCGTACGCGTCACCCTCAAGACCGCCCCCATGGAGCAGTGGCGCATCGCCCGGGCGATGCGCGAGCGCGTCAAGGCGCGCTTCGAGCACGAGGGCATCGACCTGGCTGTCGCCCAGCGCGTCATGTGGCAGGAAAGCGCACCGTCGGCGGCCTCCGCCGAGCCCACCGAGGAGGCGTAGCCCCCCGACCGGGACAATGGAGGCGTGACCACCACGTTCTACGACGAGATCGGCGGCGAGGCGACGATCCGCACGATCGTGCACCGCTTCTACGAGGGCGTCGCCGGCGACGAGGTGATGCGCCCGATGTACCCCGAGGCGGACCTCGGTCCGGCCGAGGAGCGCTTCACGCTCTTCCTCATGCAGTACTGGGGTGGCCCGACGACCTACGGAGACACGCGCGGGCACCCGCGACTGCGGATGCGGCACGCGCCGTTCGAGGTCACGCCGACCGCCGCCCAGCACTGGCTCACGCACTTCCGGGACGGGCTGGACGCGGCGGACCTGACGCCCGAGCAGGACGCCCGCTTCTGGGACTACGTCACCCACGCCGCGCAGTTCATGGTCAACACGCTCGAGTAGCCGGCCCTCGAGCAGCGGGTCAGCCCGACGCGAACTCCCGGAACGCATCCGGGACCGCCGCCGGGCGGCCGCTCTCGTTGTCGATGCAGACACCGACCACCTTGGCGCGGGCCAGCACCTGGCCGTCTGCCTGGTCGTCGAGGACGACGGACTCGAACACGACCGACGTGCTGCCGATGCGCGAGACCCAGGTGCGGCAGTCGTACGGCTCCGGCCGGAACAGGATCGGCCGCTTGTAGTCGACGTCGGTCTGGGCGACGACGAGGTGGTAGCCGTCACCGAGCTCGCGCTCCTGCGCGACCATCAGCTGGATCCTGGCCTCCTGGAAGTATTCGAAGTACTTCACGTTGTTGACGTGGCCATAGACGTCGACGTCGCTGAACCGCACGTGGACGGGGTAGCTGCCCCCGGGGACCTCGACCACCTCCGGCGCGGCGGGTGGGCGGACGGGCTCGTCCGCCTCGAGCAGCCGCGTCAGGGACGCCTTCTCCTCGTCGTGCAGCCGGCGTGGACGCTCGGTCGCGAAGACGTACGGCGTCAGCACGGTGCGGGCCCGGAGGTAGACGGTGCGCTCGCCGGACTCGTCCTCGGCGAAGATCTCGTAGCCCATGGTGAAGCTCGCGGCCCGGATCTCGGTCACCCAGCACTCGATGGCGACCGGCTCGAACGCGAAGGTCAGCGACGAGACGTAGGTGACCTCGTGACGGACCACCACGACGCCCTCGGCCAGGTCATCGGCGCGGCTGTCCGGCGCGTGCGTGCGGAACATGTCGACGCGCGCCTCCTGGAGGTAGTCGACGTACGTCACGTTGTTGACGTGGCCGAGGAGGTCGAGGTCGGCCCACCTCAGTGGGCAGCGGTAGAGATGGCGCACGCCCCGATCGTCGCAGAAGTGCGTCGACGGGGCGTGGCGCGGTTCGCTCAGTGGGCGAAGTGCAGGCGGCCGTAGTAGGCGGGGATGGACTCGTGGCGGACCTGGCGGTCGCGGCGGGTCATCGTGAGGGCGGAGGGGAGGGCGACCGCGGCCAGGACGACGGAGGCCAGGACGGCGGTTCCGATGACGACCATGAGGGCGATGACGACGGTGGGGTCGAGGAGCTGCATGTCGATTCCTTTCTACAAACGTAGAACTTCTACGTATGTAGAAGACTACTCCGCGGCGCTCACGACGCAAGTCGGGCCGGTAGTGTCCTGCGTCACCGCCGGCACACGCCGAGGAGGAGAGCCGTGAGTCCCACCCGCGAGGAGCTGTCGCCGCGACGTCGCGAGATCCTCGCCGCGGCCACCACGGTCCTCGCGCAGCAGGGCAACAGGGGCCTCACGCACCGGGCCGTGGACCGCGAGGCAGGCCTGCCCGAGGGCAGCTCGTCCGCCTACTTCCGCACCCGCGAGGCGCTGCTGCGCGCGCTGGGCGACTTCGTCGCCGACCAGCTCGCCGCCGACGTCGACGCTCTGGGTGGGCGCCTCGCGTCCTGCCCCGGCGACCACGAGCGCGCCGTCCGCGAGGTGTCCAGGCTGTTCTCCCGCTGGCTCGGCCAGCCCGACCTGCTCGCCGCGCGACTCGAGCTGACGGTCGCCGCGACGCGCGATCCCGCGCTCGCCGAGCGGTTCCGGATCTGGCGCGACGACCTGGTCGGGATGGTCCGCGGCGTCATGCGCGACGCCGGCAAGGAGGGCAGAGCTTCAGCGGAGACCCTGGTCGCCGCACTCGACGGCGTGCTCCTCACCTCGCTCCTGCTTCCCGCCCGCCGCCGGAGGACCTTCGTCAGCGAGAGCGTCGAGGAGCTGCTCACCGGCCTCGGCGCGAACCCCGACCCAGCCTGAGCCGCGACCGTCGGACTAGTCTGCGAGGGACCGAGTGACCCACGAGTAACCGGAGTTCCCCATGCCCGAGGCAGTGATCGTTTCCGCAGCGCGCTCCCCCATCGGCCGCGCCAACAAGGGCTCCCTCAAGGACTTCCGGCCCGACGACCTCACCGCGCTCGTCGTCCAGGCCGCGCTGGACAAGATCCCCGACCTCGACCCGGCGGCGATCGAGGACCTGCTCCTCGGCTGCGGCCTCCCCGGCGGCGAGTCGGGCAACAACATGGCGCGCGTGGTCACCACACTCCTCGGCCTCGAGGTGCCCGGCGCGACGGTCACCCGCTACTGCTCGTCCTCGGTGCAGACCTCCCGGATGGCCTTCCACGCGATCAAGGCCGGCGAGGGCGACATCTTCGTCTCGGCCGGTGTCGAGACGGTGTCGCGCTTCGCCAAGGGCACGTCCGACCACATCCCGGGCACCCGCAACCCGCTCTTCGACGAGGCCAGTGCCCGCACGGACGAGTACGCCGCCGGCGGCAAGGACTGGCACGACCCGCGCGAGGACGGCCACGTGCCCGACATCTACATCGCGATGGGCCAGACGGCCGAGAACGTCGCACGGATGCGCGGCCTCGACCGCCAGGAGCTCGACGAGTTCGCCGTCCGCTCGCAGAACCTCGCCGAGAAGGCGATCGCCGACGGCTTCTGGGAGCGCGAGATCACGCCCGTCACCACGCCCGACGGAACCGTCGTGACCAAGGACGACGGCCCGCGCGCGGGAGTGACGTACGACGCCATCGCCGGTCTCGACCCGGTCTTCCGCCCCGACGGCGTGGTCACCGCCGGCAACTGCTGTGCCCTCAACGACGGCGCAGCGGCTGTCGTCATCATGTCCGACACCAAGGCCGCCGAGCTCGGGCTCACGCCGCTCGCCCGGATCGTCTCCACCGGCGTCTCCGGCCTCTCCCCCGAGATCATGGGCCTCGGCCCGGTCGAGGCCACGAAGAACGCCCTGAAGTATGCCGGGATGAGCATCGGCGACATCGACCTCGTCGAGATCAACGAGGCGTTCGCCGCCCAGGTCGTGCCGTCCTACCAGGACCTCGGCATCGACCTCGACCGCCTCAATGTCAACGGCGGCGCCATCGCGGTCGGCCACCCGTTCGGCATGACCGGCGCGCGCCTGCAGAACACGATGCTCAACAGCCTCGACTGGCACGACAAGTCCACCGGGCTCATCACCATGTGCGTCGGCGGAGGCCAGGGAATGGCGATGATCCTGGAGCGCATGGGCTGAGCCGGTTCGGGCTCCTCCCCCATTAGGGTGGAGCCATGACGGTGACGGGGGATGTCCGCTGGCTCGACGACGACCAGCAGCACTCGTGGCGTGCCCTGATGATGGGCATCACGCTGCTGATGGAGCGTCTCGACGACGACCTGCGGCGTGAGTTCTCGATGTCGCTCACCGAGTACGAGGTGCTGGTGCGGCTCTCCGAGCGCCCCGGCCGCGCCATGCGGATGGCACAGCTCGCCGACGCGATGGCGCACTCGCGCAGCCGCGTCACCCACACGGTGGCCCGGATGGAGGCCGTCGGCTACGTCACCCGTGGCACCACGCCCGAGGACGGTCGCGGGGTCGTGGCGACGATGACGGAGAAGGGCCACGAGCTCCTCGTCCGCGCCGCGCCCTGCCACGTCGAGAGCGTGCGCCGCAACATCGTCGACCTGGTGTCCGACGACGACTTCGCCGCCGTCGGCCGGGTCTTCGACGGCGTCGCCGACCACCTCGTCACGCGGCACCCGGAGTCCGAGATCCGCTGACGGGCTCTCGATACGCCGGCTGCTCGTCTCAGTCGCGGGTCAGGCGGCGGTGCGTGACCCGGTGCGGGCGCGCGGCCTCGATGCCGAGGCGATCGATCTTGTTCTCCTCGTACGCCGCGTAGTTGCCCTCGAACCAGAACCAGTTGGCCGGGTCCTCGGCGTCGCCCTCCCACGCCAGGATGTGGGTCGCGACCCGGTCGAGGAACCACCGGTCGTGCGAGGTGACCACGGCGCAGCCGGGGAAGTCGAGCAGCGCGTCCTCGAGCGAGGACAGGGTCTCCACGTCGAGGTCGTTGGTGGGCTCGTCGAGGAGCAGCATGTTGCCGCCCATCTTGAGGGTCAGCGCGAGGTTGAGGCGGTTGCGCTCGCCGCCCGAGAGCACGCCGGCCTTCTTCTGCTGGTCGGGTCCCTTGAAGCCGAACGAGGCGACGTAGGCCCGTGAGTTCATCTCGAAGTTGGCGACCTTGATGAAGTCGAGCCCGTCGGAGACGACCTCCCAGACGTTCTTGGTGGGGTCGATGCCGCCACGGCTCTGGTCGACGTAGGAGATCTTGACCGTCTGACCGACCTTCAGGTCACCCTCGTCGGGCTTCTCCTCCCCCGTGATCATCCGGAAGAGCGTGGTCTTGCCGACACCGTTGGGGCCGATGACGCCGACGATGCCGGCGCGGGGCAGCTTGAACGACACGTCGTGCATGAGGGTCCGGCCCTCGAAGCCCTTGCCCAGCTTGTCGGCCTCCAGCACGATGTCGCCGAGGCGAGGACCGGCGGGGATGTTGATCTCCGAGGTGTCGATCTTGCGCATCCGGTCGGCCTCGGCCGCCATCTCCTCGTAGCGCGCGAGACGCGACCTGCTCTTGGTCTGGCGGGCCTTGGCGTTGGAGCGCACCCACTCGAGCTCGCGCTCGAGGACCTTGGCGCGCTTGGCGTCCTTCTGGCCCTCGATCTTGAGGCGGCTCTGCTTGGTCTCGAGGTAGGTCGTGTAGTTGCCCTCGTAGGGGTGCGCCTTGCCACGGTCGAGCTCGAGGATCCACTGCGCGACGTTGTCGAGGAAGTAACGGTCGTGGGTCACGGCCAGGACGGCGCCGGGGTAGCTCGCGAGGTGGCCCTCGAGCCACTGCACCGACTCGGCGTCGAGGTGGTTGGTGGGCTCGTCGAGGAGCAGCAGGTCGGGCTGCTGGAGGAGCAGCTTGCAGAGTGCGACGCGGCGGCGCTCACCACCGGAGAGGTTGTCGACGAGGACGTCCGGCGGCGGGCAGCGGAGCGCGTCCATGGCCTGGTCGAGACGGCTGTCGAGGTCCCACGCGTTGGCGTTGTCCAGCTCGGTCTGGAGGTTGCCGGTCTCCTCCATGAGGGCGTCCTGGTCGGCGTCGGGCTCGCCCATCTCCATGTAGGCCTCTTCGAGGCGCTTCATCTTGCCCTTGAGCTCGCCGACGGCCTCCTCGACGTTTTCGAGGACGGTCTTGCCCTCGCTGAGCGGCGGCTCCTGCTGCAGCATCCCGACCGTCGCGCCGGGGTCGAGGATCGCGTCGCCGTTGTTGGCGTGGTCCAGCTGCGCCATGATCTTGAGCAGCGAGGACTTGCCCGTGCCGTTGGGTCCGACGACGCCGATCTTGGCGCCGTGGAGGAACGAGAGGGTGACGTTGTCGAGGACGACCTTGTCACCGTGGGCCTTGCGCACATTGCGCAGTGTGAAGACGTACTCAGCCATGCGGGCGAGCCTACGGTGATCGGCCCCCACGCCGACAATCGCGTGCACCGGCAGACGCGTGACGATCCGGTCGTCCGGGCGACCGGCTCGTCACACGTTCGCGTCATGCGGCACGGGGCGCGACCACCTCGTCGACGACCGGCTCGGCGGTCGGATCCTCCACGACCGGCTTGGTGAAGACGCTCGTCCCGTGGGCGAGGTCGTGGCCCACGGAGGTGGCCACCACCTCCCACGAGGTCTGCGGCGTGCCCTCGCGGTCCCACACGTCGGCGACGAGGCGGCCGTGGACCACCACCGGGTCGCCGCTGTGGAGCGACTCGGCGACGTGGCGCGCCAGCCGGTTCCACACCTTCACGGTGTGCCAGGACGTGGCGCCCTTGACCCACCCGCCGTCGCGGTAGCGGGTCGGGGTGCAGGCCAGCCGGAAGGACGCGACGTGGCGCCCCTCGCGGACCTCCCGCAGGGTGATCTCGCCGCCGATCCAGCCGGCCAGGGTGATCTGGGTGTCGTACATCGACGTCTCTCCTCGAGGAGGCGGCGGTGGATCCGCCGCGATCCCCCAAGGCTCCGCACCCGGACCGACAGGCGCAGCCCGGACGACCCACGTGCTGTGGAAGACCGCGGATCGTGGGCCCCTGTGGACGAATTGCGGGCCGCGACTTTGGTCCGGGCCGCGCAGCCGAGGCCGTGCAGCCGAGGGTGGCGGCACACAACACGTCGCAGCCCCGATCCGATGTCGGATGCCGCCACCCAACCGTGAGCAGACGTCGTATGCCGCCAACCGGGACGGGACGATGTCGGATGCCGCCACCCAAGTAGCGGGCCGAGAAGACTCAGCGCAGGGCGTCCGACAGCGCGTCGCGGACCTCGCCGTAGGAGACCAGCTCGGCCTGGATCGGCGCGACCACCATCTCCTGCGAGACCGCCGAGATGGCGTCACGGAGCCGCTTGTCCGCCTTGCGGGCCCGCGCCCGCGCCGTCAGCGACACCAGCCAGCGGCACACGAGCGCGAGGAGGATGCCGAGGCCCACGCCGCCGAGCAGCAGCAGGGTGGGGAGCGGGAAGGCCCACACCTCGGGGGTCGGCGGCTCGGGCAGGCGGGCGTACGAGCCGAACGCCAGCAGCGCGAGCCAGCCCGCGCCGACGATCGCGGAGATGATGAGGACGTACTGGAGGAACCGCACGAGACCGGCCCACGCCGGGATCTTCTCGGCGCCGAGGTCGGTGGCGGCCACCGCGCGGTCGAGCCGGTCGCCGAGGTCGGGCAGTCGTGACACCGATGCTGCGCGCACGGCGTGCGCCCAGGACGGGGCCATCTCGTCGCCGACCTGGTCGGCCAGCGCGCGCACCTCGGTGTCGACGCGTGCGCGCTGGACTCCGGAGGCCTTCGGCACCGAGGTCCGGGAGGCGCCGGTCAGCTCCTTGCCGGCGGCACCGAGGTCGAGGTGCAGCCGCTTGAGCGGGTCGGGCTTGAGGCGGGAGAACCACGCCGTCACGGGCCAGCCAGTGGCGCGGTTGGCGCGCATCCGCGTCGAGTCCTCGACGGCCTTGACCACCGTCGGGACACCGGCGGCGTCGGCGAACGCGTCATCGAGGGCGGCGACCCGCTCATCGGAGAGGGTGGGCGCCTTCCGGCTGCCGACGGCCTCCTGGAGGCGCTCGGCAGCGACGCGGACATCGGCCTCGAGCCGGGACCGGGTGACCTTCTTCTCCGCGACGCGCTTGACCACGAGCGCCCGGAGCTCGTCGACGCCCCAGCCGTGGCGGGCGCTGATCGACAGGACCGGGACACCGCCGAGGCCGTCGGCCTCGAGCAGGCGGCGGACGTCCTCCACCATGCTCGCGCGGCGGTTCTCCGGCACGGTGTCGATGTGGTTGAGCACGACGAGCATCACGTCGCGGTGCGAGGCGAGCGGCTTCAGGAAGCGGTCATGGATCGCGGCGTCGGCGTACTTCTGCGGGTCGAGCACCCAGACGAGCATGTCGGCGAGCTGGACGAGCCGGTCGACCTCGAGGTGGTGCGACACCTCGGTCGAGTCGTGGTCGGGGAGGTCGAGCAGCACGACGCCGCGCATCTCGGCGTCCTCCTCGTCCTTGGAGAGCATCGAGTCGCGGGTGACCTGGTGGCGGGCCGGGATGCCGAGCCACTCGAGGAGCTCCTCGGCGCCCTCCTTGCCCCAGACGCACGCGGTGGCCCACGACGTGGTGGGACGGCGTACGCCGACCGCTGCCAGCTCGAGGCCGGCGAGGGCGTTGAAGGTGGAGGACTTGCCCGACCCGGTCGCACCGGCGAGGGCGACGACGGTGTGGTCGGCGGACAGCTTGAGTCGGCCGGCGGCGCGCGTCGCGACGGCGGTGGCGTGGTCGACGATCTCGTCGTCGACCCGGCCCCGGGCGCCGGCAGCGGCCCGCTCGAGTCCGTCGACGCGGGCGCCGATGTCAGAGCTCCGGGTGACCAGCTTCTTGGCCCCTTCGAGCAACGACGTCATGACTCCCTCACGATCTGGCTCACCATCTGGTGGTGCTTGTGGCACCCCAACCCTAGAGGCCGGTGTCGCCCGGGTCGGACACCGACTCCGGTGCCTGCGACGCCCGGGTCGCGGCGAAGCGGAGGTCGTCGACCTTGCGGGCGGACTTGCGGAGCCGCTCGGGTGCCTCGGGCGCGATCTGCAGGCTGTCGAGGAGGTCGGTGTAGCGACGTCGCTCGGAGTCGAGGAGCTCGCTGACCGACGCCTCGAGCCGCTGCTGGGCACGCTCGGCGAGGGAGCGTACGGCCTGGTCGCCGAACACGGCCTCGAGGAGCTTCTGGCCGAGCACCGCCGAGCCGCCGGCGATGCCGGCCTCCGCCCCGGTGACGCCGGCGGTGTGGGCGAAGACGACCACCATCAGCGCGACGGAGAGACCGTTGACGCCGAACGCGAGGAACCGCGCGGTCGAGCGCTTGTCGGCGCCCTCGGTGCGGACCATCTCGAGCACGTCGGACTGCCAGTCGCGTACGGCGCGCTCGGCCCGACGGCGGAAGTCGCGCGAGGCGCGACCGAGGTCCTCCCCGGCGTCGCGCAGCAGGATCTGGCCGGCAGCGGTGCTGCGCCAGGACGCCTCGGCGCGCTCGGCAGCGGCCTCGGCGTGCTCGAGGATGAGCGTCTCGAGGCCGGACTCGACGGCGACCGTGACGCGTTCGGCCTGCTGGGGCTTGCCCTTGACGGCGTTGACGACGCGGTCGCGCAACCAGCCGACGCGGGTCTCGAGCGACTTGAGCAGCTCGCCGGTGCCGACGAACTCCTGCCACCGCGCCAGCACCTCGCCGCGCAGCAGCGTCCCGTCCGCCGACGCTTCGGCGATCGCGACGGCGGCGCGGTCGTAGGCGTCGTTGGCGTCCTCGCGCAACCGGCGTACGGCGTCGGACTGCTCGGTGGCGGCGTCGGCCACGACGTGCGTACGCCGCGCCAGCGTGCGGATGGCGCCGTCGAGGGTCTGCTGCACGACGGCCGCGCGGGCTTCCTGGTCGTTGGCCAGCGCCTGCAGCCACTGCCGGATCTCGATCACGGCCGAGGAGCGGAGCAGCCCCATCTCGGAGACCTCGCCCTCCTCCACGGTGAAGAGCGGTGAGTCCTTGAGGCCACGGCTGGCCAGCATCCGCGCGAGGTGGGTCGTGATGGTCTCGACGGCGTCGGGCGGCGTGCGGTCCAGCACGATGGCGACGGCGGCGGAGCGGTCGGCCGCCTTGCGCAGGAAGTCCCACGGCACCTGGTCGGCGTACCTCGCAGCGGAGGTGACGAAGAGCCAGAGGTCCGCCGCGGCGAGCAGCTGTGCGGCGAGGACGCGGTTGCGCTCCTCGACCGAGTCGATGTCGGGAGCGTCGAGGATCGCGAGCCCCGGCGTCATCGCCGGGGAGGAGACCAGCTGGAGGGCGGCCGGGTCGTTGGTCTGCCGCTGGACGCGCTCGAGCTCGGGCAGGAGCCGGTCCTGGTTGAACCAGTGGGCGTCGTCCGGGTGGTGCACGAGGACGGGCGAGCGGGTCGTCGGGCGGAGCACGCCGGGAGTGGTGACGCGGGTGCCGACGAGCGAGTTGACCAGCGTCGACTTGCCGGCGCCGGTCGAGCCGCCGACGACGGCGAGGAGAGGAGCGTCGAGCGTCATCAGGCGCGGGATGACGTAGTCCTCGAGCTGGTCCTCCATCTCGCTGCGCGCCGCGCGCTGCTCCTCGGCTCCCGGCAGCTCGAGCGGCAGCCGGGTGTCCTGGAGGGCGCTGCGCATCCGCACCAGGGCGGTCACCATCGCCATGGTGGGCTCGGACTGGTGGCGACCGCCGGCCGTCTCCTCCGGCTCGTGCTCGCTCATCGGTGCAGGCTCATCGGGGTCGGGACCACCTGTCCGGGGAAGGAGATGTAGGGACGCACCCGACGCAGCTCGTCGACGTGCTCCTGGCCCCTGACGGAGAAGTCGTCGGGCGCGGTGCCGCGGAGGTAGCGGTGGTGCAGGTAGCCCAGCTCGATGGCGGTGGACTGGTAGGCGCGCATCCCACGCTCGGCCTGTGCGCCACCCTGCTGGCGCGCCCAGCGGCGGGCCTGGCGGCGCGCACGCAGGTCGATGAGCCACAGGATGTCCGTCGCCGGCAGGAGGCCGCGGTCGGCGGCGTCCTGGAGGGCTGCGCTCAGGAGGGGTCGCTCGGAGCGACGACGGTAGATCGCAAAGGCCGCGACGCCGACGAGGGCCGGGAGCATCAGGGTGCCGTAGACGAGGAAGAAGTGGCTGGTCCCCGACAGCGTCGAGGCGTTCCAGAGGCCGTGCAGCAGGGCGGCGACCGCGAAGCCGGCCAGCGGCGCGAGCAGGCGTACCCAGGTGCGGCGCGAGGAGATCGCGAGTCCCACGCCGATGCCGGTGAACACCGTGAAGAGCGGGTGCGCGAACGGGCTGATCAGGCAGCGCAGGACGAAGGTGCCGGTGAGGGCGGTCGTGCCGCCGGGGCCGAGCCCGTCCGTGCCGTTGTAGGCCGCGGCGAGGTAGAGCAGGTTCTCGGTGAAGGCGAAGCCGATGCCCACCATGCCGGCGTAGACGATGCCGTCGAGCAGACCGTCGAGCTCGGCACGTCGCCACCACAGCAGCAGGAGGAGGAAGGCGCCCTTGGTGGCCTCCTCCGTCAGGGGTGCCAGCACGGCGAGGCTGTCGCGGTCGCTGGCCCCGCCTGCGATGCCGATGCCCTGGAAGACCAGTGCGGCGGCCGTCGCGACGAACGCACCCCACAGCAGCCCGGCGGCGAGCAGGTTGCGCGGCTCGGGCTCGTAGCGGTCGAGCCACATGAAGCAGCCCACGAGCGGACCGACGGGCACGGCCGCCAACAGTGCCGCGAGCGCCAACGAACCGGGCGCACCGGCCAGGCCGATGACGAACGCCATGGCGAGGCCGCCGAGCAGGACGAGGATGCCCACCACGACGGTGAACGCGACACTGTCGCGACGACCTCGGTGCATGCGCCGACCCTAACCGAGCAGCCCCTTCCGACCGGCTTCGGCGCACCCCTGCGGGCGACCGCTCACACCCCCTCGTGCGCGGCGCGGGGCCGCGTACAGTGACCGGCGTGAGCGAGCCCACTGCCGAGAACCCCGCCGAGAACCCTGCCGAGATCCCCGCCGCCGCCGGCGCTGGCGCCGACCAGCCGAAGACCGAGTCGCACGACCCGGCCGTGCCGGCCGCCTACGCCGCGTTCATGCGCGAGGGCTGGGGCGACCGCGCGCTCGAGGTGCCGCGGCACCCGATCGCCGAGCACGCCGCCGCCCGTCGGGCCAGGCTCGCAGAGGCGTTCCCGGGTGAGCGGCTCGTGCTCCCGGCCGGCACCTACAAGGTCCGTGCCAACGACACCGACTACCGCTTCCGCCCCGACACGGCGCACGCCTACTTCACCGGCAACCAGACCTCCGACGCGGTCCTGGTGATCGACGACGGCGAGTCCGTCCTCTACGCCCGACCCCGGTCCGAGCGCGACACCGACGAGTTCTTCCGTGACCGGCAGTACGGCGAGCTGTGGGCCGGCCGCCGCCCGTCCTCGGAGGAGATCTCGGACTCCCTCGGCATCGAGGTGCGCCACGTCAAGGACCTCCCGTCCTTCGACGACGACCGCAAGAGCCGTGACGTGACGACCGACGAGGACCTCGGCCGCGTCGCCGACGAGCTGCGCCTGGTCAAGGACGACTGGGAGGTCGCCGAGCTCCAGGAGGCCTGCGACATCACCACCCTCGGCTTCGAGGACTCCGTGCGCGAGTGGGACCGGGTGCTCGAGTTCGGCGAGCGCTGGATCGAGGGCACGTTCTTCCGTCGTGCCCGCGCGATGGGCAACGACATCGGCTACGACTCGATCTGCGCGGGCGGCTCGCACGCGACCACGCTGCACTGGATCGACAACACCGGCGCCATCGAGCCCGGCAAGCTCGTGCTGCTCGACATGGGCGTCGAGGGCAGCAACCTCTACACCGCCGACGTCACCCGGACGCTGCCCGTCGACGGCACGTTCACGCCGCTCCAGCGCGAGCTCTACGACCTGGTGCTCGCCGCGCAGCAGGCCGGCATCGACGCCGTACGTCCGGGCGTCCCGTTCCTCGCCGCCCACAACGCCGCGATGGCGGTCCTCGCCCACGGCCTCGAGGACCTGAAGCTGCTGCCGGTGTCGGCCCAGGAGGCGCTCGACCCGGAGTCGAAGGTCTACGCCCGCTGGACCCTCCACGGCACCTCGCACATGCTCGGCATGGACGTCCACGACTGCGGTCGTACGGCGGTCGACATCTACCCCAAGGGCGACCTCGCCGAGGGCATGGTGCTCACCGTCGAGCCGGGCCTCTACTTCCAGGAGGACGACCTGCTCGTCCCGGAGGAGCTCCGCGGCATCGGCATCCGCATCGAGGACGACATCCTCGTCACCGCCGACGGCAACCGGAACCTCTCCGCCTCCCTCCCCCGCACGTCGGCCGACGTCGAGGAGTGGATGGGTCGGCACCGCTGACCCTCGCCGGATGGACTGCCACCACTACGACGCCTTCCGCTGCCGGTCCTGCACCCTGCTCGAGGTCCCGCGCGCCAGGCAGCTCTCCGACAAGGAGCTGCACGCCCGCTCGCTCGTCGACGCGCCGGTCTGGCTGCCGACCGTGGCGGGGGCCGAGTCGGGCTTCCGCAACAAGGCCAAGATGGCCGTCGGCGGCACGGTCGAGACCCCGACGCTGGGGATCCTCGACCGTGACCTCGCCGGGGTCGACCTGCGTGACTGCGGCCTGCACGCCCCCGGCCTCACGACGGCACTCGACGACATCGCCAGGTGGATCAGCAGCGCCGGCCTGACGCCGTACGACGTGGCGACGCGCAGCGGTGAGCTCAAGCACGTGCTGCTGACGGAGTCACCCGACGGCGACCTGATGCTGCGGCTCGTGGTGCGGTCGACCTCGCTGGAGGCGCGGATCCGCTCACGACTGTCGGCGCTGGTGGACGCGGTGCCGGCGCTCCGGGTGGTGACGCTCAACGTGCAACCCGACCACAAGGCGGTGCTGGAGGGCGAGCGCGAGATCGTGCTCACCGAGCAGTCGGAGCTGCCGATGCGGCTGGCGACCGGGGTGACGCTGCGGCTCGGCCCGCGCGCGTTCTTCCAGACGAACACCTACGTCGCCGAGGCGCTCTACGAGCAGGCGCGCACCTGGGTCGACGCGCTGGCCGACGTGCGCACGGTGTGGGACCTCTACTGCGGGGTCGGCGGCTTCGCCCTCCACCTCGCCGGACCGGACCGGGACGTCCTCGGCGTCGAGGTCTCGAGCGACGCGATCGACGCCGCCACCGCCACGGCGGCCGAGCTGGGCGTGGCTGCACGGTTCGTCGCCGGCGACGCGGCGGCGTACGCCCTGGGCTCGGACGCCGTGCCCGACCTCGTGGTGGTCAACCCTCCGCGACGCGGCATCGGCGCCGATCTGGCGGGCTGGTTGGAGGAGTCCGGCGTGCGCCACGTCGTCTACTCCTCGTGCAACGCCGAGTCGCTCGCGCGCGACCTCGCCCTCATGCCGTCGCTGCGACCGGTCGAGGCGCGGGTGCTCGACATGTTCCCGCACACCACCCACTACGAGGTGCTGGTGCTGCTGACCCGGTGAGGGTCAGCCGCGGCGGACCTTCGGGCCCTTGGACAGGTTGTCGTAGCCGACCGTGCCGACGCGGTGGGCGTCGTCGGCGAACACCAGTGCCTGCTCGGCTCCATCGGCGCCGGTCACGGTCTCGAGCGAGGCGACCCCCGCGCCGACCTGCACCCACCGCGGGTCACCGAGGCAGGACGTCGGGACGGTGATGGTCACTCGCGCGTCCGTACGGTCGGTCACCGCTCGCAGTCGCCGGCACTCGACGGCACGGCTGCGGCGCGTCATCTCGACCTTCGGCCGGCGAGCCAGGTGCTGGTCGGTCTCCACCTCGAAGGTGCCCGCCGGGGTCCGCACCTGCAGGACCGCGAAGTAGACCTCCGCACGGCCGAGCTCGCGCAGGTCGATGCGGACCTTCACACGCGACTCCGTGTGGTCGACCACCGTGCGTGTGACGTCCGCGGTCGTGTTGTCGGGGGCTGGCACGAGGTTGTCGGTGTCGCCCTGGCCCTGCTCGGTCGGGCCGAGGTAGACGACGTCGGCGGTGGGATCGGTCGTCACCACCTTCTCCGCGTGCGCCGCGGCGGGCGTGAGGAGGGCGAGCGGGACGAGGGCGAGCAGGCGGAGCGCGAGGCGCGAGGTCATGGCGCGCGGCTCAGCCACGGCGGACCTTCGGGCTGCGGCCGAGGCTCCTCATGCTGATGCCGCCACGGAAGGCGTCGTCGACGTAGCTGGCGATGTTGGCCGAGCCGTCCTCGAGCGGCGTGACCTTGGTCCGGGTGACGCCGGCTGCGACCTGCACCCACGTGGGGGAGCCCAGGCAGGAGGTGGGCACCGATGCCACCAGCGTGTCTGCAGCCAGGTCGTACCGTGCCCGGACCGTCCGGCACGGCTTGGTCTGGGTCTCGGTCACGATCACCGTGTCGCCGTCACTGGACACGGTGACGCTCGCCCCCCGGCCGAGGGGGTAGAGACCAGACACCGTCTGGCCATCCTGCACCGCGACCGGGAGGACGTAGCGGCCCTCGGGTGTGAAGATGCGGAACTCGACCGAGTGCCCCTGGGTCTCGACCAGGTCGCGGAACTGCATGGTCAGCGTGAGCCGCTTCCGCGCGTGATCGATCGTGGTGCGGGCGACGTCGGCCGAGCTCTCAGCAGGGGCGTCGAGGAAGAACGGCTGGTCGGAGGACGTGCCGTCGAAGAGCTCACCGAAGGCGAGAGCCATGTTGATGGCCCGGGCGTCGCCGACGCCGTCGTCGATCGTCAGGCTGGCAGCGTGCGCGGACGCAGGCGCGAGGAGGAGGGCGGGCACGGCGAGGGCGAGCAGGCGGAGCCCGAGGCGAGAGGTCATAGGCGCACCCTAGGGAGACTCGCGCCTCCGTGTGACGCGACCCACGGAATCCAAAGGATGAACGCCCGGTTGGGCCGGACGTGAGTGACACGACCAGACCCGCGACCGTCGGCGAGCTGCTGACGCAGCGTCGTGCTGTCGACCTCGTCCGCACCGGGAGCGCGCTCTGTCGTTCCCGCCGCGCCGTCGACTGACCTCCCTGCGTCCCCGGCGCCTCGCTGTGACGAGGCGTCGTTCTGAAAGGTTATCTTTTCTATATGAATACTTCAGTTAACAAGACGGAGCAGCCCACCCGCCGCTTCCGCCTCCCCTCGTTCGGCGTCCAGGTCCTGATCGGCCTGGTCCTCGGCGTGGTCCTCGGCCTGGTCGCACGCAGCATGGGTGCCGACGGCGTCGATCCCACGACGGGCGAGGTCGACCCCAACTGGCTCACCGAGACCCTGGCCACCGTGGGCAGCACGTTCGTGACGCTGCTGCGCGCGGTCGTGCCCCCGCTGGTGTTCCTCGCGATCGTCGCGTCGATCGCGAACCTGCGTGACGTCACCGGCGCCGCGCGCCTGGCGTGGAAGACGCTCGCCTGGTTCGCGATCACCGCCCTCATCGCGGTGTCGATCGGCATCGTCCTCGGCCTGGTGCTCCAGCCCGGCGACCACACGAGCGTGACCTCGGACGCTGCCTCGGCCCCGTCCTCCAGCGGCTCGTGGCTCGACTTCCTCACCGGCCTGGTGCCCGCCAACGTGCTCGGGCTCGAGGGCTACGACAACGGCGACGGCTCGGTCGGCTTCTCGTTCAACGTCCTGCAGATCCTCGTGATGGCCATCGCGATCGGCATCGCCACCCTCAAGGTCGGCGAGGCCGCCGAGCCGTTCCTGGGCTTCGTACGCTCGGCGCTCGCCATCGTGCAGAAGGTCCTGTGGTGGATCATCCTGCTCGCCCCGATCGCCACCGTGGGCCTGCTCGGCAACGCGGTCGCCAGCTATGGCTGGGACGCGCTCAGCTCGCTCGGCACGTTCACCATCGCGGTCTACACCGGCCTGCTGATCGTGATGCTCGGCGTCTACCCCGCCCTGCTCCGCCTCAACGGCCTGTCGGTCAAGCAGTTCTTCTCCGGCGCGTGGCCCGCGATCTCGCTGGCCTTCGTGTCCCGCTCGTCGGTCGGCACGATGCCCGTCACCGAGTCGGTCACCGAGCGCAACCTCGGCGTCCCGCGGGCGTACGCGTCCTTCGCCGTGCCGCTCGGCGCGACGACCAAGATGGACGGCTGCGCCTCGATCTACCCGGCGATCTCGGCGATCTTCGTGGCCCAGTTCTTCGGCCTCGACCTCTCGATCACCGACTACGTGCTGATCGCGTTCGTCTCCGTGATCGGCTCGGCGGCCACCGCCGGCGTCACCGGCGCGACCGTGATGCTGACGCTGACCCTGTCGACGCTCGGCCTGCCCCTCGAGGGCGTCGGCCTGCTGCTCGCGATCGACCCGATCCTCGACATGGGTCGCACCGCGGTCAACGTCACCGGCCAGGCGCTCGTCCCGACGATCGTGGCCAAGCGCGAGGGGATCCTCGACCTGCCGACGTACGACGCCCCGCGCGGGCGTACGGCCTGGCGCGAGGAGCCCGGCACCGACGCCGTCACCCCCGCCCGGGAGCCGGCGACGGTTCCCGCCTGACCCCGAAGCACCACGTGGACGTGTGACGATCCGGTCGCCTGGGCGGCCGGATCGTCGCACGTCCGGGCGCGCTGGGATACTGGCTCCCGCCAGCCCCCGTAGCTCAGCTGGATAGAGCAAGAGCCTTCTAATCTCTAGGTCGCAGGTTCGAATCCTGCCGGGGGCGCTCAGCCTCGAGGTCGACGGCCGGCGGCAGGTCGCCGACCGGCGGCACCACGGATGCGGCGGGCGTACGTCCGCGCAGGGGGTGCGCGGCCAGCCAGCTCGCGAGCCAGCGGCCCACCTGGATGCCCGGGCGCTCGACGAACCGGTAGACGAAGTCGGCGATCATGATCGTCACGACCAGGACGACGAGCGTCTTGTGCAGGTCGTTGCGCCAGTCGGGCAGTGCCAGCGCGACGAGGTAGCCGCCGATCAGCTGGAAGAGGTAGATCGAGTAGGAGCGCTCGCCCAGCCAGCGGAACGGCGGGAGCGCCAGCGCACGACTGATCTCCGTGCGGCCGCAGAGGCTCGGGAGGCTCAGCGCGCACAGCAGCGAGAAGACCAGGATCAGCTGCTCCGACCCGGCGTAGCGGGCAGTGATCTCGCCCGAGTGGCTCTCGACGACGTAGATGCCCAGCACCAGGGCGACCTGGACGACCCGCGACGACAAAGGCGCGAGCAGCCCGAAGGTGAGCTCGGAGTGCATGGCCATCGCGACCCCGCAGCCCATCAGGATCGCGATGTAGTGGACCCACGAGATGTTGTGGTGCCACATCAGCCACATCATGATCGGCGCGATCACGAACCAGGTGCCGGCGCGCACGCGCCCGGTCCCGACCGCAGCACCGAGGAGCGGCACGATCACGAAGGCCAGCAGCGGCCACACCAGGTAGAACTTCTGCTCGATGCCGATCGTCCAGGCCTGGTCGAAGTTGATGAAGCTCGGCGAGAACTCGGGGTTGAAGGTCAGGAAGTAGCGCAGCGCTTCCGGCCCACCCGCGGACTCGTAGACTCCGCGCCACGTGAGCAGCAGGATCGAGCCGAGGAGCGCGGCGTAGTAGGCGGGCGCGATGCGGAAGAACCTTCGCACCCAGAACCCCAGCAGCGAGATCCGGCCCGTGGTCTCCTCCTCACGCAGCAGGAGGGTGGTGATGAGGAAGCCCGAGAGCACGAAGAACATGTGCACCCCGAGCCAGCCCCCGGCGAACATCGGCGCCGGACCACTGAAGTGGAAGCCCACCACGACCAGGGCGGCGATCGCCCGCGCCCCGTCCAGGCCACCGAAATGTCGTCCCGCGCGGAAGGAGGCGTGGGTCAACGTCGGACCGAGGAGCACGCGCATGGACGCCACCTTAAGGACCTCGCGACACGCGGCCCGGAATCCGGGGCTCGGACCGCTCGATGGATCACTATCGACCCAGGCCCCGCCACGTATGAGGTTGCGGGGCCGAATCAATTTCTCTGCCCTCTCGATCCTCCGCTACGCGTCGGCACATCTCATGCGCCATGTGCGGTACGGGACTCGTCGGCTGTCCGGCGCCACGTGTTCGACCAGCGATGAGCGGGCTCGACCAGACATCAGCCGCCCCCCTACAACGGCCAATGTCTGGCCTCGTAGTGATCAACGCCACAGCCGCTGACGGGGTTACGGCGACCGGTCATGATCTGCTCGGCGTTGTCGCACCCTTCGGGGCCGCCCCCACCGACCCGAGCGACGTGGGGAGACCTTGGACGAAGGACGGACATCGAGGTCAGCGCTGTACCTTCCGCAGGTGCCCAACGATGAAGTCGCGGCGACGTTGAAGTTCCTCGTCGTCGACGACGAAGAGGACATCCGAGACGTCCTGACCCAGCTCGTGCAGAGACTCGGCCACGACGCCACACCTGCGGCCGATGGCCTTGAGGCACTGGACGCCCTTCAACAAGGGCGTTTCGACGTGATGCTCATCGACATCGCCATGCCACGCATGAGCGGACTAGGGGTCGCTCGGTGGCTGCATGACCACCCCGACGTCGCTCCGGGCATGTGGACGATCGTCCTGAGCGCATGGGCGGACCAGAGCCGTGGCCCGCTGCAAGAGCTGGGTGTTCACACGGTGCTCGAGAAGCCGATGCGCCTGCAACGGCTCCGCGACCTCATCACGGAAGGCCCGCCCGCCCGGCGCTAGCTGTAGTGGGCAGGACCGGTTCACGCTCAGAAATAGGTGAAACCCCGGCAAGTATGAGTTGCCGGGGTTTCGGTGTCTTCCGGACCGAAGTCCTTCCGACAGGACAGTTCTAACCCGGATGCGACACGAGCCACAAGCCCCCTCAGGGGTGAAGTTCGCGGGCCCTCGGCGTGTCCCCCGAGACACGCCGTCAGGCGTCGCGGGAAGCGGTCACGTACGCGTCGATCTCGCCGCCGATCCGAGCCTTCACCTCGTCGGGGGCGAAGGACGCAGCGACCGCGGCGCGGGCCAGGTCGGCCACCCCGCCCTCGTCGAGGTCGAGCAGTCCCGCCGCCACCTCGTAGTCGTGGTTGAGGGTCGTGGAGAACATCGGCGGGTCGTCGGAGTTGATGGTCACCGTCACCCCGGCCTCCACGAAGGCGCGCAGCGGGTGGTCCTCGATCCGGTCGACGGCGCGGGTCGCGATGTTGGACGTCGGGCAGACCTCGAGCGCGACGCCCGTCGCGGCGAGGTGTGCGAGCAGCTCGGGGTCCTGGGCGGCCGAGCAGCCGTGACCGATGCGCTCGGCACCCAGCAGGCGTACGGCGTCCCACACCGTCTCGGGCCCGGTGGTCTCCCCGGCATGCGGCACCGAGTGGAGCCCCGCCGCGCGCGCACGGTCGAAGTGCTCCTGGAACTGCGCCCGCGGCACGCCGATCTCGGGCCCGCCGAGACCGAAGCCGACGAGCGCGTCGGTGCGGTGCTCGAGGGCGTACTCGAGCGTCGCGTCGGCGGCAGGGATGCCGGACTCGCCCGGGATGTCGTAGATCCAGCGCAGCACGAGGCCGAAGTCGCGCTCGGCCGCCACCCGGGCGTCCTCGATGGCCTCGGTGTAGGCCTGGATCGCGATGCCGCGCACCACCGACGTGTACGGCGTACAGGTCAGCTCGGCGTAGCGGAGGTTCTGCCCCTCGGCCATCTCGCGTGCCACCTCATAGGTCAGCAGCCGGACGTCCTCGGGAGTGCGGATCAGGTCGACGACCGCGAGGTAGACGTCGATGAAGTGCGCGAAGTCGCGGAACGTGAAGAATTCCTTCAGTCCCTCGAGGTCGCTCGGGACGCCCGCGCCGGGGTGGCGCGCCGCGAGCTCGGAGACGATCCGCGGCGACGCCGACCCGACGTGGTGCACGTGCAGCTCGGCCTTGGGCAGGCCGGCGATGAAGTTCTGGAGGCTCACGCCGCGCAGTGTGTCACTTGACCATCTCGGCTGCGATGTCCTCGATGGTCGTGCCCGTGGCCTTCTCGCCGTTGATGAGCACCGTCGGCGTGGAGTTCACCTTGGCCTTGGACGCCGCCTCGCCGGCGGCGTCGACCCAGCCCTCGAACGCCATGTCCTCGATGCCCGGACGTACGTCGGCCTCGGTCGCACCCGCCTCGACCGCCAGGGCGACGAGCGCGTCGTCGTCGGGGAACGGACCCTTCTCGGACGGCTGGTTCTCGAAGAGCAGGTCGTGGAACTTCTTGGCGACCTCAGGACCCGAGGCGTCGAGCACGACCGCGAACGCGTTGGCCGAACGCGGCGAGTAGTCGTCGATGCCCGCGAGGAAGGGCAGCGCGCGGTACTCGACGCTGACGTCCCCGGCCTCCACCGCGGCGTCGAGCTGGTCACGGACCGTGGCCTCGAGCTGGCCGCAGAAGGGACAGAGGAAGTCCTCGTAGACGACGACCTTCTTGGGTGCGTCGGCGTCGCCGACCACGAGGCCGTACGACCCGCTCGCTCCCGCGGGTGGAGTGGTGGGCTTGTCCGAGCCCAGGCTCGTGATCAGGAAGTAGCCACCGACGATCAGGACCAGCACACCGGCGATGAGACCGAACCGGGTGAGCTGTTCCTTGCGCTTCGCGGCCTTGCGCCGCTCCTCGGCCTGCTCGCGGGCGCGGTCGGTCCTGGCCCGTCGGGCGTCCCGCTTCGCGGCCGTGGCGGCCTTCTCGTCAGCGGTCCTGTGCGAGGTCTTCTTCTGCGCCATCGAGGCTTCCTTCGTGGTCGTCTTCGGTCTCAGGGTCGGTCTCGGGGTCGGTCTCGGAGTCGTAGGTGGTCGTGAAGAGGACGTTGTCGAGGGCGAGCCGCGAGCGGGGTCGTACGACCAGCCACAGGCTCAGGGCCAGGAGGCCGACGTCACGCGCGATCTCGCCGGGATACTTCGCGGCGGCGTCGGGGATCTCGCCCCCGCCGCCGAAGCAGCCGCAGTCGATCGACAGGCCGCGCGCCCACGCGCTGGAGATGCCGATGATGAAGGCGACGAACAGGAGCGCCGACACCACCGACGCGCCGCGCACCAGGACGCCGAGCACCAGGCACAGACCGATCACGACCTCGACGACCGGGAGCAGGTGCCCGACCGCGGGGACGACCGCCTCCGGGAGGAGGTCGTACGCCCGCACGGCGCGCACGCTGTCGGCCGGGTGCGGCAGCTTGAGGGCACCGGCCACGATCCACACGCCACCCGTCAGCAGGCGCGCGACCAGGCCGAACCAGTCCTTCACGCCCTCGGTCACACCCCTGAGGTTAGGAGGTGAGCCTGAGCCGTGCCTGAGAGGACCGGCGCGCGAGCAGCGTCGGAGATGAGCAGTAAGGTGGCCGTTCGTGAGCGACAGACTGGTGTGGATCGACTGCGAGATGACCGGCCTCGACCTCGGCGCCGACGCGCTGATCGAGGTCGCGGCGCTCGTCACGGACTTCGAGCTCAACGTCCTCGGCGAGGGCATCGACGTGATCATCAAGCCGTCGCAGGAGTCGCTGGACCAGATGGTCGAGTTCGTGCACAGCATGCACGAGAAGTCCGGACTGCTCGAGGAGCTCGACGCCGGCACGACGCTCGAGGACGCCGAGGCGCAGGTGCTCGCCTACATCCACGAGCACTGCCCCGAGGGCAGCCGCCCCCCGCTCGCGGGCAACACCGTGGCCACCGACCGCGCCTTCCTGGCCCGCGACATGCAGGCCCTCGAGTCCTTCCTGCACTACCGCATCGTCGACGTCTCCTCGATCAAGGAGCTGTCGCGACGGTGGTTCCCCCGCGCCTACTTCTCCGCCCCGACCAAGCGCGGCAACCACCGCGCACTGGCCGACATCCAGGAGAGCATCGAGGAGCTGCGCTACTACCGCGAGGCCGTCTTCGTGCCCCAGCCCGGCCCCGACAGCGCGACGGCGAAGGAGATCGCGGCGCGCCACGGCGGACAGCTGACCGGCCTCCGGGCCGATGCGGAACCTGACGCCTGATTGCCCTACACTTCACGTCGTCCTCGCCGACTCGGCGAGCAGACATGGTGGGTATAGCTCAGCTGGTAGAGCGCCGCCTTGTGGTGGCGGATGTCGCGGGTTCAAGTCCCGTTACTCACCCCAAGCGATCGAGGCCCTGACCTGACGGTCAGGGCCTCGATGCGCGTACGTGACGCAGTCCCCCGATCCGATAGCGTCCTGGGGTGGCCCGTGCTCGCCGATCCAGTGCTCGTCGGCCGACTGCTGGGCCGGGCGAGCGGGTGTGGGTGCTCGACGTCCCGTACGGCACCCAGGTCGAGGGCGCCTCGTGGCACCCGGGGGTCAGGACCCACCTGTACGTCGGGCGCGCCCTGCCTGCGCACCTCGCGCCCTACGCGCCGGGGCCGTACACGCTCGGTCGGTTCATCGAGAACACCCTCAATCCCGACCGTCCCACGCCGAACCCTGCGCCGACCGACGACCTCGAGCCGCGGAGGATCCAGTTCGAGGCGGCCGACGCCATCGCAGCGCGCGCTGCGGCAGGTGGTCGGCAGTTCCTGCTGGCCGACGAGCCGGGCGTGGGCAAGACGATCTCCGCGGTGCTCGGGGCGACGGCGGTGGGCGACCTCCGCGGTGCGCGACGAGTGCTGGTCGTCGCCGACCGGCCGGCCGCGATCACGATCGGCCACTGGTGCCGCACGATCACGGCCCTGGGCGACGGCGGCCTCGACTGGGTCGTGATCACCTGGGACCGCCTGGACAAGGTCAAGGACCACGCGTGGGACGTGATCATCGCGGACGAGGCCCATGCCCTGCGGCGTACGACGACGAAGCGGTGGAAGGTCTGGGCACGGATCTCGGGCCACGGGAAGCCCCACGACAAGGCTCCCTTCGTCATCGCGACGACCGCGACGCCCGGGCACACGCCGCTCGAGCTGCCCTACCTGGCCCCGGCCTACGCGCAGGTCCTCGGCGAGCCGATGCAGGAGTGGACCTCGGCGACCCAGCCGGGCGCCACGTTCGCCAGTGCGCTCGAGCGCCACGGGGTCGCGGTGGAGCGGGGACGCTACGGCGCGGCATGGACCGACGATCCGGCGCGGCGAGCCGCAGACCTCAAGCTGGTGCGCGGCTGGCTGGCCGACGAGCGGCCCCCCGCGATGCTGCACCGGGCGGCGCCGTGGGGTCCGGTGCCGATCTCCGGCATGCCGGTGACCCTGACGCCGGCGGAGAGGACGGCGTACGAGGCCGAGTGGGGCGAGTTCTGCCGCGAGATGGACATCGCCCGGCGCGGCCGCAACGTCGCGAAGGGACGGGCCGCGCTGCTGCGGTTCCGGCAGAAGGCCGGCCTGATCCGCGTCGACTCGACCGTCGCCTGGATCGCCCAGCAGGTGCAGGCCGAGCGACAGGTGGCGTGCTCGGTCGAGTTCGTCGCGACTGCCGCCGACCCGATCGTCGACCGGCTGCGCGACGTCGGCATCGACGTGGCCACGATCTACGGCCGCGACCGGTTCGACCCGGAGGCGGAGCGACTCCGGTTCCAGACCGGTCAGGCGAAGGTCTGCGTCTTCACCACGGTCGCCTCGATCAGCCTGCACGCCGGCGAGACCCTCGCGGACGGCCGCCTGGCGACCAGCGAGCCCCGGGTCGGCGTCTTCCACCAGGCCCGCTTCTCCGGCATCGCAGGACGGCAGGTGACCGGTCGCACCCATCGCGACCACCAGGTCTCGCCGTGGCACATCGCGTATGCCGAGGGCACCGTCGAGGAGCAGGTCGGCCGGGTGATGGTCGAGCGGATCGCAGCGGCCTCCGACACGGTGGGCAGCGACACGACCGGCCTCGCCGATCTCGCCCTGCTCCTCGGCGCCGACTGGCTTCCCGCCACCACCCTCACCGAGGGCGGCGCCTGACCATGACGGTAGGAGGCCTGGCCCGGATCCGGGTCAGTCCGCGAGGAAGTCGCCCACGAGGCGGTTGAACTCCTCGGCGTGCTCGATCTGCACCCAGTGCCCGCAGTTGCCGAAGACGTGGAGCTGTGACGGCCCGATGAGCTCGAGCAGCCTCAGGGAGTTGCTCAACGGGATGACCTGGTCGTCCCGGCCGTGGATCACGAGCGTGGGCGTGTCGATGGCGGCGATCAGGTGCTCGTCCAGGGTCATGCCGTCCACGCCCTGCTGACGCGGCGCCGGGAACATGGCGCTGAAGGCCTCCTGGACACCGGGCCGAGTGGCCGCCACCAGACGCGACGCGGCGAGCTCGTCGGTCATCATCGACTGGTCGTGGGCGAACACCCCCAGGAGCTCACGCATGTTCTCCATCGTGGGCTCGAAGCCCCACACCGTGTCGAGGCCGCGGGTGATCTCGAAAGGGACGCCGACACTTCCCATCAGGACCAGCTTCGAGAACAGCCCGGGCCGCGTGGTGGTCATGCTCAGCGCCAGTGCACCGCCGAAGCTGTTGCCCACCAGGCAGACGTCGTCGAGGTCGAGCTCGTCGACGAACGCCAGCAGGTGGTCGGTCCAGCTCGCGAGGTCGTACGTCGCCCCCTCGGGGCGCTCGGTGTAGCCGAACCCCGGCACGTCCGGGGCGACGACCCGGAAGCGGCTCGCCAATGCCGGCATGGTGAGTCGCCAGTTGGCCCAGGCCGAGACGCCGGGACCTGATCCGTGGATCAACACCACGGTCCGCGGGCCCTCTCCGAGGTCGTGGTAATTGGTGAGGACGCCGTTGACCTCGATCGAGCTGGCGATCTCGGGGTTGGCGGACGTGGTGGCCATCACCGTTGGATCTGCATCACGACGGCCTTGGGCTCGGTGAAGAACTCACGGCTGAAGTTGCCGCCCTCTCGCCCGACGCCGGAGTCCCCGACGCCACCGAACGGGGTGCGGAGGTCACGGATGAAGAAGCAGTTCACCCACACGGTGCCGGCCCTCAGCTTCGAGGCGACCCGGTGGGCACGCGACAGGTTCTCGGTGAACAGCATCGCGTTGAGTCCGTAGCGCGTGTCGTTCGCGAGCGCGACGACCTCGTCCTCGGAGTCGAAACGGTTCACGACACAGACTGGCCCGAAGATCTCCTCGCAGTAGGCAGCCGCCGTCAACGGGAGGTCGGCGACGATCGTCGGCCGGACCAGCCACCGGCCCTCGTCGTCCACGCCACCGGTGAGGACCTTGCCGCCGTCCAGCGCGACGCCGTCGACGTACGACGACACCTTCTCGAAGTGCCTCCGGCTGGCAAGGCTCGAGAACGTGGTGGCCGGGTCGAACGGGTCGCCGATGACCAGGGCCTCGGCGGCCGCGATGAACCGCGCCATGAACTCGTCGTAGATCCCCGACCCGACGTAGAGCCTCGATCCGGCCAGGCAGATCTGGCCGGAGTTGCGGAAGATCGCCTCGACGGCCCAGTGCACCGCGTTGTCGAGGTCGGCGTCGTCGAAGACGATGTTGGCGCCCTTGCCGCCGAGCTCCAGCGAGACCGGGGCGAGGTGGTCGGCGGCCGAGGCCATGACCGCCTTGCCGGTGGTGGAGGACCCGGTGAAGGTCACCCGGTCCACGCGGTCGTCTGCGGTCAGGGCGGAGCCGGCCGGGGTGCCGTGCCCGTTGAGGACGTTGAGGACACCTGGTGGGAAGCCGGCCTCGATCGCCAGCCGACCGAGCATCGTCACCGACGCAGGTGTGTCCTCCGACGGCTTGATGATGCAGGTGTTGCCCCATGCGATGGCAGGCGCGATCTTCCAGCTGGCCATCATCAGTGGGAAGTTCCACGGACTGATGGCCGCGACCACTCCCGCCGGTCCGTACTCGCTGTAGCTGTGGTGACCCGAGTCCATCGGGTAGACCTCGCCGACATGGTCGCGCTGGTGGTCGGCGAAGAAGCGGAAGTTCCACACCGAGCGCCCGACGTCGTGCTTGGCCTGGGCGAAGGGCTTGGCCATGTTGGTGGAGTCCAGCGTCGCCAGCTCGTCCGCGCGCTCCTCCATCAGGTCGGCGAGGCGATGGATCGCCCCGGCCCGCTCCGCGCGCGCCATCCGTGGCCACGGCCCCTCGTCGAACGCCCGTCGCGAGCTCGCCACGGCTCGGGCCGCGTCCTCGGTGCGACCCTCGGCTGCAGTGGCCCACACCTCCTGGGTCCACGGGTTCCACACCTCGAAGGCCGCGCCGTCCACGGACGGGACCTCCTCCCCGTCGATGACGTGACCGAAGAACTGGAGATCGCTCATGGGGTGCCTCCTGTGTCAGAGCCGGCGCGCTCCGCGATCGTCACGTCGCCGGCGGCCCAGTGCGTGGTCGGGACCTCGCGCACGACGACGCGGATGTTGTCCACCGGGGCGCCGACGGCCGCGGACGCGGCGTGGGTGAGACCGCTGATGAGCGCGCGGAGCTGCTCCGGCGTACGTCCCTCAACGAGGGTCACTTCGATCAAGGGCATGTCGTCAGGCCTCTCCAGCGTTGAGGAACAGCGAGCCGAGATGGGTGAAGTGCAGGGCGACCGAGGTGCCCGGTGGGGCGAAGACCGCGTCGGTCATGCCGCCGGTGAGGACCAGCCAGCCCGGCTCGATGGCGTGTCCGCGGCTGGCCAGGTCGTTGGCCGCGAGGGCCAGCGCCTCGCCCGGATGTCCTTGGACGGCGGCCCCGGTCGCGGAGTCGACGACGACACCGTCCACCTCCACCAGGACCCCTTCCAGCGACAGGTCGAGGTCCGCGGGCGACAACCCGACGGGACCCGTCACGAAGGCCGCAGACGAAGCGTTGTCGGCGGCGACGTCGCCGGCCGTGAAGCGGAAGTCGCGGTAGCGGCTGTCGATGACCTCCGCACCGCCCCACACGGACGCGACGGCCGACATGGCCCGCGGACAGCTGACGCCGGGGCCTTCGAGCCGGTCCCCCATCACGAAGACGATCTCGGGCTCGACCCTCGGGTGGATCAACCGGGACTGCGGCACCGGGTCACCGGTCGGCAGGATCATCGCGTCGGTCAGCCAGGCCACGAAGGGGAAGTGGACGCCCATCCGCTGCTGCTTGGCCCGACTCGTCAGCCCGAGCTTGATGCCGATCAGCTTCTCGCCACGATCCAGGCGCGCTCGGAGGTTGAGGTCCTGGATCTCATAACCGGTGGCGAGGTCGAGCTCGGGCCACTCGTCGGTGAACGGCGGTCGATCGATCCCCTCGTCCTCGCACCGCAACAGCTCGGCCGCGACCGAGGCGACGTCCCAACCGCCCGCCGGGGCCTCCCCGGGTGTGGTCGCCATCACCCGACCCCGGCCGTCATCAGGGTCCCGCTGGCCTTCTCCTCAGCGAGCTGGAGGGCGATGTCGATGATCATGTCCTCCTGGCCGCCGACGTAGCCGTGCTCGCCAACCTTCTGCAGGATCTCGTGCGCCGGTACGCCGTAGCGCACAGCAGCACGCTCGGCGTGGAGGAGGAACGACGAGTAGACGCCGGCGTAGCCCTGCGTGATCGACGACCGATCCATCCAGGGCAGCCGCGGGATGAATGGACGTACGACCTCCTCGGCGGCCGACAGCACCTCGCCGAGGTCGATGCCGGTCCGGATGCCCATCCGCTCGAAGGTCGCGGCCAGCACCTCGGTCGGCGAGTTCCCGGCGCCGGCACCGAGGGCGCAGAGCGCTCCGTCGATCTGCAGCGCCCCGGCCTGGTAGGCGAGCACCGAGTTCGCGATCCCGAGGCTCAGGTTCTGGTGGCCGTGGAAGCCGACCTGCGCCCCGTCGTCGCCGACCTCGTCGATGACGGCACGGACCCGCTCCTGGGCGTCGGAGAGCACAAGCGCACCCGCGGAGTCGACGACGTAGACGCACTGGGCGCCCGCGTCGACCATCGTCCGGGCGTTGCGGGCCAGATTCTCCGGCGACGTGCTGTGGGACAGCATGAGGAAGCCCACCGTCTCCATGCCGAGTGCCCGCGCCTCCCCGAAGTGCTGGATCGACACGTCGGCCTCGGTGCAGTGGGTGGCGATCCGGGCCACCGAAGCACCCACCGCATGGGCACGCTTGAGGTCGGTGACCGTCGCCAGCCCCGGCAGCATGAGGATCGCGATCTTCGCTCGGGTGGCCTCGTCCACTGCGGCTGCGATGAGGTCGAGCTCGTCGACCAGGCTGAAGCCGTAGTTGAAGCTCGAGCCACCGAGCCCGTCCCCGTGACTGACCTCGATCACCTCGACACCGGCGCGGTCGAGCGCCGAGACGACGCCACGGACCTGCGCCTCCGTGAACTGGTGGCTCATCGCGTGCGAACCGTCACGCAGAGTCGAGTCGGTGATGCGCAGGTCGCGCTCGCCACCGGCCGTGCCGGCGTGCTCGCGGACCTCGGTCTCGGTCACGTCCCGCGTGACCACCGGCGCGTCCTCAGGACGGATCGTCATGTCACCCATGGGTCAGACACCCGCTTCCATGCGGTCGTCTGCGTGCGTGGGGGGAAGCTCGCCGAGATCGGCGGAGGACTTCCAGGTGGTGTCGACGCCGAGGCGGTGGGCAACCATGAGGTCGCCGACCCGGGCTGCGGCCGCGGTGATGATGTCGAGGTTGCCCGCGTAGTCGGGCAGGTAGTCGCCGCGACCACGGACCTCGATGGGGATGAAGACCCGCGCCTGGCCATGCCACGCCTCCTGGGCCGGCTCGAACTGCGGTGCCGCACGCAGGGCGTAACCGGGGACGTACTCCTGAACCGTGCGCTCCATAGCGTGGATGGACTCGAGGAGCCGGTCCTGCAGCTCCCCCGGCTCCCCCGCCTCGGGCGGGATCGCGCAGAAGACGGAGTTCCGCATCATCATCGGGGGGTCGACGGGGTTGAGGATGATGATGGCCTTGCCGCGGTGGGCGCCGCCGACAGCCTCGACGGCCGCGGCGGTGGTCTCGGTGAACTCGTCGATGTTGGCCCGGGTGCCAGGTCCTGCCGACCGGCTCGACACCGACGCGACGATCTCCGCGTAGGGCACCGGCACCACCGAGGAGACGGCGTGCACCATGGGGACGGTTGCCTGTCCGCCACAGGTGATCATGTTGACGTTGGTGGCAGCCAGGTTGAACGACAGGTTGACCGGGGGGCAGAGGTAGGGACCGACCGCTGCCGGTGTGAGGTCGACGGCCAGGATGCCGGCCTCCGCGTAGCGCGGGGCGTTGGCCTCATGGGCCTTGGCGGACGTCGCCTCGAAGACGATGTCGGGGAGCTCTGCCTGGGCGAGCAACCAGTCCACCCCGTCGGCCGTCGTCTCCAGGCCGAGACGCTTGGCCCGGGCCAGGCCGTCGGAGGTGGGATCGACGCCCACCATGAAGCGGGGCTCGATGATGTCGCTGCGTCGTATCAGCTTGAACATCAGGTCGGTGCCGATGTTGCCGGGCCCGACGATCGCCGCTGTGGCCAACGTCTTGGTCATGTCAGTGCCTTCCTGAGGTGTCGAACCTGGCGGTGACGCTGCCGAGGCCGCTGAATCGTGCGGTGACGGTGTCGCCCGGAGAGACCGGGACCATGGCGCACAGGGATCCGGGCAGCACCACGTGACCGGGCTCGAGCGTGACTCCCCGTGGCCCCACCGTGTTGGCGAGCCACACCAGGGACGTGATCGGTGAGCCGAGGACCGCTCCCCCTGCGCCGGTGCCGACGACCAGCCCGTTGCGGGTCATCACGCAACCGGCGAGCCGCACGTCGACCTCGTGGAGCGGCGTCGGGGTCGAGCCGAGCACGACGGCGCTCGAGCTGGCGTTGTCGGCCACGGTGTCCAGCAGGCCGATCTTCCAGTCGGCGATCCGGCTGTCCACGATCTCGAGGGCGGGCAGCACGAAGTCCACGGCGGCGATCGCTTCGTGCACCGTCACACCCGGACCGCGCAGCGGCGCCTTGAGGACGAAGGCCACCTCGGGCTCGATCCGGGGCTGGATGAACCGGTGCATGGGGATCGGCTCGTGCTCGGCGTAGAAGAAGTCGTCGAGGAGGTGGCCGAAGTCGGGTTCACTGACGCCGAGCATCCGTTGCATGGCGGCACTCGTGAGCCCGACCTTGTGTCCCTTGATGCTCCGCCCGCGCGAGACGAGCTCATCGATCTGGAGCAGCTGGATGGCATAGGCGTCGTCGAGGGTCATCGCGTCGTGAGTCGAGGTGAGCGGTGGGATCGGCGCGCCGTTGTCGAAGGCGTCGAGGAGCAGTCGCGCCGCCTCCGCGCGAGTGGTGACGTCCAGATCGTGGGTCACAGGTCGAGCTCCAGTCGGTCGCTCGTGGACTTCGAGCAGCAGATCATCATCTTGTCCATCGCTGCCTGCTCCCGCTTGGTGAGCACGAGGTCCTGGTGGTCGACGGTCCCCGACAGCACCGAGGTGATGCAGGACCCGCAGATGCCGTCGCGGCAGTCGTTCTCGACCTCCACGCCCAGGGCGAGGACGGTCTCGAGGATGCTGCTCTGCGGCTTCATCCGCAGCGTGTGGCCGGATCTGGCCAGCACCAGCTCGTAGGTGTCCCCGTCCAACGGGACGGACTCCTTGGCCTCCACCCCGGCGCGGCTGAACAGCTCGAAACGGACCACGTCCTGGTCGGGGCCGTGCACCGCCTCGGCTGCGGCTTCGACCGCACGCAGCAGCCCGAGCGGTCCGCACACGTAGATCAGGCCGCCGTCCGGCAGCGTCCGCACCAGCTCGTCGAGGTCGGGTCGACCCGCGTCGTCCTCGGCCACCACGGTGACCCGGTCGCCGAGCGCGGCGAGCCTGTCGCGGAACGCCATCGAGCTCCGGGTGCGGCCTCCATAGGTGAGCGTGAAGGGACGCCCCTCGCGGTCGAGGTGCTCGGCAAAGGTCATGATCGGCGTGATCCCGACGCCGCCGGCCACCAGGGCATGGTGCGGGGCATCCTCGAGAGCGAAGCCCTGTTTGGGGCGCGTCACCATGAGCCGGTCACCGACGCGCAGCTCGTCGTGGATGAAGGCCGATCCGCCGCGGCCGTCGGGCTCGCGCAGGACCGCGACCACGTACGCCGAGAGGTCCCGCGGATCTCCGCACAGCGAGTACTGCCGGGTGGTGCCGTCGGGCACGTAGACGTCGATGTGCGCTCCGGGCTCCCACGGAGGGAGCGGCGCGTCGCTCTCGATCCGGGTCAGCCGCAGGGAGATCACACCCTCGCCCTCGAGCGTCATCTGCGAGACGCGCAGCTCGCGCTGCTCAACCACGGCTCGCCTCCGGTGCCAGGCCGAGGAGCTTGCGCACCTCGGCGTACGACGTGTCGGGGTCTGTCACGTCGAACCAGACGGACGGGATGTCGAGCGCCTCCGCGCCACGGATGTTGGTCCGCTGGTCGTCGAGGAAGACCATGTCGGCGAAGGCGACGTCCAACCGTTCGGACAGCAGCTCGTAGAGCTCGGGCGCCGGCTTGAGGAAGCCCTCCACCGAACCGTCGACGACCACATCGACATCACCCACGATCTCGATGGCCGCAATCCACTCCTCCGAGTGGAAGGCGCGCAGGTCGTTGGTGAGGATGCCGACCTTGAGCCCGGACGCGTGCGCGTCCCGGACCAGTGCGCGCGCGTGCTCGCGCACCAGCGCCGGCCTCGGCGGGTCGTAGAGGTGGGCGATCAGCACCTGGATGTCGGCCCCCTGCCCGCCGGAGGAGTGCCACTGCTCGGCCCGAGCGTCCCAGTAGGCGCGCTCGGTGATGAGCCCGGCCTGCAGGTCCTCCCACACCCGGTCAGGGTTGTCGGCCGGCGCCAGTGGTCCTCGCTCGTGGAGCAACCCGTGGGCCGGGGTGCCGGGCTGGTCGGCAACGAGCTCGAACGGCGTCAGCAGGACCGGACCACCGAAGTCGAGCACGAGGGCGGGGGTCGTCATCAGTGCTCCGGCTCCTCGATGACGGCGCGGTCGAAGAGCACGACATTGCCCGTCCATCGGCACTCAGCGCACCAGGTCAGGAAGACCCGGTCCCGCCCGCTCCACCACTCCGAGATCAGCCCTCGGCCCAGGGATGCACCGCACCCGGGGCAGAACTTGGGCTTGTCGAGCAGGTGGTGCGCGGCGTCCGAGGCGAACCAGTCTCCGGGCGGGGGCAGCCGGTGCGGGTCGGGAGGAAGCTGCGGCATCGGCCCGTGGTGCGCCGCGCGCAATGCCTCCTCGCTGAGATCAGGCACCGGACCCGGCCTTCTCGCGCGCCGCCGCTGCGTCGTGGTGCATGTCGAGCAGCTGCTCGCGGATCGGGCTGTAGCGCATCGATCCACCGTTGATCCACTGGTCGACGAAGGCGGTGCCGGCACCGAACTTGTCCTTCTCACAGGGCAGGTCGATGATCTCGAGCTTCTCCCGCACGACACCCGGCGGGTCCTCACCGTCCTCGACGGAGGCCATCGCCTCCTTGGCCATCTTGCGCAGCATGGCGACGCCCTGGTCGGAGCGACCGAGGTGCTCCTGGGAGCGGTCGGTGATCGCGCCCTGCGACACCCAGGCCATCACGTCCTGCCCCTCGACGTAGTCGGTGATGAACTCGCCGTTCTCGTCGATGAAGGGGAACTCGTAGACGACCGGGCGCTCCTGCTTCTCCCACGTGCCGCCCTCGGGGTGGTGGAGGGAGTAGAAGAGCTTCCAGGTCGTGGTGTCGTCGATCGGAACGCGGATCTGCATCTGGTCGATCCACTGGCCGCCGACACGCATGCCGTAGGGGAACATCAGCGGGTGGCCGATGGCCCAGTCGTCGTTCTCCTCGGAGTGGCCCTCGAGCACCCGGCGCTTGATGATCCCGTAGTCGAACTCGTCGAAGGCGACCTTGACGTGCTTCTTCTGGAAGTCCTTGGGGGCCTCGAAGCCCTGCGTCTTGCCGAGGAACTCGAAGTAGGCGCCGTGGAGGAACTCGACGTGGTGCGGGTCGACGGAGTTCTCCATGATCTGGAACCAGTTGCACGGCAGCGTGGCCACGCCGATGTCACGGACGCCGTCCATGACGTAGACGTCGAACGGCGGCAGCTCCGGGACGGGACCCGGACCGACGTACACCCAGACCATGCCGCCCATCACCTGGGCAGACCCGGACTTGGCCTTGATCTTGTCGCGGAAGCTGGAGTTGTCGTTCTCGGCCGGCTGCTCGACGCACTGGCCGTCGAAGTCGTACTTCCAGCCGTGGTAGCCGCACGAGATGCCGTCCTCGTGGACGACGCCGTAGGTCAGCGAGGCACGGCGATGGGGACAAGCCTCGCCGATGATCCCGTACCTGCCGGACGGGGTCTTGTAGAGCGTCCAGTTCTCACCCAGCAGTCGCACGGTCTTGCTGGGCCGACCGCCGTCGAAGTCCTGCTCGAAGGCGATCGGGTACCAGTAGCGACGCAGTACCTCTCCCATGCGCGTGCCGGGGCCGACCCTGGTCAGCTCTTCGTTCTGCTCGACAGTCAGCATCGATGTTTCTCCTTCTCGTCTGATGGATCGGGGTGTCTCGCACGAGGGTCGAGCGCGGTCGCGCTCAGTCCAGGAGCGTGACCTTCCCGGTGTTGCCGTCGACGCGGATCATCTGTCCGGTCTTGAGAGTCTTGGTGCCGAACGCGGTGCCGGTGACGGCAGGGAGGCCGTACTCGCGGCAGACGATGGCGGCGTGACTCATCATCCCGCCGACGTCGGTGACGGTCGCCTTGATCTTGCCGAAGACCGGAGCCCACGAGGGGGCGGTCAGCGGCGCGACGAGGATCTCGCCGTCCTGGATCTCGCTGATCTGGTCGGCGTTGAAGATCACGCGTGCCGGTCCCTCGACCAGGCCCGGTGACGCCGCGAACCCGCTCAGCGAACCGTCTCCGGAGGCGTCGCCGGTGTTGAGCCACGCCGCCACCGAGTCGGAGGTGATGCCCCAGAGCATGACGGTGAAGGGCTCGGTGACGACCTCAGGCGGTACGCCGAGCGCGGGCGGTGCCGACCAGTCCTTGAGCGCGTCGTGGACGCCATGCCGGCGCTCGATCTCCTTCGGCCAGTACGACGGTCCCCGGGACGGGGCGCCGACGGCCCAGCCGCCGTAGAGGTCGAAGAGCACGTCGCTGAGCTCGTTGCGACGGAACATGAACACGTCGTCGGGCTCGGCGATGAAGCCCGCTGTCTTCAGGACCTCGCCGAGCTCGCGCATCTTGCGCCAGATCACCGAGTGCGCCCAGTGCTCGACGTAGAAGTTGTGGTTCTCGACGTAGGGGAAGACGGTGCGCGAGAGACCCAGCTTGCCGTCAAAGGCCTCACGGTCCTCGTCCGAGTCGAGCAGCTCGCGGTACTCCGAGACCACGCGATCGCGCTCCGTGTGCAGCGCCTCCACCGGACGGTTGAGGTCCACGCCCTGCTTGACCTTGACGATGTAGTCGGTGATGTAGCCGAGCGGCACCTCGACGTTCTGGATCCAGATCTTGTCGGAGTGGTAGAAGCCCGAGCCCGTGGAGAAGTTGAACCACGGCTCGGCGGCCTCGTCCCACGCGGCGATCCACGCCTGGCCGGCCTCGTCGGTCCGGAGCTTGGCCCACAGGTCCTCGGGGCTGCTGCCGTCGAACCGGGCGTCGATGCCGCTGCTCACGGCCAGCCGGGCGAGGCTCTTGAGGTGGTCGTCGGGCTTGAAGAGGTCGACGTCGACACCGGCCACCATCTTGGCGATGGCGAGGTCCGGGATGGAGGGGAAGGCGGCCTTGCAGAAGCCGAAGAAGTCGAGGTAGGCGGCATAGCCGAGGTTGAGGAACTCGAAGTGGTGCTGCCACAGCGTGACCACGTGGTCGAGGAGCCGGTGGTACGTCGACAGCAGCCGGTCACCCGAGCCCCGGCCCGCACCCGAGGTGATGACCGTGAGGTCCTCCATCTCCGGCAGCGGGCTGAAGTCGAGCTCGGTCATCTCCTGGACCAGGGCGCGGACCTTGACCAGCCAGTCGTCGTACAACCGGTCCCAGTTGGCGAAGTAGAAGCCGGCCCGCTCCATGAAGTGCGGCACCCGGCCCTCGATGTCGGCCTCGGGTGCGGGAACGGGGCTCAGGAAGGCGTAGCCGTTGAGGATGCGGAAGTCGACGCCGTAGGCGGGCGGCACGAGGTAGTGGCGGGTGTTGTACTGCCCGAGGGACGCGATCGCGACCTCGAACACGCCGGCGTCCCAGGGCGTGAGGGCCTCGGGCCAGTGGACGCCGTCGTGGAACCAGAAGCCACTGTCCTCGTAGTCGCGTCGCTCCTCGGAGAACACCGCGGAGTAGGAGTAGAGGTCTTGCCAGCCGTCAGCGCCAGCGGGCGCCGCAATCTCGAAGGGGCTGGGGAAACGATCGGCCATGAGAGTTGTCCTTGCGTCGGGATGGGTGTCGAGTCCGAGGAACTGCGCATGCGCTGACCCGAGTCAGCCCGTCACGGCTCCTCTCCTGGCGGAGAGGGGGTTCACGAGGGTGTCGACGATGGAGGCCATCAGGTCACCCTTCGCATGGACGGCGTGGCTCTTCCTGCTCCACACCGTCTCGGGACGCGCCTGCAGGAGGACGACGTCCTGGCCTGCGGGCAGGTCGTCATCGAGCGCCCACTCGATGTCCTGGGGGCGGCCGTAGTGCTTCTCCGCCGCCCGGGCGAGCCGGGCGATGGCGATGATCTCGTCGTCGGTGAGCGAAGGGGCGCCCACCTGGTCCGCGGGCAGCTCCACCCGGTTGATCGTCGGGATCTCGCCGGCCGCCACCTCGGACAGCAGGTGTGCGTGGGTCTTCTGGCTGATGGTGCGCCGGTTGATGGTCCACATCACCTTGTCGACGAGGAAGTTGTCGGGCGTGACGTCACCCGAGACGACGCCTTCGCCGAACCCCCAGGCCGAGTCGATGCAGATCCCGGAGCGATCACCGTTGGTCGGGTCCAGGGTGAAGGCGACGCCGGCGGCGCGGGGACGGACCATCTTCTGCACGGCGACGGCCATGTCGACCTCGTCGTGCGGGTAGTCCATCTCGGCGCGGTAGACAATGGCCCGCTCGGTGAACAGGCTGGCCCAGCACTCGCGGACCTTCTGACGCACGGCGTCGATGCCGCAGACCCACAGGTAGGTGTCGTGCTCACCGGCGAACGACGCTTCCGGGGAGTCCTCCGAGGTGGCCGAGGAGCGCACGGCCACGGGGACGTCCGGCACCCCGACCAGATCGCACAGCTCGGCGTAACTGGTGTCCAGCAGGGCCTGGTGCTCGTCCAGCAGCCGCCAGCTGGTCACCATCTCCCGCGCCTGGGCCGACGCGGCCCTGAGAGCGGCGGCGTCGGTGATGTCCGTGCCGGCGAGGAGCTCGTTGATGCGCGGCATCAGCCCGGAGGCCTCGCCGGCCTCCGCGAAGGCGCGGGTCGTGATCGCGAAGCCCGGCGGCACCGGCAGGCCCGCCTGGATCATCACGCCGAGCGAGGCGCACTTGCCGCCGACCTGCGGGTGGAACTCGGTCGCGAGGCTGCCGAAGGGCAGGACGCTGGGGCACTCAGTCATCAGTCACTCCTGGAAGCGAGGGTCGGAGTTGGCAGGAAGTGCGTCGAGATCGGGGATGACGACCTCCTGGACGCGGTTGCGGTAGAGGACGAGCGCAGTCGTGCCGCCGGCCACGAGGCGTACGCGGACGAACTCGGTGTTGAACGGCTCGCCGGGGTCGTAGCCCATGGCGAGCGTGGCGAACGCCCGGATCGGACCGGAGTGCGTGGCGACGACGACGGTCCGCGCGGAGGTCCGGGCGTGGGCGTCGAGGATGCCGCGCCAGAAGCGGCGTACGCACGAGACGGGCGGCTCGAAGTACATCATCGGCATCGTGAGCCAGTGCGTGATCGGGTCGCCGCCGCCCTGCTGGATGCCCCAGAAGCGATCGACATCGACCAGCCAGCCCGGCCGCTCGCCGAGCCCGACCCGTTCGTACTTCTCCATCTCCCGGTGGTAGGTCCGGAAGGCGCTGGTGACGTCGCGTGGCCCTTCGGGAGTCGCGACCTCGAAGTTGCGGAAGTTGGGGTCGTCCTGGATCGCACTGATTTCGGGGGCGCCCTTGCCGAAGAGCTCGACGTTGTCGAGGAGCCCGCGACGCACGTGCTCCGCGGTCTGTCGAGCCCGGTTGGTGGGCGCACAGAGCATCTCGACGTTCATGCCGTCGGTCACGCGGCGGGCGAGCTCCTGCCCGCGGCGGTGGGCCTGCCACGACCCGAGGGGCGTCAACCCGGACTCGGAGGAGTAGCCCTGGGTCTCGCCGTGGCGGACCAGGTAGATGTCGCAGTCGACGTCGGCCAGCTGGTCGCGCCGCTCGGGGACGATCTCCTTCGTCCGGGTCACCTCGGCCCAGGCACGCGACGAGCCGACGACGCTGCCGTCGTGCTCCACGGGCGAGGACACGTGGCCCCGGCCGCGGAACTGGCGCAGGTAGAGCGGGACGGACTCGTCGACCTCATCGGGCGATCCTGGGGCCTCGGTGCGACGCGACTGGTGCCGGTTGAGGTACGCCGGCGCGTCCGCGCGCTCGGTGCGCGGGAGCGCGGAGCGGCTGTCGGGCTTCTCGATGGTCATCGCCGGCCTCAGCTGTGCACCGTCAGGAACTGCTGGTTCACGACGCCGTCGTAGTAGAACAACGCCCGGCCCATCTCGGCCTCGGTCCAGGTCACCGGCTCGGAGCCCGGGTCGACCCAGTAGCCACCCGTGAACATCTCGTTGCGGTTGCCCACCGGGTCGAAGAAGTAGAGACACTGGCCGCGGGTGACGCCGTGGCGCGTGGGGTTCATCTCGATGTTGACACCGTGGTAGACGCAGGCGTCGGCCGCGTTGCGCAGGTCGTTCCACCCGTCCACCCAGTAGGCGAAGTGGTGCAGGCCCTGGTTGGGCCCGGTGATGAAGGCGATGTCGTGCGAGCTGTGCGACACCTCGAGCCAGCTGGCGATCTGGAACCCGTCGTCGCCGACGATCTGCTCGGTGAGCCGGAAGTCGAGGTGCTCGGAGAGGAAGCGCGTGTTGGTGTCCACCTCCTCTGCGGTCAGGAAGACGTGGTCCACCCGCGGCGGCGCGATGCCGACCAGGCCCATCGGCCGCGGCGGCGGGTTGGTCTGCGGCAGGAGGTTGCCGACCTGCTGCATCCCGTAGACCAGCTCCATCTCGTGACCGCTGGGCAGGGTGAACCGGATCGACGTGCCGTGGCCGGGTGCCCACTCGTCCGCGGCGTAGCGGCGTACGGCGACACCGGCGGCCTCGAGGCGCTCCTGGTAGTGGTCGAGGTCGTCGGCGTCGGTGACCTTGAACCCGAAGTGGTTGAGGCCGTGGGTGGGCTCCAGGGTGAGCACGACGCTGTGGTGCTGGTGCTCGTCCCAGCACTTCATGAAGACGCGGGAGGAGTCCCTCCCGGTCTCGATCATGCCGATGACCTCGGAGTAGTAGGCGGTCGCGAGCTCGAGGTCCGGGACGCGGAGCTCGACGTGGGACAGGCGCAGGATCGTCATCAGGTGTGCACTCTCATGAAGCGGTCGTTGACTTCGCCCTCGTAGTAGAAGACGGCGCGGCCGATGTTGTCCTCGGTCCAGGTCAGGGTCGGGAAGTCCGGGTCGGGGCGATAGCCACCGGTGAAGACCTCGTTGCGGGTGCCGAGCGGGTCGAAGAAGTAGATGGTCGATCCGCGGGTGATGCCGTGGCGTGTGGGTCCGACATCGAGCTGGATGCCGTTGTAGGCCAGGACGTCCGCCGCGTCGCGCACGTCGTCCCAGTCGTCCAGCCAGAAGGCGAAGTGGTGGAGCCCGCCATTGGGGCCGTGGACGATCGCCAGGTCGTGCGGGGAGTGCGAGCGCTCCAGCCAGGTCCCGAGCTGGTGCCCGTTGCCGTCGAGCAGCTGCTCGGTGATGCGGAACCCCAGCACGTCCCGGAAGAACTGCGTGGACTCGCCGACCTCCTCCGCGTTGATCAGCATGTGGTCCATCCGCGGCGGGGCGATGATGTCGCGCGGGAACGGCTGGTCGTCGGACGACGTGTCGATCTGGTGCCTGGGCCGGGAGGTGCCGACCTTCTCCACGTCGGCGACCAGCTCCATGACGTGACCGCTCGGCGTGGAGAACCGGATCGACTCCCCCTGTCCCAGGGTCTCGCCCTTGCTGATGCGGTCCACGGGGAAGCCGTAGCGGTTCACCGCCTTCTCGAGCTCGGCGAGGTCGTCCTCGTGGTGCACCTTGAACGACATGAGATCCATGCCGACCCGCGGCGCGTAGCGCAGCCGGAGCGAGTGGTGGTCCTCCTCGTCCCAGCACTTGAGGTAGATGGAGTCCTCGGTGCGGGCGCTGATCTCCATGCCCATGACGCCGGTGTAGTAGGCGGCCGCGAGGTCGAGGTCGGTGACGGTCACGTCGACGTGCCCGAGCCGGAGGATTCCTCGGGGGCGGCCGGCCACCGTGCTCCGGCCGCTCATCCGGTGGGCCTGCCTGGAGTCCGAGGGATCGAACCCAGGGCCGTCGGGAGGCGCGTCGGGTGCGAACTCGCGCCTCATGCCGGCAGGCGTGCCCTCCGCGAGGTCCTGGTGGCCTGTGACGGCACTCACATCTTCCATGTCGTGAACCATCGCAGCGACCACGTCGCCGCTGTGCGGCCCGTTCCGCCATGCGGAACGGCAGTGTCCTTCTGGTCGGCAAGGGTCCACGCTTCACAGGTGAGTGACCCGTCCGACCGCATGCCCGCGAGCGCCGGCCCCGAGGCCATGCGCCAGCTGGTGCGCGACTACGTCGCGACGCTCCACGGCGCCTACCTCGACCACGTGCGCCACCTGCCGCCTGCCGAGCGCGGCGCGCTCCCGCTGATCGCTGCACGACGTGTCACCGTCATCGCCGCGGCCGCTCGGCGCCTGCACCTGATCGCCACGACGACGTCCATGCCGCCACCACAGGGCCAGGAGGTCGAGATCGTCGACGACCACCAGGGCCTGGTCTGGGCGCTCCGCTTCTACGACCCGTCCGTGGTCCCCGAGCTCGGACTCCTGAGTGAGGACGAGCCGGAGGACGTACGCCGCGTGCTCGGCGTCACCGACACGGTCTACCACCTGGCCGTCACGGTCGGCGGCGGACTCAGCGGGCACCATGCCCAGCACTCCGGTGTCGCCCTGGCCAACCAGCACGCCAGGACCGGGCGGGACCTCGACCGCCTGCGGCGCGCCCTCCCCCGGCAGGCCGCAGCCGTCGACGAGCTCGGCGCCTGCGTACGGATCGGGCTCGACCGTGCGGCTGCCCTGCTGGCGGGTGAGCTGACCCAGGGCCGGGTGGCTCCGGCTCCGGGGACGCCGGCCACCGCCAGTCTCGATGCCGTCATCCGAGCCGTCTCCTGATGAGCGACGCACCCGCCCCCCTGGCCGAACGGCTCTCGAGCGTCGCGTCGGCCGCGAGGATCCTCAGGGAGTTCGGCAAGCACAGCACACAGCTGGGGGTCAGCCAGCTCGCTCGCAGCGTCGGCGTGAGCAAGAGCACCGCCCATCGCGTCATCTGGACCCTGGTCGAGGAGGGCCTGCTCGAGAAGGTCGACGAGACCGGGCTGTTCCGGTTGACGACCACCATGCGGTCGTTGGGCGCCAGCGCCGAGACCGCACTGCGGCTGCACGAGGCCGCCACGCTCCCCCTCGACCGGCTTCGTCGGCTGACCCGCGGCACGCTGCACGTAGCCATCCTCGACGGTGCGGACGTGCTCTACGTCGAGCGTCGCGAGGGTCCGGGTGCGATCCCGGTCTTCCGGGCGGTCGGCGCCCGCAACGCCGCGCACGTGACGTCCAGTGGCAAGGTGTTGCTGGCCTTCCTGCCGACGGAGCAGCAGCAACGCCTCGTCCGGGAGATGCGACTCACCGCCAAGACGCCCCGCACCATCACCTCGCGCACGGCCTTCCTGGCCGAGCTGGCGTCCGTGCGACGACAGGGCTACGCGGAGAACCGCGGCGAGTCGCAGCCGGGGATGTGCTCGATCGCCGCCCCGATCCGCGACCCCTTCGGCCAGGTCGTCGCGTCCGTCTCGGTCGCCGAGTACGTCGAGGACATCAAGGACATCGAGGCGGGCCTGCACCACCTCACAGGACACATCGTCGAGACGGCGGTGCACATCTCGTCCGGTCTGGGCAGGGCCCGATGAGCGAGGACTGGCTCCGTCTGTGCCGGGTCGAGGACGTCAGACCCGATAGGCCGATCGGCCTGGTGGTCGGCGACTCGGGCCAGGACCGCGACCGTGTCTGCGTGGCCACGTCGTCCGACGGGCAGCCCGTGGCCATGCTCGATCGATGTCCCCACCGCGACATCGCGCTGTCCGGCGGCATCGTGCGGGACGGCACCCTCGTGTGCCCCGGACACTTCTGGCGCTTCGACGTCGGCACGGGTGAACGAACGGACCTGCCCGAGCGCGGCGCGACGGTCTACCCGACCCGCATCGTCGACGGGTGGGTGGAGGCCACGCTCCCTCCCGCGCAGCGGCGCCAGCCCATGCGCGAATGGTTGCTCACCCAGGCCCAGAAGGACTGAGACGGGCCCATGGCGGATGCCGCGGGCGCCGTCCCAGCGAGCTGACGTCCCGGCGGCTCACACGTCGACGACGACCACGCCGTAGTTGTCGGGGGCACCCGCTGCCAGCACGGCCTCCTCGACCGCCACCGCCACGTCGTCGGGTGCGCCGGGCGTCAGCAGCACCTCGGCGAGGTGGCGCGGCTCGAGCACCGCGTGCACCCCGTCGGTGGTGAGGACGAACCGGTCCCCCGGCTGTGCGGAGCGCACCGCGAGGTCAGGTGCGCCCGGAGCCCCGGGAGCGAGGGCACGGTTGAGCAGGGCCCGGTCGGCGTCGGCCCGCGCCTCGTCGGCGGTCAGCCTGCCCTCGTCGATGAGCGACTGGACGACCGTGTGGTCGCGGGTGAGGCGCTCGAGCGCCCCGTCGCGTACGACGTACGCGCGGGAGTCGCCGACGTGGGCGATGAGCGCGCGGTCGCCGACGAGCAGCAACGCGGTGAGCGTCGTGCCGCCCGAGTGGGAGGCTCGTCCCGCGACAGCCTCGGCCGCCCGCGTCACCGCCGCGTCGAACTCCCCGAGCGGGTCCGGGCCGGGCTCGGCGTCGTCGAGCCCGGCGAGCGCGTCGAGCGCGGCCGCCGATGCGCCGGCGTCGTCGCCGAACCCGTCGGCGACGGCGAAGAGCCGTTGCCCGGTGACCTGGGTGGCCCAGCGGTGGACGCGGGGATAGACGTCGTCGAGCTGGGTGGTGCGGCCGCCCTGCCCGGCCCGGTGGGCGGAGCGCGCGGCGGTGTCCTGCGGAGCGGTCGTGCCGGTGGTCGTGTTCATGGTGGATTCGTGTCCTCTCAGCTGCTGCACGAGAGTGGCGACGACGTCGCGGGCCGAGGCGGTGTCCGCCTCGACCTGGCGCCAGTAGGACAGCAGCTCGGCCACGGCGGCCTCCTTGCTGTCCGCTTCGACGATCGAGGCGATCCGGCCCAGCGGCACTCCCGCCGAGCGCAGTCGCGCGACGAGCCGCGCACGGTCGACCTGGTCGGGCGTGTAGCGGCGGTAGCCGGTGCGGCCGTCCACGTCCGCCGGGGCCAGCAGCCCCAGCTCGTCGTACAACCGCAGCGCCTTGGCCGTCAGCCCGGTCTCCCGTGCGAACTCACCGATCGTCAGCATCGTCGTCCTCTCGTGGCCGGGACCCGTTGTCGCCGGCGAGCCGACCATCCGGCCTGCCCCAGGGTCAAGGTCAACAGCCGGGGTTCAACGAGCGTCAGGCGCTCGTCGCGACGGGAGCCGGATCGGCAGCGGCGGGCCGCCGATGGGGTTGGCCTCGGCGACGACGTCCATCGCGTCGACGATGTTGCGCAGGTTGATGATGAGGGCGCCGTAGATGGGCCACTCGGGTGAGCGCTCGGTCTTCCGGATCTCGTCGCTGAAGGCCTCGAGCCGCCGACGTACGGCCAGGAGCGCTTCCGGGTCCGCCACGGCCGACGCCCGACCGGCGTCGCCGAGCATCGAGATCCACGGATCGGCGAACCCGGGACCCCAGGTCTCCCGGTGCGCCTGCTGGCTGCCCAGCGTCCGCGCCAGGCTCCGCGTCTCGGCGATCGCCTGCTCCATCCGCCTCAGCAGCCCGTGCCATTGCTTCGGGTCCTTCATCTGCTTCGCCGAGCGGCGGGGGTTCATCCGCGCGCTCTCCTGGGCCTGGCGCACCATCGCCCACGCCCGGTCCAGGTCGCCGTCGAGATCGCGGGTGCGGTCGATCCACGCGGTGACGTCGGGGTCCCGGGACCCCTCGTCGAGGCCCGCCGCGATGTCGACGAGCAGCTCGCCGATGCCGTCGTCGATGCGGTCCATCGCCTCGGCGGCCGTACGCCGTCGCAGCGGCGGCCACACGATCACGTTGACGAGCAGCCCGACGACGACGCCGATCGCCGTGTCGAGGAGCCGCGAGATGAGCAGGACGTCGTCGTCGAAACCGGTCGTGAGCACGACGAGACCGGTGGTCGCGATCGTGGTGGCCTCGGCGCCCAGCCACGGCACCGACCCCAGCACGAGGGCGACGACGAGCAGCAGGGCGATGGCCCCGGTCGTGAGGCCGAGCGTCTCCCCCACCACGGTGGCCAGCAGCACGGCGACGACGGTCGCGGCGACCTGCTGCATGCCCTTCGAAAAGGTCCGGTAGACCGTCGCATGCACCACCAGCAGGGCGGACCACGGCGCCAGGAACGGCTGCGGCAGGTCGAGCACGCTCGACGCGATCACCCATGCGGCCACAGCCGCGATCACCGTCTTGGTGAGCTGCAAGCAGTCGTTCCACCAGATCGGGTCCCCGATCCGGTCGTCGATGCCGTGCCTCAGCTTCTCCCTCATCTCGATACCTCCAACCGACCGACACTAACCAGCCGGCACGGTCCTCCAGGAGTCGCTCACCCCATCAGGCGAGGGACAGGAAGAGCTTCTCCATCTTCTTCACGTCGAGGGAGTCGACCTTGCCGTCACCGGCGAGCAGGCACTGCTGGAGGCCGCTGGCGACGATGGCGAAGCCGGCGCGGTCCAGTGCCTTGGACACCGCGGCGAGCTGGGTGACCACGTCCTCGCACTCGCGGCCCTCCTCGAGCATCTTCAGGACGCCGGCGAGCTGTCCCTGGGCGCGCTTGATGCGGTTGATGACCGGGGCCATCTCCGCCGGGTCGAGCTGCATCAGGCCTCCTCGGCTCGTGCGGTCAGGCTGGCCAACGCGGCGGTGAGCCTCTGCTTGGCGTCCGTGGCCACCGACTCCAGCGCCGCACCCGCCAGGCCCAGCATCGCGTCGGGGTCGAAGGCCTCGACGACGGTGGTCGTCGGGTCGAGCGACCGCACCACCACGTTGCACGGCAGCACCGCGGCGATCGACGGATCGACCTGGATGGCCGCGTGCGCCAGGGCCGGGCGGCAGGCGCCGAGGATGACCTGCGGCGGCAGGTCGACGTCGAGCTTGGCCTTCATGGTGGCGGCGAGGTCGATCTCGGTGAGGATCCCGAAGCCCTCGTCGGAGAGCGCCGCCCGCGTCGCGGCGAGCGCGTCGTCGTACGGCATCGCAAGCGTGCGGCTGATGGTGAAGCCCATGGGTGGGGTCCTCTCGTGAAGTGGTGGTCGGGCAACGCAAGAATACCCCCTAGGGTATATTCCAGCTCGTCGATCACCCCCGAAGGAGCTGCCCACATGTGCCGACCCACCCGATGCAAGACCTGCGGCAGGACCACCTGGGCCGGATGCGGCCAGCACGTCGCGCAGGTCAAGGCCGGCGTCCCCGCCGCCCAGTGGTGCAACGGCCAGCACAGCGCGGAGGAGAAGGCGGCCGCCGGCTCCGGCGGCGGGTTCCTCGCCAGGCTCTTCGGCCGCTGACCCTCCTTGACCGGGCGGGTCAGTCGGCCTGCGCGTCGATCAGCGCGAGGAACTCATCGGCCATGTCGAGCTGACGCGCGAGCGCCACGCGCCGCTCCGTCGCCTCGGCGCGGATCGCGGCCAGCCGTGCGCGTACGGCGACGCGGTCCGTGCCCGCCGCAGACGGGGACTCGAGAGCCTCCAGGTCGCGCATGACGGCCCGCATCTGGTCCAGGCTGAACCCGAGGGGCTTCATCCGGCGGATGACGAGGATCTTCTCCACGTCGGCCTCCGTGTAGAGCCGGAAGCCGCCCTCGGTGCGCCCGGACGGCTGGAGGAGACCGACCTCCTCCCAGTGCCGCAGGCTGCGCAGCGACAGCTCGGTGCGGGTGGCCACCTCACCGATGTGCATGACCGCCCCTGGTGCGTGGTCCACGTGGGTCCTTCCCTGACTGACGATTCCAACTCTACCCTTACGTGAGGTTAGAGTTCCTGCCCGTGCCCCAGTCTGCCCCGCTCGAGCCCACCGTCCGCAACGCTCTCCGCTCGCCGCGGATGCTGCGCACCGAGGTGCTGGCCGGCCTCGTGGTGGCGCTGGCGCTGATCCCGGAGGCGATCTCGTTCTCGATCATCGCCGGGGTGGACCCGCGCGTGGGACTCTTCGCCTCGTTCACGATGGCGGTGTCGATCGCCTTCCTGGGGGCCGGCCGGCCATGATCTCGGCCGCGACCGGTGCCGTCGCGCTCGTCATCGCACCCGTGGTCCGTGACCACGGCATGGACTACCTCATCGCCACCGTGCTCCTCGGCGGAGTGATCCAGGTCGTCCTGGGCCTGGTCGGTGTCGCCCGGCTGATGCGCTTCATCCCGCGATCGGTCATGGTGGGCTTCGTCAACGCACTGGCGATCCTGATCGCCCTGGCCCAGGTGCCGCACCTGGTCGACGTGCCGTGGCTCGTCTACCCGATGACCGCCGTCGGCATCGCCGTCATCGTCGGTCTGCCGAAGGTGTCCACCGTGGTGCCCGCGCCGCTGGTGGCCATCGTCGCGCTGACTGCCTTCACGATCCTCGCGGCCGTCGCCGTCCCGACCGTCGGCGACGAGGGCGAGCTCCCCGACAGCATCCCGACGCTGGTCCTCCCCGACGTGCCCTGGACGACGGACACGCTGCGGATCATTGCGCCGTACGCCCTCGCGATGGCCCTGGTGGGGCTGCTGGAGTCGCTGCTCACCGCCAGGCTCGTCGACGACATCACCGACACCCACTCCGACAAGACGCGCGAGGCCTGGGGCCAAGGGGGCGCCAACATCGTCACCGGCCTCTTCGGCGGGATGGGCGGCTGCGCGATGATCGGCCAGACGATGATCAACGTGAAGGTCTCCGGCGCCCGCACCCGGATCTCGACCTTCCTCGCCGGCGTCTTCCTGCTGATCCTCGTGGTCGGCTTCGGCGACGTGGTCGCGCTCATCCCGATGGCGGCCCTCGTCGCGGTCATGATCATGGTCTCGGTCGGCACCTTCGACTGGCACTCGGTCCGGCCGGCCACCCTCCGTCGGATGCCGAAGTCGGAGACGACGGTCATGCTCGCCACGGTCGTGGTCACCGTCCTCACCCACAACCTCGCCATCGGCGTGGGCGTCGGGGTGCTGGTCGCGATGACGCTGTTCGCGCGCCGCGTGGCGCACCTCACCGAGACCGAGCGCGAGCTCGTCGAGAACCGTGACGGGACCGTGTCCGTGGTCTACCGGGTCACCGGCGAGCTGTTCTTCGCATCGAGCAACGACCTCTACACCCAGTTCGACTACGCCGCGGACCCCCCGCACGTCGTCATCGACCTGTCTGCCTCCCACGTGTGGGACGCCTCGACCGTCGCGTCGCTCGACGCGATCACGACCAAGTACGAGCGGAAGGGCACGCGCGTCGAGATCGTCGGGCTCGACGACGCCAGCGCGGAGCGGCACGGGCGACTGACCGGATCACTGCCCCCGCACTGACCTCCGGCTGGCGCTGCTCAGGAGCCGTGCCGACCGCTGATGCCGGCCGACCGGGCCTGCCGGTGCGAGGCCTCGGGGCTGGCGAGCAGGACCGGACAGGTGGCCTCACGGAGCACCGCCCGGGCGACCGGGCCGATGTGCGAGCCGTACGGCACGAGCGGGTCGTGTCGACCGATCACCAACAGGTCGGCCCCCTCGGCTGCTGCCAGGATCGCCTCGACGGCGCGCCCGGGGTGGACCACGACCTCGGCGTCGATCGCCACGGACTCGTCTCCCAGAGCGTCGAGCGCCGCGCGCACCTCGGCCTTCGACCGGTCGGTCCAGCGCGCGTGCTCAGCAGGCTCGACGAGCACTCCCTCGAAGTGCACGGGCATCGCCCACGAGTGCACCACGGTCAGCGTCGCGGTCCGTGCACGGGACTCGGCCACGGCCACCGACAGCACCTCGGCCGAGCGCTCGGGCACGTCGACACCGGCAACGACGACGGGACGGCCCCCGGACCGCTTCCAGCCACTGGGCACGGCCACGACCGGCACGCGCACGCGGGCGGCGACACCACCTGCGACGGTGCGGTTGACGACGCGTGCCACCCGGGAGAGGTGGCGGTGCTCGAGCACGAGCGTGCGTGCCGTTGCGGCTGCGTCCGTCAGCACCTCGACGGGCGTGCCGTGGCGCAGCTCGTGGGTCACCGGCACTGCGCCGGCCACGAGCCCCTCGGCCGTCTTCACGGCGCGGTCCAGCGACTCGCGTCCCCACGTGTCCAGATCCGCCTGCGGGACGAGCGCCCCCCGCGGTCCGTCGGGCATCAGGTGGACGGCGTGCACGAGGTGCAGCCCGCACCCGGCGCGCACCGCCTCCTCGGCGGCGTACTCGAGGGCGGAGTCCACCTCCGTCGTCCCCACTCCGACGACGACGGGTCGCCCGTTGGGCTGCTGCTCGGTCATGACGTCCTCCTCCACTGGTCTGGTGCCTCCACTGTCCGCCGGTGCGTCGTGGCTGCGAAGGGTCCTTGGACCCGGTGGCGCCCGACGAACGACCCTGACGAGGGACTACGTTTGCCCGATGGAAAACGGCAGGAGCAGCTATGACGTCGTCGTGGTCGGCGGGGGCCACAACGCCCTCGTCAGCGCCGCCTACCTGGCCCGCGCCGGCCTCTCGGTCGTCGTGCTCGAGCGACTCGACCACACGGGTGGTGCGGCGGTCTCCGTCCAGCCCTTCTCCGGCCACCCCGCGCGGCTGTCGCGCTACTCCTACCTCGTCAGCCTGATGCCGGAGCAGCTCATGGCGGACCTGGGCCTCGACGTCCGCCTTGCCTCCCGCACCACCGCGTCGTACACGCCCTGGACCCGCGGCGAGCGCGCCGGCGGCCTGCTCGTCGAGCGGCCGGAGGGCGAGGCGACGCGGTCGTCGTTCCGTGACCTCACGGGCGGCGACGAGGAGTACGCCGCCTGGCAGGCGTTCTACGGCGAGGTCGGCCGGCTCGCCGAAGCCGTCGCCCCCACCCTCATGCAGCCCCTGCCGCTCGAGCGGGAGGTCCGCTCCATGGTCGACGAGCGCACGTGGGCGGACGTCGTCCAGCAGCCGCTCGGTCGGACGATCACCGAACGCTTCGCCGACGACACGGTCCGCGGCGTGGTCGCCACGGACGCCCTGATCGGCACGTTCGCCTCGATGGACGACCCGTCGCTGATCCAGAACCGGTGCTTCCTCTACCACCTGATCGGCAACGGCACCGGCGAGTGGCGCGTGCCCATCGGCGGCATGGGCGCGGTGACCGACGCGCTCGCCAAGGCAGCGGTCGAGGCCGGCGCCGAGATCATCACGGGTGCGGGCGTCAGCGCCATCACCCCCGGCCCCGACGGCGCCGAGGTCGTCTGGCACGACGCCGACGGCCAGCACTCGGTGACGGGCAGGCGGGTCCTGTCCGGGGTCGCCCCGTGGGTGCTGCGCATCCTGCTCGGCGAGGGCGAGGACGCCGACACCAAGCCGGCCGGCTCGCAGCTCAAGATCAACTTCCTCCTCGACCGGCTGCCCGCGCTCAGGTCCGGCGCCGAGCCGGAGGTCGCGTTCGCCGGGACCCTCCACCTCGCCGAGGACTACACCCAGCTCGAGCGGGCGTACGACGCGGCGGTCGGCGGGTCCGTGCCCGACCCGATGCCGGGCGAGGTCTACTGCCACAGCCTCAGCGACCCCTCGATCCTCGGCGACCGCGCCGGCTCGGCGCACACGCTGACCTACTTCGGCCTGCACGTCCCGGCCGGGCTCTTCGACGCCGACCCGGGGGCGCGCGACGTCGCCATCCGGCGTGCGATGGCCTCGCTCGATGCGGTGCTCGCCGAGCCGATCGAGGACTGCCTCGCCACCGATGCCGACGGCCGACCGTGCATCGAGGCCAAGATCCCGCAGGACGTCGAGAAGGACCTCGCGATGCCCGGCGGCCACATCTTCCACGGCGACCTCGAGTGGCCCTGGGCACCCAACCGCTCGCGCCTCGACACGCCTGCCCAGCAGTGGGGCGTACAGACCGAGCACGAGTCCGTGCTGCTCTGCGGGTCGGGTGCCCGCCGTGGCGGAGCGGTGTCGGGGCTGGGTGGCCACAACGCAGCGCAGGCGGTCCTCGCAGAGCTGGGATGACGTCGCCCCGATTTTTGGTCGACGCCGCCCGCTGATAATGTTTCCCTCGCTTCACCGGGCGCCATTAGCTCAATTGGTAGAGCAGCTGACTCTTAATCAGCGGGTTGGGGGTTCAAGTCCCTCATGGCGTACAGAACAGTTCCAGCAGGCCTGAGGCCCTTCACGGAGAGACATCCGGGAAGGGCCTCTGCTGCTGTGCTGGGGTGGTGTTTTCTCCGTCCACCCTCATGCGTCCGGCCGGTCGACTAGCCTCACGGGCGCACCACCGGATGTGCCTGTGGGGCTCCTGCAGGCCTGATGAGAGGTACGCCCGTGCTCGTCGTCACCGTCAGGCCCTTGCTGGTCGCGCTCGCCTGCACCGCGGCACTCGTGCCTGCAGCGTCGATGTCACCGTCGACCGCACAGGCGGTGGCGCCCCACACCGACACCACCACGACCACGCTCCGTGCGGCGGCGGCGATGGGCACTGGCGCGCTCAGCCTGCGCCCGGCCATCGCCCAGCCCGGCATGCGACCGGCCAGGTCGAGCTCGCGGACCCAGGCGCTGGCGACGTTCTCCGACACTCGCACCGGCCAGACGGTGGTGCTGCAGCGGGACAGCGGGTCGGGATGGGAGACGGTGGGCCGTGCGCGGCAGCACCGCAGCGGCTCGACCATCTTCACCCTCCCCGACACCACAAGCGTCTACCGTGCCGTGGCCCTGACCGGGTCGGGCTCGGCCGCCGCGGTCACCGCCACGGTGCGGGCACACGCGTTCGCGACGGTCTTCCGGGACGAGTTCTCCGGCACGAAGGTCGACTTCTCCCGATGGTCGGACCAGAAGACGCTGGCCCCGGCCTACATGCGAATGTGCTCGCGCCTGTCACCGCGGGCCAGGACGGTCGGCGGTGGCGTGCTGCGCATGGGTGTGGCGCGCGACGCCGCCCGCGCCGGTCGTACGTGCAGCTGGAACCTCAACGGCCAGTCGGGCTCGGCCCCCTACATGCTCAACACCCAGCTCTACACGGGCGGGAAGTTCGACTTCACCTACGGCTTCGCAGCCGCCCGGATGAAGATGCACCTCGACAAGGGCATGCACGCCTCCTTCTGGATGCAGCCCGCGAACTGGTACACGCCCGGCCAGCCCGCCAAGGGCACCGAGATCGATGTCGCGGAGTTCTTCGGCCGCACGAAGAGGGACTCGACCATCGCCTCGTTCCTCCACTGGTACGACGGCGACAACGCGCACCACAAGAAGGGCGGCAAGTTCCCCTACGCCAACACCCTCAGGAAGCGGGCGCAGACGTGGTCGGACTCCTACCACGTGTTCAGTGTCGAGTGGTCCAGCGACGCCATCGTCTTCCGCGTCGACGGCCGGGAGTACTACCGCGAGACCGAGATCGTGTCCCGCGCCCCGGAGTACCTGCTGCTGTCGATGCTCACGTCCGACTACGAGCTGGAGAAGCTCACCGCGGCCGGCATGCGCCAGACCGCGAAGGTCGACTGGGTGCGGGTTTGGTCGCGCTGAGCCTGCGTCAGACGAACGACTCGAAGGTCGGCTCCGGTAGCGGACCGGACGACGCGTCGCGTGCCACCTCGTAGCCGTGCGCGACCTCGATGAGCAGCGCCTCCGACCCGGCGGTCCCCCAGAAGGAGACCGCCACGGGCAGCCCGGCCGCGAGCTCCGTGGGGACCGTCACGAGGGGATAGCCGGCGACGGCGGTGGGCCCCGTGCAGGAGCCGGGTGACGACTCCGGATTCACCAGGTCGATCGGGTGGGCGGGCGCGTACGACGGCGTCACGAGCGCATCGAGCTCGTGCTCGCGCAGCACCCCGTCGATCGCACCGCGCGTGGCGTCGGCACCGCGCCGACGGGCGTCGAGGTGTGCGGCATCGCCGGCCCGCGGCCCTTCCAGCGCCTTCTCGAACAGCGACTGCCCGAAGTGGGCGAGCTCGGTGCTCGCGTGCACGTGGTTGAAGCGCACGAGCTCCTCCAGCGTGAGCGGCGCGCCACCGCCGCGCGTCCCGAGGTAGTCAGCGACGCCCGAGCGGAACTCGGCCAGCAGGACCAGCAGCTCGTCCTCCCAGACCTCCTCGCCCAGCTCGGGCAGGTCGGTGGAGTCGACGATGACAGCTCCCTGCCCCGCGAGCAGCGCCACTGCTCGCTCGGCGGCCGCATCGGCATGCGGCGAGTAGCCCCAGTAGGTCGCGCGCGGGACGCCGATCCGCTTGCCGGCCAGACGGCCCTCGCGTGCATGGGCGGCGTAGTCGCGCCCGTCACCGGCCAGGACGGTGAGCAGCGCCGCTGCGTCGCGGACTGTTCGCGCCATCGGCCCCGGCGAGTCCTGTGACGCCGAGATCGGGACGACGCCGTCGGTGGGGACGGTGCCGACGGTCGGCTTGATCCCGACGCAGCCGTTGAAGGCCGCGGGGCAGCTGATGGAGCCGTCGGTCTCGGTGCCGACGGCGTACGCCGCCAGGTGCGCAGCGACCGCTGCACCGCTGCCGGAGCTCGAGCCGCCCGCCGAGCGATTGAGGGCGTACGGGTTGCGGGTCAGGCCTCCGTAGGCGCTCCACCCGGACGCCGAGCCCTCGTCGCGGATGTTGGCCCACTCGGAGAGGTTGGTCTTGCCCAGGACGACCATCCCCGCCTCGCGCAGCCGGGCGACCAGGGCAGCGTCCCGCGCCGGTGGCGGCGCGTCTGCGAGCGCGAGCGATCCCGCTGTGGTCGGCAGGTCGGCGGTGTCGATGTTGTCCTTCACCAGCACGGCCCGTCCGTGGAGCGGGCCGCGCGTGCGACCGTCGGCGGCCTCGCGGTCGAGCCGGTCGGCCTGGTCGAGGGCGTCCGGGGACGCCGTGCACACCGCGTTCACCAGTGGCTCGACGCGCTCCATCCGGTCGAGCAGGGCGCTCACCTCGTCACGCGCTCGCCTGACACCTGCGTCGCCGGCCATCCGGGGTCCTCTCGGTCACGTCCTCCGCGTGGGCGCGGTGGAGAAGGGACGAGGAGCCGGCCCTTCCGGACCGGCTCCTCGTGTGATGTGTGATTCTGGGTGTTACTTGGTGAACAGGCTGACTCCACCAGGGCCGACCAGCAGGCCGACGATGATGAGGACGATGCCCATCAAGAGCTGGCCTCGAACCAGCGACACGATGCCGGACACCACGAGGATGACGGCAAGGATCCACAGCAGCAAAGCCATGACATGCTCCCTTCGGTTGACGGTGGACAACCTAGCCCTCGCGTCAGTTCTCAGCGAGCCGAGGTCACCCCAACGGAGGGCGGGCCTACCCCTCCTGGCTGCCCTCCTCACGCAGCCGCGGCGGCGTGAAGTTCTCGGGGTTGAACCCGGTCTTGTCGGCGTAGAACTCGCGCAGCACGTCCATGTCGGCCACCACGTCGCCGGTCGGGTGGAAGGTCGGACCCCAGCCGACGGTGCGCGACGGCACGTCGAGGAAGGCGAGCGTGATCGGCAGGCCGGTCTGCCGCGCGATGCGGTAGAAGCCGGACTTCCAGTACTCCCCGCGGGACCGGGTGCCCTCGGCAGCGATCCCGATCAGCCACGGGCCGTCGCCCTCGGACTCGGCCAGCACCTTCTTGATCGTCGCCGCCGGGTTCCTACGGTCCAGCTCGACGGCGCCGGTGCGGCGGAGCAGCCGGCCGAGCGGGCCGACGAAGAGCTCCTGCTTGACCAGCAGCTTGATGTCGATGCCGTAGGTCCAGCCGAGCAGCAGCGTCAGCACCCAGTCCCAGTTGGAGGTGTGCGGAGCCCCGACGAGCACACCACGCTGCGGCACCTCACCGACCGCCTTCCACCGCACGGCACGCAGGGCGAGCCGCGCCACGCGCCGTCGTACGCCACCGCCCTCGGTCGGCGCAGCGACGGGAGTCACCGGCTCGACCAGGGGCCTGCGGGCCGCGTCGGCACGGATGCGGCCGGCCTTGCGCTCGCGCTCGAGGTCCCACAGGTAGTGGTCGAAGTCGACCTCCAACGTGTGGCGCGGCGAGGCATAGAACTGCTTCGTGTCGCGCTCGTGCTCGGCCACCATCTGCCGGCGTACGACGGCATCCGAGGGCGCGACGTAGCCGCCGGCCAGCGTCTCGGCGATCCACGACGCCTGCGCCTCGGCCAGCGGCATCACCGCGCCGATCGGCTGGAGCAGTCCGAGGAAGTAGAGACCCGGCAGGTCGGGGTGGACGGTGCGCTTCCACAGCGGCAGGTCGTTGGCCTCCACCGACACGAGGTCGGGCGACAGGAACGGGAACGTGATCCGGTAGCCGGTCGCCCAGACGATCAGGTCGGCCGGCACGCTGGTGCCGTCCACGAAGACGACCCGGTCGCCGTCCAGCCGCTCGATCGCCGGCTTCGCGGTCACCGCACCGGCCTCCAGTCGCTCGCGGATCCGCTCGGACTGCACCGGGTGGGACTGGCCGGGCTTGTGCGTCGGAGCGGGCAGTCCGTACTTCGTCATGCTGCCCGCGGCGGTCGCCCCGATCCGCAGCCGCGCGGCGGTCACCCACCACGGCAGCCAGCCCGGCAGCGCGACCTGGTCGCTCGGCTGACCCAGGAAGAACTTGCGCAGCACCCACTCGGTCCGCCGCACCGACCACGTCGTCGTACGCGCTGACAGCGAGGCCTCGACCGCGATGTCCATCGCCGAGTTGCCGGCGCCGACCACGACCACGTCGCGACCGGCGAGCTGCTCGCGGGAGCGGTAGTCGTGGGCGTGCATCTGCTCGCCGTCGAAGCTGCCGGGATAGGCAGGCTCCGGCCACCGGGCGTCCCAGTGGTGGCCGTTGGCGACCAGCACCGCGTCGTACGTCCGCGTCTCGGTGCCGCCCGGTCCGGTGAACCGGACCTCCCAGCGGCCGTCGGCGGCCCGGGTCACCTCCTCGACGGTGGTGTCGAAGGTGAGGGTGTCACGAAAGCCGAAGTGGTCGACGTAGGCGTCGAAGTAGGCCGCGACCTGGTCGTGCCGCGCGTAGGGCGGGTAGTCCTCCGGCATCGGGAAGTCGGAGTAGGCCATGCGCGGGCACGAGGTGTTGATCTCGAGGCTGTCGTAGCAGGCCGACTGGCCGTTGGAGTTGTCGTAGACCCAGTTGCCACCGACGTCGTGGCCACGCTCGAAGCAGTCGAACGGGATCCCGGCGAGGTAGAGCTGCTTGGCCGCGGCGATGCCCGACGACCCCGCGCCGATGACGCAGGTGCGCGGCAGCGACTCGTCGACCGGGACGGGAGCGGTGACGGCCGGGGCGCGGTCGGTCTGCTTGACGAGGTAGGCCATCAGAGATCCTTCGACAGTTCGATCACAGGTAGAGCCCGGTGGAGCTGCCCTCGAGGCGCTCGGCGGCGACAGCATGGACGTCGCGCTCGCGCATGACGACGTAGACCTCGCCGTGGACCTCGACCTCGGCCTTGTCCTCGGGGTCGAAGAGCACCCGGTCGCCGACCTCGACGGCCCGGGCGTGGGGGCCGACGGCGATCACCCGCGACCACGCGAGGCGCCGGGCACCCATCGCCGCGGTCGCCGGGATGACGATGCCGCCGCTCGACCGGCGCTCGCCGGCGTCCTGGTCGAGCTCGACCAGGACCCGGTCGTGCAGCATCTTGATCGGGGCACTGCCACCGGTGATGCCGCCGGCCTCGGTGTTCAGCCGGCGACCTTGCGGACGATCGCGAACAGGACCACGACCCCGACGACCGCTCCGGCGACCTTGAGGATGTTGTCCGTGCGAGGCGCACCGGTGTCGAGGTCGACGAACCTCGACTTCACCGTCGTCACCTGTCGCCCGACGATCGTCTTGGGGTGGGCGCGGTAGGCGAGCTGGTCGATGGTCGAGGCGAGGCGCTGACGCGTCTCCTCGATCTCGCGCTCGAGCGCGCTCATGTCCTGGGTCACCTGCGCAGGCTACCAACGAGTGGGTGGGAGCCGGACCCCTGGCTTGTTGCAACTGACATGCAATAGCATCGCGGTGTGAACAGCCTCCTCCGCTCGTGGTCAGCGACCGACCGGCGCCACATCGCGGGCATGGCAGCCGTCGTGGTCCTCCTCAACGTGCTCGGCTGGGGGGTCCTCGTCGCGGTCGTCGCCCCGCAGCGGTTCGACGTGGGCAGCGCCGGGGTGTTCGGCGTCGGCCTCGGCGTCGCCGCCTTCCTCCTCGGCGCCCGTCACGCCTTCGACGCCGACCACATCGCCGCGATCGACAACACGACCCGCAAGCTGGTCGGCGACGGCTCCCCCGCGACGACCACGGGTTTCTGGTTCGGGATGGGGCACTCCAGCGTCGTCTTCGGGCTCAGCGCCCTGCTCGCGATCGGCGTACGCGCCCTCGCCGACCCCGTGCAGGACGACGGGTCGGTCCTCCAGGGCACGCTCGGCACGGTCGGGACCGTGACCGCGGGGACGTTCCTCATCGTGATCGGCCTGATGAACCTCAGCGCCCTGATCGGCATCTGGCACGCCTACCGGCACCTCCAGGCGGGCACGTTCGACGAGGAGCACCTCGAGCACCACCTCCACAACCGAGGCTTCCTGGCGCGGATCTTCAAGCGGACGACCCAGAAGGTCACCCGCGCGCGCCACCTCTACCCGGTCGGCCTGCTGATGGGCCTCGGCTTCGACACCGCCACCCAGGTCGCGCTCCTCGTGCTGGCCGGTGGCACCGCCGCGTTCGCGCTGCCCTGGTACGCCATCCTCACGCTGCCCGTGCTGTTCGCCGCCGGCATGGTGCTCTTCGACTCGCTCGACGGGATCCTGATGACGCGGGCGTACTCGTGGGCCTTCCTCAAGCCGATCCGGAAGATCTACTACAACTTCACCGTCACGGTCCTGTCCGTGACCGTGGCGCTGTCGATCGGCGCACTGCTGCTCGTGCAGCTCGCGTCCGACTGGGTGCCGGGACTGGCGTGGGCCGGCAACCTCGACCTCGAGTACGTCGGGTTCGGCCTCGTGGCATTGTTCGTCCTCGTCTGGGCCGCCAGCGTCTCGTGGTACCACCTGGGCCGCGTCGAGGAGAAGTTCGAGAAGGGACTCGCATGACCGACCGCCTCACCCCCGGTGACACCGCACCCGACTTCACCCTCACCAGCGACACCGAGGAGCAGGTCTCGCTGTCCGGCCTGCGCGGCAAGAAGGTGATCGTCTACTTCTACCCGGCCGCGATGACCCCCGGCTGCACCACGCAGGCGTGCGACTTCTCCGAGTCCCTCGACTCGCTCCGCGGCGCCGGCTACGAGGTGCTCGGCGTCTCCAAGGACAAGCCGGCCAAGCTCGCGAAGTTCCGCGAGCGCGACGCCCTGACCCTGACCCTCCTCTCCGACGAGGACCTCGCGGTGCACCGGGCGTACGCCGCCTACGGCACCAAGAAGCTCTACGGCAAGGAGGTCGAGGGCGTGCTCCGCTCGACCTTCGTGATCGACGAGGACGGCAGGATCGAGCTCGCTCAGTACAACGTCAAGGCCACCGGCCACGTCGCCAAGCTCCGGCGCGACCTAGGGTTGGACTGAGTCCCAGCGCTCGTAGCCCAACGGCAGAGGCACCACGTTTAGGTCGTGGCCAGTGAGAGTTCGAATCTCTCCGAGCGCACCCTCGAACGACGTGTTCCCTTCGCGCCGCCAGGTCGGTGCCGCGAGGACGTGTCAGTCGGCTGACAGGTCGGCGGCGACGTAGGGCGCCAGCTCGCGCAGCGCACGCCCGCGGTGCGAGATGCGGTCCTTCTCGCCCGGAGGAAGCTCGGCGGACGTGAGCCCCCGCCCGTCCTCCGCGGACTCGTGCTCGTCGGCGACGAAGAGCACGTCGTAGCCGAAGCCTCCGGTCCCCCGCTGCTCGCGGATGATCCGACCGGGCATCCGGCCCTCGACGACGCGCTCGCGTCCGTCGGGCATCACCCATGCGATGCCACACGTGAAGTGGGCACCGCGACGCTCGTCCGGCACGTCGTGCAGCTGGTCGAGCAGGAGCTGGTTGTTGCGCTCGTCCGCCCCCCTCATGTCACTCCGCGGGGGTCCCGACCATCGCGCCGACAGCACTCCCGGCATGCCGTTGAGCGCGTCGACGCAGAGGCCGCTGTCGTCGGCGACCGACGGCAGACCGGTGGCAGCGACGCCGGCGCGGGCCTTGAGCAGCGCGTTGCCCTCGAACGTGGGCTCGTCCTCGACCGGCTCGACGTAGCCGTCGACGTCGTGGATCCCCAGCACCTCGATGTCCGGGACGTGCTCGGCGAGGATGCGCTGCATCTCCACGATCTTCTTGGCGTTGCCCGAGGCGAGGAAGATGCGCGTCATCGCGCGAGGGCCTCCTGCTGGAGGCGGGTCAGGTCGGCGCAACCCTTGCCGGCCAGCGCGAGCAGGGCGTCGAGCTCGGCACGGTCGAAGGCGGCGCCCTCGGCAGTGCCCTGGATCTCGACGAACTTCCCGTCGCCGGTCATCACGACGTTCATGTCGGTCTCGGCACGCACGTCCTCGACGTAGGGAAGGTCGAGGCGCGGGACGCCGTCGATGATGCCGACGCTCACGGCGGCGACCGAGCCGGTCAGCGGCTCGCCGGTCAGCGCGCCGTTGCCCCGCAGGTGCGCGACCGCGTCGGCCAGCGCGACGTAGGCCCCGGTGATCGCGGCCGTGCGGGTGCCGCCGTCGGCCTGGAGCACGTCGCAGTCGAGGACGATCGTGTTCTCGCCGAGCGCCTCGTAGTCGATGACGGCGCGCAGCGAGCGGCCGATCAGGCGCGAGATCTCGTGGGTGCGGCCACCGATGCGGCCCTTGACCGACTCGCGGTCCGAGCGGGTGTTGGTGGCGGCGGGCAGCATCGCGTACTCCGCGGTGACCCAGCCCAGGCCGGAGCCCTTGCGCCAGCGCGGCACGCCCTCCGAGGCAGAAGCGGCGCACAGCACCTTGGTGCCGCCGAACTCGACCAGCACCGAGCCCGCGGCGTGGTCCAGCCAGTGGCGGGTGATCGTGATCGGGCGGAGCTCGTCGTCGGCGCGGCCGTCCTCGCGAGGAGCGGCAGGGGAAGCGGCAGGGGGAGCAGCAGTCATGGGGACGACCCTAGACGTGGGAGGCGACAGGCGAAGACCCGGCTGAGAGCCGGGTCCGGTCACCCCCGTGAGTCACCGGCCCCGGCTCGAAGGCCCCTACCCCAGCGGGACCCAAGCGCGCGGCCCCACGCCGCGCAGCTCCCTCCACGCGGTGGCACCCCAAGGTTCGCTCCCGACCTCGCTCTGGCGCATCAGTCCTAGGGCGCTGTCGTCTCCGACCAAAGTAGGAGACGCAGTCGTTAGGCTCGCGGCCGTGGAGACCCGTCCGACCGCCTCCGAGACCCAGCCCGCGCTGCGCTGGGTCGATCATGCGTGGCGCGACGCGCTCTGCCTGGTGTTCTCCGCGCTCGTGTGGGAGACGGTCGCCGGCATCGAGTGGCGTGAGCACCGCACCCTCTTCCTGGTCGAGGTCGTCCTCGGCGTCGCTTCCTTCGTGCTCGTCCACTTCAGACGACGGGCTCCCGTCCCGATCGCACTCGTGATCGCCGCGATGAGCGCGGTGTCGGGCTTCGCGTCCGGGCCGGCGACCCTCGCCGCGGTGTCCGTCGCGACCCGGCGCAACCTCCCCGAGGTCGTCCTCGTCGGCGTCGCCAACTTCGTCACGGCGCAGACGTGGACGACGCTCGCACCCTTCCCGGACAACGACGAGGTGGTCACTGTCGTCGTCAACGTCGTCGTCAACGCCGGGATGATGGGCTGGGGCCTCTACATCGGATCGCGACGCGAGATCATGTGGACACTCCGCGCCCGTGCCGAGCGCGCCGAGACCGAGCAGGACCTGCGCCTGGGCCAGGCCCGCTCCACCGAGCGGGCGCGGATCGCCCGCGAGATGCACGACGTGCTGGCCCACCGCATCACGCAGGTGTCCATGCATGCGGGAGCGCTCGCCTTCCGCGACGATCTCGACGCCGACCGGCTGCGCGAGGGGCTCGCCCAGATCCAGGGCCAGGCCAACGACGCCCTCCACGAGCTCCGCGACGTCCTCGGTGTGCTGCGCGAGGACGATCCCGGTCCAGTCACCGCGCGGCCACAGCCGACGTACGACGACATCACGGCGCTGGTGGACGAGGCGAGGAGCCTGGGCCTGGAGGTCGACTGGTCGGACCGGGTCGACGCGACGACGCCGGTGCCGCCTGCCACGGGTCGCACGGTCTACCGGATCGTGCAGGAGGGCATCACCAACGTGCGCAAGCACGCCCCCGGCTCCGAGGTCGCGATCAGCTCCTCGGGCAACCCCCGGTCGGGCATCACCGTGGTGCTGGCCAACCCGATGGCCCCTCGGCCCAGGCGTCGGGAGACGCGGCCCACGACCACGTCGCGGGTGCCCCGGGTGCGGGTCTGGGCCTCGTCGGGCTGCGCGAGCGCGCCGAGCTGAGGGGTGGCCGACTCGACCAGCGGACCGAGGGTGCGACGTTCGTGCTGGAAGCATGGCTACCGTGGACAGCGTGATCCGGGTGCTGCTCGTCGACGACGACCCGCTGGTCCGGTCGGCGCTGACGCTGATGCTCGGCGGGCAGAGCGACATCGACGTGGTCGGTGAGGCCCCCAACGGGCAGGTCGGCGTGGCGCTCGTCGGCGACCTGGACCCCGACGTCGTGCTGATGGACATCCGGATGCCGGTGATGGACGGCCTGGAGGCGACCCGGGTGCTGCACCAGCAGCCGTCACCGCCGCGGGTCGTGGTGCTCACGACCTTCGACGCCGACGACCATGTGGTGCGTGCCGTCGCCGCCGGGGCGGACGGCTTCCTGCTCAAGGACACCCCGCCCGGCGACATCGTGCAGGCGATCCGCACGGTCGCCGCGGGCGACGCGATGCTCTCCCCGTCCGCGACGCGAAGCCTGGTCTCGCGCCTGCGCAGCTCGACGTCGACCAACCGGACGGCCGCGGCGGCCGACCGGCTGACGGTGCTCACCGAGCGCGAGCTCGAGGTGGCCGTGTGCGTGGGTCGCGGTCTGAGCAACTCCGAGATCGCCTCGGAGCTCTACCTCTCGATCCCGACGGTCAAGTCGCACGTCTCGCGCCTGCTCACCAAGCTCGACAGCACCAACCGCGTGCAGGTCGCGATGGTCGTGCACGACGCCGGCCTCGTCTGAGTCGACCGGACCAGCTGCCTCAGACGTCGTACGTCGCGCCGGCCCGGGCCACCTCGACGGAGCCCCGCCACTCACCCCGGGCCTCGGCCTCGGCGACGGCAGGGTCGTGCCACGGCGGGATGTGGGTGAGGACCAGCATGCCCACGTCCGCGCGCGCTGCCGTACGACCGCAGTCGGCGCCGGTCATGTGCAGGTCGGGCGGGTTGTCGGTGCCGGTCTCGAAGGACGCCTCGGCGAGCAGCAGGTCGGCGCCGGTCGCGGCGTCGTCAAGGGCGTCGCACGGTCCGGTGTCGCCGGAGTAGACGAGGGTGCGCCCGCCGGCGGTGACCTTGAGGGCGTACGCCGTGACGGGGTGGACGACCTGGCGCGCCTCGACGACGAACGGGCCGAGCTCGAGCGGGCCGTCGTAGACCCGGAAGTCGAACTCCTCGTGCATGCCGGGATCGACCGGCAGGTCGTAGGCGCGCGCCATCCGGTCGGCAGTGCCGTCCGGACCCCAGACCGGGATCCGTGGCTGGGGTCCGGTCGGGTGGTACTTGCGCATCACGTAGTAGCCGCAGAGGTCGAGGCAGTGGTCGGCGTGCAGGTGGCTGACCAGCACGGCGTCGATCGTCAGCGGGTCGACATAGCGGTGGAGCTGTCCGAGCGCGCCGTTGCCGAGATCGAGGAGCACCTGCCAGGTCCGGGTCTCTCCCTCCGACGTGTGCTCCGCCTCGAGGAGGTAGCAGCTCGCCGTCGACTCGGGCCCGGGATAGGAGCCCGAGCACCCGACGATCGTGAGCCTCACCTGACGCCGCCGGCGAACTGGCTGGCGCTGAGCAGCTCGGAGCCCAGGAACCGGCGACCGACAGTGGCGAAGTCCTCGGGGCTGCCCGTGGTCGAGAAGGTGTAGTCGGCCTGCCCGCCCTCGCGCATCAGCCCGGTGCGGGCGAGCATCTTGTAGACGTCCTTGGCGCACTCCTCGGCCGAGCTCACCAGGGTCACCTCGTCACCCATGACGTACGAGATGACGCCCGTCAGCAGCGGGTAGTGGGTGCAGCCGAGGATGAGGGTGTCGACGCCGGCGGCAGCCAGCGGGTCGAGGTATTCGTGCGCCGCGGCGATCAGCTCGTCGCCGCCGGTGACCCCCTGCTCCACGAAGTCGACGAAGCTCGGGCACGCCTGGATGTGCAGGTCGAGGTGGGGCGCGGCGGCGAACGCGTCGTCGTACGCCATCGAGCTGGCGGTGGCACGCGTGCAGATGACGCCGACCTGTCGGTTGCGCGTGGCGGCCGCGGCGCGACGGGCGGCGGGGAGGATCACCTCGACGACCGGTACGTCGTAGCGCTCGCGCGCGTCGCGCAGCATCGCGGCACTGGCCGAGTTGCACGCGATGACGAGCGCCTTGACGCCCTGCTCGTAGAGGTGGTCCAAGCACTCGAGGGCGTACTCGCGGACCTCGCCGATGGGCTTCTGGCCGTAGGGCTGGCGCGCCGTGTCGCCGAGGTAGACGACCGACTCGTGCGGGAGCTGGTCGATGACCGACCGGGCGACCGTCAGTCCACCGAACCCGGAGTCGAAGATGCCGATCGGGGCGTCGGCGCTCGTCGGCGTGGGGGTCGGCACAGGCAGCAGGCTAGGCGCTGGACGCCTCGCCGGTCACGCCATCGGGAGCGTCGGGCCGGTCACACTGCCCCGAGCGGGTTATCGTCGACCAGTGCTTCGTCGATCTCGAGTGACCGCGTCCTTGGTGTCCCTGCTCGCCTCCGCGAGCGTCGCCCTGGCGGCCCCGGCGTGCTCGGTCACGCCGTCCGGGGACGCGCCGCGGGCGGTCGAACGCCGCGCCATCAGCGGAGAGGCCGACTCCGTCCTCGCCATCTCGATCGACGGGATGAGCGTCGCCGCGGTGCGCAAGCTGGGTCGGGCCCAGCTGCCCAACCTCTACAAGTTCATGCGGGTCGGAGCGTCCACGATGAACGCGCGCACCGAGCGCGAGATGACGGTGACGCTGCCCAACCACACCGGCATGGTCACCGGACGGCGGATCGAGGCCGCGACCGGCGGCCACGGCGTCACCTGGAACGACGAGCGCCTCACGCCCAACACGGTGCAGGCCGCTGCGGGCCACGACGTCGCGTCTGTCTTCTCGGCGGTCGACGCGGCGGGCGGCTCGACCGCCCTGTTCGCGGCGAAGGAGAAGTTCACCCTCTGGCAGAGGTCGTGGCCCGACGCCATCGACGTGACCACGATCGACGAGGACAACTCGGCACTCGCCGACAAGCTGATCGCCGACCTCGACCAGGACCGCGACTTCCGCTTCCTGCACCTCTCCCCGCCGGACGTCGCCGGCCATGCCTACGGCTGGATGTCCAAGCCCTACCTGCGCGCGGTCCGCCAGGCCGACGCGCTCGTCGGCCGCGTCGTGGCGGCCGTCAACGCCGACCCGGTCCGCAGGGCGAGCACGACGATCCTGCTGACCAGCGACCACGGCGGCCACGGCCCCGACCACTCCAACGCGCGGCTGCTCGACGACTACCGCATCGTCTTCATGGCGCGCGGTGCGGGCGTCGACCGCGGCGCCGACCTCTACGCGATCAACCCGACCTACAAGGACCCCGGCACCCGCCGCACGGTCTACGGGATGAAGCGACCCCCGGTGCGCAACGGGATGATCGCCAACCTGGCGCTCGACCTGCTCGACCTGCCGGCGGTGGAGGGCAGCGAGCTCGACGTGGCGCTCGACCTGCGCCTCACCGCTCCGCCGGTCTGAGGGCCCGCGGACCGACGGCCGCTCAGCGGATCGCCGCCGCCTCCCGCGGCAGCGGCCAGGGGTTGAGCCGGCACCCGGCTGTGCCCTTGGACTGCGGCATCATCACCGGCGCCTTGGCGCCGCGAGCGCGACAACCCGCGTGCCCCAGGCCGAGCCAGTGGCCGGTCTCGTGGTTGACGACCATGTGCCGATAGTCGCGCAGCGCCAGGCCGGCGTGGTTCCACGCCGGCGACGCGTGCTTCCACCGCTCCTGGTTGATGATCACGTAGCGCCCGACCCGGCACGACCACGTCGCGGAGCACGACGAGGAGAACGTCGGCACTGCCCGGGCGGCTGCCAGCACGAGCGTGAAGCTGCCTCCTCGCGGGACCCGTCGGAACTCGACCCCGCCGGCCCGCCACCCGCGCGGGTCGGCGTACGTCTCACGCGCCTGGCGGCGGAACACGTCCATCGACGCGGTCACGTGGCCGCGCGTGGTGACGGAGTACGTCACGACGCGGCGCGCGTCGGCGCGGTGCTCGTCGATCGCGGCCTCGGCCGGGGACGCCAGGAGGGGAAGCACCAGCGCCGTCAGGAGGACGAGGACGCGCGCTGCTCGGAGCATGCAGGGAGCCTAGACGCGTTGCGGCAGGAGGTCGGGTGGACATCCGCTCATGCCGATGAGAGTGCGCGTGACTCGATCGCCCCATAAGGTGCCGGAATGCAGTCGGGCCACCGTGCGTCGCCATTGTGGCTCTTGCACTTGCCACGATCATGACCGCTGCATGCTCAGCGCCCGGCGTCCGTTCCTCCGGACTGACCGACCGAGTGATAGGTGCCGCAGGCAGCGACGTGCTCTGACGCCAAGATCGCCCACGAGAGCGACGGTGACTGGGCCGACGTGCTTGTCCGGAGCAAGGATGGCGACACACTCTGCAACGCACGGGGGCCCTTGATGACGGGTGCCCGACCACGGCATCGCGCTCGTGCAGCGACGAGCGAGCCCCTGGGGGTGTACGTCGTACGTCGCTCAAACGTCGAAGACCGGCCCTGCGAACCAACTGTGTCGGCAGAATGGTCAACCCGTTGTGGCGCAGCGGTTGACGACTGACAAGTCATGGCACGCTGACTTCATCGTCTCTGTAGACCGCTCGGACCACGAGTTCCCGTCCGTCAGCCCATGCTCCGGCACTGACGGCGCAGTAGGGGACAGCATCACCTCTTCCGGGCCGTTGTCTGTGGCCGGACCTGCCGGTCGGAGCATCCGCGTCGTGCCGAGCGCGGGCGTCCAGGGAAGGTCAGCCTGCATCCGCCTCGCGGTCCGCGAGCGATCCGACAGTTCCGCAGTCGGTCAGGCCATGCTCGCACTGGTCGGCCAGAGCGTCGAGCAGCGTCCTGGCCTGGCTTTCTGGCGTCCGTCGATCAGTGGCCGACCTAGTCCATCTGGAGCTCCGCTCAGCCGATGTGCGCCGCGCCGTACGCACGGAGATCGCTTCGTGAGGCCCAGGTACGCTAGCGGCGGCCGAAGAGCTCGACACTCCGCGCGGGAGCTGATCGTCCCGTCAGCATCTGCCGGGTCGACCGCGATCGAGCGAGCCGCCGTCGCGACAGGCGCTGTCAGGCCGGCCCTTCGCGACCACCAGAGCCAGATGGGTCGCGAGTGCTCTGGTGCTGGCGCGTGCGACGTCGGAGCCGTCGTCCTGGCCAGCGACCGGACCGATCACGCCGCCCGTCGCCGACGCGGGTCTGGACACCCGTCCGGGCCCACATCAGCGGTCACCAGGTCCACGCGACCTCGGCGGTGCGCTCGGTGTCTCGCTGCCGACGCCGAGCGTGTGCCGCTGTCGACATCACTGAGCCCAGCGGCACCCGCGGATCACGCGGACGCATCTCGTCACCTCTGTGAACCGATCACCGGTCACCGGACGAGGCGAGGCACCGTCCGTCGAGCGGTCTCCGGATCCGACAGGACTCGTCGCGGTTGCGCGAGCGTCCGGCGAGCCAGGGCCACCGGGAGCATCGCGGCAGATGCCAGCGCCAACGGCCCCGTTGTCACGAGCGTTCTGCACGACCTCGAACCGGACCGTGCGTCCGCGACCTGCCCATATGGCCCCACCCTATGCACTTCCGACGTCCGGATCTGCCGCGATGAGCGTAGTTATCCCAGTCTCGACATGCCTGTGGCCCCGCCGGTGGCTCGGCGGGGTGCGGGGCGGGGTCATGGTCGGCGGGGTCGCGGAATGCTCGGTGGTTCAGGTTCGTCCATCCGGCTGGTGCCGGTGCGATCGCGGCGGTAGCGATGCCCGTGCGGTGAGGTCCACTCGAAGACTCCGGGCGCGATCACGCGAGTAGGTCCAGGCGGTGAAGGTCTTGAGTCGGTGGTGGTAGCGACAGAGGGCGCCGAGGTTCGAGCTCGTGGTCGGGCCGGGTTGGGGCCGGCTGTCGGCTGCGGCGTCGTGGTCGAACTCGATGATGTGGTCGATGTCGCAGCCGCGGGCGGGTCGGGTGCACCAGGGGAACACGCAGGTGCGGTCGCGGAGGATCACCTGTTCGCGGATGCGGTCGGGGATGGCGTACGCCGGTGTGGAGATCTCGGTGTTGAGGTCGATGACGGGCTTGATGGTGATCTCCGTGCGGGAGTCGGCACACCAGGACCGGACCTGGTCGAGCAGGATCAGCCGTTGGCCTTCCTCGAGCCGGCCGGTGGGACCAAACACCGTCTGCTCACCGACAGTGTTGGCGTCGAAGTGGGCGTGGAGGACCACCCCTCGCGCAGCCGGGAGTCCGTCCTGATCCTGGGTGTTGGCCCGGCCCTGGTTGAACAGGTCGAGGGCGGTCTGGGTGCGGGCGAGGTCGCCGAGGGCCTTGGCGCGGCGTACGTCCAAGGAGTCCGTTGATCCGAGGGCCTTCTGTTCTGCTGCCCCCTGGACGAGGGCACGGTCGAGGTCGAGGGCGTCGGCGATGTCGAGGTCGGCCTCGACGTGCAGGGTCCCGGCGAAGTGGACGTCGTCCTTGTTGACCGTCGCGTGTCGGGGGTCGACGGAGAGGTAGCCGTCCTCCGGGTCCGCGGAGGGGTCGGCCGCAGCCAGGTCGAAGCGCTTGATGGTCTCGGCGACGAGTCGGTCGAGCTGCGCGGTGCCGATGCGTCCGGCGACGGCCGCGACCTGCGAGTCGATCCACCGGGCAGCGTCCATCGTGAGCGCGGGCGAGGAGTGAATGGTCGCCTCCGCGACCAGCCGTGCCCGCCACGACGGGACGCCGCCGGACTGCACCTGTGCCCACAGTCGGGGGAGCCGGTGGCGCAGCTCGAGGGCGTGGCCGATGAGCTTCTTCGCCGAGGTGGTGGAGACGCCGAGGACGGCACCGAGCTCGGCGATGCAGAACTCCGCAACCAGCGGGCAGCCTTCGCCGGCGATCGGCTCCTCGTGCTCACAGCCGGGCACGCTGAACGCAGCCGCGGTGTGGATCGACTCGGGCGGGTGGAGGTCGGCCCAGCGGGCAGCTACCTCGAGGAGCTCCGCGGCTGCCTGGTCCTCGGCTGCCTTGCGGTCACGAGCGAGCGCGAGCAGGTCGGTGGCCGAGAGGTCCTCTCGGACCCTCTCCTTCACCTGCTCCACCGCCTCGATCATGCGTTCTATTATAGGCGAAACCACCGACAGCGGAGATCAATCCACAGTCGGCATTTCGGGAAGGGTCCTGGGCAGGACCTACGCCCAGAGCTGCCCGTCGAGGCGGTCCTCGGCCTCGTCGACGGTGCCCTCGTAGGCACCCGTGGAGAGGTACTTCCAGCCGCCGTCGCACACGACGAAGGCGATGTCGGCGCGACTCCCCCGCCTTGACGGCCTTGGCCGCCTGACCGAGAGCGGCGTGGAGGATCGCGCCGGTGGAGATGCCGGCGAAGATGCCCTCGAGCTCGAGCAGCTCGCGCACCCGGCGTACGGCGTCACGCGGTCCGACGGAGAAGCGCGAGTCGATCAGCGAGGCGTCGTAGAGCTCGGGGACGAAGCCCTCGTCGAGGTTGCGCAGGCCGTAGACGAGCTCGCCGTAGCGCGGCTCGGCGGCGACGATCTTCACGTCGGGCTTGGCCTCGCGGAAGAACCGCGAGACGCCCATCAGGGTGCCGGTCGTGCCGAGACCGGCGACGAAGTGGGTGATCTCGGGCAGGTCCGCGAGCAGCTCGGGGCCGGTGCCGTGCTGGTGCGCGAGCGCGTTGGCCTCGTTGCCGTACTGGTAGAGCATCACCCAGTCGGGGTGCTCGCTCGCGACCTGCTTGGCGACGCGGACGGCCTCGTTGGAGCCGCCGGCGGCGGGCGAGGACGACGATCTCGGCGCCCCACATCCGCAGCAGCTGGCGGCGCTCCTCCGAGGTGTTCTCCGGCATCACGCAGACGATGCGGTAGCCCTTGAGCTTGGCCGCCATCGCCAGCGAGATGCCGGTGTTGCCGCTGGTCGGCTCGAGGATCGTGCACCCGGGCCGCAGGGTGCCGTCCTTCTCGGCCTGCTCGATCATCCGCAGGGCCGGACGGTCCTTGATGGAGCCCGGTCGGGTTGCGGTCCTCGAGCTTGGCCCAGAGGCGTACGTCGGTGCGGGCTCGGCGACAGCCGCGGCAGCCCGACCAGCGGCGTGCCGCCGACGGACGCCAGGAGGTCGTCGTAGCGGGTCATCGGCGCCGGTCAGGCCCGCCGGCGACGGCGGGCAGCACGACGACCTGGTCGCCGTCGGTGAGCTCGGCCTCGAGGCCACCGATGAAGCGGACGTCCTCGTCGTTGACGTAGACGTTGACGAAGCGGCGCAGGTCACGCCGTTGTCGACGAGGCGACCCTTGAGGCCGGGGTGGTTGCCGTCGAGGTCGTCGATGAGCGCGGTCAGGCGTGGCGCCGCTGGCCTCGACCGACTTCGCACCGTCGGTGTAGGTGCGCAGGATGGTGGGGATGCGGACCTCGATGGCCATCAGGGGGTGCTCGCTTTCTCGGTCTCGACTCGGTCGGTGGGCGTGATCGTGACCTCTTCCTCGGTCACGACGCCGTCGATGATTCTGTAGGACCTGAACTCGACGGGGCCGTCGTTATTCCCGTGCTCGCGTGTGCTGACCAGCACGTAGTGCGCGTTGGGCTCGCTCGCCAGCCCGATGTCGGTGCGGCTCGGGTAGGCCTCGGTCGCGGTGTGGGAGTGGTAGACGACCACCGGCTCCTCGTCGCGGGCGTCCATGTCCTTGTAGAGCGCGAGCAGCTCGGTCGGAGTCGAACTCGTAGAACGTCGGGCTGCCGGCCGCGTTGACCATCGGCGATGAACCGCTCCGGCGCGGTCGCTGCCCTCGGGACCGGCGACGACGCCGCACGCCTCGTCGGGGTGGTCGCGCTTGGCGTGCGCCACGATCGCGTCGTACGTCGTCCTGGTCGATGGTCAGCACGGCCACAAGGGTAGGCAGACCACCGACTTGACCCGCACACGTCTCACGCCATAACGTGACGACAGAGCTCTTGACGTCGAGAGAATCCGGGGGAGTCCATGATCGTTGCCGCACGACCGCCGCCGCTGACCCGGCGCGGCATCCCGCTCGAGCGCGACCTGCGGGTGCTGGCGCTCGGCTCGTTCGCCAACCGGTTCGGCGCCGGCGCGGTGATGACGACCAGCGCCCTCTACTTCACCCGGCAGGTCGGCTTCTCGGCCGCCGAGGTCGCGCTCGCGCTCTCGGTCGCCGCGATCGTCGGCATCGTCGTCCAGGTCCCGGCCGGCCACCTCGGCGACACCCGCGGGCCGCGCCGGGTGCTCACGCTCTGCATGGTCGGCGCCGCGGTCACCAGCGCGCTGCCCGTCCTCGCCCGTACGCCGTGGCAGCTGGCGCTGCTGCTCGGCCTCCTCGCCTTGTTCGAGCGGTCGGCGGGCTCGGTCCAGCAGGGCGTGATCGCCCAGCTCGCGACCGGCGGACGCGGCGTGCTGTTCAAGGCCTACCTGCGCGCGGTCACCAACACCGCCATCGGACTCGGCTCGGTCTTCGGCGGGGCGGCGCTCGTCGATCGACGAGTCGTGGGCCTACGTCTCCGTCTTCGTCCTCAACGCCGTCTTCACCGGCTTCGCGGCCTGGAACACCACGCGGCTGCCCGAGCTGCCGCGCCTACGTCCGCATCGAGGGCGAGCCGCGTCTGGCGGTGCTGCGCGACTGGCCCTACGTCGTGGTCGTCGCGATCACCGGGCTCTTCTCGCTCCACTTCTTCGTGATGGAGCTCGGGCTCGCGCTCTACATCTCCCAGCGCACGGCGGCTCCACCGGTGATGGTCGCGGTCCTGCTGGTCATCAACACCGCCTGCGTCGCGTTCTTCCAGGTGCGCCTCTCGCGTCGCGCGGACTCGGTCGAGGCCGGCGCCCGCGCCCTGGTCCGCGGCGCGGTGTGGATCGCCGCCGGCTTCGCGATCGTGTCCCTCGCCGACCGCGGCGACGCGACGATTCGCCATCGCCGTGCTCGTCGTCGGCTCGCTGGTGCACGTGGTCGGCGAGATGATCGGCTCCGGCGGCCAGTGGGGCCTGCAGATGGGGCTCGCCCCGCACGAGCGGCAGGGCCAGTACCAGGGCTTCGCCGGGCTCGGCTTCAGCGTCGTCGCGGTGGTCGGCCCGCCGGTCGTGACGCTTCTGTGCGTCGACATGGGCGAGACCGGCTGGCTGGTGCTGGCCGGCCTGATGCTGGCCATCGCGCTGGTCTCGGTGCCGGTCTCGCGCTGGGCGCTGGCGTCGCGCGAGCGCTACGGCGTGCTGACGCACTCCGGCTAGACGCAGATCGCTGCCGGGATCCCGTCGGAGAAGACCTCCGGCGTGGCCGGGAACGACTCGGAGACCCCGAGCGACGTGGCGTACGGCCGACCACGCGGCCGCGCACGCGTCGAGCAGGTCGTCCTCGCCGAAGCCGGCACCGCGGAACCACGGCGGCGCCGTGATTCCGTGGGCGGCCAGCGCCTCGCGCCGCGCTCGCACGCCGTCCGCGTCCTTCTTCCTCGCCAGCAGCGGGGCTCCCGCCATCCGCGCGAAGCTGACCTCCGGGTGCACCTCGATCACGGCCACGCCCGGTCGGCCGCGGACCCAGGCGTCGACCTGCGAGGACCTTCTCGCGCAGGGCGTAGGCCTGCGCGCTGACGCTGGTACGGCCGTCGGTCGCGGCGAGGTTGGCGGCTCGGGCGGCCTCGTAGGTCTGCGCCTCGAGCGCGGCGCGCACGGGCGTCGAGAAGACCGAGGACGCCTTGCCGACGAGCGACGCGACGCGCCTCGGCGTCGGCCCGCCGGCCGCCGGTGTCCGGCAGCCCGATGGGGATGTCGATCGGCCACCACGACCACGTCGTGCGTCTCGCGCACCAGCGCGACCAGCGACGGTGATCGTCGGCGGCGCGTGGACGGAGGCCCGCCGGCTGGTGTCGAGCACGACGCCGACCCAGCCGGCCGGGCACGCATCGACGCCGAGCACCGGCGCGGTCGGGGGCGAGCACCGGAGGCGGCTCGTCGTCGTCCGGGCCGTCCGGTGCGACGAAGCGCGCCTCGCGCTCGTCGCTGAGTCGCGGCCTCGATCCGGTCGAGCATCAGGTCGCTCATCGGCGGCAGCGCCGGCGAGGGGCCACCAGCGCACGTCGGTCGACTCGTCGTCGGCGACGTGCGCCTCGCCGCTCGAGCCAGGTGCAGGCGAAGGTGAGGTCGAGGTAGGCCGCACGGTCGCCGTTGTCGTAGGTGACCTCGGGGTGCACGGACGTCGAGGCGAGGCGGTCGACGCGGATTCGCACGCCGGTCTCCTCCAGCGCCTCGCGCGCGGCGGTGACGGCCGGCTCCTCGCCGGGGTCCGACGATGCCGGTGACCGGCGTCCACCGTCCGTTGTCGGAGCGCCTGACCAGCAGGACCTCGTCGCCGCGGCGGATCACCGCGGTGACGCCCGGCAGCCACAGCGGGTGGTCGTCCCCGATCTCTCGCGCAGCTCGAGGATGAAGTCGGGGATCGGACTCACGAGGCGCTCACGAGGTGAGGGCCTCGACGACCGTCTCCTGGAGGTAGCCGACCCACTCGTAGATGTCGTGCGCCTGCGCCCGCGGGTCCTCGTCGGGCAGCGCGTGCCAGTAGTCCTCGTCGTCGGCCTCGACACCGAGCCGGGTCGCCAGCGCGAGACGGATGTCGGTGAAGGCGCGCATCCACGTCTCGGCCGTCGGACCGGGTCGAGCTCGACGTCGATGACCAGGCCGTCCTCGGTCAGCTCGGGCGGCAGCCCGGCGTCCTCGAGGGTGTCGATGACCAGCCCGGACGCGGCCGCCTTGCCGTCGCGCAGGCCGCCCTCGGTGAAGCGGCGGAAGTCGGACGCGGCCTCGTCGTCGTCGGCGTACGCCGTCGGGAACAGCCGCGCCAGCACCGGGTCGTCGGGCGGCGAGCTGGCCCCGGAGAACTCCACCATCAGCGCCTCGAACGGGTCGGCCGTCGGGGACGCAGGCTCGGCGCGCTCGTTGCGCAGCAGCTCGACCATCTGCGAGGCCAGCGAGCGCAGCAGGTCGGCCTCGAAGCCGGTGAAGGTGGCGATGACCCGGTCGGACTTGCGGTGGTGCTCGAACCCGCTCACCTCAGGTGGCCTTCTCCATGGTGGCCCACAGGCCGTACTCGTGCATCGCCTGCACGTCGCGCTCCATCTCCTCGCGGGTGCCCGTCGAGACCGCCGACCTGCCCTCGGTGTGCACCTCGAGCATCAGCTTCTCGGACGTGGCCTTGTCGTAGCCGAAGTACTTCTGGAAGACGTAGGACACGTAGGACATGAGGTTCACCGGGTCGTCCCAGACCAACGTCACCCACGGCTTGGCCAGGAAGGTGATCTCGTCAGGAATGAGGGTCGGCTCGACCTCTACGGGACTGGCGGCTGACACGATCCCATCGTGACACAGTGTCGGTCGTGTCGAGCTCACCCTCCGCCTCAACGGCTCTCCTGACCGACCACTACGAGCTCACGATGGTGCAGGCCGCCCGGCAGTCCGGAACGGCTGACCGCAGGTCGGTGTTCGAGCTCTTCCCGCGGCGACTCCCCGAGGGACGCAGGTACGGCGTCGTGGCCGGCGTCGGCCGCGCGCTCGACGCCATCGAGGCGTTCCGCTTCGACGCGGCCGCGATCGCGTCGCTCGACGGTGTGGTCGACCCCGACATGCTCGACTGGCTGGCGTCGTACCGCTTCACGGGCGACATCTGGGGCTACGCAGAGGGCGAGGCCTACTTCCCGCACTCACCGCTCGTGGTGGTGGAGGGGACGTTCGCGGAGGCGGTCCTCCTCGAGACGGTGCTCCTCTCGATCTACAACCACGACTCGGCGATCGCCTCGGCCGCCTCCCGGATGACGCTCGCCGCCGGCGACCGCCCCTGCATCGAGATGGGCTCGCGTCGTACGCACGAGCAGGCAGCCGTCGCAGCCGCGCGGGCGGCGTACGTCGCCGGGTTCGACGCCACGAGCAACCTCGCAGCGCGTGCGGCCTACGGGGTGCCCTCGGCCGGCACCGCCGCGCACTCGTTCACGCTGCTCCACGACGACGAGTCCGACGCGTTCCGCGCCCAGGTGCAGACACTCGGGGTCGGCACCACCCTGCTCGTCGACACCTACGACGTCGCCGAGGCGGTGGCTCGCGCCGTGGAGGTCGCCGGCACCGGGCTCGGCGCCGTCCGCCTCGACTCCGGCGACCTCGGCAGCGTCGCCCGCGACGTGCGGGCGCAGCTCGACTCGCTGGGCGCGACCAGCACCCGGATCGTGGTGACCAGCGACCTCGACGAGCACGCCATCGCCGCCCTGGCGGCGGCCCCGGTCGACGCGTACGGCGTCGGCACCCAGCTGGTGACCGGCTCGGGCCACCCGACGTGCGGGTTCGTCTACAAGCTGGTCGCCCGCGAGGACGACTCGGGTGAGCTCGTCTCGGTCGCCAAGCGGTCCCGGGACAAGGTCTCGGTCGGCGGCCGGAAGTACGCCCTGCGCCGCCTCTCCCCCACCGGCACTGCGCAGGCCGAGGTGGTCGGCATCGGCGAGGCGCCGGCCGACGACGGCAACGACCGCGCCCTCCTCGTCCCGCTCGTCCGCGACGGCGAGGTCGTCGGCCGGACGTCCCTCGACGAGGCCCGCACCCGCCACCGGGCGTCCCTCGCCGAGCTCCCTCGCGCCGTCACGATGATGTCCGCCGGGGAGCCGGTGATCCCGACGGTCTTCGAGGGCGGCTGACCGCTAGCCTCAGGGGATGGCACGAGCACTGATCGTGGTCGACGTCCAGAACGACTTCTGCGAAGGCGGGTCGCTTCCGGTCGTCGGTGGTGCGCGGGTGGCCGCGGACATCGGGGACCTGCTGCACCGGTGGCACACCAAGCACGTCGACGGGCCGGCGTACGACGTCGTGGTCGCGACCAAGGACCACCACGTCGACCCGGGCGACCACTGGGCGCTGAAGCCCGACTTCGCCGCGTCGTGGCCGGTCCACTGCAAGGCGGGGTCCGAGGGCGCCGGGTTCCATCCCAACCTCGATCCGCAGCCGTTCGACGAGGTGTTCTACAAGGGCGAGCACGAGGCGGCGTACTCCGGCTTCGAGGGGCGTACGACGTCGGGCGAGGCGCTCGCCGCCTGGCTCCGGACCAGGAAGGTCACCGAGGTCGACGTGTGCGGCATCGCCACCGACCACTGCGTGCGCGCGACCGCGCTGGACAGCGCGAGCGAGGGGTTCGACACCCGCGTCCTGACCGCGTTGTGTGCCGGCGTGGCCGAGGACACCACGGCGACCGCGATCACCGAGCTGTCGAGCGCGGGCGTGGAGATCGCCTAGCAGGCGGCGGTCAGCACCACTTCTCGGTGATGGTCCGCAGCACCTTGATGGTGCGCGCCGTGCCCTGCCCGAGCGCCTTGAACTCCTTGGACGCGAGCAGCTTCGAGGTGTGGATGTTGCCGTCGAGCAGGACGTAGGCCGCCCGCTTGTCGACCACCACGGTCTCGCCGTCGTGCTCCAGGGCGTGCACGGCCCTGGCCGTCGCCGCCGTGGGCGCCGCTGCGTAGAGCGTGACGTAGTGCTGGCCGGACGGGTCGTGCTCGGCGTGCAGCTCCTCGGCCCGCGCGGTGAGCGCCGCCAGGTCGGCCGTCGTGAAGACGATCGTCGGGATCTCGAACCCCGCCTCGGCGGCGTACGCCTTCTCGAGCGCTGCCTGGACCTTGGCCACGGACCGCGCCGAGTGCGTCAGCCGGACGTTGCCGGTGTTGATGTAGGTCTCGACGTCGGAGCCGCCGGCCGCCTCGGTGGCCGCCTTGATCGCGTCCCGGGGGAACTTCCGCTTCGCACCCAGGTTGATGGCTCGCAGGAAGGCGACGTAGACCGGCATGGACGCAGTGTTCCAGTTGATGGGTCTACGGTGGGCTGCATGAAGACTCGGAGCCTCCTCACCGCGCTCAGCGCCGCCGCCCTCGCCCTCTCGGTCGCCGGGTGCGCCAAGGACGACACCTCGACGACCACCGACTCGGGCATCTCGCTGGTCAAGGCGGGCACGCTGACGATCTGCACGCACCTGCCCTACGAGCCGTTCGAGTTCACCGAGGGAGGAGAGGTCGTCGGCTTCGACCCCGGCGTGCTGGAGATCGCTGCCAAGAACGAGGGACTCAAGACCGAGGTCCTCGACGTCGCGTGGGAGACCATCACGACCGGCGAGGCGCTCAACACCGACAAGTGCGATGTCGGAGCCGGTGCCATGACGATCAATGACGAGCGCGCTGCTGTCATGGACTTCACCGACCCCTACTTCAAGGCCACGCAGGCCCTGATGGCGAAGACCGGCTCGGGCATCACCTCGCTCGACGACCTGGCGGGCAAGAAGATCGCGGTGCAGGACGGCACGACGGGCGCCGACTACGTCCGTGCGAACGCGCCCGACGACGCCGAGATCATCTCCTTCGAGGACTCCTCGCTCATGCAGCAGGCGGTCCGCACCGGCAAGACCGACGCCGGCGTCAACGACAACGGCCTGCTCAACTACTTCGTCAGCCAGAACCCCGACGTCGAGGTGGTCACGGAGTTCCAGACCGGCGAGGAGTACGGCTTCTCGGTGAAGAAGGGCGGCAACGACGACCTGCTCACCGCCATCAACGACGCCATCGCGAGCGACGACTACGACGCGGTCTACGAGAAGTGGTTCGGCACCGCCCCCACCGAGTGACCCCGCCCCGTGACATCCGCCCCGATCCTCGACGAAGGTGACGTGAGTCCATGGCGAGTCCCCGTCAACGTGCCGCCCGATGGCGCTACGCCCAGTACGCCGTCCTCGTGGTCGTGGTGCTGGCGATCGCCCTCCTCGCCGACTGGGCTGAGATCCGGCGGGCCTTCTGGGACTGGGAGCTCGTCAAGGAGCAGTTCCCCCGCGTCCTGACCGTCGCGCTGAAGAACACGCTGATCTACACCGCGTGCGGCTTCACCTTCGGTCTCGCGCTGGGCCTCGTGCTCGCGCTGATGCGGCTCTCGAGCGTCGGTCCCTACCGGTGGATCGCGACCGGCATCATCGAGCTCTTCCGCGGGCTCCCGGCGCTGGTCGTCTTCATCGCACTCAGCGTGGGTGTCAACCTGGCCTTCCCGGCGTACGAGATCCCGTTCGGCAACCTGGGCGTCGTCACCCTGGCGCTCGGCCTGGTCGGCGGCGCCTACATGGCCGAGACGATCCGCGCCGGGATCCAGGCCGTGCCCAAGGGGCAGATGGAGGCAGCCCGCTCGCTCGGGATGTCCCACGGCCGGGCCATGGTGAGCGTGGTGGTGCCGCAGGCGTTCCGCATCATCCTGCCGCCGCTGACCAACGAGCTGATCCTGCTCACCAAGGACTCCTCGCTCGTCTACATCCTCGGCCTGTCGCTGTCGGACTACGAGCTCACCAAGTTCGGCCGCGAGGGCATGAACTCGGCCTCCAACCTGACCCCGATCATCGTGATCGGGCTCTGCTACCTGCTGATCACGGTGCCGCTGTCGATCGTCGTACGCCGTATGGAGAGCCGCGCGGAGAGGGCCCGCTGATGACCACCCCGACCACCGAACGCACGAGCGACCGGACGACGGCTGCCATCGACGTCCAGGAGCTCCACAAGTACTTCGGCGACAACGAGGTGCTCAAGGGAATCGACTTCCACGTCGGCCACGGCCAGGTCGTCTGCGTGATCGGCCCGTCCGGCTCCGGCAAGTCCACGCTGCTGCGCTGCGTCAACATGCTCGAGACGCCGACCAGCGGCAAGATCTTCGTCGAGGGCGAGGAGATCACCGACCCCGACGCGGACGTCGACAAGCTGCGCGCACAGATCGGGATGGTCTTCCAGCAGTTCAACCTGTTCCCGCACATGACGGTGCTGCGCAACCTGACCATCGCGCAGGAGAAGGTCAAGGGCCGCAAGAAGGACGAGGCGGTGGAGATCGCGCGGTCCACGCTGGCCAAGGTCGGACTGTCCGAGAAGGAGTCGGCCTACCCCGCCCACCTCTCGGGCGGGCAGTCGCAGCGCGTGGCCATCGCGCGGGCGCTGTCGATGAGCCCCGCCATGATGCTCTTCGACGAGCCCACGTCGGCGCTCGACCCCGAGCTCGTCGGCGACGTGCTGGCCGTGATGAAGGACCTGGCCGCGGAGGGCATGACGATGATGGTCGTGACCCACGAGATGGGCTTCGCCCGCGAGGTCGGCGACAACCTCGTCTTCATGGACGGCGGCGTCATCGTCGAGGAGGGCGACCCGCGCCAGGTCCTGGCCGACCCCAGGCACGAGAGGACGCAGTCGTTCCTCTCGAAGGTGCTCTAGCTGTCCTGTCCGGGCGAGAGACCGGTCAGCGCTTGCACTGGCTCGGCGGCGTGACCTTCGGGTCGAAGACGTGTGCCGGCGGCGCGACGCTGTTGCCGTTCGGCGACTCCTTCATCGTCATCGCCCACCAGCCCACGCGGTTGTCGAGGCTCGCCCGCTGGTCCTTCGGGAGCTTGCTCCACATGCCGTCCACGTCGATGCCGACCTCGATCAGGTGCCCGTGGGGCTCGATGTAGGCCTTGGCCTCGGTGTCGTACGGCAGCGAGGGCACCACCTTGAACAGACCCTTGGGCAGGCCCGCCAGCACGTCCTTGAAGCCGAGGGACACCGCGACGTCGTCGCCGTCGGCGGAGAGCACGCGACCCTGGGTGAGCGCCCACGCCGGGTCGAGCACGCGGGGCAGAGCCCAGCCGTACTCGTCGTTGCCGGTGATGTCGGCCCAGCAGTCGTCGGAGCCGGGGCCCCACGCCTCGCTGTTGAAGAAGGTGCGGTCGTTGACCACGAGGTAGTCGATCTGCTGCGCGTTGCCGTCGAGGGTGGTGTCCATCGAGATCTCGCTGTAACCGGTCGACGGGCTGTAGCGGGCGTCGAGGTCGAGGATGCGCCGGCCGCCCTTGTCGGGGCTCTTGGTCAGGAGCTGACCGTGCCACTCGACGATGCCCATCTTGTCGACCGTGGCGACCATGCTCGTCAGCTTCTCGCCGAGGAGGGCAGCACCTGTGGCCTTGGGCTCTGCAGCCGAGCCGGAGCCACCGCACCCGGACAGCACCAGCAGCGCGCCGGCGGCGAGCGCCGCGGCGTACGAGGTGGTGAGGCGTCGAGTCATGGGGGGTCCCCGATCGGGTACGGGCGTTGCGAGCACGGTGCTCGATTTCGAAGGGTAGAACTCCCGCAGGAACCTGTCAGACAAACCGAAGATCCCGTCAGGTCGCCATCCACCGGCGGGCCGCGACGACCACCGCGTCGGTGAGCTCCGAGACGAGCGACGAGCCGAGCCGCCAGTGCTGCCAGAACAGGGCGACCTCGGGCCGACGCCCGGGCACGAGCTCGACCAGCTCGCCCCGCTCGAGCTCGGTCGTGACGTCGGACTCCGGCAGCAGACCCCAGCCCATCCCGACGCGGATCGCACGGTCGAACTCACGGACCGAGGGGAGGTACGTCACCGGCGGCGCCAGGTGGCGACGGGTGACCCGGCGCACGAAGTCGTGCTGGAGCGAGTCGTTGCGGTCGAAGGCCACGATCGGCGCTTCCGCCAGGGTGGCCGAGCCGACGCCGTCCGCGAAGTGCTGGGCGTGGAAGTCCCGGGTGGCGACCGCGACGTAGCGCAGCCGCCCGAGGCGGACCACCCGGCAGCCGGGCACCGGCCGGGGTTCCCCCGTGATCGCCGCCATCACCTCGCCGCGGCGCAACCGCTCGGCCGTGCGGGTGTGGTCCTCACGGACCACCTCGAACACCACGCGGTGCCGGGTCTGCACCTCGGCGAGGGCGTCGACGAACCAGCCGTAGAGGGCGTCGGCGTTCACGGCGATGGGCAGCGAGGTGTACGACGTGCCCCCGTCGTCCGCCTCCTCGACCAGCTCGGCGACCGCCTCACGCTCCAGCAGCTCGGTCTGGGTGGCGAGCCGGACCAGCACGAGGCCGGCCTCGGTGGGCTCGAGCGGCTTGACCCGGTGGAGCAGGACCCGGCCGATCCGCGTCTCCAGCGCCTTGATCCGCTGGCTCACCGCGGAGGGGGTGACGTGCAGGTCCCGGGCGGCCGCCTCGAAGGTCCCGAGGCGCACTGCCACGGCCAGTGTGCGCAGCGCCACAGGATCGAGCTGAGTGATGTCTTTCATAGTTAGAGATCCTAATGATTCGTCAGAATAGTTCGCTGGATTGTGGCGCAGGCGCGTCCTACCGTTGACCACATGTTCCAGGTTGCTCTCACCGGTCTTCTCACCGGACTCGCTCTCATCGTTGCCGTCGGCGCGCAGAACGCCTTCCTCCTGCGTCAGGGGATTCGCGGCGAGCACGTCCTCCCCATCGTGCTGACGTGCCTGGTGTCGGACGTCGTGGCGATCACCGCCGGTGTCGCCGGGCTCGGCGTCGTCCTCGAGCGCTGGCCGGCGGTCCTGCCCGCCGCCCAGGTGCTCGGCGGCGTCTACCTGATCGCCTTCGGCGTGCACGCGGCCATGCGCGCGTGGCGCCCCGGCACGCTCGAGTCGGGTGACGGCACGGCGATGACGACCGGTCGCGCGGTCATGCTGACCCTGGCCCTCACGTGGCTCAACCCGCACTTCTACCTCGACGCCGTGCTGATGCTCGGCACCGTCGCCAACAGCTTCGGCACCGACCGCTGGTGGTTCGTGTCCGGCACCCTCGTGGCGAGCGTGCTCTGGTTCTTCGGCCTCGGCTACGGCGCGCGACTGCTCCGCGGCCTGTTCGCCCGGCCCACGGCCTGGCGCGTGCTCGACTCCGGGATCGCCGTCGTGATGGGCACGCTGGGTGTGGGCCTGATCGCCCACTGAGCCTAGAGCTCGGCCAGCGCCTCGCGCAGGCGCGCGATCGCGATCGGTCCGACCCCGTGCATCGCGGCGAGCTGCTCGGCCGAGTACGTCGACACCTGTTCGAGCGTGGTGACGCCGACGTCGCGCAGAGCGCGCGTGGCGGGGGCGCCGATGCTGCGCGGCAGCGGGGTGCCGGTCTCGCGGGGGGCTCGCTCCCGAGGCGCGGGCAGCCCGGCGTCGACGACCGCCTCCCCGCGGGGCGACAGCAGGTAGCCGATCGCCAACGACTCGGTCAGGCCGAGCTCCTTGAGCTTGCGGACGTCCTTCTTGAAGTCCTGCGTCTCCCGGCCCACCTGCGCCGCCAGGTCGGGGGCGCGGACGGTGGGGTTGAGGTCGATCAGGTCGAGCGTCTCGCGCGTCCACGCGCCGTACGTCGACGACGCATCGAGCCGATCGAGGCGCGCGATGATCGCGGCGACCTCGTCGGCATCCGGGACGGCAGACCGCAGCGCCTCACGCGGGTCGGCGCCGGCGTACACGAGTCCGATCCGCCACGCCGGGTCGCTCGAGCGGGCGGAGAGCGCCTTCTTCAGCGCGGCCAGCGACGGCGCACCCGCGCGGCGGGCGTCCTCGGCCCGCAGGCTGGCGATGCTCACCTGCTCGACCGAGGTGACCTCGAGCAACCCCACGCCCGTACGCATCCGGGTGCCGACCACGACCCGCGGTCGCGCCCAGCGCCGGAACGCGAGGTCGATCGTGCCGGCCTTGATCGCGGCCAGCTCGGCCGGTCGGATCATCATGCGATCACCCTAGGACGACCACCGGAGCGATCCGGTCTCGATCCTCCCGGGTCACAGGTTGCCGCGGGCGTCCTGCTCGCGCTCGATGGCCTCGAAGAGCGCCTTGAAGTTGCCCTTGCCGAAGCCGAGGGAGCCGTGGCGCTCGATGAGCTCGAAGAAGACCGTCGGTCGGTCACCGAGGGGCTTGGTGAAGATCTGGAGGAGGTAGCCGTCCTCGTCGCGGTCGACGAGGATGCCGCGCCGCTTGAGCTCCTCGATCGGCACCCGGACCTCGCCGATGCGGGCCCGCAGCTCGGGGTCCTCGTAGTAGGAGTCCGGGGTGTTGAGGAACTCCACGCCGTTGGCGCGCAGCGCGTCGACGCTCGCCAGGATGTCGCCGGTCGCGACGGCGAGGTGCTGGGCGCCGGGGCCGTCGTAGAACTCGAGGTACTCGTCGATCTGCGACTTCTTCTTCGCGATCGCGGGCTCGTTGAGCGGGAACTTCACGCGGTGGTTGCCGTTGGCGACGACCTTCGACATCAGCGCCGAGTAGTCGGTGGCGATGTCGTCACCGATGAACTCTGCCATGTTCACGAAGCCCATCACCTTGTTGTAGTAGGTGACCCACTCGTCCATCTTGCCGAGCTCGACGTTGCCGACGATGTGGTCGAGGGCCTGGAAGAGGCGCTTGGGCTCGCCGTCCTTCTTGCCCCAGCGCTGCGTGGCGGTGACGTAGCCGGGGAGGTAGGGCCCGGCGTAGGTCTGGCCGTCGACCGTCCGCTGCACCAGCGTGTGGCGCGTCTCGCCATAGGTGGCGATGGCAGCGATCCGGACCGAGCCGTGCTCGTCACTGACGGTCTCCGGCTCGCGCAGCACGGTGGCGCCGGCCTTGCGGGCCTGGGCGATGCACTGGTCGACGTCGGGCACCTCGAGGGCGATGTCGACGACGCCGTCGCCGTGCTTGGCGTGGTGCTGGATCAGCGGGCTGTCGGGCGACACGGCGCCGCTCACGACGAACTTGATCGAGCCCGACTTGAGCACGAAGGACTTGTGGTCGCGGGTGCCGTTCTCGGGGCCGGTGTAGGCGATGAGCTCCATGCCCCACGCGGAGGCGTAGTAGTGGGCGGCCTGCGTCGCGTTGCCGACCACGAAGCAGATCGCGTCCCACCCCGTCACCGGGAAGGGGTCGGCGTCGGCGTCGTACTCCACGAGGCCGACGAGCTGTCGCAGCTGCTCCAGGGACAGGTCGGCCTTCATCTCGTCCACGGTCAGGGCGCCACCGGTCGAGGCGATGTCAGTCGTCATGGGGCCAACCCTGCCGAAGATGCGGCAAGGTGTGCAACAGTACGTCGAAACATTGGACACTTTGCACACGATCGAGGCGAAGATGGACGCAATCGACAGCAAGCTGATCGAGATCTTCGCCAGCGAGCCACGCCTCGGGGTGCTCGAGGCCAGCCGTCGGCTCGGCATCGCGCGCGGCACCGTGCAGGCGCGGCTCGACAAGCTCGTCACGGCCGGGGTGATCACCGGGTGGGGGCCGGACCTCTCCCCCGAGGCGATCGGCTTCCCGGTGATGGCGTTCCTGACCCTCGAGATCCGTCAGGGATCGGGCGGGAAGAGCGGCCACGACGCGGTCGCGACGCACCTGTCGAGGATCCCCGAGGTGCTCGAGGCCTACACGATCACCGGCGTCGGCGACATGTGGGCGCGGGTCGTCGCCCGCTCCAACGCCGACCTCCAGCGGGTGATCGACCTGGTGCTCACCGAGCCCGGCATCGACCGGTCCACGACGGTGATCGCGCTCGCGACCCAGATCCCGTTCCGGGTCGTGCCGCTCGCCCGGGCGGCCGCCCTCACCTGAGGCGTGCGCCGACCTCGCGGGCCGCGGCGATCACCTGCGGCGCGACGAACTCCTCGTCGATGGCACCGTCCAGCGTCACGATCCCGACGCTCGCACGCAGCCCGTCGACGCCACGGACCGGCGCAGCCAGGCCGCGGGCGCCGCTCTGCAGCTCGCCGCTCGTGACGGCGTACGCCGGCTCGTCGACGTCGAGCAGCGCGATGGCCTTCCCTGCCGCCCCCTGCGACAGCGGGTGGCGTGCGCCGACCCGGTAGGACACGTGGAAGTCGGTCCACGTCGGCTCGACCACCGCCAGCGCCAGCGCCTCGTCGCCGTCGGCCACCGTGAGGTGCGCGGTCGAGCCGAGCGTGTCCGCGAGCGTGCGGAGCACCGGCATCGCGAGGTCGCGCAGGAGCGGCTGGACGGCGCTGGCGAGGTGCAGCACACCGAGCCCGACGAACAGCCGCCCCCGGGCGTCGCGTCGCACCAGGCCGTGCTGCTCCAGCGTGCTGACCAGGCGGTGGACCACGGTGCGGTTGACCTCCAGCCGACCGGACAGCTCGGTGACGGTCAGCCCCTCGGGGCTCTCGGCCAGCACCCGCAGCACGCGCAGGCCGCGGTCGAGCGTCTGGGAGGTCTCCGAAGGCACGGACCGACCCTAGCGACCAGCGGACCCGTCAGGAGGTCTGCTTCATCGCCCACTCGCGGATCCGGTTGATCCGCTCGCCGAGCTGGACGGCGTTGGCGACGGCCGCGGGGGGGCCGCCGCACTCCTTGCGCAGCGCCGAGTGGGTGATCCCGTGCGCCTGGCCGGTGCGGTGGTGCCACGCGGCGACGAGCCCGTTGAGCTCGCGGCGCAGCACCCCGAGCTGCTGGTGGGTGCTGAGCTGCTCGACGGACTCGACCACCCGGTCACCCGTGCCCTCGCTCGTACGCCGGCGGGCGCGCTCGCTCTGCCGCGAGTGCAGCAGCGCGCGCATCTGGTCGGGCTCGAGCAGGCCGGGGATGCCGAGGAAGTCCATCTCCTCCTCCGACCCGACGTGCACCTCGCCCGAGTGCCCGAACTGGGCGCCCTCGTAGAGGACGTGGTCGAAGGACGCCGTCGAGCCGAGGGCCTCCCACGACATCTCCAGCTCGTCGGAGGCGCCCTCCCCCGCGTTGGCCTGCGCGAGCAGGTCGTTCTCGGCGGCGAAGATGTCGTCCTCGTCGGTGATGCGGCGGCCCAGCACGTGGTCGCGCTGCGCCTCCATGTCCGAGGCGAACTCCAGCAGGTGCGGCACCGACGGCAAGAACACCGAGGCGGTCTCGCCGCGCGAGCGGGCGCGCACGAAGCGACCGACGGCCTGGGCGAAGAAGAGTGGCGTCGAGGTCGTGGTCGCCCACACCCCCACCGCGAGGCGCGGCACGTCGACGCCCTCGGAGACCATCCGGACCGCGACCATCCAGCGCTTGTCCGACTCGGTGAAGGTCGCGATCTTCTTCGACGCGCCCTTCTCGTCGGAGAGCACCACGGTCGGCGACTCGCCGCTGATCTTCTTCAACAGCGCCGCATAGGCGCGGGCGGTGTCCTGGTCGCTGGCGATCACCATGCCGCCGGCGTCGGGGACGTGGCGGCGTACCTCCGAGAGACGCGTGTCCGCCGCCTCCAGCACCGCAGGCATCCACGACCCCAGCGGGTCGAGGGCCGTGCGCAGCGCATGGGCGTGCATGTCCTTGGTGAGTGGCTCCCCCAGCCGGGCGACGATCTCGTCGCCGGCGCGGGTGCGCCACTGCATCTCGCCGGAGTAGGCCATGAACAGCACCGGGCGCACGACGTGGTCGGTCAGCGCCTGGGCGTAGCCGTAGGTGAAGTCGGCCGTCGAGGTGGGGATGCCGTCGTCGCCGGGCGCATAGGTGATGAACGGGATCGGGTTGATGTCGGAGCGGAACGGCGTGCCGGTCAGCGAGAGCCGGCGGGTGGCGGGGTCGAAGGCCTCACGCACCCCGTCCCCCCACGACATCGCGTCGCCGGCGTGGTGGATCTCGTCGAGGATCACGAGCGTCTTGAAGCGTTCGGTGCGGATGCGCATCGCGAGCGGGTTCACCGCGACACCGGCGTACGTCACCGCGATCCCGACGTAGTCGTCGGACGTCTTGCCCTTGCCCGCGGAGTAGGCCGGGTCGATGGGGATGCCGGCACGCGCGGCGGCCTCGGCCCACTGCGTCTTGAGGTGCTCCGTCGGCGCGACCACCGTGATCCGGTCGACGACGCGGCGGCTCAGCAGGTCGGCGGCCACGGTCAGGGCGAACGTCGTCTTGCCGGCTCCGGGCGTGGCGACGGTGAGGAAGTCACGCGGCTGGCGGGCGCGGTAGTCGTCGACCGCCGCCTGCTGCCAGGCACGCAGCGAGGGCGCAGTGCCCCAGGCGGCCCGGTCGGGCCACGCGGGAGGCAGGGGCGCGTCGGGGCGCCCCGTCACGCCTCGGGACCCGAGCCGCCCGAACCGTCACCGGGCTTGTCGCCGGGTTTCATCGACTCCCAGACTTCCTTGCAGTCCGGGCACACGGGGAACTTCTCCGGGGCACGCGACGGCACCCAGACCTTCCCGCACAGGGCGATCACGGGGGTGCCCATGACCATCGCCTCGGTGAGCTTGTCCTTGGGCACGTAGTGGGAGAACCGCTCGTGATCGCCCTCGTCGGTCGGGACCGTCTGACGCTCTTCGATCGTCGTGGTGCCCGGCGAGAATCCGATGGTGCTCATGACGGGAAGCCTAACGCGGACGGACCCACAAGAAGATGTTGGCGCTCAGTTGAGGTCGGGGTCGACGGGACGGTTCGCGTGCCAGGCCAGCATCCCCGGCTGGCGCCGCATCACGTCGCGGCGCAGGCCGCTGGTGTCGCCCCGGAACGCATCGCCCGACTCGGAGCCGACGACGTACCAGCTGCCCTCGTCGACCTCGCTCGCCAGCTGGTCGGCGCCCCACCCGGCATAGCCGGCGAAGACCCGCATCGCGGTCACGGAACCGTCGACGAGCTCGGTGGGGGTGTCGAGGTCCACCATCCCGAGCAGTCCGGCGACCGGACGCCAGCCCAGGGGTGTCGCCTCGCTGTCGCGGAGCCGCGCCACGGCGAGGGCGCCGTCGGTGCCGACCGGTCCACCGCGGAAGAGGACCTCGGGCTCGGCCACGACCTCGCGCCACGGCTCGAGCACGTCGGCGACCAGGACCTGCGACGGGCGGTTGAGCACCACGCCGAGGGCACCCTCGTCGTTGACGTCGAGAAGCAGCACGACCGTGTCGACGAAGTTGGGGTCCTGGAGTGCCGGTGTCGCCACCAGCAGCATTCCCGACGCAGGCTGCATGCCCTCCACTATGGCCGACCCGGCAACCTTCCGCGCGGACGACCGGAGGTTCAGGCGGCCAGCACTGACCGGATCCGGTCGACCAGCGAGGTGGGGGCGGCGTCGCGGGGCGAGCGTCGACGCGGCACGTACGACGTACGTGCGCCGAGCTCGATCGCCCGGCCCACGCGCTGGGCCGCGGGCCCGGGGGCACTCGCGCGGCCGGCCATGAGGGCGAGCATCTCGTGCTCCTTGCCGGTGGCGACCGACATCACCCGGGCCATCTCGGGGTCGGTCGGGTGGGAGGCGTAGTGGTCGAGGACGGCCCGGATCCCGGGCAGGTCGTCGGCGGCGCCGAGCCAGGCGAGGGCGACGGCGCCCTCGAGGTCGAGCGGTTGGTCGCTCAGTCGGCGTTCGACGTGCCCGGCCAGGCGGGTGTGCCAGCGCAGCTGCAGGGCGCCGAGCAGGGTGAGCTCGTCGCCGAAGGTCTCGGTGACGCCCTCCACATCCATGGGGAGGAGTGCGGGGGCGGTGCCGTCGAGGCGCGAGTCAGCGGTGGTGATCACGTCGCGGAGGACGTCGGCTCGGCGGTGGTGGGACTTCCAGGTCATGGCGGTCTCCTCTGTGACATACCGATGGTACGTACTTTCAGTATGCCCAGCGACGACGGGTGAGGACAAACCCGTCCGCCGTGAGTCGGGTCACCTACAGTGCCGCCTATGAAGACCCGGCGGCAGCGGTTCTCGGAGTCCACGAAGCGCGCGCTCGTCGACGTGGCCGAGCAGCTCTTCACCGAGCACGGCTACGCCGCGACCTCGCTCGACGCGATCGTTGCCGGGGCGGACGTCACCAAGGGCGCGCTCTACCACCACTTCAGCGGCAAGCAGGCGATCTTCGAAGCCGCCTTCGAGCGCGTCGAGTCACGTGCCACGGCCAGCATCGGCGCCGCGACCGAGGGCCACGACGACCCGTGGGAGAAGGCCCGGGCGGGGCTGCGCGCCTTCCTCGAGGCCGTGCAGGAGCCGGGCTATCGCCAGGTCGTGATCTCTGACGGCCCGTCAGTGCTGGGGCACGAGCGCTTCCGCGAGCAGGAGGAGCGCTCGACCTACGCCATCGTCGACGAGATCGTGCGCTCGGTCCTGGCCGGCGACGAGTGGGGCCTCGACGAGCAGATGCTCGACACCTTCACCCGCATCTTCTTCGGCGCCCTGTCGGCAGCCGGCGGGTCCGTCGCGGTGAGCGACGACCCCGCAGCCGCGGCAGCGCGGGTCGATGCGGCCATCGGCTTCATCATGGCCGGACTGCGCCAGCTCCTCGAGAGCGGCGAGGTCACTTCGCGAACGTGAGGTTGCCGTTCTCTGCCGGCAGCAGCTCGACCCAGGTGTGCCCGGCCGGGACCTTGAGCTCGCCGCCCTTGGTGGCCAGCTCGATGGCGCCCGTCAGGCCGTCCTTCTTCCAGGTGCCACGGATGAGGCGACCCCCGTGGAAGAGCATGGCGGGGCCAGTGCCCTCGAACTTCGTCTCGGGCACCGGGTAGCCGGCGGGGTCCCGGTAGCCGGCGTCGCCGATCTTGACCCGGAGGACCAGGACCGAGTCGGCCGGGAACTGGTCACCCTCTGCGGCGTACGAGTCGGTGTTGACGTAGCCGCCCTTCTGGAACTGCCAGGTGGTCGAGTGCCCGCCGAAGTCCGCGGTCAGCGTGCTGGCCTTGCCGCCCTTGGGCAGGTCGTCCTCCGTGCCCCAGGGCAGGTAGGCCGGCGGCTCGTCCTTGCTCTTGAGCCGCTTGGCGATGTCGGAGAGGTGCGCGAAGAGGTTGTAGGGCGCCGAGCGCGAGTTGTCGCGGTAGACGCCGGCCGCACCCTCGGTGACCCACGGGATGCCGGCGCCGTTGATGCGCTTGATCGTGATCGCGGCGGCGCCACTGGTCACGACGGTCGCGCCGTCCGGCACGATGCTGATGTCGCTGGCACGCATGGAGCGCACCGGCCCGATGTTGGGCGGGACCTTCGAGTAGTAGAACGCCGCGAGCCGGGTGTAGCCGCCCTCGACGAGCTCCTCGACGACCATGTCCGCCGACCCGAGGCCCACCTGCGGGGCGCTCGAGGAGGTGTTGTCGACCTTCGTGACGATCACGGGGTGCGTCGGTGCGTCGGCGGTGCGCTCGAGGCCGGTCAGGGGCCAGTACGTCGGCGCCGGCGGCTCGCTCGTCTCGGACGAGGTGGGCGTCGACGGTGCCGACGCGCTGGGCGCCTCGTCGTCGCCTCCGCCGCCGCAGCCGGCGAGCAGGAGCGAGGCCGCGACGAGCGTGGCGACGACTCCCTTGAGCGAGTACGGGTGAAGACGGTGACGCACGGGGGACTCCGTTCGAGCGGGGGATTCTGCCTTGCAGTGTGAGGGCGCGCCTCCCCTGTCGGGGGAAGGCGCGCCACAGGGTAGATCAGCAGGACCTGCCTACCAACGACCGCCTGTCACCGGTGTCGCAGGGTGCCGCCGAACCAGCTCGAGGTCCACGGCACGGCGATCCGGACGCGCTGGCCGGAGCCCGGCGAGTGGACCATCACGGCGTGGCCGCGGGACCACTTGAGGAAGATCGCGGCGTGGTAGACGCCGCCGCTCCCGTAGAAGAACATCAGGTCGCCGGCGCGCATGTCCTGCTTGGCGATCCGGCGGGTGAAGCCGGCCTGCGCACCCGACGTACGCGGCACCGCAAAGCCCGCGCGGCGGAAGCTGTAGAAGACCAGGCCGGAGCAGTCGAACCGGTCGGGGCCGGCCGCACCGTAGGCGTAGGCGTCGCCGCGCTGACGCATCGCGATGTCCTTGGCGGAGACGACGCGAGAGCTGACGCGCTGGGCGACCGTGCGGGCCCGGACCTTGGGCTCCGCGTGGGTGGTCGTCGTGATCTGCTGGCTTTCACCGCTGGTGGCGGCGGTTGCAGGCACGGCGGTCAACGCGGATGCGGTGAGGCCGAGACCGGCGAGGGCGAGCGCGGAGGCTCGCGCCGTACGAGGGGTCGCAGGCATGGTTGTTCCTTTCCCACGCCTGTGAGGTGAGCTGTCGGATGAGGGCTGGAAAGTGCCCCGCCACCCATGGGTGGCTTAACCCCGAGCCGATGACGTACGTCGGCAGTGGAACCTGTGGGTCCCCCACTCCTGCCCTCGATGTTCTCGGGGGCCGCCCCGGTCGGGCAGGATTCGGCGTTGTCCGGGGCGAGTGTCGTCAGACACGGCTTCGAAAAAGATGCGGCCGGCGCCAGCAGGGCGTTCCGAGACGTCCTGTGGGTGCTCTCGACCGTCATCCAAAGTGGCAGACGATTCACGAGTGCGCAAAAAGGCAACATGCCTTGGATTGCGCTCCTGCGTGTCAGGGGCGTGACGTGGGTCACGTCACGTCGAGTGGGTCACTCGACGTCACGCTCAGCCGAGCTTGCGCCCACCGTCGACGTAGAGAGTCTGGCCTGTGACGAAGGACGCATCGTCGCTGCACAGGAACGCGGCGGCGGCGGCGATGTCCTCGGGCTGACCGACCCGGCGTACGGGCGTGGCCTCGGCGTTGAGCCGCTGCAGCTCCTCGGGCTCCATCTTGAGCCGGCGCGCGGTCGCGTCGGTCATCTCCGTCGCGATGAACCCGGGCGCGATCGCGTTGGCGGTGATGCCGAAGGGGCCGAGCTCGATGCCGAGGGTGCGCGTCAGGCCCTGGATGCCCATCTTGGCGGCCGAGTAGTTGGCCTGCCCGCGATTGCCGAGGGCGGAGACGCTGGAGAGGTTGAGGATCTTGCCGTACTTCTGCTCCACGAAGCGCGACTGCGCGGCCTTGGTCATGTTGAAGACGCCCTTGAGGTGGACGCCCATGACCATGTCCCAGTCGTCCTCGGTCATCTTGAAGAGCAGGTTGTCGCGGGTGACGCCGGCGTTGTTGACGAGGATGTGGATCCCGCCGAGCTCGTCGACGACACGCTGGACGGCGGCCTCCGCCGCAGCGAAGTCCACGACGTCGCAGCCCACGCCGATCGCCTGCGCTCCCTCGGTCAGCTCGAGCCGGCCGGCCGCGTCCTGGGCGGCGGCCTCGTCGAGGTCGAGGACCGCGATCGAGGCTCCCTCGCTGGCGAAGCGCTGCGCGATGCCGAAGCCGATGCCTCGTGCTGCTCCGGTGATGACGGCGACGCGGCGGTCGAAACGACCCATCTCGATGACTCCTCAGCTCGGCGATCTCTTCGCGCCGACCCTAGTCCTCACGGGTTCCACGCCCTGACCTCGGTGGCGCCGATCACCGAGCGCCACGCCTCCCGCCGCTCGAGGCGCAGCAGCACGTCCCTCGTGCCGGTCGCGGTGTCGAACAGCTCGAGCACGCCTCGCGTCCGGGGGGCCTCGAGCAGGTTGCCGCTGCGCGCCAGCAGCAGCCTGCCGCCTCCGGCGCGACCCAGGTGCCAGAGGCCGGCGGTGCCCGGCACGCGGGCGACCGGGCCGGCCCCGACCTGCTGGGTCAGCACGCCGCCCCTGCGCGCCCAGGCCTGGCGCCAGCTGCTGCCGCCGGCCCGCACCAGGTCGCCGTCCTGCGTCACGTCGACCCGGCCGGCGTTGTCGATGCGGTGGAACGGCCCGAGGACGGTCGAGCCGCCGTCGAGGTGCACGGCACGCAGCGTGTTGCCGCCGTCGGCGTAGCAGCTGGTCAGGACGCTGTCCTCGTCGAGCCAGCGGATGGGGCTGCAGGTGCCGGGCGGGGTCAGCTCAGTGGCCGTTCGCTGCTCCAGGTCGACGATCGACCAGTCGCGTCGCTCGCCTGCCGGGCTCACCAGGGTGCGGCCGTCCACCGATGTCATCGGGTAGCCGCCGGTGCCGGGCAGCCGGGTGCGCGCGCCGTCCCAGTCCTGGGCGACGGTGCGGGCGGCCGGACCCTTGCCGTAGAGGGTCATCAGGAGGCCGGTGCCGTCGGGGTCGAGGGCGGCGGAGATGGCGCGTCTCGGGAGGCCGACCTCGTGCGTGGCGCCGGTCGTGAGGTCGTACGACACCACCGTGTCGTAGGCATGTCCGTCGCGAGTCACCCTCACCAAGGCCGTGTGCAGCTCGGGACGCCAGTCGGCGAGCACGAAGTCACCCGCGACGTAGCCGTCGTCCACGGTGAGCGGAGAGGACCACACCGGGTGCCGGACGCCGTCGGGCGTGATCACCTCGAGCGAGGTCGTGGGGTTCGCGGGCGGGTCGGCCTGCTCCCAGACGTTGCCGATCACGGCGATCGTCGATCCGCGGCCGAGCTGCCCCTCCGTGACCGTGGCGGTGACCGGCACCGGCTCATCGGCGCGAGTGGCTGCGGGCTCGGGCGTCGACGCCGGGGCAGGCGTGCACGCCGCGAGGGAAGACGCGGCGAGCACCGTGGAGAGGAGGGTGGCGAGCAGTCTGGCGGGCAGCGTCGCGAGCCCGGTGCGGGGCATCACCCCATCCAGGCCCGCACCTCGGTCGCGGCGAGGACCTCGCGCCACGACTCGGAGCGCTTCAGGTCCGTCAGGTGGGTCTCGGCCCTGGTCACCGGGTCGAAGAGGCTGAGCACGCTGCGCGCGCCGGGCGAGCCGCAGTCGTCGTCGATGTGGGCGATCAGCAGCCGGTCGCCGCGCGTGCCGATGAGCGAGAGCACGCCCTCGTCCCCGGGGACGCGCACCCGCCTCACGTCACCCGCTGGCGTCTGGCGGGTGAGGATCGCGCCGCCACAGCCGCCGTACGACTCGTAGTAGTCGCGACCCTGCACGGTGCGGACGTCGGCGTCGTCCATCACCGGCGGCCCGGTGCGTGCGGGACGCATGGTGTGGCGGACGCCCAGCGGCACCGAGGTGCCGTCGAGGTCGATCAGGCGCAGCTGGCTGCCGCGCCGGTTGCCGCACGAGGCGACGACGGAGTCGGCGTCGGCCCAGCGGTGCGGGGTGCAGTAGCCGCGGGTGGCGACCTGGACGCTCGTTCGCGCGGCGAGGTCGGTCACCCACCACGTCTGCCCCTCGGTCGTCACCAGGGTGTGGCCGTCCGCGGACGTGATGGCCGAGCCGTCGCCCGAGGCGGGGAACCACGTCCTCGTGCCGTCCCACCCGAGGTGCCCGACGCGGCCGCCGTTGCGGCCTGCGGAGTAGGTGGTCAGCAGGACGCCGGAGCCGTCGGGAGCGAGGGCGACGGTGCTGGCCCGTCGCGGCGTCGCGACCTCCCGCATGGCGCCGGTCGTGACGTCGTACGCCACGAGCTTGTCGCCGTCGGCGCCGAGCGAGACGCGCAGCAGGGCCGTGTGCAGCTCGGGGCGCCAGTCGCTGAGGGTGAAGTCGCCGCGATACCAGCCGCGCCGGGACTCCTCCACGGCCACCGAGTAGACCGGGTGGCGCACGCCGTCGGGGGTGATCACCTCGAGCGACCGCGCCAGCCCGTCGGCGTCGAGCTTCTCGAAACGGCCGTGCGTCACGACCGCGACCACCGAGTCCGGCCCGAGCTGGGCGGCGGTCACGGTGGCGGTGGTCGGCACCGGCAACGTCGTACGGGCGTCCCCGTCCGGCAGCCGCGCGCCGGCGGGCGCAGCGGCGACCGCGAGTCCGAGCGCGGCAGCCGCCGCCGTGGCAGCAAGTCCCGAGATGTGCAGGTGTCGCATGGTGTCCCCCTCTGTCTGAGGGGGAGACGCACCGGGGGCCAGATCGGTTGCACCACGTGACCAGTTGTGGGGGGTCGTGCGCAGCGAAGTGCCACTTGTCGCCTTCCGTCGCTACCGTGTGCACATGGGTCGGAGGGAGTTCCGGGCTGCCGCTGTCGTGGCGGCCGCGATGGCGATGGCAGCAGCGCTGGTGGCGTGGACCTTCCACCTGCCGCTGCGCGACCCCGACGGCGCATCCCTGCCGACCTGGTTCCGGTTGCCCGTCATCGTGGCGTCGGCCGTCGCGCTCGACGTCCTCACGCGCTGGGTCCTGCTGGTCCGGCGCGGCGGAGCCGCGGGTCGCCCGACCCTGCGGGCGGTGCTGGTCGAGCGCTGGAACCGCGAGCAGATCATGTTCACCCTGAGCGGGCTCGTCACCTGGTACGTCGCCTACGTCGCCTTCCGCAACCTCAAGAGCTATGTGCCGTTCGTGACAGACCGGATCGCCGATCCCGAGCTCGCGCAGCTCGACCGGCTGCTGTGGTTCGGCCACAACCCGGCGGTCGTCCTGCACGAGGCGCTCGGCACCACGTGGGCCAACTGGGTGATGGCCTCGGTCTACCTGATCTGGATCGGCCTCGTCCCCGCGAGCCTGGCCATCGCGCTGGTGTGGACGCGCCGCTCGCACGCAGGGGCGTGGTACGTCACGGCCATCTCGATCGACTGGCTGCTGGGCGCCGTCCTCTACTACGCCGTGCCGTCGCTCGGGCCGACGTACTCCGCGCCCGGGTGGTTCGCAGGGTTGCCCCACACCCCCAACACCTCCGTACGAGACGTGCTGCTCGCCGACCGCGTCGAGGTCCTCGGCGGCCCGTGGGACACCCACACGGTCCAGACCATCGCAGCCTTCGCGTCGCTGCACGTCGCCGTGATGCTCACCATCTGCCTCGTCGTCGAGGCGATGCGTCTGCCCATGGTGGTCCGGGCCGCGGCCTGGACCTTCCTCGCCCTGACGATGGTGGCGACCGTCTATCTCGGCTGGCACTTCTTCGTGGACGTCCTCGCCGGGTTGGTCGTCGGCACAGCGGCGTTCGTCCTCGGAGCCAGGGCCACCGGCAATCCGCTGAGACGACGCGACGAACCCTGGACCTTCCGCGCCGCCCTCGACGACTCCGACCAGTCCGAGCGCGACACGATCGGCAGCGGTCAGGTCTGAGCCGCGTCAGCCCCAGGTCCACTCAGGCCAGGGCATCGCGCAGCTTCTCTGCGTACGCCGCCGCCTCGCTGTCGGCGTACTTCGTGCGCGGCCAGAAGAAGCCGCGCAGCCCGTCGCCCTTGGTGCGCGGCACCACGTGCAGGTGCAGGTGCGGCACCGACTGGCTGACGGTGTTGTTGATCGCGACGAACGACCCCTGCGCACCGAGCGCGTCCATCACGGCGGTCGCGATCCGCTGCGCGGCCTCGACGAACGGGTCCCGCAGGACCGCCGGCAGGTCCGGCAGGGTGTCGACGTGCTGGCGCGGGACCAGCAGCACGTGGCCCTTGAACACCGGGCGGGTGTCGAGGAACGCGACCAGGTCGTCGGTCTCCAGCACGAGGTGGGCGTCGAGGTCGCCCGAGATGATCTTGCAGAAGACGCAGTCCTTCATGGACCGCAGCCTCTCAGGTGCCGCCTATCCTCGCGGGGTGCGCATCGTGTCACTGATCCCGTCGGCCACCGAGATCCTCTTCGCGCTCGGCGCCGGCGACGACGTGGTCGGCGTGACGTTCGAGTGCGACCACCCTCCCGCCGCGCGCGAGCGTCGGGTGGTGTCGACGTCGGCGATGCCCGAGGGCCTCACGCCGCAGGAGATCGACGACTTCGTCGGAGCGGCCCTGGCCGCGGGCGAGGACCTCTACCGACTGGACGCGGGCGCGCTCGCGGAGCTCGACGCCGACCTCGTGGTGACCCAGGACCTGTGCGCCGTGTGCGCGATCGACGTCACCACCGTCGACGCCGCGCTGTCCCACCTGGGGTGCCGGGCCGACGTCGCGACCATCGACCCGCACACGCTCGACGACGTGCTGGCCTCGATCGCGGAGATCGGTCGGCGTACGGACCGGGTCGACGCGGCGGCGTCCCTCGTCGCCTCCCTGGAGGAGCGCCTCGCCGGGGTCGCGGCCCGGGTCGCCGACCGCCCGCGCCCGCGCGTCCTCGTGCTCGAGTGGACCGACCCGCCCTTCGCGCCCGGCCACTGGATCCCGGAGATGGTCGCGCTCGCCGGTGGCGAGCCGACGCTCGGCGTCGCGGGGACCCGGTCGACCCGCATCACGTGGGAGGAGGCGGTCGCCTCCGCACCCGACGTGGTGGTGTGCGCGCCGTGCGGCTTCGACCTCGCCGGCTGTGCCGCTCTTGCGGCGGACGTACGCCACCGCTTCCCCGGCGTGCCCGTCTGGGCCGTGGACGCCGACGGCGAGTTCGCCCGGCCCGGCCCGCGTCTGGTCGACGGCGTCGAGGCGCTGGCCGGGATCCTGCACCCGGACGCCGTGCCTCCCGGCCACGCCCGGCTGATCTGACGCGGCTTCGACGTCTAGCGTTCGCGCCGGACGAGGACGTCGAACGGCCGACCGTCGCGGGCAGCGGCGAAGCTCCCGACCCGCTCGAAGCCGAGCGACTCGACGACACGTAGCGCACGCAGGTTGAACGACGCGACCGTGACCCGGAACGCCGCGGGAGCGAGCTGCGCGCGTCCGAAGTCGAGACCTGCGGAGATGACCGCGCGACCGAGTCCCCGGCCGGTGAGCGAGGGCCGCAGGCCACCGCCGGTGTCGAGCGCGGTGTCGTCGTAGCCCCACGCCGGCACCTGGCCGTCCGGCCCGAAGGACCGGAACCCGATGAGCTGCTCCCCCGCCAGCAATGCGTGGAATCCCGCCGCCGGGTCGAGCAGCTCGTCGGGCTCGGCACCCGTCATGTCGTAGACGTCGTACGGCGCCTCGTAGGCCCACGTCGCGATGTCCTCGGCGTGCGCGCGCGTCAGCGGCGCGATGCGGAGGGAGGCGGGGTCGATCGGCTGGCTCACCGCGGCAGGCTCTCACAGGGAGGGCTCAGTCGTGGAGGACGTCGTAGGCGACGAAGAGCAGGGCGTCGCCGATCCGTTCGGCACGGGTCAACCGCAGCGAAGCGGGGGCACCCGCCTCGAGCATCCGTCCGCCCTGCCCGACGAGCGTCCCGAAGACGAAGAGGCGCAGCTCGTCGACCAGGTGGTGCTCCAGCAGGGTCTGCACCAGCGTCCGGCTGCCGAAGACGACGATCCTGCCGTCCACCTCGTCCTTGAGGCGGGCCACGCTCTCTGCGACGTCGCCGCTCAGCACCGTCCCGTTGGCCCACACGGTGTCGGTCACGGTGGAGGACACGACGTACTTGGGAAGCGCGTTGAGTCGATCGGCCCACTCGCCCGAGCGGTCGTTCCAGCGCGTCCCGAACCACGCATCGGTCGTACGTCCCAGGAGCAGGGCATCGGTGCCGCGGGCCTCCTCGAGCTCGAACGCCGCCCACGCTTCCTGGTCGGCGGGCGACTTGGCGTTGAACCACCCTCCGCCCGGCCCGTCCTCGCCGGTGGGGTTGTCGACCACGCCGTCCAGCGTCATGTTGGTGTTGACCACGATGGTTCCCATGATGTGCTCCTTCTCGGGGATGGTGCCTACGTAGGTCCAGACCCCGCTCCGTGAGGGAACTGGTCTCCGACCGAGCGCCCAGTTCGGTGCACGCCCGGTGTCGGTACGAGGTGACACGACGAGCAGGAGGGTGAACTCATGGACGACCTGATGTCCCGGGCCCGGGCGGGCGACGACGAGGCCTTCCGGGCGCTGACCGAGCCACACCGCCGCGAGCTGCTGGTGCACTGCTACCGGATGCTCGGCTCGCTGCAGGATGCCGAGGACGCCCTGCAGGACACGATGGTCAGTGCGTGGCAGGGACTGGCCGGATTCGAGGGTCGCGCCTCGATCCGCACCTGGCTCTACCGGATCGCCACCAACCGCTGCCTCAACGCACTGCGGAGCTCGAAGCGTCGTCCGGCCAAGGCGTGGGACGTGCCGGGGATGACGGCGCCGGAGCCGACCCGGCTGGGTGAGGCGCCATGGCTGGAGCCGTTCCCCGAGACCATGCTCGAGGGGGCCTACGACCTGCCGTTGGGACCCGAGGCGCGCTACGAGCAGACGGCGTCGATCTCGCTGGCCTTCGTCGCTGCGCTCCAGGTGCTGCCGCCACTGCAGCTCGCTGTCCTCGTCCTGCGCGACGTGCTCGGCTTCCCGGCGACGGAGGTGTCCGCCATCCTCGACCGGAGCGTCGACTCGATCACCAGCGCGCTCAAGCGTGCCCGTTCCACGCTCGAGAGGTCCCGGCCGACGTGGGCGGACCGCGCCGAGCCGCTGCCGCTGGACGATGTGGCGGGACGCGAGCTCGTCGCCCGTTTCGTGGCGGCGTACGAGGCAGCCGACGTGGCCGCCGTGGTGGCGCTGCTGACCGACGACGTCTTCATGTCGATGCCGCCGATCCCGTTCGAGTACGTCGGCCGGGACCCGGTCGGTGGCTTCATGGCCCTGCTGTTCGGCGCGCGGCAGTTCTCACTCGTGCCGACCCTGGCCAACGGTCAGCCGGCCTTCGGCGCGTACGTGGTCGGCGCCGATGGCCGACGGCACGCCAGCGGTCTGATCACCGTGACCGTCACCGCACAGGGCATCAGTGAGCTGAGCAGGTTCGAGAACTCGCTCTTCGCGTGGTTCGGGCTCCCACCCACACTGGATCCTCCAGCCGGTGGAACCCGCGCCGACCCGTTGTCGGTGGGCTTCCCTAGAATCGAACACATGATCGACACGCTCCCCGACCTCGACGCAGCGGCCCTCCTGGCCGCGGCGAGCCGTGCCGTGCGGGAGCGTCGACTGGCCGAGGTCCGCGACCTCGAGGTCCTCGCGCAGTGGGCGGCGGTGCACACGGCCGACCCGACCGAGGGACCCGACGGCTCGCACGCGCGACGTCTCGGCAACGTGCTGGTGCGCATCGGCGGCGAGAGCACACCCCGCGTGCAGGACTTCTGCCTCGGGGAGATCGCGCTCGCCCGCGGCACCGGAGTGACCGCGACGAGCAACGCGCTGGCCGACGTGCTCGACCTCCAGCACCGACTCCCCCGGACCTGGTCGGTGCTGTGCGCGGGCGACGCCGAGGTCTTCGTCGCACGCCGTGTGGCGAGGCTGTCACGCCACCTGCCCGCCGACCGCGTCGGTGTCGTGGACGCTGCCGTGGCGCGGATCATCGCCCACGAGGCCGGGGGCCGTGTTCTTGCGGTTGCCGAGGCCACGATCATCGAGGCGGATCCCGCTCTCCACGATGAGCGCATCGAGGCCGAGCGCGCCCGGCGCTACGTCGGCCTGAGCCGCACCGATGAGTTCGGCCTGCGCACCGTGATCGCGCGGATCGAGGCCGGTGACGCCGTCTGGATCGGCGCGACCGTGCAACGAGTGGCCGACATCATCGCGCCCGCCCACCCGGACGCCAGCGCCGACGAGCTGCGGGCGATCGCCTTCGGATTCCTGGCTCGGCCGGGCGAGCTGCTACAGCTCCTCGTCGAGCACCAGGCCACCGCCGCCGACGAGGACGAGGACGAGGACAGCACGCCCAGTCGGGCGACCGCCTTCCCGGCCGACCTCCTCGACGCCCTGCGCACTGCGGACCTCTCGCCGCTTGCTCCGAAGGCGGTGCTCTACGTCCACCTGCACGAAGCCGCCCTGGGCGGCGTCGATGCAGTCGCGCGGGTCGAGGGTCTGGGTCCCGTCTCGCTCTCCGCCCTCTGTGGACTGCTGGGCCGGACGAAGCTGACGGTCCGTCCGGTGCGCGACCTGTCCTCGCGGGTGCGCTCGACGTCGTACGAGCACCCCGAGTCGCTCAAGGAGCAGACCTACCTCCGGACCGGTGGTGACTACTGGCCCTATGCGACCTCCACCAGCCGCCGGGTCGACTACGACCACCCCACGGCCTACGACGACACCGGTCCCCCGCATCGGCCGCAGACCGGCTCCCACAACTCCGGCCCCCTCGGCAGACGACATCACCGCTGGAAGACCCACGCAGGCTTCCGATCCCGTCAGTGCGGCGACGGACGTTACGTCTGGCTGACCCCGCACGGGATGGCGTTCCTGGTCGACCACCTCGGGACCCACCGGATCGATCCTCACAAGGCACGCTCGATGTTCGAGGCGCCGGCCGGGGTGGACCTCTACTTCACCTAGCCCTCACGCGCGAGGTCGGAAATCCTCAAAACCGAGCGCCAGGTCGGCGGGCTCCCACACCATGGGGCGACCACCGACTCGGAAGGAACTGCCGCACAGGCGCACGCATGGCCCTCGTTCCCCTCGCCCGCACCCTCGCGGCGGCCGCACTGCTCCTGGCACCGGCCGCCGCTGCGCAGGCTGCGCCCTCCGACGCGACGGACCTGCCGCTCCAGGCTCGTACGACATCGCAACCCGTGTGGATCGCACCGTCCGAGCCGCACCCGGAGAACCCGACGAACCCGCTGGCGCGACGTCTATGGGGGATCTACCGGGGACCGCAGGACCAGGTGTGGCGTCCGTACACCCGGTCCACGGGCCAGACCCGGGCGGCGCTCGCGACGATCGCCGAGCGTCCCCGCACCAAGTGGTACGGCAAGTACCTGCCCGACACGCGGGTCCGATCCACCGTGACCGACTACGTCGCCTCCTCCCAGGCCGGCAACCCCGAGACCCTCGCGCAGGTGGCGGTCTTCCGGATGGTGCCGTGGGAGGGCGAGGCGTGCAAGCGCCCGACCACCGCTGCCGAGGCCGCGAGCTACCGGACCTATATCCAGGAGCTCGCGGCCGGCATCGGGAGCGCGCACACCCTCGTCGTCATGCAGCCCGACGGCCCGTTCCTGCTCTGCGCGCCAGACCGCGCGGTCAAGTCCGAGCTGCTCACCTGGGCCACGCAGACGCTCAGCGCCCTACCGAACACCTCCGTCTACATCGACGCGGGGGCGGCCGACTGGTGCGAGAACGGCACGGCGCAGGAGTCCTTCCGCTGCGCGCAGATCCTCGAGCTCAGCGGCATCGAGCACGCCCGGGGCTTCGCCCTCGACTCGACCCACTACACAGGCCCGGTAGAGAACATCGACCGCGGCATGGAGATCATCGCCGAGCTGGTGGCCGACGGCTACGCCGCACCGCACTTCATCGTCGACACCGCGAAGTCCGGGCGCCCCACGATGTGGCGCGACATGGTCTCCGCAACGCCCCGAGGTCTGCGCAACAACGCCCGCACCTGCACCACCCGCAGCATGACGCGGTGCGTGACTCTCGGCATCCCGCCGACGCCGCGACCGGCTGACCCCCAGTGGGGGCTGCCGGAGCCGCAACGCCTGCAGGCGGCGCAGTACGTCGACGGATTCGTGTGGTTCGGACGGCCGTGGCTGTTCAACCAGGCCGACCCGTTCGTGAAGAGCCGCGCCATGGCCATGGCGGCCAGCACCCCGTGGACGGCGAACGGCCCTCGATAGTGGGCGTGACCCTCGGAGCAGCCTGACCCTCGAGCACGGGGCGCGGGTGCAGTGGTCCAGACCAGTCGATCTCGGCCATCCGATGTCGCGCCGGGCCCGAACACGCCACATGGCTCGGTCTCTTCGGCGCACCCTGGACGAGGTTCAGCAGGCGCCGTTCGTGGTGGACGTGTTGCGCAGCGGGGACCGCTTGGCGGCCGCCGCCGCCGAGGGTGGGCCGGAAGCGGTGCGAGTGCTGGCAGCGGTGATCCACGAGAGTGACGAGCTGACCGCGGTGGCGGCCGTGCACGCCCTTGCCCGGGTCTTCGACGACGGTGCTGATGCTGTCCTGTCCGAGCTGCTGTCACACCACCGGCCGTTCCTGCGCGAGCACGCGAGCTGGGCGCTCGAGGCCCGGCTGCCCCGACTCGACGCGATCGGCCGGTTGGTCGAGGTCGTCGTGGGCGGTGGGTTTTCAGGCGTCCTCGCCCAGCGCACGCTGGCCCGGTGGTCCGCCTCGGCATCGGCGGAGGTGGCCCTGGCCGTCGAGGGTGCTCTCGTCGGGTCGGCCGACCCGGCGGTCCGCAGCAGGCTGGTCGAGACCCTCGGACTGGTGCCCGGACCGATCGCCGGCCGCGCGCTGCGCGACCTGGCCGTCGCCCCCCGCGAGGACCCGATGGTGGTGATGACCGCAGTCGCTGCCCTCGGTGATCGCCCGAACGACCCGGACGGGGTGGCGCTGGTCCGTCAGCTCGGCGGGGCCGACGGCGACCTGGGCACCGTGGCTCAGCTTGCTGCGATCGACCTGGGCCTCGATGCCGTCGAGCGTGGCCAGGCCGCTCCCGGGCTGACCGTCGCCCAGCTCTTCCTGCATGCCGACATCGACCGCGACCTCAGCCGGGCCGGCGCCGGGGACAACGGCGGCGTCGCCACGCTGCTGGTCCGGCTGGGTGACGCGCTCGCGACCGGGTCCGGTGTCGGCCGCGTGCTGACCCTCTCCCGCGGCACCGCGCGTGCCGCCCTGGAAGCGCTCACCCCGGCCGACGGGCACCTGCTGACCCCGGTGCCCCTGCTCGCCGAGACGACCTCAGCCGCGCAGGCCTGGCCGTCCCGGGTCGCTGCGGAACGCGGGATCCGGCGCGTGCTCCGGACGCACCGCGCCGACGTGCTGCACCTCCGGATGGCGGAGGTCGGCAGTCTGGCCGCAGCCGAGGTGGCCAGCGAGCTGGGCATCCCGGTGGTGTTCACCCTCGCGCCCGACCCGCACGCCGTCATCCATGCCCTCGACATGACCGGCGCCCTGCACCGGGGCAACTTCGGCACCGAGGACGAAAAGGAGCACTACTGGTTCCGCGCACGCCTGGTGCAACGACTGGCCGAGGACTCCGCGCACATCGTCCTCTTCCCGCGCCCCGAGCTGCAGCACGACATGCGCGAGCTGCTCGGCCTGGACGTGGCCGGGCAGCCCAGCCGGTTCACCGTGGTGCCCGAGGGCGTCGACCTGGGAGTCAGTGCGGCCGCCGCCGCCGAGCTGGAGCGGGCCGGGACGCCCGGCCCGGCCCTGGCCGAGCTCGACGCGCTCGTCGCCGCGCTGCCCGAGCACCGCAGAGGGCTGCCGCTGGCGATCAGCGTGGGGCGGCTGCACCGCGTCAAGGGGATGGCGACCCTGGTCGAGGCGTGGGCCGGCGATACCGAGCTGTCCGAGCGGTGCAACCTGCTCATCGTCGGCGGCGACCTGGCCGACCCCTCGCCGGACGAACGCGAGCAGCTCGACCTCATCACCGGGGTGCTGTCACGGTTCCCCGCGGCCGCTGCGGGCCTGCTGATGCCCGGTCACCGACCCAACGACGTCGTCGCGGTCTGGCTTGCGGCAGTGCGGGCGGGCAGGGCGGACGGCATCGGCGCGGCCGGGGTCTACGTCTGCAGCAGCCTCAAGGAGGAGTTCGGCCTGGCGCTGCTCGAGGCGCTGGCCTCCGGGCTGGTGGTCGTGGGCCCATCAGCCGGCGGACCCGCTACCTACATCGACGCCGGAGTGACCGGCGTGCTCGTCGACACCCGCCGGCCCGACGAGGTGGCCCGCGGGATGCGGGCCGCGTTCGAGCTTGCCACGGCGCCGGACCAGGCCGCGCGGATCGACCGGGCCGTGGCGCGCGTCCGCGACGACTTCACCGTGCAGGCCATGGCCGAACGGTTGAGCGCGATCTACGCCGGGGTCGCGCGCACCGCGGGCCGCGCGTGAGACGGTCTCCGGCATGACCCTGCTGGTGATCAGCCCGGACTACGCGTCGCACCTGCTGCCGCTGGCTACCCTCGCGACGGCCTGGCAGGACGCCGGCGAGTCGGTGGTGGTGGCGACCGGCCCGGCGACCGCCGGCATCGTCACCGGGTTCGGCTTCGACCGTGTCGACCTGGTGCTGGGCCGCGGCTCGAATCCCGGTGTGATCCGCGCCGAGGAACAGCCGCCCGGCGAGGACGCCGCGCTGACCGGTTTCTTCGCCGCCACCCGCCACGGCATGGTGGCGACGTTGCGCTACCAGGCCGAGGCACGGCGCACCGATCTGCTGTGGGAGCCGGTGGACCGGGCGCGGGCCGTCCTGGACGTCGTCGACCGGGTGCAGCCCGACCACGTCATCGTCGACCACCTGGCGTTCAGCGCACGCCTCGCCCTCTCAGTGGCGGGCATCCCGCATGCGGATGTCGTGCTCGGCCACCCGTCCGCGCTCCCGGTCGGCGACGAGGTGTACGGCTTCCCCACTGCCTGGCCCGCCGCCTTCACCGCCCGGGAGTCAGACCTCTCCGAGCTGCGCCGGCTGTGCTGCGACGTCCGGGACGCGTTCACCGCGGAGTGGAACGCCGCCCTGCGCGTGTTGGCCCCCGGAGCCACGCCGTCGGCGGACGCGTTCGCCGAGCACGGTGACCTGCTGATGCTGAACTACCCGCCGACCCTGCACGACCCGGCGCGCACTGCGTTGCTGCCACCGCACGCGTTCCTCGGCTCTGCCGTGCGGGCCGAGCCGGCTGCCGACGACGTTCGGGAGTGGCTCGCGGCCGACGACCAACCGGTGGTCTACGTCAGCTTCGGCAGCTTTCTCTCGGCACGCGGGGACGTGCTGGCGACGGTGCTGGACGCGCTGCGCCCGCTCGGCCTCCGGGTCGCGGTGGCGACCGGCTCAGCCACCGGCCTGCCGGACGTCCCGCGGGAGTGGTTGGTGCGTCCCTACCTGCCGCAGGTCGCGCTGCTGGAGCGAGCGGCGCTGCTGGTCACGCATGGAGGCAACAACAGCGTGACGGAGGCGCTCAGCGCCGGGGTGCCGATGGTGGTGCTGCCGTTCTCCACCGACCAGTTCGCCGGGGCGGCGGCGATCGAGGCCGCCGGGCTCGGAACGGCACTCGACCCGAACGTCGCCACGTCCGGGGACCTGGCTGCCGCTGTGCGCGGCGTCCTCGACGGTCCTGCGCCGGACCTGGCCCGCGCGATCGCCGAGGGACTACGCCGGACGTCGGGTCGCGACGTGGCCCGCGCGGCCCTGCTCGCCTGAACACCGGTGCAGGCGCCGCAGCACGAGCACGAGAGCCGCCCCGACGGTGTCGGGACGGCTCTCGCTCACAAAGGGCTGCGCTGCGTGGAGCTGCGGGGAATCGAACCCCGGTCCTCGAGCGTCGAACCAGGTCTTCTCCGGGTGCAGTCAGTGATGTCGCTTTTCTCGGCCCCGGCGCTCGCACAGACACGTCGCCGACAGGCCCAGTCAGGATTGAGTCCCGGTCACCCCTCCTGACAGAGAGTGACCAGCAAGTCTCCTAGATGAGGCCTGGGTCCGGGACGGAGACGGATGCCCGGTCAGACCCTTCGATCACTGCTCAGGCAGCGAGAGCGAAGTCGTTGCGCTTGGAGTTGGCAACTATAAGTTTCCAGCGATCGTTTACGAGATGACGCTGGCTTCTCGACCCGCTTCCCCTGGAACTAACGTCCCAAGTCGAAACCGATCAGCCCCTCTTGAGTTGTAGGTCGATCATACGCGTCAACGCCGACAACCGTCGCCCGCATTCCCCCTCAGCCCAGTGTCAGCCGCTCATCGGTGACGATGTCGGCCATCTGATCGATCGTGATGCCGAGGTCGAGCTCGCGCGGGTCGCCCGTGATCGAGGCGCCGGAGTAGTGCGCGACGACGTCCTCGCCGTCTCGGCGGTCGATCACGTAGACGACACCCGGGTCCTCCTCGGGCTCGAGCTCCTGCCACGCCAGCACGAGGTCGACGCCGTCGTGCTCGACGTCGACGCACTCGTCGAAGAACGAGCGGTCCGCGCAGACCAGCGGGCTGTCGGTGGTCGGTGCGACCGCCACGGCGAGGAAGTCACCGCGGCCGAACGTCATGGCCGCGCCCGGGGACTGCACGCCGAGCTCGCGCGTCATCACGTCCCACGTGCCGACGTCCTTCGGGGCGCGGCCGACGTGGTCGGCGGCCACCTCGGCGATGCGGTCCGGGGTGAGCGAAGGTGCCGGATCGTCCGAGTCCGAGCCGCCGCAACCGGCCACGAGGACGCACGCGGCAAGCGCCAGCCCGGGGCGTACGACGTCAGCCCTCATCCACCGGCCCTGCGAGCTCCTCCGCCGGGACGACGGGCACGTGGAGGCGTACGCGCGTGATGCGGTGGCCGTCGACCGCGGCGACCTCGAGGGTCCGGTCCCCGACCATGATGCTGTCCCCCGCCTCGGCCATCCGGGCCAGCTTGTGCAGGACGTAGCCCGCGACCGTCTCGTAGGGGCCGTCCTCGAGCTCGACGCCGGTGCGTTCGCCGAACTCCTCGATCGTCAGGCCCGCGTCGACGGTCTCCTGGTCGGCCGCCGCGGCGACCTCGGCGTCGCGGTCGTACTCGTCGTGGATGTCGCCGACGAGCTCCTCCATCAGGTCCTCGAGCGTGACGATGCCGTCGGTGCCGCCGTACTCGTCGACCACAAGCGCGATGTGCGCGCCCAGGCTGCGCAGCTGGTCGATCGAGGGCAGCACGCGGTTCGTGCGCGGCAGCACGGGCAGGTCGCGCGCGATGTCGGCGACCGTGCGCGACTCGTCGTCGGCACGACCGAGCACGTCGCGCAGGTGGAGGTAGCCGAGGATCTCGTCGAACGACTCCCCGGTCACGGGATAGCGGGTGTAGGGCTGCTCGACGATCACCGCGACGGCCGCGGCGAGGGTCAGCTCGCCGCTGAGGAAGACCACGTCGCCACGCGGGCGCATCACCTCGCTGATCGAGCGATCTCCCGCCTCGAAGACGTCGTCGACGATCTTGCGCTCGCCCGCGGGGATGTCCTCGTGGCCCGAGATCATCATCCGGAGCTCCTCCTCGTCGACCGCGTCGCCGGCGGCGTCGGGGTTGCCCCCGAGCAGCCGGACCAGCAGGTTCGTCGAGATCGAGAGCAGCCAGATCACCGGCGTCATCACCCGGGCGAAGCCACCGAGCGGCGGCGCGAACAGCTTGGCGACACCGACCGAGCGCTGGAGCGCGAGCCGTTTGGGCACGAGCTCGCCGAGGACGAGGGAGAGGTAGGACACGACGAGGGTGACCACGACGAGCGAGACGGTCTCGGGAGCCGGCGTGCCGAGACTCTCGAAGGCCGGGGCGAAGGAGGGCGCCAGGGTCGAGGCCCCGAAGGCGGCAGACAGGAAGCCCGCCACGGTGACACCGATCTGGACGGCGGCCAGGAACCGGTTGGGGTCGCGCGCGAGCGAGGCGACGGCGTGACCGCGGCCCCCCTCGATCTCCAGCTTGTCGACCTGGGCCGGTCGCAGGGAGACGAGGGCCAGCTCGGTCGCGGAGAACACCCCTCCCATCAGCACGAAGCCGATGACGAGCAGGACGTCGATCCAGGTTCCGGATTCCACGGCGACAGGCTAGCCAGCGATGCCGAGCACGGCTCCACGGGAACAAACGGGCCGCGGTCCGGTTGTGGCTGACATGACCAACCTCGTGGACCAGTCCATCGCCGAGCTCCGCGCCACCCACGACCGGCTCGCGGCACACGTCCCCACGCTGACGGTCGACGACCTCACCGCGACCAGCGGCGGCGCCGAGGCGTGGACCGTCGCCGACGTCCTGTCGCACCTGGGCAGTGGCGCAGAGATCTCCCGCCACACCCTCCTCGCGGCTCTCGGGGACGGCGACCTGCCCAAGAACCAGGACATCTGGGACCGCTGGAACGCGTTGACGCCTGCGGACCAGGCCGCAGGTTTCATCGAGAGCGACCGCCGGCTCGTGGAGCTGTACGAGTCGCTCACGCCCGACCAGCGCGCCACCACGACCGTCGACCTCGGGTTCCTGCCGGCTCCGGTGCCGCTGGCGACCGCGCTCGGCATGCGCCTGAACGAGCAGGCCCTGCACGCCTGGGACGTCGAGGTCGGCACGGATCCCGCCGCTGGACTCAGCGACACCGCCGCGGAGCTGATGGTGCAGCACTACCTCGAGGGGATGAGCTTCCTGCTCGGGTTCATCGGCAAGGCCGGCGAGCTCGACGAGCCCGTGCGGCTGGCGTTCGGCGAGCGCACGCTCGCGATCACCGACTCCGTGGCTCTCGAGAGCGGGAACGATGACGCGACCGCGACCTTCTCGGGACCGGTCGAGGCCGTCGTCCGCCTGCTGACCGGTCGCCTGGGCGCGGCGCACACGCCGCCCGACGCCGAGGTGACGGGGAACGTCACCCTCGACGAGCTGCGCCGGGTGTTCCCGGGCTACTGATCCGAGACCCTCAGCGCCCGAGCAGCGCGTCGGTGTTGGTCCAGCACACCGCGCGCAGCCACTCCTCCCCCAGGTCCAGCCGCGCGAGCGCGTCGAGCTGGTCGGCGTAGGCGTAGGGGATGTTGGGGAAGTCGCTGCCCAGGTGGACCTTGCCGGCCAGTCCGAGGTCGCGCAGCCGCGGCAGCAGCTCGGGTGGATAGGCGCCGCCCATCTCGTCGAAGAACGGCGTGAAGGCCATCGTCGTGTCGAGGGCGACCCGCTCGCAGGTCTCGGCGAGCCGGAGGAAGTCGGCGTACTCCGGCGCGCCCGCGTGGGCGATCACCAGCCGCAGCCGCGGGTGCCGACGCAACAGCTCGGCGACCGGGCCGGGGCCGGTGTGCTGGGTCGGGACGGGGCCGCTGCCGGCGTGCAGCACCACCGGGGTGCCGGCGTCCGCGACGACGGCCCAGGCCTCGTCGAGGAGCGGGTCCACCACGGTGAAGGCGCCGACCTGGACGTGGATCTTCCACACCTCGACGGAGCCGGTCCGCGAGGCGACGTACGCCGCCACGTCGGGCTCGGGGAAGAACGTGCCGCACACCGCCGCCTCGGGCACCCGCGCCGCGAAGCCGGCCGCCCAGTCGTTGAGGAACTCGGCCATGTCGGGCTTGTGGGCGTAGGGCAGTGCGGTGAAGCGGCGTACGCCGAACGAGCGCAGGACCTCGACGAGGACGTCGTCGTCGTCGCGGTAGAGCAGCGGCCAGGCGCGGCCGATGAGCGGCCCCGCGGAGTCGAACTGCGCGCGCACCTTGGCCATCACCCGCGGCGGCAGGAAGTGCGTGTGGATGTCCTGGAGCCCGGGGAGGCCGAGCGCGGCGGCGAAGGCGCGGATGCGCTCGACTCGGTCACACCCGGTCACGCCCTCAGTCACGGTGGCCCTTGAGCCTCCGCTGCACCGCCTCGACCTTCTCGCGGTTGGCATCGCGCTCGGCGAGGGTGTGGCGCTTGTCGTAGGACTTCTTGCCCTTGGCGAGGGCGATCTCGACCTTGGCCCGACCGTCCTTGAAGTAGAGCGCGAGCGGGATGATCGTGTAGCCCTTGTCGGTGATCTTGCGCTCGATCTTGTCGATCTCGGCGCGGTTGAGCAGCATCTTGCGGCGCCGGCGGGCGGCGTGGTTGGTCCAGGTGCCCTGGGTGTATTCCGGGATGTGCACGCCGAGCAGCCACGCCTCGCCGTTGTCGATCTCCGCGAAGCCGTCGACGAGGGACGCCCGGCCCATCCGCAGGGACTTCACCTCGGTCCCCATCAGGACGAGGCCGGCCTCCCACGTGTCCTCGATGTGGTAGTCGTGGCGCGCCTTCTTGTTCTGCGCGACCATCTTCTGGCCCTGCTCCTTCGCCATGGCCCCATTCTCGCAGGCGATGTCGAACGGGTTACATCCAGTTCATCGGGTCGACCGCAACGCCGTTGGCCATCACCGTGAAGTGCAGGTGGCAGCCCGTGGACCAGCCGGTGCTGCCCTCGTAGCCGAGGACCTGGCCCTCCTCGACGTGGTCTCCCACGCCGACGGTGTAGCCACTGGCGTGGTTGTAGATGGTGGCGATGCTCTTGCCAGCGAGGATGCCCTGGTCGACGAGCAGGCGGTTGCCGTAGACCGAGCTCCAGTACGACGCGATGACGCGCCCGGGAGCGGCCGCACGGAGCGGGGTGCCGCAGCCGCCGCCGAAGTCGACGCCGTCGTGCAGGCCCCAGTAGTGGTAGATCGGGTGGATCCGGTAGCCGAACGGCGAGGTGATGTAGCCGTCGACGGGATAGGCGAGCAGGCCCGGCGTGGGGCTGCCGGCCTGCGAACGAGCGTGCGCACGCGCTCGGGCACGTTGCCGGGCGAGCGCCCGAGCGGCCCGCTTGCGGAGCATCTCCTCGATCCGGTCCTGCTGCTTCTCGTGCTGGCGGAGCTTGACGAGGTCGTGGGCCCGCGCCTTGCGTGCGTCGACCTGCGCGTCACGGCGTTCGACGACGAGCGAGACGACGGAGTCCTTGGCGGCCTGCTGCTCGGTCTCGAGGCCCTGCATCAGCACGAGGTGCTCGGCCGCGGCCTTCCGCTGGTCGGCCACGGCGTCGCGCGCCTCGGAGACCTGTTGCTCGGTCACCTCGAGGAGCACCTCGGCGGCCTTGAGCTGGTCGTACGCCCTCGCCTCCTGGCCCACGACGACGTCGCGTACGCCGTTGCGGCGGGTGAGGTCCTCGGCCGACACCGCGTCGAGCATCGAGGAGAAGGCGATCAGGTCGGGGTCGCCCTCGGAGTACATGTCGGCGATCGTGTTGGCGACCCGCTCGCGCTGCTTCTCCCGGTCGACCTGACCGGTGGCGAGTGCGGCCTCGGCCCCGGCGAGGTCGGCCTCGGCCTGCGCCAGCTCCGCCTGCATCTCCTCGTCGCGCTCGCGGGCCACCTCGACCTTGCCCCGGGCGGTGGCGAGCCGGGTCTTGGCGACCGACAGCTGCTCGTGGGCGGCGGCGAGGCGGGCGGCAGCCTTGCGGAGCTGCGCGCTGGACTCGTCGAGGTCCCGGTGTGCGCTCTTGACCTGGCGTTCGGCCTGGCGCTGCTTGTCCTTGAGGTCGTCGGCGTGTGCTGCGGAGACGCCCAGTGCCATGACCGTCACCAGTGCTGCGGCCATGCGGCGTTGAGCGGTACGGGGGAAGGAACGCACCGTGAAGCCTTCGTCTAGGTGTAGCGCGGGGAAGTGGTGCCTCCCGCCAGACGTGAGGCGGGCGACGCCTGCACGCTAACCCGCGCGGATCAGACTTTGAGGTATTTCCGCGTCAGCACGAGTGTCGGGAGCAGGGTGAGCAGCGGACCGAGGATCCCGACCGCTGCGGCGGCGAGCCAGAACTCGTCCCAGCCGATCCACGGGATGAACTTCAGCGTGTCGTCACCGCGGCCCTCGATGCCGAACTGCTGGACCGCCGCGAGCGCTCCCACGGCGAGCATGACGCCGATGACAGCGGTCACCAGCGCCTCGAGCAGGAAGGGCAGGGCGATGTAGAGGGTGGAGGCTCCCACCAGCCGCATGATGCCGATCTCCTTGCGCCGCGCGAAGGCCGCGAGCCGGATCGTGTTGGCGACCAGCAGGAGGGCCGCGAAGACCAGCACGGCTGCCGTCACCAGCGCGACCCACTGCAGCATGCTCAGCGCACCGAGGATGGGCGCGATCACCTTGCGCATGTCCTGGACGCGTGAGACCCCGTCGAGCCCCTGCACCGCACTGGTGATGCCCTTGAACTGCTGGGGGTCCTCCAGGGTGATCCAGATCGTCTGTGGCATGTCGTCGGCGGTGATCGCCGGGTTGTCGCCGGAGAACAGCTCCTCGCCGTAGAGCTCCTTCGCCTTGCTGAGAGCGGTCTCGCTCGACTCGAAGTGGTAGTCGGCGACCTCGGGGTTGTCCTTGACGACCGCCTCGATCTCGGTCTTCTGCGCGTCGGTCACCGAGCTGGGGCAGACCGGGTTGCTGTCGCCGTTGCGGCACAGGAACACCGTGATCTGCAGCTGGTTGCCCCACTGCTCGGCGGCCTTGGTGGCCTGCTGCTGGAACAGCACGCCCATGCCGACCAGCGTGAGCGAGACGAACAGCGTCAGGATCACCGCGAGGTGCATGGACAGGTTGCGTCGCAGGCCCTGGCCGAGCTCGGAGTAGACGTAACGAAGCTGCATGGAGGAGAGGCTCTCGATCTGTGGGGGAAAGATCCGGGGGTGTGGGCGTGTCCGGTGGTCCGTGCGCTCAGACCTGGTGGCCGTAGACGCCCTGCGCCTGGTCGCGGACGACGTGGCCGTCCTCGAGCTCGATGACGCGCTTGCGCATCTGGTCGACGATGGTCGAGTCGTGCGTGGCCATCACCACCGTCGTACCGGTGCGGTTGATGCGGTCCAGGAGCTTCATGATGCCGACCGACGTGGTCGGGTCGAGGTTTCCGGTGGGCTCGTCGGCGATCAGGATCATCGGCCGGTTCACGAACGCGCGGGCCACGGCGACGCGCTGCTGCTCGCCACCGGAGAGCTCGTCGGGCATCCGGTCACCCTTGCCCGTGAGGCCGACCAGGTCGAGCGTCTCGGGCACGACCTCGTTGATCTCCTTGCGCGACTTGCCGATGACCTGGAGCGCGAAGGCGACGTTCTCCGTGACGGTCTTGTTGGGCAGCAACCGGAAGTCCTGGAAGACGGTGCCGATGTCGCGGCGCAGCCGCGGGACCTTCCAGCTGGCCAGCCGGTTGATCTCCTTGCCGGCGACGTAGACGCGACCGGCGGTCGGGCGGTACTCCCGCAGCACGAGGCGCAGGAAGGTCGACTTGCCGGACCCCGAGGAGCCGACGAGGAAGACGAACTCGCCCTTCTCCACGTCGACCGAGATGTTGTCGAGCGCGGGGTGGGGGTGGCCGGGATAGGTCTTGGAGACCTTCTCGAAGCGAATCACGGATCGAGGCTACGTGAGGGGTGCACGGGATCCCGAAACCAGCGCCGCGGTGCGACCGTCCGCACGCCGCGCGTACGTCAGGCGTCGACCTTCTCCGCACCCCGGCGCCAGCGGATGCCGGCCTCCATGAAGTCGTCGAGGTCGCCGTCGAACACGGCGCTGGGGTTGCCGGACTCGTGGCCGGTCCGCAGGTCCTTGACGATCTGGTAGGGGTTGAGGACGTAGTTGCGCATCTGGTCGCCCCAGCTCGCGGCGACGTCGCCCTTGAGGTCCTTCTTGAGCGCGGCCTCCTCGGCCTTCTTCTTCGCGAGGAGCTTGGCCTTGAGCACGACCATCGCGGACGCCTTGTTCTGCAGCTGCGACTTCTCGTTCTGGCACGACACGACGATGCCGGTCGGGAGGTGGGTCAGGCGCACCGCGGAGTCGGTCGTGTTGACCGACTGACCGCCCGGTCCGCCGGAGCGGAAGACGTCGGTGCGGATCTCGTTCTCGTCGACCTCGATCTCGTCGGTCTGCTCCATCATCGGCACGACCTCGACGGCGGCGAAGGACGTCTGGCGGCGACCCTGGTTGTCGAAGGGGCTGATCCGCACGAGGCGGTGGGTGCCGGCCTCGACCGAGAGGGTTCCGTAGGCGTAGGGCGCGTGGATGGCGAACTCGGCGGACTTGATGCCCGCCTCCTCGGCGTAGGACACGTCGTAGACCTCGACGCCGTACTTGTGCTGCTCGGCCCAGCGCGTGTACATCCGCATGAGCATCTCGGCGAAGTCGGCCGCGTCGACGCCACCGGCGCCGGAGCGGATCGTCACGATCGCCTCGCGCTCGTCGTACTCACCGGCGAGCAGGGTGCGGATCTCGAGCGACTCGACGGACTTCTTGATCCGGCCCAGCTCGGTCTCGGTGTCGGCGAGCGTGTCGGCGTCGCCCTCGTCCTGGGCCATCTCGACCATCAGGCCGAGGTCCTCGATGCGGGTCTCGAGACCGGTGAACCGGTCGAGCTCGCCCTGCAGCGCGGAGAGGCGGCCGGTGATGCGGGTGGCGCTGTCGACGTCGTCCCAGAGGTCGGGCGCGGCGACCTGCTCGCCGAGGTCGGCGATCTCCCCACGCATCCGGTCGATGTTGAGCACCGACCCGATGGTCTTCATGGTCGCCTGGAGCTGCTTGATCTCTGCGTCGTAGTCGAGGGCTGCCACAAGAGCCAACACTACGGCTCTGCCGGGAAGAACGTCGAAAGCAGCAGCGGCGAGCACTCCCGGGCCTGTGAGTCCGGTCGTGCCCGCCGCTGCAGTACGGGTGCCGCGTGTCAGCGGGTGCAGAGCACCTCGGGCGTCGCGACGGCGGCGATGGCGGCGGTCGGAGCTCCCGTGGTGGTGGCGTCGATCTTGAGACGGAAGACGTTGGTCAGGTCAAGCACCTCGTCGGCCACGATCGTGCCGACCGCGAGCGGGTGCGAGGCGAGGACACTGCCGTCGGCAGAGACGGTGATCGCGCCGCTCGAACCGGTGACCGAGTCGTCAGTGAGGGCGTACGTCGCCCGCAGCTGGGTGCACTTGCGACCGAGGGTGTACTCGATCGAGGCGGGCGTGCCTGCAGCGGTGGTCGCGATGCTCTGGCCGAAGTACTCCGTGCCGACAGTGACGCCGACAGGCACGTTGAAGTTGGTGGAGACAGGCTGGCGGTAGCCGAGCTTCTCCCAGCTGTAGACCTCGACGGCGAGCGGGGTGCTGGTGCCCTTGGCGAAGCCGTTGGACGCCTGCTTGACGACGCGGTACTCACGCTTGCCAGGCGTCGAGGGGACGTCCTTGAGCACGTAGGACCCGTTGGCCTTGATCTTGCTGGTGCCGGTGGCCTTCCACGTCTTCTTGTTGCCGACGCGCTGCTGCAGGGTGACCTTCTGGCCAGCCGCCTTCGGCGTGACCTTGCCCTTCACCTTGAGGGTCGTCTCCTTGCCGATGGCGACCGTCTTGTTGACCTTGGCGGTGACCGTGTATGCCGTCGCCTGCTTGAGCGAGGTGACAGGCGCGGCCTGCGTCGGCGCGGCGAGCGCGAGCGAGCCGGCAGCGAGTGCCGCGGTGGCGGCCAGTGCGGTGATGCGGTTCATGGGGTTCCCCGTCGTCATGGGGCCCTGCGGGGCCCGTTCGGTCAGGGAGACTCGGCGACTCAGGGAAAAGTTGCGACCGGTCCGAGAAGGGCTCCGGCGTGCCGCGGCACCGCTGCCTGTCCGCCCTGCACGGAGGGGCCGGCGGGCGTCGCGAAGAGCACCTCCCGCTCCCCCACGTCGATGGTGACGTCTTCCTCACCCGTGTTGACCACGATGAGCAGGTCGCCGCGACGCATGGTGAAGAGCCTGCCCTCGACGGTGCACGAGACCGACCCGAACGACGGGTCGGTCAGCTGCGGCAGCTCGCGGCGCAGTCGCCCGAGCCGGCGGTAGCAGTCGAGCAGCACCGCGTGGCGCCCGGACGTCAGCTCGTCCCAGTCGAGCTTCGAGCGCGTGAACGACCCGGGGTCCTGCGGGTCCGGCACCTCGGCGGGGTCCCAGCCCATCTTCTCGAACTCCGCGATCCGGCCCTCGGCCGTCGCCTTCCCGAGCTCCGGCTCCGGGTGCGAGGTGAAGAACTGGAACGGCGAGGAGGCCGCCCACTCCTCGCCCATGAACAGCATCGGCGTGAACGGGCCGGCCAGCGTCAGCAGGGCGGCGCAGGCGAGCTGGTCGTCGTCGAGGTGCTCGGCGAGCCGGTCGCCGCGCGCGCGGTTGCCGATCTGGTCGTGGTTCTGGTTGGTCACCACGAGCCGCCAGGTCGGCGTCCTGTCCGTGTCGACGGGCTGGCCGTGGTCGCGCTCGCGGAACGACGAGTAGGTGCCGTCGTGGAAGAAGCCGCGCTCGCACACCTTGGCCAGCGCCTCGAGCGGCTCGAAGTCCGCGTAGTAGCCGGCGGTCTCCCCGCTGAGCGCGACGTGGACGGCGTGGTGGAAGTCGTCGCTCCACTGCGCGTCGAGGCCGTGGCCACCGGCCTCGCGCGGGCGTACGAGCAGCGTGTCGTTGAGGTCGGACTCCGCGATCAGGGTCAGCGGGCGGCGTACGTGCGCGGACCAGGCCGCGGTCTCGATCGCCATCTCCTCCAGCAGGTGCACCGCCGAGGTGTCGCTGAGCGCGTGGACCGCGTCGAGCCGCAGGGCGTCGACGTGGAAGTCCTCGAACCACATCCGCACGTTGTCGAGGATGTAGCGGCGCACCTCGGCCGACTCCTCGCCGTCGAGGTTGATGAGGTCGCCCCAGGTGTTGCGCCCCGGCTTGAGGTACGGGCCGAACAGCGGCAGGTAGTTGCCCGACGGGCCGAGGTGGTTGTGGACCACGTCCTGCACGACGCCGAGACCCTTGGCGTGGCAGGCGTCGACGAACCGCCTGTAGGCATCGGGGCCGCCGTAGCCCTCGTGCACGGCGAACCAGCCGACGCCGTCGTAGCCCCAGTTGTGCGTGCCGTTGAACGCGTTGACCGGCATCACCTCGACGAGGTCGACCCCGAGGTCGAGCAGGTGGTCGAGCTTGTCGATCGCCGAGTCCAGCGTGCCCTCCGGCGTGAAGGTGCCGACGTGCAGCTCGTAGATCACCGAGCCGGCGAGCTGGCGGCCGGTCCAGGCCGCGTCCTGCCACTCGTACGCCAAGGGGTCGCGCCGGGACAGGCCGTGCACGCCGTCGGGCTGGTGGCGCGACCGCGGGTCCGGTCGCGGGTCGTGGTCGTCGTCGAGCAGGTAGCCGTAGTCGACGGCGGCATCCGATGCCTGCACCGGCTCCGTGGGCGTCCACCACCCGTCGGCGGTGCGGGACATCTCGACGCTCTCGCCCGCCAGGCTGAGCCGCACCCGCTTCGGCCGCGGCGCCCAGACGTCGTACGGTCCCCGAGAGATCGACGCAGTCATGTCAGTCCTTCCTCACCAGCAGCGCGACGGGGTGCGTCGCGAGCAGGTCGACGAGCCGGCCGTCGGTGTCGAGCCCGGTGAGCACGTCGTGCCACCGGCCCTCGGGCAGGTCGAGCGTCGTGTCGCCCCAGCCCGTCGCGGCGACGCCGACGGGGAGCCGGGTCACGACAGTGATCGCGCCACCGCGGTCGTACGCCACCACGTGACCGGCAGCCTCGCCGGAGGCGGAGACGGGCGTGTAGGACGTGAAGAGCTCGGGCCGGTCGCGGCGCAGGGTCAGCGCCGAGCAGGTGACGTGCAGCTTGGCCGCTGCGTCGTCCTCGGCGGTGCCGGCGAGGACGGCTGCGCGGTGGTCGAAGTCGACCGGCCGACGGTTGTCGGGGTCGACGAGCGAGGTCTCGTAGAGCTCGCTGCCCTGGTAGACGTCGGGCACGCCGGGGATGGTGATCGCGAGCAGCTTCGCCGCGAGCGAGTTGGCCTGCGCCGGCTCGTCGATCCGGGCGGCGAGACCGAGCAGCACGGCGCGCACGTCCTCGGAGTCGAAGACCGCGTCGACCGCGGCGTGCACCTCGGACTCGTACGCCTCGTCGGGCTCGGTCCACGTCGTGCGGTCGCCGGCCTCGCGCATCGCCTTCTCGGCATAGCCGTGCAGCCGCTCGCGGAGGTCGGGCAGGTGGTCGGGCGTCCACGCGCCGAGCACGGCCTGCCACAGCAGCGACCCGAACGCCGGGTCGGGCACGGGCGCGAGCCGCAGCAGCTCGTCGAGCGCGTGCTCCCACTCCACGGGCTGCTCGGCGAGAACGGTGATCCGGGCGCGGACGTCCTCGCCGCGCTTGGTGTCGTGGGTGGAGAGCGTGACCATCGCGTCCGGCCAGTCGCGCTGGCGCGCGGTCATCGCATCGTGGAACTCGTCGACGCCGATCGCGAAGATCGACGGATCGCCGCCGACCTCGTTGAGCGAGGTGAGCCGCGACCAGCGGTAGAACGAGCAGTCCTCGACGCCCTTGGCCATCACCATGCCGGACGTCTGCTGCAGGCGCCGGGCCGGCTGGCCCCACTCGTCGTGGAGCACCGGCTCGAGGACGTCGTACGTCGTCGCGAGGTCGGGGCGTGACGTGCGGGCGGCGGCGAAGGCCTGGTCGAGGTGCTCGCGGCCCTCGGGGAGGTAGGACCGGTAGACCGGGAAGCAGGCGATGATCTCGCCGATGGCGTCGGCCGCCGCACCCTCGTCGACGCCCTCGACCACGCGCGCGACCTCGCGGGCGATGCGCAGGACCTCGGAGTGCAGGATGCCGTCGGCGACGGCGCGCTTGTTGTCGTGCACCATCCGGTGCCAGTCGACGGGCCCGCCGCGCAACCTGTCCTCGAGCGCCGACAGCGGCGCCTCGCCGGCCGGGTCGGTGAGGACGCGGTCGATGAGGGCGAGCGCGTCGTAGCCGGTGGTGCCGGAGGTCGCCCAGCTCTCCAGCAGCTCCTCCCCCGGCTCGAGGATCTTCTCGACCAGGACGTAGGCACCGCCGGTGAGCGCGGCGAGGTCGTCGAGGTAGCGCTTGGGGTCGCGGAGGCCGTCCGGGTGGTCGACGCGCAGCCCGTCGACCAGGCCCTCGTCGAACCACCGCTTGATCTCGACGTGCGTGTCCGCGAAGACCTCGGGGTCCTCGACGCGCACGGCGGCGAGCGTGTTGACGGCGAAGAACCGGCGGTAGTTCAGCCCGTCGTCGGCCGTGCGCCAGTTGACCAGCTCGTAGTGCTGCTCCTCGAGCGTGCTCGTGCCGGGAGCCAGCGGGAAGCGCTGGTCGTGGTAGCGGACCTCGCCCTCTTCGATTCGAACGGCGTCCTCGTCGTCGTCACCGATGACGGGGATGACGATCCGGCCGTCGCCCGCGGCCCAGTCGACGTCGAAGGCGTTGGCGTGCTCGGACTCGCGGCCCAGCTTGAGCACGTCCCACCACCACGGGTCCTCCGACGGCGTTGCGACACCGACGTGGTTGGGCACGATGTCGACCAGCACGCCCATGCCGAGCCGCTTCGCCTCGGCCGAGACCGCGTCCAGGCCCTCTGCTCCGCCGCGCTCCTCGTCGATGTGGTCGAACGCGACCACGTCGTAGCCGTGCGTGCTCCCGGGCTCGGAGGCCAGGAGCGGCGAGAGGTAGACCCAGTCCACGCCGAGGTCGTGGAGGTAGGGCAGCACCCGCGCTGCGTCGTGCAGCGTGAAGTCCTGGCTGACCTGCAGCCGGTAGGTGCTCTGCGGCGTGCGGGGTCCGGCGGCTCGGTGCTTCACGTGAGGTCCGTACCCGACCGGGCAGCGAGTGATGCCGCGACCGAGTGGTCGGGGCTGGTCTCCGGCTCGGAGTGCTCGCGGAGCACGACGAGGCTGTGCGTCGACAGGTCGAACGTCGCACCGGCGTCGTACGTCGGGTCGGCGTCCGCGTCGCCGCCGGTGTCGATGACGACGTCCCAGGCGGCGGCGTACTCCTCGGTCGGCAGCGTCACCTGCGTGTCGCCGTCGGCGTTGAAGTAGAGCAGGAAGTGGTCGTCGGTGATGGTGCCGCCGCGGGCGTCCTTGCCGGCGATGCCGTCGCCGTTGAGGTACATCCCGATGGCCTTGCCGCCCTCCCAGTCACCGTCCTCCATCGGCTCGCCGTCGAGGTCGAGCCAGACGATGTCGTTGAGGCGCTCGCCGTCGCCCGTGCGCACGGTGCTGCCGGTGAAGAAGCGCTTGCGGTGGAAGGTCGGGTGGTCCGCGCGCAGCTTGGCGACGGCCGAGGTGAACTCGATGAGCGGATTGTCGGCGCGGCTCCAGTCCACCCAGCTGATCTCGCTGTCCTGGGCGTAGGTGTTGTTGTTGCCGTCCTGCGTGCGGCTGAGCTCGTCGCCGTGCAGCAGCATCGGTACGCCCTGGCTGAGCAGCAGGGTCGCGATGAAGTTGCGCTGCTCACGGGCGCGCGCCCCGAGGATCTCGGCGTCCTCGGTCGGGCCCTCGACGCCGTGGTTCCACGACCGGTTGTGGCTCTCGCCGTCGTTGTTGTCCTCGCCGTTGGCGTCGTTGTGCTTCTCGTTGTAGGACACGAGGTCGCGCAGCGTGAAGCCGTCGTGCGCGGTGACGAAGTTGATGCTGGCGAACGGGCGCCGGCCCGAGTGCTCGTACAGGTCCGAGGAGCCGGACAGCCGCGACGCGAAGTCGCCGAGCGACGGCTCGCCGCGCCAGAAGTCGCGCACGGTGTCGCGGTAGTCGCCGTTCCACTCGGTCCACTGCGGCGGGAAGCCGCCGACCTGGTAGCCGCCGGGGCCGATGTCCCACGGCTCGGCGATCAGCTTCACCTGGCTGACGACCGGGTCCTGCTGCACCATCTCGAAGAAGGTGGAGAGCTTGTCGACGTCGTAGAACTCGCGGGCGAGCGTCGCGGCGAGGTCGAAGCGGAAGCCGTCGACGTGCATCTCGGTCACCCAGTAGCGCAGCGAGTCCATGATCAGCTGCACCGAGTGCGGGTGGCGCACGTTGAGGGTGTTGCCGGTGCCGGTGTAGTCCATGTAGTAGCGCTGGTCGTCCTCGACGAGGCGGTAGTAGGCCGCGTTGTCGATGCCCTTGAAGCTCAACGTCGGCCCGAGGTGGTTGCCCTCGGCGGTGTGGTTGTAGACGACGTCGAGGATGACCTCGATGCCGGCGACGTGCATCGCCTTCACCATCGCCTTGAACTCCTGCACCTGCTGGCCGAGGCCGGTGGCGGAGTAGTCGGCGTGCGGCGCGAAGAAGCCGAGGGTGTTGTAGCCCCAGTAGTTGCGCAGGCCCTGGTCGAGCAGCGTGGAGTCCTGGATGAACTGGTGCACCGGCATCAGCTCGATCGCGGTCACGCCGAGCTTCTGCAGGTGGGCCGTGATCGACGGGTGCGCCAGCCCGGCGTACGTCCCGCGCTGCTCCTCGGGCACGTCGGGGTGCAGCTGGGTGAGGCCCTTGACGTGCGCCTCGTAGATGAAGGACTCGTTGTAGGGGATGGAGAGGCGGCGGTCGCCCTCCCAGTCGAAGAACGGGTTGATCACGACGCCGTGCGTCATGTGCGCGGCGGAGTCGTCGTCGTTCTTGCTGTCCTCCTCACCGAAGTCGTAGGAGAACAGGGACTGGTCCCACTCGATCTCGCCGCTCGTGGCCTTGGCGTAGGGGTCGAGGAGCAGCTTGTTGGGGTTGCAGCGCAGGCCCTTCTCGGGGTCCCACGGACCGTGGACGCGGTAGCCGTAGCGCTGGCCCGGCTGGACGGTCGGGATGTAGCAGTGCCAGACGTAGGCGTCGACCTCGGTGACCTCGAGCTTGGTCTCGATGTAGGCGCCGTCGTTCTTCGGGTCCGGCTCGAACAGGCAGAGCTCCACGCGCTCGGCGACCTCGCTGAAGATCGCGAAGTTCGTGCCGCTCCCGTCGAAGGTCGCGCCCAGGGGGTAGGCCGTGCCGGGCCAGGTTTCCGTCATGCCTCGACGCTACCGGCGTCCCCGGGGGTGATGACGATTCGTCCACCCCGTCAGGTGGACCCGGTGAGGTCGGTCACGCGCAGTCGTGACCGGCCGCGAGCGACGTCCCGTGGGGCGGCTCAGGCGGCGACGGCCCCGCGGGTGCGGTCGCGGACGACGCGGCCCGTGGTCTGGGTCTGCTCGGTCCCGCACCAGCACGTGAACGACACCACGATGCCGTCGGCGGTGTTGGCCACGGACGTGACCTGGCTCTCGAAGATGAGCACTCGGCAGGCACACACCTGGCAGTTGTTGTCGAACATCGTGACCTCCTCAGATCAGTTGCGTAGGACGATCGTCTCGCTTCCCAATCCCTAGGGGTAGCCTCAGTTACCTGAGGCTTCCCAAGGAGATTCCTATGCTTTCGTTGCACCAGCTCCGCTGCTTCCTTGCGACCTACGAGCACGGTTCGCTGACTGCTGCGGCCGAGGAGCTCGGCTATGCCCAGCCCTCGGTGTCCGAGCAGGTCCGCGCCCTCGAGAAGACGCTCGGCGTGCCCCTGTTCCGTCGTGTCGGGCGGGGCGTCGTACCGACCACGCTGGCCGACACCCTCCGGCCGTACGCCGAGCAGGCGATCGCCGCCGCGGAGGAGGCGCGGCGGGCGGTGCAGAGCGCGGCGTCCCTGGAGAGCGGGACGATCCGGTTCGGGATGTTCGGCGCCGCCCGGCTCTACGCCGGCGCCCAGATCGTCGCCGACGTGCTCGAGCGCTACCCAGGCGTGCGCGTCGAGCTGATCGGCCAGCACTCCAACGAGGTGCAGGACCAGCTCCGACGTGGCCACCTCGAGGCGGCCATGATCGCCGCCACGAGCGTCGAGAGCGAAGGCATGACCGTCACCCCCGTCGCCCGCGACGAGCTGGTCTTCATCTCGGCCGACCCCGAGCGGCTCACGTCACCCATGACGCCGGCCCGGCTGGCGAAGGCGGCGCTGATCATGCCGGAGACGACGTGGCGCTCGAGCGACTCCGTCCGCATCATCCTGCGACGCTTCCTCCACGAGGCGGGCCACAACCCGCAGACCCGGATCGAGGTCGAGGAGGTCGAGACGGCGGTCGACCTGGTCGGCCGCGGGCTCGGCGACGCGGTCATCCCCCGCGGTGCCGCCGAGCAGCTCATCCCCCGACTGGCGCCGAGCGTCGGCTGGGTCTCGCTGCGCCCGAAGCAGTACGACGTGATGGCCATCGTCCACCGCCGTGGCGCGGTCCTCTCCCCCGCGGCCCAGGTGATGATCGAGGTCGCGACCCGGCACATCCAGTCGATCGCGGAGCCTGTCTGAGGCCGTCGAGCTCACCGGACCACCAGGGTCACGGCTGCGGTGCTGCTGGCGCCCACCGTCGGGTTGGCCGGCGAACCGGGGATCGTCAGCGGCAGGTCGAGCGGCGCCTCGAGACGGACGGTCACCGAGCGTCCGATCGGGTCGACGCGCACACCGACGTCGATGCCGGGGAACCTCGATCCGGCGTCGGCCCTCACGAGGTAGTCGCGGACCGCGGCCTCGACGGCGGCCTCCTGCTGGATCAGGCGCGCATCGCCGAGGCCCTGCTCGTAGATCGCGGCCGAGCCGAGGTCGGCACCGTAGAGCGCGGCCCCGTCGGCGAGGTTGTCGAGTCCCTCCCGCTGGAGGTACGCCGCGGACGCGTCGATGACGACCACGATGGCCATCAGCAGGATGCCGGCGAACCCGATGATCAGCAGCGTCACCTGCCCCGACTCGTCGCGGTCACGCGGAGAGGCCCGCCTCACCCGTCGCCCTCCGGTGCACTCTCGACGTACTGGCCGATCGGCACCGTGTGCGTGGCATCGAGCGAGAACGAGGCGGCGCCCTTGCCGAAGATGGCCGGGAAGAAGGGCAGGTCGACGCCCGAGTCGACGGTCACCGTGATCACCGCCGTGCCGACGTGGCAGTTGTCGCCCGGGGCCTCGCAGGTGACGCGCACGCGCGCCCGTTGGCCGGGGGTGCCCTGGTCGGCGAGGACCTGCTCGACGGCCGCGATCGCCCGCGCCTCACCGGTGGCGTCGTCCGGCGCGAGGGCGTACGCCCGGCCCGCGGCGCGCGCTGCGGCGCTGGTCGCGAAGGCGCCCTGCTGCACCTCGAAGACCGAGATGACCACCCAGATCAGCGGGACGATGAGGATGATCGCCAGCCAGCTGAACTCGATGAGGGCCGAGCCCGTGTCGTCGCGCTCCCTCATCGGGCCACCACGGCCTGCTCGGCAACGGCGTGGCCCGAGACGCGTACGTGGATCCCGGTCCCGCCGAGGCCCAGGACGGTGACCTCGGCCTCCACCACGGCTTCGTAGCCAGGGGCGCCGCCGACCGTCGCGGGGCGCACGCTGACCGAGCGTACGAAGTCCTCGGACAGCGCGCCGTCGATGAGGTCCTGCACCTTGGCCTGCCCAGCCGGCGCCGACGAGCCGGCAACCGCGGCGTAGCGGGCGCCCTCGGACGCCGCCGACGCGAGCGTGTTGCGCACGTGCAGGACGAGGGCCAGCTGCAGGATGCCGAGCACCAACGGCAGCAGGACCAGCAGCACGAGCACGAAGTCGACGACTGCAGCCCCACGCTCGTCGGCGCGAGCGCGACGGGTCATGGAGTGGCCTCAGCCGCTCACCATCGAGAACGCCTGCTCGAGCAGGTTGCGCAGCTCGTCGCCGACGAACGGCGTGAGCGCTGCGACGACGATGGCGGTCATCAGGGTCACCATCACCCACCCCGGCACGTCACCCCGGTCGTCGCGCTCGCGATCGGGCGCAGGAGTGCGGGCGAGGACGTCGAGCAGTCCCGAGATCGACTGGTGCATGGAGCGGTCCTTTCGTTGGTGGAGCAGGGTTCGACGTGGGTCAGGGTGTGGTGAGGCGCAGGCCGAGCACGCCGGGATAGAACGCGAACAAGATCGTCACCGGGAGCACGAAGAAGACGACGGGCGCCATCATCGCGATCTCCTTGCGGGCTGCTGTCTCGATGAGGAGCCGGCGTCCGGCCTCGCGTACGTCGGCAGCCTGGGCGTGGAGCACGTCGGCCAGGGGCGTCCCGCGCTCCATCGCGACCGTGATGCCGGTGGCGAAGCGGGCGACGATCGGCAGGCCGGTCGAGCGGGCCAGCGACTCGAACGCCGAGCCGACGGGCTCGCCCGTACGCACCCGGGCCAGCACGTGGGCGAGGTCCTCCGACAGGGCACCGTTGCTGCGCCGCACGACGCGATCGAGGGCGGACACGGGACTCTCCCCCGCCGCCACGGAGAGGGCGAGGAGCTCGGCGATCGTCGGGAACTCGGTGAGGACCTGGCGCTCGCGGTTCTTCACCTGGGTGCTGAGCCGGTTGTCGCGCAGGAACACGCCGCACGCCAGGCCGAGCAGGCAGAAGACCACCGCCGAACCGACTCCGCCCACGCCGCCGAGCGCCCGTAGGAGGCTGATGGCGGCGGCCGCGGCAAAGCCGACGAGGCCCCAGACGACCTGTTCGATGCGGAACTCCTGCACGGTGCGGTCGAGCCCGGCTCGCTCGAGTCGCCGACGTACGGACGTGCTGCCGCCCAGCAGTCGCTCGACCACCTCTGCGGCCGAGCGGAGCACAGGGCCGAAGATCCCGGCCGCCGCGGACGTCGGCGACGAGGACACCGGACGGGCCAGCGGGCTGTGGTCACGCCGCGGCACGTCGCGCACGTAGGGCAGGACGCGTGCGGCGAGCTGCGGCCGGCGCAGCACGTTGACCCGCAGGCCGACGAGCAGCAGGCCGCACCCGGCCACACCACCGAGCAGGGCACCCCACACCGCGGTGCTCACGACAGGATCCGCTTCTCGACGGGCAGGCGGCCGATCCGCATCATCGCCACGTAGGCAAGGACGCAGACCCCGAACCCGATGCCCAGCACGATCACGCCGCCGGGCGAGGCGTAGCGCTGGATGGCCGTGGTCTGGAACGACATCAGCAGCAGCACGATCCACGGCGCGGCGACCGCGAGGCGGGCACCGTTGACGGTCCAGGCCTGCCGCGACTCCAGCTCGGAGCGGGTGCGCGCGTCGTCGCGCAGGAAGCCCGAGAGGTTGCGCAGCAGTCTTCCGAGGTCGCCGCCGCCGACCTCGCGGGCCAGCCGAAGCCCCTCGATCACGCGGTCCCCGACCGGGTCGGCGAGTCGGTCCTTGAGGCGGTCGAGGCACTCGCCGAAGCGACCGGTGACCTGGTAGTCGAGGGCGAACTGCCCGAAGTCGTGACGCAGCGCGTCCGGTCCGGACGTGCCGAGCGCGGCGACGGCATCGGGAAGCGAGAGCCCAGCCCGTACGGCGCTGGCGAGGTTGTCGACCGCCTCGGGCCACACCTCAGCGAAGTCGCGGAGCCGCCGTGCAGCGCGCTGGCGCAGCACGGCGATCGGCACGTAGGCCGCCATCGCTGCGAAGACGAAGGCGACCGGCAAGGTCCGTGACACCGCCTGCACCAGCGCCAACGCCACCGCGAAGAGCACCACGCACAGGGACAGGACGCTGGCGGGCGTGACGTCGCTCAGGCCAGCCCGTCCGAGCAGGCGGCGCAGCGCGGACGACGTGGGCGTCTGCTGCTTCGGCGTCTGCGGCAGGGCGAACGCCGACCAGATGAGGAGAAGTCCGACACCGACACCCAGCCCGATCAAGGCACCCATCAGTGATCGCCTGCCCCTGACTGGGAGGCGAGGAGGGCGTGCACGTCGATGCCCACCCGCTCGTAGCGCTCGACGCGGGCCGGCACCCCGCCCGTGCGCCGCAGCTCCGCACCGTTGCGCACGAAGATGGGCTCGACCTCGATGACGTCGGCCTCCACCCGACCCGGCACCGAGACGATCTCGTTGACGCGGCGCACGCCGTCCGGACCCAGGCTGAGGTGCACGACGAGGTCGACCGAGGTCGCCACCGTCGGCACCACGAAGCGCGCCGAGATGTTGTCGCCCGCGAGCAGCGGGAGGGTGCACATCTTCACCAGCGCTTCACGCGCGCTGTTGGCGTGCAGGGTGCACATGCCGGGAAGGCCGGAGTTGAGCGCGAGCAGCAGGTCGAGGCACTCGGCGGCCCGCACCTCGCCCACGAGGATGCGGCTGGGCCGCATCCGCAGCGCCTCCTTCACGAGGTCGCGCAGCACGATCTCGCCGGTCTGCTCGAGCCCGGCCTGCCGGGTCTGCATCGCCACCCAGTCGGGATGGCTGAAACGAAGCTCGAAGACCTCCTCGGCACTGACCACGCGCTCGCCACCGGGCACGGAGGCGGCCAGGCAGTTGAGCATCGTCGTCTTCCCGGCTTGCGTGCCGCCGGCGACGAGGATGTTGAGCCCGGCGCGGACCGACGCCTCGAGGAACGAGGCAGCCTGCGGCGTGAGCGTGCCCAACGACACCAGGTCCGAGAGCCGGTGCGCGCGGAGCAGGAACTTGCGGATGTTGACAGCGGTGAAGCCTCGGGTGATGCCCTCCAGCACGACGTGGAGGCGATGACCCTCGGGCAGCATCGCGTCGACGAACGGCGTGCTGATGTCGAGGCGTCGCCCGCTCGACTTGAGCATCCGCTCGACCAGCTCGTTGACCTGGGCGGTGTCGAGGCGGAGGTTGGTGAGCTCGTGGCGACCGCGGCGCGCGATGAACACCCGCTCCGGGGAGTTGATCCACACCTCCTCGACCTCAGGGTCGTCGAGGAACGGCTGCAGCGGACCGAAGCCCGAGATCCGGGCGACCAGCTCGCCCACCATCGCGCCGTCGTCGGCGATCGGTGCGACGGCGCCGGTGAGGCTCAGGTCGTCGTGCTCGCGGACGACGTCCTCGGCGATGCGGCGTACGACGAGGGCCTCGCGCTGCGGGTCGACACCCTCGCGGCGGACCCGCTCGCGCACCTGGCCGTCGAGCCGCTCGACCAGGTCGTCGTGGGCGTGCGCCGTCGACGCCGGTCGATCCATCGCCAGACGGTCCAGTGCCATGGGTGCCTGCTTCCCCGAGATGTTGCGTCTCGGACGTTACCCAGAGCAGGCGGGACAAAAACAGAGGTCAGGTAAAGGTTGTGGACAACCTTCACCCGTCAGACCCGGGTGCGGCCGACCTCCGTGCCGTCTTCGGCGTAGCCGATCAGCACGGTCGGCCCGGTGTCATCACCGCGGCCGACGAACCATCCGTAGAACCGACCCTCGAACAGCACCACTTCGTACGGGGCTCCGTCCGACGTACGCGCGACGGCTCGCGCGGCAGGCCCGGCCGAGATGCTGAAGACCCGGACGTCCTGCTCGCCGAGGAGGCCGGGCTGGCGCTGCACGTCCTCGGCTGCCATGTCGCCGAAGCGCGCGTCGGCCGGCGGGGCCGGGGCGCAGTAGCTGCCGTTGGCGTCGACGAACTCGCGCGGGACCGGCGCCGCCGTGCTGGTGCGGGTCTCGAAGAGCGCGGCCACGCAGGAGAATCCGTCCTGGCCGGGCGCCGACACCAGGGTGAAGAGGGTCCGGCCAGGACCTGCGGCGGTCGCGACGCGCTCCGCCGTCGCCGGGTCGATCGCCTGTGTGCCGGGCTCGCTCTCGGACGAGACGATCCCCCAGCCACTGAAGGCGTCGGTGAACGACTGCGGCGACCAGCCGGCGGCGGTCGCCGCACCGGCGCCGAGCAGCCCGACCCCGAGCGCGGCGCCGACGACGCTTCCGACGCGGTGCTTCCGTCGGGCGGGTTGCGGGAGCGGTGTCGCCAGGATGCTGGCGAGCGCGTCGCGGGACCAGTCCTCGTCGAGCTCGGTCGATCGGGGACGGAGGGCGTCGACGGTGGTCATCAGGTCGCGGGTCATGGGAGCTCCTGGGAGGCGACGGGCAGGGAGAGGTGAGGATCGAGGTGGCGCGCCCACGGGCTCGGGCGGTCGTCGGACAGGGCGTCGAGTGCGGCACGAGCGCGGCTCGTACGACGTCGGAAGGCGGCGGGCCGGATGCCCAGGACTGCGGCCGCCTGCTCCGTGGTGAGCCCGTCCCAGCTGACCAGGAGGAGCGCCTCGCGGTGCTGCTCGGTGAGACGCGCCAGTCGTTCCAGTGCCTCCTGGCGGCCCAACGCCCCCTCGAGCGAGTCCGGCTGGCTGGTCGCGACCTCGCCGAGGAGGACGATCCTGTCGGCGAGGGCCCGCTGGCGCCGCGCCGAGCGGTGCTGGTTGCCCATCACCTGGCGTGCGGTGACCAGGAGCCACGCGATCGCCGGATCGGGGACGTCGTCCCACCGGCGCCAGGCGGCCAGGAAGGTCTCCGAGACGACGTCGTGCGCGTCGTGGCTGCCGACGTGGCGTCGGGCGTACGCCATCACCCGCGGCGCGTCGTCGCGCCAACATCCGGTGAAGCGCTCCTGGTGGGTGCTCATGACTCGTAGTGTCCGACAACCCGACGGATGTGACCGGACGCCGAGCGCCGGTTCAGAGAGCCGGCCAGGTGCCTCGGGCCCCGAGCCCGCGATCGATGCCCAGCAGCATCGTCGTCAGCGCCGCGTCGCGCTCCTCGGCCGGGAGTCCCCTGAGTGGGCCTTCCACGTTGAGCACGGAGAACCCGTGCACGGCGGCCCAGCACGTGACATCGGCGCCCACCCGGTCGGCGGACGGGAGGTAGCCCACTGCGACCAGCTCGTCGAGCGCGGCGTTGAGCATGCCGTAGGGATCGTCACCCGAGGCGCCGTCCTTGCCCTCCGGCGGCGCGGGGTAGGCGGTGAACAGGAGCCGGAAGAGCCCGCTCTCGGCCAGCGCGAACTCGACGTAGCCCCTCCCGATCGCCACCAGCCGACGCCGGGCGGCGGTCACCGGATCGGCCTCGTCCACGCCGTCCAGACGTCGGTGGATCCGCGTCCACCAGGCCCGCGAGCGCCCGTTCGGCGGCCACGTCGACGAGGGCCTCGCGGTCGGCGAAGTGGCGGTAGGCCGCGGCGTGGGAGACCCCGACCCGACGGGCCAGCTCGCGCAGCGACAGCGACTCGGGACCGCCCTCGCGCACCACGTCGACGGCGGCCTCGACGAGGGCGTCGCGCAGGTTGCCGTGGTGGTACGGGGTGGTCGACACGCTCACAGCCTAGTCGATGTTGACAGCGGTAACACTTCGGGTGCAGGCTGATGTTACCGCCGACAACATCGCCCGACCGGAGTCTCTCGTGAATCGCAAAGCCGCCATCCTCGCGACCGTCTGCATGGCCGCGCTGACCATCAACCTCGACACCACGATCGTCAACGTGGCCCTGCCGAGCCTCGCCCGCGAGCTCGACGCCGACACCAGCGACCTGCTGTGGGTCGTCGACGGCTACAACCTCGCCTTCGCCTCGCTCGTCCTGGCGATGGGCAGCCTCAGCGACCGGTTCGGCCGGCGCCCGGCCCTGGTCGTCGGCCTCGCGTCGTTCGCGATCAGCAGCGGCCTGGCCGCGCTGGTCGACAGCGTCGAGGCACTCATCGCGCTCCGGGTCGCGATGGGCATGAGTGCCGCCCTGATCTTCCCCACGACCCTGTCGGTCATCGCCAACGCCTTCACCGAGCGGCGCGAGCGCGCGACCGCCCTCGGGATCTGGGGCGCCGCGGTCGGGATGGGCGTCGCCCTCGGGCCCATCACCGGCGGCTTCCTGCTCGAGCACTTCAGCTGGCACAGCGTCTTCTGGGCGCTCGTGCCGATCGGTCTCGTGGCGATCGCGATGACCCTGGCCTTCGTCCCGGAGTCGCGCGACCCCGGCGTGCCCCCGCTCGACCTGCCGGGTCTCGCGCTCTCGGTCGCCATGCTCGGCACGCTCACCTGGACCATCATCGAGGCGCCCGACCACGGCTGGAGCTCGGTCACCACGATCAGCGGGTTCACCGCCGCAGCGGTCCTCGCCCTGGTCTTCGTCCTGGTCGAGCGTGCGGCCGAGCACCCGATGCTCGACGTCACGCTGTTCCTCGACCGCCGGTTCAGCGCCGCCTGCGCGTCGGTGACGATCGCGTTCTTCGCCCTCTTCGGCTTCATCTTCCTGATCACGCAGTTCTTCCAGTTCCTGCGCGACTACTCAGCCCTCGGCACCGGCGTACGGATCCTGCCCGTCGCGATCTCCATCGCCGTCGCCTCGGTCGCGGGCGGCCAGCTCGCGCCTCGCATCGGCACGAAGAGCGTCGTCGGCACCGGCCTGGCGATGCTCGGCACGTCGTTCCTGTGGATCTCGACGATGGACATCGACGTCTCGTACGCCACGACGATCGTGCCGCAGATGGTGCTGATGGGCCTCGGCCTGGGCCTCATCACCACCCCGGCGACCGAGTCGATCATGCAGGTGCTTCCGCCGGCACGTGCCGGCGTCGGGTCGGCGGTCAACGACGCGACGCGCGAGCTCGGTGGCACGCTCGGCGTCGCCGTCGTCGGGTCGCTCTTCGCATCGCTGTACGGCGCCAAGCTGGTCGAGCTGCTCGACGGACGGCTCGACCCCGCGACGCTCGAGGCGGCCCGCGGGTCCGTCGGCTTCACCGATGCGCTCGCGGCCCAGGTCCCCGGCGTCACGGCAGCGATGGAGACGGCCTTCATGGACGGGCTGTCGCGCGGCAGCCTGGTGATCGGCGTGATGTGCCTGGTGGGCTCGGCCTTCGCCTGGGCGGTGCTGCCCGGCGACCGCTACGACCCGCTGGCCGAGGCGGAGCTGGTGGCGAGCGACCCGGTCACCGTGTGAGCCACTCGTCGCGGGTGACGCGGTAGAGCAGGCTCTCCCCCTCGTACCAGGGATCGGGCTGCCGCCCGACGAACGGCAGGCCGAGCCGAGCCGCCACGTGGGCCGACGCAGCGTTGTCGACGTACATCCCGCACCACACGTCCGGCAGGCCACGCGCGAAGACGTCGTCGAGCAGGGCGCGAGCGGCCTCCGTCGCGTAGCCCCGGCCGACGGAGTCCGGGTGGAGCCACCAGCCCACCTCGTACTCACCGACGAAGAGCCCGGTGTCGAGGCGGTGGGCGCGAGCGACCGACACCTTCCCCACGACGACACCCGTCTCGCGTACGACGATCGCACGCGCCACGTCGAACGGGTCGACCTCCTCGCGGCGACGGCACCCGTCGATCCATTCCCGCGCCTCGTCGAGGTCCACCATCGGCACGGGTCGGCCCAGCCAGCGGAAGACCTCGGGGAGGCTGAGGATGTCGAGGACGCGCGGCGCGTCGTCGGCGACGTAGGGCCTCAGGACGAGGCGGTCGGTCTCCAGCGTGCGGGTCAGGCCGGGCTGCCCGTCTCGAGCCGGAAGCCGACGCCGCGGATCGCGACCACGCGCTCCCCCGCATCAGCGGCCTCGAGCTTGCTGCGCAGGCGCCCGATCGTGACGTCGAGCGTCTTCGTCGAGCCGTACCAGTTCTGGTCCCACACCTGGTTCATCAGCGTCTCGCGCGGCACGACCTTGTCGTGGTGGGAGGCGAGGACGGCCAGGACGTCGAACTCCTTGGCGGTCAGCGCGACCTCGCGCTCGCCGAGGTGGACGCGGCGCGAGGCGGCGTCGATCTTGAGCCCCGACGCCGTCGTGACAGTGGTGTCGCCGTCGACGACGACGGCGCTGCGGCGCAGCAGCGCGCGCACGCGGGCGAGGAGCTCGGCGAGGCCGAAGGGCTTGGCGAGGTAGTCGTCGGCGCCGACGTCGAGGCCGACCACGCGGTCGAGCTCGCCGGCACGGGCGGTGACCATGATGATGCCGCCCGTGTAGCCACCTGAGCGCATCTGCCGGCAGACGTCGATGCCGTCCATGTCGGGCAGGCCCAGGTCGAGGATGACGACGGCGGGAGCCTCGGCGACGACGAACTCCACCGCCTTGGCTCCACTCGACACACGACTGACCGCGTAGCCCTCCCGCTCGAGGGTGCGCATGAGTGGGACGGCGATGTCTTCCTCGTCCTCAACCACCAACACGTCGTGCGCCATGCAAGCGAGCATAGATGCAGGGTCAGCGACTGGTGGGTTGAATGCCCATGTCGAGGATCGGGGCGACCACCGTCTTCGACGGCGCAGCCGGTGCCTGCTCGCCCGGCCCGACGACGACGGCGCCGGCGGCCAGCAGCACGGCGATCGGGATCAGAAGGATGCGGGACATGTGTCAAGGATCAGTTGCGTCCTTCCACACCAGACCCTCACAACAGTCACACAAGGGAAAAGATCCGGGCGTCACCGGGCACAGTCGGGGGTCGGGGGCTCTGCTCCTGGGACGAGGTCACGCCTCGAAGACGTCCCCCAGCTCCGCGACTCGTTCCAACACCTGGGCAAGCGTGAACTGGTCGAGCGCGAGCTCGTCCTCGGCTCCTTCCTCGACCTCCTCCCACGTCAGCGGGGTCGCGACGGTGGGGCGCTCCTTGCCGCGCAGGGAGTACGGCGACACGGTCGTCTTGGACCCGGAGTTCTGCGACCAGTCGAGGAAGACCTTGCCCGGGCGCTTCGCCTTGGTCATCACGCTCGTGACCAGGTCGCCACGCTCCTTCTGCAGCGTCTCGGCCACCTCCTTGGCCAGTGCCGTGGTGCCCTCGCTGTCGAGGCTGTCGTCCCCTGTGTCCGGCATGGCGGCGTAGAGGTGGAGGCCCTTGCTGCCGCTCGTCACCGGCGTACAGCCCAGGTCGCGCTCGGCCAGCGCGTCGCGCACCATCAGCGCCACCTGCGCGCACTCGTGCAGTCCGGCGGGTTCGCCCGGGTCGAGGTCGATGACCAGCCGGTCGGGGTGGCGCGGGGTGCCGTCCTCCTCGACGGTCCACTGGTGGACGTGCAGCTCGAGGGCGGCGAGGTTGGCCAGCCAGGTGAGGGTGGCGAGGTCGTCGCAGATGGGGAAGCGGATCGTGGTGTCGCCCTTGCCCGAGCGCGAGCCGGTCGTCGGGACCTCGACCGTACGCACCCAGGACGGCGTGCCGGCCGGTGCGTTCTTCTCGAAGAAGCTCGCCTTCTCCACCCCGTGCGGCCATCGGATCCGGGTGACGGCGCGGTCGACGAGGTGGGGCAGCAGCACCGGCGAGACCTGCGCGTAGTAGTTCAGCACCTCGCCCTTGGTCGTGCCCGTGCGCGGGTAGAGCACCTTGTCGAGGTTGCTGATCGTGAGGGTGCGGCCCTCGACGTCCACCTGCAGCTCTGTCATGCCAGATCCTCCGGGGCCAGGTCGTCGCGGACGCCCTGGAAGGACGGCTGCCGCAGGCGTTCGTACCCCAGGCCGTGGGTGTCGATGTCCACGACGACGCGCGGCTCGACCCAGAACGTGCCGTCGGCATCCACCCGCGGCACCTCGTCGGCGAACGGGTTGTCGTCGCTCGTCAGCGGTGCCAGCAGGTCGGCGAGGCGCTTGCTGGTGGCGCCGGCGATGCCGCTGCCGACCCGGCCGCGGTAGAGCAGGCCGTCGGGGGTCTGCTCGCCGACCAGCAGCGCGGCCAGCCGGTTCGTCGTACCGACCTGGGGGCGCCAGCCGCCGACGACGAACGAGCCACGGTGCCGGTGGGCGAGCTTGCGCCAGTCCTCGCTGCGGGCGTCGAAGCGGTAGCGCGACGTACGCCGCTTGCTCACCACGCCCTCGAGCCCCTGCTGCAGCGTCGCGTCGAACAGCATGTCGCCGTCGTCGTAGGCACCCGGGACCTGCCACGTCGTGTCGCCGAGCGGGAGCTCCTCCAGCAGCGCACGGCGCTCCTCGAGCGGGCGGCCGGTCAGGTCCTCGCCGTCGAGGCGGAGCAGGTCGAACACCATGAGCGTCGCCGGCACCGTCTTCACGAGCCGCGCGACCTCCTTGGCGTTGCGCAGGTGCATGCGGTGCTGGAGGACGCGGAAGTCGGGCACGCCGCGGTCGTTGAGGGCGATGACCTCGCCGTCGACGAGCAGGTCGCGCATCCCCAGCGGCGGATCGCTGAGGTCGGGCCAGGCCGCCGTCACGTTGTTGTCGTTGCGGCTGGTCATCCTCGCGACGCCGTCACGGACGTCGACGAGGACGCGTACGCCGTCCCACTTCACCTCGTGCAGCCACTGCGCGCCGCTCGGGACGCGGTCTGTCTTGCTGGCGAGCATCGGGCGCACGCGGTCAGTCTGGCATCCCGTCGCGAGCACCTGGAGGGAGACGAGTGTCTGATGTGACGGCTATCGTCTCGACCATGCGAGCGATCTGGAAGGGTGCCGTCTCCTTCGGCCTGGTCAGCGTCCCCGTGAAGCTCTACGCCGCGACCGAGAGCCACGACGTGTCGTTCCGGCAGGTGCACGCCAAGGACGGCGGCCGGATCAAGTACCAGCGGGTCTGCGCCCTCGACGGCGAGGAGGTGGCCTACGCCGACATCGCCAAGGGCTATGAGACCGAGGACGGCGAGATGGTCATCCTCACCGACGACGACATGGCCGAGCTGCCGTCGACGTCGTCGCGCGAGATCGCCGTGGAGAAGTTCGTGCCGCGCGAGCAGATCGACCCGCTGCTCTTCGAGAAGTCCTACTACCTCGAGCCCGAGGGTGCCGGCGCCAAGCCCTACGCCCTGCTGCGCCAGGCGCTGCTCGACGCCGACCGGATGGCCGTCGTGACCGTGGCCCTGCGCCAACGCACGAGCATCGCGGTGCTGCGGGTCAAGGACGACGTCATCGTGCTCCAGACGATGATGTGGCCCGACGAGATCCGCACGCCCGACTTCTCCGTCGAGCCGGGCGACGTCAAGCCGGCCGAGGTCAAGATGGCCCACATGCTCGTCGACACGCTCGCCGGCGACTTCGACGCGAGCGAGTTCGAGGACGACTACGCCGGTGCCGTCGAGGCGCTCGTGAAGTCCAAGATCGAGGGCGGTGAGATCAAGCGCACCGAGACCTCGACCAAGACCTCGGGCGAGGTCGTCGACCTCCTCGCGGCGCTGCAGAAGTCGGTGGCCGCCGCGAAGACCGCCCGCGGCGAGGACTCCGACGACGACAAGGCGGCTGCCACGAAGTCGTCGACTGCGAAGAAGGCCCCCGCCAAGAAGGCCCCCGCGAAGAAGACCGCGACCAAGAAGACGGCCGCGAAGAAGACGGCCGCGAAGAAGACCGCGACGAAGAAGGCTCCGGCCAAGAAGGCCAGCTGACGCCTGCCGGCTCCGCGGCTACAGCCGCGCCAGGCTCCGCAGGTCCGCGAGGATCTCGTCGATCTTGAGCGCGAGGGACAGGTGGCCCTCCTCGGCGAAGAGGTGGGCCCGGGCGCCGGGGATGGCGTCGGCCAGCCACTGCCCGTGGGCGAAGGGCACCATCCGGTCACGGCCGCCCTGCCAGACCGAGACGGGTACGTCGATGGCCGCGAGGTCGAAGCCCCAGGGCTGCACGATCTGCAGGGTGTCCTCGACCATCCCGACCGCGCCCTGGGCGACGGCGTGGTTGAAGGAGGCGGCCACGGCCGCGCCCATCTCGTCGGTGAGTGCCGCGACGTCGACCTCGTCGACCAGGTCGCCCAGGGATGCGGCGATGTCGCCGGCCGTGACAGTCGCCAGGTCGGCGACCTGCTCCGCCGCGACGGGTCCGTAGGACGTGCGGCCCTCGCGGGCAGCGTCGAAGTCACGGACGTTCTCCTCGCCCATGCCGTCGGACCAGTCCGGCCCGGCGCTGTCGGCCGGCGCGACCCCGGCGAGGGTGGCGGCGGCACGGCAGCGGTCGGGCAGGACGGCCGCGCAGGCGAGCGCCCGCGGACCCCCGCCCGACCAGCCGAGCGTCACGAACTCCCCCAGGCCCAGGTGGTCGAGCAGCGCCGCGGTGTCGGCCGCGTCGGCCGAGATCGGGACCGGCCAGCCGTCCGGCAGCGGGCGCGGGGTCGAGGCGCCGTAGCCGGGTCGCGAGTGCGTCACCAGGTGCAGTCCGGCGCGCGCCGCGGCGTCCCAGATGAGCGGGTCGACGACGGCCGCGCTCGGCGTACCGGAGTGGTAGGCCAGCGGGAAGCCATCGGGATCACCACCGGTCAGGAACTCGAGCTGCCGCCCGTCGGGCAGGGTCACGAACTGCGCGGATGAGGTCATGGTCGGATCGTGGCACGCTCAGCAGGCGCGGGCCACCGCCCTGTGGCGCGTCATGTCGCGCAGCAGCGCCGACACCTCGGCCGCCACGGCTACAGCGAGGTCGCGTGCGGGTTCACCGTCGACCTCCGGCACCACGTGCCGCACGATCCCGTCAGCGAGGAGGTCGGTCGCGCGGACGCGCTGTCGCTCGCGCCATCTCCGGGGCGTGGTCGACGTCGCCGTGCACGATCACGCTGGCGCCCTCGGGCGGGAGCGGCGCGAGCCAGGCGTGCTCGGTCGCGATGACGGAGCGCGCGGGCAGGAACGCCAGCGCCCCTCCCCCGCAGCCCTGGCCGAGGATGACCGAGACGGTCGGGACCGTCATCGTCGTCAGCGTCGCGATGCAGCGGGCGATCTCGCCGGCGATGGCGCGCTCCTCCGCATCGGGCGACAGCTCGGCGCCCGGGGTGTCGATCACCGTGACCAGAGGCAGTCCGAGCTCCTCGGCCAGGCGCATGCCGCGGCGGGCCTCACGCAGTGCGCCCGGGCCCATCGCGTGGCCGGGCGTCTGGCGGGCGCGGTCCTGACCGACCACGACGCACGGTTGGTCGTCGATCCGGGTGAGCGCGACCATCACCGTCGAGTCCCGCTCGCCCTCGTCGGTGCCGCGCAGCTGGATCGTCCCGGTCGCGCCGTGCGCGAGGAGGTCGCGCAGGCCGACCCGGTCCGTACGGCGGGTGCGCTCGATGCTGTCCCACGCGCTGCCCGACCCCACCGATCGCGAGGCGCGGACGGGCAGCCGGCCCGGGCCGGGCGCATCGACCAGCACGGCCAGCGCGAGGTCGACCATCTCGGGCAGGTCCTCGGCGGCGACGACGCCGTCGATGACACCGACGGCGGCGAGGTTCTCCGCGACCTGCACGCCGGGACGGAACGGCCGCCCGTGGAGCGCCTCGTAGACCTTGGGTCCGAGGAAGCCGACCAACGCGCCGGGCTCGGCCACCGTGACGTGCCCGAGCGAGCCCCACGAGGCGTAGACGCCGCCGGTCGTGGGGTGCCGCAGGTGCACGAGGTAGGGCAGGCCGGCGGCCCGGTGGTCCATCAGTGCGCGGGAGATCTCGGCCATCCGGACGAAGGCGGGCGTGCCCTCCTGCATCCGGGTGCCGCCGGACGCCGTGCTGGCCAGCAGCGGCAGTCCCTCGGCGGTGGCACGTCGTACGGCAGCAGTGATCCGGTCCGCGGCGGCGCGCCCGATCGAGCCGGCGAGGAAGCCGAACTCGTTGACGACGACCGCGACCGGCCGGCCACGGACCTCGCCGCGGCCGGTGAGGACGGACTCGTCGGTGCCGGCCTTGGCGGCGGCGCCCTCGAGGACCGCGCGGTAGGCCGGATCCACCGACGAGAGGTCGATCGGCTGGTCCCACGACTCGAAGGTCCCTGCGTCGAGCACCAGGTCGAGGAGCTCGTGCGCCGACCAGCGACGCGTCATCCCTCGCCCACCCAGGCCCGGATCTCGTCGGCGTGCTGGTCGAGCAGCGGCGGGGCCGTGTGGTCGCGACGGGTGACCTCGGCACCGGCCGCGTCGAAGAAGCGCAGCGGCGGTCCGGGGAGCGTGATGTCGCCGAGCGTCGGGTGGTCGACGTCGACGAGCAGGCCCTGGCTGGCGACCTGGTCCCACTCGTAGACCTCGTCGAGACTGCGCACCTTGCCTGCCGGTACGCCGACCTCGGCGAGCCGGGCCAGCAGGGGCTCGGCGTCCCAGTCGGCGAAGGCCGCCTCGACGACCTCGATCACCTGCTCGCGCCGGGCGACCCGCTCCTGGTTCGTGCCGAGTCCGTCAGCCTCGGGGTCGAGCCCGAAGCCGCCGCAGAACCTCTTCCACAGTCCCTCGCTGCCGAGCGCGATCTGCACCGCGCCGTCGCGGCAGCGGAAGAGCCCGTAGGGCGCGATCGACGGGTGGTGGTTGCCCTGCGCGCGGCCGACCTCGCCGGCCACGGTCCAGCGGGTGCCCTGGAACGCGTGCACCCCGACGCACGAGGCCAGCAGCGACGTCCGCACGACCGTGCCCTTGCCGGTCTCGTGGCGCTCGTGGAGCGCGGCGAGGACGCCGTAGGCGCCGTACATCCCGGACAGCAGGTCCGCGATCGGTACGCCGACGCGCTGCGGGTCGTCGGGCCCGGAGCCGGTGAGCGACATCAGGCCGGCCTCGCCCTGGGCGATCTGGTCGTAGCCGGCGCGGCCGCCCTCGGGACCGTCGTGGCCGAAGCCGGTGATCGAGAGGACGACGAGCCGCGGGTTGCGACGCATCAGCTCCTCGATGCCGAGGCCGAGCCGCTCGAGGACGCCGGTGCGGAAGTTCTCCACCAGCACGTCGGCCTTCTCCACGAGCCCGACCAGGACGGCCTTGTCGGCCGTCGTCCTTGAGGTCGAGCGCGATCGACTCCTTGTTGCGGTTGGTGCACAGGAAGTAGGTCGACTGGCGGGCGTCGGGCTCGCCGACGAACGGCGGCCCCCAGCCGCGGGTGTCGTCCCCGCTGCCGGGCGCCTCGACCTTGATCACCCGGGCGCCGAGGTCACCCAGCATCTGGGTGGCGTGCGGCCCGGCGAGGGCGCGGGTGAGGTCGACGACCAGGAGGTCGGAGAGAGGTCCGTTGCTCATGCGATCACCATCCCGGGAGGACGAGGGCTGCCCAGACGAGCAGCGGCCCGACGAGGGTGACGATGACGCCGTAGCCGAGGATCTGCTTGTAGTAGGTGCTCTCGTCGATGGTGTCCGGCCTGTTGGCCAGCATCAGCGCACCGTTGGTGCTGAACGGGCTGACGTCCACGATGGTCGACGACACGGCGAGAGCAGCCACGAAGAGCGCCGCGTTGATCCCGCCATCGGCGATGAGTGGCACGCCGATGGGGATGATCACCGGCAGGAGCGCCGTGGACGAGGCAAAGGCCGAGACGACACCACCGACGTAGCAGAGGATCAGGGCACCAATCACGGCCGCGCCGAACCCGGCAGCCCACTTCCCGACGAACTCGGGCGAACCTGCAGTGGTGAGGATGGTGGCGTAGGTGCTGATGCCGGCGACCAGGAGCACGGTCGGCCAGGCGATCTGCTTGACCGCGTCCTTGTGCTCGTCGGCATTGAGCATCGCCAGGATCACGGCGGCCGTGATCGCCACGAAGCCGATGTTCTTGTCGAAGGCGAGGGAGATGAGCGCGACGCCGACGAACGCGACGAGGGTGAGGACCTGGTCGCGGCGTACGCCGTGCGCCTGGGTGCCGGTCGGGGCGGACGTGCCGTAGCCGCGGGCCGGCACGGTCGCGCCGCCGCGGTGGAGGTCGTCGTCGAGCGTGTCGGGCTCGTCGGGGTCGATCCGCATCGCCATCAGCTTGCGGCCGCCGAGGGCGACGAAGAGGATCATCGCCATGATCGTGTTGACGATGAGGCTGGCCAGGAAGACGGTGATCTCGCTCGTGGGGAGACCGGCGTCCTCCATCACCGAGTTGGTGATGACGCCGTAGATGCTGATCGGCGAGAAGCCGCCGGCCTGGGCGCCGTGCACCACGAACATGCCCATCATCAGCGGGCTGATGCCGTAGCGACCGGCGAAGCCCAGCGCGATCGGGCCGATGATGGCGCAGGCGGCGGGACTCACGGCACCGATGCCGGTGAGGACGGCGGTCACGGCGAACATCACCCACGGGATCAGGGCCACGCGTCCGCCGACCCCGCGGACAGCCGTACGGACGATGAGGTCGACCGTCCCGTTGTTGCGCGCGATCGCGAAGAGGTACGTGACGCCGATGAGCGTGAGGATCAGGTCACCGCTGACGCCGGCGAGGATCTCCTTCTCGTCGAGGTCGAGTGAGTACATCCCGACGAGCCACGCGGCGACGTAGGCCAGCGCTCCCATGTTGATCGGCAGCAGCGTGCCGACCACGAACAATGCGACGAGGGCGATGATCGCCACCCATTCCGGACCCATGCCGAACCTCCGAGTCGATGCCGCACGGCGTGGACCGGGGGTGACCCTCGTCACGTGCTTGGCTCAGTGGCCTAGCCAATAGGACAATGAGCCGCGAGTCAATAGGCTGTCCGGCATGAGCGAGTCGTTCCCTCCCCGGTTGCTGCGCACGCGACTCTACGAGCAGGTCGCCGGGCAGATCTCGTCGTGGATCAGCGACAACGGCCTCAAGGCCGGGGACCGGCTGCCCGCCGAGCGCGAGCTCGCCCAGCGGCTCGGCGTCAGTCGCGCGACGCTCAGCCAGGCCCTGGTCGCCCTCGAGGTGATCGGTGTCGTCGAGGTGCGCCACGGCGACGGCACCGTCGTGACGTCGGGGCACCGGCAGTCGACCCGCATCGTCGAGGCGATCCGCAGTCATGCCGACCGCCTCCCCGAGATCATCGAGACCCGCGACGCGCTCGAGACCAAGATCGCCGCGCTGGCCGCCGTACGACGCACCGACGACGACCTCGCCCGCATCGACGACGCCCTCGCCTTCATGGCGTCCGAGGTCGAGTCCGGCGATCGCGGCGTCGAGGGCGACGAGCGCTTCCACGGCGCCGTCACCGCGGCCTCGCACTCGCTCCTGCTCGCCCGGCTGATGGACGAGATCGGCGACCTGATCCGGGAGACGCGGCTGGAGTCCCTCGGCCAGCCCGGGCGGCCGCAGGACTCCCTCGCCGGTCACCGCGCCGTCGCCGATGCCATCCGCGCCGGCGACGCCGAGGCCGCCGCCGCGGCGATGCACGCGCACGTGGCGATGGTCAGCGACGTCGCCCTGCTCCGCGACCAGCCGTGACCGCAGGCGAGCTGCTGCTGGTCCTGGTGACGGGCTTCGCGGCCGGCGTGCTGTCCTCCACGGTCGGCGTCGCGTCACTCCTCAGCTTCCCCGTGCTGGTCGCGCTCGGGCTTCCGCCGGTCGTCGCCAACGTCTCCAACACCCTCGGCATGATCCCCGGGGGCGTGGGTGGCGTCGTCGGCTACCGCCAGGAGGTCACGGAGGCGGGTCGGCTCGCGTACGTCATCTCGATCGTGTGTGCCCTCGGAGCGGTGGTCGGCGCCGCCCTCCTGCTCGGGCTGCCACCCGGGGTCTTCGAGGCGATCGTGCCCTACCTCATCCTCTTCACCTGCCTGCTCGTCGGCATCCAGCCGAGGGTCGCCGCGTGGCTGCGCGCACGCCACGAGCGGCGGCACGGCGAGCAGCTCGCCGAGCGGCGGAGCATGTCCCCCACGACGACGGCGTTCGCGACCGTCACCGGCGTCTACGGCGGCTACTTCGGCGCGGGCGCCGGCGTGATGATGGTCGCCGTGCTCGGCCTCGGCACCGACGTCGAGCTGCGCATCGTCAACGGCCTGAAGACGCTCTCGTTGATGGTCGGCAACCTCGTCGCCGGGCTCATCTTCATCGTCGTCGCCGACCCGCGGTGGGATGTCGTGGCGCTGCTCGCCACGGGCTCGCTCGTGGGTGGGTACGTCGGCGCGCGCATCGGCCGCAAGCTCCCCGACAAGGTCTTCCGGTGGGCCGTCGTCGCCGCCGGGCTCGTCGCCGCGCTACTGCTGTTCTGAGCCCGACGCACCCGCGCCGCGAGCCGCCGCAGAGTCCGGCATCCTGCGGTGGAAGCGCGACATCAGCGCATCGCTGAGCCGCGGCGCCACCACGTTGAGCACCTCGCCGACCCGTCCGGTCGTGGTGTCCCACGTGACCGGGCGGTCCTCCAGCGCACGCACCACCTTGGCCGCCGCCTGCTCGGGCGACATGCTCGCCCGGTTGTCGTACACATCGGTCGGCACCACCATCGCGGTGCGCACCAGGGCGAAGCGCATGTTGGTGAAGGTGACCCCGTCGGCGTACGTCTCGCGACCGGCGATCCGCGCCCACGTGTCGAGCGCGGTCTTCGAGGCGATGTAGGCGCTGAACTTCGGCGCCTTCATCTGCACGCCCCACGTCACGATGTTCACCACGTGACCGAAGCCCTGCGCCCGCATCGCCGGCAGCAGCCCCATCGTGAGGCGCACCGGGCCGAAGAAGTTGATCGCCATCGTGCGCTCGACGTCGTGGAAGCGGTCGTGCGAGAGCTCGAGCGAACGCCGGATGGAGCGCCCGGCGTTGTTGACGAGGTAGTCGACGGCACCCACCTCGGACAGCACCCGCTCGACCAGGACGTCGATCGCGTCGAGGTCGGTCAGGTCGAGGGCGTACGACGACGCGCGGCCGCCCGCGGCCTCGATCGAGGCGCGGACCCGCTCGAGCTCCGCCTCGCGCCGCGCGACCAGCAGCACGTGGGCGCCGCGGGCCGCCACCTCGAGTGCCGTCGCCTCGCCGATGCCGGAGCTCGCGCCGGTGACCAGCACCGTGCGACCGACCAGCGGGCTCGGGCCGTCCCGCCGGGCAAGCCGACGCAGCCGGGCCCGCGGCGTGACCCAGAGCAGGCCCATCAGGACAGGCCCATCAGGACAGCAGGCCGCGCACCACGCGGAGGCCGACCGAGAGACGTGCCAGCTCGGCGGTCTCCTCGCGGCAGATCTCCTCCAGCGTCTCGGCCGAGCGGCCGACCAGCTCCCGGTCGGAGTCCTCCCACGCGGCCACGCGTGCCGGGGCCGGATCGTCCGGGCTGGTCGACTCCAGCACCTGGGCAGTGAGCTGCTGGTGCACGCCGTAGAGGTCGTCGCGCACGGCCGCCCGGGCCATCGTCTGCCAGCGGTCGTCGCGCGGCAGCGCGAAGATCCGCTCGACCAGGGCCGGGAGGCCGAGCCGCTCACCGAGGGCGTAGTGGACGCGGGCCACCTCCACCGGGTCGACCCCGAGCCGGTCGCCGGTCTCCACCATCCCGAGCACGGCGTAGGCCGGGGCCAGTCCGGCGACGTGGGACGCGAGGCCGGCAGGCACGCCCTGGGCGCTGAGGCGCGACTCCCGGGCGAGGTAGTCGTCGAGCTCGCGACCGCTCATGACCGAGGGCAGCTCGGCCATCACGGCCTGCACCCGCTCGCGGAAGAAGTCGACCGTGGCCTGCGAGTCGAGGGGCGGTCGCCGGTTGGTCACCAGCCACCGCGACGCGCGCTCGACGAGCGTACGCATCTCGATCCGCATCCGGGTCTGGCGCTCGGCCGGCACCTGGTTGTCCAGCGCGGCGATCTCCTGGCGCAGCGCCAGCGACCCGAAGATCTCGCGGGCGACGAAGTTGGCGCGGGTCAGGTCGGCCGGGCTCGCGCCCGTCTCCCCCTGCAGCCGCGGCCAGAAGGTCATGCCGGCGCCGTTGACGAGGTCGTTGACGACCTGGGTCACGATGATCTCCCGGCGCAGCGGGTGGTCCTCGATGGCCTCCTGGAGGTCCGGCACCATCTGTTGCGGGAAGTAGGCCAGCAGGTCCTCGCGCAGGTAGGGGTCGTCGGGCAGGTCGGACTCGATCAGCTCGTCGGCGAGCACGATCTTGGTCCACGCCAGCAGCACCGAGAGCTCGGGTGCCGACAGCGCCTGCTTGCGGTCGAGACGACGCCGCACCTGACGGGTCGAGGGCAGACCCTCGAGCTCGCGATTGAGCACGCCGCGCTTCTCGAGCGCGCGCATCCACTCCTCGTGGACGTGCAGCAGCGAGGGGGCGTGCGCCTCGGCGTTGGCCAGCGCGAGGTTCTGCTCGTAGTTGTCGCGCAGCACCAGGGAGCCGACGTCGTCGGTCATCGCGGCGAGCAGCTCGTTGCGGCCCTCCTCGTCCATCGAGCCCGCACGGACGACGCGATCGAGGAGGATCTTGATGTTGACCTCGTGGTCGGACGTGTCGACGCCGGCGGAGTTGTCGATGAAGTCGGTGTTCATCCGGCCGCCGTGGCCGCCCGCGCCGTAGCGCGCATACTCCACCCGACCGAGCTGGGTGAAGCCCAGGTTGCCGCCCTCACCGATGCACTTGGCCCGCAGGTCCTCGCCGTTGACCCGGATCGAGTCGTTGGCCTTGTCACCGGCGTCGGCGTTGGACTCCTCCGACGACTTCACATAGGTGCCGATGCCGCCGTTCCACAGCAGGTCGACGGGGGCGAGCAGGATCGCCTTCATCAGCTCGGCGGGCGTCATCGCGGTGACGTCCTTGCCGAGACCCAGCACCTCGCGCACCTGCGCGGAGACCGGGATCGACTTCGCCGAGCGCGGCCACACACCGCCGCCCTCGGAGATCAGCGAGGTGTCGTAGTCCTTCCAGCTCGAGCGTGGCAGGTCGAAGAGCCGCTGGCGCTCGGCGTAGGACGGCGCGGCGTCGGGCGCCGGGTCGATGAAGATGTCGCGGTGGTCGAACGCCGCGACCAGGCGCGTGTGCTCGGAGCACAGCAGACCGTTGCCGAAGACGTCACCGGACATGTCGCCGATGCCGACGGCCGTGAAGTCCTCGGCCTGGCAGTCGACACCCATCTCGCGGAAGTGGCGCTGCACCGAGACCCAGGCGCCCTTGCGCGGTGATGCCCATCGCCTTGTGGTCGTAGCCGACCGAGCCGCCGGAGGCGAACGCGTCGCCGAGCCAGAAGCCGTAGTCCTTGGCCACCCCGTTGGCGATGTCGGAGAACGTCGCTGTGCCCTTGTCGGCCGCGACCACGAGGTAGGAGTCGTCACCGTCGTGGCGTACGACCTCGCGCGGCGGCACCGTGGCCCCGTCGACGAGGTTGTCGGTGATGTCGAGCAGGCCGGAGATGAACGTCTTGTAGCAGTCGATGCCCTCGGCCAGCCACGCGTCGCGGTCGGCGGGGTCGGGCAGCTGCTTGCAGAAGAACGCACCCTTCGCGCCGACCGGCACGATGACGGTGTTCTTCACCATCTGCGCCTTGACCAGGCCGAGCACCTCGGTGCGGAAGTCGTCTCGCCGGTCCGACCAGCGCAGGCCACCTCGCGCGACGGCGCCGAAGCGCAGGTGCGAGCCCTCGACGCGCGGGCTGTAGACGAAGATCTCGTAGCGCGGTCGCGGCTCGGGCAGGTCGGGGATCGCCGACGGCTCGAGCTTGAAGGACATGTACGGGTGGATCGCGCCGTCCGCGGTCCGCTGGAAGAAGTTGGTGCGCAGCGTCGCCCGGACCAGCGTCCGGTAGGAGCGCAGGATGCGGTCGTGGTCGAGGCTGACGACGTCGTCGAGCGCCCTCGCGAGCCGCTCCTCGATCGCCTCCACCTTGGCGACGCGCGCCTCGGAGTCGGCGTCGAGGACCCGGTCCGCGTGGCGGCCCGGGTCGAAGCGCGACTCGAACAGCTCGACCAGCAGGCGGGTGATGTCGACGTTGCTGCGCAACGCCTCCTCGATGTAGTCGAGGGCGAAGGGCGAGTTGCCCTGCTTGAGGTACTTCGCGTAGGCGCGCAGCACGGTGGCCTGGCGCCAGGTCAGGCCGGCGGCGAGGACGAGCTGGTTGAACCCGTCGATCTCGTTGTAGCCGTCCCACACCGCACGCAGCGCCTCTGCGAACAGTGTCCGCTCGTGGGGCTGCAGCACGCGGCCGTGGCGCAGCCCGAACTCGTAGATGTACGACGGCCGCGACAGGCCGAGCAGCTCGTACGGTCGCTCGTCGACCACCTCGACGCCCATCGAGGTGAGCATCGGCAGCACGGTGCTGAGCGACAGCGGGGCGCCGACGCGGAAGACCTTGAGCCGCGACTCGCCGCGTCGGTACTCGCCGCCCTCCTCGTCCTGGTCGAACAACGCGAGGTCGATGCCCTCGGTGCCCTCGATGGCCTCGATCCGACCGAGGTCGGCCGAGCCGCGCTGGGGCGTGTAGTCCTCCTTGTAGGCCTCCGGGTAGGCCTCGGCCCATGCTCTGGCCAGGCGCGGCACCCTCGCCCTCGCCGTGCTCGTTGACCACGGCGGTGACGAAGTCGTCGCGCCACGAGCGGGACGCCTCGGTGAGCCGGCGCTCGAGGTCGGGGACGTCGATCTCGGGGATGCTCTCGCCCTTGGGCGGGTGCACCACGAAGTGCACCCGCGCCGTGGTCGACTCGTTGACGCGAGCGGTGAACTCGACGTGCTCGCCACCGAAGTCGTCGCGGAGGATGTCGGAGAAGCGCTCGCGCACGGCGGTGCTGTAGCGATCGCGGGGCAGGTAGACCAGGACCGAGACGTAGCGCCCGTAGGTGTCGCGGCGCACGAACGCCCGCAGCTGGCGTCGCTCGCGCGCGAACATCACGTCCTGCGCCACCGGGGCCAGCTCGGCCGGCGAGGTGTGGAAGAGCTCGTCGCGCGGGTAGTTCTCGAGCGTGTCCATCAGCGCCTTGCCCGCATGGCTGCGCGGGTCGAAGCCGGCCCGGCTCATCACCTCGCGCACCTTCTCGCGCAGCACCGGGATCCGGGTGACCGACTCGGTGTAGGCGGCGCTGGAGAAGAGGCCGAGGAAGCGGCGCTCGCCGACGACCTGGCCGTCCTCGCCGAACGTCTTGACGCCGACATAGTCGAGGTACGCCGGCCGGTGCACGGTCGCGCGCGAGTTGGCCTTGGCGAGCACGAGCAGCGTCCGCTCGCGGGCCTTGGCCTTGGCGATCGGCGGCAGCTTGGCGAACGCGCTCGACAGATCCTGGTCGTGGCGCAGGATGCCGAGGCCGGAGCCGGGCACGGCCCGCAGGCCGCACTCGTCGGGCTCGTCCTCGTCGGCCTCGAGCTGGTACTCCCGGTAGCCGAGGAAGGTGAAGTGGTCGTCGGCCAGCCAGGTGAGGAAGTCGCGGCCCTGGCGGACCTCGGCCTCGCCCAGCGGCGGCGGGGCGTCGGTGAGCTCGGTGACCACCGCCAGGACCTTGTCGTGCATCTTGGCCCAGTCCTCGACCGACTCGCGGACGTCGCGCAGCACCCGCTGGACGCCCTCGGTGATCTCGGTGGCCTCGTCGTCGTCGGTGCGGTCGATCTCGACGTGCATCCAGGACTCGACGACGTCGTTGTCGCTCTGCGCACCGTCGATCACCTCGTGGGCGTGCACGTGCTGGAGCTGGCCGGTGATGTCGCGCTCGACGGCGAGCTGCGGGTGGATCACCGCGTGCACGTTGTGACCGAGCCGGTTGAGCTCCATGGTCACCGAGTCGACGAGGAACGGCATGTCGTCCGTGACGACCTCGACCACCGACCGACCCGCGGACGACCAGCCGGACCCGGCCACGGTGGGCGTCACGACGCGTACGGCTGAGGTGCCCTGCGGACGCGAGGAGGCGAGCTCGCGGTGCGAGGTGAGTGCGCCGAACAGGTCCTCGGGCGAGCGCTCCGCGACCTCCTCAGGGGCCACGTGGCGGTAGTACGCACGGAGCAGGTCGCCCCATTCGGGCCGCGCCCGCGTCGCCTCGTCGAGCTGCTGGTCCTTGGTCTCCTCGGGCGTCGCCACGCTCCGACCATAGAACCCGCCGAGTGACGGTCACAACAGGGGGTGGTGGCCCTCGAATGGGCCATGATGTGCGCCATGAAGAAGCTCACCAAGACGCTGACGTACGACGCCACGGCGGAGGCGGTCGCGGGCATGCTCGACGACACCGGCTTCCGCGAGGAGGTGCTGGAGAAGCAGAAGGTCGTGCGCGGCTCGGTCACCATCGACGGCGACGTGGCGACCATCGAACAGGTCCGGTCCGGCAACGACATCCCGTCGTTCGCCCGCACGTTCGTCGGCGACGAGATCCTCATCGTCCAGACCGAGAACTGGACCTCCCCGACCTCCGCCGACGTACGCCTGGCGATCCCCGGCAAGCCGGGCGAGGCCGTCGGCACGATCACCCTGGTCGACTCCGGGACCACCACGACCGAGACCGTGGCCCTCGACATCACGGTCAAGATCCCGCTCGTCGGCGGGAAGATCGAGGGCATGATCGCCGACATGGTGGGCGCGGCGCTCGACGTCGAGCAGCGCGTCGGTCGGGAGTGGCTGACGCGCTAGTCGCGGTCCTCGGCGGCGTCCTCGCGTCGCCGCAGCCACACCACGATCCCGAGCACGACGAACGGGCCGAACGCCAGCAGCAGCGTGAGGCCCTGCTCGAACGGGTGCAGCGCGCCCATGTGCAGAGGGACCACGGGAGGGACCACGGGAGGGACCATCCGGGGTGTCAGCCCTGGTGCGGGTAGCGGTGGTCCTTCGGCGGGACGAAGGTCTCCTTGATCGAGCGGGGCGAGGTCCAGCGCAGCAGGTTGACCGCGGCACCGGCCTTGTCGTTCGTCCCCGACGCACGACCGCCACCGAAGGGCTGCTGGCCGACGACGGCACCGGTCGGCTTGTCGTTGATGTAGAAGTTGCCGGCCGCGAAGCGCAGCGTCTTGCGCGCCCAGGCGATGGCCGCGCGGTCCTGCGAGATGATCGCGCCGGTCAGGGCGTACGGGGCGAACGACTCCATCTGTGCGACGACCTGCTCGAAGCGGGCGTCGTCGTAGACGTGGACGGCGAGGATCGGGCCGAAGTACTCCTCGGAGAACATCTGGTCCGTCGGGTCGCTCGACTCGATGATCGTCGGGCGCACGAAGTAGCCGACCGAGTCGTCGGTCTGGCCGCCGGCGAGCAGCGTGAGGTGCTTGTTGGCGCGGACGCGCGCGATCGCTTTCTTGTGCTTCGCGAAGGCGCGGTCGTCGATCACGGCACCCATGAAGTGCGACAGGTCGGTGACGTCGCCCATCGACAGCGCCTCGGTGTCGGCGATCAGCTGGTCCTTGATCTTGTTCCAGACCGACCGGGGGACGTAGGCCCGCGAAGCCGCCGAGCACTTCTGGCCCTGGAACTCGAAGGCGCCGCGGATCATCGCGACGCGCAGCACGTCGGGGTCGGCCGACGGGTGGGCGACGATGAAGTCCTTGCCGCCGGTCTCGCCGACGATGCGCGGGTAGGAGCGGTAGCGGTCGATGTTCTCGCCGACGCTCTTCCAGAGGTGGTGGAAGGTCGGCGTCGAGCCGGTGAAGTGGATGCCGGCCAGGTCGCGGTGCGACAGCGCGACCTTGGAGACGTCGAGACCGTCGCCGGGCAGCATGTTGATGACGCCGGGCGGCATGCCGGCCTCCTCGAGCAGCTCCATCGTCAGCGACGCGGCGAGCTGCTGGGTCGGCGACGGCTTCCAGATCACCGTGTTGCCCATCAGCGCCGGAGCGGTGGGCAGGTTGCCGGCGATCGCGGTGAAGTTGAACGGCGTGATCGCGTAGACGAAGCCCTCGAGCGGGCGGTGGTCCGTACGGTTCCAGATGCCCGGGCTGTTGGCGATCGGCTGGTCGGTGAGGATCTGCTTGGCGTAGTGGACGTTGAAGCGCCAGAAGTCGATCAGCTCGCAGGCGGCATCGATCTCGGCCTGGTAGGCCGTCTTCGACTGGCCGAGCATGGTGGCGGCGTTGATCCGCTGGCGCCACGGGCCGGCGAGCAGGTCGGCGGCCTTGAGGATGATCGCGCACTTCTCGTCGAACGGCATCGCCTGCCAGTCGGGCGCGGCGGCGGCGGCCGCCTTGATCGCGGCCTCGGCGTCCTTCGAGGTCGAGTTCTTCATCGTGCCCAGGACGTGGGCGTGGTCGTGCGGCTGGACGACCTTGATCTCCGCGCCACCGCCGTTGCGTCGCCTGCCGCCGATCACGGCCCGGAAGGTGTGCTGCTTCTTCTCCTGCACGGCCAGCTCGGTGATGAGCGCCTCGCGCTCCGGGCTGCCGGGGGCGTAGGTGAGGTTCGGCTCGTTGGTCGGCGCCGGCGGGAAGGTGATCGCGTCCATGCGCCTGATCGTGTCAGACGACGGCGCGGGCCTCAAAGGGAGGCGAGGAGGTCACCGATCTCCTGCGTCGCCCACCACGCCAGGTCGTCGTCGGGATCCGCGTCGTCACGGTCGTCGACGTGCACGGCCACCACCTCGCGCCAGGTCGCCGGACCGTCGGCCGAGGCGCTCTCGACGACCACGACCAGGCGCCGCCGCTGCCCGTCGGGCAGGCCGGTCAGCAGCTCGGCCGAGGCGTCCGCCGCCGTCATGAGGGCGGCGTACTCCGTCTCGTCGCCGTCGTCCGTGGCGAGCACGGCTTCGGCCACGTCGGGGCCCGGGCCGTCCCACTCGCCCGCGAGCCGCGGGAGCGTGCTCGGGACGTAGCGGCGGCTCACGTCCTGCCCTTCGCCCGTGGACCGGCGCTCTTCCTGCGACCCCGCGGGGCCTGCGGCCGGGTGTCGCTGGCGGAGTCGATGAGCTCCTCGAGGGACTCGAGCACGCACTGGCCCAGCACGTCGGCGTCGGGCACGGCGTCGCGGTCGGCGGTGATGCCGTAGAACACGCCACCGTCGTACGACGTCACGCCGAAAGCCAGCGGGTGGTCGGGCAGCAGCGGGTGCACGGGATAGGACTCGAGCATCCGGGCACCGTCGGCGTAGAGCGGGAACTGCGGACCGGGGACGTTGGTGATCGACACGTGGAAGCCGCCGCGCAGCTCGGCCGCGGCGAGCCGGGAGCCGAGCGCGTGGAACGTGGTCGGGGCGAAGCCGGCGATGCCCGACAGCCGCCGCGCCGAGACGTTGCGGCCGTTGTCACGGTGTGCCCGGAGGTCGTAGCTGACCTGGTGCAGGCGTACGACAGGGCTGGGCTCGATGATCGGCAGGTTCACGAGGTGGCCGGTGATCTGGGTGCCGAGCGAGGTCGCCTCGAGCTCGTCGTCGATGACCGACATCGGCACGATCGCCTTGATCGTCTTGAGCCCGCCCATCGACTCGGCGCGCGTCATCAGCCAGCCGCGCAGGCCGCCGGCGAGGGTCGCGAGGATGACGTCGTTGACCGTGCCGCCGTGCACCTCGCGGATCCGGCGGTAGGCGGACAGCTCGGTGCGCACGGTGACGAACCGGCGCTGCTGGGAGAGCTTGCGGTGGACCGGGGTCGAGTGGACGGGTCCGCGTCCGGCCAGGGCGTTGGCGACCTCGGCGACGCGGCCTCCGGTCGCGGAGGCCTGACGGGCGACCGACTCGGCGTTGGCGCGCGTGGTCGACCACAGGGTCCGTGGGCTCTCGAGGGTGTCGGTGACGGCGTTGAGCGCCGCGGCGACCGGGCCGGCCGTACGCCGGGGACGCCAGTCGTCGTCGTGGCCGAGCGTGGACCGGTCCGGCGACGTGTCGAGCAGGACCTGGCCGATGTCGACGGTCTCGCGGCCGTCGACGAGGATCTGGTGGCTCTTGGTCAGCAGCGCGATGCGTCCGTCGGCGAGGCCCTCGACGAAGTAGACCTCCCACAGGGGCCTGCTGCGGTCGAGCGGGCGGGACGCGATGCGAGCGACGAGCTCGCGGAGCTGGTCCATCGTCCCGGGACGCGGCAGCGCCGAGCGGCGTACGTGGTAGCCGAGGTCGAAGTTCTCGTCGTCCACCCAGGCGGGGTTCGCCAGGCGCCCCGGCACCAGCTGCAGCCGCTGGCGGTAGCGCGGGACGAACGCGATCCGGTCGGCGATCAGCTCGACCAGGCGGTCGTGGTCGAAGCCGGAGTCACCGGGATCGAAGATCTCGACCGTCGCGTTGTGCATGGGCGTCGTGGGGGACTCGGCGGCCAGGATGGCCAGGTCCCTCGGCCGGAGCCGCTCACTCACGCACGTACTCGCTTCGCTCCGTGCGCGCATGAGGCACATGTCACGCTGCGTCGAACTATTCGCTCGCTGCGCTCACTCATGCACACACCTCTCGTCGATCACGCTTGTCCCGCATGGGATTCTGGCAGACATGCGCCTCCCCGCCGTCGCCGTGCCCCTCGTCCTCGTGCTCGCCGCGAGCCTCACCGCGTGCGGCAGCGACGACGCCGATCCTCCGACGAGCTCGTCGAGCGCCACCTCGGACGGCGACTCGGTCGCGGTGACGGTGACCCGCAAGGGCGACACCTTCACCCCCAACGGCGAGCGCGTCGAGCTCGGCGTCGACCAGACCCTGGTGCTGACGATCGACGCCGACGAGGCCGGTGAGATCCACGTGCACAGCACGCCGGAGCAGGAGATCCCGTACGACGCCGGCACCTCCGAGCACGAGCTCACCATCGACCGTCCCGGCGTGGTCGAGGTCGAGAGCCACGAGCCCGAAGTGGTCCTGCTCCAGCTCGAGGTGCGGTGAGCGCGGGGCAGCTGAGCATGGGCGGCTCCATCTCGGCGCACGGGCTGGGCGGCGCCAAGGACCTGCCCATCCCGTCGGAGCTGGCGATCGCCGGCGCGGTGGCCGCGCTGGTCATCTCCTTCACGGTCCTCGCGATCGCCTGGCGCGAGCCGCGCTACGACGCCGCGACGAGCGGCCGGCTCGCCCCCGGATGGCTCGACCGCTTCGTGTCGTCGTCGGCGCTGGCCGTCACCGCCCGCGTGTTCGGCATGGCGTTCTTCCTCTACGTCGCCGCTGCTGCTGTCTTCGGCAAGGACAGCCTGATCAACCCGTTCCTCGGGACGTTCTACGTCCTGCTCTGGGTCGGCCTGGTGCCGGCGTCGCTCCTGCTGGGCCCGTTCTTCAGGGCCGTCAGCCCGGCCCGCACGATCAGCATGCTGTTCGCGAAGATCTCCGGCGTCCCCGAGGGCGAAGGACTGCGCCCCTACCCCGAGCGGCTCGGATACTGGCCGGCCGCCGTCGGCCTGTTCTCGTTCGCGTGGCTGGAGCTGGTCTACCCCAACGCGACCGCCGTCGGCCCGGTCCGGCTCTGGTGCGCCGCCTACCTCGGCATCATGCTCATCGGCTCCGCCGTGTGGGGTACGACGTTCCTCGCCCGCGCCGACCCGTTCGAGGTCTACTCCTCGCTGGTCGGCAAGCTCTCCGTCTGGGGACGGCGCGACGGCCGGCTCGTCCTCCGCAGCCCGCTGGCCAACCTCGACACCGTGGTCGCCCGGCCCGGTCTGGTCGCGGTCGTGGCCGTGCTGTTCGGTAGCACCGGGTTCGACTCGTTCCGCGAGTCGACCGGGTGGCTCAAGCTCGTGCAGTCGATGTCGGGATCACGCGTCCTGCCCGACACCCTCGCGCTGATCGGCTTCTCGGTCGGCGTGGCGGTCATCCTCACGCTCGCGACCATGGCGACAGGAGTCACGAGCGCCACCTCGCGGCGCGCGCTGCCGAACCTCTTCGCGCACTCGATCGTGCCGATCATCGTCGGCTACATCGTGGCCCACTACCTGACCTACTTCGTCGAGTACGGCCAGCAGACCCTGGTCCAGCTCAGCGACCCGTTCAGCAGGGGCGACGACTACCTGGGCACGGCCGACCTGCAGATCAACTACTGGCTGTCGATCCACCCGACGTTCCTGGCGGTGAGCAAGGTCGTCGCCGTGGCGCTCGGCCACGTGGTCGGCGTCGTCGCGGCACACGACCGCGCCATCAAGCTGCTGCCACGGCGGCACCAGCTGACGGGTCAGCTACCCCTGCTCGTGGCGATGGTGGGCTTCACCGTGGGAGGTCTGTACCTGCTGTTCGCAGCGTGAGGAGGCTGCCGTCGAGCAGTGGAACCGGTCCGTAGGGCCAGTTGGGTGGCAGCTGGGGGGCGACCGTGACGCTCTCGCAGCTGCCGAACGGGTCGACCACGTCGAGCGGGTCGCGGTAGCCCACGAAGACCACGGTGTCCGCGTTGCCGTTCTCCTGGGTGCCGTCGTCGCACCGGATCTTGTCGACCTGGCCGTCGGGCAGGACGTAGATCGTGTCGTTGCCCTGCTCGGTGAAGACCTTGTCCGCTCCCGGACCGAGGAAGACGGTGTCGTCACCCTCGTCGCCCTTGATCAGCCAGTCGTTGCCCTCGCCGTCGATCAGCACGTCGTTGCCCGGACCACCCTGGATGGCGCCGTCGTCGCCGGGACCGCCGTCGATCCAGTCGTTGCCGGCACCGCCGATGTGCTTGTCCGAGCCCTCGCCGCCGAAGAGGCGGTCGTCGCCGTCGTTGCCACCGAGGACGTCGTTGCCGTTCGCGCCGTAGACGACGTCGTTGCCGACGTTGGCGGAGAGGACGTCGTCCCCGTCGCCCCCGTACACCTCGTCGTCGCCGGAGCCGCCGTCGATCTTGTCGTTGCCTGCGCCCCCGTCCACCCAGTCGTTGCCGGGTTGCGCGGTGATCCAGTCGTTGCCCTCGTCACCGTAGACGGTGTCGTTGCCGGAGCCTGCGTAGATCTTGTCGTCACCGGCGAAGGAGCGCACGCTGTCGCGGCCGCCGAGGGACATGATGAAGTCCGCACGCGAGCGACCGTTGATGACGTCGTCACCCGTCGTGCCGCGCGCCTGCTTCGCCGCGAGCGCAGGCGTCGCGGTCAGGGCAAGCACGGCCAGCGTCGCGACGCCGATCCGGAGCGGTCGTATCAAGGGTTTCTCCTCAAGGATCAGACTCCAAACTACGACAAACCTTGAGGATTTGCTCAGTTCCTACCGATTTTTACTTCTCAGTTGCCTCCTTTTGCCGGTGCGATCACGCCGAACGGAGGACGGCAGGACCGCATCGGCGAGCGCGGACAGTCCCTGCACGAGGGCGGAGTCGCCCACGTCGGCCAGCGGACGGCCGGACACGAGCGCCCGGTCGAGGCCGGCACGGTCCTCCGGCAGGAAGTGCAGCCCGGCCACCCGGCTGAACCCCTCGACCATCCCGGCGATCTCCTTCTCCGACCACCCGATGGAGCCCCGCATCCGGTTGACCACCACGTGCACGGGCACCCCGGCGACCCGGTCGCGGAGGTCCACCAGCCCTCGGGCCAGACGGGCGAGACCCACGGGGTCTGCCGATCCGACCACGACGACCTCGTCAGCGACGTCGAGCGCCGCGAGTGTCAGGGCGTTGCGCCCGGGGCGACCGCCGAAGTCGGTGCCCGCGTCCTCCTCGAGGCTGAAACCGGTGTCCACGACGACGTGCCCGACGCCCCGCGCCCGCTCGAGGAGCTGCTCGACCTGCGCGGAGCGGACCTCGCGCCAGCGGTCGGCGCGCGGCAACCCGGTCACCACGGCCAGGTGGTCCCCGATCCCCCGGCACACCGAGGCGAACCGCTCATCGAGCTGACCGGATGCCGCGAGGCGAGAGGCGGAGAGGAGCCCGGAGACCTCGTCGAGGATGCCGAGCTGCTGTGCCACCGACCCGCCGTAGGGGTCGAGGTCTGCCAGCACCACGGCGACCTGCCGGCGGGCGACCTCCCAGGCCAGGTTGGTGGCGACGGTCGTACGTCCGGGGGCACCGGCCGGTCCCCACACCACGACGACCCTCCCCGCGTCGCCCACGGGCTCGCCCGGCACCTCCACGATCGCCCGGTCGTCGCCCCGAGCCCGGGTGTCTCCCTCGTCGACGGTGGTCACCACCTCCGGGAGCGTCGCCAGCCCACCGGCGCCGACCACTGAGGCGATGCCGAGGCGCTGGGCGTGCTCGCGCACGTCGAGGTCGTCGGCGCGGGCCGACGTCACGGCAACGGGACGTACGGCGTGCCGACGCAGGTGGGCGATGCTCGAGGGGTCCAGCGCCGGGGCGTCCAACGACACCACCGCCACGTCCGCCTGTCCGCTGGTGACCGAGGCGAGGAGGTCGTCGACGTCGACGCAGCGCTTGAGCACCACGACGCCCGGGTGCGCCTCGAGGTCGGCCAGGGCAGGTGACTCCCAGGCCTCGCCCGCTGCCAGCAGCAGGACGCAGATCACGGTGGTCAGCCCCGGCCGACGACACGGACGCGGTCGTCACCGCTGGCGGCGAGCACCAGCCCGAGCGACTCCTCGTCGTCCTGCGGCACGGCGAGCACGAGCTGGCGGCTGGTGGCGGAGGCGAACGAGTCGGAGACGACCGGGGCGTCGAGGATCATCACGTCCTCGAGCACGAGCTCGGCCTCGGCGCGCGACTGGCGGTCCTCGCCGATGACCCAGACGTCGACGCGCGAGCCGCGCGCCAGCTCCGTCGGGACGTGCTCCGCGGCCACGGCGACGGACACGGCCACGGTGTCGTTGTCTGCCCGCTCCCCCAGGGCGGCAGCGGGCAGCAGCTCGCCGGCGGTCAGGGGGCGGGTGAGGGTCAGGGTGGCCGGCAGCTCGTCGTCGACGCCGAGGTAGCGCTGCTCGTCGGCGCTGTCGTCGAAGCGCACGCGGGTCACTCGGAGGTCGGCGGCGGTGATCGTCTGACCCACCGCGAGGTCGGACGACGCAGCCCAGACCTGGGTCATGTCGTCGGCCGTGGACAGGATCCGTGCGCCCGCGACGACCGAGCCGGCGACCAGGACGATCCCGACCCAGAGGCGCGGGTCGCGCCAGCCGGGAGACCCGCTGCGGGTGGCCACCGGGACGTCGGCGGTGTGGGGAGGACGAGGCGCCGCCCCAGAGGACTTCCGAGGCAGGATCCGAGACGCGTTCCGAGACACAAGGGCCATCATTGCCGCACGGGCGGGACTTCACACCTGTCCATCCACAGGCAGCGGCCGGGCGACTCCGCGCGGCACCTCGTCGGTGGCACGATGACCCCCATGTCCGACGATGGCCCCCGCTTCCTGACGCTCGCCGACGTGGCCGACCTGCTCAACACCTCGAGCGCGCAGGTCTATGCGCTCGTCCGTCGTGGCGACCTGCCTGCCATCAAGATCGGCGGCCGCGGCCAGTGGCGCGTGGAGCGGGTGCAGGTCGAGGAGTTCATCCAGCGGATGTACGCCGAGACGAAGGAGTTCGTCGACCAGCACCCCTTCGTGGACACCGAGGCGCCCGCGACGCCCGAGTCCTAGGTCGTGGGGTGGTCTAACCGACCTTGCCGTCGAGCTCGACCTCGACGACCTGCTCGTCGCCGTCGCGGGTCACTGACATCTCCACCGTCTCGCCGGGGCGGTGCGTCCGGATGGCCACGATGAGGGCGATGCCGTCGTTGACCGGCTGGTCGCCGACCGCGGTGATGACGTCGTCCTTCTGCAGCCCGGCGCGCTCGGCGGGGGTGTCCGGCATGACCTCGGTGATCGTCGCCCCCTGCGAGTCGGCCGCGCCGCCCGTCCGCACCTGGGCACCGATGACGGGGTACTGCGCCTTCCCGGTGCGCAGGATCTGGTCGACGGTCGTGACGACCTGCTCGATCGGGATCGCGAAGCCGACGCCGATGTTGCCGGCCTCCCCCGAAGCGCCGCCGTTGGTGGCGATCGCCGAGTTCACGCCGACCACCTCGCCAGCGAGGTTGACCAGCGGTCCGCCCGAGTTGCCGGGGTTGATCGCGGCGTCGGTCTGCACAGCGTTGATGTAGGAGGACTCGTCGTCGGACTCGCCCGAGGTCGTGACCGGGCGGTCGAGCGCGCTGACGATGCCCGAGGTGACCGTCTGGCTGAGCCCCAGCGGGGCACCGAAGGCGATCACCGAGTCACCGACGTGCAGCACCTTCGACGCGCCCAGCGCGGCGGGCTCGAGGCCCTCGGCACCCTCGACCTTGAGCACGGCCAGGTCGTAGACCGAGCTCCGGCCCACGACGGTCGCGTCGTGCTGCGTGCCCTCGCTGTCGATGACCACGATCGGACCGTCGTCCGCGGCGGCGGAGGCCACGACGTGGTTGTTGGTGACGATGTGGCCCTCGCGGTCGAGCACGAACCCGGAGCCGGTCGCGCCGGCGGCCTGACCGTCGAACTCGGCGACGATCTGCACGGTGCTGGGCAGCAGTGCCTGCGCCACGGCGGCTACTGATCCGTTGTCGGCGTCGAGGGGGGCCGCGGACTGCGTGCGCACACCCGCGAGGCCGTTGTCGACGGTGCCGTCCTGCGCGGCGAGCTGGCTCTGCAGCGCACCGCCGGCGAGGCCGCCGAGCACGCCGACGACCAGGGCGAGCGCTGCCACGGCGGGCCACACCCAGAGCGGGAGCTTGCGGGGCGCTACGGGGCGGGCGTAGTCGACCGGCGGGTACGGACCCGGTCCGAAGTAGCCCGGGCCGCCCGGTCCGTTCTGGCCGAACGGGACCGTCGGCGCGGCCTGCTCGTACGGCGAGCGCGGGGCCTGCTGGGCCTGCGGGGGGTAGGGGGCCTGCGGAACGGACTGCTCGGGCGCTCGGACACCAGGTCGCTCGCCGTAGGTGCTGCCGTAGGGCGGCGGTCCGGGCTCACCGGAGGGTTGGCCGTAGGCACGGCCGTCGGGCTGGGCATCGGAGTCGTCTGGTCCGTCTGCCGCACCGGGCTCGGTGGGACGCCACCCGGCGAGGGGCTGGGTGGGCTCCTCGGGAGCCGGCTGCTCGGGCGTCGACTCGTGGCCCGACGCGTCGTACGTCGGCTCGGGAGCCTGCTCGTCGGGCCTGCGGTCGTCGCTCACGGAGCAATCTTCTCCCGGATCGCCACCAGGCGCTCGGCCAGGGGCATCCGGGAGGGTGAGACGGGACGGCGCGCCATGCGGTCGTCGACCACGTTGATCGGGGTCGCGGGCACGGCAGGTCGGCTCAGGTCAGTGACCGGGGGGCGCGGCTCGATCCGGGGCGAACCGGCCACACCGAGGGCCAGGACGCCGACCACGCACGCGCTGGCAGCGCCGCCGCCGATGGCGACGAGCCCGCGACGTGAGCGCTGGTTCGTGGTCGGGAACGATGCACCGGCGAGCGCGCCGGACGGGGCGATCTCGGAGCAGCGCCCGACCAGCGCGGACGTGAAGTCGTGCGACGGCTGGGAGGCGCCGTACGACAGCTGGGCGAGCTGGGTCTTGACCCAGCCCTCGTGCTCGACGAGGTCGCGGCAGGTGTGGCAGGTGTGCACGTGGTTCCAGCAGCGCTCCTCCTCGTCGGGGCCGAGGCGGCCGTCGACGAGGGCACTGACGCGCGAGCCGAGGTGGGTCATCACGACACCGCCGGCCGGCGTCGCGGCTGGGCAGGGACAGCGGGGCCGGAGTAGCGCTCGCGACCCGCGGTGGGCTCGCGGTGGGCGAGCGCCTGGCGGAGCATGCTCCGGCCGCGGTGGATGCGGGAGCGGACCGTGCCGAGCTTGGCGTCGAGGATCTCCGCGATCTCCTCATAGCTGAGGCCCTCGACGTCGCACAGCACCACGGCGGCGCGGAAGTCGGGCGGCAGCGTGGCGAGGGCGGTCTCGATGTCGTCGTCGAACGTCTGGTCGGCGAGCGCGAGCTCCGGCGCGGGCGCCGAGCTGGTCAGCCGGGCGGCGCGCTCGTCGGACAGGGCGTCGAAACGGATCCGCTGCTTGCGGCGGGCTCCGTCGAGGAAGAGGTTGGTGGTGATCCGGTGCAGCCAACCCTCGAAGGTGCCCGGCGTGTAGGTGTCGAGCGAGCGGAAGACGCGCACGAAGACCTCCTGCGTCAGGTCCTCGGCGTCGGGGCGGTTGCCGGTGAGGCGGTAGGCCAGCCGGAAGACGCGGGCGGAGTGCTGCTCGACGACCTCGTCCCACGTCGGGACCGTGTCGGACACCGGACCGGCGACGTCGCTCGTGTCGACCTGCTCACCCACGGGTGGCCCCTCGTTCTTCCTCGACATCAGCTGCAACGTCTTGCTGTCCTTCCTGACGCTAGGGACGCCGCCTGAGAATTGCCTGTGAACCTCATGCGCTCCGCCCAAGAAACGTCGCAGGACGAGGACCTCCCCGCGCGGCGGCGTACCGGCTCCAACGAGCGAGGTGGCCCGTGTGTTCCCGGTCACCGGCCTGAGCGAAGGGCGCGCTGGCGCGCGATAGAGTCCGGGACGTGCCGACCCAGACTTCTCCGATCAAGCCCGCGAGCTGGACCTACGCCGAGTCGTTCGTGGCCGAGGACGAGATCCTTGCCGCCGCGCGCAGCCGCGCCGAGGAGGTCGGTGTCGCACCGGTGGGCTCCGGCGTCGGTGCCGCCCTCCGGTTCCTGGCGTCCGTCCTCGACGCCCGCGCGGTCGTCGAGATCGGCACCGGCACCGGCGTCTCCGGCCTCTGGCTGCTGCGCGGGATGCGCGCGGACGGCGTGCTGACCACGGTGGACATCGAGGCCGAGCACCAGCGGCTCGCCAAGGAGACGTTCGCCGAGGCGGGCATCCCCGCCAACCGCGCCCGTACGATCGCCGGCGCCGGGCTCGACGTGCTCCCCCGGCTGACCGACGGCCACTACGACCTGGTGTTCTGCGACGGCGACAAGCGTGAGTACGCCGCCTACCTCAAGGAGGCGCTGCGCCTGCTCCGCCCCGGCGGGATCGTGGCGTTCGACAACGCGCTCTGGCACGACCGTGTGGCCGACCCGGCCCAGCGCGACGAGGAGACCGTCACCATCCGCGACCTCGGTCGCACGATCCTCGAGCACGACTCCCTCGTCCCGGTGCTGCTGCCCATCGGCGACGGCCTGCTCGCGGCGAAGAAGGAGTGGGCCCCCGAGGCCTAGGTGCGTCCTAGCAGCGGGGCGCCGCCGCGAAGCCGTCCCAGCCCTCGGCGACGGCGACGATGTCGCACGCCTCGACCAGGATCGGCGACGAGCCGATCATCTGCGAGCCCGGCGACTCCCCCGCACCTTCGGTGAAGGTGCGCTGGAACTCCTCGCGCGCCTCGCTGGTCCCGAAGACGTACGACCCCTCGAACCACTCGCCGCGCACCATCCGCCACGTCTTCCAGCGCAGGCCGGTCATCCCGGTGAACCGGGCGTGCGACGTCTCGGCGACGAAGCTCGCGAGCTGTTCCTCGACGCCGTCGGGCGCATCCGCCAGCGACCAGCGGATCGTGAGGCCCAGCATCAGGCGATGCCCTCCAGCGGGTCGTCCGAGCCGAGCCAGGTGAGCAGCAGGCGCGGGCCGTAGCCGCTCGGACCCGCGGTCCACTCGTGGCGGTCCGTCGGTGACTCGGCGGCGGAGGCGAAGTCGACGTGCACCCACGGGACGTCGCCCGCGAAGTGCTGCAGGAACAGGGCAGCGGTGATCGCACCGGCACCGCCGGAGGCGTTGTCGCCGTCGGCGATCTTGGAGGTCACCTTGTCCTCGTAGTCCTCGACCAGCGGCATCCGCCAGACGTTCTCGCCGGAGACGGTCGCGGCGGACTCGAAGTGCCCGGCCAGGGTGTCGTCGTTGGCGAAGTAGCCGGCCGTCCACTGGCCCAGCGACACCTTCATCGCACCGGTCAGTGTGGCGATGTCGACGAGCACCGTCGGGGACAGCTCGGAGACGGCGTACGCCATGGCGTCGGCCAGGACCAGGCGCCCTTCGGCGTCGGTGTTGTTGACCTCGGACGTGCGGCCGCCGACGTGGGTGATGACGTCGCCGGGGCGCATCGCGGAACCGCTCACGGCGTTCTCGGCGGCCGGCACCAGGCCGACGACCCGGACCGGGCAGTCGACGTCGCCCAGCGCCGCCATCGTGGCGATCACGGCGCCACCGCCGGACATGTCGCGCTTCATCGTCAGCATGCCCTCGCTGGGCTTGATGTCGAGGCCGCCGCTGTCGAAGGTGATGCCCTTGCCGACCAGCACCACGGTGGGCGTACGCCGGTTGGCGCCGGGCGGTGCGTAGTCCATCCGGATCAGGCGGGGCGGGTGCACCGAGCCGCCGCCGACGGCGAGCAGGCCGCCGAAGCCCTCGCTGCGCAGCCGCTCCTCGTCCCACACCGTCACGTCGAGGCCGGCGGCCTCGCCGACCTCCACTGCCTGGTCGGCGAGCCATGCGGGGGTCTTGAGGTTGGCCGGGACCGTGGCGAGCGCGCGCGAGCGCCAGCCGGCGCCACCGAGCGCGATGGCCCGGGCGAGCTCGTCGTCCGCGCCGTCGCCGTCGACGTCGGCCAGGACGATGCGCGCGACCGGCCGTTCCTTGGGACCGGTCGAGCGCCAGTGGAACGCGAACGACGCGAGCATCGCGCCGACCACGAAGGCGCCGAGGCCCTCGTCGGGGGCGACGGCGGCCAGCGTCGTGACGACGCTGGCGCGGTCCTTGGTGGCGCGGGCCACGGCTGCGCCGGCGCGTCGCAGGTCGGTGGTGGAGGCGTCGCCGACGCCGACCAGGAGCACCAGGGCGACGTCGTCGTCCCGCTCGCTGCTGCCCACCGGAACCGTGGTCACCTCACCCGCGCGGCCGGTGCCGCGGGCCGCCTCGAGGGCGGCGAGGAGGTCGACCCCGAGAGCCTCGGACGCCTCGTCGGCCCCGGGGCCGAGCAGCGGACCACGCTCGTCGGGCAGGACCGGGAAGGCCCAGACCTCCGCACCGCCGATCTGGTGCGGCAGTGCGGGACTGAGCGCGAACTGGGGTGGGGAGACCTGCGGGGGCAGCTGTGGGGTCGAGGCCACGATCAGCCGACGACGGCCTTGAGGGCGTCCCCGAGAGCTGTCGCCTCCTCGGCGTTCAGCTCGACCACGAGCCTCCCACCACCCTCGAGCGGGACGCGCATGACGATGCCGCGTCCTTCCTTGGTGACCTCGAGCGGTCCGTCGCCCGTGCGGGGCTTCATGGCGGCCATCGGCGCACCCTCTTCCTGTTGTCCATCGCCTCGGCGCTGGTTGCTCTTCACATGCGAATCGAGGCGGCTGCGTCGTCCGTGGCCGCCCCGATAGGCGTCGTACGCCTCCATTATCCCTCATGAGGCACGTGATCGGCACCACAGGGCGCGCGGAGGTGCGGAGGCCGTCGGGCAGACTGCCCCCATGACGACCTCTGCGACCTCCTCGACGCCCTCGGCCGCGCCCGTCCTCCTCGACGTGGTCGACGCGGTGGCGACCATCACGCTCAACCGCCCGGAGGCGATGAACGGGCTCGACGTGGCCACCAAGGACCTGCTCCTGGAGATCGTCCAGCAGGTCGCCGACGACCCCTCCGTGCGGTGCGTGGTGCTCACCGGCAGCGGGCGCGCGTTCTGTGTCGGGCAGGACCTCAAGGAGCACCTGGCCGGCTTGACGGGTCAGGCCGACGTGCCGCTGTCGGACACCGTGGAGAAGCACTACAACCCGATCATGCTGGCCCTGTCGACCATGCCCAAGCCGGTGATTGCGGCCGTCAACGGCGTCGCCGCGGGCGCAGGTGCGAGCCTGGCGTTCGCTGCCGACTTCCGGATCCTCGTCGACTCCGCCGGCTACAACACGTCGTTCGCAGGAGTCGCGCTCTCGTGCGACACCGGGTCGAGCTGGACCCTGCCGCGCCTGGTCGGGCGGGCGAAGGCGATGGAGCTGCTCTACTTCCCCCGCACCGTCTCGGCCCAGGAGGCCCTCGAGCTCGGGCTCGCGACCCAGGTGGTCACCGAGGACGAGCTCGCCGGCGCCGTGAGCGAGCTGTCGCGGCGTCTCGCGGCCGGGCCGACCGTCGCCTTCGGTTCGATCCGGCAGGCCGTGGCGTACTCCACCGCCCACCCGCTCGAGGAGTCGCTCGCCTTCGAGGCCGAGAAGATGGCGCTCACGGGCGGCACCGAGGACCACCTCGCCGCGGTCAACGCCTTCGTCGCCAAGGAGAAGCCGGTCTACCGGGGTCGCTGAGCCTGTGTAGTCCGCTGCGACATGCCGGTCCCGGACCCGCGCCGAGCGGCTTTTTGCAGCGGACTACCCCCGGGCGCGGCTGGCCCGGAGCACGTCGAGGAGCTGGCGCGGCGCCTGGACGTCGGTCCGGCGGCGCGAGGGGCGTGCGCCGTACTCGACGGTGAGCGCCGAGCCGTCGAAGCGGTGGTTGAACCACATCGTCATGGTGCCGTGGCACAGGCCGCCGCAGTCGAGGGACGTACGCGGCAGCCGGAGGGCGCGGGCGAGCCGGCGCGCGAACCCGGGGTCCTTGGTGTCGGTGTCGACGCCGTGCAGCGGCTGGTGGAAGCTGATCACCCGCCGCGGCTGGACCTCCTCGAGGAACGCCATCATCGCCCGGGTCTCCGGCTCGCTGCCGGGACGCGGGCCGGACTCGTAGCTGCCGTCGAGGTCGGCCCACTGGTAGGGGAAGTTGCGGTTGAGGTCCACGCCGTGGGCGTTGCGGCGCGATCCGCGGGCGAGCCCGTCGGGGTTGTACGTCGGGATCACCCAGAGGTCGATGCCCAGCAGCGGCGGTCCGTCGCGCAGGGTCTCGAGGATGCGACGGGTGTGCGGCTCGTTGCCGTGCATCGTGGAGATGAGCACGATCCGTCGCTTGCCCGCCTCCCCCAGCCGCCACGCGCGGATCGGGCGACCCTTGACCGAGTGGCCGATGGTGCGCGCCTCGACGACGGCCGGGCGGTCGCCCGGCTCCGTCGCGACCGCATCCACGGGCGCGGGCAGCACCAGCAGGGTGACGACGAGGCCGACCGCCGTCGACAGCGCCCCGAGGATGCGCGCGCTCACACCGCGGCGGTGAGGTAGGCGTAGGTGAAGACGAGGACGCCGACCACCATGCCGAGGTGGGCCAGCAGCGAGAGGCCGGGACCGTCGCTCCAGCTGTCACCCGAGGCCTCTGGCGCGTGGCGACCCTTCGCCGGGAGCCAGCGCATCAGGATCAGCAGGCCGCAGACCGCGGTGAGCCACCAGGCGGCGATGGCCAGGATGCCGACGAGCGGTCCACCGATGAAGCTGTCCTCCGGCGCCACCAGCACGCCGAGCCACAGCACGAGCGCCACGATCCCGGCCGCGAAGTGGACCATCGGGAGGCGGCGGCTGATCGAGAACCGGCCCGCCGCGTCAGCGTCGCGCATGCGCAGTCGGGTCAACACGATCGCCACGGCGGCGAGGCCCGTGAGGATCCACACGACGATCGGGAAGGACATGTCGGAGGAGTCTGCCCTAGGCGGGGTCTCGGTCGCCAGACGTGGTCTGGCCGGGGCGGTCGTCAGGGTTGGCGTCGAGTCGGTCGTCGAGTCCGTCGTGGGTCCGTCGTCGCGTCCCTCGCGGTCCTCCAGCTCGCGGGCCAGCCGGGCGAGCAGCGTGTCGACCTCGGACATCCGGTAACCGCGTACGGCGAGCGAGAACCGTACGGTCCGCAGGTCGTGCGCGGCCAGGGGCCGGTCGCGGGGCAGGTCGAGGTCGGGGCGGTCGTCGTACGCCGGTGCCATCGATCCGCCGCGGCCGGACGCGACGACCGCGATCCCACCCATGGCGAGCACGATCAGGATGGCGAAGAGCCACATCATTCGGGACGCTCCGGAGTCGGCGTGGGCCAACGGTCCTCACGCGCCGCCACCATCAGCGCGACGGCCTCGTCGACGTCGTCGGTCACGACCATCATGTCGAGGTCCTTGGCGTTGATCTTGCCCTCGGCGAGGACGGTGCCGCGCAGCCAGTCGAACATGCCCTGCCAGTAGTCCGTGCCGATCAGGACGATCGGGAACGACGTGACCTTCTGCGTCTGCACGAGGGTGAGGGCCTCGAAGAGCTCGTCGAGGGTGCCGAGGCCACCGGGCAGGACGACGAAGCCCTGCGAGTACTTCACGAACATGGTCTTGCGGGCGAAGAAGTAACGGAAGTTGATGCCCTTGTCGACCCACTGGTTGAGCCCGGACTCGAAGGGCAGCTCGATGCCGAGCCCGACGCTGATCCCGCCCGCCTCGCACGCTCCCTTGTTGGCGGCCTCCATCGCGCCGGGGCCACCGCCGGTGATGACGGCGAAGTCGGCCTCGGCCAGCTTGCGCCCGGCTTCCTCGGCGACGGCGTAGTGCGGGTGGTCGGCGGGCGTGCGGGCCGAGCCGAAGACCCCGATCGCCGGGCCGAGCTCGGCGAGCGAACCGAAGCCCTCGACGAACTCGGACTGGATCCGCAGCACCCGCCACGGATCGGTGTGCACCCAGTCGCTCGGGCCGCGCGTGTCGAGGAGGCGCTGGTCGGTGGTGCTGCCCTCCCGCACCTGGCCGCGGCGCTCGATCTCCCGTCCCTTCACCCGGTCGTGCTGCTCCGCCGATCGGTGCGTCATGCCAGCCACTCCTTGAGGATGCGCTCGCAGCGCTCGATGTGCTCGGTGGGGACGTGCTCGTCCTGCTTGTGCGCGAACATCGGGTCGCCGGGGCCGAAGTTGACCGCCGGGATGCCGAGCTTGGTGAACTGCGCGACGTCGGTCCAGCCGAACTTCGGGTGGACCTCGCCTCCGACGGTGTCGACGAACGCCTGGGCGGCGGGACGGTCGAGCCCGGGCAGGGCGCCGGCGGCGATGTCGGTCACCGTGACGTCGTAGCCCTCGAAGAAGTCGCGGACGAACGCCTCGGCCTGCTCCTCGCTGCGGTCGGGCGCGAAGCGGAAGTTGACCTCGACCACGCACTCGTCGGGGATCACGTTGCCTGCGACGCCACCGCGGATGCCGGTCGCGTTGAGGCCCTCGTGGTAGGTCAGGCCGTCGATCTCGGGCTGGTGGGCGACGTAGTCGTTGAGCCGCGCGAGCACCGGCCCGGCGAGGTGGATGGCGTTGACGCCCTTCCAGCTCCGGGCGCTGTGCGAGCGCTCGCCGGTGGTGCGTACGTCGATGCGCATCGTGCCCTGGCAGCCGGCCTCGATCGCGGCGTTGCTCGGCTCCATGAGGATCGCGAAGTCGGCCTCCAGCAGCTCGGGGTCGGACTCGGTGAGCTTGCGCAGGCCGTTGTGGACCGAGTCGACCTCCTCGGCCTCGTAGAAGATGAAGGTGAGGTCGCGGTTGGGCTCGGTGACGTCGGCGGCGAGCTTGAGCATCACCGCGTCGCCGCCCTTCATGTCGCAGCTGCCGAGGCCGTGGAGGATGCCGTCCTCGAGCCGCGAGGGCAGGTTGTCGTTGAGCGGGACCGTGTCGAGGTGGCCCGCGATCACGACCCGCTCGTCACGCCCCAGGTCGGTGCTGGCGATGACCGTGTGGCCACGGCGGGTGACCGTCAGGTGTCCGAGCGCTCCCAGCGCAGCCTCGACGGCGTCGGCGATCTCCTCCTCGTGGTGGGACACCGACTCGATGTCGACGAGCTGCTGGGTGAGGGTGACGACGTCGGCGGACAGGTCGAGGTGAGCCATGGATCCATCCAACCATCCGGCCACCCGCCTGCCGTCAGGCCTTCGCCACCTCGACCGCGACCTCCTCCGCGTCGGCGTACGACACGCTCGTCGCCAGCGTCTCCTCGGCGATGAGCGCCTCGTGCGTCCGGGCAGCGTCGAGGGTCTCCGCCGGGCCGGACACGGTGAGCGCGATGCGGTCGGAGACGGCGAGACCGGCGTCCTTGCGGGCCTGCTGGACCGCGCGGACCAGGTCGCGGGCGGTGCCCTCGGCGGCCAGCTCCGGAGTGACGTCGGTGTCGAGGACGACGAAGCCGCCGCGCGGCAGCACGCCGGTCGCCGTACCGCCCGAGCCGTCACCGGCGACGGTGTCGAGGGCGTACTCCCCCTCGACGAGCGCGAGCCCGCCCGCCGTGACGGTGCCGTCCTCGGCGACCGACCAGTCGCCGGACTTCGAGCCCTTGATCGCGAGCTGGACGTCCTTGCCGAGGCGCGGCCCGGCCGCGCGGGCGTTGACGGTGAGCCGCTGCTCGACGCCGTACGACGCCGCCTCGGGGGTGTCGAGGTCGAGGAGCCGGACCTCCTTGAGGTTCAGCTCGTCGGCCACGAGCCGGTCGAACCCGCCCAGGGTCGACGCGTCCGGCACCACGACCGTCAGTGACTGCAGGGGCAGCCGGTTGCGGAGGTTGGCGGCCTTGCGGAGCGCGGAGCCGGCCGAGCAGACGTCGCGGACGGCGTCCATCGACGCAGCGAGCGACGCGTCGGCGGGCAGGTCGTCGGCGGACGGCCAGTCGGTGAGGTGCACCGAGCGCTCACCGGTGAGGCCGCGCCAGACCTCCTCCGTCGTCAGCGGCATCAGCGGGGCGGTGACCCGGCAGACGACCTCGAGCACCGTGTAGAGGGTGTCGAAGGCGTCGGCGTCCTCGTCCCAGAAGCGCTCGCGGGAGCGGCGGATGTACCAGTTGGTGAGCACGTCGAGGAAGCTGCGCGTCGAGTCGCACGCCGCTGCCACCTCGTAGTTGTCGAGCTGGTCGGTCATCGCGGCGACGTAGTCGCGCAGCTTGGCCAGGATGTAGCGGTCCATCGGGTCCGCGCTGTCCGTGCGCCAGGTGGCGTCGTGGCCCGCACCACCGCCCGCCGCGTTGGCGTACAGGGTGAAGAACGACCAGCTGTTCCACAGCGGGATCAGCACCTGCCGCACCGAGTCACGGATGCCCTGCTCGGTGACGACGAGGTTGCCGCCGCGCAGGATCGGGCTCGACATGAGGAACCAGCGCATCGCGTCGGCACCGTCGCGGTCGAAGACCTCGCGCACGTCGGGGTAGTTGCGCAGGGACTTCGACATCTTCTGGCCGTCGTTGCCCAGGACGATGCCGTGGCTCAGGCACGTCGAGAACGCCGGGCGGTCGAAGATCGCGCCGGCCAGGACGTGCATCGTGTAGAACCAGCCGCGCGTCTGGCCGATGTACTCGACGATGAAGTCGCCCGGGAAGTGGTTGTCGAACCAGTCCTTGTTCTCGAACGGGTAGTGCACCTGGGCGAAGCTCATCGAGCCGGAGTCGAACCACACGTCGAGGACGTCGGTGACGCGCCGCATCGTGCTGTTGCCAGTGGGGTCGTCCGGGTTGGGGCGCGTCAGGTCGTCGACGAACGGCCGGTGGAGGTCGGCGTTGCCGTCCTTGTCCACCGGCAGCCGGCCGAAGTCGCGCTCGATGTCCTCGAAGGAGCCGTAGACGTCGACGCGCGGGTAGTGCTCGTCGTCGGACTTCCACACCGGCACCGGGCTGCCCCAGAAGCGGTTGCGGGTGATCGACCAGTCGCGGGCGTTCTCCAGCCACTTGCCGAACTGGCCGTCCTTGATGTGGTCGGGCACCCAGCGGATGTCCTGGTTGAGCGCGATCAGCCGCTCCTTGACCTTGGTGACCTCGACGAACCACGACGAGACACCCTTGTAGATCAGGGGCTGCCGGCAGCGCCAGCAGTGCGGGTAGGAGTGGTCGTACGTCTCGCGCCGCACCAGGACGGTGCCTGGCGTGACCGAGCCGGTCGGGCCGTCCTGCCGGTTGGCGGCCTTGAGGTGGTCGATCACGTGGAGGTTGGCGTCGAAGACCTGCATGCCCTCGTAGTCGGTGACCGGGAAGGTGAAGCGACCGTCCTTGCCGACGGGCATGACCGCCTCGATGCCCTCGCGGTCGGTGACGACCTTGTCGTCCTCACCGAAGGCGCCGGCGGTGTGCACCAGCCCCGTGCCGTCCGTGGTCGTCACGAACTCGGCGGGCACGAGGCGGAACGCCCGCTCGTGGCCGGCGTAGTAGGAGAACGGCGGGGCGTACTCGAGGCCGACGAGGTCGGCACCCGTGTGGCGCGAGGTGATCGTCGGCTCGTCGGTGTCGGGATAGAGCTCGCGCTTGTACGACGCCAGGCGGGCGTCGGCGATCAGGTAGCGCTCGGTGGTGCCGGTGGGGCCGTCGGACTCGACGACGACGTAGTCGATGTCCTCGCCGACCATGACCGCGAGGTTGCTCGGGAGCGTCCAGGGAGTCGTCGTCCAGACGAGGACCTTGACGCCCTTCAGGGGACCCTCGGTGGTCACGTCGTAGCCGACGGTGACGGCCGGGTCCTGGCGCATCTGGTAGACGTCGTCGTCCATCCGCAGCTCGTGGTTGGACAGCGGCGTCTCGTCCTGCCAGCAATAGGGCAGCACGCGGAAGCCTTCGTACACCAGGCCCTTCTCGTGCAGCTGCTTGAAGGCCCACATGACCGACTCCATGAACTCGGGGTTCATGGTGCGGTAGTCGTGGTCGAAGTCGACCCAGCGCGCCTGGCGGGTGACGTAGTCGCGCCACTCGCCGGTGTACTTCAGGACGCTCTGACGGCAGGCCTCGTTGAACTTCTCGATGCCGAGCTCGACGATCTCGTCGGTGGTCTTGATGCCGTTGAGTCGCATCGCCTCGAGCTCGGCGGGCAGCCCGTGGGTGTCCCAGCCGAAGCGGCGCTCGACCTTGCGGCCGCGCATCGTCTGGTAGCGCGGGATCAGGTCCTTGACGTAGCCGGTGAGCAGGTGGCCGTAGTGCGGCAGGCCGTTGGCGAAGGGCGGGCCGTCGTAGAAGACGAACTCGTTGCTGCCGTCGTCACCGGCGTCGCGCTGCTCGACGCTCGCGCGGAACGTGTCGTCGGCCTCCCAGTAGGCCAGCACGGCCTCCTCGATGGCGGGGAACCGCGGGCTCGAGGGCACGCCGGTGGCTCCCTCGGAGAGGGAGGTGTGGGAGACCTGGGGGTACGTCATGGCGGGTGCTCGATTCTCGACTCGTGGTGTGACTCCACGAGGACGATCGGCTGACCGCGGTACCACCTCGCTTGCTCCCGCCGGGGCGGGAACCGCTTCATTGGGCTGTGCCGGGCCCTACCCGTCGGGTTCTAGTGGGGTGCCGGCCGGATCGCCGTACCTGTTCTTCCCGTGGCTCGCCGCTGATGACGGCTCAGACGCCTGGCTCGATCGTACGGCTCGGGATCGGTTGCGGGCCAATCCGTTTGCGGCAGTGTCAGTGCGCGGCCCGCACCACGAACGGGACGGTCAACGCGCACTCCGGCGTGGTGTGCACCAGGACGCCGGAGATCTTGCGGTCCCCCAGGGTCACCAGCGACACGGCGCTCCACCCACCATCCACCTCGCGGGCCACCGCCGTCGCGCCGCTGCGTGGCAGCCGCCCGACGGTGCCCAGCCGCACCTGGGTGGACGGCTGCGAGCCGCACCCGCCGGCCGCGCCGACGAGGCCGCGCACGCGGAAGCGGCGGTCGACGCGCAGCTTCACGGTGCCGTCGGCGGACGTGTACCGCCCGGCCTCCGGCCGACCGTGTGCTCGGACGGCCTTGATCGCCGACGAACCGTCGTAGTCGGCGTCGCCCCGCTCGTCGCGTGCCTGGACGTCGATCCGGGACCGCCCGACGGCCGGCGCGGTGACACGGACGACCACGGGCCGGACCTCGTCGGCGGCCAGGCCCGTGACGACGACGGGTTCGAGCCGCGCCGTGCCCGAGCCGGTCAGGGCGACCCGGCTGCTGGACAGCACGTGCGAGGTGACGAGGGCGAGCGTCCTGGTCGGCGTCCCGGCGACGACCCGGGTGGGGGTCGGGGAGGCCCGGAACGTCGACACCAGGTCGGCCTCGGCGCCGGAGTAGGAGATCCGGGTCACCCACGTGTCCCGCATCCGGTCGCTCACGACTCCTCCGGTGGTCAGCGACACGTCGAGGCAGGTGTAGTCGTGGGCGATGTCGGAGAAGGTCTGGATGGTCGACAGCGTGTCGCTCGCGGGCCCACCGACAGTGCTGGACGCCAGGGTCTTCTCCGCGACGCACTCCGTGCCGGCCGCTGACCAGCGACCGAGGTTCCACGTGACGGAGACCTGGCTGGACGGCGACGCCGTCGCCGCGAGGGCCGCTGTCACCGCGACCTCACCGGTGCGCCAGTCCGTCTCCGCGGAGACGGCGCGGAGCGTGCGCGACGGCTCGGCGGTCGACGGCATCCCGCTGACGTGGGTGTCGAAGATGGTGTGTTGGCCCGTCTCGACGGGCACCGCCCCGGCTGGTGCGGGCGCCAGCGCCACAGCGGCCAGCAGTGTCACGACGATCCCCCGGATGCGCATGCGCCGGAACCTAGCACCGGATCGTCATGACCGGGATCCGCACGAGCCGGCTCGTCACCGCAGCAGTCGGGTCGTCTGGCCGCGTCGACCGAAAGCGTTTGGTCCGATCGTCGAGATGCGCTTGGGTTGCGGCCATGAGCTTCGACGGCATGTGGCTGCCCCAGGACGAGGACCCGCGGATGCAGGAGGGGCCGACCGTCGGGGAGAAGGCGTGCCTGGTGGGCTACCTCGAGCACTACCGCGGCACGATCGCGCTCAAGTGCGACGGCCTCGACGCCGAGCAGCTGGCCACCAGGGCCGTACCGCCCTCCAACATCTCGCTGCTCGGCCTCGTCCGGCACATGGCGCGGGTCGAGCAGAGCTGGTTCCGCCGGGTGATCGAGGACCGGATGGACATCGAGCGGCTGTTCCAGGACGAGGACGGAGGCTTCGACCTCCCCGACGTCGACGACGCACTGGTGCGCGAGTCACACGCCCTGTGGGAGTCCGAGGTCGCGTACGCCCGCGAGGTGCTCGAGCGCACGGACCTCGACACCGTCGTCGACGTGCACGGTGAGCCCACCGAGGTGCGCGACATCATCGTGCACATGATCGAGGAGTACGCCCGCCACTGCGGGCACGCCGACCTCGTGCGGGAGTGCATCGACGGCCGCACCGGCCAGTAGGTCGGGGCTCGCACCTCGTCCGTAGGCTGGTCGGGTGACTGCTGCCTCCGGCTACGGCCTGCTGACCCTCCACGGTGACACCGTCCTCGACGCGTGGTTCCCCTCCCCCGTGCTGGGTGCGACCGACGGTGACCCGTCGGCCGAGCTCGCCCACCTCGACGGCGGCGAGGACGACATGCGTGGCGTCACCCGCGTCGTACGCCTCGTGGAGATCGACGACCTCGACGCCGCACCCGTGAGCACCGAGGACGTCTGGCTGCGCCTCCACCTGCTCTCGCACCGCCTCGTGCGCCCGCACGGCCTCAACCTCGACGGCATCTTCGGCCTCCTCGCCAACGTCGTGTGGACGTCCGCCGGCCCGTGCGCGGTCGAGGGCTTCGAGCAGGTGCGGGCCAAGCTGCGCACCGTCGTGCCGGGCCACGTCGTGCAGGTCTTCGGGGTCGACAAGTTCCCGCGGATGACCGACTACGTCCTGCCCACCGGCGTACGCATCGCCGACGCCGACCGCGTGCGACTGGGCGCGCACCTGGCCGAGGGCACGACCGTGATGCACGAGGGCTTCGTGAACTTCAACGCAGGCACGCTCGGTGAGTCGATGGTCGAGGGCCGGATCTCCGCCGGTGTCGTCGTGGGCGTCGGCTCCGACGTCGGCGGCGGCTCATCGATCATGGGCACGCTGTCCGGTGGCGGCAAGGAGGTCATCTCGGTGGGCGAGCGCTGCCTGATCGGCGCCAACGCCGGCATCGGGATCTCGCTCGGCGACGACTGCGTCGTCGAGGCCGGCTGCTACGTCACGGCGGGCACCAAGGTCACCGTCCTCGACCTCGACGGCAAGCCGCAGGTCGTGAAGGCGGCCACCCTCTCGGGCCTCGACAACATCCTGTTCCGCCGCAACTCGGTCAGCGGCGCCATCGAGGCCGTGCCGTGGAAGGGCGGGTCGGACGGCGCCGGCATCGCCCTCAACGCCGCACTGCACGCCAACTAGGGCAGCGCGTGCCGTCCCTGCGGACGGTCACCATCGGGGCGGTGGTGGCCCTGGGTGCCGTCGCCACGACCTTCGTGGTCATTGATCGCGGAGGCGTGCCGTCGCTGATCGACACGAGCGGTTGCACGGCCGAGGTCGACGGCCACCGGGTCGAGATCGACCTCGAGCAGGCGGAGAACGCCGCCCTCATCACGGCCATCTCGATCGAGCGCGGCATGCCCGCCCGGGCGGCGAGCATCGCCCTGGCGACCGCCTTCCAGGAGTCCAAGCTCTACAACATCGAGTACGGCGACCGGGACTCCGTCGGCCTGTTCCAGCAGCGGGCCTCGCAGGGTTGGGGCACCGTCGCGGAGCTGATGGACCCGGTCTACGCGACCAACGCCTTCTACGACGCGCTCGTCAAGATCGACGGCTACCGCGAGATGGACATCACCGAGGCCGCGCAGGCCGTCCAGCGCTCGGCGTACCCCGATGCGTACGCCGACCACGAGGACGACGGCCGCGCCCTGGCCTCGGCCCTCACCGGGAACTCGCCGCGCACCCTGTGGTGCGACGTGCCGGGCGATGCGAAGGAGGCGTCCGACGACCTCGACGAGGCGGGCCTGGTGGCGCGCGCCGCCGTGGTGCGTGCCGACCTCGAGGCGCGGTTCGGCACGCTGTCGCTCGGCGGCTTCGAGCCGCAGGGCGTCTCCAGCGGTCACATGGAGGGCTCCGCGCACTACGAGGGTCGCGCGATCGACATCTTCTTCCGCCCGGTCAACGCCGAGAACAACCAGCGGGGTTGGGCGATGGCGAGCTACCTCGTCGCCAACGCCGACCGCCTCGACATCAAGACGTTGATCTTCGACGACCGGATCTGGCACGCCGGCTCGCGCTCGGGCGACGGGTGGACCGACTACAGCGTGCCGTCGTCCTCGCGCGGCGACCGGGCGATCCTCGAGCACCGCGACCACGTGCACGTCGACGTGTTCGACTGAGATCTCATCCGGCCAGGCGTGCGACGGCGGCCGCGACCCGCTCGTCCGTGGCGGTGAACGCGACCCGGACGTGCTGCCTGCCGGCGGCGCCGTAGAAGTCCCCCGGAGCCACGAGGATGCCCTGCTCGGCGAGCTCGGCGACGGTCGTCCAGCAGTCGTCACCCCTGGTGGCCCAGAGGTAGAGAGACGCCTCGGAGTGGTCGATCCGGAAGCCGGCCGACTCGAGGGCCTGCTTCAGCCGGCCGCGGCGGGCGGCGTACGTCGCATGCTGCACCGCGACGTGCTCGTCGTCCTCGAGCGCCGCGATCATCGCGCGCTGCTGCGGGCCGGGCATCTGGAGCCCGAGGTTCTTCCGGACCGCGAGCAGCTCGCCGACCAGGGCCGGATCGCCGGCGACGAAGGCGCAGCGGTAGCCCGCGAGGTTGGACCGCTTCGACAGCGAGTGGACGGCCAGGACCCCCTCGTGCGACCCACCACTGACCCGCGGGTCGAGGATCGACAGCGGCTTGTCGGCGGGGTCGTCGGACCAGGCGCACTCGATGTAGCACTCGTCGGAGACGAGGATCGTGCCGCGCTCGCGGCACCACTCGACGACCTTGCGCAGGTGGTCGAGCGGCAGCACGCGGCCGCTCGGGTTGGCCGGGCTGTTGAGCCAGAGCAGCCGCGGGGTGCGCGGACCGAACGCCGTGAGCGAGTCGGTGGCCAGGCTCTCGGCCCCTGCGAGCGCCGCGCCCACCTCGTAGGTCGGGTAGGCCAGCGCCGGATAGCCGATCAGGTCACCGGCGCCGATGCCGAGGTGGACCGCCATCGAGCCGATCAGCTCCTTGGAGCCGATCACCGGCAGCACGCCGTCGAGGCCGAGTCCGGTCACGTCGTGGCGCCGGGCCAGCCAGTCGATCGCAGCCCGGCGAGTGGCCTCGAGACCGATCGTCGTCGGATAGCCCGGCGAGTCAGCCGCGTCGCGGAGCGCCTGCTGCACCACGTCGGGCGTCGCGTCGACGGGAGTGCCGACCGACAGGTCGACGACTCCGTCGGGGTGGGCGCGCGCCGTGGCGGCGTACGCCGTCAGCTTGTCCCAGGGGAAGTCCGGGAGCCGGCCGGAGACCGGCCCCTCACCCCCGGAGGGCGTCACTCGGCGTGCTCCTGCGGGGGCAGTGCGGAGACGAGCGCGTGGTCGGCGTCGATGACGCCCATCTTCGCGGCGCCGCCGGGCGAGCCGAGGTCGTCGAAGAAGTGGACGTTGGCGTCGTAGTAGCCCTTCCACTCCTCCGGGGTGTCGTCCTCGTAGAAGATCGCCTCGACCGGGCAGACCGGCTCACAGGCGCCGCAGTCGACGCACTCGTCGGGGTGGATGTAGAGCATCCGCTTGCCCTCGTAGATGCAGTCGACGGGGCACTCGTCGACGCATGCGCGGTCCTTGAGGTCGACGCACGGCTGGGCGATGACGTAGGTCACCAGATCCTCCTGAGGAACGGGGAGCACGGATGGGGGAACGTGCGGCTCACTCTAGTATCCGGGGCGTGTCCGACGCGTCAGAACCCCAGCCGGTGGGCAAGCACTCGCTCGGCCCCCACGTCGTGGGGCTGCGCATCGTGGTGCGCCACCTGCTCCCCGACGGTCGCGCGACCGACGTCCTCGGGGTGTGTACGGCGTGGGGCGGGGACTCGCTCACGATCGACCGCGACGGCCCACCGGAACGGGCTGGCTCGGTGACCATCGCGCTGGCCGACGTGGTGACCGGCAAGCCGGTGCCCCCGCGCGCCTCGGTCCGGGCGCAGGTCGGGGCACGGGAGGTCGAGGAGCACATCGGTGCCTTGTGGTCGTCCGTCACGACCGAGCCGCTCGGCGACTGGGTGCTGCGGGCCTCTCCCCCGCACGGTGGACGGCTGCGGCGTCGGGGCAACTCGGCGCTCGCGATGGAGCAGCCCGGGATCGGGTGGGCGGACGCGGCCTACGGCGTACGCCGGTTCTACGAGGCCCTCGAGCAGGAGCCATGGGTGCAGGTCCAGCTGGGTTCCGATGTCGAGCGTGCCCTCGCTCCGCTGGGCTTCGCCCCGATGGGCGACGGCGACGCGCACGCCCAGCTCGCGTCCGTGGCGCGCGCCCTGCGCTCCGTCCGCGCGGTGGCGCCTGACGTGCGCGCGTCGCTCGAGGAGTCGCCGCACGACGCCGTCGTCTCGCTGGAGGACGGAGCGGCCACGGGCCGTGGCGTCCTGTCCGGGGACTGGCTCCTCATCGAGTCGGTGGCCGTCGACCCCGCACACCGCCGTCGGGGGCTGGCCACGGCCGTCCTCGCCGACCTCCTCGACTGGGGCGCTTCGCTGGGCGCCGGCACGGCCCTGCTCCACGTCGAGACCGTCAACGCGAGCGCGATCGCGCTCTACGAGCGGCACGGCTTCGTCACGCACCACACCAACCGCTACCTGACGGCTGCCGGTCTCACGCGCTGATCCGCAGCTTCTCGGTGAGCACGAGCAGCCGCTTCCACAGCAGCCTCTGGACCAGCACCACCACGACCCCGGCGCCGACCATGCCGGCCAGGTTGATCGCCAGCTGCTCAGCCGATCCGACCAGCTCGTCGACGTCCCCCAGGGCCAACGCCAGCGCCAGGTTGCCGGCCGCCGGGACCGTGGTGACGGAGATGAACACCCCGACGAGCGCGTTGCCGCGGTCGGTGGTCATCGCCAGCACTCCGGCCGCGCCGGCCACGATCGCGACGATGAAGGACCAGGCGTCGGGCCGGTAGATGAAGCTGGTCTGTGGCCGGGGCTCGGAGAGCATGCTCGCATCGACGAGCGGGGTCGCCGCCGCAAGCAGGGACAGCCCTGCCACGACGACGATCGCCACCGCGAAACCACCGAGCAGGAGCGCGGTGGCGCGCCACACCACCTCCCACTTGCGCAGCACCAGCCCCACCGAGATCGCAGCCACGGTGCCGAACTCGGGCCCGACGACCATCGCGCCGACGACGAGGATCGGCGAGTCGGTGATCACGGCGATGGCGGCGAGGACGACCGCGAGCACCATGAAGGTGAAGTAGCTGACCGTGCCGTGGGTCGCTCTCTCCGCGCGCTCGACGACCTCCGGCCAGATGACGGCGTCCTCCGGATCGCCCGGTGCCGCCCGGCCGATCGCCTCGGCAGCGTCGAAGGGAGCGCTGTCGGGCGCCCACACGAGGATGGCGCCGGACGAGGACAGTCCGGTGTCGTGGAGCGAGTCCAGCACCTCGGACGTGAACTCGCGGGCCACGTCGAAATCGATGACGTCGGCCTCGATGCCGACGCCCGCGTCGCGGATCCGGGTGACATTGGTGATGCAGTCGTGGTCCGTCACCAGCGCGAGCACCTCGTCCACCAGGTCAGGCGGGACGGTGAGGCGGAGGTGGACGACCATGGCCGGAGCCTAGGGCGTGTCCCTGTGGCGAAACCCGGTTGTGGTGCCAGTCGGTGCTCGCGCACCATGGTCCCCGACGGGCGCGAGGCCTGACACCCCTCCTGCACACCAGCAGAGCGGCGGCCGTCCGCGCGTCCGGCGTACCGACGAGAGGTCGGTGCAACGCCGACAAAGGTGTGGTGGCACCGCGACCTTGCCCCCGCCCACACCTCCAGGGCCCCTATCTGGAGGTGTTTCATGAGAACGCTCTGCTCTGACCTGACCACCACGACACCCGGCGCCGAGGTCACCCTCGAGGGCTGGGTGCACCGCCGACGCGAGCTGGCCCGGGTCACCTTCCTCGTGCTCCGCGACCGCAGCGGCCTGGCCCAGGTCGTGCTGCCTGCGGGCACGACGGTCCCGCCCGAGGAGACCACCGTCCGCGTCACCGGCACCGCGACGGCCAACGCGCAGGCACCCGGCGGCGTCGAGGTGACCGAGGCGACCATCGAGCTGCTGACCGAGGAGGCACTCACGCCCCCGGCCGAGCTGTGGCGTCCGCGCCTCGACGTCTCGCTGCCGACCCTGCTCGACCACGCGCCGGTCCTCTGGCGACACCCGGCGCAGCGCGCGCGCTGGGACCTCGCGGCGGCCTCGATGCGCGGCTTCCGTACGACGCTCGACGGGCTCGACTTCACCGAGGTCACCACGCCCAAGCTCGTCGGCACGGCGACCGAGTCGGGCTCGTCGGTCTTCGAGGTCGACTACTTCGGGCGGTCGGCGTACCTCGCCCAGAGCCCGCAGTTCTACAAGCAGCAGCTCGTCGGCGTCTTCGAGCGGGTCTACGAGGTCGGCCCCGTCTTCCGCGCCGAGCCGCACGACACCGTGCGGCACCTGGCCGAGTACCGCTCGCTCGACGTCGAGCTGGGCTTCATCCGCGACCACCGCGACGTGCTGGCGCTGCTGCGCGAGGTGCTGGCCGGGATGGTCGGCGAGGTCGCCGGCTCGACGGACGCCGTCGCGCGCACGGGCGCGCGGCTGCCCGTGGTGCCCGAGGAGATCCCGGTCGTGCACTTCTCCGACGCGCTTGCGCTCGTGGGCGCGCCCGCCGACGAGCCCGACCTGGCGCCCGAGCACGAGCGCGCACTCGGCGAGTGGGCGCTGGCCGAGCACGGCAGCGACTTCGTCGCGGTCGAGGGCTACCCGATGGCGAAGCGGCCGTTCTACACCCACCCCCAGCCCGACGACGAGCGCTGGTCCAACAGCTTCGACCTGCTGTTCCGTGGGCTCGAGCTGGTGACGGGCGGGCAGCGGCTGCACCGTCCCTCGGACTACGAGCAGGCCATCCTGGCGCGCGGCGAGGACCCGGCGGCGTACGACTCCTACCTCCAGGCGTTCCGGCACGGGATGCCGCCGCACGGCGGCTTCGCGATCGGGCTGGAGCGCTGGGTGGCACGGCTCGTCGAGGCAGCCAACGTCCGTGAGGTCACGCTGTTCCCGCGCGACCTGCACCGGCTCACGCCCTGAGCCGACCGGGCCGCGCCCGGCGCCGTCGGCTACTCGTCGACGGCGTCGGGGTTGGTGCAGATGACCGTGTCGCTGGGCGTGTAGGTCGTGTGGAAGACCTCGTCGTCGCGGGTCTCGGTGTTGGCGCCGACCGGGTCGAAGTAGCGCACGACGTCGATGTCGAAGCCGCCGTAGCCCTCGTTGGCGTGGCACTTCAGGTCATCGATCTTGCGGACCTTCGGCTGGGTGAGGTTGTAGCGCTCGCCCTCAGTGGTGGTGATGTCCCAGTACTTCGTGGAGTACATGCTGACGGTGGCCACCCCGGACGTGGTGACTGTCGAGGGCGTGACGTCTGCCGCGATCAGGATCCCGTAGGGGGTGTCGTTCTTGAACTGCAGATCCACCGAACCCCAGGCGACGGTGGCCTCGCGCCCGATCGGGTATCGGTCGATGTAGAACGAGTGCGGCTTGTGCTCCACGTCCTCCAGACCAGCGAAGAACATCGCGTTGAACGTCGTCGTCGCGATCTGCGAGACGCCACCGCCGAGATCCTGGATCAGGATGCCGTCGCTGATGATGTAGCCCTTGGTGAAGCCGTTGGCCTCGGTCCGCTCCCCCACTGTGCCGTTGAGCGAGAACGTCTCCCCCGGCTTGAGCAGGGTGCCGTTGATGAGCTCGGCGGCGCGGCCGAGGTTGACGTTGCGGTAGTCGGCGTAGGGGAAGTACGTCGTGAAGGTCGAGACCTGTTCCTTGACCTGGAGCGCCCTGGCGTCCTTCGTGGTGAACGCGGGCCGGGCGACCTTCGCGGTCAGCGCGAGCGTGCGCTCTCCCAGGGGCTTCGCCACCGCACCGAGGAAGCCGGACTCGAGCTCCTGCGGGTCGAAGGTCACGCCCGGCTTGGCAGGTACGACCCGGGGCCGGCCGCCGACGAGGACGATGCTCGCGTCGACGGGGGCGCCGCTCGTGACCTTCGTCCCGACGACCTCGGTGAGCGTGGCCGCGTCGAGGGTCGGCACGAGCTCGCCGTCGGTCGGCACGAGGCTCAGCGCCGCGGTGTAGTCGGCGGGGAAGATCTTGACGGCGGAGCCCGCGAAGCTCAGCGTCACCGGCGCTGCGACGGCCGGCGAGGCGAAGCTGTCGAGCACCTCCTCGACGTCGCCCTGGTCGATCGCCGGGACCACGTCGGCCATCTCGAGCGCCACCTCGGCGGGGTCGTCCTCGAGGAACACCGTCCGCAGCGCGGCGAGGGTGTCGGCCGGGTCGAGGGCGGCGCCGGTGCGTGCCTTCTTCGTCACGACCTTCGCGCCGTCGAACGAGATCGAGCCGTCGCGCGGGACCGCACCGTGCTGCTCGTCGAGACGCGCGAGGTAGGCCTCGTAGGTGGCGTCGTCGACGACCACTTCGGCCTCGAGGGTGTCGCCGCCGGTGAAGTAGTTCCAGAGCCGGACCGGGTCCCAGCTCTCCGTGCCGCCCGCCTCGGCGACGGATGCTTCGTAGTCGACCGAGAGCCCTGCCTCCGCGGGCACGATCGGGACCTGAGCGCCGTCGATGGTCGTGGCGATGTCGCGGTTGACCTTGTCGGCCAGGCCCGCCTCGAGCCGCTGCGCGGCCTCGGCCTGGGGGTGCCCGCCGATGCGGACCCCTGAGACCGTGGTGTTGCGCGGGACCTTGTCGCCGGCGACGTAGTGCGCGGCGACGTACAGGCCGCCGAAGAGCGCGACGAGCCCGAGCAGGAGCCACGCGACGACCGACGCTCCGGCCTTGTCGCGGGGCTGCTTGTCAGTGCTCCCGGGGTTCTTCGCCACGCGGCGAGTCTAGGTAACCGACCTCCGAACTCGGGGATCCGCGGCGTGCCGCCGCGCCACCTCGGACCGTCGCCAGGGCAGCCACCAGCAGCACGAACGAGCCGGCGAGCCAGGACCACCCGACGGCGTCGGAACCGATGAGGAAGCCCCCCGCCGGACGCTCGAGCGCGCCCCGCACCACCGCGAGGCACCAGCCGGCCGCGAAGGCCAGGCGTACGCCGCCGGGCGGCAACCACGCGAGGGTCACGAGACCGGCCGCGAGGGCCAGCGCCAGGCCCCACCACTGCTGGTGCAGCAGGGTGCCGGCCGCTCCCGAGAGCAACCCGACGATGCCCGCGAGGAGCGCGAGCAGCGCGCTCACAGTCCGGCGAAGAGGTTCTCCTCGAAACCGTCGGCGTCCGTGGGTCCGGGGGTGCCCTTGACCAGGCGGTAGAACTCCTCGGACCACCACGAGTGGCCGCTCTCGGCGCCCGAGAAGAAGTGACCGGAGGTGTCCACCTGGGTCGCGTGCTGGGCCAGCGCGTCCATCTTGCGCTGCACGGTCGCCGACCCGTCGACCCGCGCACTGATCAGCTCGTCGGGGGTCACGAACGGAGGCAGCTTGCCGTCCGGCTCCATGCCCTTGAAGGTCTCGGTGTCGCCCGACTCGCGCAGGGCCCGCAGGCTCGCGCGCATCCGCGACTCGCTCATCGCGGTCCAGTAGATCTTCGCGACGTCGTGCGCCTCGCCGAGGTCGCTGCGGTAGGACGGCGCGGCCGCCAGCTGTGCGGCGTACATCGCGACGCGGTGCGCCTGGATGTGGTCGGGGTGGCCATAGCCGCCGAACTGGTCGTAGGTGACGAGCACCTGCGGGCGGACCTCGCGGATCACCGTCACCAGCTCGTCGGCGGGCTCGATGATGTCCGTGGTCCAGAAGGCGTTGTCGGGCAGGGTCTCGGCGGCGATCGCGTGGCCGTCCTCGTGCCAGGCCATGCCCGAGTCGTGGAAGCGACCGAAGCCGCCGAGGAAGCGGTGGTCGGTGACGCCGAGGACCTTCATCGCCGCCTCGAGCTCGCCGCGGCGCCGCTCGCCCAGCCCGCCCTTCTCCTCGTAGGCGAGGTGCGCGAGGTCGGGGACGAGCACCTCGCCCATCTCGCCGGCCGTGCAGGTCACGAGCGTGACGCCGACACCTTCGTCGACGTAGCGCGCCATCGTGGCGCCGTTGTTGATGCACTCGTCATCGGGGTGGGCGTGGACGAGCAGCATGCGGTGGTCGGTCATGAACCTCAGCCTAGGTCTGGGCGCTTGATCCGCTTCGGCGCCATCGGGAGGTGCAACGGCGGGAGCGGTGCGATGTGTTCCGCGACCGCGCCGTCCTCTTCGTCGAGCCAGCCGTCGTGGGTGTCCACCAGCACCTCGAGCATGAACGCCGGAGCATCGCTCACCACCGCCCACGGGTGGCCGTCGTCGTCGTCCTCCCCCGCCAACCGCTCCCGCTCGGCCCGCGCCTCGAACCCGTCCGCCCGCAGCCGCGCCACGACCGCCTGCGCGTCGGCCTCGTCGAAGAAGATCGCCCTCACGGGTGCCATCCTCCACCCCTCCCCTTGCCCCCGCCCATCCTCCACCCCTCCCCTTGCCCCCCGCCCGGGTAGTCCGCTGCAGAAAGCCGGTGACCCGGACGTCAGCAGCGGCAATTTGCAGCGGACTACCCCGGCGGATGTGGATGAACTGCCGAAGGACGGCCCATCGAGCGTCCACAGGCGCGTGACCCAGGGGTTTTCCACAAGCCCGCGTCGGGAGCTGGCCGGATCGTCGTAGGTGACGCGTGGAGTCGCGGGCATGGACCTTCACCCATGGCACCCGCGCAGCGAGCGCCCGATCGACCTCGTGGCTCCCGTGCGCCAGGACCCGCGCGGGGTCGACGGTCCCACCCGGCACCAGGCGCGAGGGCCGTACTGGCGCCAGACGTCCAGCGGGATGTACGTGCCTGCGCACGCACCGCAGCACCTCGAGCAGCGCATCCTCGAGCAGGGCATGCGGATCCGGGCGTACGGAGCCGTGACGGCCTGGGCGGCGCTGCGATGGCGCGGCGGGCGATTCTTCGAGGGGGTCGACTTCGCGACCGGCGAGGAGCTACCGGTACCTCTGGTCACGGGCGGGTACGACCTTCGGCCCGATCCGCGCGTACGCATCTCAAAAGCTCAGCTCGCCCCCGGCGAACGCGAGCTCGTCGCAGGTATCTGGGTCGCCCAGGCCGTCCGCGCAGCATTCGACGAGGTTCGTCGCCATCGCAGCCTCCGGCAGGGAATCGTGGACGTCGAGATGGCGATCGCGGCGCGGCTCATGTCGCTCGGCGGGTTCCGCGGCTACGTCGATTGCCACAACGCGTGGACTGACATCGCATTCGCGCGCGAGGTAGCGATGCACGCCGGGTTGGGCTGCCGATCGCCACAAGAGGTGCGCATGGCGCTCACGTGGATGTGGGACGCGGAGCTGCCGCGACCTCTGTGCAACGCGCCGATCTTCGACCTGACTGGTCGACTCATCGCGATCGCCGATCTTCTCGACGTCGCTGCCGGATGCGTCGGTGAGTACCAGGGCGCGGATCACAAGGAGGGTGAGCGCCACCGCTCAGACGTGGCACGCGAGCAAGCACTGCGCGACCACGGACTCGAGTGTTTTGAGGTCGTCGGCGGCGACCTGCAGGATCGCGAGCTGACGGTGAAGCGCATGCATGCGGCCCGCGAGCGTTCGCGATTCGAGCCGATGGCAGATCGCACCTGGACCTTGCGCCAGCCGGCCTGGTGGGCATCCTGGGCAGCTGAGCGTGGCCTGTGAAGCCCATCTCGGGATACTCCGCTGCAAAAGGCCGGTGGTGTCGGCATCGCCAGCGGCTTTTCGCAGCGGACTACCCATTGAGGGGACGGCAGGGAGCCCGAGGCTGGCTAGGGTCGATCGCATGCCTGCTGCCGGTGATTCCCGCGGGCCGCGGCAGCCGCCACGGAGGCCGGCGGCGGAGATGAGGCCGACGGCGTCGGAGTCGCCGTACGTGGAGGGGGTGCACCTGCAGCGCACGGACGAGAACGTGCGCGAGATCGAGGCGCTGGCGGCCGTCCTGGGCGAGCCGACGGGGCTCGAGGGGGTGCTCGGGGACCTGAAGTACGACGTACGCCGCTCGCGGGCGCCGCGGCTCCTCGGCCGGGCGGTGCGCGCGGCGTACAGGTGGGACGCCTACGACGAGCGGGACGAGCAGTGGTACCCGCAGGGCATCTCGACGAGCGCCGACTCCTCCGACACCGAGGACATCGGCGGGCGCAAGGTGGTCGTGACGACGTGGTACTCGACGGGCAAGGACGGCATCAAGCGCGGCTCGCGGGTCACCTTCGTGGACCTCGACTCAGGGAAGTACCGGCACGTCCTGCTGGTCTCTCCGGTCTTCGACAAGGCCGGCGACCTCGTCCTCAAGCCGATGAACATCCACGCCGGTGGCATCGTGTGGGCCGGGCCCTACCTCCACATCGCCGCCACCAGCCGCGGCTTCGTGACCGCACGCGTCGACGACATCATGCGGGTCAGCGGCGACGACGACCGTCCGGACGAGCTCGGCCTCGACGGCACGCGGATCAGCTCCTTCGGGCACCGCTACGTCCTGCCGGTGCGGTTCACCTACCAGGCCTTCACCGACAAGGGCCACGACAAGCTCCGCTACTCCTTCATGTCGCTCGACCGGCGCTCGGACCCGCCCGCGCTGGTCGCCGGGGAGTACGCCGTCGGCCCGAAGGCGACGACCCGGCTGGCGCGCTACCCGCTGGACCCGCAGACCTGGCAGCTCGCCGTCGGTGACGACGGTTTCTCCCGGCCCCTCGCGCTCGACGAGGGCGGCGTACGCCAGATGCAGGGCGCGGTGATCGCGTCCGGACGGTTCCACGTCACGGTCTCGCACGGGCCGTGGATGCCCGGCACCGTCTGCGCGGGCGAGCCCGGCTCGATGAAGGTCCACCGCTGGGCGCTGCCGATGGGACCCGAGGACATGTCCTACTGGCCGTCGACGGACCGGATCTGGTCGGTGACCGAGCACCCGCGGAGGCGCTGGATCGTGGCGATGGACCGCGCCTGGTTCGACCGCTGAGTCAGCCGCGCGGCTGCATCGCCAGCTGACGGCTCTGCGCCACGAGGCGGCCGGCCGAGTCCCAGACCTCGCAGTCCTCCTCGAACATCCCGCCCGCCACGTTGCGCGTGCGGTGCGAGACCTTCAGCCAGCCCGCCGCAGGGACGGCACGCACGTGCACCGTCAGCTCGAGGGTCGGCGCCCAGCCGGGTCGGCCCAGGTCGAAGGTCACCGGCGGCAGGGCGTCGCAGACCATCAGCAGGCCGACCGGGTCGACCTCGTGGCCGTCGGCCATCCTGAACCACGCCTGGATGTGGCCGTTGCCGCTCGGCGCGCCCATCGCCCACCCCACACAGGCCGGGTCGAAGCGCAGGTCGAAGCGCGACATGAGCGGCGCGATGCGGCGCACCTCCTCGGGCGCCATCGTGCCGGGCACGCACTCATCGATCGGCGGCAACGTCGGCTCGACGGCGGTGGTGTCCACGTCGGACGGCATCGCACGCAGGTCGCCGTACGTCGCCAGTGCCGTGATGCGGGTGGCACCCTCCTGGCCGAGGTCGGCCGCCACTGTGGCGACGCTGCCACCCTCGCGGAGCACCCGCGTCGAGACCTGCGCCGGGCCGGGGGTCGAGGCGGAGAGGTAGTAGGCGCTGACCGCGAGGGGATGCGGCTTGGCCGGCACGGTCCCGGCGATGGCCTTGCCGATCAGGCCGAGCAGGTAGCCGCCGTTGACGCCGCCGCCGACCACCCAGCCGGGGTCGAGCTCGGCGCCGAAGAGGCCGTCGCCGGCAGCGGTCAGGGAGGTGTGGGTGTCCCACTCGGACGCCGACTCAGGTGCCATGCCGCGAGCCTAGGGCCGAGCAACGTCAGCGGGCCCGGAGCCAGTCGGTGACCTCGGGCACACCGCTCACCCAGCCCAGCTCGGCGGCGTACATCGCCCGCAGGCCGCGCTGCCGCGGCTTGTGGTCCCACTTGCCCGTCCCCTGGCAGGGCAGGGTCGTGCTGCGGCAGGTCCAGCCGTGCAGGAAGACCAGGGTCCGGTCACCGACCTCGACGAGGTCGGCACCACCTGGCCCGCAGACGCCGGTCGTCTCGACGTCGAGCAGCATCCCGGACTCGGCCGCTGCCCAGTCGAGCAGCGTCAGCGAGCGCAGCCAGCGGGTCGCGTAGCCGCAGCGCGTCCAGTCGCCCTCGGACAGCAGCATCACGTAGCCCTCGGGCCGCTGCGCGACCACCGGGTTCTCCAGCACGCCCTCGGACCGCACGAGCTCGAGGCTCGTCGCGCCGGGCGCCACGGACTGGCCGCTCGGCGCCAGCGCGACGATGCGGACCGTGGAGGGGAGCCGGTCGGTCTTGTAGAGGAGGTACGGCGTGCCGTCGGCGTCGCGGAAGAAGGACGGGTCGATCACGCCGGCGCGCGGGAGCGTGGGGTCGCGTGGCAGGAGCGGGTCCTGGGCGATCGGCGTGCCCGCATAGGACGGACAGACCAGCGGCGTACGCCCGACCGGCCGGAACGGACCGCGTGCCGCGTCGGAGCGGGCGACCCCGATGCAGCGGCCGTGCTCCCCCATGCCCTGGACCGGGGTGGCGTAGTAGAGCAGCCACTGGCCCTCGACGCGGGCGACGTCGACGGCCCAGACACCGCCGTCCCGCGACCACGACGGGCGGCGGGTCAGCAGGCCCGGTCCACGACGCCACGGGCCGTCGGCGCCGCGTGACCACGCGTGCGGGACACGGTCGCCGGTGGAGTACGCGACGAAGCCGCTCGGCGCCGCGACCACGGCCGGGTCCGGGAAGTCGACGTTGAGGACCGGACGCGGGACCTGGTCGTCAGCGAGAGCCGGGGCAGCGACGGCGAGGACGCCGGCGGTCAGCAGCAGCACGAGCAGGCGTACTGCTCCCCGGTTCGGCACCGGCGGACCGTATCGCGGACCGCCGTCGTTCAGGGACGCAACGTCGCAGGAAGTCGCTCGAAGCCGCGCAGGATGCGGGTCACCCGCCGGCGGGCACCCGGGTCGAGGCGCAGGTCCGGGTAGCGGTCCCAGATCGCGCGCAGCCCCACCTCGCCCTCCATCCGGGCGAGCTGGGCGCCGAGGCAGTGGTGCCGCCCGGCCGAGAAGGCGATGTGGTCGCGGGCATTGGTGCGGCCGACGTCGAAGCGCAGCGGGTCGTCGAAGACCTCCGGGTCGCGGTTGGCGGCGCCGAGGATCGCGGTCACCATCGACCCGGCACGCACCGGCTGGCCCGCGACCTCGGTGTCACGCAGGGCCATCCGGCCGGTGAGCAGCACGGGCGGGTCGAGCCGCAGCGCCTCCTCCACGACGTTGGGCCACAGCGACGGGTCCGCGGCGACGCGCTCGCGCTCGGTCGGGTGGTCGTGGAGCAGCGCGATGCCGTTGCCGAGCAGGTTGACCGTCGTCTCGAAGCCGGCCGCGAGGACCAGGCCGGCGGTCGCCTTGAGCTCGGTCTCGCTGAGTCCCTGGCCGTCCTCGCGCACGGCGACGAGCTGGCTGAGCAGGTTGTCGCCGGGCTCACGCCGCAGGTGCTCGAGGTGGTCGCCGAGCCAGTGGTCGAAGCGAGCCAGCGCCCCGGAGACCGAGCGGTACTGCCGGTAGCCCAGGCCGAGGTCGAGGCTCGGCGCTGCCGCGGAGCCGAAGTCGAGCACCTTCCCCCGCTCGGCGTCCGGCACCCCGAGGATCTCCGCGATCACCGTCACCGGGAGCTGCGCGCAGTAGGCCTCGACCAGGTCCACGCTGCTGGCCGCCCGCGGCTCGAGGGCGTCGAGCAGCCCGGCGGCGATCTCCTCGGTGCGCTCGCGCAGCCGCTCGACCGCACGCATGGTGAAGACGCGGGTGACGAGCTTGCGGTAGCGGGTGTGGTCGGGCGGCTCGGTCACCAGCAGCGACGGTGGCCTGACCGGGTGCAGCGCGGTGGGCGACGCCCATCGGGCGATCCGGCCCAGGGTGCCCTCGTCCGTGGGCAGCCCCGAGCGGAAGTCGTCGCTCGTCAGGAGGTGGCGTACGGCGGCGTGGCTGGTCGCGACGTGGCCGATGCTCGAGCGGTAGAGCGGGCCGCTCGCACGGATCTCCTCGATCAGGTCGAAGACCGTCTCCTCGGAGCCCAACGACCCGACGCGGATCAACCGTGCCTGCAGGTCGCCGCGCGCGGCCGCCCGGCGGAGGAACAGCGTGGGCAGTCCGTGGGCCACGCCCCAGTGGACCGTCGACTTCATGCTTCGACCCTAACCGTGCCTAGGGTCTGCAGCATGTGGGACCGGAGGCGGGATCAGAAGCGGGACCGGACGTGGCTCGTGATCGATCTCGTCCTCGTCGGCGTCTTCGCAGTGATCGGGCGGCTCAGCCACTACGGCACCCTCACCGCTGGTGGGTGGTGGACGACCGCCTGGCCGTTCCTGGCCGGCACCTTGGTCGCGTGGGCCGTGCTCACCCTCCTACGACGACCGCCCGCCGCGATCAGCTCGGGCGTCGTCGTCTGGCTCGGGGCGCTGGTGGGCGGGATGCTGCTGCGCCACGCCAGCGGCCAGGGCACGGCGACCTCGTTCATCGTCGTCGCGACCCTCGTCCTCGGCGCGCTGCTGGTGCTGCCTAGAGTCGGTGCACGTGTCCGACGCCGCTGACCGCTCTCGCGGCACCGCCCTCCCGTTCGCCGTCCTCGTCGCCGCTGTCGTCCTCGTCTCGATCAACCTGCGCCCGGGCGCCTCGTCCCCCGGCGCGCTCCTCGAGGAGATCCGTGACGACCTCGGCATGAGCGCCGGCGCCGCAGGTGCGATGACCGGCCTGCCGGGGCTCTGCTTCGGCGTGGTCGGCGCCCTTGCGGTGGGCTTCGCCCGCAAGGTCGGGATGACCGCAGGCATCGCGATCGGCCTCGCTGCCGCCGCGGTCGGACTCCTGCTGCGGGTCACGACGGACAGCGTCCCCGTCTTCCTCCTCCTCACCATCGCCGCCCTCTCCGGCATGGCCGTCTGCAACGTGCTCGTGCCCGCGTGGATCAAGGCGCACGGGCACGCCGTCGTGCTGATGACCGTGTACGGCACCGGGCTCGTCGTCGGCGGCACCATCGGGTCCCTGGCAAGCGCACCCGTGACTGGGGCCACCGACTCGTGGCGCGCCGGCCTCGGCATGTGGGGGCTGCTCGTCGTGATCGCCGTCCCGCTCTGGACGTGGCTCGCGCTGCGCGAGCGGCGGGCCCCGTCGGAGCACGCCGTCAGCGGCGAGGCGCCATCGGGCCGGATCGCGCACTCACCGACGGCGATCGCGCTCACCGTCCTCTTCGGCGTGCAGTCGATGCACGCGTACGTGCAGTTCGGCTGGGTGCCGACGATCTACCGCGACGCCGGCCTCTCGGCTTCCTCAGCAGGCGCACTGCAGGGGCTGCTGTCGGCGGTCGGCGTGATCGGCGCCCTGGCCATGCCGACCGTCATCTCCCGGGGGCGCGGCCTGCGTCCGCTGATGGTCGGCTTCGGCGTGAGCCTGGCCCTGGGGTACGTCGGACTGCTGCTCGCCCCGGCCACGGCCCCGTGGCTGTGGGCGCTGCTGCTGGGCCTCTCCGGGCTGGCCTTCCCGACCGCCATCTCGCTGATCACCGCGCGCACGCGGCACCCCTCCGTCACCGCACAGCTCTCCGGCTTCGTGCAGCCGATCGGCTATGCCCTCGCCGCGGTCGGACCGTTCGCCGTCGGGGTGGTCCACGACGCGACCGGCGGCTGGTCGCTGATCCTCGTGCTGCTGGCGCTCACCGCGGTGCCACTGACCCTTGCCGGGCTCCGCGTCGCGCGTCCGTCGTACGTCGACGACGAGATCTGATCCCGTCGGGGCACGGGCGCTCAGTCGTTGCGGCCGCGCCCGCCGAGCCGGTGGTGGATGGTGACCGGTAGCGGACCGGGCGTCAGGCGACGGTCTCGACCCGGCCGTCCGCCCAGACCACGAGCCCGGTCCGCAGGCGTGACCGGAGCCAGTGAGGTCCGTCCAGCCCCAGTGCCAGGGCGGTGGTGGCATCGATGTCGACGCTGGTGAGGTCGGCCCCGATGACGGTGACGGAGGCGAGCGCATCGGCAGGTGTGCCGGTGCGGGCGTCGACCACGTGCGCACCGCGGTGCGCGGAACCGGAGGTCGCGACCGCGCCTCGACGGACCGGGACCTGCGCGACGAGGCGGTTCGGGTCGAGGGGGTGCTCGATGCCGATCAGCCACGGCTCGCTCGCCAGGTCGGCGACGTGGCACACCATGTCGCCACCCGCTGAGAGGCACACGTCGGTGTCGGCCAGCGCCAGCAGCGGGCGTACGGCCCGGTCCACCGCCCAACCCTTCACCACCCCGCTCGGGTCGAGCCGTCGTACGCCGTCCGCACCGGGCAGGCACACGTCGAACGCGCCGTCGGAGGAGGCCTTCGCGTCGTCGCCCAGGCGCAGCACGTCGGCCACCGCCGGGTCGCACTCGTCGAGCGTGGTCTCACCCCGGCCCAGCCGGGAGACCTGGCTGTCCGCGCGCCATGTGCTGAACACCTCGTCCACCCAGCGGAGCTCCGCCAGCGCGTCCTGCCAGGCCCGCTCGCCGGCGTCGTCGTGGGCGTGCCGGCCGCGCATCGCGAGGCTGATCGGCATGCCCATCACCTGCTCGACGCGTCGGCCGAGCGTCGGCGCGCCGGTGGTCACAGCCCCGCCTGGTCGAGGGCGCTCTGGAGCGACTGCACGTAGCCCTGGCTGGTGTACGTCGCTCCGCTGACCATCGAGATCGAGTCGCCCTGGGCGTCGAGGGTCTCCTGGATCAGCTGGGGCAGCGAGAAGTTGGCGATCTCGACGTCGCGGCCGTTGGAGTCCGGGTATTGCAGGATCGACACGTTGGTGATCGTCGACCCGGACACCTCGAGCTGCACCTGGACCGGGCCCCAGCGGGTCTGCGCGACGTCGCCGGTGACCGTGGAGGCCGCCGAGCCTGAGGAGCCCGATGAGCCCGAGGTGTCGGACGACCCCGACGACGTGCTGTCGGTCGGCGGTGCCGACCCGCTGGTGGTCGTGCCGGCGCCCGAACCCGTGGTGGTCTGCCCCGACAGCGAGCCGGAGAAGTCGGCCTCGCTGCTCGTGGCCATCACCGAGGAGGTCGAGGTGTGGTAGCCGAAGAGGACGACCACGGCGGAGAGGGTGCTCAGCACCCAGAGGACGATGCGCTTCACCGGGTCACCAGCCGAAGGTCTCGAGGTGGATGTGCGTCTCCGGGACGCCGGCTGCGCGCAGGTCGCGGACGACCAGGTCGGCCCAAGGACCGGGGCCGCAGACGTAGACGTCGCGCTCGGCCACGTCCGGCACCCAGGAGGTGAGGGCGGCCAGGTCGGTCACGGCGTCCACGCCGTCGCCCAGCCACGAGTAGGGCGCGCGTCGCCGGCCGGGGAGTCCCCAGACGACCAGTCCGCGCTGCTGGCTGAGGGCAGCGAGCTCGTCGACGAAGATCGGCGCGGCGGACGTGCGGTAGAGCAGCAGCGCGTCGCCGGGGGCGTACGCCAGGCCCTCCGCCAGTGACCGCAGCGGCGTGATGCCGACGCCGGCGCCGATCATCAGCACCTTGGTGCGGGTGCGGGCCCGTGGGCTCAGCCGGCCGTAGGGGCCCTCGATCCAGGCCCGTGACCCGACCGCGAGGCCGGCGGTGGCGGCGCTGCCGTCGCCGACGTCCTGGACGGTGATCCGCAGGGACCGGCCGTCCGGCGCAGCCGAGAGGGAGTACGGGTTGCCGCGACTCCGACCGGGACGGCCGCCGAAGCGCCACGTGAAGAACTGGCCGGCCTCGACAGGGAGCCGGTGGAGGTCGCGTCCGGTGACGTGCACCGAGACCGTGCCGTCGGCCTCGGGCACGACCGCGGCGACGCGGAGGTCGTGGCGCAGGTTGCGCCACACCGGCAGCCCGACGCGCCACACCAGCACGCTGCCCGCGGCCACCGCCCAGGCCGTCCACCAGAAGACCTGGCGACCGGTCGAGGAGGTGAAGTCGGCGCCGGTCCACAGCTGGTGCGGGATCGCGAGGCCGACGCCGAGGTAGGCGTAGAGGTGCATCAGGTGCCACGACTCGTAGCGCAGCCGACGGCGGGCGGCGCGGATGCTGGTGACGACGACCATCACCAGGCAGGCCGTCGCCGCGGTGGCGAGCAGCATGCCGGGGTAGTTCACGACCAGGTCCCACAAGGTCCGCGGCGTCGCGGGCAGGGACCCTCCGGCGTAGCCCCACGTGATCGTCACGATGTGGACGATCATCAGGTTGAACGACGTGAAGCCCACCAGCCGGTGGAGGCGGGCCAGCTCGTCCTGACCGAAGGCGCGCTCGAGCACCGGCACGCGGGCCATCAGCACGACCTGCGCGAGCAGCAGCACGGCGGAGACGAGGCCGGTGATCCGGCCGACGGACTGCAGGCCGGACGCCCAGCCGCCGAGGTCGCCCGCGCCGCCACCGGTGACCCACCACCAGGTGACGAGCAGGAGCGACAGCCACAAGGTGCTGCCGGCGACGAGCCTGGTGCCCGCGTCACGGCGGGCTCGGACGCCGAGTCGGCGTACGACGTGAGGGGCGGGCATCTCGATCAGGGCCATGGCACTGACAGTGTCGCTCGCCTCTGGCAACCGCGTGGGAGTTCCCTGTGCGGATCCTGTGAGTGCTGCCGGCGGGGCTCTGTCAGGATCTGCGCGTGAAGCAGTGGGTGGTGGTCGTCGGCGGGACCAACATGGACGTGGTCGCGCGCACCTCCGCACCCCTCGTGCCCGCCACGAGCAACCCCGGTCACACCCGGATCTCCCCCGGCGGCGTCGGTCGCAACATCGCCGCCTGCCTCGGCCTGCTCGGCGCGCCCGTACGCCTGGTCTCGGCCGTCGGTGACGACGCCTTCGGCGACGCGGCGCTGCGGGTGACCGCCGACTGCGGCGTCGACGTCTCGGCCGTACGCCGGGTGCCCGGACGGACCGGGACCTACACCGCCGTGCTCGACCACGACGGTGAGCTGGTGTCGGCGGTGTCGGACATGGCCATCATCGACGAGCTCGAGCTCGACACCCTCGACCTCGCCGATGCCGCACTCGTGGTGGTCGACGGCAACCTCGCTCCCGCGCAGGTGGCGAGCGTCGTCGCCGCGGCCTCCGCGGCCTCGGTGCCACTGGCGTTCGAGCCGGTCTCGGTCGCCAAGGCCGCCCGGCTCGCCGACCTCGTGCACGACCTCTTCCTGGTCACCCCCAACCTCGACGAGCTGGCCGCCATCACCGGACGTGACCGCGCCGACTGGCGCGCGTCCGTCGCCGACCTGCACGGGCGCGGGGTCGAGCACGTGTGGGTGCGCAGCGGCTCCGACGGGTCATGGATGTGCAGCCCCGGGCAGGAGCCCGCGCACCTCCCGTCCGTGCCTGCGACCGTCGTCGACGTCACGGGCGCCGGGGACGCGATGCTCGCGGCATGGGTCGCCGCGTGGCTGCGGGGCGCCGACCCGGCCGCCGCCGCCGCCGAGGGACACCGCGCGGCCGCGGCGACCATCGAGAGCCCGCACACCGTCCGGCCGGACCTGGCCGAAGCACTTCAGTCCCCCGCCCACGAGGAGCACCCCCGATGCTGACCATCACCGACGAGGTCCGCGACGCGCTCGCGTCCGGGCAGCCCGTCGTCGCGCTGGAGAGCACGATCATCAGCCACGGCATGCCCTACCCGCAGAACGTCGAGATGGCCCGCACCGTCGAGGGCATCGTGCGCGAGGGCGGTGCGGTGCCGGCGACGATCGCGGTGCTGCACGGCAGGCCGACGATCGGCCTCTCGCCCGACGACCTCGAGCTGCTCGCCTCCGACTCCTCCGTCATCAAGGTCTCGATCCGCGACCTGCCCTTCGTCGTCTCGCGCGGCCTGCACGGCGCGACGACCGTCGCCTCGACGATGCGGCTCGCGGCCCTGGCCGGCATCGGCGTCTTCGTCACCGGCGGGCTCGGCGGCGTGCACCGCGGCGCGGCGACGTCGTACGACGTGTCGGCCGACCTGACCGAGCTGTCGACGACGTCGGTGGCCGTCGTCTGCGCCGGCGTGAAGAGCATCCTCGACATCGGGCTGACGCTGGAGAAGCTCGAGACGCTGGGAGTGCCGGTGCTCGGCTACGGCACCGACGAGTTCCCGTCGTTCTACTCGCGCTCGTCGGGGTTCGGCGCGCCGATGCGGGTCGACTCCCCCGCCGAGGTCGCCGCCCTCATGAGGGCCAAGTGGGACCTCGGGCTCGACGGCGGTGTCGTCGTCGCCAACCCGATCCCGGCCGAGTCGGAGATCCCCGCCGACGAGATCGGCGCGATCATCGACCGGGCGCTCGCCGACATGGACGCCCTCGGCATCCGCGGCAAGGACGCGACGCCCTACCTCCTCGGGCGCATCGTCGAGATCACCGACGGGGAGTCCCTCAAGGCGAACATCGCCCTGGTGGAGAACAACGCACGGCTCGGCGCGGCGATCGCGCGGGCGTACGCGGGCCGGTCGCCGGCCAGTGCTTGGATCGACGCATGGCCTCCCGACTGACCGAGATCTCCCTCGACTGCCACGACCCCGACCGGCTGGCCGAGTTCTGGACCGCCGTGCTCGACTGGGCGGTGCTCCACCACGAGCCGGGGCTGATCGAGATCGGACCTGCGGGCCGCGACGACGACGCGCTGCTCGACGCCGTCCGCTCCGGTCCCGTCGCGCCGACGATGTTCCTGGCAGAAGTGCCGGAGGACAAGGTCGCGAAGAACCGGGTCCACTTCGACGTGTCCCCGATCGACCGCTCCCAGGACGAGGAGGTCGACCGGCTGCTCGCGCTCGGCGCGTCCAGGGCGGAGGTGGGCCAGACGGGCGAGGAGTCGTGGGTCGTCCTGGCCGATCCGGAGGGCAACGAGTTCTGCGTGCTGCGCAGCCTCGCGTCCGGGCACTTCTCGTTGTGAGCGGCCTGTCGTTCGAGCTGCCGATCGAGACCGAACGGCTGCTGCTGCGCGCACACCGGATGGAGGACCTCGACGACCTGGTCCGCTTCCACGGCGATCCCGACGTCGTGCGCTACGTCCCCTGGCCCGTACGCGACCGCGCCGCCACCGAGGAGACCCTGCGGACCAAGCTCGGCCAGACGTCGCTGACCGAGCAGGGCCAGTGGTTGGTGCTGGCGGTGGAGCAGCGTGGGACCGGGGCGGTGATCGGCGAGGTGCTGCTCAAGTGGGCCTCGGACCGCCAGGGCGAGCTCGGCTTCGCCTTCGGCCGGGACCACCACGGGCACGGGTACGCCGCGGAGGCCGCTCGCGCTCTCCTTCACCTGGGTTTCGACCGCCTCGGCTTCCACCGCATCAGCGCGGTCTGCATCGACGGAAACAGAGCCTCGGCTCGACTGCTGCAGCGACTCGGCTTCCGGCACGAGGCGACGTTCGTCGACGGCGTGCACTTCAAGGGCGACTGGGCCACCGAGCTGGTCTTCGCCCTGCTCGAGGACGAGTGGCGGGCCCGGGGCTGACGTCAGAAGCCGAGGCGGGCACGGGCCTCGTCCAGCCAGCGCGCGTCCGCGTGCCAACCCGCCCTCGCTGGTGCAGAGTACGGCGGTGACCTCGCGAGCGGGCATCCCCGGATCCCCATGACCCCCACACTCCCCATGCCCCTGCTCCTCGGCATCCAGTGGCTCGACCCCGAGTGGCTGCTCTCGCAGCTCGGCGCCGGCTTCTTCTGGGTCAGCCTCGCCATCATCGTGGTGGAGTGCGGCCTGTTCTTCCCCTTCCTGCCGGGTGACACCCTGCTCGTCGCCGTCGGCCTCTTCCTCGCCAGCGACAAGCTCTCGGTCGCGCCCGGCCCGAGCCTGCTCGACCTCGCGGTGAGCTGCGCGCTGCTCGTCGCCGCCGCCATCGGTGGCAACGTGCTCGGCTTCGAGATCGGCAGCAAGCTCGGTCCCGTCATCTACGAGCACGACGGGAAGATCCTCAAACGGGACTACCTCGAGCGGACCGAGGCCTTCTTCGACAAGCACGGCCGCAAGGCGCTCGTGATCGGACGCTTCGTGCCGGTCGTACGCACCTACATCACCGTGGTGGCGGGGGCCTCGAAGATGAAGCGACCGCGCTTCATCGGCTGGAGCCTCGTCGGCGCCCTGCTCTGGGTGCTGACCATCACCCTCACCGGCTACTTCGTCGGAGACACCTTCCCCTGGCTCGCCCACCACATCGACTACCTGATCCTCGGTCTGCTGCTGCTGACCATCATCCCCGCCGGCATCCACTGGTGGCGCGAGCGCACGGCGTCGTAGGAGAACGTGTCAGTCGACGAGGACCGGTGCCGAACCGGCTGACCACCGGCCCAGGGGTTCAGCCCTCGCGAGCGACCGCAGGTCGGTCCACGTCGGCCGACATGAAGTCCCGCAGGACTCTCGCGAACCGGTCCGGGTCGTCGAGGTGCGGGAAGTGGCCGGCACCCTCGAACAGCTCGACCCGGCAGTCGGGCACCGCGCGTTGCGCGCTCAGCGCGTGCCAGGCCGGGATCATCCGGTCCTTCGAGCCCCACACGATCAGGGTCGGCGGCGGCGTCACCGATTCGAGGTGGTCGTAGGCATTGATGCTCTGGCCGCCGAAGTCGATGACCGCGCGGGTGGTGGAGAGGAACGCGCGCCGGCTCTCGCGGTCACCGAGGGAGGTGAAACCCCGCCAGATGGCGCCGATGTCAGCACCCGGCTTCCAGCCGACCTTCTGCGCGCCGCGACCCAACGCCTCGACGCGTTCGAGCACGGGCGCGGAGGCGATGACGCTCAGCACCTGCTCGGCGCCGGGCAGGGTGGCCGAGCGCAGGACCAGGTTGACCTCGCGGCCGAGGCCGCCGCTCGAGACGAGGACGAGGCGGTCCACCCGGTCGGGGAAGAGGTAGTAGAACTGCATCGCGATGCCGCCACCGAGCGAGTGCCCGACGAGGGTGATCCGCTCGATGCCCAGGTGGTCGAGCAGGTCGCGCAGGGTCGCCGCGTGTGAGCTGAGGGAGTAGTCACCCGTCGGCTTCGCCGACTCGCCGTGCCCGAACAGGTCGGGCACGACGACCCGGTGGTCGTCGTCGACCTTGTCGACGAGGTGGGACCACTGCCGTTGCGAGCCGAGGATGCCGTGGATGAAGAGCACGACGGGGCCGGAGCCGCTGTCGACGTAGGACAGCTCGTGGCCGTGGAGGACGACCGTCTTCGGGGCCAGGTGCGGCATGGCTGGTGGTTCCTCGAGGTGATGGGGAGTGGTTACCCCACGGTAGCCCCGGCGCGCGCTGCTCCGGGGCCGCTGGGGCGAAGATCACTACCGGCGGCGCGAGCAGCTCCGGCTCACGGATCGAGCAGCGTGCGAGTGGTGCCGTACTCCTCCGGGCTGATCTCACCCCGTGCCAGTCGCAGATCCAGGATGTCCCGAGGCGATCCCGTCACCGGAGGGACGCCGCGGACTCCTGGAGCCAAGCCGGACGTCGCTCTGCTCGCCATGAAGATCGCGACCCCCACCAGCACCAGGAGCAGCAGCGCGATGAGCGCCATCACCCACCCTCCGCCGTCCATCATTCCGGTGCCGGCGCCGTAGGAATCGTCCATCATGCGGCCTGGGTGCCAGTCGTCCGTCGAGAACATGGGTCTCACCTCTACCTCTCACACCCAGCGTGCCTCCCGAGCTCGTCAGCGCACAGGTGCGTACGTCACCAGACGGCGGGACCTTGGACCCTCGCGGCGCCAAGGGCCACACCCTGACGTCGGCCGGGTGTGCGCTTGCCTGTTCAGCCGGTGATGCCGAACTTCTCGACCCGGATGGCCTCAGGGCTCAGGCCGGATGCGATCAGCAGGCCCTCCGCGAAGTCGGCGAAGCGCGGGGAGCCGCAGACGTACGCCACCTCGGCCCCGGCCAGCAGCGGGACGACCTCGTCCGCGGTGGGAGGGCCGGGCGGTCGGTCACCCACGCCGTGACGGGTGTAGGCGAGTGTGGCGCCTGCCTGGGCGAGCTCGTCGGCGTACGGCAGCTCCTCGGGGCTGCGCCCGACGGCGACCACCTCCAGCAGGTCCGAACGTCCCAGGCGTCGAGCGGCGCGTGTCATCGCCACCGCCGGGACGACGCCGGTGCCTCCGACCAGGCACAGCGCCGGCGTGTAGGTGTCCCACCTGAACCATCGTCCGATCGGGCCGCGCAGCTCGAGGACATCACCGACCTCGGCCACGTCGGCGAGGAACTCCGAGACCTCACCGTCCGGGAGCCTCTCGACCAGGAACTCCACCAGCGGGTCGTCGTCGTCGGACGCGACGGAGTAGGACCGCTGGGCGGTGTAGTCGTCAGGGGCCCGCAACCGGATGACGTAGTGCTGGCCCGGCCAGTGGCGTTGGCGGTCCTCGACGTGCATGCGGAGCCGGACGAGGTTCGGTGCCGGCAGGTCCTTGCTGATGATCCGTCCCGTCGTCCAGGCGGTCGATCCAACGCCCACTGACGCGAAGGACCCGTCCGTCACGGATCCCCCTGGTAGCGCTGCTCCAGCCACGGGTCACCGCGGTCGTGATAGCCGTTGCGTTCCCAGAAGCCCGGGCTGTCCTCGGCCGTCAGCTCCAACCGGCTGATCCACTTCGCGGACTTCCAGAAGTAGAGGTGCGGGACCAGCAGCCGCACCGGGCCTCCGTGCTCGGCCGTGAGCGGTCTCCCGTCGAACTCCCACACGACCCAGGCCTTGCCGCCCGTGACGTCCGCCAGCGGCAGGTTGGTCGTGTAGCCGGTCGATGAGTGGGCCATCACGAAACCCGCGTCCTGCGTCGGCCCGGCGGCCGCGAGCAGGGCGTCGACCGAGACTCCGGCGAACACGACGTCGAACTTCGACCAGGTCGTGACGCAGTGGATGTCACCGCTGTACGTCGACCGCGGCAGCTCGTGGATCGCGTCCCAGGTCCAGGTCGTCGGAGTGTCCACCAGGCCGTCGACGACCAGGCTCCAGGACTCGCGCGCGATCTGCGGCGTCGCCTCGGCAGTCAGGACGGGCCAGCCACCGCCCACGTCGTACTGCCCAGGCGGCAGCCGCCCCTCGGGGCCCTCGGGGCGGCGCCGGAAGAAGCCTCTGGTCACCGGCATGAGGCACCTTCTCTCTCGGTCGGCGCACGCGGGAGTCGTCCGCTCGAGCCTACTCAGGGTCCAGCTCGGGACTCCCCACCTACGCTGAAGGAATGACGTCCACACTCGAGCCCCTGGCAGCGAGCGAGATCTACCTGCTGGGGCTGGAGCCGCGGCGGGTTCGCCGGCTCGGACGGCTCGTCGCGGGAGCGCTCGACCTGTGGTGCGCGACCACGAGTGGCCGGTTCGAGCTGACCGGCGAGGGCTACGTCGTCCTCCGACGTCGGAGCGACGGCGTGGCGGAGCTGCAGATCCCGACCGGCGGCGCCGAGGCGGCCGCGGTGCTGATGGACGTCCTCCGCACGCAGCTCGACACGATGGCCCCCGACGAGTTCCGTGCCGCCTGGGGGCTGGGCTGACGGTCCGAGGACCTCAGGCGAGCCGGTGACGGGTGTGGTTGCCAGTGATGGTGTTCCGCAGGACCCCCAGGCGGTCGACCTCGACCTCGACGACGTCGCCGGGCTGAAGGAGCCAAGGTGGGTTGCGGGAGTAGCCGACGCCGGACGGAGTGCCGGTGGCCAGGAGGTCGCCGGGGTGGAGGGTGAGGGTCCGGCTGACGAGCGCAAGGGTGTCGCCGACGGTGTAGACCATCTGGTCGGTGGTCCCGGACTGCACGACCTCACCGTTGACGCGGGTCGCCACATGGAGACCGTCGCGCAGGTCGCCGACCTCGGTCGCCGGCACCATCGGGCCGAGAGGGCCGGAGCGGTCGCCGTTCTTGCCGAGGATCCACTGCGACGTGAGCTTCTGGGCGCGACGCGAGGTCAGGTCGTTGAAGGTCGAGTAGGCGACCACCGCGGCCAGCGCCTCCTCGGGGTCGGCGTCGACGAGGGTGCGACCGACGTAGGCCACGACCTCGCCCTCCCAGTCGAGGCCGTCCTCGTCCGCCGGCACCGGCACCTCGGTCTCGCCGACGGAGAGCGAGGCGGTCCACCGTGCGAACAGGGTCGGGTGGGTCGGCAGCGGGTCAGCCGCGAAGGATCCCTCGGCGACGTGGGCCAGGTAGTTGAGGCCGATGCAGATGACCCGCGCCCCAGGCAGCACGGGTGGGACGAGCTCGACCGCGACAGCCCTGACCACGTCCGTCGTCCGGAGCTCGGCGAGGAACCCGGCGGGATCGCGCCAGAAGGCCTCGAGCCCGGCCAGGACGGCGATCTCGTCGCCGTCCTCGGAGAGGACACCGACCTCCACCGCGCCCTCGCGCGTCCGGAACCCGACGACGCGGGTCATCGCGACCAGGTCCGGTGCACGGTGAGCTCCCGGACGATCCACGCGTCTTCGCCGGCGTCGGGCTCGCGCACGAGGAGGTCGTACTCACCGAGCGTGGTGAGGACCGGGTCGGGCGCCAGGACGTGGCGCGTGTAGTGGGCGCGTGCGCGCCAGAGTCCAGGTCCGGCCGGCTCGACCACGAGGTTGGTCACGTCGTGGCGGTGCGGCACGTCGTCGCCCCACAGCCGCTCGAGGAAGCGGCCGTGCGTCCTCGAGGCCGGTCGAAGCCGTCGGTGGGGAAGCGCACGGTCGCGTGGCCGAGCAGGGCCACGCCGGCGTCGACGTCCTTGCGGTCGGCGACGTCGGTGTAGCCGTACAGCAGGTTGCCGACGTGGTGGTGGGCCAGGGCGGCGTCCGTCGACGGGTCAGGCATGGAGCTCCTCCTGGTGCTGCCGGTCCTGCCAGGCGCGGACCCAGGCCCGGCCGTAGTCGTTGCCGTGCGGCGTGCGCATGATGGTGTGGATGTGGAACGGCTGCGGGGTGTCGTAGTCGAGGAAGACACCGCAGTGGTGGTCGAGCTCGACCATCACCACCGGCGACTGCACGCGCACGTAGAACACGTCCCCCGGCTCGTGGGGGCCGATCCACGACAGCCAGGTCTCGTCGAGGTGCGCGACGACCTCGCGGCGACGTGCGGCGCGCGGGCCGACCGGCAGCAGCGCGAGCCACTCGTCGACGAGGTCGACCACCAGCCCACGCGCCACCGGTGGCATGGCGTGCACCGGGGCGCCCTCGAACGGGATGACCCGGTTGTCCTGGAAGGCCCCGCCCAGGTGCCGCTCGTCGCCGGGGTGCACCCGGCCGGGCGGCATCGCCGGGTCGACCATCTGGTCGTAGGCCACGGCCAGCCTCCGCTGGTCCTCGGGGAGCGCCGCCATCAGCGCGGTGGCCAGCCGGATCCGACCGGCGTACGGCGACTCCTCCCCCGGGCGCGCGAGCGGGCCGGAGTCGATCACGTCGGGCTCGGCGCCGAGGAAGACCGGGCCCAGCGCCATCCGGCCGTCGACGACCAGGCAGTTCACCGCGACGTGGTGCCCGAACAGCTGCCAGCCCCACGGTGCGACGGGGTCGGGCGTGCCGTAGATCGCGAACTGGTAGCTGAGCTCGCCCAGCACGGTCGGCAGGTCGACCACTGTGCCGAGGAAGCCGTTCACCTGCATCATCCGCCGCACCAGGGCGAATCCCTCGGGGCTGAGCGACGCCTCCACGAGGGACAGCGCGGCCTCGACCACCGCGGACGGCTGGTGCTCGAGGCGCAGCCCGGTGTCGTGCTGGAGGAACTCCGGGTTGGCCCAGGTCTGCCACTCCGGCGCGTCGACGGCATGGGTGAGCCGCGACCGATCGGCCTCGGACACCAGCGCGAGCAGCTGCTCGGCGGTCTCGACCATGGCCTCGACCCGAGCGCGCTCGTCGTCGCGAGCCGGTTCCCACCGGCCGGCAAGGGCGTGGAGCCCCTCGCGCAGAGTGCCGTCCTCGGTGATGCCGACGAAGGGCTGGCCGTACAGACGGTGTCCACCCTCGGATCAGCTCGCCGGTGAAGTCGTCCTCGCGCGCGAGATCGCGGTAGGCGTACGGGTCCAGGCCGCGCACCCGCGCCAGCCGCGGGTGGTCGTGGTCGAAGAGGTAGGCGCGGAAGGCCCCGTCGCCCGACCCTGGTTGCGGTGCCGCCACGACGTCAGGCCCGCTGCTGGATGGCGGCGTACTCCTTGGCCACCGCGTCGTAGATGCCGAGGTCGACCAGGCCGCCGTCGACGTTGACGTCCGCACCGGTCATGAACGCCGCGGCGTCGCTGCACAGGAACAGCACGACCGGGGCGATGTCGCCGACCTCGGCCGGCGCGCCCGAGGGGCGTGTAGGTGGTCATCGCCTGCGGGAACGCCGTGTCGCCGGGGACGATCGCGGTGTTGACGATGCCGGGGTGCACGGCGTTGACGCGGATGCCCCACGGCGCCAGCTCCATGGCAGCGACCTTGGACAGGCCGCGCAGGCCCCACTTGCTGCTGGAGTACGCCGCGGAGAAGTGGCCCGTCATCCCGGCGGCCGAGCCCACGTTGACGATCGCGCCGCCCCCGCTGTCGCGCATCAGTGGGGCGAGTGCCTGCATGCCGAGGAACGGTCCGTGCAGGTTGACCGCGAGCACCTGCTCGAAGCGCTCGAGGGTGGTGTCCATCAGCCCGTAGCGGTGGGCGATGCCGGCGTTGTTGACCAGTGCGCGCAGGCTCCTGCCGTGCTCGACGAGGTGGTCGCGCAGGCGGTTCCAGTCGTCGGTCGACGTGACGTCGAGCGGAACGTACTCGGCGCTGTGACCGTCGGCGACGATCCCGTCGACGAGCGCGCGGCCGGCGTCGTCGTCGACGTCGGTGACGACGACGTGGGCGCTCGTGGGTGGAGAAGAGCCGTGCCTCCTCGGCCCCCTGGCCGCCTGCGCCGCCGGTGATGACGACGGTCCTGCCGATGAGGTCGGCCATGAGGTGCTCCTGAGGGTCGTGATGGGTCGTGGTGCGGGGTGGACGGACGGGTGTCGGCTACCAGTCGAGGGCGACGTACTTGCTCTCGGTGAACTCGACCATGCCCTCGTGGCCGCCCTCGCGGCCCAGACCGGACTGCTTGGTGCCGCCGAACGGCGCGGCGGGGTCGGAGACCAGCGCGCGGTTGACGCCGACCATCCCGCTGTCGAGGCGCTCGCTGACGGCGAGGCCCTGGCGCAGGTCACGGGTGTAGACGTAGGACACCAGGCCGAACTCGCTGCGGTTGGCCAGGGCGACCGCCTCGTCCACCGTGTCGAACGCGACGACGGGCGCGACCGGGCCGAAGATCTCGGTGTCGAGGATCGCGGCGTCCTGGGGCACGCCGTCGAGCACGGTGGGCAGGTAGTAGTAGCCGCGACGGTCCGGCGACCCGGCCCCGACCAGGACGCGAGCGCCCTCGTCGGTGGCGCCGGCGACCAGCTCGGCGACCTTGTCGCGGGTCTTGGCGTTGACGAGCGGACCGATGTCGGTCGCCGGGTCGAGCCCGGGGCCGACGACGAGGCCGCGCATCCGCTCCGACAGCCGCCGGGAGAACTCACCGGCCACGCCGGCGTGGACGATGAAGCGGTTGGCCGCGGTGCAGGCCGAGCCGCCGTTGCGCAGCTTGGCGACCATGGCCCCGTCGACGGCGGCGTCGAGGTCGGCGTCCTCGAGGACGACGAACGGCGCGTTGCCGCCGAGCTCCATGCCGGTGTTGACCACCGTGCGGGCCGCGTGGGCCAGCAGCACCCGACCGACCTCGGTCGAGCCGGTGAACGAGACCTTGCGGACCGCCGGGTGGTCGAGCAGCCGCGAGGACAGCTCGCCGGAGCGGCTCGACGGCACGACGTTGACGACCCCGGGGGGTGCCCCGGCCTCGTGGAGCATGGCCACGATCGCGAGCGCCGTCAACGGCGTCTCCGAGGCAGGCTTGAGGATCACGGGACAGCCGGCGGCCAGCGCCGGCCCGATCTTGCGGGTCGCCATCGCTGCCGGGAAGTTCCACGGCGTGATGAGCAGGCTGACGCCGACCGGCTGGCGCAGCACGAGGATGTTGTTGGCGCCGCCGGGCGCACGGCCGACGGTGCCGCTGAGGCGGACGGCCTCCTCGGCGTACCAGCGGAAGAACTCGGCGGCGTAGGTGACCTCGCCGCGGGCGTCGGCCAGGGCCTTGCCGTTCTCGAGCACGATGAGGCGCGCGAGGGCGTCGGTGCGCTCGGTCATCAGCTCGAAGGTGCGGCGCAGGATCTCGCTGCGCCGTCGCGGGCTCGTCGCGGCCCACTCCTCGCGGACCGCCTCGGCGACCTCAACCGCGGCCAGGGCGTCCTCGACGGTGCCGTCGGCGACCTCGGTCAGGGCCTCCTCGCTCGAGGGGTCGACGACGACGATGGTGCCGTCGCCGGCGCGCAGCTCCCCGCCGACCCAGGGGCCGAGCGGGATCGGGCCCAGCACCTGCTCGAGGTCGCGCACCGTGGTGGGGGCAGTGGTCATCCGGAGGTCTCCTGTGGGGTGGTGCGGGTGTCAGCGGTGCGGAGGTGCTCGGCCAGGGCCGACATGTCGTGCTCGGCGTGGCCGGCGGCGACCGCCAGCTCGAGCTCGGCCAGGTTGGCGCGTGCTTGCGGCATCGGTGACCCGACGCGGTCGGCGAGCTCGAGGGCGAGGCGCAGGTCCTTGGCGGCCAGGCGGAGGAGGAACGCCGGCGGGGCGGTGCCGGGATCCTCGAAGGCCGCCCGCTTGTAGTGCACGAACGGCGCAGCGACCGCGCTGGCGACCAGGACGTCGTAGGCCGCGGTGCGATGGACACCCGCCCGCTCGGCGAGCACCAACGCCTCGCTGACCCCGGCGTTGAGGCCGTGGAGCACCGAGTTCAGCGCGAGCTTCATGGTCGCGCCGGCGCCGCTCGGCCCGACGTGCACGACGGTCGAGCCCAGGGACTCCAGGACCGGCAGGGCACGCTCGACCGCGGCCTCGTCGCCCGCGGCCATGATGGTCAGGGCAGCGTTGGTCGCCGCGGGGACACTGCCGGAGACGGGGGCGTCGACCAGTGCGTGGCCGCCAGCGTGGAGGCGCGCGGCGAGGTCGACGACCGTCGGCGGGGAGACGGTGCTCATGTCGATGGCGACCACCGTGCCCGGGCGGCCCTCGAGACCCGCCAGCACACCGTCGTCACCGACGTAGGTCGCGAGGAGGGCGGCGTCGTCGGCCAGCATCGTGACCACCACCTCGGCGTCGCGCACCGCATCGGCGGGGCTCTGTGCCGTGGTGCTGCCCGGGTGCTCGCCGACGAAGGCCTCAGCCACCGCCGCCGTTCGGTTCCAGACGACGACATCGTGCCCGGCGGCCACCAGGTTGGCGGCCATCGGACGGCCCATCCGGCCCAGACCGAGGAACGTGACTCTCATGCCGGCCTCACGCCACCAACCGGAACGGCTCTTCGAGGCACTCGGCCAGGGCTGCCATCCACCGGGCGCCGAGAGCGCCGTCGATGGCGCGGTGGTCGACCGAGAGGACGAGCTGCATGGTGGTCGCGACCTCGACCCGTCCGTCCACGGCGACCGGATGCGGTGCCGCTGTCCCGACGGCCAGGATCGCCGACTGCGGCGGGTTGATGATGGCGTCGAACTCCTCGATGCCGAACATGCCGAGGTTGGTCACGCTGATCGTGCCGCCCTCGAGGTCGGACTGGCGCAGGGTCCCGTTGCCCGCCTGCTCGACCAGCTCACGGATGCGAGCGGCGATCGCGGCGGGCGTGAGGCCCTCGACCCCCCGCACCACGGGCGTCATCAGACCGCGCTCGGAGGCCACGGCCACGCCGACGTCGACGGTGTCGAAGTGTCGCAGCGCGTCGTCGGTCCAGATCACGTTGGCCTCGGGCACGGTCCGCGACGCGACGCCCACGGCACGTACGACCAGGTCGTTGACCGAGATCCGGTGCGGCGAGACCGCGTTGAGCTGGGCTCGAAGTGCGAGCAGCTCGTCGACGCGGACGGTGCGGCGCAGGTAGAAGTGCGGCACGGTCTGCTTGCTCTGCGTCAGGCGGGTCGCCACGAGCCGACGCAGCCTCGAGTGCGGCTCGTCGGTCCAGCCGGAGCCCGCGGCAGGGGCCGGTGCTCCCGGCGTGGGCGCGGCCTCCGGAGCCGGGGCCGCGACCGGAGCAACCGGTGCCGGCTTCTCGCTCGCGGCGCGCACCGCAGCGTCTGCGTCCTTCTTCATGATCCGGCCCCGGGGGCCCGACCCTGCCACGCCGTCGAGGGCGATGCCGGCCTCGGCGAGGATCCGGCGCGCCACCGGGGCGGCAAAGATGCGACTGCGGCCGGGCTCGCTGTCGACACCGGCGACCTGCGCCGGCCGTGACTCGGCGTCAGCGCCGCCTGGGGCAGGCGCTGTCCGAGGCTCGGGCTCGGCGTCGGTCGGAGCCTCGTAGGACTCCTCGACGAGGGCGGCGTCGGCGGCCGGGACCGGCGCAGCGAGGCCGACCTCGGCCAGCAGCGCGTCGACCTCGTCGTCGCCCTCCCCGTCCTCCCCGAGCACGGCGAAGATCGAGCCGACCTCGACGGTCTCACCGGGGTCGCAGAACCGGCGCAGCACGGTGCCGGCGCCCTCGGCCTCGATCTCGACGATGGCCTTCTCGGTCTCGACGACGACGATGGGAGCCCCGGCGGCGACCGCGGCCCCCTGCTCGACGAGCCACTCCGACAGGATCACCTCGGTGGCGCCGGCCGCGACCTCGGGGATGCGCAACAGCGTTGCCATGTCTCTCTCGTTCCTTCCGGCTCAGAGCTCGTCGAGGTGCCGCAGGGCAGCGACGACCTCGTCGGTCCTGGCAATGGCCGCACGTTCGAGGACCTTGCTGATGCTCGGCGAGGCGATCGCGCCGGTGACCCGGGCGACGGGGCGGTCGAGCCAGTCGAAGAGCCGACGCTGGATCTCGTCCGCCAGCCACCCGCCGTAGGACGTGCCGACCGCGCCCTGCTCGACGATCAGCACCTGGTTGGTCTTCTTGACGCTCGCCGTGATGGTGTCCCAGTCGAGCGAGGCCCGGTCGAGCCAGCGCAGGTCGATCAGGTCGGCCGAGATCTCGGGGACCTGGTCGAGCGCCTCGTGGCAGTGGCGCACCATCGAGAGATAGCTGATGACGGTGAGGTCGTCACCGGTGCGCCGCAGCGCGGCCTTGCCGACAGGCAGGCGGTAGTCGAGGTCCTCGACCGGGCCGGGGCCGGTGCTGGTGTAGAGGTCGACGTGCTCGAGGACGACGACCGGGTCGTCGCAGGCGAGCGCGGTGTTCATCAGGCCGACGTAGTCGAACGGGTCCGACGGCGCCACCACGCGCAGGCCGGGGGCGGTGGTGAGCACGCCGGCGGGGTCCATCGAGTGCTGCGACCCGTAGCCGGTGCCGGCCGCGAGCTTGCTGCGCAGGACGAACGGCACCGCGCTGTCGCCGCCGAACATGTGGCGCGCCTTGGCGACCTGGTTGAAGATCTGGTCCGCGGCGACCCACATGAAGTCCGCGTACATGAATTCCACGACGGGGCGGAAGCGCCCGTCGAGCGCCATGCCGCCGGCCATGCCGGCGAAGGCGTTCTCGCTGATGGGGGTGCCGAGGACGCGGTCGGGGAAGCGCTCGAGCGGGGCCTTCGTGGCGCCGTTGGTGCCGCCCTTGAGACCGTCGACGTCCTCGCCGAGGACGACGACGCGGGGGTCCTCCTCCATCCGGCGGGCCATCACGTCGCTCACCAGGTCGATGAAGCGGCGCTCACCGAGCTCCTCGTCCGAGGTCCTCGGGCTCGGCGTAGCGGCTGCCCTCGAGCTCGCTGAGGTCGCCACGGATGCCGACGTCGACGAAGCTGGTGTCGGGCCACAGCTCGGGGCGCACCTGGCGCTCCTTGGGCTTGCCACCCGGCTTGGGTTCGAAGAGCTCCTCGCCGATGGAGCGCATCACGGCCAGCACGTCCTTCTCGTGCTCGGCGAGCTCGGCATCGGTCGCGAGCCCTCGGCGTACGGCGTGCTGGCGCAGGAGGTCGAGGGGGTCGCGGGCCCGCCAGCTGCTCTCCTCGTCCTTGGAGCGGTAGCCGAACGCGCTGCCCGGGGTAGGGGCCGTTCTGGTGGAAGTAGCGGTAGACCTCGGCCTCGATGATGCGTCGGACCGCCACCGGCTCGCATGTGCGCGACCGCCTGGTCCATGGCGAGACGCACCGCGAGGGGGTCCATGCCGTCGACGCGCCACGCCGGGATGTCGAAGGCCAGGCCGCGGGCCGACAGCCGGGTCTCCTTGGTGGCCGAGGCGACAGCGGTCGCGACGGCGTACCGGTTGTTCTCGACGAAGAAGCAGACCGGGAGCCCCCAGGCGGCGGCGAGGTTGAACGACTCGAGCGCGGATCCGATGTTGATCGCTCCGTCGCCGAAGTAGGTGACGCTGACGTCGTCGGTGCCCGAGCGGCTCTGGTTGAAGGCGAAGCCGAGGGCCTGCGGCACGCCGCCACCGACGATGGCGTTGGTGCCCATCGCGCCGGCCTCCTGCCACTGCAGGTGCATCGATCCGCCGCGTCCGCGGCAGTAGCCCTGCGCGAGGCCGCAGATCTCGGCGAGCGTACGACGCAGGACGGTGACCACGGCGTCGTCGAGCTCGGGGAACGCCTCGCCCGACTCGTCGGGCATCACGTGGCCCAGCGCCTTGGCCAGGAACTGGTGGTGGCCGCGGTGGGAGCCGTTGATCATGTCGGTGGTGCGCAGGTCGACGATCGATCCGACCGCGCCGCCCTCCTGCCCGATGCTGGAGTGCGCGGGCCCGTGGACCAGCCCGTCGGCGGCCAGCTCCAGCACGTACTCCTCGAAGACCCGGATCCAGAGCATCTGGGCGAGCATCCGTCGCAGGTCGGCCGCGGGGAGGGCGTCCCAGTCCTCCGGCGTCGCGGTGAGCTCGACCCACGTGGAGGCGGGCTCCAAGGTCTTGGTGATCGGCATGACTCTCCTCATGGATCCATTGCAGGCACTAGCGCAGGCCAATTGTGGCGTTAAGGTGGGACGTGCGTCACAATGTAGTCACTGAATGGATCCATTTGCAAGAGGAGTTCCGCCCATGCCCTCACCCAGTCGTCCCCCTGGCCCGGTCCCCGGACTGACCCGCGTCGACCACATCGGCCTGACGGTCCCGGACCTCGACGAGGCGCACACGTTCTTCGTCGACGTGCTGGGCTGCGAGCCGATGTACGAGCTCGGGCCGTTCGCCCACGACGACGACTGGATGACCCGTCAGCTCGGCGTGGCAGCCGACACCGTCATGCGACGGCTGCGCTTCTACCGCCTCGGCGGCCAGGCGATCTTCGAGGTCTTCGAGTACGACGCCCGGGCGCAGGCCGCGACACCGCCGCTCAACAGCGATGTGGGTGGGCACCACGTGGCGTTCTACGTGGAGGACCTCGACGCCGCCGTCGACCACCTGCGTGCCGTCGGCATCGAGGTGCTCGGGCAGCCGGTCAGCAGCAGTGGGCCCAGCGCAGGGCAGCGATGGATCTACTTCCGCGCCCCTTGGGGCCTGCAGCTCGAGCTCGTGTCCTACCCCGGCGGCAAGGCCTACGACAGGGCGCAGGCCGAGGGTCGGGCCTAGGCTGCGGGCCGTGGAGGATGACAGCGGGCCCGCCAGGGTCGCGAGCCAGCGCATCGCCGACCACGTGCGAGCGCAGATCCTCGCGGGTGCCCTGCCCCCCGGGACCCGGATCCGCCAGGACGAGCTCGCCCTCGAGCTGGGCGCCAGCCGGCTGCCGGTGCGCGAGGCGTTGAGGATCCTGCACACCGGCGGCCTGGTGACCCTGGAGTCCAACAGGGGCGCCTGGGTCACCCAGCTCGACCAGGACGACTGTGAGCTGAGCTATGAGATCCGCGAGCGGCTCGAGCCACTGCTGCTCCGGCGCAGCATGGTCCACCTCGGCCCCGAGGACCTGGCGACGATCGAGTCGACCCAGGTCGAGATCGAGGCGTGCACCGACTTCGAGGAGTTCCTCGTCCTCGATCGACGGCTGCACTGGGCGACGTACGCCCGGGCCGAGCCCGGCGAGCTGCAAGCCATGATCGGGCGGCTGTGGGACACCACCCACCACTACCGCCGCGCGTTCACCTACCTCGCCGGCGCCGAGCGGCGCTGGATCATCAACGCCGAGCACCGGCTGCTGCTCCAGGCGGTGCGCGACGGTGACTCCGTGGAGGCCGAGCGGGTGCTCGCGATGCACATCCGTCGCACGCGCATCGAGCTGCGCCAGCACCCGGAGGTGTTCACGCCCGGCTTCGACGTCGTCGGGCTGGCCGCTCGGACCACGCCGTCGCCCGAGGCGTAGCACGTCCGTGCCGTGACCGGCCCGGCTCAGTGGTGGCGGCCGTGGACGAACCAGACGCCCTCGAACGGCACGTCGCCGGAGTTGCGCAGGATGTGCGGGATGGACGAGTCGAAGCCGAGCGACTCCCCCTCCCGCAGGGTGAAGAGCTCGTCCCCCACGGTGACCTCGACCTCGCCGCTCACGACGTAGCCGTACTCGTAGCCGTCGTGGGTCAGCAGCTCCCCTCCGGCGGTCGACGTCGCCTGGGGCTGGTAGACGATCTTCATGAAGTTGACGCCCTTCTCGGGTGTCGCAGCCAGGCGCTCCCACACGACCCCGTCGGCCATCACCAGGTGGGGGCGGTGCGAGGGATGGGCCACCGAGATCCGGTTGGCGTACTCCGAGGGCTGCCAGGCGTGGATCGGATCCATCACGCCATCCTCGGCCTCCGCACGGGGGACCGACGCCACGGCGGCGACCGCCACGGCGGACATCCGGTCCTCCTCGAACAGCTCGTCGACGGAGACGTCGAGGATGCGGGCGAAGGTGTAGAGCGTGGCGACCGACGGCTGCGACTTGCCGTTCTCGATGAGCGAGACGAGCGAGGGCGAGACCTCGGCCTGGCGGGCAAGCCCGCGCAGCGTCAGCCCGGCATCGATCCGAGCGGTCCTGAGTCGTTCTCCCAGGTTGTCCACGCGCGAGCCACCTCTCCCCCACTAGGGCCCATTGAATGTCACTGCACACCAACGGGTGCCAGCTCGAGAACCTCGTCCAGCCTACAAGCGAATGACGGCTCCTGATAGACGCTGACGGCCCGGTGTTGACCTTGCTGTTGAGCAGCATTCAACACTATAGTCGCCGTGATCGCCACCACTTCGAGGCGATCGACGAACGTCGAGAGGACCACACCGTGCCCCAGTCTTCCACCGAGCCCGGTCCGGACCCATCGCAGTCCGACCCCGCCGCCCGCCGCCGCGCGCTGGTCGTCGGGGTCACCGGCATCGTGGGCCAGGCCGTCGCCCGCCGGCTCGTCGACGAGGGTTGGGAGACCTACGGCCTCTCGCGCAGCGGCGCCTCGCCGCATCCCGACGTACGGCCGGTGCAGGCCGACCTCGGCGATCCCGACGCGCTGACGGCAGCCCTCGCCGAGGTCACACCTCACTTCGTGGCCATCACGGCGTGGACCCGGATGGACACCGAAGCCGAGAACATCCGCGTGAACGGCGGGGCGGTGCGCGACCTGCTCGCCGCACTGTCGCCGTCGGGCACCGTGCAGCACGTCGCCCTGATGACCGGCCTCAAGCACTACCTCGGCCCGTTCGAGGCCTACGGCCAGGGGGACATGCCCGACACGCCGTTCCACGAGGACGAGGAGCGCCTGCCCTATCCCAACTTCTACTACGCGCAGGAGGACGAGCTCTTCGCCGCCGCCGAGCGTGACGGCTTCACGTGGAGCGTGCACCGCTCCCACACCGTGTTCGGCCACGCCACGGGCAACGCGATGAACATGGTGGCGACCCTGTGCGCCTACGCCTCGCTGTGCAAGGAGAAGGGGCTGCCATTCGTCTTCCCCGGCTCGGTCACCCAGTGGAACGCGCTCACCGACGTCACCGACGCCGACCTCCTGGCCGAGCAGATGATCTGGGCCGCCCGGACGCCCGGCGGCCACGACGAGGCGTTCAACACCGCCAACGGCGACATCTTCCGCTGGCGGTGGCTGTGGCCCCAGATCGCCGCCTGGTTCGGCCTGGAGTGGGAGGGGCCGGGTGACGAGCCGCGCACCCTCGAGACCTCGATGGCCGGCATGGAGACCGTGTGGAGCCGAGCTCGCCGACCGCGAGGGCCTCGTCGAGCCCCAGCTGGACCGCGTCGCCTCCTGGTGGCACTCCGACGCCGACCTCGGCCGCACCATGGAGGTCGTGACCGACATGAACAAGAGCCGGACCGCCGGCTTCTCCGCCACCCGCGACACCCGGGCGTCGTTCTTCGCCTACGCCGCCCAGTACCGCAACGCCCGCGTCATTCCCTGAGTGAGCAGAGGGGGAGCTCCCGGTCGACCGGGAGCTCCCCCTCCTCATGTGCGGGGCGTGGGCCCTACAGCGTGCCGGTCAGCTCGATGTGCGCCTTGATGGTGTCCTGCGGGCGGTGCGCGGACTCGAGCGCGTCGAGGGCCTGGTCGACCGTGTAGCGCTGCGTGACCACACGGGAGAGGTCGATGCCGCTGCGTGCCAGGAACCGCAAGGTCTCGGGCCAGACTCCGGGTGAGCCGATCGAACCGGTGATCCTCAGCTCCTTGGACTGGATGAGGCCGAGCTTGGCGGGGGCCTCGCGGCCCACGTCGATGCCGATGTAGGCCACGCGGGCCTGGAAACCCGCTATCTCGAGGGCCTGGGCCATCACATCGGGGCGTCCGGTCACCTCGGCGACCAGGGTGGCACCCTTGCCGCCGGTGATCTCGTCCAGCAACGCGTCGAGGTCGTCGGGAGCGACGGCGTGGTCGGCCCCGAGGACGAGCGCAGCGTCCCGCCGGTCGGCGGAGGGCTCGACGGCGATGGTGCACGCCCCCATGGCGTGGGACGCAGCGACGACGGCGAGTCCGACGGGTCCTGCACCGAGGACGACGACGGTGTCGCTGGCATCGACGCTGCCGGCGCGGACGAGCGCGTAGTAGGCGACGCTGAAGGGCTCGACCAGGGCCCCCATGGTGAAGGTGAGCTCGTCGGGCAGTCGGTGCAGCCACTCGGGGCGGGCGACGAAGAACTCCGCCGCCGCGCCGCTGATCGAGAACCCGAAGTGGTCCTCGCCGATCACGCACTCGCCGACGACCCGGTCACCGGCGGCGAACGTCGTGACCGCCGAGCCCACGGCGACGACCTCACCGGACCACTCGTGGCCGGGGATGAGCGGGTACTCGAACGGGATGATGTAGCGCCCCTCGAGCAGGTCGATGTCGGAGTGGCACACCCCGACCGAGCGCGCCGCGACCAGCACCTCACCGGCACCGATCTCGGGAACGGAGAGCGAGACGACCTCGGCGCGGCCGGCCTCCTGGTACTGCAGGGCTCGCATCGAGGTGCTCATACGGCCTGCACCAGGACCTTGACCTGGTCGCCGGTCGGCGACAGGAGCGTGTCGAAGCCGGCGGCGACGACGTCGCCCATGGCGATCTGGGCGGTGACGACCTTCTCGACGGGGAACGATCCTCCGGCGATGAGGCCGATCACGCGTGGCCAGTCGGTGACGGGATAGCACCAGGTGCCGGCGAGCGTGATGTCACGCTCGGAGAGCACCATCGGGTCGATGGCGGCGGGTCTGGTGTGGAGGCCGGTCTGGGCGACGCGGCCGGCCGAACGCACCGCGTGGAGCGCGGTCTGCAGGGCGCGCTCGTTCCCCGAGCACTCGATCACGGCGTCGACGCCGATGCCCTCGGTGCGCTCGCGGACGAGGGCGACGACGTCGGTGTCGGCCGGGTTGACGACCTCGCCGACGTCGAGGCTGGTCGCCAGGGCGGCGCGGACCGGGTTGACCTCGGAGATGAAGACCTCGGCTCCCAGGGCTGCGGCGTAGAGGGCGGCCAGCGCACCGATGGGGCCGGCGCCGGTGACGAGCACCCGGTCACCGGGGCGTACCCCCGCCACATCCACGCCGTACGCCGCGACGGCGGCGGGCTCGACGAGGGCACCCTGGAGGTCGGTGACGGCTTCCGGGAGAACGGTGCAGTGTGAGGCGGGCACGACGGCGAGCTCGGCGATGCCGCCCCAGCCATAGCTGAGACCGACGCACGCCATCGAGACGCACAGGTGGTTCAGCCCGCGGCGGCAGTAGTAGCACTCACCGCAGAACAGCAGCGGCATGACCGAGACGCGTTGCCCGGCATGGACCGAGGTGACGCCCGGGCCGACGGCGAGCACCTCGGCTGAGAACTCGTGACCGAGGATCTGCGGCAGCACCGACCGGTTGAGGGCGTGCGGCTCCGCGGGAATGACGATGGGACCCTCGGCGTACTCGTGCAGGTCCGTGCCGCAGATGCCGCACCAGCTGGGCTTGAGCAGGACCTCGCCCGGCCCGGGGTCTCCCGGCGCGGCCACCTCCTCGACCCGGATGTCGTGGTGGGCGTGGAAGACCGCTGCGCGCATGGCTGGTGCTCCGTTCTCGAAATGTGGTGGGGAGGGTCAGGGGGTCGGGGAGAGGGTCGGGTCGATCAGGACCTTGCCGTCGAGCTCGCCGTCGGCCAGGCGCTGCAGCTGGCCGGCGACGTCGTCGAGCGGTCGCACGGAGTCGAGCAGCTCACGGCCCAGCGACGTCGTCGCGAGGATGTCGAGCGCGGGGGCGAGGTCGTCGAGGCAGACGTGGGCCAGTGTGGTGCGAATCGTGATCTCCCGCATCACGAGCGTGTGCACGTCGAGCTCCTCAGGCCGCGACGGCAGTCCCACCTGGAGCAGGGTTCCGCCGGGTCGCAGCAGGCGGATCGCGTGGCCCAGCTGGCCGGGGGCGCCACTGGCCTCGACGACGACGTCCGCCCCGCTGTGCCTCGAGCAGCTCGGCCAGGGCGGCGTCCGTGTCGGGCCCGACCTCGACGACGCGGTCGGCACCCAGCCGCGGTGGCCCGCTCGAGGCGGTCACCGGCGAAGTCGACGACCGTGATGTCGGCCGGTCCCAGCGAACGGAGACCCGCCAGGACGAAGGACCCGATGGCCCCGGCGCCGATGACGACGACGCGGTCGCCGGGAGCGACGCCGGCGCGGCGGGCGGCGTGCAGCCCGACGGCGACGGGCTGGGCGAGGCCGGCATGGTCGACGGACAGCGTGGCGGGCACGGCCGTCAGGGTCCGGTCGGCGACCGCGACGCGCTCCGACATGGCGCCGTGGGTGCTCAGGCCGAGGGTGAAGTAGCGACGGCAGATGTTGGTCCGGCCCTCCAGGCAACGGTCGCACCGACCGCACCAGACTCCTGCGCCGGAGGCCACGAGGTCACCCACCGCGTGACGTCCGCCGGGGGCGGCCTCGAGCACACGCCCGACGAACTCGTGCCCCAGCACCATCGGGCCCACGTGACCGGTCACGGGGTGAGGACTGGTGAGGGGGAACGCCTTGGGGCCCTTCGACCACTCGGTCGCGTCGGTGCCGCACATGCCGCTGCGGAGGACCTCGAGCAGCACCTCCCCCGGTCCGGGAGTCGGCTCGGGCACGTCCTCGACACGGACGTCGCCGGGACCGTGGTAGACCGCGGCGCGCATCAGGTGACGAGCCCGTCCGACGCGGCCGTCGTCGCCGGCTGACCGGGGCCGGCCGTCGGTGCGGCGGCCGGTTGCCCGACCGACGCGACGGGGCGTGCGGGCGGCGCGGCGCGTCCGGCCTCGGTGTTGAGGTGGGACTGCGCGCTGCGCAGCGTCGGCAGCGGGCCGCTCGTCGTGTAGAAGCGTTGCCCGGCGATCAGCAGCTCCTCGGCGGGGAACTTCGTGACGACCTCGCACCCGGTGGCGGTCACCACGACCTCCTCCTCGATGCGCGCGGCACCGATGCCGTCCGCGGACGGCCAGTAGGTCTCGAGCGCGAAGAACATCCCTTCCTCCAGCACCTCGGGGTGATCGAGCGAGACCAGCCGCGAGAAGATCGGCTTCTCCCAGATGGACAGCCCGACACCGTGGCCGTACTGCAGGGCGAACGCCGCCTCCTCGTCCGGGAAACCGAACTCCTGGGCCGTGGGCCACACGCTGACGACGTCGGCCGTGGTCGCGCCCGGCTTGACCACCGCGATCGCGCGATCCATGTACTCGCGGGCGCGGGTGTACGCGTCGCGTTGAGCCATGCTGGCCGAGCCGACCGCGAACGTGCGGTAGTAGCAGGTGCGGTAGCCCATGTGGCTGTGCAGGATGTCGAAGAACGCCGGGTCGCCGGGTCGGATGATCCGGTCGGAGTAGACGTGGGGGTGCGGTGAGCACCGCTCGCCCGAGATGGCGTTGACGCCCTCGACGTACTCCGAACCGAGGTCGTAGAGGATCTTGGAGACCAGCCCGACGGTCTCGTTCTCCCGCACGCCGGGCCGCAGGAACTCGTAGAGCTGGTCGTAGGCGGCGTCGACCATCGAGGCAGCGGTGGTCAGCAGGCTGATCTCGTCGTCGGTCTTGATGCGACGGGCGTTGAGGAAGATCTGCTGGCCGTCGACGACGGTGAGGCCGACCGCCTGCAGCGCGAACAGGATCGGCAGCTCGATGACGTCGACACCGATGGGCTGGTCGGCCAGGCCGAACTCGTCGAGCTCGCGCTTGATCTTGCGGGCCAGCTCCTCGGCAACTCCGGCATCGGGGTTGAACGCGCCGCGCAGCGTCGAGATGCCGGCGCGGGCGCCGGACTCCTTGCGAGGCCGTACGGCGCCGTGGTGCGGGGCGTGCGGGTCGGCGTCCATCTCCGCAGTGGTCGTGGCGAGCCAGGGGTTGCGCAGCTGGTGATGGCGGGCAGCGGAGCCGAAGTCCCAGACGATCGGGTCGGAGTTCCGCGTCAGGAGGGCGAAGCGGATCATCTTGTCCATCGCCCACGTGCCGATGTGGGTCGCGGACATGTAGCGGATGTTGGCGAAGTCGAAGGCCAGCACGGCGCCGACCTCGGAGCTCTCCAGCTCTGCCCTGAGCCGAGCCAGCCTCTCGGTGCGGAGTCGGTCGAGGTCGACGCGCTCCTCCCAGTCGACGGCGTTGGTGCCGTAGGTGGCCGTGCTGATGTCTCGGTTCATGGTGGCGATGGCCTCTCTGTGCCGGGTGGTGCCGAGTGGTGCCGGCTGGCGCCGGGATGTCGTGGGTCGAGCGCTCGATCAGGTGACGAGCGCCCTGCGGCGACGCATGCGCAGCAGCGTGTAGAGCACGGCCGCGACGAGGATGAGGACGCCCTGGAAGTAGTACTGGGCGGACGAGGCCAGCCCGAGGAACGTCGTGGCGTTGAGGAGCTGCTGCAGCAGGAGCGCGCCGACGACGGTGCCGATGAAGGTGCCGCGGCCGCCCAGGAGGCTGGTGCCGCCCAACACGACGGCGGTGACGCTCGTCAGGGTGAAGGCCTCGCCCTGGCTGGGGTCGCCGATCCCGTACTGGCCCATCAGCATGATCGCGCCGCACATGGCGAGCACGGAGGCGGAGACGTAGGCCAGGACGACTGTCCTGTTGACGTTGACGCCGATGCGACGGGCGGCCTCCTCGTCGGACCCGACGGCGCGCAATCGCCACCCCCAGGGCCGGCGCCGCAGGGCGTACTCCAGGGCGACCGCCAGCGCCACGAGGGCAATGAAGGCCACCGGGATCGGGCCGATGGTGGCGTTGACGGCGTCCTGGAACGGAAGGGCGATGTAGCCGCCCTGGGTCGAGCGCAACAGGAAGGCGAAGCCGCCGAGTGCGATGTAGAGGGTCAAGGTGGCCGCGATCGCGGTGAACCCGCCGAACCTGATGAGCGTGCCGTTGACCAGTCCCACCACCACCGCGACGCCGAGCATCAGCGCGAGCCCGAGCGCGACCCGGCCGCCCGAGGAGCCGTCGTTGACGTAGAACGAGGCGACGACCACGCCGAAACCGGCCAGCGGCCCGACGGAGAGGTCGATGCCCCCCGTCAGCAGGGCGATGTTCTGGCCCAGCGCGATCAGGCCGACAGCGGTGGCGCCGAGGAGGATGTTGGCGATGTTGAACCACGACAGGTAGCGCTCGTTGCCGGGCACGAGGTAGAGCGCGAGTGCGGCGATGACGAGCAGCAGCAGACCGGTGGGCGCGTAGTCCCCCTGCAGGACCCGGCTCAGGCGGGTGCTCTCCGCCCGCCGGGACGCGGCGGCGGAGGTCGCCTCGGCGGTGGAGGTGACCGCCGCAGCCACGATGCGCTGCTCGGTGACCTCGTCGCCCACCAGCGTGGCGGCGACGTGACCACGCGACATCACCACGACCCGGTCACAGAGACCTTCGAGCTCCTTGGCGTCGGAGGAGGCGACGATGACCGGCACACCACGGGTGGATGCCTCGCGCAGGATGCCGTAGATCTCGGCGCGGGCGCCGACGTCGACGCCCTGGGTGGGCTCGTCGGCGACGAGCAGCAGGGGCTCGGACAGCAGCGCTCGGGAGATGACGACCTTCTGCTGGTTGCCGCCCGAGAGTGCGCCGACCGGCGCGTCGAGGGAGGGGGCGCGCACACTGAGCGACCCGAGCGAGCGGCGTACGCCGTCGACCTCGGCGTTGCGGGACATCAGCGGGCCGCGGCGGAAGGACTTCAGAGCCGACAGGGCCGCGTTCTCGCGGACCGACAGGCTCATCATCAGCCCCTCGGCGTGCCGGTCGGCCGGCACGTAGGCGCTGCGCTTGAGGAGGTCGCGCTGGCGCAGGGACGCGCCGCCGACCTGCACCGTGCCGTCGACGTCCTCGAGCCCGGCGAGACCACGCAGCAGCTCGGTCTGACCGTTGCCGACCACCCCAGCGATGCCGACGATCTCTCCCGGCCGGGCCGAGAGGTCGACCCCGGCGAAACCGGGTCCGCTGAGGCCCTCGACGCACAGGTTGTCGGACTCGCCGCTGGCGTCGGCCTTGGGCGGGAAGGTGTGGTCGAGCTGGCGTCCCACGATCATCGCGAGCAGCTGGTCGTCGCTGATCGCGTTGACCTCGCCGGTCCCGGTGAGGCGGCCGTCGCGCAGGACGGTGACCCGGTCGGCGAGCTGACGCACCTCGGCGAGCCGGTGGGTGATGTAGACGACCGAGGTGCCGTTGGCCACGGCCTCGCGGACGAGGCCGAAGAGCAGGTTGACCGCATCACGGCCGAGCGGGGCCGTCGGCTCGTCGAGGACGAGCACCCGTGGCGTGATCGCGAAGGCCTTGGCGATCTCGAGGAGGTGCTTCTCGGCCAGGCTCAGCGTCTCGACGCGGTCACCGAGATGGGCGTCGAGGCCGACCATGTCGAGCAGCGCGTGCGCCGCCTTCTTGGTGTCCTGCCCGGCGAAGACGCTGGCGGGCAGCGCGACCTGGAGGTTCTCGAGGACGGTGAGGTCCGGCAGCACCGCGGGGTGCTGGTGGACGATGGCGATGCCGAGCTCAGCCGCCTGGCGAGGATCGAGCCCGGGGACCTCCTGACCTCCGATGGCGATGGTGCCGGAGTCGGGTTGCACGGTCCCGGTGGCCACACCCATCAGGGTCGACTTGCCCGCGCCATTCTCGCCGAGCACAGCATGGACCTCTCCCGCAGCGACCTCCACGGTCACCTCGGACAACGCGTTGACGCCCGCGTAGTGCTTGGAGATCCCGCGCAGGGACAGAGCGCTCTCGGTGCGGATCTTGTCTGTCACGGTCATCGCTTCCAGGTCCTTCGTAGTGGCAGGTGCGCCGGCACGTGCGGGCCGGCGGACCGGTCGGGCGAGCCTGTGCTCACTCACCCGACCGGTCCGTTCCTCAACTGGGTCGGCCCTACTGGCCGAGCTTGGCCTGCTCGTCGCCGGGGAGCTCGGCGGACAGGTAGGTGTCACCGGGCAGGGACTTGTCGCACGAGACCGGGTTGGGCTTCTCGCTGATCGAGTCCTCGAAGACCGGGGCCTCGAACGCGTCGGCACTGGGGATCTCTCCCCCGGTGGCCTTCGCGACGGCGTACTGCACCGCGAGGCGAACGTTGTCGTTGCCCGTGGCGACCGTCGTCATGTCGAACGGGGACTTGGCCTGGCTGTCCTCCCAGAAGCAGCTCAGCGAGTTGCCGTCACTGGTGGCCAGGGCGGGGGTCTTGCGGCCGCTCTTGGCGAAGAGTGGCAGCGAGCTGACCAGGGTCGGGCCGAAGTCCGAGACGATCACGTCGATCTTCGGGTACTTGGCGATGTCGGCCGTCAGCAGCTGCTGGGTGAGCGTGGGGTCCCAGTTGGTCGGCTGGAAAGGCGTCTCGCCGATGAACTCGTAGCTGTCGGGCAGCTCGGCGCGCAGCGTGTCGTACTCCGTGGTGCTCTGGCTGTTGCCGGCCGGGCCCCCGAGGAAGAGGATGTTGCCGCCGTCGGGGACGGCGGTCTGGATCCAGGCGGCCCAGTTCTTGGCGTCGTTGGCGAAGTCGGAGCCGATCCACTCGTCGTAGTTGACGCCGGCCTCGCCGCCGGGGTCGACACGGTAGGGGACGGTGACGACGCCGGCCTTGTAGGCGGCCGTCAGGGCCGGCAGGATCGCCTTGCCGGCGTCAGGGAAGACGACCATCGCGTCGACGCCGGACGACACCATGCCCTTGATGTCGGAGATCGCCTTCTGGGTGTCGCCCTGGCCGTCGGCGTACTGGAAGTCGGTGACGCTCGGGCACTTGGCCACCTCGTCCTTGCCGGACGCGGTGGTGACCAGACGCCAGCTGTTGCCGCCGAACCCGTCGAGCAGGCCCAGCTTGATCTCCTTGGTGCCGCACCAGGACGGCGCACCTTCGACCTGGGTGACCGGGCCGGCGTCGTCCTTCTTGTCGCCTCCGCTGCCGGCGGTGCCGCAGGCGGAGAGCATGGTGCAGGCCGCAGCGACCGACAGGGCTGCAGCTGCGTACGTAGCTCGATTGCGCATTTCTTGTTCTCCTTGGGTGTGAGCCTGCTGTCAGGCACTGCTCAACCGGCTGCGTAGCCGGGGTCTCGGGTGGGGGTGGGGGTGGTGGGTGGTGGTGGTGGTGGTGGTGGCGAGATGTTCTGGGTCAGGCGGGGGCGGGGCGGGCCGGTAGGAGCCGGGCCAGCCCGGCCGACCAGCGCACGCTGTAGAGCGAGACGCCGACGGCGAGGGCTCCGGCCTGCACCAGCGGCGAGATGGCGGGGGACACCCCGAGCACGCTGACGAGCTGGATGAGCTGCTGCAGGAAGACCGCCGCGATGACCGTCGGCAGCGGGAAGCCGCGTCCACCGAGGAGCGAGGTGCCGCCGAGCACGACCACCGCGATCGAGGGCAGCAGGAAGGTGTTGCCCGAGTAGGCGGTGGGCTGGAGCACGACGCCGGCGAGCACGATCCCGGCGAGGCAGTAGAGGAGCTGGGCCCAGACATAGGCAGACGCGTGGTGCGTACGGACCCGCAGCCCGGCCGCCCGAGTGGCACGACGGTTGGCGCCGATGGCCTCGAAGCGCCGCCCCGCCACGCTGGCCTTGACCAGGACGGCGACGACGAGGAGCGCGCCCAGGGCGAAGAGGACCGCATGAGGAACGCCGGCCGTGGTGCCGCCGCCGACCGCGGCCATCCGCGAGGTGGTGATGCGCGGTCGCCCGTCGGAGATCTGCAGGACCAGCCCGTAGAGCAGCGCGTTGGTGCCGAGGGTCGCGATGATGGCGTTGAGCCCGAGCACCCCGATCAGCACACCGTTGACGACACCGGCCGCGACCGCGAAGACGAGCGCCAGGGCGATGGCCGGAACCAGCTTGCTGTTGTCGCCGTCGGGCACGTGGGTCACGGTCACCACGGCGAGCGAGATCGCGCCGGCGACCGAGAGGTCGATGCCGCCCTGCTGCACGACGAGCATCTGACCGAGGCCGACGATCGCGAGGATCGACGCCAGCGGCAGCATGCCCGACAACGACGTGGACGAGACGCTGGCGGCGTCGAGGAGCGCGCTGACCACGAAGAGCAGCACCGTTGCCGTGCCGATGGTGACCAGGCCCGGCGAGGGCGCGAAACGCGCACTCCCCAGCTCTGGTTGCTTGGTGTTCACCATGTCGCCCCTGCCGTGTGATCGCCGTCACTTGGTTGTGTTGAGCGGGACTGTACAGCGTTTGGTGTGTGTTGACAACCAGCCTGAACACCCGGTCTGGAGGCCGTGTCTCGACGCACGGACGGACGCCGACGAGCGGGCGCGCGCACGGTCGGCGGCACGCCGTGCCACCCGTGTCAGGCACCGCTCACGCGGTCGACGGGCGCCCGCGCGCCGACCTCACGCGTCGATGTTCTCGGGCGTCTCCATCACGTCCACCACGTGAGCCGCGATGGCCAGGCTGGACGTAGCGGCCGGTGACGGGGCGTTGCGGATGCACGTGATGCGGTGGGCGTGCGTGATGCGGAAGTCGTCCACCAGGCTCCCGTCCCGCTCGACTGCTTGGGCGCGCACACCCGATCTGGCCCGCGCCACGTCGTCGGCACCGATGGAGGGGACGTATCGCTGCGCTGCTTCCATGTAGGACCGGCGCGACAGCGATCCTCGGACCTCCGTGACGCCCGTACGCCAGTGCGCGCGCGCCAGGTGCCAGAAGCCGGGCCACCCCAGGATGTCGCGCAGGTCAGCGGCCGAGACGTCCCGTCGTCGATAACCTTCACGCCGCGTGGCCAGGACCGCATTGGGGCCGACCTCGAGCTCGCCGGTGACGCGGCGCGTGAAATGCACTCCGAGGAACGGGTAGCGCGGGTCCGGCACCGGGTAGACCATGCCGCGCACCAGGTCGCGCTTCGCGGCGTGCACCTTCATGTACTCGCCCCGGAACGGCACGATCCGCGGGCCGACCTCGCCGTCGACGAGCGCCGAGACCCGGTCGGCGTACAGCCCTGCCGCGACCACCAGCCGGTCGACGACCAGAGGCGCACCGCTCCCGACCGTCACGACCACCCGGCCGGAACGACGTTCGATGCCCGTGACGCGCGCGCCGAGCCGCACCTCTCCCCCGGCGGCGACGACCTCCGCGGCCAGCGCCTCCGCGATGGCGACGTAGTCGGTGATCGCCGTGGCCGGCGAGTGGAGTGCCGAGCGCCCGACGGCATGCGGCTCGACGTCCGCGATCCCCTCGGCGCTCAGGCGGCGCAGGCCGGGCACCCCGTTGGCGGTGGCGGTCTGCTCGAGGACGTCGAGGCGACCCACCTCCTCCGGAGTGATCGCGACGACGAGCTTGCCGCACTCCTGGAAGGGAATCTCGTGCTCCCCGCAGAAGTCGCGGAGCAGGTGGCGCCCGCGGGTGCACAGCTCGGCCTTCAGCGTGCCGGGTTTGTAGTAGATGCCCGCGTGGACGACTCCGGAGTTGTGGCCGGTCTGGTGGGCCGCGACGTGGTCCTCCTTCTCCAGCACGACCACGCGCGTGCCGGGGCGGCGGCGGACGAGCTCGCGAGCAATCGCCATCCCCACGATGCCGCCCCCGACGACGCCGACCGTCTGCTCACCCATGGACAGGAACGCTCGCCTGTCCTCGCTGCCCCGTCAAGGCGGACGGCGGCAACGGGCTGCCGAGCGGCCCTGCGCGCGCGAGTAGCTCAAGGTGGTCGAGCCCGGTCTGGCTCGCCGTGACGGGCCTGGGGCTCTACTTCGGCAGGAGCGCGATCGTCAACCGACAGTGAGGCGGGCGACGGGTGCTTGCTCGGAACCAGGTACGCAGCAGCCCGCCAGGTACTCCGCCGTCGCCTACGTGGCCTTCACCGTCGGCATGGCCTTCGCCGACTCGAGACCAAACCGAATGCCCAGGCGACTCGCAAGGTGATGTTGGGCCACGCCCTCTTGTCCTACCTGTTCGGAACCGTGGTGATCGCCGTCGCGGTCAGCCTGATCACGAACCTCGCAGGCTAGGTCAGACGTTGAAGCGGGCTGTGCGGATGTTGAGAGACTGTCCCGGTGTCGGAGGACAGAGTGACAGAGATTGCCGTGAACCGGAGGCTCTGGGCGATCGTGAACGAGCGCTACACCGACGCCGCGGCCGAGAGCATGTGGCGCCGGGAGGAGATGGCGTGGGGCCTGTTCTCTGTGCCCGAGGCCCAGCTGGGCGTCCTCGGTGACGTTCGCGGCCTGAACGTCCTGGACCTTGCCTGCGGGACTGGTTACGTCTCCGCCTGGCTCGCACGCGCAGGTGCCCGGCCGGTCGCGCTCGACTTCTCCGGTGAGCAGCTCGGCACGGCACGGCACCTTCAGGCGCGGCTCGGCCCCGACTTCCCGCTGGTGCAGGGAGACGCGGAACGGGTCCCTCTGGCCAGCGGGCAATTCGACCTCATCGTCAGTGAGCACGGCGCAGCGGCCTGGTGCGACCCGGAGCGCTGGCTGCCCGAGGCCGCCAGGCTGCTCCGCCCCGGCGGCAGGTTGGCCTTCCTGACCAACAGCAACCTGTCGACGCTGTGCGTTCCGACTGAGGGCGGCGTGGCGCAGGACCGGCTGCTGCGCGGCCAGCGCGAGGTCCACTTCGTTCAGTGGCCGGGCGGTGGCTTCGAGTTCCATCCTTCGCACGGCGAGTGGGTCCGGCAGCTGCGCCGTTGCGGCTTCGTCGTCGAGGCGATGCACGAGCTGTACGCGCCGGCCGACGGTCTCGACCACCCCTACTACGACATCGTGTCCCCCGAGTGGGCCTCGGCGTGGCCGGCGGAGGAGTTGTGGGTGGCGGTGCTGGGAGCCGACGCAACGGGTCGAGACCGATGATCAGACGAGCATCGGAGACTCGGGGCGGCCTGGTCCCTGCCACGACCGGCTGCTAGAGCACACCTCCGCCGCTCAGTCTGTGGGAGCCCGACCGCGGACAGGAGGGGGTGAGCCGCACGAGTGTGGGGACCATCCCCGTGCGCCGGCGGTGCCGTCTGAACGGGGTGCGCTCATCTCCCACTCGACGCGGAGCCGGTGGGGGCCGAACGCCGCCTTGGTGACGTAGGCGGCCGCGCCACACCAAGGAACGAGGCGAGCACCAACTTTCTCGTCGTCGGTCGAGACCAGCAGCACCACGGGCGGCGAGGGCCGGGCGCGAAGTCGGCTGGTGGCTTCGAACCCGTCCATCCCGGGCAGGTCGATGTCCATGAGCACCAGGTCGGGCAGAAGCTGCGTCGCGGCCACCATGCACTGCTCGCCGGAAGGTGTCTCACCGATGACCACGAACCCGTCGGTTCTTCGACCACGGCGCGCACGGTGCGCTGGGTAGGCGCGCCCTGGTCGACAATCAGTACTCGTACGTCACTCATCGAAATCACGCTCCTCAGTGGATCGTGGCCGATCGGAACGGCACGTGGGATGGGGCAGCCGACGAACAGGGGGCGTCCACCCGGCCGTTGCCGCAGGTGCGGTCCTGCCGGCGTCACGAGGGCTGTCTCGATCCTCCGTTGACCGCTCGGCCGTGGCGGCACCTTCGGCGCAGGCAGGCGCAGGGCGTCGTTCATCGACTCGAAGCCGCCGTGAGTGCGGACAAGCGCGCCGCCCATGAGGGGGACGAGTACTCCGCTGAACTCCTCGGTCTGCGTCAGCCGCGTCCGTCCCTCCCCCGTGGTCAGGAGGCTGAAGGAGTGGCGGCCGTCGAGAAGACCGGGCAACCCCAGCCGGCCGAGCCACGCCAGCCGCCCCTCCCGCTCCATTGCCGTAACGGTGGGTCGGAAGGTCATCGCGCGACCGCCGGGCGGGGTGACGCGGATCTTGAGCCGCCCGCCCACGGCCAGCTCGCCGTCGATCCTCGTGACGAACGGATTCCAGTCGGCGTACTCCGAGGTGCCGCACAGCTGCGACCACACGACGGCGATCGGTGCATTGATCTCGGTGACGACTTCGATGGTCTTCATCACTTCACCTCGGATCGCAGGAGGGTCCACAGTCCAGCGACGAGTGGCAGGACCAACCACAGTCCCGCAGAGACGACGAGCTGCAGCCACTGCTCCGAGTCGAAGGCCCCCTTGAGCAGGGCGGCGAGCTGGTAGTCGAGGTCGACCCACGGCTGTACGTCCCGGAACCAGTCCTGCGTCACGGCCAGCAGGCCCAGGAGCGGCGGGAAGACGAAGGAGAAGACGAAGAAGGCGACGATCGCGCCGGCCGAGTTGCGGATGAGCGTTCCGCACGCCAGTCCCATCGCCAAGGACAGCGCCAGCGAGAGCAGGAGGTACGGAACGGCGACCAGTTGCTGGTCCCACACCGCGCCTTGGCCCGAGATCCACGACGCCACCACGTTCCCGCCCGCACCGACGACGAAGGCCACGGCCGTTGCCGGCACGGCGACGGCCACCAGCGCGACCGCCTTCGCCTGCATGATGCGTCCACGGTGGGGGACGATCGTGAACGTCGTCAGACCACTTCGCTGGGTCCACTCGGCGGTCACGGCGAGAGCCGCGATGATCGGCAGGATCACCGACATGGGGAACGCGATGGTCGTGGTGAACGTGCTGTAGGAGAAGTCATCGTCCGGGGAGAAGGCGATGACCGCGCCGGTCGTGAGGAGGGACAGGATGCCGACACTGGCCAGCAGCCAGAGGCCGGCGCGGGTGTCGAAGGACTTGCGCAGCTCGACCGCGACGATCCGTCGCAACGGGATGTGAGCCAGGCGTCTCGGCTGTGGAGGCGTCTGCCCCGGGCTGGCTGCCGCGCTGGGACTGAGGGTCTGGGTGGTCATGCTGCTGCTCCTTCTCGTTGGGTGTCGGCGGTGAGCTCGAGGAACATCTCCTCGAGACCGGCCGTCTCGGCGGGCCGTAGCTCGATGAGCGGGATGCGGGCTTCCGTGGCCAGGCGACCGACCAGCTCAGGATCGGCGTCGACGCGCACGACGCCCGGTGAGGTCACGCTGTTCTGCAACCCGGCGAGTGCGAGTGCCGCCTGCAGGTCGGCCGGCTGGCGGGTCCGGACATGTGTTCCGGCGCTCGCGAGGAGCTCGGCCTTGGTGCCTTGGGCGACGATCCGACCGTTGCCGATGACGATGATGTCGTCGGCGACCACCTCGATCTCGTGGAGGAGGTGGCGACGAGAGCAGCACGGTGGCTCCCCGGTCGGCGTACCCCCGCAGCAGGTCGCGCATCCACCGGATACCGGCGGGGTCGAGGCCGTTGGCCGGCTCGTCGAGGATGAGGACCTCGGGGTCGCCGAGGAGGGCATGTGCGATGCCGAGCCGCTGACGCATGCCGAGCGAGTAGTCGCGAATGCGGCGCCCTGCCTCCGTCGGAGTCAGGCTGACGAGCTCCAGCATGTCGTCGACCCGGCTTCGCGGGAGGCCCATCATCTGTTGGCTCAGGCGCAGGATCTCGCGGCCTGTGCGCCCGGCGTGCTGCGCCGAGGCGTCGAGGAGCACGCCGACCTCTAGCCCGGGGTTGGCGAGGTCGGCGAAGCGACGACCGGCTACGTGCGCGTGGCCCCGGGTGGGTGGTGTGAGCCCGGTGACGATCCGCAGGGTGGTGGACTTCCCGGCCCCGTTGGGGCCGAGGAAGCCGGTGACTCGGCCGGCCGAGGCGGTGAAGCTGACGTCGTCGACGGCGGTGAAGCCGCCATAGGTCTTGGTGACGTGCTCAACGGTGATCATCGTGAAGTCCTCCTGGTGAGGGTGTGGCGGGCTTGTTGGGTGGACACTGACGCGGCCGTCTGCAGACGTGCACGTGGGAGCCGGATGATGAGCTCGGCCATGGCCAGGTTGATCGCCCATCCGACGGCGGTGACGGCGTCGGTGACGACCGTGCTGGTGCCGAAGAGCGCCTGTCCGAACCCGATGGTGACGACCTGGGTGCCGGCGCCGAGACCGAGCGCGTAGGCGCGGATCATCCACGCGCGGTGCGTGGGGACGTCCCTGCGGAGGATCGCCCGGAGCCCCAACACCAGGCACAGGATCATGCCCGTGCCGAACGCGAGGCGGGACCAGAACAGCAGCGGCCCGGTGTGGACTTCCCGGGGGTAGCCGAGCGTCATCCAGAGCGCGGAACCAGCGACCGCCAGCCCCATCGGCACAAGGACCCTTCCGGCTGCCCGGTGCCACCGCGGCCGGCGACGGCGCAGGCCCGCGGAGAACTGGAATGCTCCGACGAGCGAGTACACGACGGCGCTGACGATGTGGACGACCAGCGCGACCGGCACTGCGGGGTGGTGTGCGTCCTCCGGCATGAAGGTGGAGCCGGTGGCCACGTCGGTCACCCTGAGCGCCCCGGCGACGACCGGAACCAGTGAGAGTGCCACGAGAGAGAGCGGCACCGGCCAGGTGGATCCTCCGCGCCGCGGCTCCGACGTCGGGGTCGCCGTCGCCGTGGTGCTCATGAGCCGACCTCCGTGGAGGAGTCCGGCAGCTCATGGGTGACCTCGAGAAGGGTGAGCCCGAGGTCACGGACCTTCTGGATCAGTCCGTGGAGGGCCGCTTGGTCACCGACCGGTCCTCGCAGGACTGTGGTCCCGTCGTCGCCACGCACCACGGACATGCCGTCGAACCACGAGCTCCACCTCGGCTCGAGGCGGCCTTGGACGCGGATGCGGTACCACCCCGCGTCGGGATGGGGTTCGAGGGTGCGTTGCGGCTCGTCCATGCCGCGGACGTTAGGAGCCGACGTGGTGAGCTGGGCTCACCACACGTGGTGATTGTCGTGGTGAGCTCGCAGGGGCCGCCAGGACCGGCGGTCAGAGCAGGTCGAGCTCCTTGCCGCGCACGACGGCTGCGCGTCGGCTGGTCACGCCGAGCTTCATGTAGACGTTCTTGGTGTGGGTGCGCACCGTGTTCAGCGAGACCACGAGCTCACGGGCGATCTCCGGGCCGCTCAACTCGGTGCCGAGGAGTCGGAGGACGTCGCGCTCTCGGCCGCTCAACGCGTCGATCGGCGTTCCGTGGCTACTGTCCACCGGTCGCGGCGTCGAGGACGTGCCCGGCCTGAATGCTTTCAGGAGGCGGCTGACGTGTCCTGCAGGCGATCGCTCGTCCGCGGCCGCGAGGAGGGTGGCCATCGGCATCCCCTCGTTGACGAAGGTGCGGATGTAGCCCTCGGGTCCCCCGAGCTCGAGTGCGGCGGCCAACGACCTCAGCGCCTCGCCTCGTTCGCTCGCCTGTTCAAGCACGAGCGCTCGGGTGAGCTGGATGTCGAGGACTGATCCGCTCCGTCCGCCCTCCTCCGCGGTGTCGAGCAGCCGGTCGAGGAACGACAGCGTGGGCGCGAGGTTGCCGCTCCTGCCCCGACGGGTCTCGTCGGCGGCCCGCACCTTGGCGAGTGTGAGGTGCTCGAACTCCCGCAGGTAGGCCAAGGGGTCGTCCAAGGACACCTCAGCCTGGTCAGCCCACGCGAGCGCGGCGTCGACGTGCCCGTGTCGGACCCACACCCTCGCGCGGACGGCAGGGATCGGTCGCACCAGAGGGTGGAAGTCGCCCACGTAGAGCCGATCGGCCTCGTCGAGGAGGTCGATGGCCGCCTCCACATCACCCTCTGCCTCGCGCACCCCGGCCATGACGAGGCGCCACCGGTAGGCCTCCTGCGGCAGCCCAGCGTGGTCGCCGAGCTCACGGCTGCGGGTGAGTTCACGACGGGCTGCGGGGATGTCGTCGCCCTCGAGGTGGCGGGCAGCCAGGCCCACATGCATGTCGGCGCGGCCGCGCAGCACGGGTGCGTGGTGGCGGTCAGCGAGGTCGAGCGCCGACCGGTACGTCCGCACGGCCCAGCGCAGATGCCCCTGCACCACCTCGATGTCGCCCAGCACGACGGAGCAGCCGAGCACGTCGGAGACGTGGTCGGCGCGCTCGAACTCGGGCAGGCACGCCGAGTATGACGCGTGTGCCGCGTCCAGGTCGCCCGCCGACCACGCAGCCAGCCCACGCAGGGCGAAGGCAGCCCCTCGCGTCACGTGGTCGTCCGAGCCCACCTGCCTCAGGGCCTCCCGCGCCTGCGTCACCGTCTGCTCGATGTCACCGCGCACGAGCGCGAGCCCGGCTCGATGAACGGCCAGCTCCCCCGGCAGACGCCGGAACTCCTCGTCGTCCACGGACTCGGCCTGGGTCAACCCGCCCTGATGGCCACCCGAGAGGATCCAGTCCTCTGTCGCGTCCAGCAGCTCCTCGACGCCTTCGAACTCACCGGTCGACATCCGGCTCCCGGCCAGCGCGTTGACCAGCACCGGACGTCCGAGCAGGACCTCCTTCGGCAGCGCCTCGAGCCAGCTGCGCAGGGTCACCTCCCGGCGATCACGCCGGAAGACACGCACCACCGACTCCACGAGCTGCGCGGCTCGCTCGAAGTCCTCGCCCAGCAGCGCATGCCGGATCGCCTCGGTCGTGTCGCCCGCCTGCTGGTGCCAGGTCGCGGCGACGCTGTGGAGCTCCCTGACAAGTCCCGGCCGCTCGTCGGCCAGCCTCCCGCGCAGGACGTCCGCGAAGAGATGGTGGTAGCGGTACCAGTGCCGACGATCGTCCAGAGGGACCACGAACAGGTTGTCCCGCTCGAGGGTCTCGAGCGCCTTGCGGCCATCGACCTGGCCCGTGAGGGCGTCGCACAGCGATCCGTTCATCCGGTCCAGGACGGACGTCCGCAGCAGGAACTCCTGGACGTCCGGCGGCAGTCGCTGCAGGACCTCCTCGACGAGGTAGTCGACGACATATCTGTCGTCACCCGTGAACCCGGCGATGAACGCGGACACGTCCTCGCGCCCTGTCATGGACAGTGCGGCGGAGCTGGAGCGCGGCGATCCAGCCCTCGGTCCGACCTTCGAGCGCCCGCACGTCGTCCGGTCCGAGCTCGAGCCCCATGACCTCGTTCAGGTACGACGCGGCCTCGTCGGTGGTGAAGCGCAGGTCGGCGGCGCGGACCTCGACCAGATCACCGCGCGCCCGCAGCCGCGGCAGCGGCAGGGGCGGATCGCTCCTCGTCGCGAGCACGAGGTGCAGATGGTTCGGCTGGTGTGCGAGGAGGAACGCCATCCCCTCGTGGATGGCCGGTGCATCGATCACGTGGTAGTCGTCGAGCAGCAGGACGACGTCGAGCTCTGCCGCTGCCAGCTCGTTGACGAGCGTGGTCAGCGCCACCTCGACAGGCGGCGGCTGTGACTCGTCCAGCAGCGTCCACGCGTCCTCCCCGACGTCCGGCAACGCGGTACGGATGGCAGCGACGACGTAGCGCCAGAAACGTGCCGGGTCGTTGTCCGCTGCATCGAGGGCGAGCCAGGCCCCCCGGACGGTCGTGCCCGGTCGTGACTCGGCCGCCGCCAGCCACTCGACCAGCAGTGTGGACTTCCCGAACCCCGCCGGAGCCGAGACCAGCAGCAGCTTGGCACCGAGGCCGCGGTCCAGACGTTCCTGCAGTCGCCGGCGAGCCACCATCCGCGGACGTGGGGATCGGGCGGAACAGCTTGGTTTCGATCAGCGGCAGGGACACACCCGAGTCTCCCTCCCTACGACGCGATCGAGAAGTCGCCGGTCCAGACCGGACCTGCCCGTGCGTCGCGGCACGCCTACTCTCGAAAACACGCCCCGCCGCCGCCCGGCACGCCAGCCGGACGCAGAGGAGAGCGACATGCGCGTTGCACCCAGCCGGCCCAGCACCGGACCGGCGCCCGTCGGACCGACCTTCGTCACGACGTACACGCTTGCCTACATGAGCGTCGCGCTGATGCTCATCGCTCCGCTGCTGGTCACCCTCGCCCTCAAGATCAGGTCGCTGGTCGGGGCCGAGCAGGCGCCCCAGAATCTCGCCATCGTCACCGGGATCGGGGGCCTGCTGTCGCTGATCGCAGGCCCCGTCTTCGGCAGGCTCAGTGACCGCACGCCGTCCCGGTTCGGGATGCGTCGACCGTGGATGGTCGGAGGGCTCGCAGGTGGCGTCGTCGGCATCGCCGTCGTGGCCACTGCACCGCAGCGTGGTCGCGGTGCTGATCGGCTGGTGCCTCGCGCAGGTGTCGTTCAGCGCTCTGCAGGCCGCGCTGACGGCGGTCCTCCCCGATCAGGTCCCCATATCGCAGCGCGGGACGGTCTCCGGGGCGCTGGGCATCACCGTGCCGGTCGCGGCGGTGCTGCCGGCACCTTCCTGGTCCAGCTGTTCGAGGGCAACCAAGCCGCAATGTTCCTGACCCCGTGTGCCATCGGCGCCGTCTTCGTCGTGTTCTTCGCCGGCCGCCTGGACGACCGACGCCTCGCGGGCGACGTGAGGCCGTGGTCGCTGCGTGATCTGGTGGCCGCCTTCCACCTGAACCCGCGACGGAGCCCTGACTTCAGCTGGGCGTTCATCGGGCGATTCCTGTTCATCAGCGCCTATGCGTTCCTGACGACCTACCAGGCGTACTACCTGATCGAGCGGGTCGGCAGCGCCGAGGGCGAGGTCCCCAGGCAGGTCTTCCTCGCCACGCTCGTCCAGTCGGTCGTGCTCGTCGTCGCGTCCCTCGCCGGGGGCAGGTTGTCGGACCGTACGGGACGGCGGAAGGTGTTCGTCGCGACCGCGGCGGTGACCTATGGCGTCGCGCTCTTCGTGATCGCAGCGGCCGACAGCTTCGACGGATTCCTCGTCGGGATGGCCATCAGTGGGCTGGGGTTCGGTGCGTACCTGGCCGTCGACCTCGCCCTCGTCACTGACGTGCTGCCATGACCCGGACTCCGCGCGAGACCTGGGCCTCTTCAACATCGCGAACGCTCTCCCGTACGCCCTGGCCCCTGCCGTCGCCCCGCTCATCCTCGCCGGCAGCGGAGGCTAGCTACCGGTGCGGCACAGTCGCCGGCGCGCTGCGCCCTGCTGGCCGCTGCCGCAGTGCTTCCCATCCGCGGCGTGCGTTGAAGGTTCACCACGTCCTTCACCACGTGTGGTGAGCCGGGCTCACCACGTCGCTCCCTGAGGTTCCGGGTCACGCACCACCCACCGGACTCCAGAAGGGCACGATCATGCACAAGCTCACCCGCGGCATCGCATCAGCCAGCGCGAGGCACCCGTGGCGCACCATCACCGCGTGGCTCGCGGTCACGGGAGCGGTCTTCTTCCTGGCGATCGCGGCCGGCGGCACCTTCGTCGACGACTTCTCCTCACCGGGCAGCCAGAGCGCCACAGCACTCGAGCTGCTCGACGACAACTTCCCCGAGGCCGCCAAGGGCTCGGCCATGGTCGTGTTCGCGGCCCACGACGGTACGACCCTTGACGAGCACCAGGACGAGATCGCCGGAGTCCTCGACGACACCTCGAAGGTCGCTCGCGTCGAGTCGTTGACCGACCCGTTCACGGCCGGCACCATCTCGGAGGACCGACGCATCGGCTTCGCGGTCATGACGCTCGACAAGCCTGAGCGCCAGATCGGCAAGCCGGCCTTCGCAGTCCTCTCCGAGGCCGTCGCCGCGGAGGGCTCGCCGGGGCTCCAAGTAGAGCTCGGCGGGGACGCCGTCTTCCTCAACGCTGCCGAGGAGCAGTCGTCGCACACCGCGATCGGCCTCTTCGTGGCGTTGCTGGTCCTGCTGGTCGTCTTCGGGACGGTCGTCGCCGCGATCGTGCCCATCGGGCTGTCCCTCGTCGCTGTCGGCGCCTCCATCGGCGGCATCATGCTGATGGCCAGCACGATGAACGTGTCGGTGTCCGCCATCGCCGTCGCCGGCCTCGTCGGACTGGGCGTCGGCGTCGACTACGCGCTGTTCGTCGTCGCCCGATACCGGGAGAACCGGTCGGCAGGTCAGGACAACACCCAGGCCCTGTCGAACGCGATGGCCACCTCGGGCACCGCGGTCGTCTTCGCCGGGGGGACCGTCATGTTCGCCACGGCGGCCCTCGGCATCACGGGCCTGGGCATCCTGACCTCCATCGGTCTCGCCACCGCGTTGATGGTGCTCAGCGCCGTCGCCGCGGCTGTGACCCTGCTGCCCGCACTTCTCACCCTGCTGGGGGACCGGATCGACTCTGGCCGGCTGGTACGACGCCACCGCCCGCTGTCCGCACCGAGGACAGCGCCTGGTGGCGGTTCGGTCACCACGTCTCCCGGCGCCCGTGGCCCTACCTCTTGGGTGCGGTCGCCATGCTCGCGGTGATCGCGGCGCCGGCCCTGACGATCCAGACCGCGTTTCCCGCGGCCGGAGACGCACCCGCGCACACCACGCACCGGCAGGCGTACGACCTCCTGACCGAGGGATTCGGCATCGGTTTCAACGCCCCGCTCACTGTCGTCATGGATCTCGACTCCGTGACCGCCGGAGGGGCCGACGACGTGGCGAGCGTGGCGACAGCGATCGCGGACGTCCCAGGCATCGTGTCCGTGGGTGAGCCCCAGACCTCCGCCGACGGGAGCACCGTCGTGTTCAACGCGCTCCCGGACGGCGGTCCGGCGGACGCCAAGACGTCGGCCGTCATCGAACGCGTGCGCTCGGTCATCCCGGACAACACCTACGTCACAGGGATCACGGCCATCACCGATGACCTGAACAGCCAGCTCAAGAAGACGCTGCCACTCTTCATCGGCGCCGTGATCGGCGTCTCGTTCCTCCTGCTGATGCTGGTTTTCCGGTCCGTGGCGGTGCCGCTCAAGGCGGCCGTGATGAACGTGCTCTCGATCGGCGCCGCCTACGGAGTCCTGGTCGCGATCTTCCAGTGGGGCTGGGGAGTCGAGCTCGCTGGGGCTCGACGGACCGACCCCCATCACCTCGCTCATCGTGGTCATCATGTTCCCGATCCTCTTCGGACTCTCGATGGACTACGAGGTGTTCCTGCTCTCGCGCATCCGGGAGGAATACCGCGCGACGGGTGACAACGCAGAGTCGGTCGCCCGCGGCTTGGCCGGCACAGGGACGGATCATCACCTCTGCCGCGCTCATCATGATCGCCGTCTTCCTCAGCTTCGTGGGCAGCCCGGTTCCTTCGGTCAAGATGCTCGGGCTGGGCCTGGCGACCGCGGTCGCGGTTGACGCGACGCTCATCCGCATGGTCCTGGTGCCGGCGACCATGTCGCTCCTCGGCGACGCCAACTGGTGGCTCCCCCGCTGGCTGGACAAGGTCCTGCCGAACGTCGACATCGAGCTCGAGGAAAAAGACGCCCCCCTCGCGCCGACGGACACCGCCCCCGTTGCCGCTCGCACCGAGGAGCTGATGACCCGCTGACCTGTCGTACGCCTCGCCGCCCCGGTTGCCCCCGCGATGGGTGCCGGGGTCGTGCGGCGGGGTGATGAGCACCGGCCTACGGCCCTGGGGGCCGGTGCCTCATGCGCTCGCCTGGGCGGCCGAAGATGCTGAGGATCTCCGCCGGTCCTGCACCGGTGCTGCCGGACCAGTGGGGCACCTGCGTGTCGAATTCCACCACGTCTCCCGGCTCGAGAACCGAGTCGTGCTCACCCATCAGCAGCCGCACCCGCCCGGAGAGGACGTAGATCCATTCATGCCCGACGTGAGCCCTCGGCTCCGGGTCGACCTTGCTGGTCGGGATCACGATCCTCCAGGCCTTCATGCTGTCCGGCTCCCGGCTCAGCGGGATCACGGTGCGTCCCTTCACCCCGACGATCGACGCTGACCACTTATGTCCATCTGTGGCCCTCTGCGGAGGACCGGGTGAGGGACGCTGCGGCACACCTGTTTGCCGAAGTCGTTGGTTCGGGTGAGGGCACAGTGAGGCAAAGCGGGCCTGACGGGACGCCGAAATAGCGGTCTGACCTGCAAAAACAGTGAACCGTCAGACGTTGAAGCGGAACTCCACCACGTCGCCGTCGGCCATGACGTAGTCCTTGCCCTCCATGCGCACCCGGCCGGCCTCCTTGGCCTTCTGCATGGTGCCGGCGGACATCAGGTCGGCGAACGAGACGATCTCGGCCTTGATGAAGCCCTTCTGGAAGTCGGTGTGGATGACACCGGCGGCCTCAGGGGCGGTCGCGCCCTGCTTGATCGTCCAGGCCCGCGTCTCCTTGGGCCCGGCGGTCAGGTAGGTCTGCAGGCCGAGGGTGTCGAAGCCGACGCGGGCGAGCTGGTCGAGGCCCGACTCGGTGATGCCCATCTCGGCGAGCATCTCGTGCGCCATCTCGTCGTCGTCCATCTCGGCCAGGTCGGCCTCGAACTTCGCGTCGAGGAAGATCGCCTCGGCCGGCGCGATGATCGCGCGCATCTTGTCCTTGAGCGCCTCGTCGGCGAGCTCGTCGGCGTCGCAGTTGAAGACGTAGATGAGGGGCTTGGCCGTGAGCAGCGACAGCTCGCGCAGCAGGGAGCGGTCGATGGAGGTGTTGATGATCGGCGTGCCGGACTCGAGGGCGTCCTTGGCGGCCTTGGCGGCCTCGAGGTTCGCGACGAGGTCCTTGACCTTGCGCGACTCCTTCTCGAGCCGGGCGATCGCCTTCTCCACGGTCTCGAGGTCGGCGAAGATCAGCTCGGTCTGGATCGTCGAGATGTCGTTGGCCGGGTCGACCTCGCCGTCGACGTGCGTGACGTCCTCGTCGCGGAAGACGCGGGTGACCTGGCAGATCGCGGCCGACTCGCGGATGTGGGCGAGGAACTTGTTGCCGAGGCCCTCACCCTGGGACGCGCCGCGCACAATGCCCGCGATGTCCACGAACTCGACGGTGGCCGGGAGGATCTTGGCCGACTCGAAGACCTCGGCGAGCTGCGGGAGCCGCTCGTCGGGGACCCCGACGACACCCACGTTGGGCTCGATCGTCGCAAACGGGTAGTTCGCCGCGAGGACGTCGTTCTTGGTCAGTGCGTTGAAGAGCGTCGACTTGCCCGCGTTGGGGAGACCGACGATGCCGATGGTGAGAGCCACGGGCCGGGAGTCTACGGCGGTGCGACGGGCGTACATAAAGCACGAGGGACACCTGCAAGACTCGGCTCATGAGCGACATGGGGGCCGAGCCGATCGTGGGCGCGCCGATCGTGCGGGCTCCGGTGCTGCGCGAGCCCGCGCACCGGGTCTCGCCGCGGGCGGTCCCGTTCTGGAGGGTGTCCGCACTGCTGGGGGACGCGGTGATCGTCATCGCCGCCGTCGTGGCGTACGTCGTCATCCCCGACGTCCCCGGCTGGATGATCCTGCTCGTCCTGCTCGTGGCCGCCGCGGCCGTCGCCCACGTGGTCCTGATGCCGCGGATCCGCTATCGCGTCCACCGGTGGGAGGTCACCGACACCGCCGTGCACACGCGTGAGGGCTGGATCGGGCGCCAGGCCCGCATCGCGCCGATCAGCCGGGTGCAGACGGTCGACTCGCGTCAGGGCGCGCTGATGCGGCTCTTCGGTCTGGCCTCGATCACCGTCACCACAGCCTCGGCGGCCGGGCCCATCACGGTCGACTGCCTCGACGCCGACACGGCGCGTGAGGTCGTGGCGCGGCTGACCGCCATCACCGCCGCCGCCACGGAGCAGGACGACGCGACGTGATCCCCTCGCCCGGCGACGGGTGGTCGAGGCTGAGCCCCCTCAAGCTGCTGCTCGACCCGGTCAAGGCCATCGGCCAGGCGGTCGTGCCGGTCATCGTCGCCGTGGTCGGGCTGAGCCGGAGCGACGGCTTCGAGTGGCTCATCCTCCCGCTCCTCGTGATCGCCCCACTGGTCCTCGGCGCGCTGCCGTGGCTGACCACGCACTACCGCCTCAGCGACACCCAGATCCAGGTGCGCAAGGGGCTCCTCAACAAGAACACGTCCACCGCGCCGCTCGACCGCGTCCGCAGCGTCGACCTGGAGGCGTCGCTGCTGCACCGGGTCCTCGGCCTGCAGAAGGTGGAGATCGGCACGGGCGTCGACGACGACCGCATCACGCTCGACGCGCTCTCGGCCGCCGACGCGCAGGCACTGCGTACGACGCTGCTGCGCCGGCGCGAGGCACCCGTCGTGGCCACCACCGATCCACCTGATGACGATCTCCCGACCCCGGTCCCCGTCCCCGAGGCCGCTCCCGTCGAGCTCGCCCGGATCGACTGGTCCTGGCTGCGTTTCGCCCCGTTCAGCCTCGGTCGGCTCGTGCTGCTGGCCGGCGCGGTCGGCGCGATCTCCCAGTTCGGCGACGACCTCCCGATCTGGAACGAGGAGACCGCCCGCTCCGCGTGGGGCTGGCTGACCCAGTTCGCCCTGGCCGCGGTGGCGCTCGTCCTCGCGATCGGTGGTCTGGCGATCTGGCTGGTGGTGTCGGTCACCGGCTACGTCGTCCAGTGGTGGCGCTTCCTGCTGGTGCGCGAGCACGGGTCACTGCACCTCACCAGCGGGCTCTTCACCACGCGCTCGATCACGGTCGAGGAGGCCAAGGTCCGAGGCGTGCAGATGACCGAAGCCCTGCTGCTGAGGGTCGTCGGCGGCGCCGAGCTCTCCACCCTCGCGACGGGCGTCGAGAGCGGGGTCACCCAGGTGCTGCCGCCGTGCCCGCGGACGGTCGCGATCGGGGTGGGCGAGTCCGTCCTGGAGCACCGCGGCCCGCTCACCGGTCCTCTCGTCGAGCACGGCCCCCGCGCCCGCCGCCGGGCATGGTTCCGCCAGCTCCGTGGCGCCCTCGTGGTGCTGGTCGCGGTGGCTGGTGCTGCCTGGTGGTTCGACCTCGCGTGGTGGTGGGTCGCCCTCCTGGGCGTCGTCCTCCTGGGCGCGGCCGCGGCGGTCGGCGAGGCGTCGTACCGCCACCTCGGCCACGCCCTCGCGGGCGACCACCTCGTCGCCGGCAGCGGCCAGCTCGCCCGCATCCGCACCGTCCTCGAGACCGACGGCATCATCGGCTGGGTGGTCTCGCAGTCGTGGTGGCAGCGCCGCAGCGGGCTCACCGACCTGGTCGCCACCACGGCCGCGGGCAACGAGCGCGTGCTGGTCCGCGACGTACGCCTCGACGTGGCCGTCGCGCTCGCGCACGCGGCGACGCCCCGGCTGCTGGCCGACTTCCTGGAGCAGGGCGCCTAGAACCAGGCCGCGCGCATGTCGAGCGTGGTCGTGTCCCCGGACGCGAGCAGGTCGAGCATCGGCGTGACCTTGGGCAGCTCCCAGCCGAAGAAGTAGCGGGCCGCAGCCCGCTTGCCGTCGTAGAAGTCGCCGTCCTTCTCGCCCACTGCCACGAGCTGCTCGAGCCACATCCACGCGATCACGACGTGGCCGACGGCCTCGAGGTAGACCGTGGCGTTGGCCATGATCCGCTCGGGGCCCCCACTGAGCCCGGCGAGACCGAAGGTCACCTCGCCCAGCCGGTCGACCATCGCCTTGAGCGCGGCCGCGTGGGCCGCGGGCTCACCGCCGAGGTCGGTCGCGTGACCGACGGTCTGCTCGATCCGGGCGGCCAGCGCGAGCAGCGCGGCGCCACCGCCACCCAGCACCTTGCGACCGAGCAGGTCGAGCGCCTGGATGCCGTGGGTGCCCTCGTGGATCGGGTTGAGCCGCTGGTCGCGCCAGTGCGCCTCGACGTCGTAGTCGCGGGTGTAGCCCGATCCACCGAGCACCTGGATCGCCAGGCTGCAGGACTCCTGGCCCCACTGCGAGGGCCACGACTTCGCGATCGGCGTCAGCACGTCGAGCAGCTGGCCGACGGCGAGCCGCTCGGCGTCGTCGGCGGCGGTCGCCTGCTCGTCGAGCAGCCGGCTGCACCAGAGGTTGAGCGCCAGCGCCCCCTCGACGTACGACTTCTGCGCGAGCAGCATCCGGCGTACGTCCGCGTGCTCGATGATCGGCACCTGCGGCCCGGTCGGGTCGGCAGCCGTCAGCGACCGGCCCTGCGGACGGGAGCGGGCGTACGCCAGCGACTTGAGGTACGCGGTGTAGGCCGTCGTCGTGGCCGACATCCCGACACCGAGGCGAGCGGCGTTCATCATGTGGAACATGTAGGACAGGCCCTTGTGGGGCTCGCCGACGAGGTAGCCGACGGCGCCCGGCGCACCGCCAGGCGTGAAGGCGCCGTCGCCGAAGACCGGCGCGGTGTTGACGGTGCCGCGGCTGCCGAGCTTGTGGTTGATGCCGGCGAGCGCGACGTCGTTGCGCTCGCCGATCGAGCCGTCCTCGCCGACGAGGTACTTCGGCACGATGAACAGCGAGATCCCGCGGGAGCCGGCCGGTGCGTCGGGCAGCTTGGCCAGCACCAGGTGGACGATGTTGTCGCCCATCTCGTGGTCGCCGCCGGAGATCCACATCTTGCTGCCGAAGATCCGGTGGGTGCCGTCGTCGGCAGGCACCGCTCGCGTGACCACGTCGCCCAGGCTCGAGCCGGCGTGCGGCTCGGACAGCGTCATCGTGCCGAAGAACCGGCCCTCCAGCATCGGCGCGACGTAGCGCTCGACCTGCTCGGGCGAGCCGTGCGCGAGCAGGAGCCCGGCGTTGGCGACGGTGAGGAAGGAGTACGCCGCGGTGCCGATGTTGGCGGCGGTGAACCACGCCATGCAGGCCGACGCCACCACGTGCGGCACCTGGAGGCCGCCGTGCTCCTCGTCGAGGGTCAGCGTCAGCAGGTCGGCCTGGGCGAACTTCTGCAGGGCCGCCTCGATCTCCGGGATCAGCGTCACCTTGGTGCCGTCGAAGGTCGGCTCCTCGGTGTCGCTCTTGCGGTAGTGCGGGGCGAAGTGCTCGGTCGCGAGCTCCTCGCACAACGCCAGCAGGGCGTCGTAGGACGCGCGATCGTGCTCGGCGAAGCGCGGGCGCTCGCTCAGCTTCTCGGCGTCGAGCCACTCGAAGAGCATGAACTCGAGATCACGGGCGGAGAGGATCGTGGAGGACGCTGTGGGCACGCGCAGACGCTACCGGGCAGCGCCGCGGTCCACGGGTCTCCCTAGGGTGGAGCCGTGCGCATCGCCACCTGGAACGTCAACTCCCTCCGCTCCCGCATCGACCGCGTCGAGGCCTTCGTGCAGCGCCACGACATCGACGTGCTCGCGTTGCAGGAGACCAAGGCCCGCGAGGACCAGCTGCCGCTGATGGGCCTGCAGGCCCTCGGCTACGACATCGCCGTGGCCGGGGTCAACCAGTGGAACGGCGTCGCGCTGCTCTCGCGCGTCGGGCTGGAGGACGTCCAGGTCGGCTTCGCCGGCATGCCGACCTGGGGCGACCCCGCGGCCGAGGAAGCGCGTGCGATCGGCGCGACCTGCGGCGGCGTACGCATCTGGTCGCTCTACATCCCCAACGGACGCAAGCCCGACGACCCGCACTACGCCTACAAGCTCGACTGGCTCGCGCGGCTCCGGGAGGACGCGCGCGGCTGGCTCGACGAGCCGACCGCGATGGTCGGTGACTGGAACATCTGCCCGACCGACGACGACGTCTTCGACCCGGCACAGTTCGCGAAGTCGACCCATGTCACGCCGCCGGAGCGGGCGGCCTTCCAGGGCTTCCTCGACGACGGGTACGCCGAGGTGACCCGCGCGCACGCGCCGGGCTACACCTACTGGGACTACTACCGCCAGCGCTTCGAGCGCGACCGTGGGCTGAAGATCGACTTCGTCCTCGCCTCGCCGTCCCTCGCCGCGCGGGTGGAGGGCGCGTTCATCGACAAGGACGAGCGCGACCCCGCCCAGGGCACGGGCTCGCCGTCCGACCACGCGCCGGTCGTCGTCGACCTGGGCTGACTAGAGCCGCCACTCCACGGGTGAGTCGGGGTCCGGCTCGTAGCGGCAGCGCAGCCCGGTGTGCACGTACGTCATCAGGTGCCGCGCGACCACGGGGTCGACCGCGTGGATCGCCTCCAGCGCGCCGCTCACTGCCTTGCGCACGGTCACCCTGGCCCGTTCGTTGCTGCTCCCGCTCATGCGTGGCCGGCCACCGAGCCCGGTCGCGGCACGGAGCTCGGCCAGGACCGCCACGCGCTCGGCGTCGAGACGCTCGCCGAGGTCCCGGTCACCCCGGTGGTCCGCGTCGTCGAGCTCGTGGTCGATCTCCTGCAGCCGTCGGCGGTAGGACGCCAGTGCGTGCGTGTCGGCGATCTCGCCGAGCCCGCCCTGCTCGACCGTCGCGGGACCGCCGGCCAGGTCGAGCGCCGTCATCTCCACACCCGGTCGGGACACCAGCGCGTGGAGGTGCTCGAAGCCGCGACGCGACGGGACCGCAGTCTCGGTGCTGCCCCGGCCGATCAGCCAGACACCCGGCGGCCCGGACCTCAGCGTCATGGTGGTGGACACGGTGGGTGCTGTGGGCGATGCCGGCAGCGCCCGATCCAGCCGGTCGTGCCACCAGCTCGCACCGATCCGGCTGTAGGTCGCGAGGGCCTTGGCGCGCAGCGCCATCGCCAGCTCCCGGTCCCCCAACCGATCGCTGGCGCGCGCCAGGGTGTCGTCGGTCACTCCGTGGAACATCACCGCACCGGCGTTGACCACCGCGCGGCCGGCGTACGGCATGAGGAGAGGTGTGACGTCCTCGACCAGCTGATCGACGTCGGCGAGCAGCCCGACATCGAGGAGCAGCTGCAGGACCAGGAGGTAGTTGTGGTCGCGCGGGAGGCTGCGGAGCACGCGGGCGTCGAAGACCCCCGCCAGTCGCCGTGCGCCGTCGAGGTCACCGAGGCCCGCACAGATCCACGCGATCTCCGCGTGCAGCTCCCTGATGCCCTCGTCGACCGCCAGCTGCTCGGCCCATCGCGCCAGCTCCAGGGTGGCCGGGTCGGCCGCCTGCACTCCCCCGTAGCCGCGCAGCGCTCCGACCACCAGGTGTCCGTCCGGGAGCTCGTCCGCGGTCTCCTCGGCCAGTGCCAGGAGGTGGGGCAGGGTGTCGGTGCGTCCACGCATCAGGTCGAGCATGAGGCGGCGGGAGGCGGCGAAGAACTGCGCACGTCGACTCTCCTCGCCGAGCTGCTCCAGAGCCCGCATCTGACGGTTGAGCTCGCTGACGTCGAGGGTCTCGACGGCCACGGTGAGCAGCCACAGGTGGGCGCGGGTGCGAGCGTCGACGTCGGCGAGGTGGGCTGCCGCGTCGGCGAGCCTGCGGCTGAGGTCGACCCGCACCTCGAGCTCGTCGGGACCCCAGTGGGTCGCGAGCGCTGCGTCGAGGGCGACCGCGAGGACGATGGGATCGGCGCACTCCTCTGCCTGGCGCACTGCGGCGACGGCGAACGGCACGGCCCGCTCGTGCTCGCCGGCGTACGCCCAGCAGCGGGCCAGCGCGGCACCCAGGAGTGCCCTGTCGCGGGGCTCGGCCGTGGCGTCGTACGCCTCGAAGAGGACCGCCGGGATGCGGCCCGGGACGGTGCCGAAGACATAGGTGTCGGCGAGGTCGAGCGCCTCCTGCGTGCGCGCTGTGACCTCGCCGTCTCCCATGTCGACATCGTGGCATCACGGCCGCAGCAACGTCACCGCCTGCGCGTGATCGGCGACGCGTGCTTCGTCCCAGTCGCCGGTGCAGTAGTAGGCGACCTCCGTGATCCTGCCTCGCTCGTCGAGGTCGCAGATGAAGGCCTCGCGGCAGTACCACTGCTGTCCGTCGCTCTCCCAGCGCTCCTCGCACCTGGCCACGAATCCGCCCTCGGTGCGGCGCACGTCCTCGATGCGGGTGGTGCCGGCGGGTGGGTGCATCTCAGCCTTGAGCCGGTCCATCTCCTCGGCGCCCTGCACCTGGATGCGCCAGTGCGGGAAGGTCAGGTCGGCGAAGACGTCGGGCGCGAAGAGGCCCTCCGTCTCGCCGCGCTCCAGCCACGCGACCAGTCGCGCGACGCTGGCGGTCACCGCCGTCTCGTCCAGCACGCTGGTCATCATGCACCCGCCCCGGCCAGGTTGGCCCCGACCACGGCCATCGTGCGGTCGAGGTCGTCCGTCGGGCTGAACTCGACGACCGACGTCCCTGCCGAGATCAGCGGGAGGTGACCGGGTGCGGCGTAGTACGCGTCGCCGCTGCCGTAGGTCTCGTCGTGGTCGGCCCAGCGAAAGGTGATCTGGCCGGTCTGGACGACGCCCCAGTGCGGGCACTGGCAGCGGTCGTCGGGCAGTCCACGGAAGTACGCCGACGGATCGACGTCCTCCGGATAGGTCTCGAAGCCGACGGTGTAGCCGTCGAGCTCGGCGTACCGGCCCTGCAGGACCGGAAGGTCCACGCTCACCGGGGTGGTCATCTTGCTGGCGCTGGGCATTGCTGCCTCCTCGTGTCGGGGTTGTCACCCAGGAGGCGTGAGCCGCGCCGTCACATCGTGACGACCGGTTGCGCCGACCCCGTCACGGGCGTCCTGCGGATGGCGTACGACATCAGGCCGGCGACGACGCACAGCCCGGCCGCGGCGTAGAAGGCCGGGTCGTAGCCACCGGTGATGTCGCGGATGAGCCCGGCGCCCGTGGCCGCGACGGCCGCGCCGATCTGGTGGCTGGCGAAGACCCAGCCGAACACGATCGGGCCCGACGCAGCGCCGAACCACTCGCGGCACAGCGCCACCGTCGGCGGAACCGTCGCGACCCAGTCCAGGCCGTAGACGATGATGAAGACCCACATGCTGGGCGCGACGTGCGGTGACAGGAGCGCCGGCAGGGTCATCAGGCCGACGCCGCGCAGGACGTAGTAGCCGACGAGCAGCAGCCGTGGGTCCACCTTGTCGGTGAGCCAGCCGGACGCGATCGTCCCCGCCACGTCGAAGATGCCGACGACGGCGAGCAGCGACGCGGCCGTCGTCGCGGGCATGCCGTGATCGTGGGCGGCCGGCACGAAGTGCGTCGCGATGAGCCCGTTGGTGGTCGCGCCGCAGATCGCGAAGCCGCCCGAGAGCAGCCAGAACGTGCGGCTGCGGGCCGCGTCGCGCAGCACCGAGAGCGCGCGGCCGGCGGTCGACCCGACCTGCTGGTGCGGAGGCGGGCCGGGATCGGCCTCGGTGGCTCCGAACGCCTGGAGGCCCATGTCGGCCGGGTGGTTGCGGAGGAAGAGCAGCACGAGAGGTACGACGGCCAGCGCGGCCGCGGCGGCCAGCACGGCCGCCGTGCGCCAGCCGTGGTTGGTGGCGAACCACGCCACGACGGGCAGGAAGATCAGCTGGCCCGTCGCGTTGCCTGCCGTGAGGATGCCGCTCACCAGGCCGCGCCGGGCGACGAACCAGCGGCTGGTGATGGTGGCGACGAACGCCATGGACATCGAGCCGGTGCCGATGCCGACGAGCAGGCCCCAGCACAGGATCAGCTGCCACGGCTCGGTCATGAAGACGGTCAGCCCGCTGCCGATCGAGACCATGACGAGCGCGAAGGTGACGACCGGGCGCACGCCGAAGCGGTCCATCAGTGCTGCCGCGAACGGCGAGATCAGCCCGAAGAGCATGAGGTTGAGCGAGACGGCCGACCCGATCAGGCCGTGCGACCAGCCGAACTCGTCGTGCAGGGGCTCGATCAGCACGCCCGGGACGGAGCGGAAGGCGGCAGCGCCGACGAGGGTCACGAACGCGACCGCGGCGACGATCCAGGCGAAGTGGACCCGCGGCGCGCGGTCGACAGCAGGCGGCGGCGGGCTCGTCATCGTCACGACGCCAGTCTGGGCGAGGGCGACCGTTCCGAGCGAGTGGCAGAATTGCCAACATGTGAAAGAATCCGGCCATGTCGTCGCGTCCACCCGTCCCCCACCGCGTCGTCGTGCTCGCGATCCCGCCGGTGATCGGCTACGACCTGACCATCCCGCCGCAGGTGCTCGGCGAGGCCTTCGACGAGGCCGGGCACCCGCTCTACGACGTCCAGGTCGTGTCGGTGGACGGCGCCCCGGTGCAGGCGAGCAAGGGCTACGCCATCGCCCCGTCGGCGGACGCCTCCGCCCTCGCCACCGCCCAGACGGTCATCGTGCCCGGCACGATGATCCACGGCCCGCGGCACGAGGGCACGCTCCCCGACGACCTCCGCGACGCGCTCGCCACGGTCCCGAGCGACGCCCGCTGGGTCTCGATCTGCACCGGAGCCTTCGTCCTGGCCGCGGCCGGGATCCTCGACGGACACCGGGCCACGACGCACTGGAAGTACGCCGACGACTTCCGCCGCCTCCACCCCGCCGTGGCCGTCGACGAGGACGTCCTCTTCACCGACGACGGCCGCGTGCTGACCTCGGCCGGGCTCAGCGCCGGCATCGACCTCTGCCTCCACCTGGTCCGCTCCGACCACGGTTCCGCCGTGGCCAACGCGGTCGCGCGCCACATGGTCGTGCCGCCGTGGCGCGACGGCGGCCAGGCGCAGTTCATCGAGCGGCACGTCCCGCGACGCACGGACGAGGCCACCAGCGACGTACGCGCCTGGGCGCAGGCGCACCTCCACCAGTCGCTCGACGTGACCACCCTCGCGCGGCGCTCGTCGATGAGCGTGCGGACCTTCACCCGCCGCTTCCGCGAGGAGACCGGCCAGTCCCCCGGCGCCTGGGTCACCCAGCAGCGGATCCGCCACGCCCAGCACCTGCTCGAGGCCACCGACCTGCCGGTCGACCAGGTCGCGACCCGGGCCGGGATGGGCACCGCCGCCTCGCTGCGCCAGCACCTCCGGACGACCGTGGGCGTCTCGCCCTCGGCCTACCGGCGTACGTTCCGGGGCACCTGACCTCCCACGCGCTGTCGGTGGTCCCCTCCATGCTGGATCCATGGACACCTTCCCCCTGCTGCTCACCCTGGCGCTGGTCCTCGCCGTGGGCCTCGCGCTCGGTGCCGTCATCGGCGTGCTGTGGTCACGCAGCCGCCCCGAGGACGACGTCGCCGTGGTCGCGCTGCAGCAGCGCGTCGCCGACCACGCCGTGGTCAAGGACGGCCTCGAGCGCCTGCAGGACCAGCTGAGCGACCTGGCCCACGACCGGGTGGCCTGGCAGGCCCAGCTGCACCAGCAGGTGAGCGACGTACGCCTGTCGACCGACACGTTGCGTCGCGAGACGAGCACGCTGTCCGCCGCGCTGCGCAAGCCCCAGGTCCGCGGCCAGTGGGGCGAGCTGCACCTGCGTCGCACCGTCGAGCTCGCCGGGATGGTCGACCACTGCGACTTCACCGAGCAGGTGCGCCTCGACGACGGCCGGCTGCGTCCCGACCTCGTCGTGACCCTGGCCGGTGGGCGCACGATCGCCGTCGACGCCAAGGCGCCACTGGCGGCGTTCCTCGACCTGACCGGCTCCGACGACCCCGCCGAGCACGAGCAGGCGCTGGTCCGGCTCGGCGAGCACGTCCGCAAGCACGTCGCCGACCTCGGGTCGCGGCGCTACTGGGAGGCGCTGGCCGGGACGCCCGAGTTCGTCGTGCTGTTCCTGCCCGGCGAGGCGATCCTGCAGGCGGCGCTCCAGGCCGTGCCCGACCTCGTCGAGCAGGCCGCGGCGAAGAACGTCGTGCTGGCGACGCCGTCCACCCTGATCGCGCTCCTGCGCACCGTCGCCCAGGGCTGGCAGCACGAGCTGCTCAACGCCCAGGCCCACGAGGTGCAGCGGCTCGGCCAGGAGCTGCACGCCCGGCTCGGCTCGATGGCCGGCCACCTCGACCGGGTCGGTCGCTCGCTCGGGGCCAGCGTCGCCGCCTACAACCAGGCGATGGGCTCGCTGGAGGGCAGGGTCCTGGTCTCCGCGCGCCGCTTCGCCGAGCTCGGGGTGACCTCGGAGACGCTCGACGCCCCGCGCCAGGTCGCGGCCGTCCCGCGCTCGCCGGCTGCGCCCGAGCTGACGGCGCTCGACGGGGTGCCCAGCGCCCTGGCCGACCCGACGCTCGACGACCTGCTCGCACAGCAGGACCTTCCCCGCTCCGGGGACCTCCCGGCGCGCCGCGCGGAGGGTGCGTGAGGTGAGTCCTAGGTTGAGCGTCGTGAACCAGGCCGACGTGTTCTGGGAGGTCGGGCGCGAGCCGGGCCGCCAGGTGGTGTCCCTCGGCGTCGCCGTCACGCTCACCGCGGTCAGCATCGACGTGCTGCTGGTCGGGCGCCTCACCCTCTTCTTCGACCTGTGCTTCATGGTGCTGTGCCTCGGTCTGGCCGCGCTCGTGCGCCGGCGCGACTTCTACATGGTCGCGCTCCTCCCGCCGCTGCTGATGACGACCGTGTTCACCTTCGTCGCCCTCGTCGCGCGCGAGGCTGTCGCCGATCGTGCCGACAGCCTGATCCAGGCGGTCGTCTCGGGTGTCGCCACGCACGGCATCGCGCTCTTCCTCGGCTACGCCCTCTGCCTGGGCTGGCTCGGGTGGCGGCTGCACCGCGAGGGCGACGCCGACATGGCCACCGAGCTGAGCCGCGAGCTCAGCCAGCCGGTCGCCTGACGGGCACGAAGCGCCCGGTCACTCCTCGAAGCGCGAGACGTCGCCCGCCCCGTGGCGTACGACGACGGGCTCGGCCTCGGACCAGTCGATCACCGAGGTGGGCTCGGCCGTGACCTCGCCGGACTCGACGACGATGTCGACGACGTGGTCGAGGTCCTCCTTGATCTCCCAGCCCATGGTCCGCGCCTCGGTCTCGCCGGGGAGGATGAGGGTGCTGGTCAGGATCGGTTCGCCGAGCTCCTCGAGCAGTGCGCACACGAGCGCGTGGTCGGGGATGCGGACGCCGACGGTGCGCTTCTTGGGGTGCATCAGCCGCTTCGGGACCTCGCCGGTGGCCGGCAGGATGAACGTGTACGGGCCCGGCGTCGCGGCCTTGATCGCCCGGAAGGCGTAGTTCTCCACGTGGACGAACTGCCCGAGCTGGGCGAAGTCCTTGCACATGAGCGTGAAGTGGTGCCGGTCGTCGAGCTCGCGGATCTTGAGGATCCGATCGCGGCCGTCCCGGTTGCCCAGCTGGGCGCCGAGCGCGTAGCCGGAGTCGGTCGGGTAGGCGATCAGCTCGTCGTTGCGGAGCGCCTCGACGACCTGGGAGACCAGCCGTGGCTGCGGGTTGTCGGGGTGGATGTCGACGAAGCGGGCCATCGTGCGTGCCTCAGGCTCGCTGGGCTGCGCGCAGGTCGCGACGGAGCTCGGGCGGCAGCGCGAAGATGAGTGACTCCTCCGCCGAGTGCACGGCGCGCGCGTCGGGGTAGCCGCGCTCGGACAGGAACGCGAGCACGCCCTCGACCAGGTCCTCCGGTACGGACGCACCGGAGGTCACCGACACCGTGTCGACGCCGTCGAGCCAGGCCTCGTCGATCTCGGTGTGGTCGTCGACGAGGTACGACGCCTTGGCGCCGGCCTCGAGCGCCACCTCGACCAGGCGGACCGAGTTGGAGGAGTTGCGCGAGCCGACCACGATCACCAGGTCGGCGCTCGGCGAGATCTCCTTCACGGCGAGCTGACGGTTCTGGGTGGCGTAGCAGATGTCGTCGCTCGGGGGGTCGAGCAGGAGCGGGAACTTCTCCCGGATCGCGGCGACCGTCTCCAGCGTCTCGTCGACGCTCAGCGTGGTCTGCGACAGCCAGGCGACCTTGGCGGGATCGCGTACGACGATGCCGGCCACGTCGTCGGGGCTCTGCACGAGCTGGATGTGGTCGGGCGCCTCGCCTGCGGTGCCCTCGACCTCTTCGTGCCCCTCGTGCCCGATGAGCAGGATGTCGTAGTCGTCGCTGGCGAAGCGCCTGGCCTCGTGGTGGACCTTGGTGACGAGCGGGCAGGTCGCGTCGATCGTCTTCAGCCCGCGCTCCGCGGCCTGCTCATGGACTGCGGGTGAGACACCGTGGGCGGAGAAGACGACGGTGCGACCCTCGGGCACCTCGTCGAGCTCCTCGACGAAGATCGCGCCGCGCGACTCGAGGTTGGCCACGACGTGCTTGTTGTGCACGATCTGCTTGCGGACGTAGACCGGGGCGCCGTAGAGGTCCAGTGCCTTCTCGACGGTGATCACGGCCCGGTCGACCCCGGCGCAGTAGCCGCGAGGGGCTGCGAGCAGCACGTTCTTGGCGGTCTCGGGGTCGAGGACCGGGGGCAGGCCGAGGTCTGTCATGGGTCCGAGTCTACGGGCGTGTCCGTGCGCTCCCCTATCCTCACCGCGTGCCCTCACTCCGCGACGCCACGGCCGAGTCGCCGGCCCCGGTGCGGGCCGTCGCCAATGCCGTCACGCAGTGGATCGACCGGCTCGGCAGCGTGTGGGTCGAGGGCCAGATCGCCCAGGTCAACCGGCGTCCCGGGGTCAACACCGTCTTCATGACGTTGCGCGACACGGTGGCCGACATCTCGGTCACCCTGACCTGCCAGCGCTCGCTCTTCGACTCGATGAACCCGCCCCTCGTCGAGGGTGCCAGCGTGGTGGTCAACGCCCGGCCCACCTTCTACGCCAACCGCGGCTCGTTCTCGCTGGCCGCGCGCGAGATCAAGATGATCGGCCTCGGCGAGCTGCTCGCCCGGCTCGAGCGTCGCCGCCAGCTGCTGGCCGCCGAGGGGCTGTTCGCCCCGGAGCTCAAGCGAGACCTGCCCTTCCTGCCCGGCCGGGTCGGACTGGTCACCGCGCCCAACAGCGCGGCTGAGCGCGACGTCCTGGACAACGCGCGTCGCCGCTGGCCCGCGGTGCAGTTCGAGGTGGCCTACGCCGCCATGCAGGGTCAGCGCTGTGCGGCGGAGGTCATCGAGGCGCTGGGCAGGCTCGAGCGCAACCCCGCGGTCGACGTCGTCGTCGTGTCCCGCGGTGGCGGGTCGATCGAGGACCTGCTCCCGTTCTCCGACGAGGCGATGATCCGCGCCGTGCACGCGATGCGTACGCCCGTGGTCTCCGCGATCGGTCACGAGCCCGACCAGCCGCTGCTCGACCTCGTCGCCGACGTCCGCGCCTCGACGCCCACCGACGCCGCCAAGCTCGTCGTGCCCGACATGGCCGAGGAGGCCCACGGCGTGACGTGGGCGCGCGACCGGCTGCGCCAGGTGATCACCCAGCGCATCGCCCGTGAGCAGGAGTGGCTCGGCCAGGTCCGGTCGCGCCCGGCGATGGCCGACCCGCGCAACCTGTTGACCGCCCGCTCCGACGAGCTCGACGAGCTGCTGGCCCGCGCGCGTCGTACGCTCACCCACCGCCTGGACCGTGCGGCCGACGACATCGGCCACCAGCGTGCCCGCGCGCAGGCACTCTCGCCGCTGGCCACGCTCCAGCGCGGCTACGCCGTGCTCCAGGACGCCGACGGGCACGTCGTCACCTCGGTCGCGCAGGCAGCCGTGGGCGCCGCGGTGTCCGTCCGCGTCGCCGACGGCCGGATCCACGCCACGACCGACCGCATCGAAGCAGCAGACCTGATGGAGGACCCCGATGAGTGACGCACCCAGCTATGAAGAGGCCCGCGAGGAGCTCATCGAGGTGGTCCGCACGCTCGAGGCCGGCGGCACGACCCTCGAGGAGTCGCTCGCGCTCTGGGAGCGCGGGGAGGCGCTCGCCAAGATCTGTCAGGAGTGGCTCGACGGTGCCCGCAAGCGCCTCGACGAGGCGATCGGCCCCGACGCCGAGGACTGATCGCTAGCGCGCCAGGAGGCCGAGGAAGGCCTCGATGTCCTCCGTCGGCGCGGAGCCGTAGACCAGCACGGCCTCGTCACCGACCTCGGTGGAGTACCCGTGGTCACCGCCGGAGTCCGACCAGGTCTGCCAGGTGTCGGTGACGTCGGACGCCACCGTGGCGTCGTCGCCGGCCTCGGCCTTCTCGTCGACGTAGAGCTCGACGAGGGAGTCGACCGACGCGTCCTGCTGGCGGATCCCGACGAAGTCGCCCTCGTCGGTGAGGACGCCGAGCCCCCAGCGCGGGTCGTCGCCGGCCTTGAGCTCGACACTCGTGGCGGTCCACCCGGCGGGCAGCTCGCTCGGACGGACGACCTGCAGCCCGGCCTCGTCGGCCAGCTTCACGCTCTCCTGCCAGTCCACCGCCTGCGGGGTGTCGTCGACGTCGGCGTTGAAGAGGCCACGCCACGCCACGAACGCGACCACGACGAGCACGGTCACGACCAGGGCGCCGGTCATGCCGCCGAAGGAGCGGTTGTACCTGCTCGGTCGTCCCTGCCCACTCACGAGGTCCATCCTCCCAGTCGCCTGTGCAGTCCCCATCAGATGGGTTGCTCCGGGGGCTGCGGGACAACCCATCCGATGGGGACTACCCCGGCAGGGAACGGCACAGCCGAATCCGCAGATGCGGACTGTCTACGCACGTTCTTCCGCAGGTGCGGCATACTGTCCGCGTGATCAGCTATCGACTCGCGGAAGCCGCAGAGATCCTGGCCGTCAGTGATGACACCATCCGCCGGTGGGTGGACACCGGCCGGATCCCGTCCCAGCGCACCGGGGGCCGCGCGACCGTCTCCGGCACCGACCTCGCAGAGTTCGCCGAGCAGCTGGTCGAGTCGGGCGAGGTCGCCGAGCGCGACCGTACGCACGCCAGCACGGTCAGCGCGCGCAACCGGATGAGCGGGATCGTCACCCGGGTCAAGCGCGACCACGTGATGGCGCAGGTCGAGATGATCTGCGGCCCCTACCGCGTGGTGTCGCTGATGAGCACCGACGCCGCCGACGAGCTGGGGCTCGAGCCGGGCGTACGCGCCATCGCCAGCGTCAAGTCCACCAACGTCGTCGTGGAGGTCCAGAAGTGAAGACGTCCCTTCGCACGATCGTGCTCTCCCTCGCCCTGGTCCTCCCCCTCGCCGCCTGCGGGGGTGGCGACGACGGAGAGGGCCAGGGCGCCGGGACCGGCAGCAACGAGCTGACGGTCCTCGCCGCCTCCTCGCTGACCGACGTCTTCGGCGAGCTGGCGGCCGGTTTCGAGAAGGATCACGACGCAACCGTGACGTTCTCCTACGGCTCCAGCACCGACCTGGCCGAGCAGGTCGCCGACGGCGCGCCCGGCGACGTCCTCGCGACGGCCGACTCCACGTCGATGGGCATCGCCGAGGACGCCGGGGTGACCGGTGAGGTCGAGACCTTTGCGACCAACGTCCTCACCATCGTCGTGCCGAAGGGCAACCCCGCCGGCATCGCGTCCCTCGACGACCTCGAGGGATCCACGTGGGTGCGCTGTGCCGACGAGGTGCCGTGCGGCAAGGTCGCCCTGGCCGTCCTCGAGGACGCGGGCGTCACCGCCGAGCCCGCGAGCCTCGAGGAGGACGTCCGCGCCACGCTGGACAAGGTCGTCTCCGGCGAGGCCGACGCCGGCCTGGTCTACGCGACCGACGCCGTCGCGGCGGGCGACGACGTCGAGGCCGTCGAGATCCCGGACGCCGAGGCGAACCTCACGTCCTACTACGCCACGGCCCTGGAGCAGTCCGAGAACGCCGACCTTGCAGCAGACTGGGTCGCGTGGGTGACGTCGGAGGAGGGCCAGGCGATCCTCGGAGACGCCGGATTCGGCAGCCCGTGAGGGACCGCCTCGGGAGGCCTCCAGCGATCCTGATGGTGCCCGCGGCGCTCGGCGCGCTGCTCCTGCTCGTCCCGTTGGTGGCGATGGTCGCGAGCATCAGCTGGGCGGACGTGCTCGGCCACCTCACCTCGAGGGTCGCGCTCGACGCGCTCCGGCTCTCGTTGATCACCTCGACCGTCGCCATCGTGTTCTGCCTGCTGCTCGGGCTGCCGCTGGCCTGGCTGCTCGCGCGCGTGGACTTCCGCGGACGCAGCGCGCTCCGCGCCCTGGTCACGGTGCCCCTCGTCCTCCCGCCGGTCGTCGCGGGCGTGGCGCTGCGCAGCGCCTTCGGCCGCACCGGCGTGATCGGTGAGCCGCTCCTCGACCGGACCGGGTTCGCCTTCCCCTTCACGACGTACGGCGTCGTGCTGGCGCACGTGTTCGTCTCGATGCCCTTCGTGGTGATCGCGATCGAGGGGGCGCTGCGCTCGGCGGACCCGAGGTACGACGAGGCCGCCGCGACGCTGGGTGCCACGCGGTGGATGACGTTCCGCAGGGTGACCGTGCCGCTCGCGATGCCCGGCGTCATCGCCGGGACGGTGCTCGGGTGGGCGCGCTCGCTGGGCGAGTTCGGCGCGACGATCACCTTCAACGGCAACTATCCCGGCACCACCCAGACGATGCCGACCCTCATCTACGTCACCCGGCAGGCTGATCAGGACGCCGCGCTGTCACTGAGCCTGGTGATGCTGGTCGTCTCGATCGGCGTCCTCGTCGCGCTCCGGGACCACTGGCTGGGCACGCCGTGAGCGCGGCCGCACCGCACCAGCTCGTGGCCGACCTCCGGGTCGCCGACCGGGTGCACGCCAGCTTCACCGCCGAGCCCGGTGAGGTGCTCGCCGTCATCGGCCCCAACGGCGCGGGCAAGAGCAGCCTCCTCCACGCACTCGCCGGCCTGGTCGACGTCGAGGGCTCGGCGCTGCTCGGCGACACGGACCTGCTGACCGCTCCCGTCCGCGAGCGACGGATGGGGCTCGTCTTCCAGGGCCAGCTGCTGTTCCCGCACCTCACCGCGCTGGACAACGTCGCCTTCGGCCGACGCTCCCGCGGCGAGGGCCGGCAGGCGGCCGAGTCGGTCGCCCGCGAGTGGCTGGAGCGCTTCGGGATCGCCGACCTCGCGGACCGCAAGCCCCGCGAGCTGTCCGGCGGGCAGGCCCAGCGCGTCGCGATCGCACGGGCGCTCGCCACCGATCCCGACGTGCTGCTGCTCGACGAGCCCTTCACCGGCCTCGACGTGTCCGTGCAGATGGCTCTGCGCATCGAGCTCGGCCGGCACCTGCGCGACTTCCCCGGCATCGCGCTGCTCGTCACCCACGACGCGATCGACGCGCTCACCCTCGCCGACCGGGTGCTCGTCCTCGACGACGGCCGGGTCGCGCAGGTGGGGCCGCCCGCGGAGGTGGCCGCCGAGCCGCGTACGCCCCACGTCGCCCGCCTCGTCGGGCTCAACCTGGTGCCCGACGGCGACGACCTGATCGCCTTCACCCCCGACGCGGTGACCGTCTCGCTGGCCGAGCCGGAGGGCTCCTCCCGGCTGCGGTGGCGGGGCCCGATCGCGACCCTCGCGCCGCACGGCGACGCCGTACGCCTCCTGGTGCACGCCGCTCCCGACCTGCTCGCCGACCTGACCCCCGAGTCCGCCATGGAGCTCGACCTGGCGCCCGGTCGCGAGGTCTGGCTGTCGGCGAAGGCGACGGCGGTCAGCCGCTACGGAGCACGCGACGGAGCGGCCGACGCCGGTCGCTAACCTGTGCGCCATGAGCACCAGCGACCTCAAGCCCGACCGCAACCTGGCCCTCGAGCTGGTGCGGGTCACCGAGGCCGCGGCCATGGCCGCAGGACGTTGGGTGGGGCGCGGTGACAAGAACGACGCGGACGGCGTGGCCGTCAACGCGATGCGGGCGATGATCTCCTCGGTCGGCATGAAGGGCACCGTCGTGATCGGCGAGGGCGAGAAGGACAACGCTCCGATGCTCTTCAACGGCGAGGAGGTCGGCGACGGCACCGGACCGGAGTGCGACGTCGCGGTCGACCCCATCGACGGCACCACCCTGACCGCCAAGGGCATGAACAACGCCGTCGCGGTCCTCGCCGTGTCACCGCGCGGCACGATGTACGACCCCAGCGCCGTGTTCTACATGGACAAGCTGGTGACCGGGCCCGAGGCCGCCGACGTCGTCGACATCCGGCTGCCGGTGAAGGAGAACGTCGCCCGCGTCGCGAAGGCGAAGGGCCTCTCGGTCAACGACGTCACGGTGGTGCTGCTCGACCGGCCCCGTCACGCCACGCTGGCCGACGCCATCCGCCAGACCGGCGCCCGCATCAAGTACATCTCCGACGGCGACGTCGCCGGCGCCATCATGGCCGCCCGTCCCGACACCGGGATCGACCTGCTCCTCGGCGTGGGCGGCACTCCCGAGGGGATCATCGCGGCGTGTGCGATGAAGTGCATCGGCGGCAAGATCCAGGGCCGGCTGTGGCCGCAGGACGACGACGAGCGCCAGCGCGCCCTCGACGCCGGTCACAACCTCGATGCCGACTTCGTCCTCGGCACCGACGACCTGGTCACCGGCGACGACGCGTTCTTCGTGGCCACCGGCATCACCGACGGCGAGCTCATGCGGGGCGTGCGCTACCGCGGCGAGACCGTCACGACGGACTCACTGGTGATGCGTTCGCGCAGCGGCACCATCCGCTCGATCACCGCGGAGCACCGGCTCTCGAAGCTACGCGATGTCGCCTCGATCGACCTCGACGGCTGACACGTCCAGCAGGGCCGGGCGCAGCGCGGCAGAGACCACGGCGATCACCGTGGGGTCGAACGCCATGCCCACGTGGGACGAGCGCACCTCGACCGGCCGGGCGACGGGGTCGATGCAGGCACGCCAGTCGACGATGCCGTCGCGCCGCGAGTAGATCGCGGTGAAGTCGACGTCCGGCGGCAGCTCGGCCCGCGCCTGGGCGAAGCTCTCCTGCGCGCAGTGCCCGGCCACGCAGTCCTCGGCCATCAGGTTGCGCATGCCGGCACGGTTGAGCCGCACGAGCAGGTCGACGCTGCGAGCCAGCGACGAGTGGTGCGCACCCGGCGCCAGCATCGGGCTGCCCATCGTCACGATCCCGGCGACCAGGTCCGGCCTCCGGGCCGCGACCCCCCGGGCGAGCATCCCGCCGAGGCTGTGCCCGACGATGCGGACCCGCGATCCCCGACGCTGGGCGATCTCCTCGAGCCGCTCCTCGAGCTGCGCGGCGGCGGCGAGCGTGCACCCCACGTTGGCCCGGATGTCGGCGCGGTAGGTCCGGAAGCCCTCGTGCCGCAAGGACCTGCTCATCGGCCCGAGCGACGCGTCGCCGGCGAGGAACCCGGGCACGAGGAGCACCGGCTCGGCCAGCCGCGCGGGTCGCGAGCCATAGTGCGTACGCCGTCTCGCGCCGCGCGAGCCGAGGGCCTGGACCGCATAGCGACCGACCTCGGTGACGACCGATCCTTCGCGCAGCACGGCCGACACGGAGGGCTGCGAAAAGCCCTCAGGTGTCAGGAAGGCCGCCATTGTGCGCTGGGTCACAGTCGTCGAACGTAGCCCAGACCCCCGGTGGTATGGGGGACCTCACCCCCTTTTAGGTGTTTTCGGGGACGGCGGTCGTGTTCACTGGAGCCATGCCTTACCCCCGTCGAGACACCACCGAGGCGCCCGCCGTCTCCGGCGAGCTGGTCGCGCCCGTCGGCAACGAGGTCGAGCTCTGCTACCAGACCTTCGGTGACCCCGCGGGCGAGCCGCTGCTGCTCGTGATGGGCCTCGGCGGGCCGATGACGTGGTGGGACACCGAGCTCTGCGTGATGCTGGCGAGCGAGGGCTTCTACGTCGTGCGCTACGACAACCGCGACACAGGCCGCTCCACCCGGATCGGGGCGCGGGTGAAGCGGAGCCACCTGGTGCGGGCCTTCGGGGGCCGCAAGGTCAAGGCGCCCTACTCGATGTCCGACCTCGCCGGGGACGCCGTCGCGCTGATGGACCACCTCGGCCTGGAGTCCGCACATGTCGCCGGGATCTCGATGGGCGGCATGATCGCGCAGACCGTGGCCGTCGAGCACCCCAAGCGGGTCCGGTCGCTGACGAGCATCATGTCGACGACCGGCAAGCGCTCGGTGGGGTGGCAGGACCCGCGCCTGATCCCGGCGCTCATCGCGCCGCGCAAGCCCGGCCGCGAGTCGTACGTCGAGACCAGCGTCGCCTTCTGGGACGTCATCGGCTCCCCGGGCTATCCCGCGGACCGCGACCGCCTTGCCGTGCGGGCCGGCGAGACGTTCGACCGCGGCTACAGCGCCAGCGGCGTGATGCGGCAGATGATGGCGATCCTCCAGCAGCCCGACCGCACCCACCGGCTCCGCAGCCTCCGCGTCCCCGCCCTCGTGGTGCACGGCATGGCCGACAGGATGGTGCACGTCAGCGGTGGGAGGTCCACCGCCGCGGCGATCCCCGGCGCCGAGCTGGTGCTGATCGACGGGATGGGCCACGACCTGCCCCCTGCGCTCTTCGAGACCTTCGTCGAGGCGATCGTGCGCACGGCCGACCGCGCCGCGTAGTCAGACCCGTCGCGCGCCGTCCTCGGGCGACGCAGTGAAGAGGGACGGCTCCCCGAAACCCGCCTCGGCGAAGGCACGGCGTACGGCGTCCTCCGCCGCCTCGATGTCGCGCTCGGGCACCAGCCCGATCACGCAGCCACCGAACCCACCTCCGGTCATCCGCGCACCCAGGGCGCCGGCCGAGAGCAGCGCGTCGACGGCCGTGTCGACCTCCGGCACGGTGATCCGGAAGTCGTCACGCATCGACGTGTGCGAGGCAGTCAGGGCCTGACCGATGTCCGGCAGCCGTCCGTCGTCGAGCAGGCGTGCCACCGCGAGCACGCGCTCGTCCTCGGTCACCACGTGCCGGACGTAGCGGCGCAGCTCGTCGTCGTCGAGCCGGTGGAGCGCGTCGGCGAGGTCCTCCCCCGACACGTCGCGCAGCGCTGGTACGCCGAGCAGGCGGGCCGCCTCCTCGCAACCCCGGCGCCGCGCGCCGTACTCCCCGTCCGAGTGCTTGTGGGGCGCCCTGGTGTCGGCCACCAGGACCGAGAGACCGCTGCCGGCCAGGTCGAGCGGCACCGGACGGGTGTCGTGGCTGCGCATGTCGCAGAGCAGGACGTGGTCGGCCCGGCCGCGCAGGCTCACGAGCTGGTCCATGCCGCCGGTCGGCGCACCCACGGCGTCGTTCTCGACGTCGCGGGTGAGGGCGAAGACCGCATCGTCGTCGAGGCCCAGGCCGAGGTGGTCGTCCACCGCGCGGACGACGGAGCAGACCAGGGCCGCTGACGACGAGAGACCGGCGCCCGTGGGGACGTCGGAGTCGACCACGATCTCGAGCGGAGGCACCTCGACCCCACGATCAGTGAGGAGCCAGAGGGTGCCGAGGACATAGCGCGTCCACTCCGGGACGTCCTCCGCGTCGGCCAGGCCGGAGCGTCGTACGACGACGGGCTCGGGCTCCTGTGCCGACCGCACCGCCCAGTCCTCGGAGCGCTCCGACACCGTCGCGGTGCACCCGACGGCGAGCGCGAACGGCAGCACGAAACCGTCGTTGTAGTCGGTGTGCTCACCGATCAGGTTGATGCGTCCGGGCGCGAACCAACGACTCAAGTCGGACCTCTTAGGTTGCGGAATCGAGCGTGTGGCAATGCGATGACCAAAGGGATGAACAGCGGTTGCCAAACCCTATCCCCACCCAGTAGACCAGTGAGGAGAGTCACTCAATAGGAGGGCGCATGGCACCACGTTCATCGACCCGACGCCGCGGGCGTCCGCGGTCTTGGCGCATCGCCGCATCGGCGGTCACGCTGGCCCTCGCCAGCAGCCTCCTCGCGGCCTGCAGCGGGGACAGTGGCAAGACCGTCCTCACCTGGTACATCAACCCCGACGCCGGCGGCCAGGACGCAGTCGCGGAGAAGTGCTCGACCGACGAGTACACCATCGACACCCAGGTCCTCCCCCAGGACTCGAGCCAGCAGCGCATCCAGCTGTCCCGTCGCCTCGCCGCCGAGGACCCGGAGATCGACCTGATGTCGCTCGACCCGCCGTTCACGGCGGAGTTCGCCGCCGCCGGATTCCTCGCCGACGTCCCGCAGGATGCGAAGAAGCAGCTCGAGGACCAGGGCACCTTCCAAGGAGCGATGGACGCAGCCACCTGGGAGGACAAGCTCGTCGTCTTCCCGTTCTGGTCCAACACCCAGGTGCTCTGGTACCGCAAGTCCTTCGTCGAGAAGGCCGGCATCGACATGTCCAAGCCCGTGTCGTGGGACCAGATCATCAAGGCCGCCGCGGACAACGGCGGACAGATCGGGGTGCAGGCCAACAAGTACGAGGGTTACAGCGTCTGGATCAACGCGTTGATCGCGGGCGCCGGCGGGCAGATCGCGGAGAATGCCGACCAGGGCGTCGACCTCGATCTCACCATCGACAGCAAGCAGGGCCAGGACGCGGCCAAGGTCATCGAGGAGCTCGCGAGCTCCGAGGCCGCTCCCCCGACCTCAGCGTGTCCAACGAGGGCACGGCCGGCTCGACCTTCGGAGGAGACCACGGCTCCTTCATGGTCAACTGGACCTACATCTTCCACAACTACGACAAGACGGCCCCCGAGGTCGCCGACGACATCGGCTACACCCGCTACCCCCAGACCGTCGAGGGCGAGGAGTCGAGGCCGCCCTACGGTGGCATCGGCATCGGCGTCAGCGAGTTCTCCGACGCCAAGGATCTCTCGCTGGAGGCCGCCGCCTGCCTGGTGAAGCCCGAGAACCAGGGCATCAACGCCGAGCTGACCGGCAACATGCCGGCCAGCACGGCTGGCTACAAGTATCCCGCCCTGGCGAAGCAGTACCCCGACGACCTGCTTCAGCTCTTCCAGGAGAGCGTCGACGTGGCGGCGCCGCGGTCGGTCACGCCCTACTGGAGCGACATCTCCAGCTCGCTGCAGAACACCTGGCACCCACCGGCCAACGTCACCCAGGACACGCCAGCCGAGTCCCAGGACTACACCCAGCAGATCCTGGAAGGAGGGAGATTGCTGTGAGCACCACCCTGCAACGCCCACCCGCCGACGTGTCTGCCAAGCCTGTGGCGAGCGACCGGTCCGTGGCCGAGAACCGACTCGGCCTCAAGCTGGTGGCACCGGCCGTCATCATGATGCTGCTGGTGACCGCCTGGCCGATGGGCCAGGCGATCTACCTGTCTCTCTTCCGCTACCGGCTCACGTCGCCGGATGACCGCGAGTTCATCGGCATCGACAACTACGTCACGGTGCTGACCGACCGCCTCTTCTGGCAGGACACCTGGAACACCGTCCTCATCATGGTGGTGACGGTCGCCGTCGAGCTCGTGATCGGCTTCACCTTCGCCATGGTGATGCACCGCATCGTCATCGCCCGCGGGCTGATGCGGACCTCGATCCTCATCCCCTACGGCATCATCACCGTCGTCTCGGCCTACGCCTGGCAGTTCGCCTTCTCGCTCAACAACGGCTTCGTCAACGCGTGGTTCCACTGGTTGCCGTGGATCGACCCGGACACCAACTGGTTCGGCGACCACTGGCACGCGATGTTCGCGATCATGGTCTCGGAGATCTGGAAGACCACGCCGTTCATGGCGCTGCTGCTGCTGGCCGGACTCTCACAGGTCAGCGAGGACATGCTCGAGGCGGCCCAGGTCGACGGGGCGACGTGGTGGCAGCGCCTCTGGAAGGTGATCCTGCCCAACATGCGCGCCGCCATCATGGTGGCGGTCCTCTTCCGTGCGCTCGATGCCTACCGCATCTTCGACAACATCTTCGTGATGACGCGAGGCGCACAGGACACCGAGTCGATCTCGTTCCTGACCTACCGCCAAGTCATCGAGCAGATGCAGCTCGGGCTCGGCTCGGCCTTGTCAGTGGTGCTGTTCATCTCGGTGCTCCTGCTCGCATGGCTGATCGTCAAGCTGTTCAAGGTGGACCTGGCTCAGGCAAGGGGTGAGGGCTGATGAAGGGCAAGAACGCGATCGGCACGTGGCTGGGCTTCCTGCTGATCCTGGTGTGGTGCCTGTTCCCCGTGGCGTGGATCGTCTCGCTGTCGTTCAAGTCAGAGGGAGAGACGGCGGTCGGCAGTCCGCAGTTCCTGCCGAACGACCCGACGTTCGACAACTACAAGGCGATCGTCGACAACCCCGACTTCAAGCATGCCCTGATCAACTCCTTCGGCATCTCGCTGATCTCCACCGTGCTGGCGGTCATCTTCGCGACGCTGGCGGCCTACGCCATCGCCCGGCTGGAGTTCAGGGGCAAGCGTCTGGTCCTGTCGCTGGCGCTGGCGATCGCGATGTTCCCGGTCGTCGCGCTCGTGGGTCCGCTGTTCGACCTGTGGACCAAGTTCGGCCTCTTCAACACGTGGCCCGGCCTGATCATCCCCTACATGTCCTTCACGCTCCCGCTGGCGATCTGGACCCTGTCGGCGTTCTTCCGGGAGATCCCGTGGGAGATGGAGCAGGCGGCGCAGGTCGACGGCGCCACGTCGTGGCAGGCGTTCCGGAAGGTGATCGTCCCGCTCGCCGCCCCGGGTGTCTTCACCGCGGCGATCCTGACGTTCTTCTTCGCGTGGAACGAGTTCGTGCTCGCGATCTCGTTGACGTCGACCACCGCGTCGCGCACCGTGCCGGCGCAGATGTCGTTCTTCGTCGGGCCCGACCCGTTCAACCCGCCCTACGCCCAGCTGGCGACCGCCTCGGTCATCGTCACGCTGCCGGTGATCGTCATCGTCCTGTTGTTCCAGCGCAGAATCGTCGCCGGCCTCACCTCCGGCGCAGTGAAGGGGTGAATCTCTCATGGCCGCCATCGAGATGAAGAACATCGTCAAGCGCTACGGCGACGGCTTCCCGGCCGTCAACGACGTCAGCATCGATGTCGCGGACGGGGAGTTCCTGATCCTCGTCGGGCCCTCCGGATGCGGGAAGTCGACCCTGCTGCGGATGATCGTGGGCCTGGAGGACATCACCGAGGGCGACATGGTGATCGGCGGGAAGCGGGTCAACGACCTGGCGCCGCGCGACCGCCACCTCGCCATGGTGTTCCAGAACTATGCGCTGTACCCCCACCTCACCGTCTACGAGAACATCGCCTTCCCGCTCCGACTGGCGGGGGCCTCGGACTCCGAGGTCGACAAGAAGGTGCGGGACGCCTCGAAGACGCTCGAGCTCGACGAGCACCTGGAGCGCAAGCCGGGCAACCTGTCGGGAGGTCAGCGGCAGCGTGTCGCCATGGGCCGCGCGATCGTCCGGGAGGCCGAGGCGTTCCTCTTCGATGAGCCGCTGTCCAACCTCGACGCCAAGCTGCGCGGGCAGATGCGCACCGAGATCTCCCGCCTGCAGAAGCGCCTCGGCATCACCACGGTCTACGTCACGCACGACCAGATCGAGGCGATGACGCTCGGTGACCGGGTCGCGGTGCTGAAGCGGGGAGTCCTGCAGCAGCTCGCGTCGCCGCGCGAGCTCTACGAGAACCCGGCCAACCTCTTCGTCGCGGGTTTCATCGGTTCCCCGCCGATGAACTTCCTGCCGGCCGAGGTGAAGGGCAACCAGGTGGAGCTGCCGTTCGGGACCGTCACGATCTCCGACGACAAGGCCGCCAAGGCACAGGGCAAGGGCTTGCTCATCGCGGGGATCCGACCCGATCACTTCGAGGACGCCAGCGTCGTCGACAGCGACAAGGTCACCGAGGAGGCGACGTTCACGGCGACCGTCGACGTGGTGGAGTGGCTCGGCAACGAGGCCTACGCCTACATTCCCTTCGAGGCCCCGCCCGAGGTGCGCGAGCAGCTCACGCAGCTCGAGAAGGACCTCGACGGCGAGTCGCTCCGCACCCAGGTGGTGATCGGCCTCGACGGCGCCAGCCGGATCAAAGAGGGCGACGAGGCGACGATCTGGGTCGACGCCCGCAAGATCCACCTCTTCGACCCGGCCACCGGCGAGAACCTGACCATCGACTCGTCGCACGCCGGCCACGTGCCGGGGCGCGACGCGATGGCGAAGGCCGAGGAGGTCGGCCACGAGCAGGACGAGGTCCAGCCGGGAGCCGACCAGGCGACCACCTGATCGATCGCGATCAGCGAGGCCCCGGGAGCGCTGCTGCCGCGGCCTCATCACCAGCGAGGCGCCCTAGGCGGTGTCTCGATCGTGGAGCCACACGGCGGCGTACGGCTCCAGCGGGACCGCACCCTCGTGCAGCGAGGGTGCGGTCCCGCTGATCGCGTCGCGGAGCCCGTCGGTGTGCAGGCCGAGCCAGTGGAGGACGTCGGCGTCGACCCACGCCTGCTCCCCCGTCATGTTGTGGGCAGCCAGCAGGGGCCCCGACCGGTGTCGGCGCACGACGAGCAGGACGCCCGGGTGCCGCGGGTCCCACACCTCGGTCGGCGTCGCTGCGTGCAGGTGCGGCAGCGAGCGGCGTACGTCGAGCAGGTGCCGCAGGCCGGACGTGATGCCCCGCGGGTCGGCGCCGCCGTCCACGACGGACCACGGCATCCGGGGCCGGTGCACCCAGCGGTTGTCGCCCGCGTGCGCCGGGTCGTCGGCCCAGTCGGGGTCGTTGAGCAGGCCCAGCTCGTCGCCCATCCAGATCACCGGGAGCCCGCCGAAGCCGAGGACGACCGCGTGCGCCAGCAGGATGCGAGCCACCGACTGCGGGTCGCCCGCCTCGAGGCCGGCGAGCGAGGCCAGCGAGCCGGAGATGCGGCGGTCCCCGGTCGCCTCGTTCTGCTGGAAGACCAGCCCGCGCGCCCACGAGCCCGGGTAGGCACCGGAGTACCAGTCGGACAGGAACCGGCGGTGCGCGGCCGGGTCCGTGCCCACCGCCCACGCGTCCTCGTCGGAGATCGCCCAGCCGATGTCGTCGTGGCACCGGACGTACGTCGTCCACGCGGTGGTGGACGGCGGCTGCGGGACCCGCTGGAGCGCGTGGGACGCCAGCCGGACGTCACCGGAAGCGAGCATCGACCAGACCTGCACCATCAGCCCGTTGTGGTAGGCGAGGTCACTCACCCGACCGGCGTGCTCGCCGACGCCCAGGTAGGCAGGCAGCTCTGACGGCGCCACGATGGCCTCGGCCTTGAAGAGCACCGCAGGAGCGGCGATGCGCGCGACCGTACGCAGTGCTCGCGTCAGCTCGTGCACCTCGGGCTCGTTCTGGCTGGCGGTGCCGAGCCGCTTCCAGATGAAGGCGATCGCGTCGAGGCGGAAGACCTCGACTCCGAGGTTCGCCAGGCCGAGGATGATGTCGGCGTACTCGCAGAGGACTGCGGGGTTCGACCAGTTGACGTCCCACTGGTAGTCGTTGAACGTCGTCCAGACCCAGCCGGCCAGCTCGTCGTCCCAGGTGAAGTTGCCGGGCGCGAAGTCGGGGAACACCTCCGGCAGGCTCGCCTCGTAGGCGTCCGGCAGCTCGCGGTCGTCGAAGACGTGGAAGTAGTCACGACGGGTCGCATCACCCGCTCGGGCCGCCTCGGCCCACTCGTGCTCGCGCGCCACGTGGTTGAGCACCAGGTCGAGGCACAGGCTGATGCCCTCGCCGCGCAGCGTCGTGGCGAGCGCGCGCAGGTCGTCGGTGTCACCGAGGTCGGGGCGCACCGACCGGTAGTCCATCACCGCATAGCCGCCGTCGTTGGGTGCCGGACGCGGCGTCAGCAACGGCATCAGGTGGAGGTAGGTGACGCCGAGGTCGCGCAGGTAGGGCACCCGGTCCTCGACCCCGCGCAGGGTGTCCGCGAAGCGGTCGGCGTAGGCCGCGTAGCCCAGCATCGACGACCGCTGGAACCAGTCCGGCTCGGAAAGGCGTCGCGCATCGAGCTCGCGCAGCTCATCGGGTCGGTCATCGTGGGCCGCACGCGCGATCGCCACGAGCCGGTCGACGACGCCGGGCGCGGCCTCTGCGCCGTACACGCGCTCGAGGGTGCGGACGAGGTCCGGGGTCCACTCCTGGAGCCTGCTCTCGAAACCAGCGTCGGGCTCGAAGGTCACGCGAGCCAGTATGTCGGCCCCGTGAGCGCGCGTCACCGGCATCTCGCCCCTACGCTCACTCTTCGTGAGCACCGACCGGCCGGCGCGCCCCCGCGACCACTTCACACCACGTCGCGGTTGGCTCAACGACCCCAACGGGCTCATCCACCACGACGGCGAGTGGCACCTGTTCTTCCAGCACTGGCCGACCGCGATCGTGCACGGCCCGATGTCGTGGGGGCACGCCGTGAGCCACGACCTGCTCGACTGGACCGAGCTCCCGGTGGCTCTTGCGGCGAGCGAGACCGAGCACATGTGGTCGGGCAGCGTGGTCCACGACGAGGACGACACCTCCGGTCTCGGCGTCGGCGGAGCCGGTCCGCTGGTCGCGCTCTACACGAGCTTCGACCCGGTCGGGCTCGGCCAGGCGCAGTCGCTCGCGTGGAGCACCGGCCTTCATCGGTGGTGGAGCAGCACGCGAGCGGCGTATCGAGACCCCCGACTCGGGATCGAGGGTCTCGATACGCCTTGCTGGTGCCTCGCTCGGCCACTCGACCAGCGAGGAGGTGCCTCAGTCGGAGAGGCGCTCGCCCGTCTCGGTGTCGAACACGTGGACGTGCTGCGGGTCGGTCGTGACGTAGAGCGTCTCGCCCTTCTGCGGGTGGTGCCGACCGGCGATGCGGACGATGACGTTGGAGGGCGCGCCCTCCACGTCGCAGGTGCCGTAGACGAAGCTGTCGGCGCCGAGCTCCTCGACCACGGTGACGGTGACGGGCAGGCCGCCCTCCTCAGCGGTGACGAGGCGCCAGTTCTCGGGTCGTACGCCGACGGTGACCCTGCCCTTCATCTTCTTCTCGGCGGTGGGATCGACCGGCACGGTGAACTTGTCGAGCCGGACGTCGCCGTGCTCGTCGGCAACGCCTTCGAGCAGGTTCATCTGCGGCGAGCCGATGAAGCCGGCGACGAAGAGGTTGGCGGGCTTGTCGTAGAGCTTGAGCGGGGTGTCCACCTGCTGGAGGATGCCCAGCTTCATCACCGCGACGCGGTCGCCCATCGTCATGGCCTCGACCTGGTCGTGGGTGACGTAGACGGTCGTGACGCCGAGGTCCTGCTGCAGGCGCGCGATGTCCGTACGGGTCGCGACGCGCATCTTGGCGTCGAGGTTGGACAGCGGCTCGTCCATGCAGAACACCTGCGGGTTGCGGACGATCGCGCGACCCATCGCGACGCGCTGGCGCTGACCACCGGAGAGGGCCTTCGGCTTGCGCTGGAGGAACTCGGTGAGCTGCAGGATCTCGGCCGCCTTGGCGACGCGCTCCTTGCGCTCGGCGCTCGGCACCTTGGCCATCTTCAGCGAGAACGCCATGTTCTCCTCGACCGACATGTGCGGGTAGAGCGCGTAGTTCTGGAAGACCATCGCGATGTCGCGGTCCTTGGGCGGGACGTTGGTGACGTCGCGATCCCCGATGAAGATCTTGCCGTCGTTGACCTCCTCGAGCCCGGCGAGCATGCGGAGGGTGGTGGACTTGCCGCACCCGGACGGGCCGACGAGCACCATGAACTCGCCGTCGTTGATCTCCAGGCTGATGCCCGGGACTGCCGGTTCATCGGCTCCCGGATACCACCGTTGGGCCTTGTCGAACGTGACTGTTGCCATGACTTTTCTCCTTCACCGGCAGGTACGTGCCGGACGATCCGTAGTGAAGTGACCCGGGTCACAGTAGGGGCGGGAGGATGCAGTGGCAATGCTCAGGCCCCGCGCACCGACCCTCCCGTCTGCACGATCATCGGGAGCGAGATCGTGCCGGACTCGTCCTCCGGGTCGAGCAGGCGTCGTACGGCGAGGGCGCCGAGGTCGTGGAAGGGAAGCTGGACCGAGGTGAGCACAGGACGCAGCCACGACGCGAGCGCGGAGCCGTCGAAGGACACCACGCTGACGTCGTCGGGCACGCGGAGACCAGCCTCGGCCAGGGCCTGGTAGGCCCCCATCGCCAGCCGGTCGTTCATGCAGATGAGCCCACCTGCGTGGCCCCCGCCGGACATCCAGCGGCTCGTGGCGGCGAACCCCTCGGTCACCGACCAGTCACAGGCCAAGGCCCCCGCGATGTCACGTCCCCGAGCTCGCAGCTCGGTCCGGATCCCGGCCAGGCGGCGCGTTCCGGCGGTCGCGTCGGGAGTCGGATCCTCTCCGATGACCCACACGTCGTCGATGCCCGCGGCGAGCAGCGTGGCGGCCGCGGCTCGGCCGCCGCCTTCGTCGTCAGGGATCACGGCGGGAATGTCGGCCTCGGGATCCTCGCAGTTGAGCAGCACCGCCCGGGTGCCTTGAAGGCCTCGGGGAGCCGGACCGTCCGGGCGGTGCGGGTGGCAAAGACCACTCCGTCCACGTCGCGCTCACGCATCTCCTCGATGAGCAGTCGCTCCAGCTCAGGATCACCGCCGCTCTCCCCCATCACGACGACGTGCTGCATCTCGCGAGCAGCCTCGCTGGCCCCGGTGAGCATGCTGCTGCCGTACTGCTGCCCGGCGATCTGGTCGGAGATCAGCCCCACGGTCGCCGTCCGCCGCGTGCGGAGACTGCGCGCGGTGCGGTTCGGCCGGTAGTCCAGCTCTGCCACCACGGCCCGCACGCGCGCGACCGTCGCCGACGCGATCCGCATCTCGTCGGCGCGCCCGTTGAGGATGTACGACGCCGTGGTGCGGGACACCCCCGCACTGGTGGCGACGTCACGCAACGTCGCGGTCCTGCGACGCGTCATGTCCACCTCCACGGGTGAGGGCGCCCCTGAGCAGGCGTGGTCGTCACGGCGCCGACCGCGTGCGTTACCGAACTGGGTCTTGACACCCTTTGCATGCAGCCAGCATATTGCTGACACGATTCAGCATGTGGTGTCTATCACATCGTCGAGTCCGTCCACCAGTGCCGGCAGCCCTCCGCTCGGTGCGCCAACGAAAGGGATTTCCCCCATGCTCCAGCGTCGAACGCGGCGAAAGATGGCGGCCACGGCGGCCGCCGCCACCCTTGCCCTGACCGCTGCCGCCTGCGGCAACGGCAGTGGCTCCGGAAGCGATGACGGCGGTGCCGTCACCATCTGGATGAGCCTCGACCAGTCGGTCGTCGACGGCATCCAGAAGCAGCTCGACATTGCCGCCAAGGACGCCGGCATCGAGGTGAAGGTGGAGCGCGTCGATGGCATCGACAAGCTCATCAAGACCAAGATCCAGGCTGGCGACGTCCCTGACATCGCCCTTCTCCCCCAGCCCGGCGTCGTGGCGTCGGTCGTCGAGCTCGGCGCGGCGTTCCCGCTCGACGACGTGCTCGACACGGCCACGCTGAAGGACACCATGGTCGCCGGCGCCCTCGACGCCGGGACGGTGGACGGCAAGATCTACGGCCTCCTGACCTCGATGAACGTCAAGTCGCTGATCTTCTACCCCAAGAAGGCCTTCGACGCGGCCGGCTACAAGGCTCCTCAGAGCCTCGACGAGCTGACCGCCCTGGCCGACCAGATCAAGTCCGACGGCGGCACGCCGTGGTGCCTCACCATGGAGTCCGGTGACGCCACCGGCTGGGTCGCCACCGACTGGATGGAGGACCTCGTGATGCGCTACGGCGGGGTCGACACCTACAACGACTGGGTCACGCACGCCATCCCGTTCACCGACCCGGTGGTCAAGCAAGCAGGCGACTACTTCGGCAAGGTGGCCCTGACTGAGGGCAACGTCCTCGGCGGCCAGCAGGCCATCACGGCCACGCCGTTCACCGAGGCCGCGAAGCCGATGTTCGACGAGGGCAAGCCGGGCTGCTGGTTGCTCAAGCAGGGCTCGTTCTTCGTCGGGCCGGACTTCCTGCCGGAGGACGTCTTCGCCAACCTCGACGAGGAGCTCGGTGTCACGGCCTTCCCGCCCGCCGAGAAGGGCGGCGAGAACCCCGTGCTCGGTGGCGGTGACCTCGCGGTCCTCATGAACGACTCCGAGGACGCCAAGACCGCGATGAACCTGCTCGCCACCGCCGACATCGGCAAGGACGCGGCCCCGGTCTCGTCGTTCATCTCCCCGTTCAAGGACTTCGACGCCTCGCTCTACCCGAGCGAGACGACGAGGACGATCGCCAAGGTCGCCTACGACTCCACCGCGTTCCTCTTCGACGGCTCGGACTCGATGCCCGCCGAGGTGGGTGCCGGGTCGTTCTGGAAGGAGATGACCGCGTGGCTCAACGGTGACGAGGACCTCGACACCGCCCTGCAGAACATCGACGACAGCTGGCCGTCGAGCTGATCCACCCGAACGACCCCTCGGCCTGCGGGGCTCGCGTGACGCGAGCCCCGCAGGTTCCCCGGCTTCCTGCAGGAAGGTTGTCCCCGCATGCTCGAGAAGACACTGACGGCCCTCATCACCGTCCTGGCCGGCATCGGCGCCGCGTTGATCCTCTACTGGGTGCTCAACAAGATCTCCGAGCTGCTGCCGGAGAAGTACGAGGAACGGCTCAAGCCGTGGTTCTACATCCTGCCGGCCTACCTGGCGATCGCGATCTTCGTGATCTACCCGGCCGTGCAGACGTTCATCTACAGCTTCAAGACGAAGGTCGGCTTCCCCGCCGAGACCTGGACGGGCCTCGACAACTACAAGGACCTCCTGTCCAGCGACGCGTTCCGGCAGACCCTGCTCAACACCCTGCTCTGGATCCTGTTCGTCCCCGTCGCGGTCGTCGTCCTCGGCCTGCTGGTGGCGCTGCTCGCCGACCGGCTCGCCACGCGGGGTGAGAACGCGGTCAAGACGCTCATCTTCATGCCGATGGCCATCTCGATGGTCGGTGCGGCCACCGTCTGGGGCCTGGTGTACGACTACCGCCCGCCGGGCCGCCCGCAGGTCGGCCTCCTCAACGGGATCGTCGTCGCCCTCGGCGGCGACCCGATCGCCTGGCTGCAGAAGAACACGCTCCACTTCAACAGCTTCCTGCTGATGGTGATGCTGCTCTGGATGAACGTCGGCTTCGCCATGGTGCTGCTGTCCGCGGCGGTCAAGGGCGTGCCGACCGAGACCCTCGAGGCGGCCCGGATCGACGGTGCCGGCGAACGCCAGGTCTACTTCCGCGTCGTGCTGCCGCAGATCAAGGGATCCATCATCACGGTGTTCATCACGGTGCTGATCGGCGTGATGAAGGTCTTCGACATCGTCTTCGTGATGACCAACGGAAACTTCAACACCAACATCGTCGGCAACGAGTTCTACCTGCAGTTCTTCAACAACAACAACCAGGGCGCGGCGGCCGCCATCGCGGTCATGCTGATGCTCGCGGTGATCCCGATCATGATCTACCAGGTCCGCACCTTCCGGGCCGAGGAGGCAGGACGATGACGACCAGCGCAACCCCGCCGGTGGCCGAAGCCGCGCCGGAGTCTCCTCGCGTGGAGAAGCGGAAGGAGAGCAAGGAGGGGGGCGCCGCCGGGGGTGCCGGGTGGTTCACCTATGCCGCCCTCGGCCTGGTCGTGCATGCTGTGGGTGCTGCCCACGATCGGCATCGTGCTCACCTCGTTCCGCAGCCGGGACGACGCCGCGAGCGGCGGGTGGTGGAGCTCTTCCTGAAGCCCTCCGGGTTCGCCGACCTCACGTTCGAGAACTACCAGAAGGCCATCCAGGGCACCAACCTCGGCGAGGGCTTCATCAACAGCCTGGCGATCGCCCTGCCGGCGACCTTCATCCCGATCCTCGTCGCCGCGTTCGCGGCGTACGCCTTCACCTTCATGAAGTTCCCCGGTCGCGACGTGCTGTTCGTCGTGATCGTGGGCATGCTGGTCGTGCCCAACTTCGTCTCGTTCGTCCCGATGCTCAGGATCTACCGCGACCTCGGGATCGGTGGCACGTTCCCGGCCGTCTGGCTCTTCCACGTCGGCTTCGGCATGTCGCTGGCGATCTTCATGATCCGCAACTACATGGCCACCCTCCCGGTCACCATCATCGAGTCCGCCAAGATCGACGGCGCCAGCCACTTCCAGACGTTCTTCCAGCTGGTGCTCCCGATGTCGGTGCCGGTGCTGGCGTCGTTCGCGATCTTCCAGTTCCTGTGGGTCTGGAACGACCTGCTGGTGGCTCTCGTGTTCCTCGGTCCGGGCGACAAGGCCCCGATGACGGTGTCGATCTCGCAGCTGCTGGGCCAGCAGGGGCAGAACCAGGAGCTCGTGACCGCGTCGGGCATGTTCTCGATGATCGTGCCGCTCATCGTGTTCCTGTCCTTGCAGCGGTTCTTCGTCCGGGGCCTGACCGCCGGAGCGGTCAAGGGCTGACGACACGTACGCCGCCCGGCGGCCCACCGCCGGGCGGCGTACCGTCACGCGACGACCCGACCACTCGACCTGGAATGGGAGCGATGCTCTTCCCTCCCCGCAGCCTCGACGGCTCTCCCCAGCTCACCCTCGAGCTCGACACACGGGGTGATCTCCTCCCGCGGATCCTCTGGGCCGGGGTCGCGACTCCTGCGACGGCCGTCGCCGGTGGATATCCCTCGACGTTCCGCGGGCCCGGCGTGCCGCTGCTCGGCGAGCACGCGCACGAGCTCTTCACCCGGCCGCACCTGATCGGTCACCGCGTGGACGCGCCGGGCTCCGACGCCGCGTGGTCGACGCGGTTCGTCGTGGACGAGGTGGTCGAGGCCGACGACCGGCTCGAGGTGCGCGCCAGCGACGCGACGGCCGGCCTCGGCCTGTTCGTCGAGCTCGAGGCGCTGCCCGGCGGGCTCCTGCGAGCACGGCACACCATCACCAGCACGGGTCCCGGCAGCTATCACCTGGCCGCGTTGGATGTCGTCCTGCCCGCGACCGACGACCTGGTCGAGCTGCTCGACTTCACCGGCCGCCACGAGGGCGAACGCACCCCGCAGCGCCACTCGATCACCGACGGGCTGTGGGTGCGCGAGGGCCGTGAGGGCCGCCCGGGACTGGGTGGCACCACGATCGCGGTGATCGGCACGTCGGGCTTCGACACCTGCACCGGCACGGTCCTCGGGGTGCACGTGGCGTGGAGCGGCAACAGCTCGTTCCGGGTCGAGCGCTCCCCCGACCTCGGCGCGACGATCGGTGGCGGCGAGCTCCTCCAGCCCGGCGAGGTCGTGCTCGAGCAGGGCGACGACTACTCGACGCCGTGGGTCGTCTTCGGCGCGTCCGAGGAGGGCCTGGACGGGCTCGCTGCGGCGTTCCACACCTACGAACGGTCCTGGCCCGCGCACCCCTCGCACCAGCCGGTGGTGCTCAACGTGTGGGAGGCGGTCTGGTTCGACCACGACCTCCCGCGGCTGCGCGAGATCGCGGACCGTGCGGCCAGGGTCGGCATCGAGCGCTTCGTGCTGGACGACGGCTGGTTCCACGGCCGCCGGGACGACACGGCGGGCCTGGGCGACTGGTGGGTGCGACCACGACGTGTGGCCGCAGGGCCTCACACCGCTCGCCGAGCACGTGCGGTCGCTCGGCATGCAGTTCGGCCTGTGGTTCGAGCCGGAGATGGTCAACCCCGACTCCGAGCTCTACCGCGCCCACCCCGACTGGATCCTCGCGACCGGTGCCCGGGTGCCCCAGCTGCACCGCAGCCAGCTCGTCCTCGACCTGTCGCGGCCCGAGGTGTGGCAGCACGTCCACGACCACGTGCACCAGGTCCTGTCGTCGGCCCCCGTCGACTACGTCAAGTGGGACCACAACCGCGAGCTCCTCGACGCGGGTTCCGCCGTACGCGGTGGGGCGTCGGCCGTACGCGACCAGACCCACGCGTTCTACCGGATGCTCGACTCGCTGCGCGAGCTCCATCCCGACATCGACTGGGAGTCCTGCGCGTCCGGCGGCGGTCGCATCGACCTCGGCGTGCTCGAGCGCACCCAGCGGGTGTGGACCTCCGACATGACCGACGCGCTGGCGCGCCAGCACATCCAGCGGTGGACCGCGCAGCTCGTCGCACCGGAGTACCTCGGCGCCCACGTCAGCTCGCCCGTGGCCCACCAGACGGGGCGCACATTGCCGCTCGACTTCCGGGCGGCGACCGCGATGTTCGGCGCATTCGGCGTGGAGTGGGACCTCAGCACCGCGTCCGAGGACGAGCTCGCAGCGCTGGCGGCGTGGGTGGGGCTCCACAAGCAGTTCCGACCGCTGCTCCACTCCGGGCGCCTGGTGCGTCCGGAGTCGTCGGACGACGCGGTGCTGCTCCACGGAATCGTGGCGACCGACGGCGGCCAGGCCCTGCTGGCGCACGTCCAGATGGACGAGTCGGCGAGCAACCGCGGCACGGTGGTCCGCGTCCCCGGCCTCGTCGCCGACGCGGCGTACGCGCTCCGCTGGGTCGGTCCGGTGGACCGCCGGGCGACGAGCCGCTCCGTCGAGCTGCCCGGGGGCGGCCCGACCGAGGACGTCGAGGTCCCCGGCGCCGTGCTCGCGACGCGGGGCTACTGGATCCCGCGGCGGCGCCGCGAGACCGTCACGTTGGTGCATCTCGAGAGGGTGGGTGGGCGATGACGTCGATGAACGGCGACGTGACCGACGAGGACTGGTGGCGCACCGCCGTCGTCTACCAGGTCTATCCGCGCAGCTTCGCCGACTCCGACGGCGACGGCGTCGGCGACCTCCGCGGGCTGATCGGCCGGCTCGACCACCTCGAGCTGCTCGGCGTGGACGTCGTGTGGCTCTCCCCGATCTATCCCTCGCCGCAGGACGACGCGGGCTACGACATCAGCGACTACCAGGACGTCGACCCGACGTTCGGGACGCTGGCCGACCTCGACGAGCTGCTCGAGTCGCTGCACGCCCGCGGGATGCGGTTGATGATGGACCTGGTCGTCAACCACACGAGCGACGAGCACCCGTGGTTCGTCGAGTCGCGGTCCTCGCCCGACAACCCCAAGCGGGACTGGTACTGGTGGCGTCCGCCCCGCGCCGGGATGGCAGCCGGCGCGCCCGGTGCCGAGCCGACCAACTGGGAGAGCTTCTTCTCCGGGCCGGCCTGGACCCTCGACGAAGCCAGCGGTGACTACTACCTGCACCTGTTCGCCCGCAAGCAGCCCGACCTCAACTGGGAGAACCCCGAGGTCCGCGAAGCCGTCTACTCGATGATGCGCTGGTGGCTCGATCGCGGCGTCGACGGCTTCCGGATGGACGTCATCAACCTGATCTCCAAGGACACATCCCTCCCTGACGGCATCGTGCACGCAGGCGCCCTCGGGGACGGGACCCCGCACGTGATGAACGGCCCGCGCATCCACGAGTTCCTGGCCGAGCTGCACCGTGAGGTCCTCCAGGGTCGCGACCGCAAGGTCCTCACGGTCGGCGAGATGCCGGGCGCCACCATCGAGGACGCGCTGCTCTACACCGACCCCGAGCGTCGCGAGGTGGACATGGTGTTCACCTTCGAGCACATGGATGTCGACCACGCGCAGACCAAGTGGGACCTGACCCCCTTCCGGCTCCCCGCGCTCAAGGCGGTGCTGGGGCGCTGGCAGGCGGGCCTGGCAGACGTCGGGTGGAACTCGCTCTACTGGAACAACCACGACCAGCCCCGCGTCGTGTCGCGCTTCGGCGACGACGGCGCGTGGCGGGTGCGTTCGGCCACGCTGCTGGGGACGGTCCTGCACCTGCACCGCGGCACGCCGTACGTCTACCAGGGCGAGGAGCTCGGGATGACGAACCATCCCTTCGGCTCCATCGACGAGTTCCGGGACATCGAGTCGCTCAACCACTACGCCCAGGCCGTCAGCCTCGGCGCCGACCCCGAGCGGGTGCTCGAGTCGCTGCGCTCCCGCGGCCGCGACAACGCGCGTACGCCGATGCAGTGGGACGCCTCGCCGCACGCGGGGTTCACCACCGGGGACCCGTGGTTGCCCGTCAACCCGAACCACACGGAGATCAACGCCGAGGCGGCGACCGGTCGACGAGGACTCGGTCTTCCACCACTACCGACGACTGATCGAGCTCCGGCACACCGAGCCGGTGGTGGCGCTCGGCGACTTCACCATGCTCGTGCCGGACGACGAGACGGTGTACGCGTTCACCCGTTCGCTCGACGACGTCGAGCTGCTGGTCGCGGCCAACTTCTCCGGCGAGCCGGTGCGCGCCGACCTCGACCTCACCGGGTGGGCCGACGCCGAGCTGCTGCTGGGCAACGTGCCGTCGGACTCGGAGTCGGACTCGGCGTCCTGGGACGGGTCGCTCGAGCCCTGGGAGGCCCGGGTCCTGCGACGCCGGCGGTGAGTCAGCGCTGAGTCGGGGTGGGTCAGTAGGAGCCGAGGAACTTCTTCGGCGTGCCGGGCGGTGGCTGTCGCTGGACCGTCACCGAGCCCATCATCGCCATCCCGCGCACGCGGATGGTCGGGGAGTCGGGGCCGACGTCGGCCGGCACCTTGTCCTTGCCGTTGCCGAACTCGCCCATGATCGGCGTCCCGTCGATCACGACGTTGAAGTGCGCCGGCACGATGATCTTGACCTCGCCCATGATCGTGCTGGCATTGATCTGGGTCTCGTGCGACGAGAGCTGGCCCTGGCGGAGGTCGATCACGACCGATCCCATCAGGGCGAAGGCGCTGTGGTGCTCGGGCACCGCCCAGACGCCCTGACGCTTGACCTCGCTCATGATCGCGGTGGAGGAGGCGTGCCCGACGGCGGGCACACCGGACGGCGGACGACGTACGGGCGCCGGTTGCGGGTGCGCGGGCAGGTGGAGGTCGGCGGTGATCGGGACCAGGTCGGCGAAGGTCTTGGCGGCGAAGGTGAGCTCGAGCCGCTCGTCGAGCTCCTCGAGGTCGATCCGGCCCTCGCCGGCTGCGTCACGGAGCACCTCGGCGACCTTCTGGCGGTCAGCGTCGGAGATGCGCAGCAGTGACGGGTCCGGCGGCCGGTTCTCGATCTCCCCCATGGACTCAGGATAGCCATCGTCAGAGGACGCCACCCGTGACGCCCGTCAGCCTGGGAGCGGGGACCTGTCCGCGAGCGCCAGCGATCAGCCGGCGACCGCGGACCGGTCGGCAGCCAGGACCCGGGAGACCGCGAGCGCTGCCTGGCGTCCGGCGCGCGAGGCACCGATCGTGCTCGCCGACGGTCCGTAGCCCACCAGCTGCACGCGCGGGTCGACGACCGACGTCGTCGCTCCCTGGACGTTGCCGCGCACCGGGACGAGCGCGATCCCGCCCTCGGGCGTGCGCAGGCCGAGCGGGGCGAGGTGGTCGACCGCGGGCCGGAAGCCGGTGGCCCAGAGGATCGCGTCGACGGGCTCGAAGCGGCCACCCGACGAGGCGGACCAGCGCACGCCGTCCGGCTCGATCCGCTCGAACATCGGGAGCCGGTCGTACGCCCCGAGCCGGGCCGCCTCCTGCTCCTGCGGTCGCAGCCCGAGCCCGGTGACGCTGACGACGCTCGCCGGCGGCAGCCCACGGCGTACGCGCTCCTCGACGGCGGTCACCGCCGCGAGTCCCGCGGACGCGTCGAACTCGTCGCGCCAGACCGGCGGCCGCCGCGTGACCCAGAGCGTGTCCGTGACCGGCGCGAGCTCGCCGAGGAACTGAACGGCCGAGGCACCGCCGCCGACGACGAGGACGCGCTTGCCGCGGAAGTGATCTGCGCCCGGGTAGTGCGCCGTGTGCACCTGCTCCCCCGCGAACGTCGCGATGCCGGGGTAGAACGGCACGAACGGGCGGGTCCAGGTGCCGGTCGCGTTGACGAGGGTGCGGGTGAGCCACGTGCGGTCGGCTGCTCGCACGACCAGCAGGTCGCCGTCGCTCTCCACGCTCTCGACCCGCACGGGACGCACGACCGGCAGGCCCTGGTCCCGTTCGTAGCCGTCGAAGTAGTCCGGTACGACGACGTTGGCCGCGCGACTCGAGCCGTGGGGCGCCGGCGCACCGGGGAGGTCGGCGACCCCGTGCACGTCGTCCATCCCGAGCGAGGCCCACCGGTGCTGCCACGCGCCGCCCGGGTGCGGGTTGGCGTCGAGCACCACGTGGTCGATGCGTCGCTGGCGCAGGAAGTACGACGCCGCCAGGCCGGCCTGGCCGGCGCCGATGACCACCGAGTCGAGTGCCTCCACGTGGGGTGAACGCACGCTGGGACGCCTCTATGCCCGTCACCAGTGACATGGCAGCCTCGACCACATGGACATCGCCGCTCGCGCCACCGCCCTGCTCGACCTCCACCACACCGGCACCACGCTGGTCCTGCCCAACGTCTGGGACGCCTGGTCCGCCCGCGCCGTCGCCGAGGCCGGTTTCGCCGCCCTCAGCATCGGCAGCCACCCGCTCGCGGACTCGCGCGGGCAGGGCGACAACGAGGACATGACGCTCGACGACGCCCTCGACGGCGTACGCCGGATCTGCTCGGCCGTGCCCGACGTCCCGGTGACCGCCGACATGGAGGCGGGCTACGGCGCGGCTCCCGCCGAGCTGGTCGAGCGGCTGCTCGAGGCAGGCGCGGTCGGCCTCAACATCGAGGACACCGTGCACTCCGAGGGCGGACGGCTGCGCTCGGTCGCCGAGCACGCCGACTACATCGGTGGTCTCCGGCAGGCCGCGGACGCCGCCGGTGTCGACGTCGTCGTCAACGCGCGCACCGACGCCTTCATCAAGAAGGACCTGTTCGAGGACCCGGTGGCCGAGGCCATCACCCGGTTGCAGGCGTGCGAGGAGGCCGGGTCCCGATGCTCCTACCCGGTCGGCGCGCCCGACGCGGCGTCGCTCCAGCGCCTCCTGGACGCACTCGGCGGTCCGGTCAACACCATCGCCAACCCGCGCAAGGGTTCGGCCGCCGGGTCCCTGGAGGACCTGCGGGCGATGGGCGTGCACCGCGTCACGTTCGGTCCCCTGCTCCAGAAGGAGCTCGCACCCGACCTCGCGGCGCTCGTCGCCCCCTGGCGCTGATCAGCCGGCGACCACCAGCACGGGCGACGGCGCGACCTCGAGGCGTACGGCGTCTCCCGGCTCGAGCCGCAGCGCGTCCGCGCTGGCGAGCTGGGCGACCACCTCCGTGCCGTCGGCCAGGGTGCAGGTGACCCGCGACAGCGGTCCCAGGAACATGACGGTCGTGACCGAGGCGTGGCCGTCGGCGTCCTTGACGACCGACACGGACTCGGGCCGCACGAGCGCAGTGCCCGACCCGGTGGCCGAGCCGGGCAGCACGGGCACGTCACGGCCGAGGATCGACGCGACGCCACCCCGGACCTCGGCGGGCAGCCGGTTGCTGAGGCCGACGAACTCCCCCACGAACGTGCTGGCGGGCGCGGAGTAGAGCTCGGCAGGTGGGGCCAGCTGCTCGAGGTGGCCCGCATTCATCACACCGACCCGGTCGGCGACGGCGAGCGCCTCCTCCTGGTCGTGGGTGACGAACAGGGTGGTGGTGCCGACCTCGATCTGGACGCGCCTGATCTCGTCGCGCAGCTGGACGCGCACCTTGGCGTCGAGCGCCGAGAGCGGCTCGTCGAGGAGCAGGACCGACGGCTCGATCGCGAGCGCCCGGGCGAGCGCGACGCGCTGCTGCTGGCCGCCCGAGAGCTGGTGGGCGTAGCGGTCGGCGTGCTGGCTGAGCCCGACGAGGTCGAGCATGTCTCCGGCGCGCTTGCGGCGCGACGAGCCGTCGCTCCCGCGCAGCTTGAGGCCGAAGGCGACGTTGTCGATGACCGTCATGTGCGGGAACAGGCTGTAGGCCTGGAAGACCATCCCCATGTCGCGCTTGTTGGCCGGGACGCGGGTCAGGTCCTTGCCGCCGACCTCGACGCGACCGGACGTCGGCTGGTCGAGGCCCGCGAGGATGCGCAGCGCCGTCGTCTTGCCGCAGCCCGACGGTCCGAGCAGGGCGACGAGCTCGCCCGGAGCGAGGTGCAGGGTGAGTCCGTCCAACGCGCGCACGTCGCCGTAGACGCGCGTGAGGTCGGTGAGCTCGACCGCGAGCCCGGCCTGCTTCGGGAGGGTGGACTGGGTGGTCGTCATGCGTGGTGTCCTCCGACGTCAGGCGTCTTGTTGCGGTTGAAGAACGAGAGCCCGAGGAGGAGCAGCGAGATGAGGACGATCGAGGCGAAGGCGCCGGCGATGGCCGTCGAGGTCTCGGACTTGTAGATGGCGGCGAGGGCGACCGGCATCGTGTCGTAGTGCAGGAGCGAGGCGAAGACGTACTCGCCGAGCACCAGGGCGATGGCGATGAACGCCGCGCCCAGCACGCCGCTGACGATGTTGGGCAGCACGATCCGGGTGATCACGGTCATCCAGCCGGCCCCCAGCGAGCGGGCGGCCTCGGCGAGCGTCGCGACGTCGATGGCCGAGAGGGCCGAGTCGATCGACCGGTAGGAGTAGGGCAGCACCAGCACGACGTAGGCGAAGGCGAGCACCAGCGGGGAGTCGCCGAGGAGGTAGTTGACCCACGTGTAGACGTTGGTGATGCCCACCACGATCACGAGCGGCGGGACAGTGAGCGGGAGCAGGCACAGGAACTCCACGAGCCGACTCAGCCCGGGGGTGCGCAGCCGGACCCAGATCATCGTCGGCACGAGCAGCGCGACCATCAGGACGACCGTGAGCAGCGCCAGCAGGAGCGAGGAGATGATCGCGCTCCGCAGGTCCTCGTTGCGGACCAGCTCGCCGTAGTAGTGGAACGTGATGCTGCCCTTGAGCGGGCCCTTGCCCTGGACGCTGAAGTTGGCCATCGAGATCAGCGGCACGAAGAAGTAGGCGGCGAACAGGCCGAGCAGCACGACCCGGACGATGCGGAACCCGCGCCCGCCGCTCATCGCAACCACTTCGACGTACGACGAAGCAGCAGGGCGTAGACGCCCATCACGATCGAGACGACGACGATCATCTCCAGGGCGAGCGCGAACCCGAGGTTCTGCTGGCCCAGCAGCACCTCACTGGTGAGTGCCGACCGGATGAGGAGGGGCACGATCGGGTTGCCCTGGCTGACCAGCACCGCAGCGGTCGCGTAGGCCGCGAAGGCGTTGGCGAACAGCAGCAGCACGGAGCCGAGGAAGGCAGGTGTCAGGAGTGGGAACCCGACCAGCCGCCAGTACTGGAGGTTGGTCGCCCCGAGGTTGACGGCCGCCTCCTTGAGCTGGGGTCGGAGCCCCTCCAGAGCAGGGGTGAAGACGATCACCATGAGCGGCACCTGGAAGTAGGTGTAGACGACGATCAGGCCCTTGAGCCCGTAGAGCCAGCCCGAGCCGTAGATGTTGATCCCCGGCCAGGCCCGCAGGGTCTCGGTGAGGAGCCCGGAGAAGCCGAGCAGCGAGATCCACGCGAACGCGAGCGTGACACCGCCGAACTGGGCGAGCACCCCTGCGATGGAGATCGTGGTGCGACGGATGATGCTGCGCGGTCCCAGCGAGACGATGAGGTAGGCCAGGACGGCTCCCAGGACACCGCCCAGCAGGGCCGTCGTCGCCGACAGCACGATGCTCTTGCGGAGCGTGTCGATCGCCGCCGAGGACGTCAGGGCCTCGATGTTGCCCATCGTGAAGCCGCCGCTCTCGCCCTGGAACGCCCCGAGGATCACCGTGATCGTCGGGACGAGCAGGAAGACGGTGAGGAACCCGAAGAACGGCAGCAGGGGGACGTACCGGCCGACGGAGATCCGCCGGCCGGTACGTGCCTCAGGAGCCGGGGCAGCGGTGGTGCTCAGCTGATGACCTTGGACCAGTTGTCGGCGAGGTAGGCGCCGGCCTTGGTGGTCTGGTCGTCCGTCGGGATCACCGGAGTCCCACTGACCTCGGGCAGCGCGCCCCACAGGTCGGCGTCGATCGTGCCGGCCTCGGCCATCGCGTCACCGCGGACCGGACGGGCACCGCCCTTGAGCCACAGGTTCTGACCCTCGTCGCTGTAGAGGAACTCCTGCCACAGGCGGGCTGCAGCCGGGTGCGGCGCGTCGGCGTTGATGGCCTGGAAGTAGTAACCGGCGACCACGGCCTCCTCGGGGACGACGGTCTTCCACGTGTCGACGTTGGCCGCGGCAGCCGCGCCCAGGTAGTCCCAGTCGATGACGACGGGCGTCGCGCCGGACTCGATCGTGCCGGAGTCGGGGTCGACGGGCAGGAAGTTGCCGGCCTTCTTCAGCTGGCTGAAGAAGTCCACGCCGGGAGCGATGTCGTCGGCCGAGCCGCCGTTGGCGATCGCGGCCATCATCACGCCGCTGAAGGCGGCCCCGGCCTCGGTCGGGTTGCCGTTGAGCGCGACGGCGCCCTTGAACTCCGGCTTGAGGAGGTCGGCGACCGACGTCACGTCCGGCACCTTGGCCGAGTCGTACCCGATCGCCATGTAGCCGCCGTAGTCGTTGACCCAGGCACCGTCGGCGTCCTTGAACTCGTCGGGAATGTCGCCGAAGGTCTCCACCTGGTAGGGCGCGAACATGTCGGTGTTGGCCAGGGCGACCGACTGTCCGAGGTCGAAGACGTCGGGAGCCTTGTCGGTGCCCTTGAGGTCGTTGGCGGCGTTGATCTCGTCCTGGGACGCACCGTCCGGCTGGTCGGAGTTGATCTTGATGTCGTACTTGTCCTCGAACGTCGAGATCATCTCGCCGTAGTTGGCCCAGTCCGGCGGGAGGGCGATGACGTTGAGCTCGCCCTCGTCCTGGGCAGCCTTCACCAGGTCGTCCATGCTGCCGAAGTCATCGAGGGACGTGGCCGAGGCGGCGTCCACGCCGCTCTCGGTGGTCGTGTCCGCCTTCTTCTCCGGTGCGGCACAGCCTGCGGCGGCTGCGAGTGTGGCCATGACGGCGAGCGATGCGAGTGTCTTGCGGGTGTTCACTGGACCTCCACTAGTCGGCTTCCGAGATCAGCAAGGTGTTGCCGTGCGGAGCCTCATGGGTCCCGTCGGATCGGAGGCTACTCCCGAATGGCCGTTTTGCGTCCGACCGACGAACACCCGGTACGGCAACGTGATGAGGCGTTGCGTATCGCGCGTGCGCGGCTGCGTAAACTCAACGCTCGTGACGAGCGCTGACGGCCCCGAGTTCCACTACTCCGACCTCCTCCCGACCGCCGGGTCCAACGGCGCCGAGGAGACGCCCTACCGGTTGGTCACGACCGAGGGCGTCTCGACCGTGGAGGTCGGCGGACGGACCTTCCTCAACGTCGAGCCCGAGGCGATCCGGCGGCTCACCGAGGAGGCGATGCACGACATCAGCCACTACCTCCGACCCGGCCACCTCGCCCAGCTCCGCACGATCATCGACGACCCGGAGGCCTCCGGGAACGACCGCTTCGTGGCGCTCGACCTGCTCAAGAACGTCAACATCTCCGCCGGCGGCGTGCTGCCGATGTGCCAGGACACCGGCACCGCGATCGTGATGGGCAAGAAGTCGGAGGGCGTGCTCACCGGCGCCGACGACGGCGAGGCGATCAGCCGCGGCGTGTACGACGCGTACACCCGGCTCAACCTGCGCTACTCCCAGCTCGCACCGCTGACGACGTTCGAGGAGAAGAACACCGGGACCAACCTGCCGGCGCAGATCGAGCTCTACTCGACGCCCGCCCAGGAGGTCCCGGAGTACAAGTTCCTGTTCATGGCCAAGGGTGGCGGCTCGGCCAACAAGTCGTTCCTCTTCCAGGAGACCAAGGCGGTCCTCAACCCGACGCGGCTGATGGAGTTCCTCGACGAGAAGATCCGCTCGCTCGGCACCGCCGCGTGCCCGCCGTACCACCTCGCCGTCGTCATCGGCGGCACGAGCGCGGAGTTCGCGCTCAAGACCGCGAAGTACGCCTCCGCGCACTACCTCGACGACCTCCCGACCGAGGGCTCGATGGCCGCCCACGGCATCCGCGACACCGAGCTGGAGGAGAAGGTCTTCGAGCTCACCCAGTCCTTCGGCATCGGCGCGCAGTTCGGCGGCAAGTACTTCTGCCACGACGTCCGCGTCGTACGCCTCCCCCGCCACGGCGCCTCGTGCCCGGTCGCGATCGCGGTCTCCTGCTCGGCGGACCGCCAGGCGCTCGGCAAGATCACGCCGGAGGGGGTCTTCCTCGAACAGCTCGAGACCGACCCTGCGCACTACATGCCCGAGGCCGGGATCGCCGACGACATCGCCGGTGGTGAGGTGGTGTCGATCGACCTCAACCAGCCGATGGCCGACATCCTCGCCGAGCTGTCGAAGCACCCCGTGAAGACGCGGCTCTCGCTGACCGGACCGCTCGTGGTGGCGCGCGACATCGCGCACGCCAAGATCAAGGAGCTCCTCGACGCCGGCGAGGAGATGCCGGCGTACCTGAAGGACCACCCCGTCTACTACGCCGGTCCGGCCAAGACGCCGACCGGCATGGCGTCGGGCTCGTTCGGTCCGACCACGGCGGGTCGGATGGACTCCTACGTCGAGCAGTTCCAGGCCGCCGGTGGCTCGATGGTGATGCTCGCCAAGGGCAACCGCTCCAAGCAGGTCACCGAGGCGTGCGACACCCACGGCGGCTTCTACCTCGGCTCCATCGGCGGTCCCGCCGCTCGCCTCGCGCAGGACTGCATCACGTCGGTGTCGGTCCTCGAGTACGAGGAGCTCGGCATGGAGGCGGTCTGGAAGATCGAGGTCGAGGACTTCCCTGCCTTCATCGTCGTCGACGACAAGGGCAACGACTTCTTCACCGACCCCTCGGGAGCCGTCACGGTCCCGCTCTCGGGGATCCGGGTCCGCTCGGCGGAGTAGCCCTTCGGCAACGTCATACGGAAAGGGCATCCGTCGACGCTGTCCGTATGACGTTGTCAGGGCGTTGCCAGCCTCCGGCGACGAGTGCCTCCTCGACCTGCTCGAAGAAGGCGTCGGGCTCCAGCCGCAGCCCCAGGAGAGGGAGTCGGAGCACCCGGTCGCCCGTGATGACGAGCGCGTTCTGGCGCAGGGCGTCTCCGACGACGTTGTCGGCCCACGTGTGCTGGATCCCGTCGACCTCGAGCACGACGGAGTACTCCTCCCAGTAGAGGTCGAGGTAGTAGCGGTTCGCCCGGTCGCCTGCCGGTCGCTCGCCGCCCACAGTGCGGCTCGGACGGCTGCGACGTCCGGCCGCGTGCGGCGTATCCCCGTGGGCGCCAGGTCGTCGGCAGACCACCGACGGGTCTGTCGGATGTCGTAGAGCTTCGTCCGACGGATCCGCGCACCACGCGGGACCGACACACGGTGGCGATCGACGGTGAAGCGCTCGAGCCCGCCTGCGACCAGTGCAGACGCACCGTCCAGGCAGGCGCGTGGCCCTCCCTGGAACACGGCTGCCCACTGGTGCCCGACATCCGCGATGACGCCGTTGTGCAGGCACACGACCTGGTCACCGAGGAGCTGCCATCGATGGGCGCGCACCTGGCCTCGGACCTCGTGGCGGGTGATGCCCAGGGCGTAGATCTGTGGACGCGACAGCACGCCGCCCTGCTGGGCGGCTTGCGTGCGAGCAGCGACGAGGCGATGGTCGTCGTACGCAGTGTGGTGTGGCACGCGAACGAGGTTGCGGCCGCCGAAGGGTGCGGCGGCGTCCCTCACGGACGTACCTGTGGACAACTGCTCTCGAGCAGCGTCTGTGGACAGCTCCCGACCGTGAACCAGGTGGGAATGTCATACGGACGGGGCCAGCGGATGCCCCTTCCGTATGACGTCAGCGAGGGCTGGCCCGGTCAGCCGGCCGTCGTGAGCCGATCGGCGAGCGCCGCGGCGGCCGCTCCTGCGCGGTGCCCCAGGAGCTCGGGGCCCACGACCTCGTCCTGGTGCGCGCCGCCGAGCAGCACCGACGTCATCGGCATCAGTGCCTCCGCGAGCTCGCGCAGTGCGGGGAGGTCCTCGATCGTGGGAGCTGCGAGCACCACGGCAGCCGGCGCGACGAGCCGTACGGTGCCCACCCAGGCCTCGAGCGGCACGTCGGCCCCGAGGTAGGTGACTGACACACCGCGCGAGCGCAGGACCAGCGAGAAGGCCAGGACGCCGAGCTCGTGGCGCGAACCGCGAGCCAGTCCGGCCACGACGCGCGGAGCGCCGGGCGCCACCATGGCGAGGGACTGGAAGGCGTGCGCGAGCTGGCGGTGGACCGCGGCAGAGACGAAGTGCTCGCCGGCGACGGACACCTCGCCGCGCTGCCACGCCTTGCCCACGTTGACGAGCGAGGGGAGCAACCAGCCGTCGATCGTCGCCGCGTGGTCGCCGTCCGCGAACGCGTCCGCCAGCAGCCACTCGAGCCGCGGCACGTCGAAGTCCATCGCGCACTGCACCAGGTCCTGGAACCGCGCGTCGGTGGACGCCTCCTCGGGGCGCTGGATCTCGGCCTCGGCCGCCGACACGTCGTGCACCACGTGCTGGGCCGCCTCGTGCGCCGACCACCCCGCGTCGACCAGGACGCGCATCACGCTGAGCCGACGCACGGCCTCGTCGTCGTAGAGGCGGTAGTTGCCCTCCGACCGCTGCGGGACGACCACGCCGTAGCGCTGCTCCCACTTGCGCAGCGTCGTGCTGCTCACGCCCGTGAGCTCGGCGGCCCGTCCGACGGTGTACATACGTCCAGAAATAGGACCTGCCGTGCCTGAACGGCACCTTCCTTCGGCTTCCGGACGACATCTGGGTGGACAAGCCTTGGACAGAGCGGCCGTGCGGGTGAGGCAGGATGGCGCTCGTGGAGATTGCTCGGGCAGAGACCCAACGCGGCGAGCTGGTGCTGCGCCGACGCGTGTCCGAGACGGCGGCCGACGTGCTCGAGCTCCGGGTCAACGGGGTCTTCGTCATGGACACCCTCGAGACCACCAGCGAGATCGAGCTCGCCGCCCAGGCTCTCGACCTCGTCGAGCAACCGTCGACGGTCCTCATCGGGGGGCTCGGCCTCGGGTTCACGCTGCAACGCGTGCTCGCCGACGCGCGGGTCGAGCGGGCCGTCGTCGTGGAGATCGAGGAGCCGCTCATCGAGTGGATGCGCAACGGCACCGTGCCCCACGGCCCCGCGATCCTCGCCGACGCCCGCGTGGCGGTCGTCAACGCCGACATCGCGATGGCGATCGCCGAGGCGCGCTCGACGTACGACCTGGTGCTGCTCGACGTCGACAACGGCCCGGGCTACCTCGTCCACGAGGGCAACGAGCAGGTCTACCAGGCCGAGTTCCTCGGCCGCTGCCGTGACCTGCTCAGTCCCGGCGGGGTGCTCGTCGTCTGGTCGGCCAACGCCGCGCCCGAGCTGCTCGCCGCGATGCGGACCGTCTTCGAGGCGACCGAGGAGCAGGCCCATGACGTCCTGATGCAGGACCGCCCGGAGCAGTACTTCCTCTACCTCGCCCGCCGCTGACGGTCCGACCCGATCACCGGAGGAACGCCTCCAGGACCGGGTCAGACCGATCCCGAGTCGGAGTGATCGCAGGCGCCCGTGCAACCAGCCGAGCGATGGAGATCCACGGACGTGGGTACCGTCGCCCCATGAGCGAGACACGCACCGAGCACGACTCGATGGGCGACATCGAGGTCCCCCGCGACGCCCTCTGGCGGGCGCAGACCCAACGGGCGGTGGAGAACTTCCCGATCAGCGGCCTCCGTCTGCAGCCGCGGCACGTCCAGGCGCTGGCGCACGTCAAGGCGGCCGCGGCGACCGCCAACGGCGCGCTCGGCGTGATCAGCCACGAGCAGGTCCGGGCCGTCGTCGCTGCCGCCGATGCGATCGTCGCGGGTGACCACGACGACGAGTTCCCGATCGACGTCTTCCAGACGGGCTCGGGCACCAGCTCCAACATGAACGCCAACGAGGTGATCGCCAGCCTCGCCGACCGCGCCGGCGTCACCGTCCACCCCAACGACCACGTCAACGCCTCGCAGAGCAGCAACGACACCTTCCCGACGAGCATCCATGTCGCGGCGACGCTCGCGGTCGTCGACGACCTGCTCCCGGCGCTCGACCGGCTCGCGTCGTCGTTCGAGTCCAAGGCCGCCGAGTTCGCCGACACGGTCAAGGCGGGTCGGACGCACCTCATGGACGCCACCCCCGTGACGCTCGGGCAGGAGATGGGGGCGTACGCCGCCACGTTGCGGCTGGCGGCCGAGCGCCTCGACGCGGTGCTGCCGCGGGTGCGCGAGCTGCCGCTCGGCGGGACGGCCGTCGGCACCGGCATCAACACGCCCGCGGCCTTCGCGGAGCGGGCGATCGCCGCGTTGTCGCAGCGGACGGGCCAGCCCTTCACGGAGTCCCGCAACCACTTCGAGGCGCAGGGCACACGCGACTCCCTCGTCGAGCTCTCGGGTGTGCTGCGCACGATCGCGGTCGGTCTCACGAAGATCTGCAACGACCTCCGATGGATGTCGTCCGGTCCGACGACCGGGCTCTCCGAGATCCACCTCCCCGACCTCCAGCCGGGGTCGAGCATCATGCCCGGCAAGGTCAACCCGGTGCTGCCGGAGGCCACCTTGATGGTGTGCGCCCGCGTCGTCGGCAACGACGCCACGATCGCCTGGGCAGGCGCGGCCGGAAGCTTCGAGCTCAACGTGATGATGCCGGTCATGGCGCACGCCCTCCTCGAGTCGATCCACGTCCTGTCCACCTCGACCGTGCTGCTCGCCGAGCGCTGCGTGGACGGCATCACCGCCGACGCGGACCGGATGCGCCGCTACGCCGAGTCCTCCCCCTCCGTGGTCACGCCGCTCAACGCGCACATCGGCTACGAGGAGGCCGCGAAGGTCGCGAAGAAGGCACTGGCCGAGGGCGCCACCATCCGCGAGACCGTGATCTCGATGGGCTACGTCGAGCGGGGCGACCTCACCGAGGAGCAGCTCGACGCCGCCCTCGACGTGGACTCGATGACGGGCCGCTGATGCCGACGGACGAGCACGGGCTCGACCCCACCCGCGAGACCCTCAAGGCGATCGACCGCGCCATGACCGGCGACTCGCACGTGCTCGAGGTGGGCTGCGGCGCGGGGGTCATGGCCGAGCGGATCGACGCGCTGCCGGGGGTCACCCTGGTGGCGATCGACTACTCCGATGATTCCGTGGAGCTCGCCGTGGCCCGGGGCATCGATGCCCGCTGGGCCGACATCTGCTACCTCCCGTTCGAGGACGACACCTTCGACGTGGTCTACGCCGGAGCCATGCTCCACGAGGTGCGCGACATCGAGCGTGCCATGACCGAGGTGCGGCGGGTGCTGCGGCAAGGTGGCACGTTCGTCGCGGTCACCGCCGTCGACGACGGCTCGGGCACCAGCGGCCGTGGCAAGGGTGGCCGCCGCGCCAATCCCCGGTTCACCAGCGACAACGGCGAGCGCACGCTGGCGCGGCGCTTCAGCGACGTACGCCGCCACGACCTCGAGGAGCAGGACATGTCCCTCACCGTCTTCGAAGCCCGCTGACGATGCGGCCGCGATTCGTCCGGAACCTGTTCTAGCGTCGAGCCATGGCGACGACGGACACCTACGAGATCAAGGCCCTCAGCCCCGAGACCTGGTCGGCCTTCGACGACCTCGTCATCCGGCACAACGGCATCTTCGGCGGCTGCTACTGCATCGCCTTCCACCCCGACGGCCCCGAGCGAGGCCAGGGCAAGGAGGCCAACCGCGTGCTCAAGCAGCGCTTCGTGTCGGAGGGTCGCGCCCACGCGGCGCTCGTGATGGACGGCGACGAGGCGATCGCGTGGGCGGAGTACGGCACCCCGGAGGAGCTGCCCAGCATCCACCACCGCAAGCAGTACGACGCCGAGAAGGACGCCGATCCCGACTACCGGATCACCTGCGTCTTCGTCGACCGGCGCCACCGCCGACAGGGCCTCGTCGAGAGGGCGATCCGCGGCGCCCTGGACCAGATCGCCGAGGCCGGGGGCGGGGTGGTCGAGGGCTATCCCCACGACCTCACGCACCAGACCAAGAAGATGTCGTCGTCGTTCCTCTACAACGGCACCCGGCGGACCTACGAGCGGCTCGGCTTCACCTACGTGCGGCCCAAGGGGCTGAAGAACTGCGTGATGTCGATCGAGGTGCCGGCCGCCGCTCGGCTGACGCAGAGGTCAGTACCAGCCGTGGCCGGACTTGAAGCTCCACGCACCGCACGGTGAGCCGTAGGTGCCCTGGATGTACTCCAGGCCCCAGCGGATCTGCGACTCGGCGGAGGTCATGTAGTCCGCGGGCAGGTCGTGCAGCTGCGTGAGCGCCTGCGGGATGCCGTACGCGGACGAGCTCGGGTTGTCCGCGTCGATCCGCCATCCGGACTCGCTCTCGTAGAGGGAGTCGAGGCACGAGAACTGGTCGGACGAGAAGCCGTAGACCGGCAGGAGCGCACGAGCGATGTCGCGCGGGTCGCCCTGGGAGAGCGACTGGGACTTCGTCACGACCGGGCCGGCAGACATCGTCAGGGACGTGGTCTTGATGGCGTCGCGACGCGACGAGCGCGAGGTGACCTGGCGCTGCGCGCGCCGGGCGAGCGCGTCGGCCGTCGCTGCGTCCGCGGTCTCGCCGGAGGCCGCTCCCGCCGGGCCCGACTCCACGCCGGGATCCTGGGGCGCGGCTGCCGTCGACCGGCTTGCGTCAGCGGCGACCGGAGTCATGCCGGAGTCGCTGGTGACGAGACCACCGGTGACGCTGATCCCGGTCACCGCAGCGGCCAGACCGGTCAGCGCGACTCCGGTGCGGAGCGCGCTGCGTCGCGGGCCGCGCGCGGCCTTGTGCTTGCCGGGGACGCGGTGCGTGGGGACGTACTTCGGGGACTTGGGCACGGAGGAGTCTCACGGGTGGACGACAGGGGGCGTGCGGCTCGAGAGGCACCACGAGATCGCCTCGCAGCGCGGTCGGGACGCGGTTCTCGGGGGTGTCCCTGGCCTGACCTCCCCGGGAGGAAGGTCACGAAACGATCACGCCCACCATGCATGAGGGCGCGGGAGCGTGCAAACCGAACGCCCGAATTGACTACTTCCCGCGCATCACACAAGCCACAGCAGCCTCTTGAGGCTCATCAGCCCCAGTGGTAGCGGACGCGTACGTCCGCTCCCACCGCTGCCACGCGTCAGAGGGTGACGTCCTCCAGCATCTCGGTCACGAGCGCCGCGATGGGCGAGCGCTCGGAGCGGGTGAGGGTGACGTGGGCGAAGAGGGGGTGGCCCTTGAGCTTCTCCACCACCGCGACGATGCCGTCGTGGCGACCGACGCGCAGGTTGTCCCGCTGCGCCACGTCGTGGGTGAGGACGACCTTGGAGTTGGCGCCGATCCGGGAGAGGACCGTCAGCAGGACGTTGCGCTCCAGCGACTGCGCCTCGTCGACGATCACGAAGGCGTCGTGCAGCGAGCGGCCGCGGATGTGGGTCAGCGGCATCACCTCGAGCAGGCCGCGGTCCATCACCTCGTCGATCACGTCCTTGCCGGTCAGCGCGCCGAGGGTGTCGAAGACGGCCTGCGCCCAGGGTGACATCTTCTCGTTCTCCGACCCGGGGAGGTAGCCGAGCTCCTGGCCACCCACGGCGAAGAGGGGGCGGAAGATGACGACCTTCTTGTGCTGGCGTCGCTCCATCACGGCCTCGAGCCCGGCGCACAACGCCATCGCCGACTTGCCGGTGCCGGCCCGACCGCCGAGGGAGACGATGCCGACCTCGGGGTCGAGCAGCATCTCGAGGGCGATCCGCTGCTCGGCCGAGCGGCCGTGGACGCCGAAGGCGTCGCGGTCACCGCGGACGAGGTGCACCCGCTTGTCGGCGCCGACGCGGCCCAGTGCCGTACCGCGGTCGGACAGGAGCACCAGACCGTTGTGGCACGGCAGGTCGCGGGCCTCGGCGAGGTCGAGGACACCGTCCTCGTAGAGCTCGTCGAGGTCGGTGGCCGGGACCTCGAGCTCGGTCATGCCGGTGTAGCCGGAGTCGTTGATCCCTTCGGCGCGGTACTCCTGGGCATCGAGGCCGACGGCCGAGGCCTTGATCCGCAGCGGCAGGTCCTTGGAGACGAGCGTGACGCAGCGCCCCTCGTCGGCGAGGTTCTTCGCGACGGCCAGGATCCGGGTGTCGTTGTCACCGAGCCGGAACCCGGACGGCAGCGCCTGGGGGTCGGTGTGGTTGAGCTCGACGCGGAGCGTGCCGCCCTCACTGCCGATGGCGACCGGCTCGTCGAGGCGACCGTGCACGACGCGCAGGTCGTCGAGCGCGCGCAGCGCCGTGCGGGCGAAGAAGCCGAGCTCCGGGTGGTGCCGCTTGCCCTCGAGCTCGGTGATCACCACCACCGGCAGCACGACCTCGTGCTCCGCGAAGCGGGTCAACGCCGCTGGATCGGCGAGGAGGACGCTGGTGTCGAGGACGTACGTCCTCAGGCTCCCGGCGGCGGACGTTGGTGCGGAACTCTCGGGCGAGGTCTTGCTGCTGGCCACGACTAACCCCTTGCTGCGGGTCGGCGCGCGCACTCCTCGCCCGGCCCGATGTCATTCAACGGACCGGAGGGATCCCATCTGAGTGCTCAAGGTTGCCTCCCGGTTCAGCGGGCTTCCCCACCTGCTGATGCCGCCGAAAGTACGCCCGCGCATCGCCCGATCCGGGGCGACACGCCCGAACGCGAGGTGACGAGGAGATGACGTTGTCCGGCGGGTGTCGCTAGCCGCCGAAGCGGCGCTCGCGAGCGGCGTACGCCCGGATCGCGCGCAGGAAGTCGACCCGGCGGAAGTCGGGCCACAGCGCCTCGCAGAAGTAGAACTCCGAGTTCGCCGACTGCCAGAGCAGGAAGCCACCGAGCCGCTGCTCGCCCGAGGTCCGGATCACCAGGTCGGGGTCGGGCTGGCCCTTGGTGTAGAGGTGCTCGGCGATGTGCTCGACGTCGATGATGTCGGCGAGCTCCTCCAGCGACGTGCCCTGGGCCGCGTGCTCGGCGAGCAGCGCGCGCACGGCGTCGGCGATCTCACGACGACCGCCGTAGCCGATCGCCACGTTGACCAGCAGCCCGTCGATGTCGCGGGTCGCCTCCTCGGCCGCCTTCAACCGCTCGGCGGTCTCCGTCGGCAGCAGGTCGAGCGCGCCCACGGGATGGATCCGCCAGCGCCCGGCCTCGGCCAGGGACTCCACAGCGCCCTCGATGATCGACAGCAGGCCACTGAGCTGCTCGGGCGGACGGTTGGTGAGGTTGTCGCTGGAGAGCAGCCACAGGGTGACGACCTTGACCCCGACCTCCTCGCACCAGCCGAGCATCGGGCGGATGTTGTCCGCGCCGGCCTGGTAGCCCTCGGCGGTGTTGAGCCCGACCGCCTTGGCCCAGCGGCGGTTGCCGTCCAGCATCACGCCGACGTGCTGGGGGATGCGGTCGTGAGGCAGGAACTTCACCACCCGGGACTCGTAGGCCGGGTAGAGCACCCGTCGTACGGCGTCCTTCACGTTGACCACCTACCGATCGTAACGCCGGGTGATCCACGACTCTGGGCCGACGGCTGGGCGCGTCACCGCAACACCGGTAGATTCCCCTCATGGAGAGCAGCTCAGGGACCCCGCGCGACCGGGTCGAGAACGCCGTGGAGCGCGCCAGCGAGCTGATGTCCGACAAGATGGCCGAGGTCAAGCCCAAGCTCCGCGGCTGGCTGCACGCCGGGACCGCTCCGCTCGCCCTCGCGGCCGGCATCGTCCTCGTCGCCCTGTCGCCGACCGCGTCCACCCGGGTCGGCTCGGCAGCGTTCGCCCTGTCTGCGCTCCTCGTCTTCACGGTGTCCGCGATCTATCACCGCGGCACGTGGTCGCCGCGCACGTGGGCGTTCCTCCGACGCTTCGACCACGCCAACATCTTCGTGCTGATCGCCGGCACCTACACGCCCTACGCCCTGCTCTTCCTGGACGGCTCCGCGCGCACGACACTGCTGTTGATCGTGTGGGGTGCTGCCATCGGCGGCGTGCTCTTCCGGGTCTTCTGGGTCGACGCGCCACGCTGGCTCTACCTGCCGATGTACCTCGCGCTCGGCTGGGCGGCGGTCTTCTTCATCCCGCAGTTCGTCGACGGGGCCGACCGGTTCAGCAGCGGCATCGCGATCGCCACGCTCGTGCTGGTCGCGGTCGGCGGCCTGCTCTACACGGTCGGCGGGATCGTCTACGGCCTCAAGCGGCCCGACCCCTCACCTCGGTGGTTCGGGTTCCACGAGGTCTTCCACTCCTTCACGGTGCTGGCCTTCGCCGCGCACTACGTCGGCGTCTCGCTGGCGACGTACTCCCTGCGTTGAACCACCCCCGTGACCGGGCACGGTCAGAGGGTGATCAGGGCGAAGGTGACCAGCGAGCCGACGACCACGACTGCGCCGAGTGCCCACGCGAGCGCCGGCGAGCGACGGGCCAGTCGCTCGAGCGCGAGGTAGGTCGCGCCGATCACGGCCAGCCCGACCGTGACGTGCAGCAGCACGGCCAGCAGCACGCCCGCGATGGCGCCCGCCATCCGCAGGCGGCCCCACAGCAGGCTCAGCGCCAGCGGAAGCACGATGGCACCCGAGAGCCCACCGACCACCTCCACCCACCAGGAGCGGTCGCCCATCCAGGGCACGTCGACCGCGCCGACCCACGAGCGGTCGAAGAGGTCGCTGGTCGAGCTGTAGCCGAGGTAGAGGATCGTCACGATCGTGACCGCTGCAGCGACGCGGTAGGACCAGTGCTTGGCCCGCGTCCACGGCACCGCGCGACCCACGAAGATCGTCGCGACGGTGACAGCCGTCCACACGATCCAGCGGCGGATGACGCCCGTGCCCGTGTCTGCCATCGCGTCCCGGAAGATGCGGTCGGCCTCGACGCGGTCGACCTCGTGCCCGTCGGTGGAGACGTAGGACGTCGGGTCGTCGCGACCCGCCACGAGCGCGTCGTGGAGCAGCGCCGCCGGCAGGTGGGCGCCGGTCTTGGGCACCAGCCACGTGAACAAGGCAGGCACCGACGTCAGGTCGGTGCGGAACCCCGGGTCCGCGGGCACCAGGAGCTCGCCGAGGTGCCGGTCGAGGTAGGCCAGGCGACGCTCGAGCTCGAAGGTCTCGACGCCCTCCTCCGTGTGGCGCTCCAGCACGATCCGCGGGTCGGCCGCGGGATCGGGCGGCTCCCCCGGCACGCCGTCGCGCGCCAGTGTGCCGCCGTCGTAGAACCGGCGGGGCTGCTGGAGGACCTGTCGGCCCATCACGCCCATGCGCTCCCGAGTCCGCATGGACCCAGTGTGGCCCTGAGCACCGACATCTCCGACAGCCCCCGTCGATCGGGCTGTCCCGATGGACTTCCCGGCAGCCCGATTGATGGGGACTGTCGCGTGTCGCGCCTAGGGTCTGGTGACATGCGCGTCCTTGTCACCTTCGTCGGCGGTCTCGGACACCTCGCGCCCGACGCCGCGGTCGCAGCCCTCGAGGCCGCCGTCGGACTGCCGCCCGGAGTGCGCCCATGACGACCGCGCGCACCGTCCCCGTCACCACCGAGATGGACGGCGACGAGCTGGACGCGATGGACGCCTGGCACCTGGCGCGCCGGCACGGGCTGAGGACGATCGCCGTCGAGTCGTTCGTCCGGTTCCGCTACGGCGACGGCTTCACCAACTCGCGAGCGCTCGCCCTGCAGGCCTGCCTCGCCGTGGTGCCGTTCCTCCTGGCCCTCACCGGCCTCGCCGCCGACCTCGACGAGGAGCGCCCGGCCGCGGTCGTCGCCCACGTCGTCGACTCGCTCTCCCCCGGCGCCGGCGACGGCGATGCCCTCGCCTCGGCCGTCGAGAAGTCCGACGAGTCGGACAAGTCCGGCGAGATCGCCCTCGTCCTGGGCCTCGGGTTCGCTCTCCTGTCGATGACCACCGCGATGGCGCAGGTCGAGCGCGGAGCCAACCGGATCTACGGCATCCGCCGCGACCGCAAGGCGCTCGCCAAGTACGGACGCGCCGCCGTGCTCACCGCCGTCCTGGCGGTGCCGGTGGGCATCGGCTTCGTGATGATCGTCGGCGGCGGGGCGCTCGGCGACGCGATGGTGGACAACTACGGCTGGTCCGACACCACCGAGGACTGGTGGAACGTCCTGCGCTGGCCGGTCGGGCTCGGTCTCCTCGTCCTCACCATCGCCGTCCTCCTCGACCATGCCCCGCGGCGTCGCCAGCCCGCCCTGTCGTGGCTCGCCCTCGGCTCCGCGATCGCGGTCGTGCTCAGCGCCGTCGCGACGCTCGGCCTCGCGGCGTACGTGTCGTTCAGCGGGTCGTTCGGCAGCGTGTACGGCCCGCTGGCGGGTGTCTTCGCGCTGCTGCTGTGGGCCCTGCTGTCCTCGATCGCCTTCTTCTACGGCACCGCCGTCTGCGCGCAGCTCGAGGCGCTGCGCGCGGGCGAGCCGTCGCCGGCACTCGACGACCCCGGCCGGCCGCACGCGCACACCGTCGGGGACCGCCCGTCGGAGGACGGGTAATCATTTCTGGGCAGCCTTGCTCCATTCGCCTGCGGAGCGGGGTGGTGCGTCCCTAGCGTTCCTGTGTCACCCCGAGGAGCGTTCCCATGCGTCGTCTGGCCGGCCGTCTCGCCACGCCCGCACTCTCCGTCATGCTCGTCCTCGCCACGACGGCTGGCACGCCCGCTGCCGTGCCGACCGCGCACGGCAGCGACCGGACGGTCGAGCTGCCCCGCCCGGTGCACGGTGCCACCGCCGTGCGCCTGCTCGACGACCAGCTCGACGAGGCAGCCGCGAGCAACGACATGTCCGCGGCCGAGCTGACCGAGCTGCTGACGACCGACCCGTCCGCGTGGGTCGACACCGCCGGTGCCGTGTTCTTCAAGGAAGGGGTCGCGCCCGCTCCCGCCGACGACCCGGTGAGTGCCCAGGCGCCGCTCGACCAGACCCTCCAGCTGCACAGCAGCCCGGGATCCACCAAGACGATCTTCCTCGACTTCGACGGCGGCACGGCGAGCGCCACCGGCTGGCACGCGAGCTATCCGGCGATGCCGACGACCCAGCCCGCGTGGGACCCCTCGGGCAACGGGGCGAGCTTCACCGACGCCGAGCTGACCTCGATCCAGACGATCTGGCAGGCAGTGGCCGAGGACTACGCCCCTTTCGACGTCGACGTGACGACGGCTGACCCCGGACCCGCCGGCATCTTCCGGACGGACGTTCTCGACCTCGCGTACGGCTCGCACGCCCTGATCAGCCCGAGCGCCGGCGCCCACGACGCGATCTGCGACCCGCTCAACGACGGCAGCGCGTGCGGCGGGGTGGCCTACATCGGCGTCTTCGGCTCGTCCAACGGTGGCGCCGCCGGCGACGGGTACGGTTTCAGGCAGCCCGCCTGGATCTTCCCCCAGAAGCTCGGCAACTCGCCGAAGAACATCGCCGAGGCGGTCACCCACGAGGTCGGGCACAACTTCGGCCTACGCCACGACGGCACCCCCACGCAGGGCTACGACCGGGGCCACGGCGCCTGGGCGCCGATCATGGGTGCCGGCTACGACCACCCGATCACGCAGTGGAGCAAGGGCGACTACGCCGACGCCAACAACCAGGAGGACGACGTCGCGGTCATCCTGGGCGTGGCGGGGGCCCGCGCCGACGAGGCGCCGACCACCATCGGCGGCGCCCCGGCTGTGCCCACCGGAACGGCCTACGTCACGAGCCGGCTCGACGTCGACACCTATCTCCTCGGGACCTGCAACGGCATCGTGTCCGTCGGCGCGAGCCCGCTGCCGTCCCAGGCGAACCTCGACCTCAGGCTGAGCATCCTCGACGGCCTCGGGCAGGTCGTCGCGACCATGGACCCGGCCTCCGCGCAGACCTCCACGAGCACGGCGTCCGGGCTGGGCGCCGCCCTGACGCAGAGCCTCCCGTCCGGCACCTACTACGTCGCCGTGGACGGCGTCGGCAACGGCCCGTGGAGCACGGGGTACGACGACTACGGCTCCCTCGGGGCCTACACCGTCACGACGACCGGCTGCGACCCCGCGGCCGGGCCGACGGCCACGATGACCGGGCTCGTCGCCTCGGCGACCGGACGCACGGTCACCCTGACGGCGACGCCCACGACGACCCTCGGGACGCTCCTCGGCGACGTGGTGTTCCGCGAGGGCGAGACCGTCCTGGGCACCGAGCCCCTCGGCCTCGGTTCCCCGGCCCTGACCCTCACCTCCGTCGCCCCCGGCACGCACACCTACACCGCGACCTTCGTGCCGCTCGGGATCACGCACCTCGGCTCGGTGTCGCCGGCTCGTACGGTCACCGTGCGCACGACGTCCACCACGGGACTCATTGCTTCTGCCTCGGGGCGCGACGTGACCCTCGGCGTCCAGGTCGCCACCGACGGCGGCACACCGGCCGGCACCGTCGAGCTCCGCGATGGCGGCACGCTCGTCGGCAACCCGACCCTCAGCGCCGGCGCCGCCTCGGTGAGGCTGACCTCCGTGGCGCCCGGGGACCACGCCTTCCAGGCGACCTTCGTCCCCAGCGACCCGGCGGCGTACGCCGGTTCGTCCTCGCCGGTGCGGGCCGTCACCATCGCGGAGCCGCTCACGCCGACACCCACGCCCACGCCGACGCCCACCGCCGACCCGACACCGACCCCGCCGACGGGTCCGTCCGCCTCCGCGAGCACCACGACCCTCAGGGCGCCGAAGAAGGCCAGGCCGGGGACGCGACCCACCATCCAGGTGACTGTCAGGCGCGGCGCCGCCGCCGCGACCGGCACGGTGGCGGTGAGGTACGGCACGAGGACGAGGACGCTGACCCTCACGGCGGGCACGGCCACGTTGAGGCTCCCGAAGCTCAAGGCCGGGAAGCTCAGGATCACGGTCCGCTACGCCGGCGACGCGACCACGACCGCCTCCACCGCGAGCAGGACCATCCGGGTCAGGACCTGACCTGCTCCTGCTTCACTCAGGGGGCGAGCAGGGCCACCAGCGGGCGGGCGTCGGAGTGGACGACGGTCGCTCCGGCGGCGAGCAGCGCGTCGGCGCTGTGGGTGGTCGTGATGCCCATGACCCGGCGTACGCCGGCCGCGCGCGCGGCTCGCACGCCTGCGGGCGCGTCCTCCGCCGCGACGGCATCGGCAGGGTCGGCACCCAACCGCGAGCAAGCGAGCGCGAAGCCCTCCGGGTCGGGCTTGCCGGCGGCGACGTCGAGGGCAGTGACCACGAGGTCGACGCTGTCGAGGCCGAGCCGCAGCGAGGCGAGGGATCGCTCCACCCAGGCCGGCCCGGCCGAGGTCACGATCGCTGTCGGCGTGCCCGAGGAGCGCGCGGCCAGGACCAGCTCGCGCGCACCGGCGACGGGCGCGGGGTCCTCGTCGGGGACATGCTCGAGCACCTCGTCGAGCACGGCCTGCGGGTCCAGCCCGGACCACGGCCCGGGCTCGGTCGCGAACACGTCGAGCGCGCGTCGGCCGGTGAAGATCGACAGGTCGGGCACGTCCCAGCCCTTGGCGGCGAAGTAGATCCGGTAGCCCTCGCGGTGCAGCGGCTCGGAGTTGACCAGCGTGCCGTCGAGGTCGAGCAGCAGGGCGGAGACCGGCGCGGCGGCGTCGATCATGGCGCGACGAACAGCAGGTCGCCGGCCACTACGGAGCCGCCGATCGCCTCGCTGGTCACCGATCCCTTCACCCCGTCCATCAGCACGACGGGCACGACCGGCGACACGTCCTGACCGGCGGCCGAGGCTGGCAGTGACGACGGGTCCCACGTGATCATCGGATCGCCAGCCGCCACCTCGCTGCCCTGCTCGACGAGGACCTCGAAGCCCGCGCCCTCGAGCCTGACGGTGTTGATGCCGAGGTGGACGAGCACGCCGATGCCCTCGCCCATCACGACGAAGGCGTGCGGCAGGACCTTGAGCACCGTGCCCGAGATCGGGGAGACGACCGTGGTGGTGCCGCCATCCGGCTCGACGGCCGGCTCGATGGCGACGCCCGGGCCGACCATCTCCTCGGCGAAGACCGGGTCGGGCACGTCGGCCATCGAGATGACCCTGCCGGGGCAGGGGGACAGCACGCGTGTCGGGGTCGGGCTCACATCAGGTCCTCGATGTCCTCGGCGAGATTGTCGGCCTCCGGGCCGACGACGACCTGGACGACGGTGCCGCTGGCCATCACGCCGTGCGCACCGGCGGCCTTGAGGGCGGCCTGGTCGACGCGCGACCCGTCCTTGACCTCGGTCCGGAGCCGGGTGATGCAGGCCTCGATCTCGACGATGTTGTCGGCGCCGCCGAGGCCGGCCAGGATCTGCTCTGCCTTGCTGCTCATGGGTTCTCACTTCCTCGTGGGGTCTGGCTGTCGCTGAACTCGGTCTGGGTGACCTTGTTGAGGCCGCGCGGGTTGTCGGGGTCGAGGCCCATCCGCAGGGCCATCTGCTCGATCATGACCTGTGCCGGCACGATCGAGGCGATCGGCTCGACGGTCTCGGGCAGGTCGGGCCCGGCGAGGTGCAGGTCGCACCGGTCCGCGAACGCCGTCGTGCCGCCGATCCCGAGCACCCGTGCGCCGCGCCCCTGGAGGTCACCGACCAGGTCGGCCATCGGCTCGGCCAGGGGTCCGTGGGCGGCACCCACGAGCACGGCGAGCAGACCGTCGCTCACCACCGAGATCGGGCCGTGGCGCAGGTCGGCGTACGAGTAGCCGCGCACCGGCCGGAGGCACGTCTCCTCCATCTTCAGCGCGGTCTCGAGCGCGGTGCCGAGGAGCAGGCCGCGTCCCGACACGACGACGCGATCAGCGGCGGCGAGCGCCTCGGCGGCGGCCGAGACATCGGCGTCGAGGAGGCCCGCGACGGCGTCGGGCACGAGGTCGAGCTCTGCCGCAAGACCGCCGTCGGGTGCGAGCGCGTCGGCGAGGACGCCGAGGGCGACCTGCTGCGTGAGGTACGTCTTGGTGGCCGGCACCGCGACCTCAGGTCCGGCCTGCGTCACCAGGGCGACGTCGGCGGCCTCGGCCAACGGGGACCCGGCCACGTTGGTGACGCCGACCGTGGCGGCGCCGCACTGGCGCGCCCACTCCTGCGTCTCGACGATCTCGGTCGTGGACCCGGACTGGGAGACCGACACGACGATCGTGTCCGACAGGTCGAGCCGCGCGCGGTAGTGCGTCGCGACACTCGGCGCGGCGAGGGCGGCCGGCACGCCGGCGACCACCTCGAGCAGGTAGCGGCCGTAGATCGCGGCGTTGTCGCTCGAACCGCGCGCCACCAGCAGCACTCGCCGACGACGGACGGCGAGCTCGCGCAGCCGGTCCCGCACGGGCAGCAGGTGGTCGAGGGTGCGGCGGGCGGCCGCGGGCTGCTCGGCGATCTCGGCGGCCATCCGCGTGGTCGTGCTGGTCATCGTGGTCCTTGACAAGGTCGGGACGGCGGAGCCATGCTTCGCCAACTGGTACGTACCAGACCGTACCAATTGATCCAGCAGACGTCGAGAGTCCGGACCGACGAGCAGAGAGGAGAGCGAGATGGCCCGCAGGATCGACGACGGCCCCCGCCCCAAGCACGCACAGCTCAGCGACGCGCTGGCCGATCTCGCGCTGCACGAGCTCGGTCCCGACACGGCCATCCCCTCCGAGCGCGAGCTGATGGCGACGTACGACGTCTCCCGCGACACCGTGCGCAAGGCGATCAACAGCCTCGTCGCGGGCGGCCTGCTCCACCGGATCCAGGGCAAGGGCACGTTCGTCGCCCGGCCCCGCGTCGAGAGCCGGCTGCACCTGGCGTCGTTCTCCGACGACATGCGCCGGCGTGGGCTGGTCCCGACGACCCGGCTGATGCTGGTCGACGAGGAGCGGCCCCCGGCCGAGGTGGTCAAGGCGCTGCGCCTGGGCGCCCGCGGCACGGCGTGGCGGATCGACCGCGTGCGGCTCGCGGACGGTCAGCCGATGGCGATCGAGCAGGGCTGGTACCCCCGCTCCCTCCTGCCCGACCTGGACACCGAGGACCTCACCGGATCGCTCTACACGCTCTTCGCCGACCGCTACGACCTCGTGATCGACGCTGCCGAGCAGACGCTGTGGGGCGAGGGCGCCGAGGGCGCGACCGCCCGCCGTCTCGAGGCCCCGGTCCACACGCCCCTCCTCGTCTTCCGCCGCGTCTCGAGCGCGGCGGGCCGGCCTGTCGAGTACGTCGTCTCGCGCTACCGCGGCGACCGCTACCAGGTCCACATGAGCCTCGGCGCCACCCCTGACGCCACAGGTAAACCCCGTAGGAACAGCACCACCGGAAGGGATCGTTCATCGTGACAACCCAGGACGCCGCCTCGAGCGGCACCACCACGACAGAGAAGCGCCGGGTCAACCTCGCACCGGTGCAGAAGTTCGGGCGCAGCCTGATGCTCCCGATCGCTGCGCTGCCGGTGGCCGCGCTGATGCTCCGGCTCGGACAGCCCGACCTGCTCGGCGCCGACGGGCTCGGGTGGACCAACGTCGCCGCCGTGATCGGCGCCGGAGGCAACGCGCTCTTCGCCAACCTGCCGCTGCTCTTCGCCGTCGGCATCGCGATCGGCATGGCCCGCAAGGCCGACGGCTCGACGGCGCTGGCCGCCGTCGTCGGCTACCTCGTCTTCAAGGGCGTCAGCGACGCGATGTCGCCCGTGATCCTCGGCGCTGCCGAGGGCGACGCCACGCAGGAGCTGATCAACTACGGCGTGCTCGGCGGCATCGTCGCCGGCCTCGTGAGTGCGTACCTCTGGCAGCGCTACCACCGGATCAGCCTGCCGCCCTACCTCGCGTTCTTCGGCGGGCGACGCTTCGTCCCGATCATCACGTCGTTCGCGATGCTCGTGATCGCGGTGCTGATGAGCTTCGTCTACCCCGCCTTCGACACCGGCATCAACGGGCTCGGCGAGTGGGTCACCGACAACTCCGTCCTCGGCGCCTTCGTCTACGGCACGCTCAACCGGCTGCTCATCCCGCTCGGCCTGCACCACATCCTCAACAACCCGCCGTGGTTCGTCTTCGGGTCGTACACCGACAGTGGCGGTGCGACCTGGACCGGCGACATCGCCCGCTTCCTGCACGGCGACCCGACCGCCGGCGCGTTCATGACCGGCTTCTTCCCGATCATGATGTTCGCCCTCCCGGCCGCTGCCCTGGCCATCTGGCACGAGGCCAAGCCCCAGAACAAGAAGCTCGTCGGCGGCATCATGCTGTCGGCCGCGCTGACCTCGTTCCTCACCGGGGTCACCGAGCCGCTCGAGTTCGCGTTCATGTTCGTCGCGTTCCCGCTCTACGTGATCCACGCCCTGCTCACGGGCACGTCGATGGCGCTGACCAACGCCCTCGGGATCAAGGACGGCTTCGGGTTCTCGGCCGGGCTGTTCGACTACGTGCTCAACTTCAACATCGCCACCAAACCGCTGCTGATCATCCCGATCGGCCTGGCCTACGCGGCCCTCTACTACTTCCTGTTCCGGTTCGTGATCCGGAAGTGGAACCTCAGGACTCCCGGTCGCGAGGACGACGACGAGAGCGGTGCCGTCAACCCGATGCTCGAGCAGGACAACAAGGCCTGACGTGATCCTCACGGCCTCACACGTGGTCACCCCGGCGCGCGTCCTGGCGCCGGGGTGGCTGCACCTGGACGGCGACCGCATCATCGAGGTCGGCGAGGGCGCCCCACCGCGTACGCCCGACCTCGACCTCGGCGACACGACCGTCGTCCCCGGCTTCGTCGACCTCCACGTGCACGGCGGAGGGGGCGCGTCCTTCGAGACGGGTACGTCGGACGCGGCCGACGTGGTGGCGGCCACCCACCTCGCCCACGGCACCACGTCGATGGCGGCCAGCCTGGTCACCGACACCCGCGAGCGGATGGTCGAAGCCGTCCGCGAGCTGGCGCTGCTGGTGCAGGACGGCCGGCTCGCCGGGGTGCACCTCGAGGGCCCCTGGTTGAGTCCGCGGCGCTCGGGTGCCCACCAGCCCGGCTCCCTCTCCTCCCCCGACCCGGCCGCGGTCGACGCACTCGTCAGTGCCGGCGACGGCGCGGTCCGGATGGTCACCCTCGCGCCCGAGCTGCCCGGCGGCCTCGACGCCGTCCGCCGCCTCGTCGACGCCGGCGTGCTCGCCGCCATCGGCCACACCGATGCGACGTACGACGAGGCGCGCGCCGCCCTCGACGCCGGCGCCCGGCTCGGCACCCACCTCTTCAACGCCATGCGACCGCTCCACCACCGCGACCCCGGTCCGGTCGGCGCGCTCCTCGACTCCCCCGTCGACGTCGAGCTCATCGCCGACGGCGTGCACCTCCACCCGGCGGTGCTCCGCACCGTCTTCGCCGCCAAGCCGGGCCGCTGCATCCTCGTCACCGACGCGATGGCGGCGGCGGGTGCGCCGGACGGTGACTACGCGCTGGGCCAGATGGCCGTCGAGGTGCGCGACGGAGTCGCCCGGCTGGCTGACGGTTCGGGCGCCGGCGCGATCGCGGGCTCGACGCTCACGATGGACGCCGCGGTCCGCTTCGCCGTGCTCACGGCCGGCCTGCCGCTGCTCGAGGTCGTGCACGCCGCGAGCACCGCTCCCGCGCGGGCCTGGGGCCTGTCGGACGTCGGTGCACTGGAGACGGGGCGCCGGGCGGACCTCGTCGTGCTGGACGCCCGGCTCGAGGTGGTGCGGGTGATGCGCGCGGGAGCGTGGACGAGCAGCTGAGCCGCCACGCTCGCTCGTCAGCCCTTGGTGGATCCGAGCGTCAGACCCGAGACGAACTGCTTCTGCAGGGCGAAGAACACGACCAGCACGGGCAACGCCACGATGATCGACCCGGCGGCGACCAGGTTGGTGTCGGTGAAGAACTGCCCACGCAGGTTGTTCAGCGCCGAGGTGACCGGGAGCTTGTCTCCCTGCTGGATCAGCACGGTCGCCCAGAAGAACTCGTTGTAGACCCAGGTCACCTGCAGCGTCGCCAGGGCGGCGAGTGCCGGCCGTACGAGCGGCATCGTGAGCTGCCAGTACTGTCGCCAGACGCTGGCCCCGTCGAGCTCGGCCGACTCGTAGATCTCGTAGGGCAGCGTCTTCATGTAGTTGCTGAGCACGAAGGTGCAGAAGCCCATCTGGAACGCCGTGTTGACCAGGATGAGCGCCCAGAAGCTGTTGAGCATCGACCCCGAGTCGCTCATGAAGTAGGGCAGCGGCACTTCGCGGAACATCCGGAAGACCGGGATGAGCAGCGCCTGCGGCGGCAGCAGGTTGGCGGCGAGGAAGACGCCCAGCATGGCGAGGTTGAAGCGGTAGCTGAAGCGGGCGAGCACGAAGGCGACCATCGACGACAGCCACAGCGTGAGCAGCACAGCCGGGACCGTGATCAGCAGCGAGTTCTTCATGTGCAGCCCGAAGTCGCCCTGCGTCCAGGCCTGCTCGTAGTTGCTGGTGGTCCACCCGCCGAAGGAGAGGTAACCGTGGATCTGGGTGTACTCGTACTCGCGGAAGGAGTTGATGAGCGCCCAGATCAGCGGGAAGAGCCACGCCAGGGCAAGCAGGGCGACGATCACCGTGGCGACGGTGCCGCGACGCTTGCTCAGCACGCCCCCCTCCTTGCGGGTCGGGGGCGTGGGCTTCGCGGTCTCGGGCGGGGCCGTCGCCACCACCACGGGGTCGGTGCCACTCATCGGTTGCGCTCCTCGCGGAAGACCGTCCGCAGGTAGATGGTGATGAAGATCGACGAGATCAGCATCATGATCACTGCCAGCGCCGAGCCGAAGCCGTAGCGCGTGGCCTCTCCGATCACGTTCTGGGCGACGAGGGCACCGATGACCTCGAGGCCGTTGCGGCCCTTGTTGATGACCCAGACCAGGTCGAAGGCGCGCAGGGACTCGATCACCACGATGACGATGACGACCATGTTGATCGGGCGCATGACCGGGAAGATCACGTGGAAGAAGGTCTTCACCTCGCTGGCCCCGTCGACCGCCGCAGCCTCACGCAGGCTGGAGTCGACGCCCTTCAGTCCGGCCAGGTAGATCAGCATGATGTAGCCGGTGTGGCGCCACGCCGTCGCGACGAGCACCGCCCACAGGTTGATGTCGGGATCGCCGTACCAGTCGATCTGGGTGTTGAAGACCTGGTTGATCAGGCCCTGGTCGCGGGAGTAGAAGAGCTGCCAGATGAAGCCGATGAGCGCCAGCGACAGCACGACCGGCATGTAGAACGCGGTCTGGTAGAACCGGCTGCCCTTCATCTCCCGGTCGAGCACGACCGCGAGGAGCATCCCCAGGATCGTGGGGATGAGGAAGAGGAAGCCCAGCCAGATCAGGTTGTGCTTCACCGCCGGCCAGAACGCCGGATAGATGGTGAAGATGTCGTCGTAGTTCTGGAAGCCGACCCACTCGATGGTGTCGATGCCCCCGAAGCCGTTCCACTTGCCGAAGGACAGGGCGACGGAGAGCATGGCCGGCACCCAGACCAGCAGGACGACCAGGACCAGCGGGACCGTCACCATCGCGATGACCGTGGCCCGGTCCTTCGCCGGGAGCTTCTTCTCCCGGCCCTGGGCCGGCGCCACGGCCTTCGCGGGCCGTGGCGCCTCGTCGATGTGGGCCATGGCTCAGCCGAGGATCGACTTGGCCTGCTCAGCGATGCTCGACGTCACCCCGTCGATGTCGTCGGGGTTCTTCAGGAACGACTGGATCGACGGGATCATCACCGTGTTGGCGAAGTCGGCGTTGGTGTCGCGGTCCATGAACTGGGCGATGTTGGCGGCCGCGCCGACGACCTCGGCCGACTTCTTCTGCAGGTCGCTGTAGGTCGAGGTGCTGGCACCGTCGTTGGCAGCGATGAACGGCGCATCCGCCGCGTTGTTGCCCGCGTCGGCCGCAGCCGCGCTGCCCAGCCACTTCGCCATCGCCTTGCCGGCGTCCTGGTTCTTGCCGGCGGACGCCACGCAGAAGCCGTCGATCGGTGCGTCGAGGGCGTCGGAGCCGATGGAGGAGTCGAGCTCGGGGAAGGTGAAGAAGTCGAGGTCCTCGCCGTTCTCCCCCAGGGCGTCGACCACGAAGGTGCCGAGGAGGTACATCCCGCACTCACCCTTGCCCATCGAGGTGGCCGCCTCCTGCCAGGTGCGACCCAGCGGATCGGCCTGGTGGTAGGGCAGCAGCTTGCGCCACGTGTCGAAGACACCCTTCACCTCGTCGCCGTCCCAGGCCTCGTCGCCCGCCATCAGGCTCATGTGGAAGTCGAAGCCGTTGAGCCGCATGTTGAGGATGTCGAAGGTGCCCATGGCCGGCCACCCGTCCTTGTCGCCGAAGGCGAACGGGGTGACGCCCTTGCCCTGCATGTCGTCCATGAGGGCCATGAAGTCGTCGTTGGTGGCCGGCGGCGCCCAGCCGTTCTTCTCGAAGACCGACTTGCGGTAGAAGACTGCCCACGGGTAGTAGCTGATCGGCACGAAGTACTGCTTGCCGTCCGGGGCGGTGGCCGCCTGCTTGAACGAGTCGCCCAGGCCGTCGATGGGCCACTGATCGCTCAGGTCGGTGATCAGGCCGTTCTCGGCGAACTGCGCCATCCGGAAGCCGGCGAACCAGGTGAAGACGTCGTCCGGGGTGCCCTGGAGGTAGGTGTTGATGCTCTCCTGGAACGTGTTGTGGTCCACGGCGTTGAGCGACACCTTGGTGTCGGTCTCCTTGCCGTAGGCGTCGGCGATCCCCTTGAGCCGGTCGTACGCGGCGCCGGAACCCTCCGCCTCGTTGATGCCGAACTTGACGGTGGCGCCTGAACCGCTGGCCGCGCCACCACCGCTGTCACCACCGCAGGCGGCCAGCAGGCTGGCCCCGCCCACGGCGAGGCCGCTGAGGCCGATGCCGCGGAGCACGGTGCGGCGGGTGGCCGCGCTCGTCGCCAGGGTGGACCGGGGGATGGCACTGGAAAGGGGACGTGACACGGGGACCTCCGGGAGACAAAACCGAACAGGGAACAACAGCATGTGACGGTCCACACACCCCCGTCAAGGGTTGCGAGGGTCACAATCCGAACCGGATCAAACATTTTCGGACGCTTTTGCCTGTTGAAACGTTGACTTTCGCTTGTGAGCGACGCCACAGTAAAGGCATGCCGACACCTCTGCCCCGACTCGCCTTCGGTGGCGACTACAACCCCGAGCAGTGGCCCCGGGACTCCCACGTGGAGGACCGCCGGCTGATGGGTGAGTCCGGAGTCGACCTGGTCACCCTGGGGGTCTTCTCGTGGGCCTGGATCCAGCCCACGGCCGAGGCCTGGGAGTTCGGCTGGCTCGACGAGCAGATGGACGACCTGCACGAGGCGGGCATCCGGGTCGACCTGGCCACGGCCACCGCGTCACCGCCCCCGTGGCTGACGCACCGCCACCCCGAGATGCTGCCGGTGACCCAGGACGGCCGCACGATGTGGCCCGGTGGACGTCAGTCGTTCTGCCCGAGCTCCCCGGTCTACCGCGACCACGCCCTGGCGCTGTGCACTGCCATGGCGGAGCGCTACCACGACCACCCCGCCCTGGCGCTGTGGCACGTCTCCAACGAGCTGGGCTGCCACAACTCGCGCTGCTACTGCGACGTGAGCGCGGAGGCGTTCCGCGCCTGGCTGCGCCGGACCTACGACGACGACGTGGCACGGCTCAACGACGCCTGGGGCACCGCCTTCTGGTCGCAACGCTACGACGACTTCGACCAGGTGCTGCCGCCTCGGCTGGCTCCGACCCATGCCAACCCCACGCAGCAGCTGGACTTCGCACGCTTCTCCTCCGACGAGCTCCTCGACAACTTCATCCTCGAGCGCGACGTCCTGCACCGCCTCTCCCCCGGTGTCCCGGTCACCACGAACTTCATGGTGATGCGCCAGACGATCGACATGGACTACCTGCGCTGGGGTCGCGAGCTCGACATCGTGTCCAACGACCACTACCTGCTGTCGGCCGAGCCGCACGGCCACCGCGAGCTCGCCTTCAGCGCCGACCTGACCCGCGGCACGGCCGGGGGCCGTCCGTGGCTGCTCATGGAGCACTCGACGAGCGCGGTCAACTGGCAGCCGCGCAACCGGGCCAAGAAGCCCGGCGAGATGATCCGCAACAGCCTGTCCCACGTCGCCCACGGCGCCGACGCGGTGCTCTACTTCCAGTGGCGCGCCTCGCGCGCTGGGGCGGAGAAGTTCCACTCCGGGCTGCTTCCCCACGCGGGCACCGACACGCGCCAGTGGCGCGAGGTCGTGGAGCTGTCCGGCATCCTGGACTCGATCGAGGAGATCACCGGCAGCGAGGCACGCAACGAGGCCGCGATCCTGTTCGACTACGAGGCGTGGTGGGCCTGCGAGCTCGACTCCCACCCCAGCATCGACGTCCGCTACCGCGACCGTGCCGAGGACCTGCACCGCGCGCTGCTCGCGCAGGGTGTCGGGGTCGATGTCGTCCACCCGAGCGCCGACCTGTCGTCGTACAAGCTCGTCGTGGTGCCCACGCTCTACCTGGTGAGCGACGCGACGGTGGCGGCCCTGACCGGCGCCGCCGAGGCGGGCGCGACGGTCGTCATCACCTACTTCAGCGGCATCGTCGACGAGTCCGACCACATCCGGCTCGGGGGCTACCCCGGCGCCTTCCGTGAGCTCCTGGGAATCCGGACGACCGAGTTCATGCCGCTGCTCGAGGGTCAGTCGGTGCAGGTGGACGGGCTCGGCGACGATGCCGTGCGGGCCGACGTGTGGGCCGAGGACCTCGTGCTGGTGGGCGCGGAGGCAGTGGCCACCCATGTCGACGGACCCGCCACCGGGCTCCCCGCCGTGACGCGCCGCGACGTCGGCTCCGGAGCCGCGTGGTACGTCGCGACCCGGCTCGACGAGACCGGCACCGACCGCCTCGTCGAGCAGCTGGTCGCCGAGGCCGGCGTGGACCGCCTGCCGGGCGCGTCCGCCACCGTCGAAGTGGCCCGACGCGTGGGCGCCGACGCGAGCTGGCTCTTCGTGCTCAACCACGGTGACGAGGTGGCGGACGTGCCCACCTCGGGGATCGACCTCGTGACAGGTCGCGAGATCACGGACGGGTTCCAGGTGCCCGCCGGCGGGGTGGCCGTGGTCCGGCAACCCGTGACCGGCCCGGGGACGGGTGCCTGATGCTCGCCGCGCAGCGCAGGGGACGGATCCTCAGCGCGCTCGGCCGCGACGGCACCGTGCGCGTCACCGACCTGGTCGAGCTCCTCGGTGTCTCCGACATGACCGTCCGGCGCGACCTGGTGGCCCTGCACCGCGAAGGACTGCTGGAGAAGGTGCACGGCGGCGCGATGGCGGTGGCTGAGCCGTCCTCCTCGGAGCCGGGCTTCGCCGCGAAGTCGGTGCGCCGACGCCGGGAGAAGGAGGCGATCGCCGCCGCCGCGGCCCAGCTGGTCCACACCGGCATGGCGATCGCCGTGTCGGCCGGCACCACGACCCACGCCCTCACCCGTCACCTCGCACACATCCCCAACCTCACGGTCGTCACGAACTCCGTCTGGGTGGCCGACGAGCTCCACCGCACCGGGGAGCCCACGACGTCGGTCCTGCTGACCGGGGGCCTGCGCACCCCCTCGGACGCGCTGGTGGGTCCGGTGGCCGTGTCGTCCCTGCGCAGCCTGCACGTCGACGCCTTCTTCATGGGAGTGCACGGCATGGACATCAGCGCGGGGTTCAGCACCCCCAACCTGCTCGAGTCCGAGACCAACCGGGCGATGATCGAGCGCTCGCGTCGTCTCATCGTGTGCGCCGACTCGACCAAGTGGGGCATGGTGGGCCTCAGCAGCATCGCCCCGCTCTCCCAGGCCGCCGTGCTCATCACTGACTCGGGGCTCTCCGCACAGGCGGGTGGGGCGCTGAGCGACCTCGTCGACGAGCTGGTGATCGTCGAGCCGGCCGCCGACGACGACGATGTCGACGGCGCGGAGGATCCCGACGCATGAGCGGGTCCGACGACGACCTCGTCCTCCACCTGGGTCGGGCCGGCGTGAGCGTCGTCCTGGGGCGCGACCACGCCGGGGTGCCCGTCCTGCTGCACTGGGGCGCGGCACTGGGTGACGTCGACCAGAGCACCCTCGCCGACCTCGCGACCGCCCGGACGCCCGGCGTCGCGCGGTCGTCGTACGACCTGCCGCGCAGCACCGCGCTGGTCCCCGACGGCGCCCGAGGCTATTCCGGGACGCCCGCGCTGGAGGGCCACCGCGTGGGTGGACGCGCCGGCGCAGCCGCCCCCAGCCTGGTGGACTGGCAGGTCCGCCACGGCGCGGACACGATCACCTGCACCGGACGCGACGACGAAGCGGGCTGGCAGGTGGAGGTCGAGCTCGCGCTCGACGGAGCCGGACTGCTCCACAGTCGCACCAGCGTCACCAACTCCGCGGACGGCGACCTCCACCTGTCCTCCGTCCTCACCGCGCTCCCCGTCTCGCCGCACGCCACCGAGCTCCTCGACCTCACCGGTCGCTGGTGCAAGGAGCGGTCGCCGCAGCGGCACCCGTGGGTGCAGGGCACCCACCGCCGCGACTCGCGCCGTGGACGCACCGGACACGACGCCACCCTGCTCATGGTCGCCGGCACACCGGGGTTCACCTTCGGCACCGGTGAGGTGTGGGCCGTGCACACGGCCTGGAGCGGCAACCACACGACGTACGCCGAGCGGACCCCTGAGGGCGACTGCCTGCTGGGGGGCGGCGAGCTGCTCGCTCCCGGCGAGGTCGTGCTGGCCCCCGGCGAGACCTACCGCTCGCCCCTCCTCCTGGGGTCGTGGTCCGGTGCGGGCCTCGACCCGCTCAGCCACCGCTTCCACGCCCACCTCCGGGACATCACTCCCCGTGCGCGCACCGAGCGACCGGTGATCGCCAACACGTGGGAGGCCGTCTACTTCGACCACTCGTTGTCGCGGCTCACCGAGCTGGCCGACGTGGCCGCGGCCGTCGGGGTCGATCGTTTCGTGCTGGACGACGGCTGGTTCCTGGGTCGGCGCGCAGACACGGCGGGCCTCGGTGACTGGCAGGTCGACGCGCAGGTGTGGCCCGACGGCCTCGGGCCCCTCATCGACCACGTCACCGGCCTCGGCATGGAGTTCGGCCTCTGGGTCGAGCCGGAGATGGTGAACCTCGACTCCGAGGTCGCCCGGCGCCACCCCGAGCGGGTGCTGCGCGGACGCGCCGCCGCTCCACCGGAGTGGCGGCGCCAGCAGGTGCTCGACCTGCAGGACGCAGGCGCCTACTCCGACCTGCGCGACGCGCTCCTCGCACTGCTCGGCGACCTGGACATCGCCTACCTCAAGTGGGACCACAACCGTGACCTCACCGACGTCACCCACGACGGTCGGCCTGCGGTGCACGGGCAGACGCTGGCGGCGTACGCACTCCTCGACGAGCTGCGCCGTGCGCACCCCGCACCTCGAGATCGAGTCGTGCTCGTCCGGTGGCGCCCGGGTCGATGCCGAGGTGCTGGCCCGCACGGACCGCATCTGGCCCAGCGACACGATCGACCCGCTCGAACGACAGCACCTGCAGCGGTGGACCTCGTTGCTGGTGCCCCCGGAGCTGATGGGCTCGCACGTGGGCGGTCCGACGTCCCACACGACCGGACGCACCCATGCCCTGCGCTACCGGGCGGCGACCGCCCTGCTGTTCTCGTTCGGGATCGAGTGGGACCTGACGCAGCTCGACGGGTCGGACCTCGCCGAGCTGCGGACGTGGATCGAGCTGCACAAGCAGGTCCGCCCGCTCATCGGGTCCGGGACTCTCGTGCACCCCGACCACCCGGACCCCGCCGTCCTGGTCACGGGCGTCGTCGCCGCGGACCGCTCGGAGGCCTGGTACGTCGTCGCGACCGTCGGCTCGACCGCCACCCAGCACCCGGCTCCGCTGCGACTCACCGGGTTGGATCCCGACCGTCGCTACCGGCTCGTCGAGGAGGCACCGCGCGGTCCCGGCGGTCCGGACCTCACGGATGCCTGGTCGGCGGACGGCACGCAGCTGTCGGGACGCGTGCTGGCCACGGCGGGGATCGGACTCCCCGTGCTCAACCCGGAGGACGCGCTGGTGCTGAGGCTGGTGGCGGTCGCCTGACGCGGGCCTACGCTGCTGGCATGGACGCACGCACGTGGGACGAGCGGTACGCCGCCAGCGACCTCGTCTGGTCGCGAGAGCCCAACCAGTTCGTGGCCGACGAGCTGTCCGACCTCGATCCAGGCGCAGCCGTCGACCTCGGAGCGGGCGAGGGGCGCAACGCCATCTGGCTCGCCTCCCGCGGCTGGTCGTCGACCGCGGTCGACTTCTCGCAGGTCGCACTCGACAAGGGCGCGCGGCTGGCCGGGGAGCTGCGACGTCACGTGGGTCTGCGCCGACGCGACGAGGTGGCAGCCGGACGAGCCGGTGGACCTCGTGGTCGTGGCCTACCTCCAGGTGCCGGCCGAGGACCGGCGGCGCGCGGTCCGGGGCGCGTACGCGATGCTGCGGCCGGGCGGCACGTTGCTGCTGGTCGCGCACGACTCGACCAACCTCGCCGAGGGCACCGGTGGGCCGCAGGATCCGTCGGTGCTGATGACCGCCGAGGACGTGCTCGACGACCTTGCGGGGCTCGAGGTGGACGTGGTGCGCGCGGAAAGGGTCGCGCGGGAGGTCACGCGCGCGGACGAGCACGGCGGTGAGGAACGGCGTACCGCCTGGGACTGCCTCGTGCGGGTCGTACGCCGCTGAGCGGCTACTTCTCGGACGACTCGGTGGCGTCGTCGCGCTGGACCGGCTCGTCGCCGTAGACGCCGGCGTCCTTGGCCGCCTGCGCCTTGCGGAGCTGCTTGACCAGGCTGAAACCGATGACGACGACCGCGAGGATCATGAAGATCCACACCGCGAAGCCGAGCGGCCCCGCCACGACGTCGTTCTCCGCGGGCGTCGGGTCGTCCACCAGGATGGTCAGCAGGTCGAGCATGTGCCCATTGTCGCAGGTCAACGTCAGGGTGCGGGCGTCGGGATGCCGGCGAACAGGTCGTCCTCCGGCAGCGTGCTCTCGACCGTCGAGGAGACCAGCTCGTAGTCCTCGGTCGGCCACGTCTTCTGCTGGATCTCACGCGGGATCGCGAACCAGAAGCCGTCCGGGTCGATCTGCGTCGCGTGGGCCAGCAGCGCCTGGTCGCGGACTCCGAAGAAGTCACCGCACGGCACCTTGGTGGTGATGCGGTCGTCCCAGTCGGGCTCGCGCTCCCACTTCTCGAGGCGCTCGGCGTAGGGCGACTCGAGGTCGTGGTCGAGCATCGCCTGGTGGAGGGCGTTGGTCTTCTCCCAGCTCCAGCCGTGGTGGTAGTAGAGCTTCATCGGCTGCCACGGCTCCCCCGCGTCGGGGTACTGCTCGGGGTCCCCGGCCGCGTGGAAGGCGGCCACGGAGATCTCGTGGCACTTGATGTGGTCGGGGTGCGGGTAGCCGCCGCGCTCGTCGTACGTCGTGACGACGTGCGGGCGGAACTCGCGGATCAGCCTGACCAGCGGCTCGGCGGCCTCCTCGAGCGGCACGAGTGCGAAGCAGCCCTCCGGGAGCGGCGGCTTGGGGTCGCCCTCCGGCCAGCCCGAGTCGACGAAGCCGAGCCAGTCCTGCCGGATGCCGAGGATGTCGCGCGCGCGCTCCATCTCCTGGCGGCGGATCTCGGTGATGTTCGCCAGCACGTCGGGGCGTTCCATCTTCGGGTTGAGGATGGAGCCGCGCTCGCCACCCGTGCAGGTGGCGACGTGCACGTCGACGCCCTCGGTGACGTACTTGGCGGTGGAGGCGGCGCCCTTGCTCGACTCGTCGTCGGGGTGGGCGTGGACGTGCATCAGTCGGAGTCCGGGGGTGCGGGCCATGGGGGTGAGTCTAGGAGCAGCCGCTTAGGCTTCTGACCGTGACCACCGACCTCGCCGAGCGCTACGGCGCCCCGTCCCGGTGGCGCCGCCCGGCGTTCCTCACGCTGGCGATCGGTCTCGCGGCGATCAGCCTCGGCTGGCTCGGCTGGACGGTGTGGTTCCACACCACTCCCGACGTCACCTCCGACCTCGTCTCCTTCGACGTCACGAGCGACCACGAGATGCAGGCACGCCTCGACGTGCGCCTCGGCGACCCCGACGTGGAGGCGACCTGCCGGCTGCGCGCCTTCGCCGAGGACCACACGCCTGTCGGGGAGCTGGCCTTCACGCCGGTCAGCGGGGCCAACGAGGTGGTGATCCGCACCGAGCGGAGGGCCACGACGGTCGAGAAGCTCGGTTGCACCGCCGACGGGCAGCCGCGCCCGCGCTGAACCCGGCTCCGGGCCGCGCGAACTGCGCTTTCGGGCGGGGCTTGCTAATCTGGACGTTCTGCCCGTCCCGGGTGCGCAGGTCCACGCCACATCAAGGCCCGTGACCGCGCCGAACCCGATCGGACGGAAGAAGCGAACCACCGACCCGCTCCGGGTGCACTGGGGCACACCCCCAGCACGTGATCGACCAGCACCCGAGGCATCCAGCAACGCGAGCAGGAGCAACGACATGACCGACCAGGGCACCATCTGGCTGACCCAGGAGGCCTACGACAAGCTGCAGGCCGAGCTCGACGACCTCAAGGGACCCAGGCGCCAGGAGATCATCGAGAAGATCGCCGCTGCGCGCGACGAGGGTGACCTCAAGGAGAACAGCGGCTACCACGCCGCCAAGGACGACCAGGGCAAGCAGGAGGCCCGCGTCCGCCAGCTCGAGGACATGCTGCGTCGCGCCGAGGTGGGCGAGACGCCCCCCGACGACGGCGTCGTCGAGCCCGGCATGGTCGTCACCGTCGACTTCGGTGGCGGCGACACGGAGAAGTTCCTCCTCGGTGCCCGCGAGAACCTCGGCGAGGGCGACACCCTCCTCGTCTACTCCCCCGAGTCCGCCATGGGCTCTGCGATCAACGGCAAGTCCAAGGGCGACACGGTGTCCTACACCACGCCCAACGGCAAGGAGCTGTCGGTCACGGTCGTCGACGCGGAGCCCTACCGCGCCTGACCTGCACCCGCGATCACCGTCGGGGCGGTGCTCACACCACGACGCGTACGCCGCTCAGTCGACGACCCGGTAGCCCCGCTCGCGGAGCCGGTGCATCAGGTGCTCGGCGTGCGCCTCGCCCCGGGTCTCGAGCTGGATGCGGACCTCGACCTCGTTGAGGGTCAGCGACGGGGAGATCCGCTCGTGGGCGACCTCGAGGACGTTGGCGCCCTCCTCGCTGATCTCGACGAGCAGCGACGAGAGGCCGCCTGGGAGGTCGGGGATGCAGACGCGGAGGTAGAGGTAGCGCCCGGCGGCGGCGAGGCCGTGCCGGATCACCTTGCTCAGCAGCAGCGGGTCGATGTTGCCGCCGGACAGGACGGCCACGGCGGGAGTCTCGAAGCCGCCGGGGTTGTCGAGCATCGCAGCGACCGCAGCAGCACCGGCCGGCTCGACGACCTGCTTGGCCCGCTCGACCAGCGAGAGGAGGGCACGCGACAGCGACTCCTCGGACACGGTGAGGATCTCGTCGACGTGGTCGCGCACCGCGGCGAACGTGATGTCGCCCGGCCGACCGACCGCGATGCCGTCGGCCATCGTGCTCATCGACGTCAGGGGCACCGGCTCGCCGGCTGCGAGTGAACCGGGAAAGGCGGCGGCACCCTCGGCCTGCACGCCCACCACGCGTACGTCGGGGCGCAGCGCCTTGACCGCGATCGCCACGCCGGCCAGCAGCCCGCCGCCGCCGGTCGGCACCAGCACGGTGCGGACGTCCGGTGCCTGCTCGAGCACCTCGAGCCCGAGCGTGCCCTGTCCGGCGACGATGTCGACGTGGTCGAACGGGTGGATCAGGACGGCGCCGGTCTCGTCGGCGAAGGCGCGGGCCGCGACGAGCGAGTCCTCGAGGTAGCGGCCGTGGAAGACCACGTCCGCGCCGTAGCCGCGGGTCGCCTTCTCCTTGGGGATCGGCGCGCCCTCCGGCATGAAGACGGTGGAGTGGATGCCGAGGGTCGAGGCGGCGAGGGCGACACCCTGCGCGTGGTTGCCGGCCGAGGCGGCGACGACGCCCTTGGCCCGCTCCTCGGCGGACAGTCGGGAGATGCGGGTGTAGGCACCGCGAGCCTTGAACGAGCCGGTCCGCTGGAGGTTCTCGCACTTCAACCACACCGGGCCGCCGACGAGCGCGGAGAGCCAGCGCGACTCCTCCATCGGCGTGGTGACAGTGAGGCCGTCCAGGAGCTCGCGTGCGGCGATGATGTCGGCCAGGCTGACCTCCGGGGTGCTCATCTGTCGTCCTTCCGGTCGAGTGCGTCCGGACCGGCCAGCGGGCCGTCGTCCTCGGGCGTGCTGGAGGGTGGCGACCCGTCGGGTGCCAGGTCCTCGTCGAGCGCATCGTCGGGATCGTCCTCGCCGATGTCGGTGTAGCTCGCCAGGTGCTGGGCGACGGCGTTGCCGGCCGCGGCCAGCGGTACGGCGATCAGGGCGCCCGCGACGCCGGCCACGAGGACACCGCACCCGATCGCCACGATCACGCCGAGCGGGTGGAGGGAGACGAACCGGCCCATCAGGAACGGCTGCAGGACGTGTCCCTCGATCTGCTGCACCACGATCACGCCGATCAGCATCAGGAGCGCGGTCCACGGTCCCTGGTCGACGAGCGCCACCAGGATCGCCACGCTCCCGGCGACCGTGGCACCGATCATCGGCACGAACGCACCGAGGAAGACCAGGACGCCGATGGCCACGACGAAGGGCACGTGGAGGAACCAGGCCACCAGCATGATGCCGATGGCGTCAGTCAGGGCGACCAGCACCGTGGCCCTGACGAACTGGGTCAGCGACACCCACGCGACACGGCCAGAGGCATCGACGCGCTCACGTGCGGCGCGGGGCGCGAGCCGCACGACCCAGGCCCAGATGCGGTCGCCGTCGGCCAGGAAGAAGTAGGTCGAGAACAGCACGATGAAGAACCCCGCGACGACATGGCCGACCGCGGTCCCGACCTCGGTGAGACGGGTGACCATGCCGTTGGTCCCGGTGCTGTCGGTGACCGCTCCCTGCACGCTCTCGATGTAGCCGTCGATCTGCGAGTCGGAGACGTGGAGCGGGCCGATGCGCAGCCACTCGCGCACCTGCTGGAGTCCTTCGACGACCGAGTCGGAGAGGTCGCTGGCGCCGGCCGCGACCTGCTGGCCGACGAAGGTCAGCAGCAGCGCGACCGTGCCGATGCCGAGCACCATCACGATGCCGGCCGCGGGTCCGCTCGGCATCCCGATCCGGCGTATCAGGGTGACCACCGGGACCACCAGGGCCGCGATGAGCAGCGAGACCGCGAGCGGGAGGGCGATCACCGCGAAGAAGCGGAGCGTCCACAGCAGGCCGAGCGCGGCGACGACGATGACGATGAGGCGCCACGACCACGCCGCGGCGAGGTCGAGGCCCCACGGCACCTGGGCGCGGCTGAAGTTCGACGGTCCGGTGGTGAACGCCGGCTCGACCCGGCGCTCTGCGCGCAGCTGGGCCCACTGGCCGACGATCCGCTCGGTGAGGCGGTCGTCGTCCTCCTTGCGCGCGAGCGCCGCGAAGATGCTCCGACGGCGCGTCTCGTCGTCGGTCTCGTCCGGCTCGTCGCGCGGCTGCTCCTCGCTCACGTCGGCCACGCTACCGATCCCCGGCCGTCCGCAGGCGGTCGACCAGCCGGTGCGCCGCCAGCGGGTGCTCGGCGGCCAGCAGACCGGCGGCGGCGAGGACGTAGTCGCGGTCGACGACCACCGTGGGGTCACGCGGCAGCTGCCACCCACCCTCGAAGGCGTCACCCGTCGCGGGCAGCAGCACCCGGCGTACGGCGTCGGCGCCGCCGTGGCGCAGCACACCGCCCGACCCGACGAGCAGGTCGACCTCGCGGAGGTCCTTGCCGCTGCGCTCGACGACGCGCCCCTCGGGGCTGACCAGTTTTTCGGGGTCCCCGCGGAGTCCCGCTCCCGCGCGCAGCGCCTCCTCGGAACTTCGTGGGGTGTAGACGACCTTGCTGCGACCGGCGTGGCGCTCGAGCGCGATCCGCACCGCGGCGGCCGCGATGTCGAGGTCGGCCTCGCGCTCGCCGTCGGAGCCCGGAAGGAAGTCGGGGTGCTCGCGACGGCGTACGGCTCCGTCCAGGAGGTCGTCGCGACCCGCCGCCTCGACCGTCGAGACCGCCGACCACCGCATGCCGAGGTCACCCTCGACGGTGCGCGTCACCGGTGTCGTCGCGACGACCTCGCGGGCCAGCCCACTGTCCTCGGGGTCGAGCTCGACGACGCTGTGCACGTCGGTCGTGGCGCCGCCGACGTCGACGACCACCACGTCGCCCGCACCGGGGTGCAGGTCGTCGAGGCCGCGCGCGAGCAGCTCGACGCCGGTGAGCACCACGTCGGGCGTCGCGCCGCGGACCAGGTCGGTGAACGAACGATCGTGGGCGTCGGTGCGGCTGCTGAGGTGCTTGCCGCCGATCACGTGGGAGAGGAACATCTCGCGGATCGCCGCCCGGGCGCTGTCGGGGGTGAGGACACCGATCCGCGGCAGGACGTTGTCCGCGAGGACGTAGGGCGTCTGCGACTCCTCGAAGAGCGCCTCGACCAGCGACTGCGACTCGATGTTGCCGGCGACCACCACGGGCCCGGTCCACGGCGTGCGGGACAGGAAGGCGGCGTCGCCCTCGAGGACCTCGGCGTTGCCGCCGTCGGTGCCGCCGACGAGGAGCACGACGTCGGGCTCGGAGGCCTGGAGCTCAGTGAGCTTGGCGGCGGTGAGGCCGCCGAACAGCACGAGCACGACCTTGCCGCCGCTGGACAGCGCCACCCGGCGGCCGGCCTCGGCGGTGACGAGCTCCTCGTTGCCGACGACGGCGATCCGCAGGCCCCCGCCTGCGCTCGAGCAGGCGAGCACGTCGGCATCAAGGGCGGACGGATCCTGCTCGGCAAGTGCGCGCATGCACGCGTCGTACCCGTCGAGCACGTCTCCATGCCCAGCGCCGTCGGGCAGGGTGGTGGCGTGGCTCGCGGTCGCGCGGAGGACACCTGCGTCGAGGTCGACCAGCGCCGCCTTGGTGAACGTCGAGCCGAAGTCGACGCAGACGCAGACGCTCGTCACACCAGCACCGAGATCCCGGCGAGCACGCAGAGCACGAGGACCGACACCACCACGATCGGCACGCCGGTGCCCCGCGGCAGCGGCCGGCCGTCACGGATGGCCGCGTCCGCCTGCCGGAAACGCTGCCAGCCGATGACCGAGGTGAGCGCCGCGGTGACCAGGAGTCCCACCCCGAGGGCGTACTCGGCCCACGAATCCTGGAGCAGGTGCAGCGCACCGATCGCCGCGACGAGCAGCCCGACGGCGGTCCGCTCGTAGGCGAGGAAGGTCCGCTCGTTGGCGAGCGAGTAGCGCGGGTCGGCCGGGTCGGCACCCGGACCGGGCAACGTCACCCCAGCGCCCGGTCGAGGTCGGCGACCAGGTCCTCGACGCTCTCGATGCCCACGCTGAGCCGGATCAGGTCCTCGGGGACCTCGAGGTCGGTGCCGGCGACGCTGGCGTGCGTCATCTTCCCGGGGTGCTCGATCAGCGACTCGACGCCGCCGAGCGACTCACCGAGGGTGAAGACGTGGGCGCGCTCGCACACCGCGAGCGCCTGCTCGAGGCCGCCGGTGACGCGGAACGAGATCATCCCGCCGAAGCGCTTCATCTGGCGCGCGGCGACCTCGTGGCCGGGGTGCGCGGCGAGGCCGGGGTAGATCACCTCGGCGACGCGGGGGTCGCCGTCGAGGAACTCCACGACCTTCTCGGCGTTGTCGCAGTGGCGGTCCATGCGGACGCCGAGGGTCTTGAGGCCGCGGTGGGTGAGGAACGCGTCGAACGGGCCGGCAACGGCGCCCATCGCGTTCTGGTGGAAGCCGATCTTGTCGGCGAGGTCGAGGTCGCGCACGACCACCGCTCCCCCGACGACGTCGCTGTGCCCGCCGACGTACTTGGTGGTCGAGTGCACGACCACGTCCGCACCGAGGGTGAGCGGCTGCTGGAGGTAGGGCGAGGCGAAGGTGTTGTCGACGACGAGCAGGGCTCCGGCATCGTGGGCCACCGCGGCAAGCGCCTCGATGTCACCGATGGTGAGCATCGGGTTGGTGGGTGTCTCGACCCAGACGAGCTTGGTGCGGCCGGGCTCGATCGCTGCCGCCACCGCGTCGGTGTCGGCGACCGGGGCGGCGCTGTAGGCGGTGCCCCAGAGCTTCGCGACCTTGTCGAAGAGGCGGAACGTGCCGCCGTAGGCGTCGTCGGGGATGACGACGTGGTCGCCGGGAGCAGTGAGGGCCCGGATGATCGCGTCCTCGGCGGCCAGGCCGGAGGCGAAGGCGAATCCCTTCTCGCCGTCCTCGACGGCCGCGAGTGCGCCCTCGAGCGCCGTACGCGTGGGGTTGGCGGAGCGGCTGTACTCGTAGCCGCCGCGCAGGCCGCCGACGCCGTCCTGCTTGTAGGTGCTGCTGGCGTAGATGGGCGGGTTGACCGCCCCCGTCATCGGGTCCGGCTCGTAGCCGGCGTGGATCGCACGCGTCTCGAAACCGGTCTTGTTGGCACGTTCCTGGGTCACCGGTCGAGCGTAGACCCAGCGCCGCTCCGTCTGGACAGCGGAACGGCCGCCACACCCACGGGATGGCGGCCGTTCCTGTCGTCAGTGGTGCGTCATCGCGACGACGTGGTTCCAGCGGATGGAGAGGCGTGGTTGACCGAGCCGGCAGGTGCGGGTGCGAACGAGGGGTTCACCACGGGCCCGGACGGCCGAGCAGCCCACGTCCCGAGGACCTCGATCGTTCCGGCCGCGTTGGCGTAGACGTAGATGCCCGCACCGAAGGGGTCCGTAGCCGCGCACGCGGGAGGACCCCCGCGGCAGATCCCACGGTTGGCCGCAGTGTTGACGGACTCGGTCTCGAAGAAGCAGAAGTGTCCAGCGGCTGCGTTGGGGGCGGCTGCCGTGCCCGAACAGCCGGCCGGGATGGCGTCACCGATCTTGATGTAGTGCGCGGCGGGTGCCGAGGGGAAGGTCGCACCGAACGAAACGCCCTGGGCTGCACCCACGCCGGCCGCAGTGGCGTTTTCCTGGAGCATGACGGTTCCGCGGTAGAGCGGCTGAGCCGGCGCGTACTTCGCGTCGCTCTGCGCCTTCGTGTACGACGAGCCCGCGCCGGCGTACTTCGCGTCAGCCTCGGCCCTGGAGTAGGTCTCGGTCTTCTTGTAGTAGCCACCGAGCTTCGAGTCGGTCGCGGCGTTCGACGCAGCGTCCCCGGCGGCGGTCTCGGCCTTGGTCGAGTACTTCGCGTCGCTCGCTGCCTTGGTGTAGTAGCGCTTGTCGGCGAGCGGCTTGAGGTTCTTCTTCCAGATCTTCTTCCAGCTGGTGGCGGCTGCGTTGCTGACCTCGGCACCCGCAGGCGTGACGGCCATCAGGCCCCCACCGACCAGGACCCCTAGGAGGACGGCAACGAGCAGCTGCCGCACCGAACGACGTGAAGACATGTGGCTCTTCCTTTCAACGGTTTGGACGAATGCCTCCACCGTGCGCCTCATCACGCGTGAGCACATCGGTGGCAGCACGACGTCTAGTCCACGTAATTCCACGTAGGCCCGCGTTCGGGACGCACGGCACCGGGCTTGTCCGACCGGGGATGATGGAGGCATGTTCGGATTCGGCAAGCCCGCCACCCTGCCCACGCCCGACCAGGCACTCCCCGGCCGCACGGAGTCGATGTGGTCCCTCGGGGAGCACGTGGTCCTCCACACGCCCGTCGTCAGCGACGAGGCGCCGGCCGGCCACGAGGTCGCCGTCCTCGGCCTCGGCTGCTTCTGGGGTGCCGAGGAGATCTACTGGCAGGTGCCCGGCGTCTGGTCGACGTCCGTCGGCTACGCCGGTGGCAGCACCCCGCACCCGACCTACGAGGAGGTCTGCAGCGGACGCACCGGCCACACCGAGGCGATCCGTGTCGTCTTCGACCCGGCTGTCGTGTCGTACGCCGACCTGCTCAAGAAGTTCTTCGAGATCCACGACCCGACCCAGGGCATGCGCCAGGGCAACGACGTCGGCACCCAGTACCGCTCGGCGATCTACTACACGACGCCCGAGCAGGAGCAGACCGCGCGTGAGCTGACCAAGGTGTACGGCGAGGAGCTCGCCAGCCGCGGGCTCGGCGAGATCACCACCGAGATCCGCCCCGCGAGCGAGACGCCGTACTTCTACGCCGAGGACCAGCACCAGCAGTACCTCGCCAAGAATCCGTTCGGCTACCGCTGCCACGCGAACACCGGAGTCAAGTTCCCTGAGACATCCTGACGGGCACTTGCGGCGGAGTGTCGCACCTTCCGTGATACGCCGGTGCTACTTACGTCCGGTTTTTCGCCGCCGCCTGACGAGGGTCGGCGCCAAGCCGACGAGGCGTGCGAGGAGGACTGCGGCGGCGGCGAGCAGCGGCGTGCGCGGCGACCCGCTCTCGGAGCCGAGGTCGAGGGCGTCGGTCGGGTAGTCGATCATCTTCGCTGCCGAGCGTGCGTCGGCTTCCCCGGTGGTGCTCGCCAGGTACTCGAGGGCGCCGTCGAAGCCGGCTCGCCCGCTGGTGCCGCGCATGCCGGGTCGCAGTCGGGTGTCGATGTGGGGGGCGTTCGCCTCGGTGAGGGTGAGGAGCGTCAGCCCGTGCGCGGTGTGAACCACGCCGGTTGCGCTCAGGGCGACGGTCCGCGCTGCGGCGGAGTTGGTGTAGACCTCGAACAGGCTCGCAGTGTCGATCTCGCCGTCGCCGTCGTGGAGGGTGATGGCGATGGTGGGGCGTCCCCACGGCAGAAGCGTGTTCAGGACGAAGGGCCAGTCGGCGGGCGCCCAGGACTGCACGGGGATGGCGGTGGACGCGTCGGGTGACCATCCGGGATAGCCCACCTGCGCGCCGATGTTGCGGGCCTCCTCGGCTCCCGCCAGGTCTTGCATGACGGAGAGGGCGCCCGGGATGCCGGAGGTGATGCCGGCGGTGGTGGTGATGGTGCCGTCGCGGACGAACCGTTCGCCGGCCACCCAGCGGGTTTCGGGGTGGGCGGCGCGGAGGGCGGACAGTCGCGACCAGTGGCTGGTGGCGGTGCGACCGTCGAGGAGTCCGGTTTCGGCCATGAGCAGCGCGCCGGCGCACACGCTGAGGACGCGGGCGCCGTGTGCGTGCTGCTGCACGACCCAGTCGCGGGTGGCCTTCTCGACGGCGCCGGCGGGGTCGTCGACGGCCGGGACGACGACGACGTCGGGGGTGAGCTCGGGGTGGGTGTCGACGTCAGTGAACGTGTGGTCGGGCACGATCGCTGGCGCTCCTTGGACGGGAGCGGGTCCGGCGTCGGATGCGACGGTGTAGACCGAGAACCGCGACGAGCGGGCGAACACCTCGTACGGCCCCATCGCGTCGGTCGCGACCGTGGCGGAGGTCCCGAGGACGACGGCGACGACGAACGTCCCGGACCTGGCGGTGGTCTGGACCCGCTGCAGTGGTCGCGCGTCTGCGGCTGGGGTGGCGTCTTGCGGGGTGTAGGCGAGCTTCCCTTGGGAGGCGGTGACTCGAGCTCCGGCGAGGCCGAGTCCGCCCAGGGTGGCGGCCGCAAGTCCCGCGAACACGGCTGCGCGGAGCGTCGCGGCACCGATCTTCCGGGCCCGCATCACAGCTCGCCCTTCGCGCGGCTGGTGGTGGCGCGCCAGCCGAGGGCGGCGGTGGCGAGCGCGACGACGGCGGCTGCGGTGAACGCTGCGGTGAAACCTGGACCGTCGAGGACTCCCGTGGTCTGTCGGCTGCCGGATGCTCCGACGATGATGAACGCGGCGGTGCCGAGGGCGCCGCCGACCTGCATGGACGCCGAGGCGAGGCCCGAGGCCAGGCCGGTGTGGGAGGCGGGAACGGCGGAGGCGATCACCATGGTGGTCGGGGTGAAGCTGAGAGCGACTCCGGTCGCGACGAGCAGCAGGCCGGGCAGGACCGCAAGCACGTAGCTGACGTCCTGGGGCGAGTAGGCGAGCCACAGCTGTCCGCCGGCGAGGAGCACGAGGCCGAGCACGAGGGTGCGTAGCGGACCGAAGGTCTTCAGCGCTCGAGGGAGGACGCCGAGGGAGACGGCGAACCCGGCGAGCGAGGTGGGAACCATGGCGATGCCTGCCTGCTGGGGCGACATGGCGAGGGCCTGTTGGAAGTACAGGGCGACGAGGACGAAGGTCGACCCTCGAGTCGACCCGCCAAGCACCGCCAGGACCACGCCGCGGCGAGCCATGGCGGAGCCGAACACCTCGAGCGGGACGAGGGGGTCACTGAACCTTGCGCTCGACGACGACGAACGTCGCGGCGAGTACCACGGCTGCGGCCAGCAGACCGAGGACGCGTGGTGAGGTCCAGGCGTGGTCGCCGGCGTCCACGGCACCGTGCACGAATGTGATGACGGCGCCGGTGGCGAGGGTCGCGCCGACCCAGTCGAGGGAGCGTCGTGCGGTGGTCGTGTCCGGTGCGAGCACGCGTCGCGCGAGCGCGACGGCAGTCACCGAGACGGGGACGGTCACGAGGAACACCGACCGCCAGCCGACGCTGCCGGCGAGGAGGCCGCCGGTGACCACGCCGGTCGCACCGCCGAGGGTGGAAGCGGCGCCCCAGGCGCCCATCGCTCGGGCGCGTTGTCGCGGCGGGGAACGTGGCCAGCAGGAGGGACATGGCGGCGGGGCTGAGGGCGGCTGCGCCGACGCCTTGCACGACGCGACCCCCGATCAGCATGGCGGGGCCGGTCGCAAGAGCGGCGAGAAGCGTCCCGAGGGTGAAGAGACCGGCGCCACTGGTGAAGAGGCGACGGCGCCCGAAGAGGTCGGACGCGCGCCCGGAGAGGAGGAGCAGGCCCGCGAAGGAGAGCACGTAGGCGTTCACCACCCACGTCACCGCGGCCGGAGAGAACCCGAGCTCGGACTGGATGGACGGCAGCGCGACGTTGACGATCGAGGTGTCGAGCATGACCAGGAACTGGGCCGACACGAGCAGCGCCAACGCCAGCGGCTGCCGCTGACGGTCCAGGAACCGGTCGCCAGGCTCGGCGCAGGCGGCAGGCGGATGCCTGGGGCGGAGGGTCGTGGTGTTCATGAGTGTCACGCCTCACGCCGCGAGGCGGGACAGGACGGTGCCGACCCGCGCCACGCGCATCGTGCCGCACCGGGGGCAGTGGTCGCCTCGGACGACGTCCACGTCCTGCCCGCACCAGCACAGGTCGTGCCGTGCATCGGCGGCCGGTCGCCCGGCCGTCGCCGACGCGCTCGAGATGCTGCGGATGGTTGCGGTGGTGCAGTCATCGTGGTGGTCCTGGCCGTAGTGGCTGTCGCGGTCCTCTCGGTCCGGAAGCTGCTGTCCATGGTTCTCACCGCCTGGTCCTGATGTGTCGTGGTGGGTGGGTTGATGCCTTCACGGTGTCGCGGACCCGGCTTCCTCGAACCGGTCGAATGGCCGGGTTCTGCTGGGTTCTGGCCGGGTCCGCGACACGTTCAGTGGTGCATGTGGCCGATGGCGCCGGTGACGCGCTGTGCGGGCATCCGCCACAGGGCGTACGCAGCGACGACCATCGCGATGACGGCGGCGCAGGTGAAGCCGCGGCTGAACGCTGCGGCGGCTCCGTCGAGAGTCGCGAGCGACCCGGCCGTGCTGGCCACTGCGGAGAGGACGGCCACGCCGAGCGCGGCTCCCACCTCGTGTCCGGTCATCAGGAAGCCTGACGCCACGCCGGCGTGCGAGGAGGGGATGCCGGCCATGGACGTCACGGACACCGGGACGAAGACCATGCCAACGCCGACGCCCATGATGATCAGCCCGGGGAGCAGATCGGCGGCGTAGTCGGCGTCGGTGCCCGCGTGGGAGAGCAGGACGGCTGCGGCACCGGTCATGACGAGGCCAGTGGCGGCGACGACGCGCGGCGCCAGGTGCGCGAGCAGGTGACGGGCGACGACGGTGCCGGCGGTGATGGCGAACGCGAAGGGCAGGAACGCGACGCCGGTCTCCATGGCCGAGTAGCCGAGCACGGTCTGGACGAAGATCGACGTCAGGAACACGGCGCCGACGAGGAGCCCGGTGATGCCGAGCATCACGGCTGTGCCCGACACGAGCGCGTCGAGCTTCCACACGTGCGGCGGGAACAGCGGCTTCGCGGCGCGTCGCTCGATGGCCAGGAACGCCATCAGCAGGACGGCTGAGACGGCCATCGCGACGACGGTGTGGGCCGACCACCAACCGTGCGTGGCGGTCGCGCCAAGGGCGTAGGTCAGGGCTACGAGCCCGCCGATGACGGCGGCAGCGCCGGGGAGGTCGAGGTCGGTGAGTCGGGGGCGCGCGACCTTCTCCTTGGCGATGGTGCGGCTGCCGACGAGCAGGGCGAGGGCGCCGATGGGTCCGTTGATCCAGAAGATGAACTGCCAGCTCGTCCAGGTCGTCACGGCCCCGCCGAGCAGAACGCCGGCGGCGACACCGAGGCTGCCGACGGCCCCCCACATGGCGAGCGCAGTCCGACGCTGCGCGCCGGCATACGTGGTGGTGATGAGGGACAGCGCGGCCGGGGTGAGGAGCGCCGCGCTGAGACCTTGGACAGCCCGCGCGGCGATGAGCTGCCCGGTCGAGCCGGCGAAACCGCTGACGATGGACGCGGCCGTGAAGAGGGCGAGGCCGGTGAGGAACACGCCGCGGCGCGACAGCAGGTCAGAGATGCGGCCTCCGAGGAGCAGGCCGCCGCCGGACATCATCACGTAGGCCGTGACGAGCCACTGGAGGTTGCCTCCGCCGATGTTGAGGTCGCGCCCGATGGTGGGGAGTGCGGTGTTGACGACCGAGATGTCGAGCACCACGAGGATCTGGGCGGCCAGTGCGACGGCGAGCACCGTCCAGGGCCGGCGCGGGCCCGTCCTCGTCGTCAGGCGCCGTGCGGGACGGCGTGGCGCCGCGTGCGGAGCGGGCTGGTGCGGGTCGTGGGGCGCGGCCTGAGCTGCGCCGTGGGGCGAGCCGGGGTGTGCGGATGTCTCGGACATGCGCTGCTCCTGCGGGGATGGGTGATGGGCGGTTGGGGATGCGGTGCGTGACGGGCGTGGATGCTGTCCTGGTGGGTCTTGGCGCGCAGGGTGCGCGCGTCAGGGGGCTGCCAGCGGGGTGTCGTTGCGGACGGCTCGGACGACTGAGGTGATGGCCTCGATGGAGGCGGCGGCGCCGGCGGGGTCCTCGACCATGCCTTGGTGGCTGGCGTCGACGACGCTGTGAACGACGTCGCTGGACAGTGCCGCGAGCTGGTTCTGGGCTGCCGTCCAGCCGCCGGTGTCGTGTACCGTTGCGCTGCTGGTCAGCACGACGAGCGGACGGTCTCCGAGAGTGGTGAGCCGTTGAGCCTGCCGGAACACCTCGGGCAGCATCGACAGCTCGTCGCGGCCGTTCCGACCGGCTCGCGGGGAGGCGTTCATGTCGTCGACCGGGCGGGCCTCGTCGGCGGGCAGGTGCGACCCTTCGAGCAGGGCCCCGAGACCGAGCCGTGCCAGGGTCGGCATGACGCCGTAGGCGCGACGCATCATGGCGTACGTGCGCGGATAGCTCGGGATGGCGTCGAACTGGTGGGGGCTAGTGCTGTCGAGCAGCACCATCCCGGCCACCTCGTCGGGGTACTGGTCGGCGTAGGTCAGGGCGTACGGGCCGCCGATGGAGTGCCCGACGAGCACGAACGGACCGGTTTCGCCGGCGACCCCGAGCAGGGCGTGGAGGTCCTCGGTGGCGGCGAGCTGCGTCCTGCGGTTCGGCGAGGTCGTCGCTCCAGCCCTGGCCTGGCCGGTCGTAGGCGCAGACGCGGGTGGTGGGCGCTGTCGCCGTCGACGATGCGGGCCCACGAGGCCGAGAACTCCCCGAGGCCGTTGAACAGGACGACCGTGGGGCTGCCTTGGCCGCGGCAGTCGATGTGGAGGTCGTGACCGTGCACCGAGAAGGTCGTGCCCGGGAGCGGGGTTGGCTTCGGCGAACGGTTCGGTGCTGACTTGGCGCGCTCCGGCGCCGATAGCGGCGGCCGCGAACACGATCAACGTCGCGGACACCAGCCAGCGGCCGGCGCCCGCCATGTTGCGGCGCATCCGCAGGTACGTCCAGCCGGTGAGTGCGAGCGCGACCGGCGGCCACACCCACGTGAGGACGCCGAGGGTGTCATCCGACGGGGCGAACGCGATGAGGGCAAGGCCCGTGGCCGCCATCGCGACGGCCGGGACTGCAGCCCACGGCTGCGGCCGGTCGGTCCTGGCCGACAGGGCGTACAGCGCTGCCCACCCGAGGCCGAAGCCCAGCAGGGCTGCGCCCGTGCTCACTCCTTCGGTGGCGCCCGGGAACACCACCATCGTGAGGACGGCCGCTGCGAGCCATCTCCGACGGCCAGGGAGATGACCACGACGGATGTCGAGGACCGCTTGGTCGGTGACGTGTCGGTGGTGCTCATCAGGCTGCTCGCTCTCGCAGCAGGGGGTGGGTACTGCTGAGAGTGGGCGCGGCAACGGCATCTCGTCGCCCCGGTCAGATGGCCGGGATGACCGCGCCTGAGTCGTCCCTGGTCGAAGCGGCGGGGCAGCTGTCAGGCGAGGTCGAGCTGGGCCAGTTCGCCGCGGGAGGTGACACCTGCCTTGGTGAAGACGTTGCGCAGGTGGAAGGCGACGGTGCGCGGTGAGATCCAGCACTGCGCTGCCACGTCCTTGTTCGACATCCCGGAGCTGACGAGCTGGGCGACCTTGCGCTCCATCGGGGTGAGCTGCAGCTGCGTGGACGGGTCGCGCTTGCGGGCGGTCTCGCCGGAGGCGCGCAGCTCCTGCTCGGCACGCGACGACCACGCGCTGGCGCGCACGTCGGTGAAGGTGTCGAGTGCGTGCCGCAGGTGCTGTCGGGCATCGACACGGCGCTGCTGGCGGCGCAGCCACTCGCCGTAGGCCAGCTCGATGCGCGCCACGTCGAGGGGACGTCCGCTCCGGTCGCCTTCAGCCAGCGCACGCTGGAAGCGACTCCTCGACGTCGCCGTCCTCGCTCACCGCGCGACCGAACGCCACGGCAGACCGCGCCCATGGCTGCGCCGCCTGGTCGGCGAACTCCTCGAGCTCGTCGGTCCAGCTCGGCTTGCGCGGTGTCCGCCGGCGCGGGCCGCTGCTTCGAGCCGTTGGGTCGCGACCATCCGGGCGACGAAGGAGAGCCGTATGCGGGAGAAGTGATGGAGCGCGCCAGCGGTGTCTCCTCGTCCGGTGGCTCGTACGGCCGCCGCCCACCGTGTCAGGTCGTGCACGGGGTCGGCGGTGATGCCGAGCGGGTGCGCAGCGACCAGGGTCTCCAGCCGGCCCGCGAGGTCGTCGTACTCGTCGCTGCCCTGGTGGGCGGCCAGGAGTGCCAGCCACGCGACCGGGAGGGCGGTCATGGCGGGTTGGCCGATGCTCTCACCGAGCGCTAGCGCCTCCTCGGCGCTGACGCGCACGGCCAGGTGGTCACCAGTGGCGAAGTGGACGAAGCACAGGCGTTGCAGGCAGTAGATGACTGCGGTGACGGCTCCGCTCTCGCGGGCCCGTGACAGGGCGTGGGAGTAGAAGCGCCGCTGCCCTTCGTCGTCGCCGAGCTGGAGGGCGGCGTTCCCGAGGTTCCACAGCACGTCGCGGTCGTCGACGTCCTCACCGAGGTCGAAGCGCGAGAGCCAGCGCGTCGACCGCCGCAGCCCACCGGTTGTCGGCGACCTCGGTCATCGACACCAGCATCGCCCGCAGGCACCGAGTGCGAACCGAGTCGTCGCCGGCCGTCGCGGTGAGCAGGTCCTCGAACCTCAGCGGCGTGCCGCTGTCGGCACCGAAGGTGCGCATCACGGCCGCGAGCACCCCCATCTGCAGCGCCCGGACAGCGTCGACATCGCACACCGCGTGCGCGGCCTCGACGAAGATCCGGTGCCCCTCCGGCGCGGAGCCGATGTTGACCTCGATGTGCCCCCGCAGGCTCGCGATGTCGCACAGCAGCACCGGGTCCTCGGTCACCTCACGAGCGGCGGTGAGCAGAGCACGTGCCCGTTCCGCCTGTCCGCACGCCCACGCGCTGCGTGCGGCCGCGAACATAAGCCCCGCCCGGCGCGCCGGGTCGGTCGAGAGGCTTGCGGCGCGCTCGTACGCCGCCAGCGCGGCGACGTACCCGCCACGCCTGCCGGACCGCGCGCCAACGTCAGCCAGCGCGTCGACGAGGTCGTCGTCGGCGTGGTCGTCACCACGGTCGTCGCGGCGAAGGCACGGTGCCAGACCGCACGGTCGACCTCCCCCGAGCTGCTCAGCGAGTCGGCCAGGGCTCGGTGTGCCCGCCTTCGGTCGTCGTCTGCAGCAGCCTGGTAGATGGCCGAGCGGACGAGCGGGTGCCTCAACGCGACCACGTCGTCGGTCTGCACCAGCAGTCCGGAGTCCACGGCGCCTCGTAGCGCGTGCTCGTCGAGACCGAGGCGACGGGCGGCGTCGCGGACCACATCGAGTCGGCCTGAGTCGTCCGCAGCCGCGAGGAGGACCACCCGCTGCACCGGTTCTGGCAGCCGGCGGCTCCGGTCGAGAAACGCCTGCTCGACCCGCTCAGTGAGGTGCAGCTGGGCAGGCAGCGGCGCAGCACCGGTGAGCTGAGCTGTGTCCAGCTCGCGCGGGAGCTCGAGGAGAGCCAGCGGGTTGCCGCGCGCCTCCTCCACCAGCCGAGCGACGACACCCGCCGCCGCCGACTCCACCCAGCTGGCCGGCCAGAAGGGCCCGGCTCGCGTCCTCGTCGAGCCCGCCCAGCACGACCTCGTCCACCCCGGGGGCCTCGAACCGAGCGGCAGGCACCGTCGCGGGCCGCGAACACCATGGCCACCCGGTCCGCACCCAGCCGTCGCGCACAGAACAGCAGGGCGCCGGCCGAGGCCGGGTCGAGCCAGTGGGCGTCGTCGACGATGCACAACACCGGGCTCTCCTCACCGGCCGACGTCAGCAGCGACAAGGTGGCGACGCCCACCAGGAACGGCTCCACCGACGGGACCGTCGTCCTCCCCGAACGCCACCCCGAGGGCGCGAGCCTGCGGCGGCGGGAGCTGGTCACGCAGCCGTGTCAGCGGAAGCAGCAGACGATGCAACGCTGCGAACGGCAGCGGCGCCTCGACCTCGAGCCCCTGCGTGCGAAGCAACCTGACGTCCGCGGCCTCTGCGGCGAGTGCGTCGAGCAGCGCCGACTTCCCGACCCCGGGATCGCCGCGGACCACCACCGCTCCGGCCGTGCCGTCACGTGCGTCGTCGACGAGCGCTCCCAGGAGTGCCCGCTCAGGCTCCCGGCCGACCAGCACGGCACGAACGTACAACCGCTGCGACCCGCCCGCAGTCGTGGACCGGACCAATCCCGGCGCTTTTGCCGGGGCGACCCGCGCGGCCGTCGCAGCAGGCTGGTCGTCACGCTCCGGAGGCACTCGGCCGCCCGGAACGACCCACAGCCAGGAGCCGTCCACATGCCCGAACATCCAGTCCCAGCACACCGCCGCACGCGAAGGGCCGAGCACGCCGGTCACCGCGCAGGCCGGCATGCAGGCGTCTGGACGTCTCCGAGCGCAGCACCGCGCGAGGCGTCGGCAGATCGGGCTGCTGGTCTTCGACGGAGTCGAGGAGCTCGACGCCGTCGGCCCGTGGGAAGTGCTGTCCAACTGGACGCGCACGCACCCCGAGGACGGCTGGGACGTCTTCTGCATGTCCGTCGACGGAGGTCCGGTCGTCGGCGCGAAGTCACTCATGCTCGGAGCCCACCACTCGACGGAGACGCGCCCCCGGCTCGACGTGCTCATCCACCCCGGAGGACCCGGCACCAGGCCGATGCTGGACGACCCCGAGCACCTGCAATGGGTCCGCGAAGCACGTCGCGAGGTACCGCTGATGGCGTCGGTGTGCACCGGCAGCCTCGTCTACGCCGCCGCCGGCCTCCTCACCGGCCGGCGAGCCACGACCCACTGGGCCTCTCTCAACCACCTGGCCGAACTCGACCCGACCGTCATCACCGATGTCCGCTCACGCTTCGTCGACGACGGCGACCTCATCACCAGCGCCGGCGTCAGCGCCGGCATCGACATGGCGCTCCACCTCGTCGCCCGTCTCGCCGGCACCGACCGCGCGCAAGAAGTGAGACGCGACATCCAGTACGACCCCATGCCCCCGGTCTGACCAACCGGGCCAGACAACAACACACCTGACACCAGAGACAAGGACCACGACATGAAGCATCGACGACCCCCACCGACGCATACCCTCAGCGCCCGGCCCGACACGATGCGGGCCATCACCCAGTACCGCTACGGCAACGCAGACGTGCTGCGCGCCGCCACCGTGCCGCGGCCGGCCGTCGGCGACGACCAGGTCCTCGTCCGCGTTCGCGCCGCCGGCCTCGACCGCGGCACCGAGCACCTCCTCACCGGCAAGCCGTACGCCGTGCGCCTCGCCACTGGCGTGCGTCGACCCAAGAACCCCGTGCCAGGCAGAGACGTCGCCGGCATCGTCGCCGAAGTCGGCGCCGACGTGGTCGGCTTCACGCCCGGCGACGAGGTCTACGGCGTCGCCCCTGGCTCGTTCGCCGAGTACGCCGTCACCACACCCGACAAGCTCTCGCGCAAGCCAGCCGACATCACCTTCGCCCAAGCCGCCGTCATGCCCATCTCAGCCGGCACCGCCCTCCAAGCGCTCACCGACGCGGGCGGGCTCCAGGCCGGACAGTCGGTCCTCATCACCGGCGCGTCCGGCGGCGTCGGCAGCTACGCGGTCCAGATCGCCCACGTACTCGGAGCCGAGGTCACCGGCGTCTGCAGCTCCGCCAAGGCCGACTACGTCCGCGCCATCGGCGCCCACCACGTCCTCACCTACCCGCACGACGACTGGGCCGACGGTACCCGCCGCTGGGACCTCATCATTGACATCGCGGGCAACCCCACCGTCCGCCAGCTTCGACGCGCGCTCACCCCGCACGGCACCGCGTCTTCGTCGGCGGCGAGAACGCCGGCGCCATCTTCGGCATGGCCCGCCAGATCCGCGGGCCCTCCTCTCGCCGTTCGTCGGGCAACGGCTCATCCCACTGCTGGCCCGCGAACGCGCCGAGCACTTCGAGCGGCTCACCCAGCTCGTCGAAGCCGGCCAGCTGGAGCCAGCACTCGACCGGACCTACCCGCTTGAGCAGGCCGCAGACGCCATGCGGCGAACTGGAACGCGGCACAGTCCGCGGCAAGGTCGCCATCACCGTGTCCGGACCTACGCCTATCGCGGCGGGGTGACGCTGCTCGTTGGCACCAGCAGTACCTCGCCAAGAATCCGTTCGGCTACCGCTGCCACGCGAACACGGGAGTGAAGTTCCCCGCCTGACGGCTACGGTCGGCACGTGCAGCAGCTCCTCCACTACGCCGGGTTCGGCGCCGGCCTGCTGGTGCTCGTGCTCGCCACGGTGGTCATCGCGTGGCGCTCCGGGGTGGACCTGGGCTGGACGCCGCTGACCGCACTCGCGCGGGCGGTGCTGCAGCTCAGCATCGTGGCCCTGCTCCTGCGCGGCATCCTGACCGTCCCGTGGACCGTCGTCGCCTTCCTGGGCCTCATGCTCGCCACGGCGTCGTGGACCGCCGCCGGCCGGATCGAGGCGCTCTGGCACGGGCGTCGTGCTGCCACCATCGGGGTCGTCGCCGGGGCCGTGGTGTCGCTGTCCGCGATCTTCGCCCTGCGGCTCGTCGACCTCGAGGCGCGCTACGTGGTGGCCGTCGCCGGCATCGTGATCGGCAACTCGATGAGCGCCGCCACCCTGTCCGGCCGCAACTTCCTGCGGGGCGTACGCCACCGGCGCGACGAGGTGGAGGGCTGGCTGTCGCTGGGGGCCACGCCCGCGCAGGCACACCGCGAGATCGGGCAGGAGGCGGTGCGCGAGTCGCTGCTGCCCAACCTCGACCAGACCCGGTCGACCGGTCTCGTCACGCTGCCGGGTGCCTTCGTGGGCGCCCTGTTCGGTGGTGCGAGCCCGGCTGTGGCGGCCCAGTTCCAGCTGGTCGTGCTGGCCGGCATCGCGCTGTCGATGACGGTGACGGGGGTCATCGTGACCCGGCTCCTGGGGCGCTCGCCGTACGTCGCCGTGGTCCGCGACTGAGATTTCCGCGCGCCTGCTGTCGATCCGCGGCACCCTCGTCCGTCAGAGTGGTGACAGGCCGCACCGGGCGGCCCGCAGCGGAGGAGCATCCATGACCAAGTACGCCATCTACTTCATGCAGCAGTGGGTCGGCGACCACCCCGCGGAGTGGTACCAGACGCGTGTGAAGCCCTCCACGGACGTCGTGAACGACATGAAGGCAGCTGGGGTGCTGGTGTTCGCCGGCGGCCTCGTGGAGGACATGGAGCAGGCCTTCAGCGCCGACGGCACCAGCGGGACCATGGTCGTCTCCGACGGGCCCTACACCGAGGTGACCGAATACCTCGGCGGCATCACCATCGTCGAGGTGGAGACCATCGAGGAGGCCCGTGAGTGGGCCGCCAGAGTCGCCGAGGGATGCGGGTGGCCCCAGGAAGTGCGCGTCGTCAAGTAGTCAGCGGGCGACCCAGTCGGTGAAGGAGCGCGGCGCACCCAGCCAGTCCTTCTTCGTGTCCCGACCGTCGGGGCGGGTGCCGGCGACGCGTACGGCGACCCGGACCTGCTCCGGCGAGCCGATGGCGGCGCGCGAGATCCGCATCCGGACCTGCTCCTTGTCGTAGTCCACCCGCATCCGGTAGGACCCGTCGACCGGCTCGCCCCACGTCGAGTGCGCGAAGCCGTCGGTCGTGAGCAGGACGTAGTCGGTGCCGACGAAGTAGCCGCCGGCGAGGACGTACTCCGGTCCCGTGTCCGTCGGGTCCGTGTCGATGAAGACCGCACCCGACGATCCGGTGAGGTAGGACTCCTGGAGGTCGGCATGGGTCGTGGTCACGACCACGTTGCGGCCACCGTGCTCGACGACCACGGACCGGAGGTCGACCCCGTGGTCGAGGTCAGCGGGGTCGGACACGCCGATCCCGTCGGCGTTGGCGGGAGCGAGCTGGGTCAGGGTGAGGGCGGCGACCGACAGGGCCGCGGTGCTCAGGAGGGTCGTACGCATGGTGCCGTTCCGTTCTCGTGGGCTGGTCCCCGGAATTCGGGGTGCAGGTGAAGGACGGCAGCGCGTCGTGAAAGGTTGCATCCGGATGACAGTCCCATCTGTCATATGATCCCCACCCCAGCCGGCTCGGACTGATCGAGGACTCGCGTGGTCGAACGACCGCACCACCTACCGGTTGTCGCATCGTGGCTCGTGCACGCCTACACGGCCTCGGGAGTCGTGCTGGCGTTCCTCACCGTCGTGGCGGTCATGGAGGGCGACACCGTCCGTGGGCTCTGGCTCTTCCTGGCCGCCATGGTCGTCGACGGCACCGACGGCATGCTCGCGCGCTGGGTCCAGGTGAAGCGGCACGTGCCGTGGTTCGACGGCGCGTTGCTCGACAACATCGTCGACTACATCACCTACGCGTTCCTGCCCATGGTCCTGCTCTGGAGCGCGGGCTACCTCGGGGACGGGACGTCGGCGACCGTGCTGGCAGTCGTCCCCCTGCTCGCCTCGGTGTACCAGTTCTGCCGGGTCGACGCGAAGACCGACGACCACCTGTTCCTCGGCTTCCCGAGCTACTGGAACATCGCTGCCTTCTACGTCGTGGTCCTCGATCTCCAGCCGGCCGCCGTGACGGTCGTGCTGCTGGTGTGCGCGGCGCTGGTCTTCGTGCCGATCGGCTACGTCTACCCCTCGCGCACCACCATGCTGCAGAAGACCACGCTCGTCCTGACCATCCTCTGGCTGACCAGCTATGCGGTGCTCCTGACCCAGGTGCCCGACCCGCAGGTCGTCTGGCTCACCATCTCGGTGGCCTACGTCTTCTACTACGTCGCGCTCAGCCTCTACCTGACGGCCCACCGGAGCCGGACGGTCGCCGCCGCGGCCTAGACGTGTCCTCACGTCCGACCTCGAGGCGTACGCCGACCCGGTCTCCGAGCCCGATCCCCTCGGCGCGGCGCACCGCGTCCTTCACCGGCAGGAACCAGGTGTCCTCGCGGGGGAACATCGACGTGGTGAAGGCGGTCCCGCCGATCCGGGCGCGCACGGGGACGACACCCCAGTAGGCCACGTCGGCCTTGACCTCGTCGACGACGTCGGCATCGTCGGGCGGGAGCGGGACGAAGTAGTAGGGCGCAGGTCCGCGCCACTCGACCAGCTCGCCGCTGAACTCCAGCTCCATGTGTCCCATTCTTCCCTGCACCAGGAGAGCGGGCGAGAGCTCTCGCTCTGCGCCCGCTCTGTCCACCGCGCCCCTGTTGCGCGGCGGCTCCCCCCTGGAGGGTCTCTGTGTCGCCTGGGTCAGTCCGTCACCCCAGCGCTGCCACGGCGGCCACGACGTCGACGAGTCCGTAGCCCTTGTCGTAGGACGTGGTGCCGAGCGGGCCGGACTGGTAGCCGGCCCCGTCCGTGTACTTGTAGGCCGAGACCTTCAGCGCCCGCTCGATGTCGGCAGGGGTGGCGGAGGGCTTGGCCTGGAAGAGCTGCGCGACGATGCCCGCGATGTGCGGGGCGGCCATCGACGTGCCGCTGATCGTGTTGAAGGTGCCGATGTCGAGCGGGCCGGGACCGTTGCGCGGGTCGAGACCGGTCGAGCAGATCGCCAGGTAGAGGCGGCACGACGAGGTGATGTTCTCGCCGGGCGCCGAGATGTCCGGCCACGTGGAGGCGTCGGAGGACAGGCCGCGCGAGCTGTAGTCGGAGACCGTGCCGTCGCGGGTGCCGGTGTCCTGGTCGTTGAACGACGCCACCGACAGGATGCCGCCGGTCGGGTCCTGGCCGGGCGGGTTGGTGAGGCTCGCGGAGCCGTCGCCGCCGTCGTTGCCGGCTGCCCAGACGGTCACCACGCCCTGCGCCGCGAGGGCGCGCTGGAGCTTGACCGTGGCCGACTCGGGGTCGAACGCGCCGCCACCGGTCGGGCCGTAGGAGTTGTTGGTGACCTTGATCGGCGGGCACGTCGAGGCGGGGACGCCGGCGCCACAGGGAGCGGCGTGGTTCTCCAGCACCCAGTTGAGCGCCGAGTCGGCACCGAGGATCACGATGCCCGCCCCGGTCGAGATCGAGACGAGCTTGGCCTCGGGAGCCGCGCCCTGGAGCTTGCTGCCGTCGGACAGCGTGGTCGGACGACCGGCCACGATGCCGTTGACGTGCGTGCCGTGGCCGCCGGCGGAGATCGTGTCGGTGTCGACGATGGCGGGGACCCTCTGCACCGAGCAGGTCTCGGTCAGCGGCTCGCACAGCGCCTTGAGGTTGGCGACGACGGCGGACGAGCCGTCGGCCTCCTTGAAGTAGGGGTGGGTCGGGTCGACGCCCGAGTCGATGATCGCGACGCTCACGCCCTTGCCGGTGAGCGGGCTGCCGTTGGCGCCGCTGAGCGTCGAGGCCGCCTCCGCGCCGCGGGTGGCGGTGTTGGACGTCTCGCGATCCTGACGAGGAACTCGATCGGCTGCGCGCCACCCTCGACGTACGTCACACCGCTCTGCGTGCGGACGGCCGCGATCTGCGACTTCGTCGCGTTGGCGATGACCACGCCGATCGAGCGGTACTCGCCCTTCGTGGACATGCCGGTCGCGGCGACGGCCTGTCGGGCCGCGGTGATGCTCGTGCCGTGCACGAGGACGGTCGTCCGTCCGGTCAGGCCGGAGAGCTGGCCGGCGAGGAAGGCGGAGACGTTGGCGGGCTGCGGAGCGTTCTGGACGGCTGCGTCGGCGGTGCCGGCGGCGGCGAAGGTCGCCGAGGCGGCGAGGATGCTCGCCGTGCACGTGAGGACGGTCGTGAGTCGCACTGGATCCCTCCCGAGGGTGTGAGTGTGGTGCCCGGGTCAACGACGCACCGTGCGCCGGGTCACGCTCGTGCCCATCACCCGTTCGGAGCCCGGCCCCCGACGGATTGTGTGGGAGGGGATGATGGGCGCATGCCCGACCTCCCCCGCAAGGCCGCCGCCCGCACGGCACGCCTCGCCGCGCTGCCCCTGGGGTACGCCGGGCGCTCCGCCCTCGGGTTCGGCAAGCGCCTCGGCGGGCGCAACGCCGACGTCGTGCTGAGCGAGGTCCAGCAGCGCACGGCCGAGCAGCTGTTCCGCACCCTGGGCGAGCTCAAGGGCGGCGCGATGAAGTTCGGCCAGGCCCTGAGCGTGCTCGAGTCGGCCCTGCCCGAGGAGCTCGCTGCGCCCTATCGCGAGCACCTGACCGCGCTCCAGGACTCCGCTCCCCCGATGCCCACCGCGACCGTGCGACAGCAGCTGACGACCCACCTCGGCGACGACTGGCGCACGCGACTGGTGTGGCTCGACGGCGCACCGACTGCCGCCGCCTCGATCGGCCAGGTCCACCGTGGTCGCTGGCTGGTCGACGGCTCCGAGGTCGACGTGGCAGTCAAGGTGCAGTACCCCGGCGCCGGCGAGGCCCTGATGTCCGACCTCCGCCAGATCGCCCGACTGGCCCGCGGGATCGCTCCGGTCTTCCCGGGGCTCGACATCAAGCCACTGGTCACCGAGCTGCAGGCACGCGCCAAGGACGAGCTCGACTACCACCTCGAGGCGGAGGCGCAGTCGGCGTACGCCGAGGCGTTCGCCGACCACCCCGACATCGTGGTTCCGCCCGTCGTGTCCGTGGGCGAGCAGGTGCTCGTCACCGAGTGGCTGGACTCTCCGTACTCGCTGGCCCACGTCATCCGCGAGGGGACGCAGGAGGAGCGCGACCACTACGGCGAGCTGTTCGTGCGGTTCCTCTTCGAGGGCCCGCGGCTCACCGGCATGCTGCACGCCGACCCGCACCCGGGAAACTTCCGCATCATCCCGGCCGCCGACGGTGGCCTCGGTCGGATGGGAGTCCTCGACTTCGGTGCCGTCGCCCGCCTCGAGGGCGGCACCATGCCACCCGCGACGGGCCGCCTGCTGCGCATCGCTCTCGAGGCCGACGAGGACTCGCTGGTCGCCGGACTGCGCGAGGAGGGGTTCATCAAGGACCGGATCGAGGTCGACCCGGCGATGGTCCTGTCCTACCTCGCGCCGTTCGTCGAGCCGGCTGCGGAGGACCGCTTCACCTTCACCCGCGAGTGGATGCGCGAGCAGTTCGAGCGGGTCAACGACCCGAAGTCCGAGGCCTTCACCCTCGCCCTCAAGCTCAACCTGCCCACGTCCTACCTCCTGATCCACCGCACCTGGATCGGCGCCATCGGGATGCTCAGCCAGCTCAACGCGACCGCGCCGTTCCGCGAGATCCTCGAGGAGTCGCTGCCGGGGTTCGCCGAGGGCTGAGGGCGCTACCCGGCCACGCGCCGGGAGAGCAGGACGAACGCCGCCAGGTCCACGACGGCGACCCGGCCGGAGCACCACTCCAGTGGGACGATGGCGCGCATGGACGCCACCCGCAGTTCCAGCACAGCCGCTCTCGCCCGTTGGCACGCCGTCGTCGAGACCGGTGACTCGGCCGGCCTCCCCGGGCTGATCGCCGAGGACGCGGTCTTCCGGAGCCCGGCCGTGCACACGCCGCAGGTCGGGCGCGACACGGTCGTCGGCTACCTGAGCGCCGCGTTCACCGTGCTCGGGCCGGCGCTGACGTACGAGCGCGAGTGGCTCGGTGACGACTCGGCGGTGCTGCAGTTCCGCACCGAGGTCGGCGGCCTCGACGTCTCCGGCGTCGACATGATCACGTGGGACGAGGACGGCCAGATCGTCGACTTCACCGTGATGGTCCGCCCGGCCAAGGCCCTCCAGGTCGTGATCGAGCACATGGGCGCCGAGCTGATGCGGATGCTGGCGGACGCGGACCGCTAGCCTCCGGCAGTTTCGGAGCTAGACCCAGAAGCCGCGACCGCCGCCGGTCCAGTCCCCGAAGTGCTCGCGGTAGGACGTGCCCGGGCCGCGCGAGCCGAGGTAGGACCCGACCACTGCTGCACCGAGGTCGTCGAGCTCGGGGCTGACCATCCGGCCGTCGACGCGGCGCGCCATCGAGTCGATGAAGCGGGCCAGGCCGGGGTCCTCCCCGAGGCGGAAGAACGTCACCTGCGCGCCGAGCCGCGCAGCCGCGTCGAGCTCGCGCACCGAGTGGGCGATCGTCAGCGGGTGCGGCGGGTAGGAGAACCAGACCTCGCCGTCGGGCTCGAGGTGCGCGGTCGGCTCGCCGTCGGTGACGACCAGCAGCACCGGCTGCGCGTTGGGGTGCTTGCGGAAGAACCGGTTGGCGAGCAGCAGCCCGTGGTGGAGGTTGGTGCCCTTGTCCCACCGCGCGTCGAGACCCGTCAGCTCCTCGACCTCCATCACCTGCGCGTGGCGACCGAAGGCGATCAGCTGGAGGTCGTCGCCGCGGAAGCGCGAGCGCACGAGCTGGTGCAGGGCGAGCGCGGTGCGCTTCATCGGCACCCACCGTCCGTCCATCGCCATCGAGAACGACGTGTCCACCAGCAGCGCGACGGCAGCCTGGGTGCGAGACTCGGTCTCGACGACCTCGATGTCGTCGACCTGGATGCGCACCGGCGAGGCGCCGCCGCTGCGGAGCACGGCGTTGGTGATCGTGCGCGGGACGTCCCAGGGCTCGGTGTCGCCGAACTCCCAGCGCCGGGTCGCGCCGGACGGCTCGCCGGCCAGTCCCGTCGTACGCGTCTCGCGGGCGCCGGAGCGCCCGCTCATCCGGTCGGCGACGTCGCGCAGGAGCGCCTTGCCGAGCTGTCGCATCGCCTTGGGCGAGAGTCGGAGCTCGCCGTCCGACCCGCGCTTGAGGTAGCCGCTGTCGCGCAGCGCCCGCTCGAGCTCCTGCAGGGTCTTCGCCGCCACCGCCGCCTCCGGGCCGAGCTGGCCCGCAAGGGCGTCGAGATCGACGTCGTCGAGCCGCGCCCCCTGGTGGGACTGGGCGAGCTGGTCGGACAGCTGGTCGAGCTGGGCGAGGTCCTGGAGCGCGCCCGTGCCGTCACCGAGGCCCATTCCCTGATCACCCTCGAAGCTCTCGGACCCCGACCAGTCCTCGCCGGGCCGCAGGCCCTGGAGGTTGGCGTCCATCCGCGCGAGCTGCTCCATCAGCTGCGGCGACCCGAAGGCCTGCTGCGACAGCTCCATCAGCTCCTGGCGCTGCTCCTCGGTCATCGAGTTGAGCATCCGCTGCGCCGCGGCCGCCCGCTGGGCGAGCGAGTCCATGAGCTCGTCGATGTCCTGCGGGTCCTCGGGGAAGTAGTCCCCGTGCTTGTCCATGAACTCCCGGAAGTCCTCGTCCGTGTCGGCCCCGGACGCGTGCTTCTCGAGCAGGTCGTTGAGGTCCGACAGCATCTCCGCGACGGCAGCGCGGTCCTCGTCGGTCGCGCCCTCGAGCGCCTGCTTCATCCCGGCGAAGCGCTGGTCGAGCAGCTCACGGCCGAGCAGGTCCTTGATCTGCTCGTAGGCCTCGCGGGCCTCGGTGGACTGCCAGTCGTACGACGCCAGGTCGCTGACCGCGGACGCGGTCGAGGGCGAGAGGTTGTCGAGCACCATCTCGCGGAAGTCGCGGTCCTCGTCCGACATCGTGATGTCGCGCGCCAGCTGGCCGCGCTCGGCGAGCACGGCCTTGTCGAGGAGCTCGCGCACCTCCTGCATGGTGCCGTCGAGGTTGTTGCGCTGGAGGATGTCGCGCCGACGCTGGGCGACCTGCCGGGCGAGCTCGTCGAGACCGGCCTGGTCGCGACTCCCCCGGCGGAGGTACTCGCGCATCGCATGCTCGGGCGAATACCCGGCCATCACGTCCTGGCCGATCGAGTCGAGCGCCTCGGCGAGGTCGACCGGCGGCGCGAGCGGGTCGCCACCGCCGTACTTCTGGAAGCGGCTCATCGCACGACCTGCCCCAGCTTCTTGCAGAGCCAGACGTCGTCGGGCCACGGTCCGTCGTCCGGCGTCCGCTCGATCACCTCGAAGCCATGGGCACCGTAGAAGCCGAAGGCCTGCTCGTTGCCGTCGACGACCTCCAGCCAGAGCTCGTCACCCTCGACGCGCGACTCGATCTCCGCCAGCAGTCGGCTGCCGATGCCGCGGCCCTGGTGGTCGGGGTGGACGTAGAGCTTCCACATCACCTCACGGTCGCCACTCACGTGCGGGAAGGCGCGGTAGGACTGCGCAAGGCGACCGAGGTTGGCCAGCGCGACCACCTCGCCGTCGACCTCCGCGACGACGTGCTGGTTGCGCTGCATCGAGATCGCGAACACCTCGGGCGTCCACCACTCGTCGATCATCCGCTGGGCGTACGCCGCGTCGATCGGGCCGTAGGTCGGCGGCACGACCGCGCGGCCGAGCGCGACGAAGGCCGGGATGTCGTCGGTGGTGCCGGGACGCAGGGTGACGAGGGCGTCCCCAGAAGACCTAGCCATAGACGGTCTCCCCGGCGTCGGTGTCCTTGCCGATCTTGCGGGCGAGGTAGAGACCCTCGAGGGCGAGCTCGATCGCGGCCGCCCGCTCGCCGTCGTTCGTGGCGCCGAGCCGGTCGCAGACCGCGTCGTAGAGGTCCGACTCCCCGATCACGGGCAGTCCGGCCAGGAAGTCCCGCGCCCCGACGCGGGCACCGGTGCTGACCATCGCACCACCCTCGATGGCGTCGACCAGGAGCCGGAGGTCGATCCCGGCGAGGTGCGCGCGCACGGTCTCGGCGACGGCGGTGCGGAGCAGGTGGGTCAGCACCTCGGCCTCGCGGCCCTCCTCGCCGGTCTCGAACTCGATCTTGCCGCCGAGCACGTCGACCGCGGTCTCCAGGTCGACCACGCGCGCGACGGCCTCGTCCTCGCCCTGTGTGGTCGCCCGGTGGAGCGCCGCGGCGGCGATGGTCTCCGCGCCCGCGATCGCGAAGCGGGCGCTGACGCCGGAGCGCTGGTCGACGGCCTGCGAGTCACGCAGGTTGCGGGTGAAGCGGGCGAGCACCTCGATGAGGTAGGCCGGCACCGCGGCGACGAGGTCGGCCTCCTGCCCGATGACGGCGATCTCCTCGTCCACCTCGCGGGGGTAGTGCGTGCGGATCTCCGCACCGAACCGGTCCTTGAGCGGGGTGATGATCCGGCCGCGGTTGGTGTAGTCCTCCGGGTTGGCGCTGGCCACCACGAGCACGTCGAGCGGCAGCCGGAGGATGTAGCCGCGGATCTGGATGTCGCGCTCCTCCATCACGTTGAGCATCGCGACCTGGATGCGCTCGGCGAGGTCGGGGAGCTCGTTGATGGCGACGATGCCGCGGTGGCTGCGCGGGATCAGGCCGAAGTGGATGGTCTCGGGGTCGCCGAGGTGGCGCCCCTCCGCCACCTTCATCGGGTCGACGTCGCCGATCAGGTCGGCGACCGACGTGTCCGGCGTCGCCAGCTTCTCGGCGTACCTCTCGTCGCGGTGCTTCCATGAGATCCGGAGGTCGTCGCCGTATGTCGCGGCCGCCTGCTGGGACGTCACGGTGATCGGCTCGTAGGGGTGCTCGCCGAGCTCGGAACCCGAGATCACCGGCGTCCACTCGTCGAGGAGGCCGACCAGCGAGCGGAGCAGCCGGGTCTTGCCCTGGCCGCGCTCGCCGAGCAGGACGATGTCGTGGCCCGCGAGCAGGGCGCGCTCGACCTGCGGGATCACGGTCTCGGAGAACCCGTGCAGACCCGGCCACGGGTCGGTCCCCTCGCGCAACCGCGCGAGCAGGTTGTCGCGCAGCTCCTCGCGGAGCGTGCGCAGCTGGTGGCCGCTGGCGCGGAGCTGGCCGAGGGTGCTTGCCTCGGGATGGTGCAGAGCAGGGTGCTGGGTCACGTCCTCCACGCTAGACCGGTGGGTCAACGTCGAGTGCGCTCGAAGACTCCGGCTCTCCGACCCGGATGCGTGAGGACCTGATGGCCACCACGACGAACGGATCGCCGCGCGCGAGGTGCTGGGCCAGAAGGGGCTGATCACCAACTCGAGACCCTAGTCGTCCGGGACCTTCGACCCTGCCCGTCAGGTCGCGGCCGGGAGACGCTGGAGGTCCAGTTGACGGAGGCCCCCATGCTCACCACCCACGACCTGTCCCGCGAGGACTGCGCACGACTGCTCGGCGCCGGCATGGCCGGGCGGGTGGCGCTCGGCACGCCCACCGGCACCCACATCGTCCCGGTCAACTACGCCGTGGACGGCGACTCGATCCTCGTCCGCACGACCGCCTACAGCCTCCTCGGCACCTACGGTCGCGACGCCCTGCTCTGCTTCGAGGTCGACCAGTTCGACTACGAGCTCGAGCGCGGCTGGAGCGTCGTGGTGCGCGGTCGGGCGTCCTTCGTCGACGATCACGACGAGCTCTCCGAGATCGCCCGCTCCTGGCACCAGCGCCCCTGGGCGGCGGGCCAGCGCAACCTCGTTGTCCGCATCCCGTGGACCGAAGTGACCGGCCGCCAGCTGGGTAACGGGTGGGACCCCTGGGAGCACCTGCCCGTACGCCGCCTCGCCTGACGGACGTCCGCCGGCCCGATCCCCGTCACACCCCCCACACTGGACCTCGTGCCCACCACCCCGCCCCCGGACCTCGACCCCGACGCCCTCTCGCTGCTCGAGGCAGTCTCGGCCATCTCGAGCGACCTCGACCTGGCCAGCGTCCTGACCCGGATCGTCGAGGCGGCCACCGCGCTGACCGGCGCCCGCTACGGCGCACTGGGCGTGCTCGGCAACGACGGCGAGCTGGTCGAGTTCGTCACCACCGGCATCGACGACCGGATGCGGGAGCTCATCGGTGACCTCCCGCGAGGCCGCGGCATCCTCGGCGTGATCATCGAGGATCCCTCGGGCCTGCGGCTCACCGACCTGTCGGCCCATCCCTCCTCGGTGGGCTTCCCCCCGAACCATCCGCCGATGGCGTCCTTCCTCGGCATGCCCGTCCGCATCCGTGGCACGGTGTTCGGCAACCTCTACCTCACCGAGAAGGCCGGTGCCGGCCCCTTCACCCAGGCCGACGAGAGTCTGGTCGAGGAGCTGGCCCGCACGGCCGGCTACGTCATCAGCAACGCGCGCTCCTTCGCCCTGAGCGAGCGGCGTCGGCAGTGGCTCGAGGCGTCCGCGGAGCTGGCCGAGCTCCTGCAGCCGCCGGTCGAGCTGTCCACCGCCCTGCACGGGATCGTCTCGACCGCGCGCCAGGTCTCGCGGGCCCGGGCCGTCGCGCTGTGGTCCTCGCTCGACTCCGGGTACGACACGATGAGCGTCGCTCCGGACGACGACGTCCCACGGATCCATGCTCTGCTGGCCGCGGCCCGCGGCGTCATCGACACCGGCCCGGGGAGTCCCATCTCCACCACCGTGGTCGAGGGCGTACCTCTGGTCGTGGTGCCCCTGCGCTCCCACCTCGCGCCCGTCACGGCACTGGTCGCCGTGGCGCACCCGGACTCCGGGCTCCTCGACGTGCAGGACCGCGACCTGTTCGCCGGGTTCGCCGATCAGGTCGCCCTGACGCTCGACCGGACGCAGGCCCTCGCCGACCGCCAGGAGCTGGCCGTGATCTCCGATCGCGAGCGCATCGCCCGGGACCTCCACGACATCGTCATCCAGCGCCTTTTCGCCACCGGGCTCCAGCTGCAGGGCGTCGCGGGGATGGTCGGGCAGGGGGCCGTCACCGATCGGCTCGATCGCGCCGTGGGCGAGCTGGACGACACCATCAAGGCGATCCGCGGCACCATCTTCGAGCTGCAGGACCGCCGCGGTGACTCCTTGCGCGCCGCGATCCGCAGCCTGGTCAAGGAGTACGTCCCGGTCCTCGGCTTCACCCCGGTGGTCCGCACGTCGGGGCCCGTGGACACCCTCGTCCCTCCGGAGCTCGGCTCCCAGCTCCTTGCGGTGCTGCGCGAGGCGATCTCCAACGTCGCCCGGCACGCCCTCGCCGACGGCGCCGAGGTCGACGTGGTGGTTGCGGCGGAGCGCGTGGAGCTGCGTGTGGCGGACGACGGCGTGGGCCTGCCTGCCGAGCTCAACGAGAGTGGGTTGCGCAACGCGCGCCGTCGCGCCGACGACCTCGGCGGCACCCTCGACGTCACCCCAGTGGGAGATCGCGGCACCGTGCTCGTCTGGCGCGTGCCGCTCGCCCGGGTGTGATGACCAGGAGACGCAGGTAGGTCCGACGCCCTCAGGGCGTCGGACCCACCTTCCATCAGGGGCCTGCTGTCACCGCAGGACGGGGTGGTTCTGCACCACCTCGATGCGGTTCCACCAGTGACCCAACCCCCACGTGGTGCCGGCCGCGCCCAGGGCGAGGACTGCCATCACGATCAGGCCGACGAGGTGGTCGTCGACGATCGGGTTGTTCTCCAGCGGCAGCGACGCGGTGTACATGAACGCGTACATCAGCGCGCCTGCCGTGGTCCCGATCCGCATCCCCACACCCAGCAGGAGGGTGACGCCGATGCCCAGCATGCCGAGCATGAACAGCACGTCGACCCACGCGTGGCCGGCGAGGGAGGCGTAGAACCCGTGGAAGGGGTTGTTCGCGGGAACACCGAAGGAGAGGAAGCCCTCAGTGGGGCTGCCACCATTGATCCAGGCCGCCGGTCCGAACCGGTCCAGGGTGCCGTCCTGGGCATAGCCGGTGTGGAAGCCGAGGGCGAGGGTCTTGTCGATGAAGGCCCACAGGAAGGTGATTCCGAAGGCGATCCGCAGAGTGGCCAGGGCCCGGTCGAACCAGATGCCTCGGTCGTGGTCGTGGTCGCTGACGGACAGGGTCGCCGGAGCCTCGGTCGCGCCGGCTTCGTCCCTGTTGTGGATGACGCTCATCGCCATCCCCTCCTTCTGTGGTGTGTGTGTTCGGGTCACCACCACAGTCGCGCGAACGCCGGTCGGTCATCAGGGTCGCCGGTCACCGGTCGGGGGGACCAAGGTCCCGGTCCGGGCCGGCCCCTCAGTGCTGGGAGCTGCCGCCGAGGAGCTTGGAGGCCAGCACCGCAGCCTGCGTACGACGCTCCAGCCCCAGCTTGGCCAGGATGCTGGAGACGTAGTTCTTCACGGTCTTCTCGGCGAGGAACATCTGCTCGGCGATCTGGCGGTTGGTGAGGCCCTCGGCGATGTGCCCGAGCAGGACGCGCTCTCGATCGGTGAGGGTGGACAGCTCATCCGGCGTGGACGGGCCGTTGCGGATCCGCTCGAGCACGGTGGCCGTCATCGCGGGGTCGATCAGGGACTTCCCGGCGGCGACGTGCCGCACGGCGGTCACCAGGTCGGAGCTGCGGATCTCCTTGAGGACGTAGCCGGATGCCCCGGCCATGATCGCGGCGAACAACGCCTCGTCATCGTCGTACGACGTGAGGATGAGGGCGTTGATCGACGGGTCGACGGACCGCACCGAGCGGCACACCTCGATGCCCGAACCGTCGGGGAGCCGGGCGTCGAGCACGGCGACGTCGGGGCGCAGGGCGGGGATGCGTGCCGTGGCCTCGATCGCGCTCGCGGACTCCCCGACGACCTCGATGTCGTCCTGCTGCTCGAGCAGGAACTTCAGTCCCTCGCGGACGACGTCGTGGTCATCGAGGAGGAAGACGCGGATCGGGGGCATGTGCCCATTGCACCAGACCGCGTGCAGCACGACCGGTCTGGACCGTGGGTCCCGGACGTCCGCGCGGGCGCACACTGGAGGGAACCAGACGGGGGCCACCGCTGAGCCAAGGAGACGCCCCATGTCACTCACCACACGCCCGGTCGCGATGATGCTCCCGGTCACCGACGTCGACCGGTCCCGCAGCTTCTACACCGACTCCCTCGGCCTGGAGTTCTCCGGGACCAACGACGAGGGCGGTGCGACGTACGCCCTGGACGGCGGCGCGACGCTGGTGCTGCTCCCCCGTCCCGGCAGCACTCCGTCCGAGAGCACGGCGATGAGCTTCGAGGTCGACGACGTCGCGTCGGAGATCGACGAGCTGGTGGGCCGGGGAGTGGTCTTCGAGGACTACGACCTGCCCGAGCTCACGACCGTCGACCATGTCGCCGTGATGGGTGCGGAGAAGGCCGCCTGGTTCAAGGATCCCGACGGCCACGTGCTCTGCCTGCACCAGCAGGGCTGAGCTCCCGCCCCACGCGTGAGGCTCAGACGTCCGTCGCGCCGTCGATCGACTGCCGGATCAGGTCGGCGTGCCCGGCGTGCCGGGCGTACTCCTCGACCATGTGCACGAGCACCCACCGGATGGTCGCCGTGTCCCCCTTGCCCGGGTCGCGTGGCCGCGCGACCTGCCGGCCGAGGTCGGGGTCGGCCGCGAGCGCCGCATCGAGGCACGCGTCCGAGCGGACGACGGCCTCGGCGAGCAGCGCGTCGAGCTCCGCATGCGGTGCGCCGGCAGCGCTGTGCCAGTCCCAGTCGGCGTCGTCGTCCCACGGCGCGGTGTCCCACGGAGGTGACGGCTCGTGGGCGAGGAGGTTGTAGGAGAACCAGTAGTCCTCCACGAAGGCGAGGTGCTTGAGCATCCCGCCGAGCGTCAGGTCGCTGGGCGCCAACGGCTGGTCGAGCTGCTCGTCGGTGAGGCCGCTCGCCTGGAGCCGGACCGTGCCGCGGTAGTGGTCGAGGAAGCCGCGCAGCATCCCGACCTCGTCGTTGCTGAAGCCGGGCTCGGGCCTCTCGATCGTCATGGCCCGCACCGTAGTGCGTCGGCGTGGTCCCGGTCGCGCGCGTTTCCGCCCGCGACCGGGACCCGTCCGCGTCAGGAGGTGTAGGGCACGCGCTCCCACGAGAGCGTCTCGGCCGCTCCGGGACGGTTGACCGTGACCTTGAGCCAGTCGACGTTGTTGCTGGAGCCGTCGACGGTGATGCGCTCCACCTCGGGCGCCGAGCCGGTCACCCCGAGCGCGGTGTAGCGGGCCAGGAGGGGCGATCCCGACGCCAGCGGGTGGTCGCTGTTGAAGAGGTGGCTGTCGCCGTTGAAGAGGTAGACGTCACCGTCGTACGACGACGCCTCGTCGATGATCGCCTGCACGAGCGGCACGAAGGCCGAGATGTCGGTGGCCGGAGGCTGGTAGGTGGGGTCGAACATGTCGGCCTGCAGGTAGAGCGACACGGCCCGGTCCTGCTTCTGCCGCGCCGCCGCGAAGGCAGCGTGCACCTCCGCGACCGCTCCCGCCATCCGGTGCTGCTCCTCCGCGACCTGCTCCGCGGTGGCAGCGGTCTTGCCGATGCCGGTCCACGGCTGCAGGTCGTCGTTGCTGCCGACGACGTGCACCACGGCGAACTCGATGCGCTGCTCGCGGAACATGACGTTCTCGGGCAGGCCGTCAGCAGCCTGCGAGGTCACCTTCATGGGGTTCTGGCCCAGGGTGACGCCGGTCCGGGGGAAGAAGGTCGAGCGGTCGAGCCCGAGGCGGTCCAGCGGTGCGAACGCACCGTTGTTGGCGCGGTGGCAGTCGGTCCACTCGTTGTCGCCCGGCGTGTAGACCAGCGGTCCCTCGAACAGGTCGAAGTCGGAGCGGATCAGCGAGTAGTAGGAGTCGTCGCAGCGCGACGAGCCGTTCTTGATGTCCCCGACGTGGATGGTGAACTCGGGCTGCGCGGCGTTGATCTGCGCGATCCACGACGGGAACTTCGCGATCTGGTCGGCGCCGTAGGGGACGTCGCCGATCACGGCGAACGAGTAGGCGCCGGGCTTCTCCTGGCCGGGGCCAGCCTGCGCGGCCCCGGGGCTGAGGAGGACGGCCGCCGACAAGGCAGCAAGGGCAGCGAGCGGACGGGAGAGTCGCATGGGTTCACCTTCGTGACGGGGGCGGGGTGCTCCCCCACGCTGCCGTGCTGCCCCGCTGGACGGGTGAACCGCCGTCGGCGATCGCGTGAACACCTCTCGCCACGCGGGGCAGCAGGCTGGGCCGCTCAGACGGCCGGCCCCTCGCCACGCAGCTTGTCGACCTCGGCCATCGCGTCGCGCAGCTGGCCCAGCCACTCGTCGGCGTGCTCGCCGACCAGCCGGACCGACCACGCCAGCGCGTCCGACCGCGACCGGGCGACGCCGGCGTCGACGAGGGTGTCGAGCACCTGCCGCTCGGGCTGCCGCAGCCGGGTCATCACGGGAGCCGCGACGTGGGTGAACAGCGCCTCGGTCTCACCGAGGCGTACCCCCCACGACACCTTGCGCTGGTAGCGCGCCTGGGCCTCGAGCGCGATCTCGATGCGCTCGGCCTTGGTCTCGGAGCGGAAGCGACCGATGCGGCCCTCCGCCTCGGCGCCGTCAGCCGTGTCACCCAGGGTGCCCAGCACCGTGATCTCCTCGCGGTCCGTACGGACCTCGATGTCGCTGAACCAGCCCTCGGGCAGCCGCCCGCGGAACCAGTCGCCGGCATCACCGGCGGGCGGGAGGTCGGCGACCTGCCAGCCACCCCGGCGACCACGGCCCTCGGGGCCACCGCGCTCGCCGCGACGCCCGCGGCCTCGTCCTTCTCCGCGTCCTTCGCCGCGTCCTTCGCGGCCCTCTTCGTACTCATCTCGGGTCATCATGTGATGCCTCCTTCTTGCAGTGCTTACATGATTACACCCTTACAACTCACGACACCAGCAGTTTGTTCCGCTCGTGGGTCGCTAACCTCGGCGACGTGCTCGAGAACCCGTGCCCCTGCGGCTCCGGAGCGACGTACGACGCCTGCTGCGGTCCGCTGCTGGCCAACGTCGCGCAGGCCTCGTCGCCCGAGCAGCTGATGCGGTCGCGCTACACGGCGTACGTCCGGGGCGACGTCGACCACCTGTTCCGGACCTGGCACCCCCGCACCCGCCCCGACGACCTGCGCCCGGACCCGGCCACCCGTTGGACCGGGCTGCGGATCGTGGCGACGAGCGAGGACACCGTGGAGTTCGTCGCGTCGTGGCAGGGCGGCCAGATGCACGAGGTCAGCCGCTTCGAGCAGCGGGCCGGACGCTGGGTCTACGTCGACGGCGTCGTCAGCTGAGGACCTCGAAGTCCGCGACCGACCAGCCACCCCCGCAGTCGGAGACCCCCTCGTCGCAGGTGAAGCGGATGAACGTCGGGAACCCCCAGTGGTCGTCGTAGGAGATCGACGTGTTGTTGCTGAACGGCCCGGGCTGGTGCTCAGCGGCGATGGCGAACAGGTCCGCGATGGTCAGGACGTCCGCCGGGTCTGGGTCGTCACACTGAGGGTTCTCCACCGTGGCTGAGGCGACCACCCCGTCGTGGACGGTGACGCGCACCGGGCAGTTCGCGCACATGCCGCCGCAGTAGAAGTACGAGTAGGAGTACGACGTCGGTCCACGCTCGCCCCAGCGCGCCTGCGCCTCGCGGCGCTCGGACGAGAGGCCGTGGGCGAACCAGACACCGGCCGCCACGGCGGTCACGAGCAGGACGAGGACAGCGAGCTCGGGACGTCGGGGCGCGCGCATGGCGGTGGGACGATCAGGAGTCGCGAGGCGTTCCGACGCCGTCGTTCGACGCCACGGCCGCATCCCGCTCGGCGGGTCCGGGCTCCCAGACCACCGACACCTTCTCGAAGCCCTTGTGCCGCTGCATCCGGGCGTACGACGCGTAGGCGCGGCGGTCCGCCTCGGTGAGGTCGACGTTGTCGGTGAACGGCGTGAGCAGGGCACGCGGCCACAGGCGGCGCGCCCACACGACGTTGATCTCCATCGCGAGGACGGCCATGACGGCGCCGATCCAGAGGAAGCCGATCAGGCCGAGGACGAGCCCGAACGTCTTGGTCATCGACGTGGTGCCGACGAGCACGTTGTTGACGTACGCCGCTCCCGCGTACTGGAGCAGCTGCCACATGATCGCGAGCGCGAAGCCCCCTGGCGCGGCGCGCCGGAACGAGTGCTGGCCGGTGGCGGCGTAGCGGAAGAGGAGCGTCAGGAAGGAGCCCACGACCAGGACCGTCAGCAGCGGGAGGAGGATCTTGATCCCGGATCCGAGGACCTCGGTGAAGACGTCGGTGGTGCTCGCGACGGTGGAGACGACCGACACGGCCAGGAGCGAGAACCCGGCGGTGACCAGCAGGACGAGCGTCTTGAGGCGGGCGTAGACCGGGTTGGGACGGCTGTTGCGCGGCACGGACCAGGCGACGTGCTGGGTGTTCTGGAGCGCCTGACCCAGGCCCATGGCGCCGTAGAGCGCCACGAGGGCTCCGATGGCGACTCCCGACACGGATCCCTGCAGGCCCTCGGGTCGGCCGAGCTCGTCACCGATGATCGGGAACTGGGCCAGCGCGGAGTCGAGGATCGCCTGCTGCCAGTTGGGCTCGCCGCGCAGGATGATGCCGAGGATCGAGGTGCCGAGGAGCATCAGCGGGAAGATCGCGATGAAGGCGTAGTAGGTCAGCGCCGAGGCGAGGTAGGGGCCCTGGTCGTCGAAGTACTTGTAGACGACGGCGAGCGGGAAGCCGAGCACGGGATGGCGGCGCTGGAACGCATCGACTGACGAGACCGCTCCCACGAGGGGGAGGCTACCGGGTCGCTGCGAGGCCGGTCGGTCACCAGAGGCCCAGCACGTCGCCACCGAGCCGGATGATGAAGCTCGAGACGACGACCAGGAAGAACGCGCGGACGAACCTCGCGCCGCGTGCCACCGCGAGCCGGGCGCCGAGGTAACCACCGACGATGTTGGCCGCCGCCATCGGCAGCGCCAGCTGCCAGATGACCGCTCCCTGCGGGACGAACACGATCAGTGCCGCGAGGTTCGTCGCCCAGTTGGCGAGCTTGGCCTTGGCGGACGCCTCGAGGAAGTTGTAGCCCAGCAGCCCGACGAGCGCGAAGACCAGGAACGACCCGGTGCCCGGACCGATCGCCCCGTCGTAGAAGCCGATCGTGAGCCCGGTCATCACGACGGCAGCGAGGTGCTGTCCACCCTGGAAGCGCAGGTTGGTCAGCTCACCGACGCTCGGCTTGAACCAGACGTAGCCACCCACGACGACCAGCACGACCAGGATGATCGGGTCGAAGGCGCTCCGGGGCAGCATCGAGGCCACGAGCGCGCCACACGTCGACCCGACGAACGCGGCGAGCATCAGCGGCAGGAACGTCCGCGGGTCGGGGCGGATGCGCCGGACGTACGTCGCTGCGCTGATCGAGGTGCCGCAGAAGGACGCGAGCTTGTTGGTGGCTGCGATCTGCACCACCGACGCGTTGGGCAGACCGATGAGGAGCGCCGGGAGCTGCACGAGTCCTCCGCCGCCGACCACTGCATCGACGAAGCCCGCGACCAGGGCCGCGAGGACGAGGAAGAGGGTGACCTCGAGGGACACGTCGTTCACATGGACACCGTGTCCGCGTCAGTCGCCGGTCAGCTCGAGCTGGTGTCTCGGGTGAACTTCTGCACCACGACGGCGTCGTAGTTCTCCGGCATGAGCGCATTCAGCCCGGGGCAGACGAACTCCTGCGACTGGTCCTTGACCATCTTCGCGGCCGAGCAGTTCACGGTGGCCAGAGCGTCGCCGTCGGCCGAGAAGACGATCTCGAAGAGCGCCGCACGCTCCTCGTCGAGGGTGTTCTTGATCGTCCCCTTGACCTCCGGCGTGGTCACCGTCTCGGTGCCGGCGGAGCGCTCGATCCCGTTGATCTCCCAGCCGTCCTCGACGACGAAGCCGTCCCAGCTGAACGACTTGCCGACCTCGATCTCGACGGGGTCCGTGCTCGTGTTGACGTCGTCGCCGCCACCGCAGCCGGCGAGGGTCGCGACGCAGACGAGCACGAGACCAGCGGCGCGCAGGCGGCCGCCCCTCCCGATGCCGGCCCTCACGACGCGGCCACGAACGTGAGCAGGTCCTGACGGGTGAGGACGCCGATGGGCTTGCCGTCCTCGTGCACCAGCACGGCGTCGGCCTTCTCCAGCAGGGTCACGGCGTCGGCCGCGGACTCGGTCGCGCCGATGGTCGGCATGGCCGGGGACATGTGGTCGCCGACGGGGTCGTTGAGCTTGGCGTGGCCGGTGTAGAGCGCGTCGAGGAGCGCCGACACCGAGACCGACCCCGCCACCTCGGCGGCGACGATCGGTGGCTCGGCCATGACGACGGGCATCTGGCTGACGCCGTACTCCTGGAAGATGTGGACGGCCTCGGCGATGGTCTCGACCGGGTGGGTGTGCACCAGGTCGGGCAGCGTGCCGGACTTGCCGCGCAGCACCTCGCCGACGGTGCGGTGGTCGGCCTCCGCGCCGGTGGCGAAGCCGTACTGGCCCAGCCAGTCGTCGTTGAAGAGCTTGGTGAGGTAGCCACGGCCCGAGTCGGGCAGCAGGACGACGATCACGGCGTCCGTACGTCCCTCGGCGGCGAGCTCCTGCGCCAGCCGGCGGGCGGCGAAGGCGGCCATGCCGGACGATCCGCCGACCAGCATGGCCTCCTCGCGCGCGAGGCGACGGGTGAAGGCGAAGGAGTCGGCGTCGGAGACCTCGATGACGCGGTCGGCGACGGTCTGGTCGTAGGTCTCGGGCCAGAAGTCCTCACCCACGCCCTCGACGAGGTAGGGGCGGCCACTGCCGCCGGAGTAGACCGAGCCCGCCGGGTCCGCGCCGACGACCTCGATCTCCGGGTTCTGCTCCTTGAGGTAGCGCCCGACGCCGCTGATCGTGCCGCCGGTGCCCATGCCGGTGACGAAGTGGGTGATCTTGCCGTCCGTCTGCTCCCAGATCTCCGGCCCCGTGGTCTCGTAGTGGGAGCGCGGGTTGTGGGGGTTGGAGTACTGGTCGGGCTTCCAGGCGCCCGGCTCCTTCGAGAGCCGGTCGCTGACGTTGTAGTAGGAGTCGGGGTGCTCGGGCGCCACCGCGGTCGGGCACACGACCACCTTCGCGCCGTACGCCTTGAGCACGTTGCGCTTGTCCTCGCTGACCTTGTCGGGGCACACGAAGACGCAGGAGTAACCCTTCTGCTGGGCCACCATCGCGAGGCCGACGCCGGTGTTGCCGGAGGTCGGCTCGACGATCGTGCCGCCCGGTTGCAGCGCTCCGGATGCCTCCGCCGCCTCGATCATCCGGCTCGCGATGCGGTCCTTCACGGACCCGCCGGGGTTGAGGTACTCCACCTTGGCGAGGACCAGCGGGCCGTCCTCGACGGCCCCCTCGAGATCCAGGGTCCGGCCGAGCCGGACGAGCGGAGTGTTGCCGATGAGGTCGAGGAGCGAGTTCACGTACTGCACCCGGTCAATGTAACGACCTACCGCTCCGTAACATGGAATCGTGGGGGCAACCGGAGCAGCACGCAAGCTGGCATCAGCGGCCGCCCTGGGCGGCGGTGGACTCTCCGTGCTCGGGGCCGGGCTCTACGGCGTCCTGGTCGCCGAGGCGAAGTTCGCGCGCAAGGTGATCGGCAACGCCACCGACAGCGCGCACGACTCGACCGGGTGGTACGGCCGCGGCCGGCCGGGTCCGGCGATCCGGATCGCGCTGCTGGGTGACTCCAGCGCCGCCGGCTACGGCGTCGAGCGGGTCGAGGACACCACCGGCGCCCACCTGGCGAGCGGCGTCGCCGCGCAGGCCGACCGGCGCGTGCACCTGCGCTCGTTCGCCAAGGTCGGTGCGATGTCGAGCGTGCTCGCCGACCAGGCCGAGGCCGCGATCGGCACCCACCCCGACCTCGCGGTCATCCTCATCGGCGCCAACGACGTCACCCACACCGTGCTGCCGTCCGCGTCGGTGCGACACCTCGCCGAGGGCGTACGCCGCCTGCGCGAGGCGGACATCGAGGTGGTCGTCGGCACGTGTCCCGACCTCGGCACCATCCGACCGATCCCGCCGCCGCTCAAGCAGGTGGCGCGGGAGTGGTCGCGCCGCCTCGCTGCGGCGCAGACGATCACGGTCGTCGAGAACGGTGGCCGCTCGGTCTCGCTCGGCGACATCCTCGGGCCCGAGTTCGACGCCGCTCCAGCCGTGCTGTTCGGGCCGGACCGTTTCCACCCGTCGTCGGACGGCTACCGCCAGCTCGCGTCCGTGCTCATCCCGTCGTGCCTGGCGGCGCTCGACCTGCTCCCCGACGACGAGTCGCTGCCCGAGGCGCGGCGTCGCGAGGGGATCCTCCCGGTCGCTGCCGCCGCCGTGCGCGCAGCGCGTACGCCCGGCACGGAGGTCGACGGCACCGAGGTCGGCGGCCACCAGCGCGGCCTCCGCGGCCGCTGGGTCGAGCTGCGCCACCGGCGCCGCCGCCCTGCCGCCGAGGCCGAGTCACCCGAGCACGAGGAGCACCACGAGCCCGAGGAGCACCACGAGCCTGAGGGAGCAGAGACTCCCTGAAATGACGCCGGCCCGCCCGAGTGCGACTCGGACGGGCCAGCGGAGCTGTGCGGATCAGTCGCCACGCATGATCGCGAGGATGCGCAGCAGGTTGGTGTAGATCCAGACGAGGCTGACGGTGAGGCCGAAGGCCGCACGCCACGACTCGCGCTCCGGAAGACCGGCGGCGACGCCGTTCTCGACGAAGTCGAAGTCGAGGATCAGCATGAAGATGCCGAGCACCAGACCGGCGATGGCAAAGATGAAGCCGAGGCCACCGTTGCCGTAGAGGCCGGTGTTGATGCCGAAGAAGCTCAGCACCAGCGACAGCAGGCCGAGGCCCACCATGCCGAACATGCCGGCGATGACGCCACGGCGGAACTTGTCGCCCACCTTGATGTTGAAGAACTTGTAGGCAGCGAGCGTGCCGATGAAGGCGGCGAACGTGCCGAGGACGGCGCTGGTCACGATGCCGGGGTACTGGGCCTCGAACAGCTTGCTCACCGCGCCGAGGGCGACACCCTCAGCCACCGCGAAGAGCATCACGAGGGCGGGACTGATGACCCGCTTGAACGAGTTGGCCAGGGACAACAGGAAGGCGACACCGGAGCCGAGGCCCGCAGCGGCCAGCAGGCTGGCGGGGACAGCGCCCTCGACGTCGCCGATGTACCACCAGGTGACGAACGCTGCGGCGAAGACGAGAGCGACCGAGATCGCCGTCTTCTGCACGACGGAGTCGATCGTCATCCGGCCCTGGTCGACCTGGCCGGGGGTGCCGGGCGTGCCCGTGCCCCACTGGGACGGGTCGGTGCTCGTGTCGCCGTAGCCGGGGTAGTTCTGGCCACCGCCGGCGTAGGTCTGGTTGCCGTAGGAGTTCGACGAGGCGCGGTTGAACTCCTCGGAACGGTTGAACACGGGGTTGTTGCTTCTCATGGTCTCTCCTTGGAGGCCGCCGCCGGAGGATCCGGAGGTGCGACGCAGTCGTGGTGACGGCGCCTGTCGTCACTCCACTCTAGCCGGGGTGACATCTGTTCAAACGTGCGCGGAGCGGGGCCTGTTCCCGTCACAGCAACTTCTCAGGATGGGTGCTACCAAAGATTGAGGCGCCGTCGTTCACTCACAACCGATGGTCTCCTCCGCACGGCACCGGTCCTCGCCGCGCCGGCCCACGACCCGGTCGCGACCGGGACCGCCGAGCAGCACGTCGTCGGCGTACGAGCCGATGAGCACGTCGTCGCCGCCCCTGCCCCGGGCGGTGTACGCCGCACCCCCGCTCACGCGGTCGTCCCCCGGGGTGCCGAGATAGGTCCAGCGACCCGGGCGGATCGGCATCTGCACCCGCTCGACGTCCAGGACGGCGGCGCGGACCGGTGGCTGGTGCGCGAGGCGTACGACGAAGCGCTCGCGGGCGTGGTCCATCACTCCTCGCATCCGCGCACCCCCGCGGTGCACGGAGAGGGACACGGAGTCGCGGCCTGCGCCTCCCGAGAGGCTGTGCCGACCGGGGGTGAGGTAGACCTCGAGCTCGTCGCGGCCGGCCCCGCCGTCCAGCGTGGTCGGTCCACCGTCCTTGCGAAGGTGGTCCTGGCCGTCGCCTCCGAGCATGACGTCGGTGCCGCCGGCCGAGTCGAGGTAGTCGTCGCCGGCGCCGCCGTCGAAGTGGTCGTCGTCGGTCCCGTTGCGCGCCGGGTCGTACTCGTACTGGTCCCAGGAATTCATCAGCAGGTCGTCACCGCCGCGGCCCTCGATGGTGTCGCCGCCGCCGTTGCCGATGATCTGGTCGGAGCCCTCGGTGCCGAGCAGCCGGTCGGCCTGGCTGGTGCCGAGGAGCTCGATGACGGCTCCGGACGCGGGCTCGGGCTGCGCGACGACGACGGTGTCGTCGCCCTCCCCCGTCGCGACGCCGCTGACCAGGTCGACGGAGACGCCGGTCTCCGACGCCGAGTAGTCGATCGTGTCGGGGCTGTTGTAGCCGTCGCCGCGCAGGAGCGTGTTGACCCCGACGTCGACGAGGTCGTCGCCGGGTCCAGGCACGAGGGTGTCGCCGCGCGGCTCGGGCTCGTTCTCGAAGACGGGGACGAGGCCGTTGTCACCGCCGTGGAGCCGGTCGTCGCCGATCCCACCGGTGAGCAGGTCGGAGCCCGCGTCCCCGCAGACCACGTCGTTGCCGGCGCCGCCGTCGATCTGGTCGTTGCCGCCGAGCGCGGCGATCACGTCGTCACCGGCCGTACCGGTCAGCTCGTCGTCGCCGGTGGTGCCGACGATCGTGGCGGGCAGGCCGCCGCAGGTCGCCGCCGCGACCGTCTGCGCCCGACCATGCCGTGGGCCGGCGCTGCCACGAGCAGTCCGGCCGCCAGGCACGCGACCCCAGCCAGTCGTCGTCCAGGCAGCTGCAGAGCCATCACGTCCCCCCTCGCGCGGACCTCCCGACGTGGCCCGACGTCGTCGAACTTATCCCGTTGCCGGGACGCGGTGGGGTGCCTACCGTGGGGGGAGCCGGACGGACCGGCGCGAGATCCCAGGGAAGAGGCACCGAGATGCGAGCACCGCACGCTCCCCTCCGCATCCACCTCCTCGAAGGGACCTCGCGTGCACACACGCTCGCTCAACCTGGGCATCCTCGCCCACGTCGACGCCGGTAAGACCACCCTCACCGAACGGCTCCTGCACCTCGCGGGAGTCATCGATGACGTCGGCTCCGTCGACGCCGGCACCACGCAGACGGACAGCCTCGCGCTGGAACGCCGTCGCGGCATCACCATCAAGGCTGCGGTCGTGGCCTTCCCGCTCGACGACCTCGTCGTCAACGTCATCGACACCCCCGGACACCCCGACTTCATCGCCGAGGTCGAGCGCGTGCTCGGGGTGCTCGACGGCGCCGTGCTCGTCCTGTCCGCCGTCGAGGGCGTGCAGCCGCAGACCCGCATCCTGATGCGCGCGCTGCAGCGACTGGGCGTACCGACCTTGCTGTTCATCAACAAGATCGACCGCGGCGGCGCGGACGTCGACCGGGTGCTCGAGGCGATCCGGACCCGGCTGACGCCGGCGGTCCTGCCGATGGGGTCGGCCGCAGGGCTCGGCGCGCGGACGGCGGACTTCACGGCGTACGCGTCCGACGACCGCGCCTTCCTCGAGCGCGAGACCGTCGCGCTGGCCGAGCACGACGACACCCTGCTCGCGGCGTACGTCGAGGGCCGGGACCGCACGTCGTCCGAGCTGGACGCCCTGGTCGCCGAGCAGACGCGGGCGGGCGAGCTGCACCCGGTCTTCGCCGGGTCGGCCGTCACCGGAGCGGGCGTCGCCGACCTGGTCGCGGGGATCGCGACGTTCCTCCCTGTCCCCGAGCCCGACGACGAGGGCGCTGCCTCGGGACGGGTCTTCAAGGTCGACCGGGGCGCAGCGGGCGAGAAGATCGCCTACGTGCGGATGTTCTCCGGGACGCTCCGCGTACGCCAGCGGCTCGAGCTCACCGGCGACCGGTCCGGCAAGGTGGCGGGCATCCAGGTCTTCCGCGACGGCCACTGGGTACGAGCCCCGGAGGCTCGCTCCGGTCAGGTCGCGCGCGTGCTCGGGCTCGGCGCGGTCCGCGTCGGCGACGGCTTCGGCGCGTCGGACCGGGCCGAGACCCACCACTTCCCGCCACCGACGCTCGAGGCGTCGGTCGAGGCGTGCGACCCGACCCAGCGACCGGCGCTCCGGGTCGCGCTGGCGCAGCTCGCCGACCAGGACCCCCTGATCGCGGCGCGCACCGACCAGGACGGTCGCCCGACGGTGTCGCTCTACGGCCGGGTGCAGCAGGAGGTGATCGCCTCGACGCTGGCCGACGAGCACGGCATCGAGGTCGAGTTCTCCGAGGCGAGCGTGCTGCACGTCGAGCGGCTGCGACGGGTCGGATCGGCGGTGGAGCGGTTCAACACCCCGACCAACCCGTACGGCGCCACGCTCGGCTTCCAGGTGTCGCCGGGGCCGCCCGGCTCCGGGGTCGTCCTCGACATCGCGGTCCCGATGCGCGACCTGCCGCTCTACCTCTTCAAGACCGTCGAACACTTCTCGGCCGTCATGACGAGTCACGTCGACCGCGCTCTCGCCCGCGGGCTGTCGGGATGGGAGGTCACCGACTGCCGGGTGGCTCTCGTCGAGGCGGGCTACCGCTCCGGCGACGGGCCGCCGTCGCAGCGCGGCCCCCTCCCCACTGCGCTCGACTACCGCACGCTCACCCCGATCGTCGTACGTCAGGCGCTGGAGCGCGCGACGACCCAGGTCTGCGAGCCCGTGCTCCGCATCACCCTCGAGGTGCCGACCCGGGACGCCCCCCAGCTGCTGCGGCTCCTCGGTCGGTGGGGCACGGAGGTCACCGGCCAGGCCTCGACGGGGGATCTCACCCGTCTCGATGCCCGGATGCTCGCTGCACGCCTGCACGACCTCCAGCACCAGCTGCCCGACCTCACGGGAGGCGAAGGCGTGCTGGAGTCGCGCTTCGACGGCTATCTGCCGGTGCGGGGTCGGGGGCCGGTGCGGCGGGGGTGAGTGCGGTGATCCCGGTGCAGCTGGCGCGTCGAGATCACCGCACAACGGCTCGACCGCCCGAGGCGCAGTGCCCCGGCTGGGGTTCGAACCCAGACTGTGCGGTTTTTAAGACCGCTTCCTCTACCGGTTGGGATACCGGGGCGCGCCGCTCATCCTGTCAGCGCACGGGCTCTCTCGAAGACTGCATCGGTCATCTCCCGGGTCAGCCGGCCGGTGTAGGTGTTGTGCGGCGACGGGTGGTAGCAGCCGAGCAGCGTGACGTCGCCGACCTCGATCTCCGCGCCGTGCCCGAACTTCGGCCGCTTCGCCGGAGCCGGCGCGCCGGCCGCGACCAGTGAACGGACCGCACCGTCCCAGCCGAAGGACCCCAGCGCGACGACCACCCGGACGGTCGGCAGGGCGAGCAGCTCGGCGGCGATCCAGGGCGCGCAGGTGTCCCGCTCGACCGCGGTCGGCTTGTTGTCGGGCGGCGCGCAGCGGACGGTGGCCACCATCCGTGCGTCGAGCAGCTGCTGGCCGTCGCCGGCGTGCTCGCTGGTGGGCTGTGCGGCCCACCCAGTGCGGTGCAGGCTGGCGAAGAGCCAGTCGGCGCTCGGGTCGCCGGTGAAGATGCGGCCCGTCCGGTTGCCGCCGTTGGCGGCGGGCGCGAGCCCGACGATCAGCAGCGACGGCGTCGATGAGCCCCAGCCGGGGATCGGCCGGCCCCAGTAGGGCTGGTCGGCGAACGACGCGCGCTTCTCGATCGCGACGTCCTCACGCCACGTCACCAGCCGCGGGCACGCCGAGCAGACGCTCACCCGTGCGTCCAGCTCCGCAAGGGAGCAGGCAGGTGCGAGGCGGCGTACGTCGTCAGCGTCCCGCGCGACCGGGGTGTCGGGGGTCGCGGGGTCGTCGGGCCAGCCGGTGCCGGGCGCGACGGGACTGTCGAAGTCGCCGCCGACGATCGGGTGTGGGAGCACCATCAGCCGATGGCGGCGGCGATGCCGTGGAGGATGTCGGCCTCGGAGACGAGGTGGTCGGGCACCGGCACGCGGGCCAGGATGCCGCTCCAGATCAGGGCTCCCGCGCCGATCACGTCGGCTCGGCCCGGGTGCATGTAGGGCAGTGCCCGTCGCTCGTCGACCGTCATCGCGACGAGTCGGTCGACGAAGTCCCCGGCGGTCGCGTTGGCCAGGACCGCGCGGTCGAAGGCGTCACGGTCATAGCCGTCGAGCTCGAGGACGCCACAGGCAAGGGTCTTGATCGTGCCAGAGGTGCCGATGACGCTGCGCGCGCGTTCGAGCGGGATCCCCGAGCCGTCGAGGTGCGCGTCGATGTCGGCCACGCAGGCGGCGACCTCGGCGGGCGTGGGTGGATCGCTGTGCAGGTGGCGCTCGTGGAGGCGCACGGACCCGATGTCCAGGGAGATCGAGTCACGGTCCTCGCCCGCACCGAGCACCAGCTCGGTCGAGCCGCCGCCGATGTCGACCACGAGCACCGGCTCGGCAGGCATCGGGGACTGCGCGGCGATCGCGCCGGCGAACACGAGCGCAGCCTCCTCGTCGCCCGACAGCACCTCGGGCTCGACGCCCAGCCGGCGGCGTACGCCCTCGGCGAAGACCGCGGCGTTGCTCGCGTCGCGGGTGGCGGAGGTCGCGCAGAAGCGGATGCGCTCGGGAGGGATGCCGTGGCTGCGGATGATCCCGGCGAACTCGTCGACCGCGGCGAAGGTCCGGTCGAGCGCCTCGTCGGCGAGCATCCCGGTCCGGTCGACGCCCTGACCGAGACGGACCACGCGCGAGTCGCGGACGACGACGTCGAGGGTGCCGTCGTCGCGGCGGCTGCCGATCAGCACCTTGATCGAGTTGGTCCCGCAGTCGATGGCCGCGACAGTGCTCATGCAGGCATTGTGCCGACCGGTCAGTCCTCGCGGACGACGCAGGGGCCCTTGGCCCACCACTCGCCGAGGGCGTCGAGCACCTCGTCGCCGAGCGGGTTGACCCCGCGGCCCATCGCCAGCGACTGGCCAGCAAGCACGTGGAGGCACTTCACGCGGTCGGGCATGCCACCGGCGGAGATGCCCTGGATCTCGGGCACGTCCATGCCGGCGCGCTCGCCGATCTCGGCACGGGCCTCGAGGTAGCGCTCGTGGGCGGCGCGGTAGGCGGCCGCGAGCTCCTCGTCGGTGCCGAGACGCGCCTCCATCTCCTTCATCACGTGGTTGCCCTCGAGGGTGCCGATGAGCGAGGCCGCGCGGGGGCAGGTGAGGTAGAAGGTCGTGGGGAACGGCGTGCCGTTGGGCAGCCGCGGCTCGGTGGCCACCACGTCGGGGTTGCCGCAGGGGCACCGGTGGCCGATCGAGTCGATGCCACGTGGGCGGCGCTTGAGCTGGGCGCGGATCGCGTCCTCGTCGGCGGCGTCGATGCGGGGGTTGTCGCGGTGGACCTCACCGGGGACCTGCCGAGGCACGTCTCGGTGGGTCACTCCTGCGTCCCGTCGACGAGGCCGGCGGGCGACTCCTCGGGCGGTGGCGGGTTGCCGGCCAGCTCCATCGACTCCCAGGCGGCGGTCCACCAGGCCTTGGGCACGGTCTTGATCACGTCGGAGGGGTCGTTGAGGGAGGCCTGCGCCTCGAGCGGCTTGCCGTCCTCACCAATCACCTCGAAGCCGGCCTCACCGGGCATCAGGTAGCCGAAACGCTGGCGCGCCTGCGCCCTGACGTAGGCCGGGTCGTCCCAGCGCTGCTTCTCCCGCTCGAGGTCGTCGATGCTGGCCTCGCGCTCGACGATCTGCGACTTGAGCTCGCCGATGTGTGCGCGCTGCTGGAGGTAGGCGCGCAGCGAGGAGGCGTACGACACCGTCAGCACGGCGAGCACCAGCACCAGCACGGCCGCGCGACCGGTGAACCTGGGTCGGCGCACCGCACCCCGGGTTGCGGGACGGACCGCTGCCTGCGTGCCGGTGTCGGCTGACGAGGCGAGGGGCGTACGCGTCCCTGCCGCGCGCGGCCGGGGGCTGCGGTCGCCAGGACGCGAGGTGCTGCCCTGCCTCGGTCCACGCGCTCCGTTGCTGCTGGGCCCACCCCGTGGCGTACGACGCTGGGAAGGCATGCCGGACAGTCTGCCCCGATCAGATCCCGAATCGCGGGAAGGCACCCCGACCGGCGTAGCGAGCCGCGTCACCCAGCTCGTCCTCGATGCGGAGGAGCTGGTTGTACTTCGCGACGCGGTCCGAGCGGGCGGGTGCGCCGGTCTTGATCTGGCCGCAGTTGGTCGCCACCGCGAGGTCGGCGATGGTCGTGTCCTCGGTCTCGCCGGAGCGGTGGCTCATCATGTTGCGGAAGCCCGCGCGGTGCGCGAGCTCGACGGCGTCGAGGGTCTCGGTGAGCGAACCGATCTGGTTGACCTTGACGAGCATCGCGTTGGCCTGGCCACCGTCGATGCCGCGCTGGAGCCGCTCCACGTTGGTCACGAAGAGGTCGTCTCCGACGATCTGGATCTTGTCGCCGACCTGGTCGGTGAGGGACTTCCAGCCGGCCCAGTCCTCCTCGTCGAGCGGGTCCTCGATCGAGACGATCGGGTACGACGCGACGAGGTCGGCGTAGTAGTCGATCATCGCGTCGGTCTTCAGCTTCTTGCCCTCGAACGTGTAGCTGCCCTTGTCGTGGAACTCGCTCGCCGCGACGTCCATCGCGAGCGCGATGTCCTTGCCCAGCGCGAAGCCGGCCGACTTCACGGCCTCGGCGATCAGGTCGAGCGCGGCGCGGTTGCTGTCCAGGTTGGGGGCGAAACCACCCTCGTCACCGAGGCCGGTGGACAGGCCCTTCTTCTTCAGCACCGACTTGAGGGCGTGGTAGACCTCGGCGCCCTGCTGCAGCGCCTCGCGGAAGGTTCCGGCGCCGATGGGGGCGATCATGAACTCCTGCACGTCGACGTTGGAGTCGGCGTGGGACCCGCCGTTGACGATGTTCATCATCGGCACCGGCAGGAGGTGGGCGTTGGGGCCGCCGACGTAGCGGAACAGCGGCAGGCCGGAGGACTCGGCGGCGGCCTTCGCGGTGGCGAGGGAGACGCCCAGGATCGCGTTCGCACCGAGCTTGGCCTTGTTGGCGGTGCCGTCGAGGTCGAGCATCGCCTGGTCGACCAGGCGCTGGTCGTCGGCGTCGAGTCCGATGACGGCGCCGGAGATCTTGTCGACCACACCGGCCACGGCCTTCTGCACGCCCTTGCCGAGGTAGCGCTTGCCGCCGTCGCGCAGCTCGACCGCCTCGAAGGCGCCGGTCGACGCGCCACTGGGCACGGCCGCGCGACCGAACGCGCCGTCCTCGAGGAGGACCTCCACCTCGACGGTGGGGTTGCCGCGCGAATCGAGGATCTCGCGGGCTCCGACTGCAGCGATGATCGCCATGGTGTGCTCCTGAGGGGGACGTCGTGGGACGACAGCCACCCTAGCCACGTCGTGGCCCGACGTCGCCGGGGTGTCCGCGGGCCGCCCTACGGTGGCCCAGATGACCACTGCCGCCGACCACTTCAGAGCCTTCGTCGACCGCGCGGGAGCCGACGACGCGACCGGCGCCCGGATCCGTCGGGCGATGGCGGGCGAGTCGGCGTCGCGGTTCTGTGACCGCCTCCTCCTCGAGCGGGCGGCCTGGCTGGCCAGGTGCACCGGCCGCACCCTGCAGGACATCGCCGCCGACTGCGGCTTCCGCGGCTACGACGTCTTCGTCCGCGCCTTCCGCCGCGAGCTCGGCGCCTCGCCGTCCGAGTGGCGTGCCGAGCCGACGACGTGGGAGATCGACGCCCCGGGCGAGGTGCACTTCCACCCACCCGACGGGATCCGGCTGCCGGCGCACTTCTCGTACGACGAGAGCCCCTCGGTCACCGTGGCGTACGTGGACGCGTTCTCACCGGACCCCGCCGTGGTGGCGCTCGACGAGGAGTGACGCTCGGCCGCACCCGGGTGTGGTCGGTAGTCCGCTGCGAAAAGCCGCTCGCCGACGTGCCTCGAGCGGCTTTCTGCAGCGGACTACCCCGGGGTCGGGACGGGCAGTGGTCGCGGTCGGGCGTCGGCGTAGTCCGCTGCGAAAAGCCGCTCAGCACGGTGGTGCGAGCGGCCTTTTGCAGCGGACTATCCCAAGTCGGGGCGGTGCTGAGCCTTCTTCTCGGCCTTCTCGGCGGCCTTGGCGGCGTTCCAGAGGGTCAGCACCTCGGCGGCATCGTGCGCGACGGCGTCGCCGAAGACGTGCGGGTTGCGGCGCTCCATCTTGGCGATCACGCCGCGGGCCACGTCGTCGAGGGTGAACGCGCCGGCCTCCTCCGCGATGACCGCGTGGATCACGACCTGGAGCAGCAGGTCGCCGAGCTCGTCGCACAGCGCGGCCGGGTCACCCGACTCGATCGCCTCGACGACCTCCTCCGCCTCCTCCCGCACGAACGGGATCAGCGAGGTGTGGGTCTGCTCGCGCTTCCAGGCGCACTCGCGCCGCAGGAGGCGCATCTGGTCGGCGAAGGCCTCGAGCGACGAGCCGTCGGTGGCCTCCACCGGATGGCTCAGCCGCAGCGGTGGGTCGTCGGGAGCGACTCGGCGAAGGCCGGGTCCGGGTCGTCGGCCAGGCCGGACTTCGCGGTCTCGCCGACCGCCACGGAGGTGTTCGTGTCGATCGGCTTCAGCACGCCGTCGACGTTCGCCAGCCCGTAGCGGGGGTCGATCTCGATCCCGTTGGCGTCCGGCCACTTGTTGAAGACATCGAGCCCGGCCTGCGTGACGTCGTCGCTGGTCGGGTCGGCGACACCCTGCTCATCGAGGATCTTCTTGCCGATCTGGTCGACGATGTCCTGCGCGTAGGCAGGCGTGGAGGTGATCGTCACGTAGTCCTCGCGCACCTCCTCGGGCAGCGTGCCCGCGGTGCCCTGCTGCTGGGCGACGTCGTTCTGGTAGGTCGACCCGGCCTTCACGCCGTAGTCGTCGGCGATCTGGTCGGCCTGGGAGCGCAGGGTCAGCACCTGGACGACGTACTGCCGCACGAAGCTCATCGCGACGGGAGACTTCAGCCGCTCCTTGACCGCCGTGCAGTAGTGCTGCGTCGTGGTGTCGATCTGCTGGTTCGTGAGGTGCTCGTCGCCGATCTGGGCCGCGACGCCCGGGGTGGCGGCGCCGCACCCGGTGAGCAGCAGCCCGGCGACTCCCATCGTTGCGGCCGTCATCAGGCGGGTCTTGCTCACGAGTCGCTCCTCGAGGTGTCTGCTGGGGGTGCTGCGGGTGCCGGCTGGGCGATGATCTCGTCGATCACGCCGCGGGCCCATTCAAGCAGGGCCACGCCACCCACCGGACGTACGGGGAACCCGGTGCCCTGCGGTCGCGGCACGAGGATCGTACGCACCGGCGCCTTGACGACGCTGCGTGGATGCAACCGCTCCAGTCGTACGACGCGGGAGTCGGGCAGGTCGACCGGCGCGAACCGGACGTACTTGCCGGCCACCGTCACCTCGCCGACGCCGACCTGGCGGCAGCGGGCGCGGAACCGCGCGACGACGAGCAGCGACTCCACGACCTCCGGCGGCTCGCCGTAGCGGTCGACCAGCTCGGCGCGGACCTCGTCGACGTCGGCGTCGGTGCGCACCTCGGCCAGGCGCTTGTAGATCTCGAGGCGCAGCCGCTCGCTGGGGATGTAGTCGTGCGGCAGGTGGGCGTCGACGGGCAGCTCGATGCGGACCTCGGCGAGCTCCTCCTCGTTGCCACCCTTGTAGTCGGCCACGGCCTCGCCGACCAGCCGGACGTAGAGGTCGAAGCCGACATCGGCGATGTGGCCGGACTGCTCGCCGCCGAGCAGGTTGCCGGCGCCGCGGATCTCGAGGTCCTTCATCGCGATCGCCATGCCGCCGCCGAGGTCGGAGTGCTGGGCGAGGGTGGCGAGCCGCTCGTGCGCGGTCTCGGTGAGCGGCTTCTCGGCCGGGTAGAGGAAGTAGGCGTAGGCCCGCTCGCGCGAGCGGCCGACGCGACCGCGCAGCTGGTGCAGCTGCGAGAGGCCGAGGGTGTCGGAGCGCTCGATGATCATCGTGTTGGCGTTGGACACGTCGAGGCCGCTCTCGACGATGGTCGTGCAGACCAGCACGTCGAAGCGCTTCTCCCAGAAGTCGAGCATGACCTGCTCCAGGGCGTGCTCGCCCATCTGGCCGTGGGCCGTGGCGACGCGCGCCTCCGGCACCAGCTCGCGGATCCGGGCGGCCGCCTTCTCGATCGACTGCACCCGGTTGTGGATGTAGAACACCTGGCCCTCGCGCAGCAGCTCGCGTCGTACGGCCGCGACGACCTGGCGGTCCTCGTAGGCGCCGACGTAGGTCAGGACCGGGTGCCGCTCCTCGGGCGGGGTGGTGATCGTGGACATCTCCCGGATGCCGGTGACGGCCATCTCGAGCGTGCGCGGGATCGGCGTCGCGCTCATCGACAGGACGTCGACGGACGTACGCATCCGCTTCATCTGCTCCTTGTGCTCGACACCGAAGCGCTGCTCCTCGTCGACGATGATCAGGCCGAGGTCCTTGACCTTGATGTCCGGGTTGAGCAGGCGGTGCGTGCCGACCACGATGTCGACCGACCCGTCGCCCAGCCCCGCGATGACCTCCTTGGCCTCCTTGTCGGTCTGGAAGCGCGAGAGGCCCTTGATCACGACGGGGAAGCCGGTCATCCGCTCGGAGAACGTCGACAGGTGCTGGGTGACGAGGAGGGTCGTCGGCACCAGCACGGCGACCTGCTTGCCGTCCTGCACGGCCTTGAAGGCCGCCCGCACCGCGATCTCGGTCTTGCCGTAGCCGACGTCACCGCACACGAGGCGGTCCATCGGGACCACCTGGCGCATGTCGGCCTTGACCTCGTCGACGGTCGTGAGCTGGTCGACGGTCTCGTTGAACGGGAACGCGTCCTCGAGCTCGCGCTGCCACGGGGTGTCGGGCCCGTAGGCGAAGCCCTTGGTGGCCTGCCGGGCGGCATAGAGCTTGATCAGCTCGGCCGCGATCTCGCGGACCGCGCGCTTGGCCTTGTTCTTGCGCTTGGTCCAGTCGCCGCCCCCGAGCCGGTCGAGGCTGGGGTTCTCGCCGCCGACGTAGCGGGTGACCTGGTCGAGGGTGTCAGCCGGGACGTAGAGCCGGTCCGGCGGACCGCCGCGCTTGGAGGCGCCGTAGTCGAGGACGAGGTATTCGCGGGTCGCGCCGCTGACCTCGCGCTGCTTCATCTCGACGAACCGGCCGACGCCGTGCTGCTCGTGGACGACGTAGTCGCCGGCCTTGAGCTCGAGCGGGTCGATCTGCTTCTTGCGGCGGGTGGGCATCCGGCGCATGTCGCGGGTGGACGTCTTCTGCCCGGACAGGTCGTCGCCCGTGACGACGGCGACCTTGGCCTGGTCGTCGACGAGACCGTGGACGATCTGGCCGCACGTCACGGTGACGACGCCGGCTCCGGCCGGGTCGCCCTCCTCCACGAGGCGGGCCGCGACGTCGTGCTCGCCGAGGAGCTCGACGAACCGCTGGGCCGGGCCGTGGCCGGCGTGCACCACGACCACGTCGAGTCCGCGGTCGAGCCACTCGCGGATGTCGGTGACGGCCTGCTCGAGGTCACCGCGGTAGGCCTCCGCGGCGTGCGCGGGCAGCGTCTGGCTGGGCACGCCCGTCGTCTGGGCCTCAGGAACGCCCTCGGTGTCGATCCCGAACGGGCTGACCGCCCACCACGCGTGCCCGAGGCCCAGCGCGTGCAGGCGTACGTCGGCGATCTCGCGGTAGGACGCGGCGCCGAGGTCGATCGGCGAGGTGCCGCCGCCGGCCGCCGCGGCCCACGACGCACCGAGGAACTCCTCGCTCGTCGCGACGAGGTCGTGCGCCCGGCTGCGGGCACGCTCGGGGTCGAGCACCAGGACGGTCGTGTCCGCGGGCATCAGGTCGACGAGGAGCTCCATCGTGTCGACCAGGACCGGCGCGAGCGACTCCATGCCCTCGACCGCGATGCCCGCGGCCATCTTGTCGGTGAGCTCGAGCAGCTGCGGGTGCGCCTGGCCGAGCGCGGCGGCGCGGCGGCGTACGTCGTCGGTGAGCAGCAGCTCGCGGCAGGGCGGCGCCCAGAGCCGCTGCACCGTCTCGAGCGTGCGCTGGTCCGCGACGGAGAAGGCGCGGATCTCCTCGACGTCGTCGCCCCAGAACTCCACGCGCAGCGGGTGCTCCTCGGTCGGCGGGAAGACGTCGACGATGCCGCCGCGCACCGCGAACTCGCCGCGCCGCTCGACCATGTCGACGCGGCTGTACGCCGCCTCGGCCAGGCCGCGTACGACGTCCTCCATCGTGCGCGAGTCGCCCGGCGCCAGCTCGACGGGCTCGATGTCGGCGAGCCCGGGGACCTGCGGCTGCAGCAGGCTGCGGATCGGTGCGACGACCACCTTGAGAGGACCGTTGGCCGCGTCGGTGCCGGGGTGGCGCAGCCGGCGCAGGACAGCGAGGCGGCGCCCGACGGTGTCGCTGCGGGGACTGAGCCGCTCGTGCGGCAGCGTCTCCCAGCTCGGGTAGTAGGCGACCGTGTCGGGGTCGACGAGGTCGGCGAGCTCCTCGACGAGGTCCTCGGCCTCGCGGGAGGTCGCGGTGACCGCCAGGACCGTACGACCGCGCTCGACCAGCCCGTGCACCACGAACGGTCGGACGGCGCCCGGACCGGTGAGGTCGAGGGCGTTCTGCACTGCGGCATCAGCCAGCGCGCCGGCGAGCGTGGGCGCGGAGACGACCCGCCCGGCGACGGCGCGGAGCGGCGTGGACGACACGCTGGACGACAACGGGTTCCCTTCGGGGAGCATGCAGAAGGACCCCCGTCCGAGCTGACGGGGGGAGGTGATAAGTCTACGGGGGTGGGGGTTTGTCCCACGTGTCACGGGGGTAGCACCCCCACGACAGACTTTCTTCGAGAGGAACAACGGGGACATGCGCATCACTCGACTCGTGGCCTACACGGTCACCGCCGGCCTGGCCGGACTCACGCCGATCGCCATCGCCGCGCCCAGCCAGGCCGCCGACGCTGGACCGACCACGACCGTCGCGACGCCCAGCGAGACCCAGCTGGTCTACGGCGACGACTTCTACGTCAACGTGGACCGTCCAGCTCGGACGGCTACTCGCCGGCCGCCGCCGACGGCACGGTCGACGCTGATCGCCATGGAGGCCGGCTCGACCGCCTGGGTCCCGGTCGCGACCGGGCAGCAACCCTACCGTCGCTTCTACGACGTGAAGCCGCCGGCCACCACGACGTACAAGGTCGTCTACAGCGGCTACACCGACACCGACCAGGGCCAGTACGGCGACAACTACACGCCCAGCGAGTCGGCCACGTTCACCGTGCGAGGTGGCCCGCAAGATCACGTACCCGTCGTCGGGCTTCGTGATCAAGGGCAAGGTCACGCCCGACTACGGCAAGAAGAAGATCGTCATCAAGGTCTCGAAGAAGCAGAACAAGGGCTACAAGTCCTTCAAGACCATCAAGACCAACGCGAAGGGCAAGTACAAGATCACGCTGCCCCGTCGTGGCGGCACCTGGTACTGGAGCTTCGTGGTCAAGGGCGACACGAAGTACCTCGCCAACGGCTTCGTCTGGAAGACCTTCGTCGGCTGACGTCCTGGCGGGGGTGCACCGTGTGACAGTGGAGCCATGACCCGTACGCCGCTCATCGCCGCGCTCGTCTCGGGCGTGGTCGTCATCAGCGGCTGCGGCGGCTCACCTGCACCCCCGCCGTCGGGCGACCTCCGGCCCGCCGACGCCCGCGTCTCCGGGCAGGCAGGCGCAGGAGACGTGCCCGAGGAGCTGGCGCCGGCACTCGCCGGCACCCCGCGGCGACCTCGTACGCCTGCTGAGGCGGCCGCGATGGTCGCCGCTGCTCAGAAGGTGATCCGGTCGGCGGACCCGGACCCCGATCTCCTGGCCGCTGCCGGGCACACCGCCCAGCTCGCGGTCCGCGAGGTCGCCGTCCGCCGGACCTGGCTCCCCCGGGTCCTCGAAGGGCTGCGCCCGGGCAACCGCGCCTGGGTGCGCACCAACGTCGCCGCTCGGCGGGAGTTCCGCTCGATGCACCCGAGCGCGAGCGGCGAGCTCGCTGACGAGCTGCCCGCCTGGCGGATCGTGCCGCCCGCTCCGGAGCGGACGCTCCTGCGCAGCTATCGCGAGGCGGAGCGCCGCTTCGGCGTCGACTGGGAGTACCTCGCGGCGATCAACATGGTCGAGACGGCGTTCGGCCGGATCCGCGGCACCTCGGTGGCGGGCGCACAGGGCCCGATGCAGTTCATCCCGACGACGTGGGACATCTACGGCGCCGGCGGCGACATCAACGACCCGCACGACGCGATCCTGGCTGCCGGGCGGCTGCTGAGGGCCAACGGCTTCGCCCGCGACAAGGGCGCGGCGCTGTGGCGCTACAACAACTCCTGGGCCTACGTCCGCGGCGTCACCCGTCACGCCGAGGTGATGCAGCACGATCCGCAGCAGCTCCGCGGCTACCTCGCCTGGCAGGTCTACTACCTGACCCGGCTCGGCAGCGTGTGGTTGCCCGAGGGCTACGCCCACACCGAGCCGGTGCCGGTGCGCGCGTACGTCGCCGAGCACCCCGAGCGGCTGCCGTAGCTGCTCGGGCGGCTACTCGGGAGGCGGTGGACCGGTGTCGACCTCGGCCTGCGAGCGCAGGATGCAGAACTGGTTGCCCTCGGGGTCGGCGAGGACGACCCAGCCGGTGCCCGGACCGTACTGGCCGCGATGGTCGGCGACCTGGGTCGCGCCGAGCCCGAGCACGCGCTCGACCTCGTCGTCGCGACTGCCCTCGCGCGGGCGTACGTCGAAGTGGATCCGCTTGGCGGGCAGGTGCTCGTCGGGGACCTCGATGAAGAGCAGCGTGTGCCCGCTCGCGGGGTCGTGGATCTCGCACTCCTCGTGCCCGGCCTCGTTGGGATCGCCCTCACGGTCGACGTAGCCGAGCAGGACCTTCCACCACGCGGAGAGCTCGTAGGCGTTGCGGCAGTCGACGGTGGTGTGCGAGACGAAGGAGGTCATGAGAGGTCAGTCCCGCGGCTGCGGACGAAGTCGATGATCGCGTCGGCCAGCTCGGGCCGGCACACGATGAGGTCGGGCAGCGACGTGTCGTCCTCGTTGTAGACGATCGGCGAGCCGTCGACGCGGCTGCAGTGCAAGCCGGCGGCCCGGGCGACGGCGACGGGGGCGGCGTTGTCCCACTGGTACTGCCCGCCCGCGTGGACGTAGGCGTCGGCGATGTCGCGCACGACGGCCATCACCTTGACCCCGGCACTGCCCATCGGGACCAGCTCGGCGTCCAGCTCGGCCGCGAGCGCCTCGACGAAGGCGGGCGGGCGGCTCCGGGACACCGCGATGCGGGGCCGGGCGGACGTACGCGCCGGCAGCACGCTGGGGCGGCCGGTGCTGAAGGTCTCACCCAGCGCGGGCTGGGCGACGGCTCCGGCGACGAGGTCGCCGTCCTCCCAGAGCGCGACGTGGACGGCCCAGTCGTCGCGGGGCGGCTCGGAGAACTCACGCGTCCCGTCGAGCGGGTCGATGATCCACACCCGCCGCGCGGTCAGGCGTGACTTGTCGTCCGCGGCCTCCTCGGACAGCACCGAGTCGTCGGGGCGGTGCTGGGTGAGGACCCGGTCGAGCTCGGCCTGCGCGGCGGCGTCGCCCGCGTCCTTGAGGGCCTTGCCCTCGAGGCCCTCGGCCTCGGCCCCGGCGCGTACGTCGAGCAGGACGGCGCCCGCCCGTTCGGCCGCCCAGACGGCGAAGGCGTGGTCGTCGAGCGTGGTGGGATCGATCATGCACCGAACCCTAGCGACGCCCTGCGGCCTCGCACCCGTTGCTCTCCCGACGCGGCTGTGGCACGAGGGCGGCGCTCCCCACGGCGCTCCCCGCGTCGCTCCCCGCTTCGTGCGCCAGACGGAGCATGGCGACCGCCTCGAGCTGGGAACGCGCACCCAGCTTGGCGCGCAGCGACTTGACGTGGCTGCGCACCGTGCCGCGCGTCACCCCCAGAAGGGAGCCGACCTCCGCCACGCGCCGCCCGCTTGCCAAGAGCTCCAGGACGCGAACCTGCTGTGGTGAGAGGGACCGGAGGAGGGTCTCGACGTGTTGGCGGTGATCGTTGTCGTGGCGCCACGCGACGCGCACGGCGTCGCGTCCCGCGGGATCCAGGATGCCTCGTCCGGCCATGAAGTCGTCGACGACCGCCGCGAGCCGTGCCACCGAGGTCACGTCCGTGGCCAGGTCCGCACGCTCGTCCTGCACCAGCTCCCCCCACCGGGTCGCGACCTCGAACGTGGTGACGAGGACCACCCGGACGCGATCGGTCTGGACCAGTCTGACCAGATCGGCGATGTGTTCGGGATCATCGAAATCGTCAAGGACGACCACGAGACGTCGCGGGTCGTGCAGGTCGCCCCCACCCAGTTCCTGGTCACGGACCGACGACTGCCACGTGTGCGCCTCTGCCGGTGTTCCGACAGAGGCGAGCGCGACCGCCGCCGTCTGGGCGACGAGCAGGTGGGTGGAGACCAACCACACCGGATCGGCAGCGTCCATCACTACTCCCTCGTCCTTGAGCCACGCTCACCATGGCTGTGCAGACGGGGCTGCTGCCCGCAGCGTGTCGAACGTGCACCGAATTGGGGAGACGCGCGACCGGCGCCGCGTGAAGCGCCGCCGAGGTGTCCGCGGCGCCGCGTGGGCGCCAGAGATCCCTTGAGTGGTTCTTGACGCCACTTCGTGGTGCTCTGGCAGAAGTCCGCGAGAATGCTGGGACAAGACTTTGATCCCTCTGGTCTGGCCCAGCGTGCCCCAAATGGGGTACGACGCCTGAATCGATGGACACCTCCACCACCGCGCCTCCACAGTGATTCCGGGAGCATTGCTCCAGCTTGTGCAGGACTGGTCATTCCCGGGGGGAAACATGCATCATCGAAATTTGTGGGGAGAAGGGCGACGCCGCGGCGACGGGCACCGTGCGCGTCGGGCTGCTCGCCTTCGCCTTGCTGGCGTGGAGCGGATGGGGCGGCGCCCCACTCGTCACTCCACCGCAGGTCGGGGCATCGTCCGTGGCCGGCGGCCTGGTCAGCGGACTGTTCATCGCCGGTGCCGCCATCGCGGCCGTCGTCAGCATGCGCAGGCACGCGGATCGCATGGCCGAATGGACGGCGGTGACCGGCTCGCTCATCGCGGGCCAAGGGCTGTTGATCGCGTTGCCGACCGTGGCACATGCGCCGGACTCGCCGCTCGAGGTCGCCATGATCATCGCGGCAGCGGCCATCGGCACGATCCTGGTGATCGGAGCCCTGCTGGGTCTGCCACGTGCCACGCACGTCGCCGACGACAGCTTCGGCGTCGGGCTCGGCATGGGATTCATGGGTGCGGCGCACCTGCTGCTCCTGGTCCCGCACGACACACCGTCCGTGCTGCTGATGAAGGTGCTGATGGTCGTGATGGCCGGCACCCAGCTGGTCGCGGCCGTGGCCGTCGTGGGCGGCGGACTGCTGCCGCGCCGGATCGCATGGCTCGTCGGGGCGACCGTCGTCCTCGTCGCCACCGCGCTCGGCCTCGTCGTGGCGGGCAGCCCGACGTCGGCATGGAGCGCCGTCCTGTCGCTGGGGCTCGCCGCGGTGGGAGCGGCGTGGATGGCCGCCGCCTGGGACTGCGTGCAGGACGGCCTTCGACGGGAGACGTCGCGCCATGAGCGGGCGAACCTGACAGCGGCACGGGAGCAACGAGAGCAGCTCCACGAGCTCCGGAGCACGGTGGCCGGACTGGTCAACGGGTCGGCTCTCCTCGACAACGCCGCCATCAGTGACGCAGCGCGCGTCCGACTCTGGGAGTCCGTGCGGCGCGAGCTCGATCGCATGCAACGGCTCCTCTCGCAGGAGCACGAGACGGCGACCCAGCTCGACCTCGACGAGGCGCTCGGGCTCATCCTGGACCTGCAGGAGCTCAAGGGGCGCCGGGTCGAGCTCCACTCGAGCGGCGAGCTCGTCCGGGCCCGGTACGACAACCTGGCCGAGGTGGTCAACATCCTCGTGGACAACGCAGCCACGCACGGCGGCAGCAACTCGAGCGTGATCGAGGTGGCACGCCGGGACGAGGAGATGGTGGACATCACGGTCACCGACTTCGGTCGCGGGATCGCAGTGGAGGATCGGGAGCGGATCTTCGAGTGGGGCCGCCGTAGGCCCGACTCACCAGGTGAGGGCATCGGGCTCCACGTGGCCCAGCGCCTGGTCGCCGAGGACGGAGGGTCGCTGCGGCTGGTGGAGGCGTCGGGCGCCGGATCGTCGTTCGTCATCTCGTTGCCCGCGCCCCGCCGCTCGACCGAGAACCAGGTGGCTGGGTCCGAAACTGCGGGGGAGGCACGTCATGCCGCTGGGCTCAGCGCGGGGTGACCACCGGGTCCTGATCATCGACGACCACATGCTGTTCGCGGAGTCGCTGGAGCTGGCCCTCTCGCTGGAGGGGTACGACGCCCGCCGCCTCGAGCTGCCGGAGGAAGGCGGGTCGATGGCGACCGTGCGGTCGCTGGCGCTGCGGGCCAACCCGAGGACGGTGCTGCTCGACCTCGACCTGGGTCGGTTCGGCGACGGGGCCAACCTCATCGCGCCGCTGGCACACACGGGGGTCAACGTCGTGGTGCTGACAGCCTCGGAGGACCTCGGCCGCTGGGGCGGGTGCATGCGGATGGGAGCCCGCAAGGTGCTGCCCAAGAGCGGAGCGCTCCAGCAGGCCCTGGCCACCGTGCGCCGACTGCACCAGGGGCTGCCGGTGACCCAGCGCGAGGAGCTCGAGGGTCTGCTCGACGCGTGGTCGCGCGAGCGCAGGATCAACGACGACCTCCGCAGGCGGCTCGACCTGCTCACGCCGCGCGAGCGGCAGGTGCTGGGCGCGCTCATCGAGGGCCACACGGTGCGGACGATCTCGGAGCGGAGCGTGGTCGCCGAGGCCACGGTCCGCACCCAGGTGAAGTCCATCCTCGGCAAGCTCCAGGTCTCCTCGCAGCTGGCTGCGGTCGGAATGGCCCACCAGGTGGGCTGGAGGCTGGGCGCATGAGCGGGGTCGGTGGGGTACGCGCCTTCACCGAGGGCACGTTCGCGGCCAGCACGCTCCGCGAGATGGCCGACGTGCTGCACCACCGCGGACCCGACGCAACGGACATCTGGGTCGGTCCCGACGTCGGGCTGGCGCACACCCGACTCGCGGTCGTCGACGTGGCCGGGTCGCACCAGCCCATGCACTCGGTCGACGGACGATGGGTGGTCGCGCTCGACGGCACCATCGTCAACCACCAGAGCCTGCGTGCCCTGCTCGACTACCCGTTCCGCACGCGCGGCGACACCGAGGTGCTCGTGGCCGGACTCGCCCTCGAGGGCATCAGCTTCGTCGAGCGGCTGCACGGGCAGTTCGCCTTCGCCGCGCACGACCTGCGGACCGACACCACGCACCTGGTGCGGGACCGGGTCGGCGTCCAACCCCTCTACTACCGCCACGTCCCGGGCGGCATCGCGTTCGCGTCCGAGATCAAGGCGCTCCTCGCCGTCGGTCCCCCACCGGAGGTCGACCACCGCAGCCTCGACGCCTACCTGTCGGCGCGCACGGTGCCGGCACCCGACACGTTGTTCGAGGGCGTGAAGAAGGTCCGCCCCGCGCACCGCGTCTCGATCCTGCCCGGAGGACGCGTCGACGAGGCGCACTACTGGTCGCTGCCCGAGTGCGACACCGACGGAACCTGGAGCCTCGGCGACGCCGTCGAGGCGGTCGGCGACGGCCTGCGCGAGGCGGTCCGCGCCGCCCTGGTCGCCGACGTCCCCGTGGGGGCGCACCTGTCGGGCGACCTCGAGACCAGCCTCGTCGTCGCTGAAGTGCAGCAGCTCCGCGGCGACCAGCCGCTCCACACGTTCGCCGCCGGGTTCGCGAGCGAGCCGGAGGGCGCGCTGCCGGTGGCCCGGCACGTCAGCGGACTCCTCGGCACCCGACACCACGAGGTCCGGATCGGGGCCGCCGAGCTCGAGGGCCTCTGGACCGGGCTCACCTGGTTCCGCGATGCCCCCCTGTCGGACCCTGCGGACCTCACGGCCTTCGCGCTCGCCCGCGCGGCGAAGGAGCACGTCGGCGTGGTGTTGTCCGGGGACGGAGGTGCCGAGCTCTTCGGCGATCACGGACGGTACCGCCACGCCCGGCTCGTGGAGCACTCACACCTGGTGCCGTCGCGACTTCGTTCTGGCCTGGCCGGCCAGGTGGAGCGTCGCCTCGGAGTCCCGTTCACTGCATCCCAGCGAGAGCGGCTCCTCGGCATGCCGGCCCCGCTCGAGCGGCGTACGCCACCCTCGGTCGGCGTCGACGCGGTCGACCGGATGCTGCGCGACGACCTGCGACACGGCCTCCCGGACCACGCCCTCGAACGGAGCGACCGGATGTCGATGGCCGCTTCGGTCGAGCTGCGGCCCGCCCTGCTCGACCACCGCCTCGTCGAGCTGGCCTTCCGGTTGCCGGCCTCGATCAAGGTCCGCACGGGCGTGCCCTGGGTGCTCAGGGAGGTCGCCCGGCCCCTGCTGCCCGCCGAGGTGATCGACCGCAGGACGACGTTCCGGGCGCCGCCGGGGTCGTGGCTGCGCACCGCGCTCCGCGACACCGTGCGCAGCCGGCTCACGGGCGCCGATTCGTGGGTCGGTCAGACCCTCGAGACGTCACTGGTACGCGACCTCGTCGACCGCAACGAGCGGGGTGCCGACGTCGAGGTACAGATGTGGACCCTGCTGTGCCTCGAGATGTGGCACGACACCTTCTTCGGACGGGCCCCCGCGGTGCCGCGGCCCCGCGACTCCGTGCACATGCCCGTCGCACGGAGCTGAGGACCGGATCTGGTCCCGGGTCCGTGCGACGGGTCCGTGCGACGGCCGAGGTGGGGGGCCTCGGCCGTCGCTACTGGTTCGCGTGGGTCCGAGGACGAGATGTGGGGGATCTCGTCATCCAGGCGACCGCCGACAGGGCGGACTGCACAGGACTGGCCTCTCTACGGGCGAACCAGTGTTCGAGCACTTTCGAGAGTAGGCGCCTACCGGTGCGGAGCCCATCCCTCTGACTGGGTATCTCCACTGGCACCCCCGCACCGCTTTCCACGATTTTCGGCATGCCCGCGGGAGCACACGTTCCTAGGCTCAGGTGGAGGTCAGCCGGGTGTCTCGGGAGCACCCCCAGGGGGTTGGAGAAAGCATGACGGACGTTGCCATCGGCGCAGGGTTGAACCTGGTCGCTGATGCTGCAGCCACGACGATCAAGGTCCCGCTCCCCCGTGGGGCGGGGCACGTCCGGCCGCTCGCGGAACCGTTCGCCGTTGCCCCCGTGCGTGCTCCCGTGCCAGCTGCGTCCGCTGCCGTGCCGGCCCCTGTTCCGGCTCGCGTGGCGCGCCCGACGCGGCCGCGCACCGACCGCACGACCGCCGCGTTCGACGTGCTGATCGCCATCACCGGCGCCGCCGGCGCCGTCGCCACCGGCACGCTGTCGATCGGGCTCGCCCTGACCGTCGCCGCCGGTTGGCCCCTGGCGCTCGTGGCGGCCGGTCACTACCGGCGGCGGACGCTGGGCGAGACCGGCACCCGCCGCATGCGCCTGGTCCTCGGAGCCGGGGCACGTGCCGCCGTGATCGCTCTGGCCATCGCGCCGCTCTTTGCCGGGGCCGACGTCGTGGCGCTGGTCGCTCTCGTCGCCACCCTCTCCGTGGCGAGCGCAGTCCCTCCCCTGCTCGGGGCGGGGCGACGTCCGCAGCGCCTGGTCCTGGCCGGCCGCGGGCGCGACGTACGCGAAGCCCTCATCGAGCTGGAGGCGACCGGACGCCACGAGGTCGTCGCCGCCTGCCTCACCCGGGACACCAAGCTGCAGCTGGGTGGGATCCCCACCTACATCGGGTTCAAGGACTCCTCGTCCGTCGCGCACGACCACCAGGCGGACGCCCTGGTGGTGCTCCCCGGCGCACGCCTCACCCCCCACGAGGTACGCCGCCTGCACTGGTCGCTCGCTGCGACCGGTGCCGAGCTCTACCTCGGGACCGGCCTCCGCGACGTCGAGCCCCAGCGCACGCGCGTGGTCTCCTCCGCCGGACTCGACGTGCTGCACGTCAGCCGCCCCGTGCTCGGCGGGCCGCGCCGCCTCGTCAAGGACGTGGTCGAGCGCACGCTGGCCCTCCTCGCGTTCCTGACCGCGCTGCCCGTGCTCGCCGCACTGTGCCTCGCGATCCGTCTCGAGACCCCCGGTCCGGCGCTGTTCCGTCAGGAGCGCATCGGCCGCCACGGAGTGCCGTTCACGATGCTCAAGCTGCGCTCGATGAGCGTCGCGGCCGAGGCCGAACGCACCGGCCTCGCCAACGAGCTGGACGGCGTGCTGTTCAAGATCCAGCGCGATCCGCGGATCACGCCGCTGGGACGGGTGCTGCGCCGCTACTCCCTCGACGAGCTGCCGCAGCTGTGGAACGTCGTGCGCGGCGACATGTCCCTGGTGGGCCCGCGTCCGGCGCTGCCGGGAGAGGTGGCCCGCTACGACGTCGACCCACGCCGCAGGCTGGTGGTCAAGCCCGGTGTCACCGGGCTGTGGCAGGTGTCCGGACGCTCCGACCTCAGCTGGGAGGAGTCGGTCCGCCTCGACCTCAAGTACGTCGAGAACTGGTCGCTCGGCCTCGACCTCCGGATCCTGGGCCGCACCGGCCGGGCGGTGCTGGGGCACCGGGGCGCGTACTGAGGCACGCTCCCGGGAGCACGGCCCGACCTGCCACGGCGCTCAGGAGTTGAAGCGCTGCTGGGTCTTCTCGAGGCCCTCGGTGATGAGGGACTCCACGGCGTCGGCCGCGTCGGCGACCTGGAACGGCAGCTCCTTGCGCTCGACCGTGGAGTAGTTGGAGAGGACGAAGTCGGCCACGTCCTGGCGCCCGGGCGGACGACCGATCCCCGCGCGTACGCGGTAGAAGTCGCCCGTGCCGAGGGAGGACCGCATCGACTTGAGGCCGTTGTGGCCGTTGTCGCCGCCGCCGAGCTTGATCCGGAGCGTGCCGAAGGCGATGTCGAGCTCGTCGTGGATGGCGATCACGTGGTCGGGAGCGACCTTGTAGAACGTGGCCAGCGCCTTCACCGGGCCGCCGGACTCGTTCATGTAGCCGCGCCCGCGGGCGAGCACGACCCGGGGTCCGCCGATCGAGAGCCGGCCCTCGACGACATCGGCACGACCGGTCTTGTGGGCCCGCCAGTGCACCTTCCCCGGGGCAGCCCCCATCCGCGAGGCCAGCTCGTCGCTCACCAGGTAGCCGATGTTGTGGCGGTGCCCGGAGTAGCCCGGCCCGGGGTTGCCGAGGCCGACCACCAGCCAGACGTCGGAGGTGGGGGCGTCGCTCATGGCGTCATCCTCTCGCATCGAGTCGGCTCGAATGTTCGCTGGAAATGCGCCGAGTCGGCGCATCTGCACACAGATCCGTGCACAGATGCGCCGACTCGACATGCTCAGCGCGTACAGATGTGCCGACTCGTCACTCCGAGTCGGTGGACTCGGTGCTCTCGCCGGCCTCGACCGCAGCGTCCTCGGCGATGGCCTCGGTCTGCGCCTCGGCGATCTCCGCGTCGGAAGCGTCGTGCTCGATGCCGAGGTCGGCCTCGGCCTCCTCCAGCTCGGCCTCGAGGGCCTCGGCGGAGATCTGCTCGGTCACGTTGACGATGAGCAGCTCCTCGTCGGCGAGCAGCGTGGTGCCCGACGGGAGGTCGAGGTCCTTGGCGTGGATCATCGTGCCGGCGGCGGCGCCCTCGACCGAGACCTCGAAGAACTCGGGGATGTGGGTGGCCTCGGCCTCGACCGAGACGACGGTGTTCTCGTTGACGACGAGCGTGTCCGGGCCGGCCTCGCCCACGACGTGGATCGGGACGTCGACGGTGACCTTCTCGCCGCGGCGGACGGCGACGAAGTCGAGGTGCTCGATGACGCGACGGATCGGGTCGACCTGGATGTCCTTGGTCAGCGCGAGCTGCTCGGTGCCGTCCACGTCGAGCGACAGGAGCGCGTTGGCGCCACCGTGCTTGAGGGCCATCATCGTCTGGTGACCGGGCAGGATCACGTGCACGGGGTCGTTGCCGTGCCCGTAGATGACGGCGGGGATCTTGTCCTCGCGGCGGATCCGGCGGGCGGCGCCCTTGCCGAACTCGGTGCGCGGCTCGGCGGCGATCTTCTCGGGGGCAGACATGTGGTTCTCCTCGGGTCGGTGCAGGTTGTCGGTGGGCCTCGGTCGCTCCGGAGACGACGAACGCCGCGCTCCGGATCGTGAGCGCGGCGCAGTGGAACTGACCGGCCCAGTCGATCACGGAGTCCCAGTGGTTCGTACTGGCTCCCTCGCCGAGGCAACCCGGGAACTCTAGTCCCGGTCGCGGTGCCGGGTCGAATCCCGGATGCCGGGGTCGCGACCGTCCGCCTAGGGTGGCCCGGTGCCCCTGATGCTCCCCGAGGCGCGCGAACGCGCCGCCCTGCTGACCGATGTCCACACCGTGCTCCACCTCGACCTCACCTCGACCGAGGACTTCATGGTCGAGGCGACGATCTCGTTCGGCTGCCTGCAGCCGGGGGCATCGTCGTTCCTCGAGCTCAACGGCGGCCAGGACGTCACGCTCGACGGCCAGCCGGCGCCCTACGCCGACGGGCGGATCGCGCTGACCGACCTCGGCGAGACCAACGAGGTCCGCGTGACCGCGCGGATGCCGTACGTCCACGACGGCGACGGGATGACCGAGACGATCGACCCCGCCGACGGCGAGCGCTACGTCTGCGCGCACACGTCGATGGACATCACCCAGAAGGTCATCCCCGTCTTCGACCAGCCCGACATCAAGTCGACGTTCGAGCTGTCGGTGACCGCGCCCTCGCACTGGACCGTCATCGCCAACGGCCAGCTGGCCTCGCGTGACGGTGACACCTGGCGGTTCGAGAAGACACTGCCGTTCTCGTCGTACCTCTTCACCCTCGTCGGGGGCCCGTGGGTCTCGGTGACGTGGGACGAGCCGTACGCCCCCGCACCCGGCGGCACCCTGCCGTTCGGCTGGCACGCCCGCGCGTCGCAGGAGCGCGAGCTGCGCCGCGACGGAGACGAGCTGCGGCGCATCACCAGCACCTGCTTCCAGCACTACACGACGATCTTCGAGCCGGAGTACCCCTACGCCGACTACCAGCAGGTCTTCGCGCCCGGGCTCAACTGGGGCGCGATGGAGTTCCCCGGGTGCGTGGTCTTCCGCGACTCCTACCTCCCCCAGGGCACCCCGACCGAGCTCGAGCGCGAGTGGGTCGCCTCGACGATCGCCCACGAGATGGCGCACATGTGGTTCGGCGACCTCGTGACGATGAAGTGGTGGGAGGACTCGTGGCTCAACGAGTCGTTCGCCGACTTCATGGGCTACGACGTCGCCGGGGTCGCCGCGGGCTACACCGACGCGTGGACCTCGGCCGCGATCACCCGCAAGCCGACCGGCTACCGCGCCGACCGCCGCCGCTCGACGCACCCGATCGCCGAGGACACCGACAAGATCGTCGACGTCGACACGGCCTTCGCCAACTTCGACATGATCACCTACGCCAAGGGCAACGCGACGCTCGCGCAGCTCGGTCACTGGCTCGGCGAGGAGGACTTCCTCGCCGGGGTGAACAAGCACCTCACCACCCACGCCTTCGGCAACGCCGACCTCGCCGACTTCCTCGACTCGCTCGACTCGGCCACCGAGCACGACGTCCGCGCGTGGGCCGAGTCGTGGCTGCGCACGACGGGCTTCGACACGCTCGTCGTGACGCGCGACGACTCCGGCGTGCCCGTGCTGACCCGCGAGGGCTCGCGACCGCACCGCCTCACCGTGTCGGCGTACGACGACGCCATGCAGCTCGTCGGCTCTCGCGACCTGCAGCTCGGTGACGAGCCGATCCGGCTCGACGAGTTCGCCGGCCGGGTCGTGGTGCCCAACTCCGGTGACGAGACGTTCGCGGTGATCCGCCCCGACGAGCAGTCCTGGTCCGCGATCACGGCCGGCCTGTCCTCGGTCGAGTCCTCGCTGACCCGGGCGATGCTGTGGTGGACGGCGGTCGACCTCTGCGAGGCGCAGGTGATCGGCGTCGACGAGCTCATCGCGCTGGCCGACCAGCACCTGCGACCCGAGACCCACCCGCTCGTCTTCGAGGGCGTGATGCGCAACCTCCAGACGATCACCCGTCGCTACGCCGAGCCCTCGCAGGTGGCCGGCGTGCTGGCCGTCATCGCCGACATCGCCCGTGGTGCGGCCGAGGGCGGCGACCCGGCCCTCGCGACCGGCGCGTCACGCGTGCAGGCCCGGCTGAGCGCCGACCGCGACCACCTCGTGGCCTGGCTCGGCCAGGACGACGTCGACCCGGGCGTGCGCTGGGCCGCGGTCCAGCGGCTCGCCGAGCTCGGCGACCCGTCCCACGTCGACGCGGAGTCCGAGCGCGACCCGTCGGTCGCCGGTCACCACGCCGCCCTCACCGCGCGGGCGCTCGTACCGACCGAGGACGCCAAGGCCGAGGTCTGGGCACGGCTGATGAGCGGCGAGCTGAGCAACCACGACTTCGACGCCGTCGGCGCCGGGTTCTGGGGCTGGGAGCAGGCCGACCTGGTCCGCCCCTACTTGTCGCGCTACGTCACCGAGGGCCTCGACCTCGCCCGGCGTTCGGGCCAGGCGATGAGCGACGTCATCGGCGACGCCTTCCCACGCCTGCCGCTCAGCCCGGACGTACGCCGCGAGCTGCGCGCCGCTGTCGCCTCAGCGCTCGAGGGTGGCGACGTGCCCACCGTGCTGGCGCGCTCGTGGAACGACGCGCTCGACGACCTCGACCGGACGCTGTAGCCCTCACCCAGGAACATGCCGTATCAGCGTCGTCCGGTGCGTGCGATGGCAAGGCGGAGGAGGGAAGGCGGCCTTTGAGCGGAGCGGGCCGTCGACCGACGAGAACGCAGCCAGCGTGCGTGCCGGGCGGCGCTGATCAGGCGTGGCCGTCGAACATCGAGGTGACGGAGCCGTCCTCGAAGACCTCGCGGATGGCGCGGCTGAGGAGCGGCGCGATCGAGAGCACCGTGAGCTTGTCGAACTGCTTGTCCGCGGGGATCGGGAGCGTGTTGGTGACCACGACCTCCACTGCGGTGGAGTTCTTCAACCGGTCGATGGCGGGGTCGGAGAGGATCGGGTGGGTCGCGGCGATGATCACGCCTGCCGCACCGGCGGCCATGCAGGCCTCGGCGGCCTTCACGATCGTGCCGCCGGTGTCGATCATGTCGTCGGTGAGGATGCAGATCTTGCCGGCGACCTCACCGACCACGCGGTTGGCGACCACCTCGTTGGCGACGTCGATACGGCGGGACTTGTGGATGAACGCCAGGGGTGCCCCGCCGAGACGGGCCGACCAGCGCTCGGCGACCTTGATCCGACCGGCGTCCGGCGAGACCACGGCGAGCTGCTGGTCGCCGTACTTCTCCTTGACGTAGTCGGTGAGGATCGGCAGCGCCATCAGGTGGTCGACGGGACCGTCGAAGAAGCCCTGGATCTGGTCGGCGTGCAGGTCGACCGTGATCAGCCGATCGGCACCCGCGGTCTTGAAGAGGTCGGCCATCAGCCGGGCCGAGATCGGCTCACGTCCGCGGTGCTTCTTGTCCTGGCGGGCGTAGCCGTAGAACGGCATCACCACCGTGATCCGCTTCGCCGAGGCCCGCTTGAGGGCGTCGACCATGATCAGGTGCTCCATGATCCACTCGTTGATCGGAGCGGTGTGGCTCTGGATCACGAAGGCGTCGCACCCCCGCACCGACTCCTCGTAGCGGACGTAGAGCTCGCCGTTGGCGAAGGCCCGCGCGTCCTGCGGCACGAGGCCGCACTCCAGGAGCTCGACCACCTCCTCGGCGAGCTCGGGATAGGCCCGTCCGCTGAAGACCATCAGGTTCTTCTCGGTGGTGCGCTTCATTCCGGTCACGCGACGCGACTCCTCGCTGGTGCTGGTCAGCCTCGGGGGTGGCTCGTTCGGAGGTGCTGGAACGATTCTCACCCACCCGCGGGCCATCCGCGAGGCCGGGGTCAGCCCTCGGTCGTCTCCGGCTTCCCACGCGCCTCACGAGCCGCATCCGCCTGCGCCGTACCGCTCCGTCTCGACTCGGTCCAGCCCTCCAGGTTGCGCTGCGGGGAGCTGCTGACGGCCAGCGCGCCCGGCGGCACGTCGCGGCGTACGACGGTGCCGCCCGCGGTGCCCGCGCCGTCGCCGATCGCGACCGGAGCGACGAAGGTGTTGTTCGAGCCGGTCTTGGCGTGGCGGCCGATGACGGTGCGGTGCTTGGCCACCCCGTCGTAGTTGGCGAAGATCGTCCCGGCACCGATGTTGGTGCCATCGCCGATCTCCGCGTCGCCGACGTACGACAGGTGCGGCACCTTGGCGCCGTCGCCGATCTGGGCGTTCTTGGTCTCGACGAACGTGCCGATCTTGCCGCCGATGCCGAGCTGGGTGCCGGGACGCAGGTAGGCGAACGGCCCGACCGTGGCGCGGTCGCCGATGACGGCGAGCTCGCCGTGGGTGCGGACGACCCGCGCGCCGACGCCGATCTCGCAGTCCTTCAGCGTGGTGTCGGGCCCGATCACGGCGTCCTCGCGCACCACGGTCGCGCCGAGGAGCTGGGTCCCCGGGAGGATCGTGGCGTCCGGCTCGATCACCACGTCGGCCTCGATCCAGGTCGTGGCGGGGTCCATGACCGTGACGCCGTCCTTCATCCAGCGCGTCACGATGCGGCGGTTGAGCTCCTTGCCGAGCTCGGCGAGCTGGGCACGGTCGTTGGCGCCCTCGGTCTGGGCGACGTCCTCGATGAGGTGCGCGCCGACGGTGAGGCCGTCCTCGCGGGCGAGGTGGACCGCGTCGGTGAGGTAGTACTCGCCCTTGGCGTTGTCGTTGGTGATCCGCGGCAGCGCCGAGACCAGGAACTCGGCGTCGAACGCGAGGATCCCGGAGTTGATCTCGTCGATCGCCTGCTGCTCGGGGGTCGCCTCCTTCTCCTCCACGATCGCCTCGACGTCTCCCTCGGCGTTGCGGATGATCCGGCCGTAGCCGAACGGGTTCGGGACCCGACCGCTCAGGATGCTGACCGCGCGCTGGGCCGCCTCGTGCTCGGTGGCGAACGCGAGCAGCGACTCGCCCTCCAGCAGCGGGGTGTCGCCGGCCGCCACGATCACGGTGCCGGTGGTCGTGCCCACGGCCTCCATCGCGATGCGTACGGCGTGGCCGGTGCCCTCCTGCTTCTCCTGCACCGCCAGCACGACACCGGGCAGCAGGTCGACGATGTGCGGCCCCACCTGCTCGCGCTGGTGGCCGACGACCGCGACGACGCTGGTGGGCTCGACGGCCTGCACGGCCCGGAGGACGTGGCCGATCATGGAGCGCCCGGCGATGGGGTGCAGCACCTTCATGGTCTTCGACTTCATCCGGGTGCCGCCGCCGGCGGCGAGGACGATGACGGTGAGGTTGTCCATGTGCCGCAGTCTGTCACTGCCGCTCGCCCCGCCCCGGCGCAGTGGTGGGAGGGGGTGCAGGGTGGTCGCGTGAGCCGCGTCACCTCGTGGCTCGAACGACGCGTCGCGCCTTTACAGTTCAGGTCAGTCTGTCGAGAGGACCCCCATGCACCAGCTGGACGACAAGGTCGCGGCCGTCACCGGAGCGGGCTCCGGCATCGGCCGGGCGCTCGCCCTCGAGCTCGCCGGACGGGGCTGCCGACTCGCCCTCTCCGACGTCGACGTCGCGGGCCTCGCCGAGACCGAGCGGCTGCTCGACGGCCGCTCCCGCGCCCTCACGACGTCCGTCGTCGACGTCGCCGACGAGACGGCCGTCCTCACGTGGGCCGACCAGGTGGTCGCCGACCACGGCCGCGCCAACCTCGTGTTCAACAACGCCGGCGTCGCGCTGTCCGGCACGGTCGCAGCGCTCTCGACCGACGACTACCGCTGGATCATGGGCATCAACTTCTGGGGCGTCGTCCACGGCACCAAGGCCTTCCTCCCCCACCTCGAGGCGTCCGGCGAGGGCCACGTCGTCAACATCTCCAGCGTCTTCGGGCTCACCGCCCAGCCGCTCATGAGCGGCTACAACGCCAGCAAGTACGCCGTACGCGGGTTCACCGAGTCGCTGCGCCAGGACCTCGAGCTGACCGGCTCGTGCGTGAGCGCCACCTGCATCCACCCCGGCGGGATCAAGACCAACATCGCGCGGTCGGCTCGGCTGGACCCCAGCGTGGCCAGCGCGACCGGCAAGCCGGCGGAGAAGGCGAACCGCGAGTTCGAGAAGTCCTTCATCACCTCGCCCGAGAAGGCCGCGGCCGTGATCGTCGCCGCCGTGCAGAAGAACAAGCGGCGCGCGCTCATCGGGCCCGACGCCCGCGTCTTCGACGCGATGGTGCGCGTCGCCCCCACGGGCTACCAGCGGCTCATCACCGGCGTCGTCCGATCGCGGAGCGGCAAGTGAAACACCACCCCACGACGTTCTTCTCCCCCGCTTCGCTCCTCCGCACAACGCCGCGGGGACCCCGGACAAGCAGGCGTACGGCACTCGGTGCCCGCGTGCTCGCCCTCGCGACGCGGGTGGAGGCACGTGCGTACGGCCTGCGCGAGCGCCGCGTCGACGTCGGGGACGCCAGTCTGGCGGTGCTCGAGGGCGGCCCGACGGACGCGCCGGTCGTCGTGCTGCTGCACGGCTACACCGCCGACCGGGTGGTGTGGATGCGGTTCGCGCGACACCTCCTGCGCGACCACCGCGTCGTCATCCCGGAGCTCGCCGGCCACGGCGCGTCCGGCTTCACGACCGGCACCGACTTCTCAGGCCCGGCACAGGCCGCACGGGTCGCGACGCTGCTCGGCCGGCTCGGCGTGGAGCGTGCCGACGTCGCGGGCAACTCGATGGGCGGGTTCGTGGCAGCGCACCTCGCGCTCGCCCACCCCGACCTGGTGCGGACGCTGCTGCTGAGCGACGCCGTGGGCGTCGCGTCGCCGGAGCCGAGCGACGCCGAGCTCGCGTTCCGTGAGGGCCGCAACCCGTTCCTGCTCGACGACGTCGCGCTGTTCCCCGAGTTCTACGCGATGACCATGGCCAGGGCGCCCTTCGTGCCGGGGTTCGTCAGGGCCGCGATCGCCGCCGACTACGTCGCGCGCCGCGACGAGCTCGAGGAGATCTTCGACGGCTTCTTCGGCCGCGACACCCTCGACGACCGGCTCGGCGAGATCACCGCGCCGACCCTGGTGATGTGGGGCGAGCAGGACCGGCTCGTCCACCGCAGCGCGGCTGCCGTCTGGGCCGGCGGCATCGCAGGCGCGCGCACGGTCACCTACCCGGAGGCCGGACACATGCCGATGCTCGAGCTGCCCCGCCGCACGGCGGCCGACTATCGCGCGTTCCTCTCCCGCACCCGTTCGCCGGAGGTCACCGCGCAGCGGTGATCACCAGGTCCGCACGCCAGCAGGTCGTCGTACGTCGCCATCATGGCTCCCCGGGATGGAGTCGAACCATCGTCGCTAGTCCTGATTCAAAGTCAGGCGGGCCCTGCCGGCAGACCAACCGGGGAATGTGCGCAACAGCCTAGGGCCCGCCTCGGGCGGGGCTGCCCATTGCCCGGCAGACCAACCGGGGAATGTGGCCTCAATCCTAGAGGTCCCCGGGACGTCATACGGACGGCGTCAATGGTTGCTCTCTCCGTATGACGTCCCGGGACGTGTGACGAGGCGTCGATCTTCACCACACCTCCACACGGATCCGGGCGATCCCTGATGCGGGGGCTGCGACGGTGCCGCTAGCGTGGCGGACGTGACGGGGGAAATCAGCGGGCTGCCGCCCACCAACCAGCCGGTCATCACGACCGCAGGCCTGACCAAGCACTACGGGACGGTCCACGCACTGACCGACCTCACGGTCGAGGTCGGCGCGGGCGTGACCGGTCTCGTGGGTGCCAACGGCGCCGGCAAGTCGACGCTCATCAAGATCCTGCTCGGGCTGCTCGAGCCGACCGGAGGGCACGCCAGCGTCCTGGGCCACGACATCGAGCACGAGGGCCAGGAGATCCGGCGGCTCGTGGGCTACATGCCCGAGCACGACTGCCTGCCGCCCGACGTGAGCGCCAGCGACTTCGTCGTGCACATGGCCAGGATGTCGGGCCTCGGTGCCTCCGCCGCGCGCGAGCGCGCCGCCGACGTGCTGCGCCACGTCGGACTCGACGAGGAGCGCTACCGGCCGATGGGCGGCTACTCCACCGGCATGAAGCAGCGCGCCAAGCTCGCCCAGGCGCTCGCGCACGACCCGCAGCTGGTCTTCCTCGACGAGCCGACCAACGGCCTCGACCCAGCCGCCCGCAACGACATGCTCCGGCTGGTGGAGCGCATCGGCGGCGAGTTCGGGATCGCCGTCCTGGTCACCTCCCACATGCTCGGCGAGCTCGAGCAGGTCAGCAACCACGTCATCGTCCTCGACGGCGGGCACCTGCTGCGCTCGAGCGCCACCGGCGACTTCCTCGAGCAGACCGGCAGCCTCCTGGTCGAGGTCGTCGGCACCGAGACCGAGCGGGACAAGCTCGGCGAGGCCCTCGCCAAGCGAGGGCTCACCTGTCGCCCCCGCGGTGCGATGGTCGCCATCGATCCGCCGCCTCCGGAGCTGGCCCACGAGGGCGCCGCCCACGACCTCATCCGCGACGTCGCCGCCGAGCTCGGCCTGGGGCTGATGCGCCTCCAGCCCGACCGCCGCCACCTCGAGGACGTCTTCCTGGACGGAGAGGCCCGTGTCTGACTTCAACGGATCGAGGGGCCCCGGCGTCATCCACGACCTCGGCTACCGCCACTACGACGGCGTACGCGAGGGCACTGCGACCATCGCGCGCACCCTGTTCGTCACCGGCCTGCGCCACGCGTTCGGGCTCGGGCGCTCGGGCAAGTCCAAGGTGATGCCCTTCGTGCTGCTGGGGATGTCGGTGCTGCCGGCGCTGATCGTGGTCGGCGTCGTCGTGCTCACCGGCCTCACGTCGTTGCCGCTGTCCTACGCCGACTACTCCAACCAGACGCAGCTGCTCGTCAGCCTCTTCGCCGCCGCGCAGGCACCGGTGCTGTTCTCCCGCGACCTGCGCTACCGCTCGATCGTGCTCTACCTGGCTCGGCCTCTCGCCGCACCGGTGTACGCGCTGGTGCGGTGGCTGTCCCTGACGGTCGCGGTGTGGCTCTTCATGGCGGTCCCGACGCTGCTGCTGTTCCTCGGCGCCATGCTCGCGGGCCTCGACAAGAGCGACCAGACCACGCAGGTGCTCAAGGCGGCGGTGCTCCAGGTGCTGCTGGCCATGCTCATCGCCGGCATCGCCGGGCTGATCTCGTCGGTCTCGCTGCGCCGCGGCTTCGCCGTCGTGGGGTCGGTCATGGTGCTGATCGTCCTCACCGGGGTCGTCACCGCCGTCCAGGCGATCTCCTCGGAGCAGGACGCCGACTCCGCCTCGACCGCAGTCGGGTTGCTCTCGCCCTGGTCGCTCTACACCGGCCTGGCCAACGCGTGGGACGCCGGCATCGAGACGTTCGTGCCGGTCGACGGCGCCTGGGCGCTCGCGTACGCGCTGGTGGCGCTGCTGCTCCTCGCCGGCTGTCTCCTGGGGCTGCTCGCCCGCTTCCGGAAGGTGGGTTCGCGATGAGCAACCTGGTCCTCGACTCGGCCTCGCGATGGTTCGGCAACGTGGTGGCGGTCAACGACGTCTCGCTCAACATCGGCCCCGGGGTCACCGGCCTGCTCGGTCCCAACGGCGCCGGCAAGACGACGCTGATGGCGATGATGGCCGGATTCCTCGCACCGTCGGCCGGCCACGTGACCCTCGACGGCAAGCCGGTGTGGCGCAACACCGAGATCTACCGCCAGATCGGGCTCGTGCCCGAGCGCGAGCTGAGCTTCGGCTACCTCACCGGGCGCCAGTTCGTCCGCGCGAACGCCGACCTGCACAAGCTGCCCGACGCGGCCGAGGCCACCGAGCGGATCCTGGCGGAGGTCGACATGGTCGAGCCCGCCTCGCGCCGCCTCGACACCTACTCCAAGGGCATGCGGCAGCGCGTGAAGATCGCCGCCGCGCTGGTCCACCAGCCGTCCGTGCTGCTGCTCGACGAGCCCTTCAACGGCGTCGACCCGCGCCAGCGGATGCACCTGATGGACCTGCTGCGCCGCCTCGGCGACGACGGCCGCACGGTGCTCTTCAGCTCGCACATCCTCGAGGAGGTCGAGCGGCTGGCCCGCCACATCGAGGTCGTGGTCTCCGGACGGCACGCAGCCTCCGGTGACTTCGGCGCGATCAGGCGGCTGATGACGGACCGGCCGGTGCAGTACGCCGTCCAGTCCAGCGACAACCGCACCCTCGGCGCCGCGTTGATGGCGCAGGACTCGGTGCGAGCGGTCAGCCTGCGCGGCGAGCACCTCGACGTCCAGGTCGACGACCTGGGCAGCTTCGCCGTCGGCCTCCCCGGCCTGGCCAAGCAGCACGACGTGACCCTCTTCGAGCTCTCCCCCAGCGACGAGTCGCTGGAGAGCGTCTTCGCCTACCTCGTGGCCCGGTGATCACCAGATGATGAACGCGACGATAGCGAAGCTCGCCCTGCAGGCCTTGCTGGGACGCCGACGCTTCTTCCTGCTGCTCGCCTTCCCGGTGCTGCTGATCGGGCTGGTCGGCCTGATCACCGCGCTGACGGACGGCGACGCGGCGTACGAGATCGTGCCCGGACTGGGCTACCCGCTCGTCCTCCCGCTGGTCGCGATCCTCGCGGCGTCGTCGGTGCTCGGACCCGAGGTCGACGACGGCTCGATCGTCTACCTGCTGGCCAAGCCGGTCAGCCGCTACGGCATCGCGATCAGCAAGTGGGTGGTGGCCCTCGGCGCGACGCTGACGGCCGGCGCGCTGCCGATCCTGATCGCCTCCCTCATCACCGGCGACACCACCCGGGCGTTCGCGCTCTTCGTCGGCGCCGTGGTCGCCGGGACGACGTACTCCGCCCTCTTCCTCGCGATCTCCGCGGTCACCCGCCACGCGGTCATCGCGTCGCTGATGTTCGTGCTGATCTGGGAGAGCCTGCTCGGCAACCTCTTCACCGGCATCGCGTGGCTGAGCATCAGCCAGTGGGGCCTGCGGATCGGCCACGAGATCTCCTCGCAGCTGCCCGACCCGGCCAACCTGCCGTGGGCGATCGGCGCCAGCCTGGTCGTGACGCTCGCAGGCGTGTGGTTCGCCGGCGACCGGCTGCGGTCCTTCTCCCTGCGCGGCGAGGACTGAGCGCCCGACCGGGCAACCCGGACTAGGATTTGGGGCGTGGACCTCCCCGTGATGCCGCCCGTGCAGCCGATGCTCGCCAAGAGCGTCAGCGGGGTGCCGGACCCGGCCAAGCACGGCGGCCTGAGCTTCGAGCCCAAGTGGGACGGCTTCCGCTGCCTGGTCTTCAAGGACGGCGACGAGGTCGAGCTCGCGAGCCGCAACACCAAGCCGCTCACGCGCTACTTCCCCGAGGTCGTCGAGGCCTGCCGCCGACAGCTGCCGGACCGCATCGTCCTCGACGGCGAGATCTTCGTCGGCCTCCAGGGCGCCGAGGGTTGGCGGCTGGAGTTCGAGACCCTGCAGGAGCGGATCCACCCCGCGGCCAGCCGGGTGGACAAGCTGTCGGTCGAGACGCCCGCAGGGTTCGTCGCGTTCGACCTGCTGGCGCTCGGCGACGAGTCCTTCATGGACCGACCGCTCTCCGAGCGGCGGGCCGCGCTCGTCGAGGCGCTCGGCCACCTCGACGGCACCGGTCCGTGCTTCCTGACCCGCACCACCGAGGACCCGGCCGAGGCCGAGCGGTGGTTCAAGGCGTTCGAGGGCGCCGGGCTCGACGGTGTCGTCGCCAAGCCGCTCGGGTCGGCGTACGAGCCCAACAAGCGCACCATGCTCAAGATCAAGCACGAGCGGACGGCCGACGTCGTCCTCGCCGGCTATCGCGAGCACAAGACGTCGACGCCCGACGAGCCGCTGATCGGCTCGCTGCTGCTCGGGTTGTACGACGACGACGGCGAGCTCCAGCACATCGGCGTCTCCGCCAGCTTCACCGCTGCGCGGCGGGCCGAGCTGTGGCAGGAGCTGCAGCCCCTGGTCTGCGACATCGCCGACCATCCATGGGGACGCTGGAACGAGTTCCTCACCGCCAACCCAGACCGCGTCCCCGGCACCCAGAGCCGGTGGAGCGCGGGCAAGGACCTCGGGTTCACCGCCCTGCGCCCCGAACGGGTGCTGGAGGTGAAGTACGACCACATGGAGGGCCGGCGTTTTCGACACACCGCGCACTTCAAGAGGTGGCGCACCGACCGTGACCCCGAGAGCTGCGGATACGGTCAGCTCGACGAGCCGGCGGGCTACGACCTCACCCGAATCCTGAGCACCGACACCGGAGGCGCATCATGAGCGAGATCCACTCCCCCCACGACGACACGATCCACGACGGACAGGGCACCTACGACGTGGTGCTGCTCGTCGAGCAGGCCCTCACGAAGGTCGACGCCGAGCAGGTCCGCTCGCTGCACTCCGAGATCGAGGACCCGGTCGTCTACCACGTCCTGATCCCCTTGGAGGATGCAGCAGCGCGCATCGAGGCCTCGCTCGGCACCCTCGGCGCCGGCGACCTGATGGCCGCCCCGGCGATGGCGATGAACGACGTCGACATCGAGGCACTGCGCAAGGAGTGCGAGGAGAACTCCTCCTCCGAGCTCCAGCAGACGCTCGCCGCGATGACCGCGGCCGGCGGGCACGCCACCGGCAAGGTGACGTCCGAGCCGCCGGTCGACGCCCTCGCGGCCCTCGTCACCTCGGTCGACGCGCGCGAGGCGATCATCCTCACCCGCTCGCACGTGGTGGCCGAGTTCTTCCACGTCGACTGGACCTCACGCGCGCGCCGCAAGCTCGGCGTACCGGTGCTCCACCTGATCGAGCACGAGAACTTCGACGAGCAGGCCGGCGGCGGCGAGGGCGTCAGCGGGCTCTAGCAGCGAGGACTTGTCAGGTCAGCGGCGGGTGACGCGGCGTACGACGGCGCGGCGCAGGATCGCGGCGGCCTCGCGTCCACCGACGGTGGGCGCCTCGGACGAGCCGCCCGTGCGGCGGGCCTGCTCCAGGTCACGACGGAGCTGCTGGACGGTGCCCCGCTGCGCGTCGCGCGCCTCGCGCCCGGCGAGCGTCGCCTCGGCCCGGGCGTGGTCGAAGGTCAGCGCCACCGCGTCGGCGTACCTCGCGGTGTAGTCGGCGTGGATCTGGTCGAGGCGGTCCTGCGTGGCCTCGTCGTGCGGGGCGGTGGTGAGGACGCCCAGCAGCTGCCAGACCTCCTCGGCCATCTCCTTGAGCCAGTCAGGGGTGGCGACGTCGTCCCACGTGAGCTGCGACTTGCGCATCGAGGGCTCGATGAAGTCGTCGACGGAGTGATGAGCACTGGCAGCGAGGTCGGTGTTGAAGGCGAGCTCCAGCTGCTCCTGCACCGGCGCGAGGGCCGTACGCCAGTCGGCGAGGAGGTCGGCGTACCTCACGAACGAGCGCTTGCGGCCGCGGCCGACCCGCTCGGTGAGCAGGGCGGCGTGCACCCAACCGGCGACGTTGGACGTCTCCTTGGTCAGCCGGAGCTCCTCGGACTGGCTGGAGAGGTAGGCGATGTCGCGCGACCCGACGACCTCGGCCGGGTGCCGCAGCGCGGTCAGCCAGCGCAGGTCGACGTCGAGCTCCTCGCTCACCGACTCCCAGGCGGGCGCGAACCAGAAGGCGTGCGGGTCCTTGACGACGATCTGGTCGTCACCACGCTCGGGCGCGGTGAGCTGGCCCGAGAGCCACTCGCGCAGCTCGGCCTGCGGCTCGCCGGACGCGAGGTACGCCGCGACCAGGTCGACCGCCCCGGGTCGGCTGTCGATGTTGAAGAGCGCGAGCTCCTTGAGGTGCCGCTTGTGGAAGTCGATGACCCACTGGGGCTCGTAGAACCCGCGCGGGTTGGTCTCCGACGCCTCGACCTCGGGCTGCGGCACGTGCAGGCCGAGCCGCTTGAGGGTGCCCGCCAGGGAGCTGGTGCCGCTGCGACCGGAACCGGAGACCAGGACCAGCGGGGTGCCCGGCTGGGCAGCGTGCGTCGGCATGCGGGTCACCTTATCGGCCGGCACGTGTCCCCCTAGGATCGTCACGACGACTCCGCGAGACAGGACTGAGGCGCACGTGGCTCTGGGCGACAAGGTGAGGTCGGCGATGCGGCGCGCTCGTCGCGACGGTCCCCTCGACATCGTCTTCGTCCTCTTCAACGCCGACGGCATGGGCGGCACCGCGCGCTCCGGCATCGAGCAGGCCAACGCGCTCCTCCGCCTCGGGGACGGCCACCGGGTGCGCATCCTCAGCGTGTGGCGCAGCGGCGACGCCACCCACTACCCCCTGGCCGACGGGCTCGAGGTCACCTACCTCGTCGACGTACGTGGCGGGCGGGCCACCGCGGTCGGCGGCGGGCACGCCGACGAGCTGGCAGAGCGGGAGTCCGTGATCGTGCCGCGCAGCTGGGACGCCCTCTACAACGGGCTGACCGACGCCACGATGCGCGAGGCGCTCGGCTCGCTCGAGGCCGACGTGCTGGTCACCACGACCCCCGAGCTGCTGGCCGTCGTCGCGCAGCTCGCACCCGCCGACGTCGCGCTGGTCCACCAGGAGCACCGGGCCTCCTCGGCACGGGTCAACGACCTGGGCGCGCTGCTGGAGTTCGCCCCGCGCGCGGACATCGTGGTCTCGCTGACCGAGTCCATGTCGCGCTGGCTCGCCGGCCGCCTCGGCGGTGCCGCGCCCGAGCTGCTGGTGATCCCCAACCCGCTGCCGGGCACCCCGCAGCAGCGCTCGCCGCTGGACCAGAAGACCTTCGTCACCGCGGGCCGGCTCGCACCGGAGAAGCAGTTCGAGCACCTCGTCGACGCCTTCTGGCGCATCCACGAGGCGATACCCGGCTGGACGCTGACGATCTGGGGAGACGGCCCCCGCGCAGACAACCTCGCCGCCCAGGTGCGCAAGCTCGGGCTCGAGGACCGCGTGCTGCTCCCGGGCAGCACGACCGACCTCGCCGCCGAGTGGGCCAGGGCCAGCGTCGCCGTGCTGGCCTCGCGCGGCGAGGGCTACCCGCTCGTGCTGCAGGAGGCGATGTCCGCCGGCGTCCCGCCGGTGTCGTACGACTGCCCGTCCGGCCCGCGCGAGATGATCACCCACGACGTCGACGGCCTGCTCGTGCCGCCCGCCTCGAAGGCCGCGATGGCCGCCGCGATGCTGCGGATCGCCACCGACGACGACCTGCGCTCGCGCCTCGGCGCAGCGTCGCTCGCCCGCTCCGAGCAGTGGGACGGCCAGGTGCTGGCCCGCCAGTGGGTGTCCGTGTTCCGCGACGCGGTGGCCCGTCGCGCCGACCCGCTCGCGCCCCGTCGCGTGCTGCACGGTCTCCGACCCGGCCCCCTCGGCGAGCTGCCCGAGACCTCGTCCGCTGCGGGCATCACGCCCGCCCAGGCGCGTACGACGACGCTGCAGGTGCTCACCTCCGCTGCTGCCGCGACCGGGGACGGCTGGTTCGTGGTGCCGGCACGTGGGCTCGACCCGCACCCGGTCGTCGTCGTGCCGTCGTCACGTCGGAGCGCGTTCCTCGCATCCCTGGCCGGGACCGGCGTGCCCGACTGGCTGTCGGTCCGCGACCCTGCCGAGCGCGGCTGGCACGAGCGGCGCGGCACCGTCGAGGCGATGACCGACGAGCTCTCACGCACCCGCACCGCCTCGCTCTTCCTCGAGCCGTGGCCGATGCGCGGCGGCCACGACGGCGTGCTCGGCGAGGGCGTCGAGGTCGGCGTGCAGTTCTGGGAGGAGTCGCCGGACGGTGACCTGTTCGCGCCCGGGCTCAACCGGTTCGGCGACCGCGTCCCGGCCGGCACCCCTCGCACGACCATCGCCGTCGAGGGCGTCGACGTCCCGACGCTCGAGGTGATGGCCCTGCCGACCGTCGACGACGTCCGCTTCGACGTCGACGTCGTCTACACCTGGGTCGACGGGGACGACGAGGACTGGTTGTCGGCGCGCGACGCCCGGACGACTGCTCTGGGCGGCACGCTGAGCGAGCGAGCCGGTGGCGCGCAGCGCTACAAGAGCCGCGACGAGCTGCGCTACTCGATGCGCAGCCTCCACCTCTTCGCCCCGTGGGTGCGCCGGATCCACCTCGTCACGGCCGGCCAGGTGCCGTCGTGGCTGGACACCTCGCACGACCGGATCAGGGTCGTCGACCACCGCGACATCCTTCCGGCCTCGGCGCTGCCGACCTTCAGCTCGCACGCCATCGAGACGCGGCTGCACGCCGTTCCCGACCTGGCCGACCACTTCGTCTACGTCAACGACGACGTCTTCCTCGGCCGGCCCCGTCGCCCCGAGCACTTCTTCTCCCCCGGCGGCCAGTACGCGGCCTTCGTCGCCGACCACCGCGCGGTCGGCTTCCCCGGCACCGACGACCGGCCCTACCTGACGGCCGCGCAGAACAACCGCCGCGTGCTCACCGATGCCTTCGGCGTCGCGCTGACCCACACGATGATGCACAGCCCGCACCCGCAGCGTCGTACGACCCTGGCGGAGATCGCGGCCCGGTTCCCCGAGGAGGTCTCCCGCACCACGGAGGCGCCGTTCCGGTCCGCCACCGACCTCTCGCTGCTGTCGTCGTTCGCGCAGAGCTATGGCCTGATCACCGGCCAGGCCTTCCGGGCGAGCGCCCACCACGGCTACGTCGACCTCGGCCACCAGCAGCTGCCGGCGCAGCTCAAGCAGATGCTCAAGCGCGACCGCGACTTCTTCTGCGTCGCCGACAACCTCGTCTCCGCGTTCGACGACGAGCAGGCCGACCTGCTGCTCCACGAGTTCCTCGAGCGCTACTTCCCGATCGCGGCGCCCTGGGAGCTCGGCTGATCAGTCGGCGATCCGGTTGCCGTCCTCGTCCCAGTGGGAGTCGACCTTCTTGGAGGGCTGCACGCGCGGGGGTTCGCCGGGCATCTTCGGGTGGTCGGGCGGGAAGTTGAGCTCCACGGGGTGCTCCTCCCACAGGTCGAGCAGGGGCTGGAGCGAGTGGTGCACGTCGTCGATCGTGGCCCAGGGGTCGCCATCGGCGGCGAGCCGCTCAGGCACGGTGAAGAGGTTGAACCCGGCGGGCGAGTCCAGCGTCGCCAGCTCGTCCCACGACATCGGCGTCGAGACCGGGGCGCCGGCGATGGGTCGGAGCGAGTAGGCCGAGGCGATCGTGCGGTCGCGGGTGTTCTGGTTGAAGTCGACGAAGATCCGCTCCCCCCGCTCCTCCTTCCACCACGCCGTGGTCACGCCGTCGTCGCGCTTCTCCAGCTCGCGGCCGAAGGCGATCGCGGCGTGACGCACGTCGGCGAACGCCCACTCCGGCTTGATCCGGACATAGATGTGGATCCCGCGATTGCCGGAGGTCTTCGCGAACCCCGTCATGCCGAGGTCGGCGAGCAGCTCGCGGGCGACCCCCGCGACGCGTACGGCGTCGGCGAACGTCGTGCCGGGCTGCGGGTCGAGGTCGATCCGCAGCTCGTCGGGCGCATCCACGTCGGAGCGCCGCACCGGCCACGGGTGGAACGTCAGCGTGCCCATGTGGGCGCACCACACCGGCACCGCGATCTCGGTCGGGCAGATCTCGTCGGCCGTGCGGCCGGACGGGAAGGTGATCTCGACGGACTCCAGGTAGTCGGGAGCCCCCTTGGGCACGCGCTTCTGGTAGAACGCGTCGGCGTTGCGGTCCTGCGGTCCGGTCGCCAGCTTCATCCCCGGGCGTACGCCGGACGTCCACCGCTCCAGCGCCGTCGGCCGGTCGCGAAGGGCGCGCATCAGGCCGTCCTCGACGCTCGCGAAGTATTCCGCGACCATCAGCTTGGTGACCTCGGCCGTCGAGTCCGTGGCCTCGTAGATGACGCGGTCGGGCGAGGAGACGCGGACCTCCCGGTCACCGGCCCGGACCATCACCGGCTTCGCAGCAGCCATCAGATCGCGCGCACCCGGTTGTTGCGAGCGTTGTGCTCGAGCTCGACCAGCCCGAGCTCCTCGAGCAGCGGCGGGAGGTACATCCCGAAGCGACCGCGATAGCCGTTGCGCTGGCCGTACCAGCCACCGACAGGGTTGTCGCTCGCCCGGCCCCAGGCCTCGACGGTGCCGTCCGCGGCGTCCTTCTTCTCGTCCGCTGCCCCGAGCGGCATCCAGTCACCGTGCTCGCGCAGCATCGCGTGCAGGTCGTCGATCGCGGACGCGAGGTAGGTGAGCCTGGTCGTGCCGACCTGGCACACCAGCAGGCCCGCCTCGTCGTCGCGGTGCATCGCATACGTCGACGACCCGGGGGCCGTCGTCAGCTGCCAGGGATCGTCGGCCGTTCCGCTTCCGCTCATGCCTCGAACCTAGACCTCGTTGCCGACAGCCGTCAGCCTGTGACCTTCCGTGGCCTCGTAGGCTGGGGTCATGGCCTACGACGTGCAGAAGACCGATGAGCAGTGGCGCGAGGAGCTCAGCGCCGAGGAGTACGCCGTGCTGCGGCAGGCGGGCACCGAACGCGCCTTCACCGGCGAGTACACCGACACCGAGACCGAGGGCACCTACTCGTGCAAGGCGTGCGGCTCGGAGCTGTTCACCAGCGACACGAAGTTCCACTCCGGCTGCGGCTGGCCGAGCTTCTACCAGCCGATGACCGACACGGTGGAGTACATCGAGGACAACACCGGCGGCATGAAGCGGGTCGAGGTCCGCTGCGCGAACTGCGGCTCGCACCTCGGCCACGTCTTCCCCGACGGCTTCGGCACGCCCACCGGCGACCGCTACTGCATCAACTCGATCAGCATCAAGCTCACGGAGAAGTGACCCTCAGCCCGCGGGGGTCAGCGCGGAGCTGACCCGGACCAGCCCGTCGCCGTACGTCGCGTCGGCCCAGTCCTGGATCGACCCGTCGTCGAAGACCACCTGGGCGTCGAGCGAGTCGGGCGACGTCGATCCGCTGGTCAGCAGCTGGTCGCCCAGCTCGGCCTGGAGCTCCTGGTTGATCGCGTTGAGGTCGGCGTCGGTGCGCTCGACGGTGGTGACGCACAGCGGCCCGCCCCACGTCTTGCGCAGCTCCGTCTCGGCGCCCTCGGCGTCCTCGGTGACGGCGACGTTGATCGTGTCGCCCGTCAGCCACGAGGTGGCGTAGGTCGGGAGCGCGGACGCGGCGGCCAGCGTGGCGTCGAGGTCCTCCGGGGTCGCCTGCTGGGTGTCCGTCGTGGTCGCGTCGTCGCACGCGGCAGCGAGCGGGTCGTCCTGCGGCTCGGCCACGGCGTCGTACAACGCGGCCGGGATCGAGTCGGTGACCGTGAAGGTCGTGCCGTCGTAGGTCCCGGTGAGGGCGTACGACCCCCACGTCACGCCCGACGCCTCCTCGAAGCCGACGTCGCCCCAGTCGAAGTCCGCGACGGCCGGGCCGCCGCACTGGGGCGGGTACGACTCGGCGACCGCGCCGAGGCACAGCTCCGGGCCGTCGCCCGCATCGAGCACGGTGACCAGCCCTTGCGTGCGTACCTCGCCGTCCGGGACCGGGGCGGGCGCGGCACCCGAGGTCGCACTGGCCGAGGGATCACCCGAGGCCGCCGGGTCGACCGCGCGGGCGTCCCCCTCGTTGCCGCACGCGGAGAGTGCGGCAACGGACAGGACGAGCGCGAGGGCCAGGCGTGGGGACGTCATGGTGGTCTGACGCTACTGCCCGATCACCCGTTCCCGGCCGACCCACGGCGGTCGGGAACGTTCAGGACGCGCTCTGGCGGCACGCCGTCGGCAGGTAGGCCTCGCGCCACGCCTTGAACCCGCCGACGACGTCGGTCGCGTCGAGGCCGAGGCTGCGCAGGGCGTCGGCGGCGAGGCTCGAGGTGTAGCCCTCCTGGCAGAGCACCAGGATGCGGGCGTCGTACGACGCCTCCGGCAGGCGGGCCTCGGACCGCGGGTCGAAGCGCCACTCGAGCACGTTGCGCTCGATCACCAGCGGTCGCAGTGCCGGGCTCACCTCACCCTCCTCGGCGCGCTGCGCAGCGGGCCGGATGTCGACGAGGTGGGCACCGTCGAGCGTCTCGCGGTAGGCCGTCTCGACATCGATCCGGTCCAGCCGCGAGCGGGCGTCCTCCAGCAGCGCGTCGACGCCGTCGTGGCGCGGCGGGCCGGGCACGGCGCTCACCACGTCTCGCGCTGCTCGACGCCGGTGACCTGCAGCCGGCCGCGGACCAGCTCGTAGCGGGTCATCGCGGCGAGCGAGGGGGCGTACGCGTGCAGGGAGACGGCCGTCCGGACGCCGTGGTTGACCACGTCGTGGATGTGGCTGCCGTCGAACTCGCGCACGCCGGGCGACTCGAGCGTGGCGGCGGTCGCGACGCCGGTCCAGGTGTACTCGGTGAGCGAGCCCTCGAGCACGACGAAGGCGCCGCTGGCCGAGCCGTGGTCGTGCCAACCGGTGCTGGAGCCGGCCGGCCAGGTGATCAGCCAGATGTCGGCGGCGACACCGTTCTCGACCCGCACCCAGCTGCGTTCGGGGACGGTGAGGTCGACCCGGCGCATCGGGTCGTGGCGGCCGAGGTAGTCGGCGAGGGCGGTGCGCGCGACGTCGGTCGTGCGCGGGCGTCGGCGCAGGACGTTGGTGGTGGTGGTCGGGGCGGGGAAGGTGGCGGTCATGCTGACTCCTAAGAACAATGTCGATTGACTTACTCTACATTGCAGAGGCGCGCGATCAGCCACCTTCGTGCCACGTGTTGCCGAGGGCCAGTGACAGGTCAGGGCAGGCGGGCGATGAGCTCCGCGGGCGTCACCCGGGCGCCGGTGTAGAACGGCACCTCCTCGCGCACGTGCATGCGAGCGTCGGAGGCGCGGAGGTCGCGCATCAGGTCGACGATGCGGTGCAGCTCGTCGGCCTCGAAGGCCAGGATCCACTCGTAGTCGCCGAGCGCGAAGGCCGCAACCGTGTTGGCGCGTACGTCGGCATAGCCACGGGCCTGCTGGCCGTGCTGGGCCAACATCCGGCGGCGCTCGGCGTCGTCGAGGAGGTACCACTCGTAGGACCGCACGAAGGGATAGACGCAGATGTGCGCGCGCGGCTCCTCGTCGTTGAGGAAGGCCGGGATGTGCGACTTGTTGAACTCGGCGGGACGGTGCAGCGCCATCTGCGACCACACCGGCTCGAGCCGCTGGCCGAAGGTGGTGCGGCGGAAGGCGTTGTAGGCGCCCTGCAGGGCCTCGGAGTCCTCGGCGTGCCACCACACCATGAGGTCGGCGTCGGCGCGCAGGCCGCTGACGTCGTACAGGCCGCGGACGACGACGTCCTGGTCGGTGAGCGAGGCGAAGAGCGCCTCCACCTCCACGGCGTCGGCCTCGCGGTCGGCGGCGCCGATGATGTCGCGGAGGCGGAACACCGACCACATCGTGTAGCGGATGGTGTCGTTGAGCTCCCGGGTGCGAGCGGCGTTGGTCTGCTCGGCTGCCTTCTCGGTCTTGCCTTCGGTCATGTCCTCATTGTGCCTGCGTGAGCGAGGCCACAGCGCGGCGGGCGGACCCGATCACCGCCGGCACGCCGACACCGTCGTACGCCGCGCCGCAGAGGGCGAGCCCGGACAGCTCGGCGACCGCGGCCCGGATGCGCGCCACCCGGTCGAGGTGGCCGACGGCGTACTGCGGCAGCGCGCCGCCCCACCGCTGCACGTGGCTGTCGACGGGGCGCGCGGTGATGCCGGCCATCGTGGCCAGGTCGGCCAGCGAGACCCGGACCAGTCCCTCGTCGGAGGCCTGCAGCGTCGCCTCCTCGCGGTGCCGCCCGAGCGAGGTGCGCAGCACGACGACGTCGGGGTCGAGCTCGCGCACCCACGCCCACTTGGCGAACGAGAACGTCGACGCCTTGATCGTCCGGGACTCGACGGGCGGCACGAGGAATCCGGACCGGTCGAAGAGGGCGTCCGGCAGGTCCTGCGCGCGGAAGGCGAGGGTGACGACGGCGACGCTGGCCGACTCGATCGCGGAGAGCTCGGCCGCGGCGGACGGCGCGACCTCGTCCAGCAGCCGGGCCGTGGGCGCCGACGGCGTGGCGAGCACGACGGCTGCCGCCTCGAGGGTCTCCGGGTGGGTGGTCGGACCGACGGTCAGCGCCCAGCCCGACGGCGTACGCGCCAGCGCGCGCACCGTCGCGGAGGTCCGGACCTCGAAACCGCCGCCGTCGCGGACCAGGCCGGGCAGCCGACCCATGCCGCCGTCGAGGGTGGCGAAGACAGGCGCGGTGGAGACGGGGAGCGCCGCGGCCTGCTCGAGCAGCCCACCGCGGCGGGCCATCGCGAGCAGCTGGGGCACCGCCGCGGCCGCGGAGAGACCGCGCGCGTGGCCGGCGTACACACCGCCGAGCAGGGGCTCGACGAGTCGCTCGACGACCTCGTCACCGAGGCGCGCGGCGACCAGGTCGCCGACCGAGACGTCGTCGTCGACCTCGGTGGCCCGCTCGTCCGCGACGCGGGCCAGCCCGGCCGGGCTCAGCACCCCGCTGGCCGCCAGCTGGTCGAGGTCCAGCGGCACCCCCATCAGCGACCGCGGCAGCGCGCGCAACGCGCCGCGCGACCAGACGCCTGACGTGGCCGCAGTGGGGTGCACGACCTCGGCGCCGAGCTCGGCTGCCAGGTCGAGGCCCTCCGGTCGGCGGGCGAGCATCGCCTCGGCGCCGACGTCGACAGTGAGCCCGGCGACCTCGCCGCTGCGCAGCTTGCCGCCGACCTGCGGCGAGGCCTCCAGCAGCAGGACGTCGCGCCCGGCGGAAGCGAGATCGCGAGCGGCGACCAGTCCGGCCACCCCGCCACCGACGACCAGCACGTCCCACGCCACGACTGCAGCCTAGGCTGCACCTTGTGGACGCCAACGTGAGCTCTGACCGGATCGCCGTGCTGATCGATGGAGAGAACACGAGGGCGGCGTACGCCGACGAGGTGCTGAGCGAGGTGGCGAAGTACGGCAACCCCACGATCAAGCGGGTCTACGGCGACTGGACCAACTCGCACCTCTCGCCCTGGGCCCGCCGCCTCAACAGCCTCGGTCTCCGCGCGATGCACCAGAACGCCTTCACCAAGAGCAAGAACTCCTCCGACCTGGCGCTCGTGATCGACGCGATGGACCTGCTCTACGACGACAACGTCGAGGCGTTCGCGCTGGTGACCAGCGACAGCGACTTCACCAGCCTGGCCCACCGGCTGCGGGAGTCGGGCAAGACGGTCTACGTGCTGGGCGAGAAGAAGGCTCCGGACGCGCTGAAGAACGCCTGCGACAAGTTCATCGACCTCGAGGTCGTGCAGGACGGGAAGAAGTCCGACGTCGACGAGGCCCCAGCCGACGAGCAGGGCGACAGTGACGACGGCGGCGACGCACCCGCCCCGACGATCAACCTCCAGAGCGCGCTCACGCGGGCCATCAACGCGATCGCGGACGACGACGGCTGGGCGACCCTCGGCTCGCTGGGCAACCAGCTGAACCGGACGTACCCCTCCTTCGACGCGCGCTCGTTCGGTGACAGCGGCACCCGGCTGAGCACGCTGGTCGCCGACCAGCCGTACCTCGAGACCTCGGGCTCCGGCAACGCCATGCGCGTACGCCGCAAGGGCGCCGCGAAGGAAGCCGCCAAGGAGGCGGCCAAGGTGAGCAAGGAACCCCAGGAGCCCAAGGCCTCGCGGGCGACGAAGGCGCGCACGTCGACGAAGGCGACGAAGGCTACGAAGGCGGCCCCGAAGGTCGAGACGACCGAGCCGCCCGCCAAGGCCGCCGTCCCCGAGGTCGCCGTCCCCGAGGTCACGGTCCCGAAGGTCACCACCACGACGCGCGCCGCCCGGAAGGCGTCGAGCACGAGGGCTGCTGCCAAGAAGCCCTGACGCATCACAGTTCAGTCACGGCCCGGGTAGGACCGGAACCGGGTCCGATCCGCCGCGCGTCGGACCGGCATGACCACTCGTACTCGCGCCGCAGGTGTCCTCACCGCCCTCACCATGACGGTCCTCCTGGCCGCCTGCTCGTCCAGCGACCGTGGCATGTCGGACGGGGGGTCGTCCGACAGCGCGTCTGGCGGCAACGCTTCCTCGCAGGACATGGGCACCGCCGAGGCGCCCGAGTCGGCGGCGCGCGACGTCGCCGGCGGCGACGCGAGCACCTCGTCCTCGGGGTCCTCAGGCCTCATCGGGCTCATCGGCGTCCGGCTCGAAGATCGCCACCACCCCGCAGATGGAGCGTGCGGTGATCTCGAGCGGCACGGTCTCGCTGTCGAGCAAGGACGTGGCCGGGACCCGGCAAGAGGTGCAGCGCATCGTCGACGCGCAGGGCGGTGACGTCACCGAGGAGAGCACCGAGACCGACGAGGACGGCGCGACGTCGTACTCGCGCTTCGTGATCAGGGTGCCGAGCTCGAAGTTCAGCGCTGCGATGTCGGCGCTCGAGGACGTCGACGGAGTGGTCGCCTCCAACCGCGGGTCGGAGGACGTGACCACTCAGGTCATCGACAACGACGTCCGGGTGCGGGCGCAGGAGGCGAGCCTCAAGCGCGTCGAGCTGCTGCTGGCCGAGGCGACGTCCCTCAAGAACCTGATCTGGATCGAGTCACAGCTCACCACCCGCCAGGCGGAGCTCGACTCGCTGAAGTCGCAGCAGTCCTGGCTCACCGACCAGACCTCGCTGTCCACGATCACCGTCGACATCTCGCACACGCCGGCCAAGGCCGTCGAGAAGAAGGACGAGACCCCGGCCGGGTTCCTGGCCGGCCTGTCGGGAGGCATGAAGGCCCTCGGGCAGGCGTTCGTCGCGGTCGCCACGATCCTCGGCGCGCTGCTGCCCTTCGCGATCGTGGCCCTCGTGCTGGGCGTGCCGATCTGGCTCGTCCTCCGTCGCCGCCGGACGGTTGCCGGTCTGCCCGAGCGGGTCGAGACCCCCGCCGCGTAGGCGCGCGGACACAACCTCACCGGTCCGGTGGTCGACAGGCGTACGCCGGCCGCCGGGTGGCGGGTTGTGTCCGCGCGTCTACGAGTCAGACGGTGACGGACTCGCGAGGCTCCAGCCGCTCGAGCACGTCGTCCCGGTCGAGCCCGCGGCCGCGGGTCTCGGGGAGGAAGTGGGCGCAGGTGAGCGAGATCGCCGCGACGAGCACGTTGTAGCCCGCCACCCACCACAGCGTGCCCTCGCCCTTGGTCACCAGCCACGCCGCGATGAGCGGGGTGAGGCCGGAGGCGAGGATGCCGGAGACCTGGTAGAGCGTGCTCAGCGCGGTGTAGCGGTAGCGGGTGTCGAAGAGCTCCGACCAGAACGCCGCGAGCGGGCCGTAGACGATGCCGTAGATCGCGCCGAGGCCGACGATGAAGACCAGCGAGATCGCCCACCGGTCCTCGGTCTGGACCAGCCACGCCGCCGGGAAGGCGAACAGCAGGCCCAGCCAGGCACCGACGCGGTAGACCGGCTTGCGGCCGACCTTGTCCGACAGGGCGCCGGTGATCGGCACGAGCACCACGCCCATCGCGGCGCCGACGATGATCGCGTCGAGCGCCCAGCTGCGCGGCAGCTCGAGGTTGGTGGCGACGTAGGCGAGCAGGTAGACCGAGAACAGGTTGAACGTGAAGCCCTCGATGTACCGCGTGCCCATGCCCAGCAGCAGCGGCCGCGGCTGCTCGGCGATCAGGTCCTTCAGCGGGATCCGCGAGATCTCCTTGCGCTCCTGGACCTTGGCGAACTCCGGGGTCTCCATGACGGACAACCGGATGTAGGCCCCGATGCCCAGCAGCACGATGCTCAGCAGGAAGCAGGCGCGCCAGCCCCACGCGAGGAAGTCCTCATCGGACAGCTGCCCGGCGAGCGAGAAGGCACCAGCAGCGAGGACGAGACCGCCGGGTACGCCGATGTGGGCGAAGCTGCCGTAGAAGCCGCGGCGCTCGGCCGGGGCGTACTCGACGGCCAGCAGCACGGCACCGCCGTACTCACCACCGACACCGATGCCCTGCAGCACCCGCAGCAGGACCAGCGCGATCGGCGCCCAGACCCCGATGGAGTCGTAGGTCGGCAGCAGCCCGATGAGGGCGGTGCCGATGCCCATGATGAGCAGCGTCAGCAGGAGCATCTGCTTGCGGCCGATCCGGTCACCGAAGTGGCCGAAGATGATGCCGCCGATCGGGCGGGCGAGGAAGCCGACGGCGAAGGTCGCGAACGCGGCGAACTGGGCCGCCGGGCCGTCGAGGCCGTTGAAGTAGAGCTTGTCGAAGACGATGGCCGCGGCCGTGCCGTAGAGGAAGAAGTCGTACCACTCGATGGTGGCGCCGACGGCCGAGGCGAGCGCCACGCGGCGCGGGCTCGGCAGGGCCGCTGGAAGGAGACCGTCGGAGGTCTCGGGGTCCCCGCGGCGTTGTTCGACGGAGGAGCGAAGCGGAGGAGGAGAAGAACGTCGTGGGGTGAGTTTCATGCCGCGTCCTCCTTGGACTCGTGGGGCGCCGCGTCCTGCGCGTCGCGGTCGACCTCGGCGCCGTTGATCCGGCCGTCGAGGCGCGCCGGGTCGAGGTCGTCGCGGTGGAGCTTGGCGAAGGTGGAGCGGTGGAAGACGAGTGGGTGCTCGCCGTCGCCGCCGCCGACCTCGTGCACCTCGAGGAGCACGATCACGTGGTCGCCGGCGACGACCTCCTCGTGCACCGAGCAGGTGTAGGTGGCGACGGCCTCGTCGAGCAGCACGGCGCCGTTCTCGGTGACGCGGAACGGGAGGCCGGCGAACCGCTCCTCGCGCGGACCGGCGAGCTGACGGCACACGGCGTCGTGGTGGTCGGCCAGCACGCTGATGCCGAGGCGGTCGGCCTCGCGCAGCAGCGGCCACGTGGAGCTGGTCGTCGAGATCGAGAACGACACCAGCGGGGGGTCGATGCTCACCGAGGTGAACGACGAGGCTGCGATGCCGGTGAGCTGGCCCTTCACGGAGGCCGCCACGGCGACCACCCCGGACGGGAAGGCGCCGAACGCGTCGCGCAGCGATCGTGGGTCGAGGCCGGACGTGGTCGGGAGGGAGGACTGGGTCATGCGGACACCGCCTGACTGGGTGCGATCGAGGGGCTGGGCAGGGCGGGCAGGAGCTCGTGGGCCGTGGCGAACCACGCGTCGTACGGCGCCGCGTCGGCGTGCTGGGAGTCGAGCACGAAGAGCCCGCGGGTCGGCACCGATGCGCCGAGCTCCACGAGCAGCGGGCGCAGCGTGTGCTCCACCGCGAGCGCGTGCGTGTCGGCGGCGCCGAGCATCAGCGGGACGGCCGTGGTCCCGCCGAGCCCTTGGTGGGGGAACCGGTCGAGGAACACCTTGAGCAGGCCGGTGTAGGTGGCCTTGTAGGTCGGACTGGCGACGATCACGAGGTCGCTGCCGGCCACGTCCTCGACCAGCTCGTTGATGGTCGGCGAGCTCCAGTCGAAGAGCTCGCCGGTGTGCTCGGCGAGGTCGACGACGAGGTCGGCGCCACCGAGGCGCTCGGCCAGGGTGAGGGCGGCCTCGTAGGTGCGCGAGACGGGCTTGGGGTTGCCGACGACGACGGCGACTCGGGGGTTGTTCACGACGCGGCTCGCTGTCCACCGAAGGGGACCGACGCCTGGCCGCGTACGGGCGCGGGATTGGTCCACAGACCGCGCTTCTCGAGCACGGGCAGCACGCCCTCGCCGAAGTGGTAGGCACCCTCGAGGTGCGGGTAGGCCGACAGCACGAACTCGTCGATGCCGACCGCGACGTACTGCTCGATGAGGTCGGCCACCTCCTCGTGGCTGCCGACGAGCGCCGTGCCGGCGCCGCCGCGGACCAGGCCGACCCCGGCCCAGAGGTTGGGGTGGATCTCGAGGCCGTCGCGGCTGCCCTCGTTGAGGGCGAGCATGTTCTTCTGCCCGACGGACTCGGAGCGCTTCAGGCCCTCCTGCACACGCTGGATGTCCTCGTCGGAGATCCCCTCGAGCAGGCGGTCGGCCTCGGCCCACGCCTCCTCGGACGTGTCGCGGGAGATGGTGTGGACGCGCAGGCCGTAGGACAGCTCGCGCCCCTTCTGCTCGGCCAGGTCCTTGATCCACTGGACCTTCTCGGCGACCGCGGCGGGCGGCTCGCCCCACGTCAGGTAGACGTCGGCATGCTCGGCCGCGACCTCGCCAGCGGCCGGCGAGGAGCCGCCGAAGTAGATCGCGGGGACCGGGTCGGGCAGCTGCTGGAGCTTGGCCTGGTCGACCCGCAGGTGCTTGCCTGCGAACGTGACCTCCTCCCCCGCCCAGAGCCGGCGCACGATCGAGAGGAACTCGCCGCAGCGCTCGTAGCGGCCGTCCTTGTCGAGGAAGTCGCCGTAGGCGCGCTGCTCGTGGGACTCACCGCCGGTGACGACGTTGAGCAGGAGCCGTCCCTCGGTGAGGTTCTGGAAGGTCGCCGCCATCTGCGCAGCGAGCGTCGGCGAGGTGAGGCCGGGGCGGAACGCGACGAGGAACTTCAGTCGCTCCGAGAGCGGCGCGAGCATCGCGGTGGTCAGCCACGCGTCCTCGCACCACGCGCCGGTCGGGGTCAGCGCAGCCTCGAAGCCGAGCTGCTCGGCGCTGCGGGCGATCTGGCCCAGGTAGGGCACGCTCGCCGGTCGGCCGGCGGCGCCGTGCTGGACGCCGTGGCCGCCGCTGACGACCTGGCGGCCGTCACCGCCGTTGGTGGGCAGGAACCAGTGGAACTTCATGTGCAGTCCTCTCTTACGTGTGACGTGGGTTTCGAGGCTCATCGCTGGAGCTGCTCACGTCGGAGACCACGGCGGTGGTGTGCATCGGAGCTCCCGTCGGGGGTGAGGGCAGGGGGTCAGTTAATCTCTAGTAATCTTGTAGACAAACAATAGCAGGACGGGACGGCCCCTCCCGAACTGGCGGAAGCGCGGGGATGGCGAGGGGGTGACAGGGAGGGCCTGCCACCGCGGCCGACCGCCACCTATCACCCCCTTCGGCGTGCGGGTGACGAGGCGGTCATCGAAAAACGTCTCCCAGTCCGGGAGTGTCACTCCATTATCGGTTTTTATACTGGTTTAGTAGACTTTGACAGACAGGCAGCCGCTCCCGAAGCACCCGACGAACGGTTTCGCCGATCAGGCGTGCGCAGCATTCCCGCGACGACGCCCGGCCCAGGCACGACACAGGAGAACCTCGATGCGGATCGAACAACTGGAGTACCTCGCGGCGGTCACCGAGCACGGGTCGCTGCGCCGGGCGAGCGAGGCCATGCACATCTCCCAGCCCGCGCTGAGCGAGGCGGTGACCAAGCTGGAGAAGGAGCTCGGCGCCACCCTGCTCGACCGCCGCCGGACCGGCTCGCGGATCAGCCGGCAGGGCCTCGACCTGCTGCAGAACATGACCGACGTGCTCGAGGCCGTCGACCGGCTGCGCCAGGCAGCGGGCCAGCAGTCCGTACGCCGCCGCGACCTGCGCATCGGCACCGTCAACACGGCGTCGTCCACCCTGCTCGCGCCTGCGCTGCGCGACGTCCACGCCCAGCACGGGTCGGGCGGTGTCGAGGTGGTCAACGCCCGACAGGTCGACATCCAGCAGGGCCTCGTCGAGGGCTCCCTCGACCTCGGCCTGGTCAACGTGCTCCCGGGCGACGAGGTCCCCACGTCGATCGTCGCCGACAAGCTCATCGAGGGCACGCCGGTGGCCTGCATGCGTGCGGACCACCCGCTCGCGGCCCAGGACGTGGTCAGCGTCGACGACCTGCGCGCCGAGCCGCACGTGCTGATGCGGCCGGGCTTCGTCATGCACCGCTACGCCCACCGGCTCTTCGCCGGCACGCTGCCGGAGACGACGTACGCCACCGACGGTGCGGAGATGGGCAAGGCGATGGTCGCGGCGGGCCTCGGGATCTCGATCCTGCCGGACTTCTCGATCACCGGCGACCCGTTGGTGCGGGCCGGCGTCCTCACGACCCGACCGATCCTCACCGATCAGACGACGGTCACGCTGCTGATGCTGCGCCGCCGCGCCGAGCGCGTCCCCGAGCCGGTGCGCGACCTGCAGACCGCGCTCGTGCGCCAGGCCCGCTCCTACCTCGAGGCGCTGGAGCTGCCGGCGGCGGCGCCCGACCTCCCCACCGCCTCGACGGTGACGCCGATCAGTGGCCCTGGTCGGGCGATCGACACCGTCGCGAGCGTCGCCAGGCGGGCGTGAAGGCAAGGCGGAGGGCCGAAGGCGGGCCGCCAGGCCCGTCGAGTGCTCGACAACGCAGCCAGCGCGCCCGAATGGCGACGCGCAGCAGGTGAGATCGTCCGATCAGGGCCGAAGCGAGAAACCGTGCACGAACTCGGTCAGCGCAGTGAGCTGATCGGGGTTCGTCGACGGGATGACCCCGTGGCCGAGGTTGAAGATGTGTCCCTTGGCCGCGCGCCCCGCCTCGATGATCTCGGCCGCCCGGGCCGTCATCACGTCGGTCGGCGCGAACACGAGCGTCGGGTCGAGGTTGCCCTGCACGACCAGGCCGTCGACGAGCGGGATCGCCTGCTCCAGCGGCGTACGCCAATCGACGCCGACCACGTCGGCACCCGCCTGGCCCATCAGCCCGAGGAGGTTGGACGTGCCGACCCCGAAGTGGATCCGCGGCACGCCGAGCTCCCCCGCCGCCGCCAGCACCCGCTCCGAGTGGGGCATCACCGAGGCGCGGTAGTCGGCGGGCGTGAGCGCACCCGCCCACGAGTCGAAGAGCTGCACCGCGGAGGCGCCGGCCTCGACCTGGATCCGCAGGTAGGCAGCCGCGATGCCCGCGATCTTCTGCATCAGCGCGTCCCACACGTCGGGGGCGCCGAACATCATCGCCTTGGTCTTCGCGTGCTCCTTGGACGGACCGCCCTCGACGAGGTAGGACGCGACCGTGAAGGGCGCTCCGGCGAAGCCGATGAGCGGCGTCGCGCCGAGCTCGGCCACCAGCTGGCGGACCGCCTGCGAGATGTAGGGGACGTGCGCATCGGTGAGGTCGGGGATCGCCTCGACGTCCGCCAAGGTGCGCACCGGTGAGGCGACGACCGGGCCGACGCCGGGCTTGATGTCGAGGTCGACGCCGACCGCCTTGAGCGGCAGCACGATGTCGGAGAAGAAGATGGCGGCGTCGACGCCGTAGCGGCGTACGGGCTGCAGGGTGATCTCGGTGACGAGGTCGGCGTCCATGCAGGACTCGAGCATCCCGATGCCCTCACGGACCTTGAGGTACTCCGGCAGGGAGCGACCGGCCTGCCGCATGAACCAGACCGGGGTGTGGGACGGCGTACCACCTCGTGCGGCCACCAGGAACGGGCTCTCGGACAGTCCGGGGTGGGGCGTGGCGGCGGAGTCGGTCCCTAGGTCGATCACTGCCGAATCTTCGCAGGTCAGGCGGCGTGGCGGCACATCGGCGAGATGGACGGCTGGCCTAGTCTGGACGAATGGTGGCCCGTCACGAGACCCACCCGGGCAGTGCTGCCGGCGCTGGGCCCGCGGAGTTCCGCGCGGCTGTGGAGTCGATGCGACAGGCCTCGCTGCGCCCGGAGGTCTTCTGCGAGGAGATGCCCGCACCGCAACGCATCGCACCGTGGTCCTCGGCCCTCAGTGGCGACGTCACCGTCGACGACGAGGACCTCGGCACCGGACGGCTGATCCTGCTGCACGACCCCGCCGGCAACGACGCGTGGGACGGCACCTACCGCTGCGTGGCCTACGCCCGCGCCGACATCGACCCCGAGCTCGGCGCCGACCCGTTGCTGGCCGCGGTCGGCTGGTCCTGGCTCACCGAGGCCCTCGAGGCCCACGGCGCGGCGTTCCACGCCGCGTCCGGCACCGTCACGTGCGTCACCACCGAGAGCTTCGGCGGGATGGCCGACGAGCCCGGCACCGCCCAGGTCGAGATCCGCGCGTCGTGGACACCGACCGTCGGCGACGACGGCCTCGACATGACCTCGCACGTGGAGGCCTGGGGCGAGCTGATGTGCACCGCGGTCGGCCTGCCGCCCGTCCCTGAGGGCGTCACCGCCATCCCGAGCCGGCGCGGTCAGCGCGGCACCTGAGGCGATGACCGACTCCCCGGACCTCCAGCCCCCGGCACGTTCAGAGCCGGACCCTGCCGAGCCCGCTGCCGAGCCCGCTGCCCAGCCCGCTGCGGAGCCCGAGAAGCCACCCGCTCCCCTGCTCGTGCTCCGCGACGGCCTGCCCGACGTGATGGACACCGACGAGGGCCTCGCGGAGGCCAGCGCGGCGCTGGCTGCCGGCACCGGACCTGTCGCGATCGACGCCGAGCGCGCCTCGGGCTACCGCTACTCCAACCGCGCGTACCTGATCCAGCTCCGCCGCGAGGGCTCCGGCACCTGGCTCGTCGACCCGATCGAGATGACCACGCTGGCCCCGCTCCAGGAGGCGCTGGCCGGGTCGGAGTGGATCCTGCACGCCGCGACCCAGGACCTGCCGTGCCTGCGCGAGATCGGCTTGACGCCGACCAGCCTGTTCGACACCGAGCTCGCCGGTCGGCTGCTCGGCTACCCCCGCGTCGGCCTGGCCACGCTGGTCGAGACCGTCCTCGGGCAGCGGATGCGCAAGGAGCACTCGGCCGCCGACTGGTCGACGCGTCCCCTGCCGACGCCGTGGCTGGAGTACGCCGCCCTCGACGTCGAGGTGCTCGTCGAGCTGCGCGACCACATCGCCGCCGAGCTCGAGGAGACCGGCAAGGCCGAGTGGGCGCGCCAGGAGTTCGACCACCTGCTGGGCTTCGAGCCGACCGTGCGCGTCGACGCGTGGCGGCGTACGTCCGGTGTGCACCGGCTGCGCGGGCGCCGCTCGCTCGGTGCCGCTCGCGCCCTCTGGGAGGCCCGCGACGCGATCGCCGCCGAGCGTGACGTGACGCCCGGCCGGATCCTGCCGGACTCCGCGATCGTCGTCGCGGCGACCGTGATGCCGACCGACCGTCGGGCCCTGCTGGCCACGCCGGGGTTCCACGGGCGTGGCGCCGGCCGCTACGCCTCCACCTGGGTCGACACCCTCCAGCGGGTCCGGGAGATGAGCGAGGACGAGCTGCCCTCGCGCGCCCCTCGCGGCGACGGCCCCCCGCACCCGCGCACCTGGGCCGACCGCGAGCCCGTCGCCGACCGCCGCTTCCGGGCCGCCCGCGAGTCGATGCTCAACCTCGCCGAGGTCCACCACCTGCCGGTCGAGAACCTGCTGACGCCCGACTACCTGCGGCGGCTGATGTGGGCGCCGCCGGCGACCCGCGACCTCGCCGACCTCGCCGACGCCGTACGCAGTCAGCTGGCGTCCTACGGCGCGCGGCCGTGGCAGGCCGAGCTGGTCACCGGTGCCCTGGTCGGTGCGATCCTCGCCGCCGACGTCGAGCCCGCAGAGCCCGACGCGGAGTAGCTACTCCGACGGCGTCTCGGTCGGGGACTCGGTCGGGGACTCGGTCACCTCGGGCGACAGGATCGCCTGCGAAGCCTGGTCGATCTGCTCGGTGGTGAGATCGAGGTCGAGGATCCCGGGCGCGGTGACGAGCCGCTCGAGCAGCGGTGTCACGGCCTCCGTCAGCTCGACACGCTGGTCGATGAACGGCGGCACCACCATGTAGCGGATGCTCGAGTTGAAGACCGCGGAGTTGGCCGGCTCGTCCGCGGGCGCCAGGAAGTCGTCGGAGGCGGCGACCTCCGTGTTGGCCGGGACGATGTATCCCGTCTCGGACACCGTGGCGATCGCGGCGTCGGAGACGGCGTACGCGATGAAGTCGGCCGCGTCGCCGGTGACCTCGGAGTCCGCAGAGATGCACAGCCCACTGATGTCGCCGACGGTCGCGCGCGAGTCGATGATCGGCATCGGCAGGACGTCGAAGTCGAGGTCTTCGGCATCGCGCAGTTCCGGGACGAGGTTGCGGAACCCCGCGACCATCGCCAGCTCACCACGCTTGAAGAGCTGCAACGGCGTCGCCCTGGCGAGCTGGGCGTTGGTGGGTGTGACCTCGGGGTCGCGCAGGATGTCGAGTGTCTCGAGCAGCGCCTCGCGGGTCGAGTCGTCACTGAAGTCGAGAGACGTCGGCTCGCGATCGTCGTCGAAGACCTGGCCGCCGCCGGAGTAGATGAAGGGTGCGAGTCCCTGGAGGGTCGGGTCGATCCAGACGCCGCGCGTGTCACCGCGACGCGACGCGAACTGCGCAGCCGCGGCGAACTGGGCCAGCGACCAGCGGTCGCGCACGCCCTGGCTGTCCGCGGGCGGGACGTCGAGCCCGCGGCGCGCCATCTTGTCGAAGTCGACGAGGTCGGTGTTGTAGTAGACGACCATCGGGGACACCGAGTAGGCCATGCACTGGAGCTCGTCGTCCATCGCGAACGCGTTGACTGCGTCTCGGGAGAAGCGGTCGCCGAAGTCGACGCCACGCTCGTCGAGCAGCAGGCTCACGGGCTGGAGCGCGTCGGCGTCGACGAGCTGGCCGAGGTCGATGCGCGAGGTGAGGAAGGCGTCCGGCGCGTTGCCGGCCAGCACGTCCTCGAGCGCGGACTCGTGGTCCGGCCAGGACTTCAGGGTGACCTGGCGGGTGGTCGAGGAGGCGTTGAAGGAGTCGACGACGCTCTGGAAGGCCGCGACCTCCTCGTCGGTGCCGAAGGCGCCGAAGACGACCTCGCGCGGCTTGTCCGCGGGCTTGCTCGACGTGCTCGGCGACGAGGTCGGGGCGGACGCCGGGTCCTGGTCCCCGGTGCACGCGGCCAGCGACAGCGCGACCGTCGCCGCGGCGACGATCAGCGCGACGCGACGCACGGATCGGCGCGGGGAGGAGGAACGGGCAAGCACGGACGAACCCTAACGGTCGAGTCCACGCCGGGCCGCGAGCACCGCGTCGAAGATCCGCTCGTCCAGCGCAGCGCCCTCACGACGTACGCCGTCGCGCTCGAGGTGGATCAGCCGGTCGAGCCGGACCTCGCTCGGCCGGCCCTGCGGATCCCAGCCGCCGGAGCCGACGTCCATCCAGTGCCGGCCGTAGCGCGCCTCGTCCTCGGCGTCGCGATCGTGGTCCTGGCTGCTGAGCATCAGCCCCACCCAGCCGTCGTCCGGTCCGTCGCCAGCCGTGTCGAGCACCAGCACCGGCCGGTCCTTGCCCTGGCTCGGGTCGTCCTCGTAGGCCACCCACGCCCACACGACCTCGCCCGGATCGGGCTCGCCGTCGATCTCGGGCGCGTAGGAGGAGTCGATCTCCGGCTCGGCATCCGCAGCGGCCGAGCCCGGCGTCAGGAGGCCGGCGAGGCGGGAGCGGAGCGTCATGTCCCGAGACTAGGCGAGAGCGACGGAGGAGCTCGCGCCGTGGCGAGGGAGGCTGTCTCGAGTGATGAGTGCGCCGGACCGGGAGCGCCTCACGGCGCGTGGCCGCTCGTAGCGGCTAATTTCGGGACCCGGGGCTGCCACAGCCCGACGCACTCAGGGCCAATTGTAGGACCTCACCCCAGCGAGTGCTCGATTTCCACGTGTCCGGCGGCCTCGAGCTGCTCCGACAGGGCGAGCATCCGGGAGATCTCCTCGTGGGTCGCCTCGCCGATGCTGGCGCGCCCGGCGGCGACGATGCGGGCGAACGCGGCCGCGCGGAACAGCGTCACCGCGAAGTCGCCGCGGGCGATGCCGCGCAGGACGTCGTCGACCATGTGCCGCAGCTCGTCGGGTCCGGGCGGGTCGGCGACGCCGGCCACCACGCGGGCCACGTCGGCGCGTCGCTGGCCGGCCTCGTACTCCCCCGCGACCTGTTCCGGGGCGGCGTACACCCACGAGCGCAGCAGGAACAGCCGCCACAGGCTGCCCGCCAGCGTGTCGGCCGGCGCACCGGACCAGACCTCGGCGAGCGTCTCCAGACCTTCGCTCTCGGCGAGGTGGACGATGCGCTCGGCGATCTGCGGGTCGTCGGACGCGCGGGCCCCGCGCACCAGGACCGTCGCGGCCAGGTCACCGGCCTCGCGGACGTGGGCCGGGTCGGCGCCGCCGACGATCTCGTCGAAGAAGCCGTCTCCCGGCGTCATCGGGCGGTGGTGGATGCGACCGGTCATCGCCCCAGCCTAGGTGTGGGACGGCGGGCGGCCCACGTGGTCGGCGAGGACACGGTGCACCGGCCACGCCGCGCCCATCGTGTTGGCCATCACCGTCCAGGTCACGTCGCCGCGGGGGAAGCAGACGCTGGTGAAGGACGCGCCAGCGTCCTCCCCGACGAGCTGCAGGCTTCCGTCGCCGGGGTCGAGCCAGAGGCCAAGGCCGTACGTCGCGCCGCGCGAGTCCGGGAGCGATCGCGGGCGCAGCATGTCCTGGACGGTCGGAGGGGAAACGATGCGCCCGTCCAGCAGGGCGGACCACAGGTCGTGCATGTCGTCGACGGTGGTGAACGCTCCACCGTCGCCGGAGCCGCGGACCGGCAGGTGGAACACATTGGTCCGCCACTGCCCGTCGACCTCGACATAGCCCAAGGCCGCATCGCCGGGGAGTGCATCCGAGCGGGGGTATCCCGTGGCATGCAGGCCGCCGGGAACGCACACCCGCTCCTGCACCAGCAGCGGGAAGGGTGTGGCGGAAACACGCTCGGCGATGAGGGCGAGGATGACGAAAGCGCCGTTGCAGTAGGAGAAGTCGGTGCCGGCAGGGAACTTCGTCGGATGGTCGTCGAGCAGGGGCACGAAGGCCTCGACGTGGTCGAGCAGGTGCACGGAGATCGGCATGGGGTAGTCGCCGAGGTCGACGTCCGAGTCCTCGTCGAGGTAGTCCCCGATGCCGGACCGGTGGCTCAGGAGCTGCTCGATCGTCACGTCGTCGGCCACCAGGGGAAGGTCGTCACCCAGCCGCGACCGCGCTGTGTCGGTGAGCGAGAGGACACCCTCGTCGACGAGCGACAGCACGGCCAGGGCCGTGAGGGTCTTCGAGCCGCTCGCCATGCCCAACCTCGTCGTGGGCGTCATCGGCAGCCCGCGGCTGCGATCGGCGAGCCCGAAGCCGGCACGCAGCACCGTCTCGTGACCCACGTCCAACCGGACGGTCCCGGCGAACCCGTCCGCGACGAGAGCCTCGACCTCCTGCGCCAGCCGGGACGAGCTCATCTCCGCAGGCTAGTGCGCCCCTGCGGCGTTGCCCATCACCTTGCGGATGCGCTGGTCGCTGACCTTGTCGCGGGTCCCGAGCTGCTGGGCGAAGAGCGACACGCGGTACTCCTCGAGGAGCCAGCGGGCGTCGCGCAGGTGCTGCGGGACGGGCTGGCCGTCGGGCAGCGCGGCGACGGCGTGCAGCCAGGCCTCCTGCAGCCCGGAGAGCTGGTCCTGGAGCTGTCGGTCGCGGGCGACCTGGCTGTCGAGCCGTTCGCGCCGGTGGGTGACCGCGGCGAGGTAGCGGGGGTAGTCGCGCAGCCGGGTGACGCCGGCGGTCCCGACGAAGCCCGGCTCCATCAGTCGGCCGACCTGGGCACGCATGTCGGTCATCGCCGGCAGGGTCATCAGGTCGGCGCGACCCGAGATCGCCCGATCCGTGGTGCGCCACGCCTCGAGGACGCGCATCACGTCGTGCACGGCGGCGCTCGTCCCCTCGGCCACGGCGTCGCGGGCGGCCGCCACCACGGCGTCGTACGCCGCCTCGTCCCGCACGGTCGGCCGGGCGTCGACGACCTCGCCGACGATCGCCGCGCGCACGTCGGCGAGCAGGTCGCCCACCGAGGCGTAGGGCGACCCGACGAGGGCGAGCTTGGCGCGCTGGTCGAGGCCCGCGGAGGCCAGCACGTCGTCGACCGGGGCGGGTGCACCGAGCGCGAGCAGCACCAGCCGGCGTACGCCGAGCCGGTGGTGCGCGGCGGCGACGTCGGCCGTGGCGTGCACCTGCAACCCGACGGTCGAGCCCTCGTCGACGAGGGCCGGGAAGCCTCGCACCTCGTGGCCGGCGCGGCGCTGCACGAAGGACTCGTCGATCGTGCCGAAGGTCCACGCAGCCTGACCGGTCGCCGTCACGCCGGAGTCGGCCGCGACGTCCGCCATCGCCTGCTCGAAGGTGGGCCGCAGCGGCTCCTTGAGAGCGTCGAGGTCCTTGCCACGACCAGCCTCAGCGCCCTCCTCGGTCACCACGCGGTAGGTGGGCCGGAGGTGCGTCGGCACCTTGGACCAGTCCCACGCCTCCCGGTCGATGACGAGGCTGCGGGTGCTCCGGGCGAAGCGTTCGAGGGCGTCGAGGAGCGGCTCGGCGCCGGGCGGGGTGGCCGCGAGGAACTCCCGCGCCGTGTTGGGAGCGGGCACCATCGCGACGCGGAGGTTCTTGGGCAGCGAGCGGATCAGCTCGGTGACCAGCTCCTCGCGCAGGCCCGGCACCAGCCAGGAGAAGTCGCCGGCCTCGACGCGGTTGAGGGTCGCGACCGGCACGTCGATGGTGAGGCCGTCGTCGGCGGCACCGGGCTCGAAGTGATAGCTGATCGGGAAGGTCAGGCCGGCATCGTGGCTGTCGGGCCCCTCCGAGAGCCACTGCGTCGGGAAGTCGTTGGCCTGCACCTCGCCCGCCGTGTCGTGCGTGAGCATCGCCGGGTCGAAGGTGAGCAGGTCCGGCCGCTTCTGGCGGGCCCGCTTCCACCACTGGTCGAAGTGCTGGCCGCTGACGACGTCGGCGCCCACGCGGGCGTCGTAGAACTCGAAGAGGGTCTCCTCGTCGACGACGATGTCGCGACGGCGGGCCCGGTGCTCGAGCTCCTCGGCCTCCTCGAGGAGCCGCGCGTTCTCGGCGAGGAAGCGGTGCCGCGAGCTCCACTCCCCCTGCACGAGCGCATGCCGGATGAACAGCTCGCGGGCGAGCGGGGCGTCGATCCTGCCGTAGGACACGAGGCGGTCGGCGACCAGCGGTACGCCGTACAGGGTCACGCGCTCGCGCGCCATGACCGCGGCGCGCTTGGCCGACCAGTGGGGCTCCGAGTAGGTGCGCTTGACCAGGTGGGCGCCGAGTCGCTCGGCCCACTCGGGGTTGATGGCGGCGTTCTGCCGCGCCCACAGCCGGGAGGTCTCGACGAGCTCGGCGCTCATCAGGAAGCCCGGGTTGCGCCCCTTGAGCACGCTGCCGGGGAAGACGGCGAACCGGGCGTTGCGGGCGCCGAGGTACTCCCGCATCGGGCGCCGCTCGCCGGGCTTGGCCTTGTCGCGTTCCTCCAGCGCGCCGACGTGGCTCAACAGGCCGGACAGGAGCGCCTGGTGGATGCCGTCCTCGTCCGGTGTGTCGGACGGGTGTCCGACCTCCAGCTTCATCTCCTTGGCCACCTGCCGGAGCTGGGACTCGTAGTCCTGCCACTCGCGGATCCGCATGTAGTTGAGGTGCTCGCGCTTGCACATCCGGCGGAAGGCGCTGGAGGACAGCTCCTTCTGCTGCTCCTTGATGTGGCGCCACAGGTTGAGCCAGGTGAGGAAGTCGCTCGACTCGTGCGTGAAGCGGGCGTGCTGCTGGTCGGCCTGCGCGCGCTGCTCCTGCGGTCGCTCGCGCGGGTCCTGGATGGAGAGGGCAGCGGCGATGACGAGCACGTCGCGGACGCACCCGAGGCGCTCGGCCTCGAGGATCATCCGGCCGAGCCGCGGGTCGATCGGCAGCCGGGCGAGGCGCTTGCCGACGTCGGTGAGGCGTACGCCGGACTGCGGCCTGCGGTCTCCCTGCCGGGACGTCATCCGATCGGGGCGACCGCTGCCCCCCTCCGCATGACGTGGCGAGGCTGCCTCGGCGGTGATCGCGCCGAGCTCCTCGAGCAGGTCGGTTCCGGCCTTGACGTTGCGGCGGTCGGGCGGCTCGACGAAGGGGAAGCGGGCGATGTCGCCGAGTCGGAGCGAGGCCATCTGGAGGATGACGCTGGCGAGGTTGGTCCGCAGGATCTCGGGGTCGGTGAACTCCGGGCGCCCCTCGAAGTCTTCTTGCGAGTACAGCCGGATCGCGATGCCGTCGGACACGCGGCCGCAGCGACCGGAGCGCTGGTTGGCGGACGCCTGGCTGATCGGCTCGATCGGCAGCCGCTGCACCTTGGTCCGCACGCTGTAGCGGCTGATCCGCGCGACGCCGGTGTCGATGACGTACGCGATCCCGGGCACCGTCAGCGACGTCTCGGCGACGTTGGTGGCCAGCACGACGCGACGCACCGTCGAGGGGTGGCTGGAGAAGACCTTGTGCTGGTCGGCCGCGCTGAGGCGGGAGTAGAGCGGCACGATCTCGAGGCGGTCGGTCTTGAGGGCGTCGAAGGCGTCGGCGGTGTCGCGGATCTCGCGCTCGCCGGGGAGGAAGACCAGCACGTCGCCGGGGCCTTCGGCGGACAGCTCGCGCACGGCGTCGACGATCGCCTCGGTCTGGTCGCGCTGGACCGGCTCGCCGTCCTCGTCGTCCTCCGGCAGCTCGAGCAGCGGTCGGTAGCGGACCTCGACGGGATACGTACGACCCGACACCTCGACCACCGGCGCGTCGAAGTGGGCGGCGAAGCGGTCGACGTCGATCGTCGCGCTGGTGATGACCACCTTGAGGTCGGGGCGGCGCGGCAGCAGCCGCTTGAGGTAGCCGAGGAGGAAGTCGATGTTGAGGCTGCGCTCGTGGGCCTCGTCGATGATGAGCGTGTCGTACTTGCGGAGGTCGCGGTCGCGCTGCAGCTCGGCGAGCAGGATGCCGTCGGTCATCAGCTTGACCCGACTGGCCTTCGACGTGCGGTCGGTGAAGCGGACCTGGTAGCCGACGACGTCGCCCAGCTCGGTGCCGAGCTCGTCGGCGATCCGCTCCGCCACCGAGCGGGCAGCGATCCGGCGCGGCTGGGTGTGCCCGATCAGCTTGCCCCCGCCCGCCGGCCCGAGCCCGCGACCGAGCTCGAGGCAGATCTTGGGCAGCTGGGTGGTCTTCCCCGACCCGGTCTCACCGGCGACGATCACGACCTGGTGGTCGCGGATGGCCGCGGCGATGTCGTCGCGGCGCGCGGAGACCGGGAGCTCGGCGGGGTAGGTGATCTTCACAACGGGCGCCATTCTCGCCGACCGTCGCAAGCGGTTTCACCTCACGGTCGGCTCAGCCGTCCGAGTCGTCCTCCGGAGGCGTGGTCGGCTGGACCTGGCCGGGCATCCCCGGAGGCCCGCCGTGCATGCCGCCCCGACCGCCGAAGTCCGGTCCACGCTCATCCGAGCCGCCCTCGCGTTGCACCCAACCGCCGCGGTCGCCAGGCCCGTCGTGGCCGATGGCCTGCACTGCTGCGAGGCCGAGGCCACCGACGATGATGCCGGCGAGCGCCGAGGCGATGAGGGCGGCGAGACCGTAGGTCCGGTCGCCGTCCTCGGAGCGGCGCAGGCTGCGAAACCGCTCACCGAAGCCGCGGCGGGCAGCAGGCGCCGGCGCGGCCGCGACCGGCTCGGCCGTGGTCGGCTCGGCCGTGGTCGCCGCAGGGCTCGTCGGTCCGGCCGAGGGGGCCGGCGGCAGCGTGGCGTCGCCGTCGGGACGTACGGGCTGTGTCTCGTCGTTGCTCATGGGAGGAGCCTCGACCCGCTGCCTGTGCGGGGCCTGTGGGCCAGCCCTGAGATTCCCGCGAAATCCTGGTCCGACGATGTCGAGAACCCCGGCGCGGCTCCGTCCCCGGGGTGGATGCGACCACAATGGTCGCACCGGACAAGGAGATCTGAGATGCCGAAGTACCTGCTGCTCAAGCACTACCGCGGAGCCCCCGAGGCCCCGAACGAGGCCCCGATGGACCAGTGGACGCCGGAGGAGGTCGATGCCCACATGCAGTTCATGGACGACTTCGCCAAGGGGCTCGAGGCCAACGGCGAGTACGTCGACGGGCAGGCGCTGTCGATGGAGGGAGCCTTCGTGCGCGCCAACGACGAGGGCACCGGTCCGATCACCGACGGGCCGTTCGCCGAGACCAAGGACCTCATCGCCGGCTGGTACGTCATCGACGTCGACGGCTGGGACCGCGCGGTCGAGCTCGCGGGCGACCTGTCGCTGGCTCCGGGCAAGGACGGCAAGCCGATCCACGAGTGGCTCGAGGTGCGCCCGTTCTACGACTCGCCGTCGGCGACCGAGGACTGACCCTGACGGTGGACGTCTTCGACGCCGCGACCCTGAGACCGCTCGTGCCGGCGGTCATCGGCGTCCTCGTCCGACGCGGGGCAGACTTCGCGGAGGCCGAGGACGCCGTCCAGGACGCCCTGGTCGAGGCGTGGCGCACGTTCGGCGACGTCGGGGACCCTGATCGACCACCGCCCCCGCGCGACCTCAAGGGCTGGCTGGTCACCGTCGCCTGGCGTCGGTTCCTCGACGGCGTACGCTCCGGCGTCGCGCGGCAGCGGCGCGAGGTCGCGGTCGACTCGGAGCCGAGCGCCGGGCCGGTCGAGGTCGCCGACGACACCCTCCGCGTGTTCTTCCTCTGCGCCCACCCGGCGCTCACCCCGGCGTCGGCGGTGGCGCTCACGCTGCGGGCAGTCGCCGGCCTGACGACACGCCAGGTCGCCGAGGCCTACCTCGTGCCCGAGGCGACGATGGCCCAGCGGATCAGCCGCGCGAAGCGGACGGTGTCGGGTGAATCGTTCGACAGGCCCGGTGACCTCGGCACCGTGCGGCGGGTCCTCTACCTCGTCTTCAACGAGGGCTACTCCGGCGACGTCGACCTCTCCGCCGAGGCCATCCGACTGACGCGCCAGCTCGCGTCACTGGCCGCCAACCCCGAGACCGACGGCCTGCTCGCGCTGATGCTGCTGCACCACGCGCGCCGGCCCGCCCGGCTCCGCGCGGACGGCGCGCTCGTACCCCTCGCCGACCAGGACCGCAGCCTCTGGGACACCCGCCTGATCGAGGAGGGCGTGGCGATCCTGCAATCAGCGCTGGCGCGCGGGCAGCGCGGCGACTTCCAGCTCCAGGCCGCGATCGCGGCGCTGCACGCCGACGCCCCCTCCGCCGCAGAGACCGACTGGGTCCAGGTCGTGCAGTGGTACGACGAGCTGCTCGCCCTGACCGGCAGCCCGGTCGTCCGGCTCAACCGGGCCGTGGCAGTGGGCGAGGCGGACGGAGCCCGGGCGGGCCTCGCCGCGCTCGCCGAGGTGGACCCCGCCCTGCCGCGTCACCGGGCCGTGTCGGCGTACCTCCACGAGAAGGACGGCGACGTCGCCACCGCGGCGCGGCTCTACGCCGAGGCAGCGCGGCTGGCGCCGAACGTCGCCGAGCGCACCCACCTGACGAAGCAGGCGGCCCGGCTGAACCAGCACTGATCGCGACCGGACAGGCGCTTCACAGGAACTCCACAGGATCCGACGGCAAGATGCTGGCCATGCAGCAACAGCTCACCCGCCCCGACGGATCCGCGGTGCGCGTGCTCGTCGTCGACGACGAGGTCAACATCGCCGAGCTCCTGTCGATGGCCCTTCGCTACGAGGGCTGGGACCTGGCGATGGCCCACACCGGGACCGATGCAGTCAGCACCGCACGCGACTTCCGCCCCGACGCAGTGGTGCTCGACATCATGCTGCCCGACTTCGACGGCCTCGAGGTGCTGCGGCGGATGCGCGCCGACGGCAACGACGTGCCCGTCCTCTTCCTCACGGCCAAGGACGCCCTCGAGGACCGCATCGCCGGCCTGACCGCCGGCGGCGACGACTACGTGACCAAGCCGTTCTCCCTCGAAGAGGTCGTCGCCCGGTTGCGCGGCCTGATCCGGCGCGGCGGCAGCTCGGCGCAGGCCGACGCCGGCAACGTCCTCGTCGTCGGCGACCTGACCCTCGACGAGGACAGCCACGAGGTGCACCGCGCGGGCACCGAGATCGGCCTGACGGCGACGGAGTTCGAGCTGCTGCGGTTCCTCATGCGCAACCCGCGTCGGGTCATGAGCAAGGCGCAGATCCTCGACCGGGTCTGGCAGTACGACTTCGGCGGGCAGGCCAACGTCGTGGAGCTCTACATCTCCTACCTCCGCAAGAAGATCGATGCCGGTCGTGACCCGATGATCCACACGATGCGCGGCGCGGGCTACGTCCTCAAGCCGGCGTGATGAGCCGTCCCCTGACGCTCACCACTCGTCTGGTGGCCCTGGTCGTGCTGCTCGTCGCCGTGACCGCGGCGGTCATCGGGACCGCGACCACGCTGGTGATGCGCGGCTACTTCACCGACCGGCTCGACGACCAGGTGCGCAGCTCGCTGTTCCGGGCCTACGGGCCGCCCGCGGACGTCGGGCGTCCGGACCGCGACAATGACGGCCGGGGACCGGGCGGCCAGAGCATCGGCACCCTGACCGCGCTCGTCGACCCCACCACGGGCGCGTCGAGCGGCACCGTCCTGCGGGACGCCACAGCGGGTGGGGCCACCCCCGACCAGCTCTCCAGTGACGTGCTGGACGTCATCGGCACCGTGCCGACCGACAACCAGGTCCACGAGGTGACGCTGCCGGGCCTCGGCGAGTACCGGGTGATCGCGGAGGACCACGTCGACGTGGTCTCGGTCGCAGGTCTGCCCACCCAGGACGTCGACGACGCCCTGACCTGGCTGCTCACCATCATCGTGGTCGTGAGTGGAGCGGCCGTTGCCGTCGCCGGCGGCGCCGGCATGTCGTCGTACGCCGCCAGCTGGCGCCGCTCCGCGAGGTCTCGGCCACCGCGCACCGCGTCGCCGAGCTCCCCCTCGCCTCGGGCGAGATCGACCTGTCCGAGCGGGTGCCTGAGCACCTCACCGACGAGCGCACCGAGGTCGGCCAGGTCGGGTCGGCCCTCAACTCGATGCTCGACCACGTCGAGGCCTCCCTCGCCCAGCGCCACCGCAGCGAGCAGCAGGTGCGGCAGTTCGTCGCCGACGCCTCGCACGAGCTGCGTACGCCGCTGGCGACGATCGCCGGCTACACCGAGCTCGCCCGCCGGCGGCCGGAGACCTCCGGGACCGCCCTGGACAAGGTGGAGACCGAGTCCGCCCGGATGACCGCGCTGGTCGAGGACCTGCTGCTGCTCGCGCGCCTCGACGCGGGACGCCCGCTCGAGCGCACGCCGGTCGACCTGTCACGCCTGCTGCTCGAGGCCGTCAACGACGCCCGCGTGGTCGACCCCGACCACCAGTGGCGGCTGTCGCTGCCGGACGCCCCGCTCAGCGTCCTCGGCGACGAGGCGCGCCTGCACCAGGTCGTGACCAACCTGCTGACCAACGCCAGGAAGTACACGCCCACCGGCAGCACGGTCACCGTGACCGGTACGGACCAGGGCTTCACGGTCCACGACGACGGCCCGGGCTTCCCGCCCGAGCTCGCACCGCGTGCCTTCGAGCGCTTCGTCCGCGGCGACGCCGCCCGCACGCGTGCCGGCGGCGCCGGCCTCGGGCTCTCGCTCGTCGAGGCCATCGTCGCCGCCCACGGAGGCTCGGTCGACCTCGCCACCGGGCCCGGCGACACCACCCTCACCGTCCACCTCCCCCGCTGACCGAGTCGGCGCATCTGCTCGCCGTGCGGAGGCCGAGTCGGCGCATCTGCTCGCCGTGCGGAGGCCGAGTCGGCGCATCTGCTCGCCGTGCGGAGGCCGAGTCGGCGCATCTGCTCGCCGTGCAGAGGCCGAGTCGGCGCATCTGCTCGCCTTGCGGAGGCCGAGTCGGCGCATCTGCACACCTTGGGCCGACTCGACCCGATGTCGACGCACACATGGGCCGACTCGACCTGATGTCGACGCACACATGCGCCGACTCGACCCGATGTCGACGCACACATGCGCCGACTCGACCTGATAGGGATGAGGGATGACGCTCGTCCCGGGGACCCCGATCCGCTGCGAGATGACGAAGTGGGGCGACCGGCCGCACTGGCAGTTCGAGGGGATCTACCTCGGCGCCGACGAGCACGGTGAGTGGCTCGGCTTCCCCCAGGGGACGCACAACCACCGACCGGGCTACGAGTTCCACTCCGAGGTGGACGCGGTGACCTGCGTGCCGCCCGACCGCTGGTACGCCGCCACCTTCCAGGCGCCCGGCATCTGGTGCGACGTCTACATCGACATCACCACGCCCGGCGAGTGGGACGGCACCGTGATGCGCGCCGTGGACCTCGACCTCGACGTGATCCGGATGTCGTCGCTGCCGCCCACGTCGACGCGATCGGCGCCGCAGAACCTGACGGCCGGTCCCGGCGAGACCTTCGTCGACGACGAGGACGAGTTCGCCGAGCACCAGGTCGCCTACGGCTACCCGGCCGACGTCATCGCGGCGGCACAGGCCGCGTGCGACGCGCTCGTCGTCGCCGTACGCGAGGGGCAGGCGCCGTACGACGGCGCGCACCAGCGGTGGCTGGACGCCCTTACTCGCCTGACTTCTTGAGCGCCCGCCGCTCGGCGCGGGACATCGCGCGGAACGGCCCGACCAGCCGGGGTCCGGCGAGCCGGCTCTCGAGCCTGCGCGCCTCGCGCTTCAGGGGCTGGGCGACGTACTCCCCGAGGATCACGCCGGAGGCGAGGGCGATCGCGACGGAGATCGCGGTCATCAGCGCGAGGATGCCCTGCGAGACCAGGACGCCGCCGTCGGCCAGGTAGGTGAGCCCGCGGTAGATCGAGAGGCCGGGCAGGAACGGGACGATCGCGGGCACGGCGACCACGAGCGGCGGCACCCGGACCCGTCCGGCGACGGCGTACGCCACCAGGCCGACGAAGAAGGCCGCGACTCCGGCAGCAGCCGCACGACCGAAGCCGTTGAGCTCGACGGCCTGCGAGATCGCCGCGGCGACGGCGGTGATCATCGCGATCGGCGCGACCGCGCGACGCGGTGCGTAGCAGGCGACCGAGAAGGCGGCCGACGACACGGCCGCACCGAGCACCACGGTCGGCAGGTCGGAGTACTTGAACTGGCCCGGCACGAGGTTGTGGAGCGGGATCTCGAGGACGCCTGAGACGGAGATGCCGAGGGCGACGCCGGCGATGATGCCGGCGGTGGCCATCATCGCCTCGATCAGCCGGGCACCGGAGGTGAGGTAGAAGCCGGTGAGGGCGTCCTGCACCGCGCCCATGAGCCCGATCCCGGCCAGCAGCATGATGATGTTGGCGGTGACGACCAGGGACTCGTCGACCTCGATCGGCGTGGCCGCGACGCCAGCGGCGAGCAGCGTGGCGATCGCACCGCCCGCGACCTGGTGGTAGAAGAACGGCAGCCGCCGCCGTGCCATGAGGATCTGCACCCGGTCGATCAGCACGGCCGCGAGCGCGGCCACGGCTGACACCACGAACCCTCCGCCGAGGAAGACGCCGACGCCGGCGGCCATCACGCCCCAGGCGACGGTGACGGCCCAGCGCGGGAACGCATGGCCGAGCGAGACGATCGTCGCCATCCGCGTCCGCGCGAGGTAGAGGTCGGTGCGGTCCAGCAGGAGGTCGCGCACCAGGTGGTCGACGGCGGTGAGGTCCTCGTAGTCGATGTCCCGCTGCTGGACGTGTCGCATCATCAGCATCGGTACGTCGTCGATGGAGCGTTGGTAGCTCATCGAGAGGGCGGTGAAGGTGACGTCCACCTCGCCCTGGCGCAGGCCCAGGTGGTCGGCCACCGACCGCATCGTCGCGGTGACGTCCGCGGCACCTGCTCCCGAGGACAGGAGCATCTCGCCGATACGCAGGATGAGGTCCATCGACAGGTGGATCTCGCGCGTCCGCTCGGCCTCGGTCTGCTCGTCGTGCTGGTCCACGCGGCCATGCTCGCATCGATGCCGGGCCGCCCGTCGGAGGGGTGATCCCGCCCCGTCGCGTCCTCCCTAGAGTGAGCGCATGCGCATCGACTTCCACGCGTCAGCCCAGCCGACGCTGGGCGTGGAGTGGGAGCTCGCGCTGGTCGACCGGGTCAGCCGGGACCTGGTCAGCGTCGCCTCCGAGGTGCACGAGCTCGCCAGCGGCCGCCTCGACGACCCGAGCCGGCTCCACAAGGAGCTGCTGCGCAACACCGTCGAGATCGTGACCGGGATCTGCGGCACCGTCGGCGAGGCGGTGACCGACCTCCGGGGCACCCTCGCGGTCGTGGCGCCCGCAGCCCGCGAGCTCGGCGTCGACCTGCTCGGCGCCGGGTCGCACCCCTTTGCCGACTGGTCGCACCAGCAGCTGACCGAGGGTCACCGCTACGCCGAGCTGATCAACCGGACGCAGTGGTGGGGCCGCCAGATGCTGATCTGGGGCGTGCACGTCCACGTCGGCATGCCCGAGCGCGACCGCGTGATGCCCGTGCTCGCGTCGATGCTGACGACGTACCCCCACCTCCTCGCCCTCTCGGCCAGCTCGCCGATCTGGGCCGGACAAGACACCGGGTACGCCTCCAACCGGGCCCTGATGTTCCAGCAGCTCCCGACCGCGGGGCTGCCGTTCACGTTCGACACGTGGCCCGAGTTCGAGAAGTGCATCGACGACCAGAGGACGACCGGGATCATCGACTCGATGGCCGACGTGCGCTGGGACCTGCGCCCGGCGCCGCACCTCGGCACCCTCGAGCACCGCGTCTGCGACGGGATGTCCGACCTCGGCGAGATCGCCGCCCTGACCGCCCTCATCCACTGCCTGGTCGTCGACCTCGACACCCGCCTCGCGGACGGCGAGACGCTGCCCACGATGCCGCCGTGGCAGGTGCAGGAGAACAAGTGGCGCGCGGCGCGCTACGGCCTCGAGGCCATCGTCATCCTCGACGACCACAACCGCGAACGGCTGGTGACCGACGACCTCGACGACCTGCTCGAGCGCCTGACACCCGTGGCCCGACGGCTCGGCTGCGAGGCGGAGCTGCGCACGGTCGCCGACATCCCGACCCGCGGTGCGTCCTACCAGCGCCAGCGCGCGGTGGCGCGGGAGTCCGGCGGCGACCTGGTCGCGGTCGTCGACGCGCTCGTCGCGGAGCTCGACCACTCGCTGGAGGGCTGAGACACCGACCTCCCTCCCTTGTGGCGGTCGTCTCCAGAAGGAGAGGATGCCCGGACGCCCTCACGTGGGGGACGTGGCGGAGGAGATTCCAGTGGTGAACCCGATCGACCCGACAGCGACCGGCTTCCTGCTCGCGGAGAACCGCAACATGCCGATGCACGTCGGCGGCCTCCAGCTCTTCGAGAAGCCCGAGGGCGCGGGTCGCAACTACGTCCGCGAGATGTACGAGCAGATGCGCGACGTCGAGGAGATCGCGCCGCTCTTCCTCAAGCACCCGCACCGCTCCGCGCGTACGGCCGGCCAGCTGGTGTGGCAGCCCGACGAGCAGTTCGACATCGAGCACCACGTCCGGCACAGCGCGCTGCCCAAGCCCGGCCGGATCCGTGAGCTCCTCGACCTCTGCTCGCGCCTGCACAGCACCCGCCTCGCGTGGGAACGCCCGCTGTGGGAGGCCCACGTGATCGAGGGCCTGCGTGACGGCCGCGTCGCGATGTACACCAAGACCCACCACGCGCTCGTCGACGGCGTCTCGGCGATGCGGCTGCTCGCCAGCGTGCTCTCGACCGATCCCGACGAGCGCAACATGCCCGCCCCGTGGGCGATGCGCCCGCGCCCTCCGCGCGAGGAGGAGCCGTCCGACGGCGGCGCCTCGCTGTCGGGCGTCTCCGCCGCCACCCTGCGTACGACCCTCGCGCTCGCGTCCGAGGCCGCCGGGATGCCCGGCGCGCTGATCCGCACCCTCAACAAGAGCGTGCGCAACGAGACCTCCGCGCTCTCGCTGTATGCACCGCGCACGATCCTCAACCAGAACATCACCGGCTCGCGCCGCTTCGCCGCCCAGGACTGGCCGGTCGAGCGGTTGCGTCGCGTCGGCAAGTCGACCGGCACCACGATCAACGACGTCGTGCTCGCGATGGTGAGCGGCGCGATGCGCACCTACCTCGCCGACCTGGACGCGTTGCCCGACACGACGCTGGTCTCGATGGTCCCGGTGGGCCTCAACGCCAAGCAGTCCGGACTCGCGTCCGCCGAGGGCGGCAACGCCGTCGGGTCGGTGATGGTGCAGCTCGGCACCCACCTGCCCGACCCGGCCCAGCGGCTCTCCGCGATCCACCAGTCGATGACGGACGGCAAGGACGTCCTCTCGTCGATGACCCCCACGCAGATCCTCACCATGAGCGCCCTCGGCCAGGCTCCGGCCATCCTCGGCCCGGCCCTGCGGATGTCGGGCGTCGTGCGTCCGCCGTACAACCTGATCGTCAGCAACGTGCCCGGCCCGCGCACCACCCACTACTGGAACGGCGCGAAGCTCACCGGCACCTATCCCCTGTCGATCCCGATCAACGGGATGGCGCTCAACATCACCTGCACGTCCTACGACGGCAAGATGTGCTTCGGCCTCACCGGCTGCCGCCGCACCGTCCCCCACCTCCAGCGGCTGCTCCAGTATCTCGACGACGAGCTGAACGCGCTGGAGAAGGCCGCCGGCATCTGACCTGCTCGCACCTCAACCACCGATGATGGTCAACCCGCCGCCGAGCTGCTCGGCGACCGCCCCCAGGCGGGCGCGGGTGATGTCGGCGACGGTCGCCAGGCCGGCGAGGCGGGCGTTGGAGCCCTCGCGGGTCGGCTCGGTGGAGTTGATGCTGATGCAGTGGCGGGTGCCGCCGTCCGCGACGTTGGCGAGGGCGACCGCGTGACCGGTGGTGCCGCTGCCGGCGAAGGGGTCGAGGACCACGGCGTCGCTCGGGAGGGTCGACAGGATCCGGCGCACGAGGCCGGTCGGCTTGGGCGACTCGAAGACGTGACCGACGAGGGCCTTCAGCTCGGCGACGGCCGTGTCGGTGGAGCCGATCTCCTCGGCCAGCCAGATCGTCCGCAGCTTCTTGCGGCGACCGCCCTCCCGCTCGAGCCAGTCGCGCTGGAAGACGTCGGCCCGCTCCCCCGTACGGCCGCGGATCACCCGGCACTCCAGGTCGTCCGGGCGCTCGTCGACGCGGGGCCGCGACCACCGCCACACCGCCGGACGACCGTCGCCGAAGACCGGCGTGAGGGCCCGGCTGCCCGCGAACTCCGCCGTGGCGACGCGACCGGACTCCGGGTCGCCGTACAGCGGGAAGTGCAGCGTCGGCGCGGTGAGCGGGTTGAACTTCTTGTTGGTGTTGCGCAGCGGGAGGTAGCGGAAGCGCCGCCCGTCCGGCGCGGTCAGCGGGAAGTCGCCCTCGTCGACGGACTCGGTCGAGCTGCCCTCGACCAGGCAGGACGGCAGGTGCTTGGCGTACGCCAGGACGTACTCGTGGCTGGTGGCGAACCCCCGGCCGAGCTGGCGGCCCTTGGGGTTGAGGTTGACCACGATCTGCGCGAGGAAGTTGGCCTCCCCGAAGACCTGGTCCATCAGCAGCCGCAGGTGTGCGGCCTCGTTGTCGTCGATGCTGACGAACACGGCGCCGTGCAGTGCGAGCACCTCGCGGACGGCCTCGAGACGCGGCCGCATCATGGCGGTCCAGGCCGCGTGCCGACCGGCGTACGGGTCCGCGTGCGAGCCGTCGCGGAACCGGTCGACGTAGGCGAAGTCGTTGCCCGTGTTGTAGGGCGGGTCGGTGTAGACGACGTCGACCGAGCCGGGCGCCAGCCGCGGCAGGACCTCGAGGTTGTCGCCGGCGTGGAAGGTGTTCCACACGGTGCCCGCGGTCGGGGACTTCGGCTCGGCGGGCACGACGTCAGCCTAGGGCCGTCGGCGCTCGCCGAGGACGCGCTGATCCCAATTTTCCCACCAGTCCCACGACGTCCTTTACTCTGGAGCGCGTGTCCTTCCCCACGCGCCGTCCCGTGCCCTCCTCGCCCCGCTCGGCCCGCAGCCGCGCCCTGACGGTCGCGACCGCCGGCGTGCTCGTCGCCGGCCTCGGCGTGGGTCTCGGTGTCGGCCCGTCCGTGGCGAGCGACCGGGACGGTGCCTCGGCCCGTGGGGGCTTCCCCGCAGCGGGCGGCACGAGTGGCTACCGCGGCCGCAACCAGACCTCGGACGGCAAGCCGGGCGTCGTGGTCGGCCCGCCGGTCAACCTCCGCGGCAAGGCAGCGGTCGTCACCAACGAGACGGCGTACGAGATCGCGCCCGGCGTGACGCTGCGCGAGTGGGACCAGGTCGACGGCCGGCAGCCGGTCGGGCAGGTCAAGATCAACCTGGTCACCGTCAACCTCGACGCACCCAACATCAGCTTCGGCCCACTGACGCCCGGCTTCGTCACCAGCCGCCGCACGCCCAGCCAGTTCGGCCGGTGGGGCGGCGCGCTCACCGCCGTCAACGGCGACTTCTTCGACATCGGCCGCACGGACGCGCCGCTCGGTGTCACCATCGATCCCGCGAGCGGTGTCCTCACCGGGTCGCGCGACGGCTGGATCCCCGGCGTGAACTCCAGCCTGTGGTTCGACGCCTCCGGCCCGCACGTCAGCCCGCTCAGCGTGCAGTACACCGTGCGCAAGCAGCCGAACATGGTCGTCAACGGGTTCAACCACCCGATCGTGCCGAAGGGCCGGATCGGCGTCTACACGCACGAGTGGAACCGCACCAAGGGCTACCTGGTCACCGACGGCAAGAAGCGCGCCCGCGAGGTCGTGCTGCGCAAGAACCGCGTCGTCTCCAACAAGCCGACGCTGTCCAACGGGCTCAAGATCCGTCAGAAGGACCGCGTGCTGATCGGCGTCGGGCGGGCCGCGCGCCAGCTCAAGGCACTCAAGATGCGCGAGAAGGTCACGCTGGCCCAGCGCATCGAGGGCGGGCGCCCGACGGCCGCGATCAGCGGTGACCGACCGCTGCTGGTCAACGGCGTGCGCACCGTCGTCAACAACTCGATCGCCCACCCGCGTACGGCGGTCGGCATCGACGCCGACGGTCGACACCTCTACATCCTGGTGGTCGACGGACGCTCCGCGACCAGCCGCGGCTACACGATGGTCGAGCTCGCGGACTTCATGACCGCGCTCGGCGCCGAGAACGCGATCAACCTCGACGGCGGCGGTTCGTCGGCGATGTACACGCGCAACGGCACCGGCGCGATGGGCGTGGTCAACGAGCCCTCGGACGGCAGCGAGCGCAAGGTCGCCAACGCCTTCGGCCTGGTGTACGCCGGCGTGCTGCCGCCGGTCGTGCCGCTGCTCCCGACGCCGACCCCGACGCCGACTCCCACACCGACGGTGCCGCCGACCACCGCACCCCCGACGACGCCGCCGACCACCCCGGTCGGCTGACGGCTCCGTCGATCCGGCTCAGGCGTCCGGCGCGGTGAAGACGACCACGTAGGTCATCGGCGCCAGGCACTGCACAGTGTTCTTGGGCAGCTGGGGCACCACCTCGAAGCCGGCCTCGCCGGCATCGATCGCGACGGAGCGGGGCGCGTCGCAGCCCACGGCGACCGTCGCGGCGTAGGGCGTCGCGTCGGGCGCGAGCCCGCTCTCGGCCCCGATCGCCGCGCCGAGGGGTGCCGCGAAGGCAGGGTCGAACTGAGCGGCGAAGTCGTCGACCGCCTGGTCGGTGTCGAGCACGAACGCCAGCGTCGAGGTGGACCCACCGACCTCGGTCGCGTGCACCATCGTCGCCTGGGTGACGCCGGCGGAGCCGACGACGTCGATCGTCTCGACGGTGCCCGGGTCGGACTCGGGCGTCTCGCTCGGCGTCTCGCTCGGCGTGGCGGTCGAGGTGTCGTCCGACGGCGACGGCGTGCTGCTGGAGGCATCGGGGTCGGTCGCGGTGTCCCCGCCGGAGTCGTCGCTGCACGCGGTCAGCCCGCCGACGAGGGCCACGGTGGCCAGGGTGCTGAGGGCGACGGCGGTCCGGATGCGGATGCCCGAGCGGCGCAGTGAGGTAGTCATGGTGGTTCGACGATAGCCACGACGCAGTCGCTCCCCGGTCAGGCACGTCGTGGGCCGCGCCCCGGTCTGGCAGGCTTGCGCCATGAATGAGGTGCAGGTGAGCGAGCAGGTGGGGACCGAGCCGGTCCGTGAGGCCGTACGCGCCTATGCCGCGCGCCAGCCGGAGCTGGCCTCCGCCACCAGGGCCTACGTCGAGCTCATCCAGGTGCTCCTCGACGACGCCGGCATCGACTACCTCAGCGTCACGGGTCGCACGAAGAGCGTCGCGTCGTTCGCCGAGAAGGCCAACCGCACCGAGGGCGGCGCCCCGCTCTTCCCCGAGCCGCTGGTGCAGATCACCGACCTGATCGGCGTCCGCGTCATCACCTACGTCCACAGCGACGTCGCGGCAGTCGCGGAGGTGCTCGACGACGAGCTCGCCATCCTCGACGACCGTGACCTCGGCGAGGAGACCGCGCGGTCCGGCCGGTTCGGCTACGCCAGCCGGCACCTGCTGGTCGAGACCCTGCCCGGCGCCGGCCTCCCGACGCTCGAGGGCAACCGCGCGAGCGTGCAGGTGCGCACGGTCCTCCAGCACGCCTGGGCTGAGTTCGAGCACGACATCCGCTACAAGGGCAACGTCCCCGAGGGCGCGGCCGCGGACCTCGACCGCCGCTTCACCCTCGCCGCCGGCCTGATCGAGCTGGCCGACCGGGAGTTCGCCACCATCCGCGAGCGGATCCAGGCGGCGGCGCCGGGCAGTGCGACCGAGGCCGAGGACGGGCACATCGTCGGCCAGGACCTCGCCACCTTCCTCGCCGGCCACTACAGCGACGCCGGCTGGTCGCACACCGACCACTACGACTGGATCGCGGGCCTGTTGGCCGAGCTCGGCATCGACACGCTCGACGACCTCGCGGACCTGCTCACGTCGGTCGACGCCGACGCGGTGATCCGCCGGATGGGCTACCGCTACCCCGCCGGCGCCGTCCGTCGCCTCGACGACGCGCTGCTCGCGATCTTCGGGGAGCAGTACGTCACGCTCGAGGGCAACAGCCACCGCGTGCCCCTGCTGCGCGCACGGCTGGAGAAGCTCTCCACCCCCGAGAGCTGAGCCCGGACCGGGCTGAGAAGTCGGTTCAGGATCGACCCCTAGGGTGGTGCGTGTGAGCAGGCCATCATGGACGACCGTCACTCCCATCCTGGCCATCGTGGCGCTCGTGCCGGCGTGGTTCGCGCACCCCGAGGGGGTCGTGCTGGGGATCCTCGCCGTGCTGCTGGTCGGTGCCGTGCTCGCGGCCGTCCACCACGCCGAGGTGGTCGCGCACCGCGTCGGTGAGCCGTACGGCTCCCTGGTCCTCGCGGTCGCGGTCACGATCATCGAGGTCGGCCTGATCGTCACGCTGATGGTCACCGGCGACAAGGACACCGCCGGCCTGGCCCGCGACACCGTCTTCGCCGCCGTGATGATCACCGTCAACGGCATCGTCGGCATCTCGCTGCTGGTCGGCGCGCTCAAGCACCACCTCGCGGTGTTCAACCCCGAGGGCACCGGCGCGGCGCTCGGCACCGTCATCGCCCTCGCGGTGCTGTGCCTCGTGGTCCCCTCGGTGACCACCTCCCAACCCGGCCCGGAGTTCACCGGTGCCCAGCTGACGTTCGCGGCGATCGCGTCGCTGGCGCTCTACGGCATGTTCGTCTTCACCCAGACGATCCGGCACCGCGACTTCTTCCTGCCCGTCACCCTCGGGCAGCACTCGCCCGTGGTGACCTCGGCCGGTGGCGGCGACTCCTTCCAGCACGAGCCGGTCGACCTCGACGAGGACGGTCACGCCGACCCGCCGACCAACCGGGCGACGTACGCCAGCCTCGGGCTCCTCGTCGTCTCGCTCGTGGCCGTCGTCGGGTTGGCCAAGATCGAGTCGCCCGCCATCGAGTCAGGGGTGGCGGCACTCGGCTTCCCGCCCGCCGTCGTCGGCGTGGTGATCGCGCTCCTCGTGCTGGCCCCCGAGACGATCGCGGCGGTGCGCGCTGCGTCCCGCAACCGCGTGCAGGTCAGCCTCAACCTGGCGCTGGGATCCGCGATGGCCTCGATCGGCCTCACCATCCCGGCGATCGCCGTCGCCAGCATCTGGCTCGACGGCCCGCTCGAGCTCGGCCTCAACCAGCTGCAGAGCGTGCTGCTGCTCCTCACCGCGGCGGTGGCGATCCTGACCGTCGTCCCCGGCCGGGCCAAGCCGCTGCAGGGCGGCGTGCACCTCGTGCTGCTCGCGGCGTTCCTGTTCCTGACGATCGCGCCCTAGCCCCACCACGCAGTCGAGCGGTGGCCCAGCCACCTTTCCGGCGTGCGGAAGGTGGGTGGACCACCGCTCGAGCGGCGACGTACGCCTGAGCGATCAGCCGAAGTACTTGTCGTAGATCTTGTCGTAGGTGCCGTCCTCGTAGAGGCCGGCGAGGATGTTGTTGATCTTGCGCAGGAGCGGGATGTTGCCGTCCTTCTTGACCGCCATGCCGTACTGCTCACCGGTGTCGAACTCCCGGGCGAGCTTGAGCTTGGCGTTGGTCGAGACGAACTCGCCCGAGACGGTGTTGTCCAGCATCGCGGCGTCGATCTCGCCCGCGTTGAGCGCGGCCTGGAGGCCCGCCGCATCGGCGTACGCCGTCACCTGGGTGGTGGCGGGGGCGAAGTCGCTCATGAAGGTCTCGCCGGTGGTGTCCTTCTGGACACCGACCCGGGCACCACCGAGCTCGTCGAGCTGGTCGAGTCCGGAGCCACGCGGCGTGATGAGCGCCTGCTTGGCGTTGAAGTACGGGCTGGAGAAGTCGAGCACGCGCGCCCGCTCACCGGTGATGGTCATCGCCGAGACGGCCACGTCACACGCGTCGTTGTTGAGCGAGTTGCCCGACGTGATGTCGTCGAACGCCACGTCGATCACGTCGAGGTCGACCTTGAGCGCGTCTGCGACCTTCCTGGCCAGGTCGATGTCGAAGCCGACCAGCTTGCCCTTCTGCTCGTAGACGAAGGGCGCGTACGGGCTGTCGGTGCACACAGTGAGCGCGCCCTTGAAGACGAGCGAGACCTCCGAGAGGCTGTCGGCGGACTCGCCGCTGGCGGCGCCACCGCAAGCGCTCAGCGTGGCCATCAGGGCCACGGAGGACAACGCTGCTGCGGCAGCGCGGACGGTGCTGGGACGACGGTTCATGATCTCAGTTCACATTCGCGGTAAGCGACTCACGCAGTCGCGTGAGGGCGTATTCGGTGATCTTCACGAGCGCACCCTTGGCCTGCTCGCGGTCGCGGGCGTCGAGGCTGATGATCGGCACCTCCGGCGGCAGGGCCAGCGCGGCGGCGATCTCCTCGGCGGGGTAGCGCGCGACGCCGTCGAACTCGTTGACGGCGACGATGAACGGGATGCCCTTGGACTCGAAGTAGTCCAGAGGCGAGAACGACTCGTCGAGGCGGGCGACGTCGACCAGGACGATGGCACCGATGGCGCCGCGGCACAGGTCGTCCCACATGAACCAGAACCGGCGCTGGCCCGGCGTACCGAAGAGGTAGAGGACCAGGTCCTCGGCGAGGGTGAGCCGGCCGAAGTCCATGGCCACCGTGGTGGTGGCCTTGGTCGGCACGGCGGCGAGGTCGTCGACGCCCTCGGACTCGTTGGTGACGAGTGCCTCGGTGCGCAGCGGGTCGATCTCGGAGACGGCGCCGACGAGCGTCGACTTGCCGACGCCGAAGCCGCCTGCAATGACGATCTTGGTCGACGCAGCTGCGCGCTGTGCCTTAGTAGTTTCGAAGTCCACGGAGGGTCCTTTCGATGAGCTCGAGTCGCTCATCTGTCGACGTGCTGTCGGTGATGGTCGCCTGGATGCGGATCAGGCCTTGCTCGATCAGGTCGCCCAGCAGCACGCGGGTGACGCCGATCGGCATCTTGGTCAGTGCCGACACCTCGGCGACGGATCGCCGGTCGCAGACCTCGAGAACCTGCGCGGCGGGATAGCTGAGGACGGGCGCCTCGACACCAGGCTGGAGGCGAAGCGTCGCCTCCAGGGCCAGGTCGACCTTGGTGGCCGTCCGACCTGCGGTGATGGTGTAGGAGCGGATGAGTCGAGGTCGGTAGACCTCTTCCTCGGGCTCGTGCGGCGGCGTCATGTCACTGGTCCGGCTCAGCCGCCCGCACCGACGCGGGCCTGGGCCTCGACGGTACGTCCCACACGGTCCACCAGCAGTGCCATCTCGTAGCCCACCTGGCCGATGTCCGCCTCCTCCGTGGTGAGCACCGTGAGGTTCGACCCGTCACCGACGCTCATCAGCATCAGGAAGCCCATCTCCATCTCGACGATGGTCTGCATCACCGAGCCGCCCTCGAAGAGGCGAGCCGCGCCGACGGCGAGGCTGGCGAGTCCCGAGGAGACTGCGGCGACCTGCTCGGCCCGCTCACCGGGGATGCCGGTGCTCGAGGCCATCAGGAGACCATCAGCAGAGACGAGGATGGCGTGGGCGGCGTCAGGGACGTCGTCGACGAACTTCGACATCACCCAGTCGAGGTCGCGGTCGTCACCAGCGGAGCTGGCGGCGGGGGCGGCGGATTCGTACGTCATGCGGGGCCTGCTTCCGTGTGCTGTGTGGAACTCTGGACTGCTGCTCGACCACGGCTGACTCCGGCCTTGTGGGACTGGAGGCGGCGACGGATCGCTTCGGGGTCGCGGGTCTTGGCTGCCGTGGGCGGCGTCACGCTACCGGGAACGAGACGCTCTCCCGGGGCACGACGCGGCAGTCCCGTGACCGTGGATAGTGCTGCGGCGGGCGATGCAAGGGGCGACACCTCGACCACGTTCTGGGCGGCGATCTCCCAACCCCGGTCGACCTCCGTCTCGTGGATCTCGTCGGCATCGCCGGTGAGCCAGCCCGAGCGCATCGACTTGAAGATCGGGGAGTCGCCACCGGAGCGCGCGGCTCCGGCGCCGTTGGTCGAGTGACCGTTGGAGCCGTTGCGGCCGTTGAGCGAGTGGTCCACCACGAAGGCAGCCGGCTCGGCGACGGTCTCCTCGACAGCTTCCTCCGCGGGCTCCTCGACGGGCTCCTCGGCGACGGGCTCCTGGACAGGCTCCTCGGCAGCTTCCTCGGCGACGGGCTCCTCGGCCTGCGCGACCTCGGGCTGTACGTCCTCGGCCTGCGCGACCTCGGGCTGTACGTCCTCGGCGACGGGCTCCTGGACCGGCTCCTCGGCAGCTTCCTCGGCGACGGGCTCGTCGGCCTGCGCGTCCTCGGGCTGTACGTCCTCGGGCAGCGATCCGGAGCCGAGACCCAGCGGGTCGTCGACGTCGACGTGCAGGTCGTCCTCGTCCGCCTCGGCGACGGGCTCGTCGGCCTCGGGCTCGGGCGCTGCCTCGGGCTCCGCGGCGATGGGATCCTCAACGTCTGCCTCGGCGACCTGCTCGTCGGCCTGCTCGTCGGCCTGCTCGTCGGCGTCGTCCTCGTCGAAGGCGTTCGCGGGCAGCGGGTCCGAGAGCGGGTCGTGGGCACGGGCGGGCTCGGTCGCGACATCGTCCTCGACCTCGGGCGCCTCGGCGACGGCCTCGTCGGCCACGGCCTCGTCGGTCACGGCCTCGTCCACCACGGTGCCGTCGGCATCGGCCTCGTCCACGGTGTCGTCGACGAAGGTCTCGTCCGCGACGGGCTCCTCGGCCCGGGCCTGCTCGGCCTGGGCGCGCTGGCGCGAGGCCAGGGCGGTGATCGGGACGACCGACGCGACCTTCTGCGTACGGCTCGACTCGTCAGCGGTCGACGCATCCGGGTCGGGACGCTTGCCGAAGAGCGGGCCGGTGGCACCGGAGGTCTCCGGCGGCAGGAAGGCCTCCGCGCCGGTGCGAGGCATGTTGGCGCCGGGCTCGCGACGGGGCAGCAGGCTGTCGAGCGACGGCCGCTCCGGCGTACCGGCGGCGTCGGACCCGACCTCGGCGGTGGTGTCCGCCGACTCGGACGACGTGGCGACCGGGACGTCCTCCTGGACGACCTCCGCCTCGGCGACGGGAGCGGCGACCGCAGCGGGCTCGTCGGTCGACCTCTGCGCCGCCTTCTGGGCGGCCTTGGCCTGGGCCTTCTCGACGCGGGCGCGGTTGCGCGCCTCGCGGCGGGACTCCTGGGGACCGCCGGCCTCGACGGTCTCGACGGTGGTCGAGGTGGTGGATGCGGTCACCTCGCTGCGCCCGGCGGCACCGGCAGCCGGGGCTCCGACCTGCGGCAGGTCGGGCAGCAGCGAGGGCGGGAGCAGGACGGAGGCGGTCATGCCGCCGCCCGGGTTGCGGGAGAGGGAGGCGTCGATGCCGTGGCGGTCGGCGAGGCGCGAGACCACGAACAGACCCATCCGGCGGGCAGTGTCGGGAGTGGCCTCGGCACCGTGCGCGAGGTCGCGGTTGAGCACCTCGAGCTCGGCCGGCGGCACACCCAGCCCGGAGTCCGTGACGGTGATCGTCACGCCGTTGTCGCCCTGCTTGGCCGCGAGGCGCACGGGCTCGCCGGGGGGCGAGTACGTCAGGGCGTTGTCGACCAGCTCGGTGAGGAGGTGGACCACGTCGGCCGCGGCCTCGTCGCCCACGCGGGTGTTGAGGTGCGACAGGATCTGCACGCGCTGGTAGTCCTGCACGGCAGACGTGGCGGCCTGGAGGGCCTCACCGACGGTGAGGCTGAACTGGCCGGCGGCACGGTTGGGCGCGTCGGCGAGGATCAGCAGCGAGTCGGCGGTACGACGCATGCGCGAGGCAAGGTGGTCGAGGCGGAACAGCGACTCGAGGCGCTTGGGGTCCTCTTCGTCGTGCTCGAGGCGCTCGATCTGGGCCAGCTGCTGGTTGACCAGCGAGGTGGACCGGCGCGACAGGGTCACGAACATCGCGTTGACCGTCTGGCGGAGCTGGGCCTCGCCGGAGGCGAGGTGGATGGCCTGACGGTGGAGGTCGTCGACCGCACGGGCGACCTGGCCGACCTCCTCGTTGGTCGTCACGTCGATCGTGGTGATCGGCTCGGGCTCCTGACCGGCACGGATCCGGGCGACGGCGTCGGGCAGGCGGTGGCGGGCCACCGCGAGCGCACCCTCGCGCACCTTGTTGATCGGGCCGAGCAGGCTGCGGGCGATGGCGAAGGCGATCGCGATCGCCAGGCCGAGGGCCAGGAGGGTCAGCGCGGCGCCGATGATCGCGTTGCGCTGGGCGACGGACGCGGCATCGTCGAGCGACGAGGTCACGCCCTTGGAGAGGGTCTGGGTGAGCTCGTCGTACGGCGCGTAGGCGTCGCGCCCGTCGAGGTTCGTGGCCGCGTCGTCGCGGACCTGGGCGGCGTGCTTGGTGTTCTGCAGGCGGAGGAGGGCGGTCTGGTCCTCGGCCCCTTCGACGGATCCCGCGAGACGGTCGATGGCGGCCGCCTCGACGCCGATCTCGGAGAACAGCTCCTGCGAGGTCGACTGCGAGAGCGTGATGGCGATGAGACCCTGCTGGAGGGCCAGCGAGAGCCGGCCGCTCATCACCTGGGAGAGCTGCTCGAGCCGCGGCTCGGGGTTCTCCTGGGCGGCGTTCACGCTGGTGATGAGCTGGGAGACGCTGGACTCGAGCTGGCGGACCAGGGCGACCCACGTGGCCGGGCCGAGGGTCTCGGCCCCCGCGCCGCGCATCGCCTGGCTCAGGTCGAGCAGTGCGTCGACGTGGGCGGTCTGCAGGTCGTTGAGGTCGGCGGCGTCCTTGGCCTGGGTCAGCGCCTCGCCGTTGGTGACGAGGTCGTCGATCGCGTCGATGAGGTCGCCCTGGCTGGCGGCGCTGTCGGACTGCGCGGCCACCATCGCCGACTCGGAGGACGTCAGGTAGGCGATCGCGGGCTGGATGATCGTGACCTGCTTGGCGCTCGTGGCGGCCTGGCGGGAGTCGCCGAGGTCTCCGGCCACGCGCAGGCCACCGAGCACGGCGGCCAGCACCAGCGGGATGGCCAGTGCCATCGCCATCTTGCGGCCCAGCGGCCAGCCGGCGACCGAGATACCCGTGCCCTTCCGGGGCTGGGCTGCATCCTGAGTCATGTGTGCCTCGCGTTATCTGAGCGACTTCGAAGACCTGTCGTGCTCCGGGTGGCCGAAGCAGACTCAACCTAAAGAGTCCTGCGACATTCCGTGGCGTTTTCAGAGAACTGGGTATGAAGCGGTGTAAAGGGCTGTACGTAAGCCTCGGTGAGCGTGCCACGAGCCCCAGAGACACCACCGGCCACTCCAGAGACGGGCCGCGAGGGTGAGGAGTGACGCGTGGGGCTCGCCACGATGCCAGGGTGGACCAGCCCGGCACGGGCGCACGTCCACCCTTCCCCGCAGCCCCTTCTTCGGGCAGGCCACCCCTCGCGACCCTTCATCCCGGGAAGGTCAGGACGCTCCCGCACCGGACGCCGCACCGTCCAGCCTCTGGTCAGGCCCGACCGCGTGGGTGTAGGCAGGAGTTAGAGGACACCGCGCCCTCGCCGACAACTCGAGGAGCTGCATCCATGACACCTCTCGACACCGACCAGCTCCTGACCGAGCTCGAGGCAACCGTGGAGGACAACCTCAACCGCCACATGTCGATGGCCGACGAGTGGATGCCGCACGAGTACGTCCCCTGGAGCCTCGGTCGCGACTTCGCCGACCTCGGCGGGGATCCGTGGGAGGTCGCGCAGTCGCAGCTGTCACCGATCGCGCGGACCGCGCTCGAGGTCAACCTGCTCACCGAGGACAACCTGCCGAGCTATCACCGTGAGATCGACCGCGCCTTCGGCCGCGACAGCGCCTGGGGCACGTGGGTCAACCGCTGGACCGCGGAGGAGGGCCGGCACGCGTTCTGCATCCGCGACTACCTCCTGGTCACGCGCGGCGTCGACCCCGTCGAGCTCGAGCGGGCGCGGATGGAGACGATGGAGTCCGGCTACGAGGCGCTCGACAAGTCGCTGCTCAACGTCTGCGCCTACGTGTCGTTCCAGGAGCTCGCCACCCGCATCTCGCACCGCAACACCGGCCGCTACACCGCGGAGCCGATCGCGGAGAAGCTGCTGAGCCGGGTCGCCAAGGACGAGAACCTGCACATGATCTTCTACCGCAACCTCGTCACCGCCGCGCTCGAGCTCACGCCCAGCCAGACGATGCGCGCGATCACCGAGGAGGTCGTCGACTTCCAGATGCCCGGCAGCGTGATCCCCGGCTTCTCCCGCAAGGCGGTGCAGATGGCGAAGGCCGGGATCTACGACCTGCGCATCCACCACGACGACATCGTCACGCCGCTGCTGCGGCAGTGGGGCGTGTGGGAGCTCGAGGGCCTCGACGAGGACGGCGAGAAGGCGCGCGACGAGCTGGCGGCCGCGGTCGCCGCGCTCGACGGCGAGGCGACCCGGTTCGTCGAGCGGCGCGCGGAGGCCGAGGCCAAGAAGGCGGCGCGCCAGTCGTCGTAGCGGGCATGCTCGTCCCGTGAGCGAGCGCAACGTCCTCGGCGGCGAGCTGGAACCGTGCGGCACCGAACCGGTCACGGGGTTCCACCGCGACGGCACCTGCACCGTCGGCCCGCACGACGTCGGGCTCCATGCGATCTGCGCGGTGATGACCGAGGACTTCCTCGCCCACCAGCGCTCCGTCGGCAACGACCTCTCGACACCCCGACCCGAGTGGCACTTCCCCGGCCTGGTGCCGGGTGATCGCTGGTGCGTCGTCGCAGCCCGCTGGCTCCAGGCGTACGCCGCCGGCGTCGCCGCCCCGGTCGTCCTGGCCTCGACCTCGGAGCGCGCGCTCGACGTCGTACCACTCGAGGTGTTGAAGGAGCTGTCGGTCGACGTGCCGCCAGACCTCAGCGCGCTCTGACCCCGAAGCCTCAGGAGCGGACGTGCATCCGCTCGCCCTGGGGCCCGAAGATCGCGAGCACCTCGGCGGGGACGGGCCCGGGATTGCCGACCCAGTGGGGCGTACGGGTGTCGAACTCGACCACCTCGCCCGGCTCGAGGGTGAGGTCGCGGTTGCCGAGCATCAGGCGCACCTTGCCGCTGAGCACGTAGAGCCACTCGTAGCCCTCGTGCGTCTGCAGCGTCGGCGGCGGCGTGTTGTCCACGGGCAGCAGCATCTTGAAGGACTGGAGCCCACCGGGGCGTCGGGTCAGCGAGATGAACGTCCGCCCGTGCCGCACGACCGGCTTCGACCGGATGCGCGGGTCCCCGGTCTCGGGCGCGTCCACCAGCTCGTCGAGCGCGACGCGATGCGCGCGGGCCAGCGGCAGCAGCAGCTCGAGGGTCGGCTTGCGCTGCCCTGACTCGAGCCGCGAGAGCGTGCTCACCGAGATGCCGGTCTCCTCGGCGAGGTCGGTCAGCGTCGCCTCGCGCTCGAGCCGCAGCTGGCGCAGGCGCGGCCCGACCCCGCGCAACACTCCTTCGTCATCCATGGCCTCAGTTTGCCATTGCAGCAAGATTGTTTGTCAATACCGCCAACCCTCCCGCATGCTCGTCCCATGGACGAGAACTCGATGCAGGACACGTACGACGTGGTGGTGGTCGGCGGCGGTGTCGCCGGCCTGAGCGGAGCGATGGCCCTCGGCCGCTCGAAGAGGTCGGTGCTCGTCATCGACGCCGGCGAGCCGCGCAACGCCCCGGCGGACCACGCCCACAACTACCTCGGCCGCGAGGGCGTCAACCCCCTCGAGCTGCTCGAGCTCGGCCGCGCCGAGGTGGCGGCGTACGACGTCGAGGTGATCGCCGATCGGGTCGTCGGCCTGTCGGGCGCGATCGACGACTTCCTCGTCACGACCACCGGCGGACGGCGCGTCCGCGCGCGGCGCATCCTCGTCACCGGTGGCGTCGTCGACGAGCTGCCCGACGTCCCCGGCCTCGCCGAGCGCTGGGGCATCGACGTGCTGCACTGCCCCTACTGCCACGGCTGGGAGGTGCGCGACCGGGCGATCGCGGTGCTCGCGACCTCGCCGATGTCGGCGCACCACGGCCTGCTCTTCCGCCAGCTGTCCGAGGACGTCGTCATGGTCGTGCACGACGGCGTGGAGATCCCCGAGGAAGAGCTGGAGAAGCTCGGCGCCATCGGCGTCCGCTTCGCCCACGGCACGCCGCAGGAGGTCGTCACCGACGGCGACTCCCTCGTCGGGCTGCGACTGGCCGACGGCTCGGTGCTCGAGCGGGACGCCATCGTGGTCGCCACGCAACCGCACGTGCGCGCCGACTTCCTCGGACCTCTGGGCATCGAGCCGAAGCCCTTCGAGATGAACGGCGTCGCGTTCGGCTCCGTCATCGACATCGAGCCGTCGGGCGCGACTTCGGTGCCCGGCATCTTCGCCGCCGGCAACGCCACCGACATCGCGATGATCCTGATCGCGTCGGCCGCCCACGGCGTCCGGGTCGGTGCGTGGATCAACGCCGAGATCGCCTCGGCCGACGCGGCGCGTGCCGTGCAGGAGCGCCGCGACGGGTTCTTCGAGCGGCCGGCCTGGGAGGAGCGCTACTCCGGCGACACGGTGTGGAGCGGGCGGGTCAACGTCCAGCTCGCCGCCGAGGCGCCCGGCCTGACGCCCGGTCGCGCGCTCGACATCGGCTGCGGCGAGGGCGGCGACGCGATCTGGCTCGCCTCGCAGGGCTGGGACGTGACGGCCGTCGACTTCGCCGAGTCCGCCCTCGCTCGGACAACCCTGCACGCGAAGGAGGCAGGGGTCGACGACCGGATCGAGACCCGCCGGGTCGACGTACGCACGTTCGACGCGGCCGGCGAGACGTGGGACCTGGTCACGTCGCACTTCTTCCACCTGCCCGACGGCGGGATGCCGGACGTCGTACGCCGACTCGCGTCCGCGGTCGCCCCGGGCGGGACACTGCTCGTGGTCGGGCACCACCCGGACGACCTGCACACGGGGCTGCGGCACGGGCACACCACCTTCATGTTCACCGCCGAGGAGCTGCTCCCGGCGGTGCCCGAGGGCTTCGAGGTGGTGGTGTGCGAGGCGCGGCCGCGCACCCAGGCGCACCCGCACACGGGCGAGGAGATCGCCGTGGCGGACGCGGTGCTGAAGGTCCGCCGGACCGCCAGCGAGGCGTAGGCGCGCGGACACAACCCGCCCGAGGCGCCGATGTCCACGCGGCGAGGGTGCCGCGATCGGTGGTTCTGTCCGCGCGTCTCCGGCGCGACCGGTGTCAGCCGAGGTCGAGCCGGGCGAGCACGAGTCCGGCGATCTGGTCGAGCGACAGCGCAGGGTCGACGTCCAAGCCGTGCTCGTCGGGCTGGAGCGGCTCGAGGAGGTCGAGCTGGGACTCGAGCAGGCTGGGCGGCATGAAGTGCTCGCGCGCGTTCATCCGGTCGAGGATCAGGTGCTTGTCGCCGGTCGCGTGCACGAAGAACGTGCCCTCGCCGCCGTGGCGCAGCACGTCGCGATAGGCCTTGCGCAGGGCACTGCAGGTGATGATCGTCGGCTCGCCGCGGGCATCGCGCTCCGCCGTCCAGGCGGCGAGTGACTCCAGCCAGCCCCAGCGGTCGGCGTCGGTCAACGGGGTGCCCTGCCTCATCTTCTCCACGTTCTCGGGCGGGTGGAAGTCGTCGCCCTCGGCGAGCTCCCAGCCGAGCCGCTCCTGCACGGCGCGCGCCACGGTCGACTTGCCCGAGCCGGTGACGCCCATGAAGACGAGATGGAGGGGACGGCTCATGCCACCATCAAACCCGTCGTCGGGGTCGACCGTCGCGTCCTCGCGGTGCTGACGACGCGGGTCGACACGCTGATGCCGCCTTTGCTCGCCTGAGTTCTCCACAGATCGTCCCGGGCGGGTGTTGCTCGCTCGTCCCGGGAGTCACGATCGACGCATGATCCTCTCGGGAACCGTCACCCTCGACCCAGCCGCCCACGCCGCCTCGACGGCCGTCCTCCGCGAGCGGCTCGAGGACCTCGACGTGCGACGCCGCCGGGCCGACCGCTCGATCGAGACGGTGCTCGCCACCTGGCGCGGCAGCGCGGCCGATGCCTTCCGGGTCCGGTGGGAGGAGTGGAGCACGGCGACGGCCGGTGTGGTGTCCGAGCTGTCGGAGGCGGCGCAGGCGCTCGACCTGGCGCGTGGCGACCTCGCGAGTGCGGACGCCCTGGCCGTTGGCTCGTCGGACCTGCTCTCGGGACGGCTGCCGTGACCACGACGGCGTACGACGTCGACCTGGACGAGCTGCGCGCGACGCTCGCCGAGCTCGCGGCCTGCCAGCGCGACCTCGTCGGCATCGCTGCCGAGCTGGACCTCGCGCAGGCACGGCTGCAGGACGGATGGTCCGGTCGCGCGGCCGACGCCCAGGTGCTGTCGTACGACTCGTGGCGCGACGGGTGCGCCGAGATGGTGACCGCGCTCGCCGCGCTGCGGGCGATCGTCACCGCCGCGGACGACTCCTACTCGCAGGCGGTCTCGGCCAACGTCAGGCTCTGGCAGTCGGTCAGCGCGTGACCGTGACCCGACCCGGCTCGACCACCGTGGCATAGACGCCGAACATCGGCTCGCCGGCCCTGTTCGTCGGACGCTCCTTGACGAGCTCCTTGAGCAGCCGCGCATCCTTCTCCCCCGTCTCGGGGTGGTGGTCGATGACGGCACAGCGCGGAATCGGCCCGCCGATCCGGATCGTGGCACCGCCGACGGTCAGCTCCCGCCCGAGCCAGGTGTCCTCGACCCACGGCTCATCCGTCTCCACCACCAGGGTCGCGCGGAAGCGCGCCGGCTGCACCTGCTCACCCAGCGCCTCGACGGAAGCGGTCGTGACCACCGTGATCGGATCGGCGAAGACCACCGCGCCCCGCGGCGCGCGCGCCAGGCGTACGTCCAGGCCCAGCCAGTCGGACACGAGCGCGGCGTGCGGACCGTCGGTCAGCGCGAGGTCGACCTGCCTGCCCCAGTAGTCACAGGTGATGCTCTCGCCGCTCGACGTTGCCGGCCCGCGTGCCTGCTCGCCGCTCGGCAGGGTCATCGTCAGCAGGTCTCCTGCGGTGTGCGCCACCACCGCGATCAACGAAGGGTGCTGCACGGTGCGGAGCACGCGCTGCTTCTCGGGGTCCACGAGGCAGAACGCTCGGTCACCGACGGCGCCCTGCTCGTCGAGGTCGACGTGGTCGAGCGCGAGGTGGCGCATGCCCTTGACGGGCGAGAACCCCACGCTGCGCACGACGTCCGGCATGCGAGGCATGCTCGCACGATCTGCTCAGGCCCGCCGCGGGCGGAGCTCGATCACGTTGTCGGGGCGTTTGCGCCCACTGCGCATCGGTTGCACCCGCACCTCGTCGCAGGGCTCCGGCACGGCTCGTCCGGTCACGATGTTGTCGGCGACCGTGACGAACCGGATCGAGCGGTCACAAGGGCTGCGCCCCATCACGGCGCCGCTGAGCTCGTGGTCGAAGGTGAACTCGGCGAACCTCGGATGCCCCTCCGCCTTGGCGCCGCTCCGCAGGAGGTGGTCGACGACGAAGCGGAGGGACTCCACCATCCACTTCGAGTCCTCCTCGCTGTTCCACACGAGGCAGCAGCCCTCGAAGCAGACCGCCCACGCGAGACGGGCGAACGGCACACCTGTGTCGCCGCGCCCCGTGGGCGTACCTCGGAGCGTGCCGTCGGAGTCGAGCAACGCGAGGAGGTACGCGACCTCCGCCTCGTTGAGCGGGGGTCGGACCTGGATCGAGCCGATGAAGTCGTCGTTGGTCATGGCCTTCACCTGCCCTCGCGCGCACCTCGCGGAAACGCGGGAATCGCGATCTGTGGACAACGGCTCACCCGCTTCGACGCCGGTTGCCGACGTCATCCACAGATTGCCCGACGGGGGTCGCGCAGGCGATCCCCGCTCGTCAAGGGTGGTCGATGTGCGGATCAGCGTGGAGTGCGGCGGCTACACCCGAGCGGCCGATGCCTGTCTGACGGCCAACCACACCAGCGCGGTCCTCACTGAAGCGCTGGCCGGGCGGTTGGCTGCATCGGCCGGGATGGCGGGCGACGACGCGACCAGCACCAGCTTCGCAGCGGCGTACGACGCCGGGGCGCGCGAAGCACTCACCGCGCTCGCCGACCTGACCCACGCCTTCATCGGTGCCGGTCGTCTGCTCGCGGCGACCGGCGCCCACCACGCGTCGGCCGAGGCCACAGCTGGCGGGAAGTCAGTCCTGGGCTACGCGGGCGGCGACCTCCACGACTCGGCGTACGCGCGGATCCGACCCGCTGCGCCACCGTCGAGCCTCGGGCGACAGGAACCCTCGCTCGGCGTCGTCGACTCGTGGATCCTCGACCAGGTCGAAGGGTTCTTCTGGCCGGGCGCGGACGTCGACCGGCTGCGGGCTGCCGGCAATGCCTGGCGCCGCGCAGCCGCATCGACGGCGGGTCTCGCCGACGACGTCGACGTGGCCGTCTCGATGGTCGAGGCGCAGCGTTCGCCCGAGGTCCCGCTCGCGGTCGACGCCCTGACCGACCTCACGACGCTGATCGGCGACGTCGCCTGGCAGCTGTCCGAGCTGGCGTCGGCGTGCGAGGACTACGCCGCGGCGGTCGACGATGCCCGCGCCCGCACCCGCGCACTGCTCGCCGAGATCGCGCAGATGATCGTCGAGGGCGCCGCCATCTCGGTGATCATCACGGGGCTCACCGGCGGTCTCGGCGGAGGTGCGACGGCCACCGCGGCCGTCGCTCGCGTGAGGTCGCAGGCGCCGCGCTTCTACGCGCTGCTCATGGCGTCTGCGCGCTGGCGTCGCAGCCACCGCTGGCGCGACTCGAGCGGGTCTGCGAAGAGCTGGCCCGCGTACGCGGCTCGGGTCGAGAAGTTCCTCCGCATCCCGGCGCGCAACGAGGTCGGCGCGATGACGCCCGCAGGTTGGGCGCGTCTCCCAGGCTGGCTCCGCAAGCACGAGGTCCCACCTGGCCACACCATTGATCGTCACGTGGACAAGACAGTCGAAGACCTCTCGCAGCGTCTCGCTCGACACCCCGGGTTGAAACGAGCATCGAGCTTCGACGACGAGAAGTCGGCGGAGCGCCTGATCGCACGAGCGCTCGAGAGAAGGACGAACGAGATCGAGACGTGGCTCGAAGACCCGTCCCGTCACCTCGGCTGGTCGAGGAGCTTGGCGAACAGACGGGTCGCAGCGTGGCTCGTGACGGAACCGTCCGAGCACCGACGGGCATCCGGGTCGTGCTGATGGCTGACGACACAGCTCGGTCCTGAGCTCCTGACGAGAGCAGACCTGTCGGGCCTCCTGGACTGATGACCGCTCGACAAGGGAAAACCTGGGAGGCCCTCCCTACCTCATTGGGGCGTACTTCCACCAGGACTTCGACATCGACGGAGGCAGAGTCGTCGGACACGGTCGCGGCCTTCCTCCGGGGCGAGCGACGCACCCTTGTCGGAGCTTTGGCGCGGCGAGATCGATCTCGTCCTCGACCTGGACCTCGCGGAAGGCGAGCTCGACGCACAGCCTGATGGCGTGGGGCTGCGACTACTACCCGGGCCCGACCGATGCTGACGACCGAGCATGGCTGAGCTGAGATCCGAGCAGCAGGTCGTTGCGAGCAGCTCCTCGCTTCTGAGCCAAAGCCCTGACGCACCACCGACCCACCACCGACAATCAGCAGGTGCCCCGACGTACCTGGCTGACCGCGATCATCACGGTCGCGATGATGCTGGCCGTCCTGGCGTGGCACCCGTCGGACCAGTTCGCGACCGTACGCCGCGCGATCGGCCTCGGCGCCGAGCGGCCGCTGCCCGCACCCACCGTCGTACAGAAGGGTGGGACGTTCGCGTACGCCATGACCCAGCCGGTCGATGACACGGAGCCGGTCGGCTGGGACCCGTGCGAGGAGATCCGCTACCGGGTGAACAGCGACGGCGAGCCGCAGGGCGGCCACGCCCTCATCGACCGTGCGATCGCACGGATCAGCGACGCGACGGGCCTCGCCTTCGAGGACGAGGGCGACACGGACACGCGTCCCTTCCCCGGCGGCGTGAAGCTGTTCGGCCCGGCCGATCCGGTGGTCATCGGCTGGTCCACCCCGGCGGAGTTCCCCGAGCTCGCCGCCCAGGTCGCCGGCGTCGGCGGCGCCATCGCCGAGCAAGGCGGCGGTGGCCGACTGCACTTCGTCAGCGGCGGGATCGTCCTCGACCTCGACGCGTTCACGCCCGCGGCAGTCGCGCAGCAGCCGCGCGTCATGGAGGCGATCGTGCTCCACGAGCTCGCGCACGTGGTCGGTCTCGCACACGTCAGCGAGCCGATGGAGCTGATGTACGCCGACAACACCGGCCAGGTCTCGTTCGGACCCGGCGACCTCGAGGGACTGGCCCGGCTCGGTTCGCTGCCCTGCGGCTAGGGAGCCCGGTTGCCGCGCGCGTCCTCCTGCGCCACCAGCTCGTCGAGGTCCTTGAGCCGGTCGAGCCCGTTGACCGCGCGCGACATCCGGTGGTTGCCGGCGAACGTCTCGCGGTGCCGGTCGAGGAACCACCAGTAGCCGGCGGTGAACGGGCACGCGTCGTCGCCGACGCGCACCTTCGGGTTGAAGCGGCACGACCCGCAGTGGTCGCTCATCGTGTTGATGTAGGCGCCGCCCGACGTGTACGGCTTCGTCATCATCACGCCGCCGTCGGCGTGCTGCGACATCCCGACGATGTTGGGCACCATCACCCAGTCGTAGCCGTCGACGAACGCGCGGTGGAACCAGTCGGTGACCTGCTGCGGCGCCCAGCCGCGCTGGAGGGCGTACGACCCCAGCACCATCAGCCGTGGGATGTGGTGCACCCAGCCGTGCTCGGCGACCTGGTCGAGCGTGTGCGAGAGGCAGCGCGCGTCGGTCGCGTCGGCGTCGAGCTCGGCGAACCACTGCGGCATCTGCTGCTTGGCCCGGAGCGCGTTCTCGCGGCGGTAGCCGTCGCCCTGGTGCCAGTAGGTGTGCCAGACGTAGTCGCGCCAGCCGATCACCTGCCGCACGAAGCCCTCGACGCTCGCGATCGGTGCCGCTCCACTGCGGTACGCCGCCTCCGCGCGCTCGACGACCTCGAGCGGGTCGAGCAGCCCGAGGTTCATCGGCGCGCTGATCAGGCTGTGCGCCATCCACGGGTCGCCCTCGAGGATCGCGTCCTCGTGCGCGCCGAACTCCGGCAGCCGGTGCTCGACGAAGTGGTCGAGCGCCGCCAGCGCCTCGCGCCGCGTCGCGGAGAAGAGGCGCGGGCCGTCGCGCCCGATGAACTCGACGCCGTCGCGCTCCCACCGGTCGAGGTCCTCGCGCACCTGCGCGTCGATGTCGTCCTCGGTGGGCCACCACGGCTCGGTCACCCCGAGCGTCTGCGCCCCCTTGGGCGGCGCCTCGCGGTTGTCGTGGTCGAAGTTCCACTTCCCGCCGGCGGGCTCGCCGCCGTCGACCAGGACGCCGTGCGCGAGCCGCGCGCGACGGTAGAAGTCCTCCATCAGCAGCCGCTTGCCACCACGCCCCTCGGCCCAGCGCTCGAAGTCCTCGCGCGCGGTCGCGAAACCCCGCGGCGGCAGCACCGTGCAGCCGAGCCGCTCGACCAGACCCAGAGCGGCGTACGACGTCGGGTGCACGACCTCGACGTCGTCGTGCTCCCGCACCACCTCGGCGTACGTCTCCGCCCGGACGTACGTCATCCGGTCGCCGAGCTCAGCAGCGCGGTGCCGCATCGCGCTGAGCACGAGGTGCGCCTTGGCCCGGTGGAAGCGGCGGCGCCTGAAGACCCCCTTCGACTCGACCATCAGCAGCGGTCCGCCGTGGTCGTCGGCGAACTGCGGACCGAGCTGGTCGCCGAAGAGCCAGCGGGTGGTCATGCTTCGACCCTAGGTCGGCAGACAACCCGATGGCTCACCCCTCGAGGCCCTCCGGCAGCACGGCGTACGTCGAGGCGCGGGCCAGTCGGGCATCGATCGTCAGGACCCGGCAACCCAGCTGGTGTGCGAGCTCGACGTAGAAGGCGTCGGCAGCTCTGAGGGACGCCGTCCTCCTCCACGCCCCCGGCACCAGGGGCGGGAGGTCGTGGCGCTCGAGCGGCGTCCTGCCGAAGGTCGCCACGGCACGGCCCGCCGCGGCCCGCGACAGGACGCCGGCTCGGTGGAGTCGGGCCAGCGCCGAGGTGACCTCGAGGTCGACGTGCGCCGGTGCGTGCAGCCGACCACCGGCAAGTGCTGCCGCGCTCGCGGATGCTGATGCGCCAGCGATGACCAGGTCCACGAGGATCGACGCATCGACCACCCAGCTCTCAGCCTCGGGCACCGAGCTCGTCCCGGGCCTCATCGACCGCTGCAAGCACGTCCTCGACGGCGATCGGCGTCGCACCCGGCTTGGGCAGGGACCTCAACCATGCGTCTGTCTCGTCACCTGCCAACGCACTCGTCAGAGCGTGCTGAGTCAGGGCCGACACGTTGAGCCCTGCCTGACGCGCACGAGTCGCGAGGTCATCAGGAACATAGACATTGAGCCGTGCCATACACACATGCTACACACTCGCACTGGGCACGCCCCCGATGCGAGACCCTCATCGCAATCTGTGGACAGAGCGACTCAGGACTGGAGCAGGCCCTTGACGTAGGCCGCCTGCCCCAGGTGCTGGAGGCAGTCGCCGATGATGCTGACCAGCCGCTGGCCGGCGGTGACGGGCGGGTCCCAGCGCTGGTCGACCTCCCGCTCCAGCTCGCGCTCGTCGACGGTCAGCAGGTAGCGGGCGGTCGCGAGGGTGACCTCGTGGTGGTAGGCGACGAGCAGCTCGGGGTCCGTGATCCGGAGCGCGTCGACCTGCTCGCTGGTGTGTCCGTAGCCGATGTCGTCGGTGCCGTTGGGCAGTCCGAGCCTCTCCTGCCACTCCTCCCACACCTGCGGCGTCCCGGCGAGGTCGGCGATGTGGTCGTCCTGCACGCGCGCCAGGTGCCAGAGCAGCCAGCCGATCGGGTTGCCGGTGCCGCCCGGTCGGTGGTGCAGGCTCTCGTCGTCGAGGTCCTCGGCCACCCCGACGTACAGCTCGGTGATGCGGCCGAATGCCTCGGTCAGTACTCCGCGGGGATCCACCGGATCACTCCGCCGGCGTCGCGGAACGGACCTGCGGCGCGCTCGACTGCTCGTCCTTCATGCCGTCGATCTCCGCCAGCACGCGCGTGCGCTCGTCGTCGCTCAGGGACACCTGCGCCTTGGCGAGCCCCTCGTCGAGCTGCTGGGCGATGGTGTCGTCCTCGGCGCTGTACTGGTACGAGCTCACGTCGTCGACCACGCGCTGGGCTGCCTCGATCGCTGCCTGGTTCTCCTCGTCAGTCATGCATTCCAACGTAACGAGGGCGTCCGACAGCGCAAGGTCCATCGGGGTGGGCGTCAGACGCTCGCCTTCCAGAACGTCTGCAACAGCTCGAGTGCGGGGTCGGCGAGCCCGACCTGCGTGAGCAGGATCGCGACCGTGCCGTTGTCGGGATGGACGTACGCCGACGTGCCGGTGCCGCCGACCCAGCCGTAGCGACCGATGACGTTCCACGGGTCGATCAGGTCGGTGTCGACGCCGCCGCCGAAACCCCAGCCCTGGCCGTCGAGGAAGAACCCGCCCATCTCGCGGTGCTGCGCGGTGATCTGGTCGCTCATCATCTGGCGCACGGACTCCGGCCGCAGCACGTCTCCCCCGCCCGCGAGCAGCATCCGACCGAACGCCAGCCAGTCGTCGACGGTCGTGACGAGTCCGCCCGACCCGGACGCGAACGCCGGTGCGGTGGCGAACACCCCGTCTGGCTCGTCGCTGACCTGGAGCACGCCGTCGTCGTCGCGGTCGTAGAGCGTGGTGAGCCGGTCGAGCTTGTCGGCCGGCACGTGGAACCCACTGTCGACCATGCCCAGCGGCTCGAGCAGCCGCTCGGCCATCAGGTCGGCGAAGGACTGTCCGGCCACACGGGCGAGCAGCACGGCGAGGACGTCGTACGACGCGTTGTAGGTCCAGCCGTCTCCCGGCTGGTGCATCAGCGGGATCTGCCCGAGCCGGCGCATCCACTCGTCGGGCTCGGGCACACCGTGGATGTCCTCCGACGCCTGGCCGAGCTCCTCCATGAGCAGTCCGATGACTGGAGATTCCCAGGTGGCGAAGCCGTGGCCCGCGGTGCCCGTCAGGAGGTGACGGGCGGTGATCGGACGGGCGGCCGGGACGGTGTCGTCGAGCTCGCTCTCGAGCCTCCGCAGCACGCGCGGCTCGGCCAGCTCCGGGAGCAGGGAGTCGACCGGTGCGTCGAGGTCGAGCCGGCCTGCGTCGACCAGCACCATCGCCAGCGCCGCGGTCAGCGGCTTGGTGATCGACGCTCCGCGGAAGATCGAGTCCCGCCGCATCGGCGACCCGCTCGTGCCCTGCGCGCCGAGCGCAGCGACCTCCACGTCATCGTCGCGCGCGATGAGCGCCACCAGTCCGGGGACGTCACCGGAGTCGACGTACGGGCTGAGGGTCTCCGCGAGATCGGCCACCACCCGACCGTACGCCCGTCCGGGTGTGGCTCGGCCGTCATCGCGGAGGGACCGTGGAGGCATGGCCGTCACGAGCTTCCAGGACCTGCCCCTCGCCGACCGCGACCGCGAGTGGGACGGCGACGCCGCGGAGAAACGCGTACGCGAGTGGGCCGGCGCCGAGGACGAGCCCAACGAGAAGTACCGCGACGCGCACGTCTGGTACGACGCGGAGAAGAAGGAGAACTTCACCGCCTACAAGCTGCTCGTCGCCGACGTCGTCGACGGTCGGCTCAAGGCCGTCCCGCGAGGCGTGATGGCCGCCGGCAACGTCATGGTCGGCGGCCGCGGCGGCGTCGACATGCCGTCAAAGGACGTCGACCGCGCCAAGAGCCACCTGGCGAAGTACTACGCGAAGATGGGCGACGAGGCCCCGTGGGAGCGCGACTGACGCTCCCAGCAAGGGAGATACGTCAGAGGTGCTGCAGCTTGGCGTAGGGCGGCTTGATCCGCACCGACTGCTCCCCGAAGTTGACCGTCACCGCGTGACTGTCGAGGTGCGTGACGGTGCCGAGCCCGTAGAGGTCGTGGCAGACCCGGTCGCCGACCTCGAAGACCTCCACCACCACCTCGGGCGGGGGTGCGAACGGGCTGCTGCTCATGTGCCTCGGCCGTGAGCCGTGCGAACTGGTCATCGTCTGTCCATTATGCGCCTCTTGCGGTGAGAACGGACCATTGCTGGTTTCGTTGACCGGTTGGAACGATCGAAGTTCGGCGTCACCGACGTCGTCCCAGTGCCCCGGCGCGGACGTAGACCACGGTCGTGATCACGTTGAGGACGACAAGCGTGACGACGTACATCGCGAGGTTCAGCCCCGGCACGGCGTCGGCCGGCAGCGTGTACGCCATCACGACCCGCGCGACGGCATCGAGCAGGGTGCCGGCTGCCCACAGCATGCTGGAGGTGCGCCACATCCGGCGGAACCACGACTCGCGCTCCCACAGCCCTTCCCAGTCCCCCGGCCAGCCCATCCGCCCCTCCACCATGGGCTTGGCGAACTGGTAGGCCAGCGGGCGGTCCGACCAGCGCAGGCTCGCGAGGAACCAGAACCCGACGCCGGCGGTCACGAGGGCGTCCTTGGCGAGCAGGAAGCGCTCGTCGCCGGGCAGCAGCGAGATCGCGAAGCTCGCGAAGAGCAGGACCGTGAAGAACGCCTCGAGCCCGCTCGGCCGGCTTGCCTCGCACCAGGGAGACGAGCGCCGGGAGCAGCGAGAGGACGGCGCCGACCACGAGGGCGGCGTACACACTGACGCCGAAGTGGCGCAGCAGGTAGTAGAACGCGGTCGATCCGGCGATGCCGAGGAGCGGCCGCAGCAGGCTCACGCGTCCCCCCTCGTCACCGGTCGACCGTATGCGCCGCCCCGCTCGTCGGACCAGCACCACACCAGCGTGCCTACGATCGACCCATGACCTCCCCCGTCGCCCTCGTCACCGGTGGTTCGTCCGGCATCGGCGAGTCCACCGCCCGCGCCCTGCTCGCGAAGGGCTTCACCGTGTACGCCGTCGCGCGCCGCGTCGACCGGATGGCCGCGCTCGAGTCGGAAGGCGTGCACACCTTCGCGATGGACGTCACCGACGACGCCTCGATGACCTCCGGCATCTCGCGGATCATCGAGGAGCAGGGGCGGATCGACGTCCTGGTCAACAACGCCGGCTACGGGTCGTACGGCGCCGTCGAGGACGTGCCGATCGAGGAGGCCCGCCGCCAGTTCGAGGTCAACGTCTTCGGCCTGGCCCGCCTCGTCCAGCTCGTCACGCCGCACATGCGCGCGCAGAAGTCCGGCCGCATCATCAACATCTCCTCGATCGGCGGGAAGTTCTACGAGCCGTTCGGCGCGTGGTACCACGCGACCAAGTTCGCCGTGGAGGGCTTCAGCGACAGCCTCCGCATGGAGCTCCGGCCGTTCGGGATCAAGGTCGTCCTCATCGAGCCCGGCCCGATCCTCACCGAGTGGAACGAGATCGCCCGCGACTCGCTGCTCGAGCGCTCGGGCGATGGCGCGTACGCCGACCACGCGAAGAAGGCGCACGCCGTGCTCACGAGGTTCGACGAGCCGTCGCGTGCGTCGACGCCGGAGGAGGTGGCGGACAAGATCGTCAAGGCTGCCCAGGCCAAGCGACCGGCCGCCCGCTACCCCGTCGGCAAGGGCGCGCGGATGATCACCACCTCCCGCGACCTGCTGCCCGACCGGGTCTTCGACGAGGTCGTGAGCCGCACCTTCGGCACGCGCTGATGCTCCGCATCGGTGGTTGAGGTGCGAGCGAAACCGTTCGGTGGTTGAGGTGCGAGCGAAGCCAATCGGTGGTTGAGGTGCGAGCGAAGCGAGCCTCGAAACCTCCGACCCACACCCTCGACTCACTCGTCGCCCGTGCGTCGGGCCTGCTCGACCGCCCCGGCCGAGTGGTGCTCGGCATCACCGGGCCACCCGGCGCCGGCAAGTCGACGCTGACCGCTGACCTGCTCGCCGAGCTGGGTCCGGACGTCGCTCACCTGCCGATGGACGGCTTCCACCTCGCGGACGTCCAGCTCGACCGCCTCGGCCTCCGCGACCGCAAGGGCGCGCCCGAGACGTTCGACGTCGACGGGTACGTCACCACTCTGCGACGCCTGCACGACGAGCCCGACCGGACGCTCTACGCCCCCGGCTTCGAGCGCGACCTCGAGCAGCCGATCGCCGCGGCCATCGCGATCCCGCCGTCCGCGCGGCTGGTGATCACGGAGGGCAACTACCTCCTGCTGCCCGACGGCGGCTGGGAGCGCGTACGCCCGCTGCTGGCGGAGGTGTGGTTCGTCGAGGTCGACGACGACGTACGCCGTGAGCGGCTGGTCCGGCGACATGAGGAGTTCGGCAAGTCCCCTGAGGACGCGCGCGAGTGGGTCGAACGAAGCGATGAGGCCAATGCACGACTGGTCGCCATCACCCGTGACTCGGCGGACCTCAGGACGGCCTGGTAGGGCTGGCAGCAAGCGAGCGCGCTGGTCACACCTCGATGATCACGAGAGTGGGATCCAGCCTCGCGATGTCGTCAGCGTCGGAGGTCAGCACCGCGAGGCCGCGTCGCCGCGCGTGGAGGGCCACGTGTCCGTCGACGACGTCAGGCACCCCGACCAGACCACACATGACGCCGACCGCTCGCGCCGATGGCGCGTCCAGGTCGATGGTGACCACGTCGCGGGCGCCGAGGAACCTCGAGAGACGAGCCTGGCGCCGCCCGTCGCGCCAGACCTGCGCAACGACGGTGGCCGGCACCTCCAACGCGGCGCCCGCGGCGACGGCGCGCTCGAGCAGGCTGATCACCCGGCGCTCCCCCCGGTCGACCGCGATCAAGGCACCAGCATCCAGGCAGAATCCGTGCGTCACGTCCCCAGCTGCGCCTTCGACAGCGCGTCCTGCACCCACGCCTCGTCCTCGGCCGGAAGCGGGCCGGCGTGGACGCGCCACTCCGCCAGGACCTCAGCCACGGACTCGCGTTCGGCCTTCTCCCGCAGCGCACCGGCGACGTACGCCGACACCGACGCTGCCTCACCCGACGCCACGGCAGCGGAGGCCGCCTCGACCAGGTCCTCTGGCAGGCTGACGGTGATGCGGGCGTTCATACTTTGATCATACTCGACGGCGGGCAAGAGGAACCACCTTCGACGACTCTCCCGGCAACGGTCGCCGACGCCGTCGACGCATGTCCTCGTCCTCACGGTCGATCTCGGCTTCATAGGGCAGCGGCGGGTAGTCGGCGTACCTCGGGTCGGCGCGCACGATCACGCGCCTGTTCACGTCGTTGTCCGAGACCTCAATCGCGAAGAGCTCCTTGTTGTCGCGCCGGCAGCCGACCAGGGTGCCGGTCAGGACGTGATCGAAGGTGAACTCCTCGAAGCGCGGGTCCGAGGCGGCATGAGCGCCCGACCGCAGGAAGTGGTCGATGACGTAGCGCAGCCACGGCTCCATTGCGTACGACTTCTCCTTGCCGCTCCACGTGATGCAACACCCGTCCCAGCAGACCTGCCAGTCGCACCACAGGTCCGGCTGTCCGGGTGCCGGGCGGTTGTACCGCTCGGTCGGCACTCCGTCGCTCGTCTCCGCTCGTGGGTTGCCGGGCACTGCGTAGGGATCGTCGCCACGGTCGAACCGCCTCGACCGCCCGAATGCTCCGAGGTAGGCGATCTCGGCGTCGTTGAGCGGCGGTTCGATGTCGATGTGGCCGACGAAGTCGGTGCTGAAACCCATGTGTCCTCCAGTGTCGGTGGTCCGTGGCTCCAACCTGTCCGCACCTTCACTGACGGCGCCAGCCCCGATTCGTGGCCTGTGGATGACGCCAGCGCGAGCACGTCTGGGCGCGGCATCCTGACGGCATGGACGAACTGAGGCCGTACGAGCTGCGCGATCCCGCAGCGCTCATCCGCGAGGTCAGCGAGACCGTCTCGCTCGTCGAGGACTCTGCCTGGCTGGCACTGGTCCACCATCCATCGACCCAGCAGACGTTGCTCCGGGTGGACGCTCTGCCCATACCTGCGCTGCTCGATGACGATGACGACGTCTCCCCGCACCTGCGCGAGGCCGCCGAGTCATACGGGCTGGAGTGGTCTCGGGACCGAGGAGGGCCTCAGCACATGGCCGTGACGATCGTGGTGCGCCCGGGCTTCGCGCTGCTCGGCCCCAACGAGAGCGTGTGGTTCAAGGGCTGGCGTTACGCGAACCACTTCCAGTCCCTCCACACCGGCGAGCTCATCCTCGTCACCGAGCACGGCTGGGTGGACTTCATGACGGAAGCCTGTGGCCACCTGCCTCGGATGGTTGCCTGAGCATCGAGATCATTCGGACCCGAGCACCTTCACCCCGCCTGGTTCAGGCGCGCACCGACGTCCAGAGCCGCGAGGTCAGCGGCGGCGAGCCCAGCGATCCACCCCTCTCCGTTGCTCGCGCTCGCCGTCCGGCCCCTCGTGTGGGGGACGAGGCGATCGAACTCCTCGGCAACCTTGATCTCCTGCGATCGCAGCACCGGCAGCAGATCGGCGCCGGCATCACGAGCGGCGGTGGCGTTGACAGCGGACAGGCGCTCGCCGACGCGGATGGCGTATGCGGTGAGGAACGACTGGCGGAAGGACCTCGTTCGGGTCACGCCCGCCGCACTCGCACGACGTCCGTGGCGAAGCATCGCGGCATCTGCCTGGACCAGCAGCGAGGTGACGAGGAGCTCGACGGCATCGAGGTCGGCGGTGGCACCCACCACGACGCTGAAGTTGAGACGTTCCGCGCTCGCCGCCCGACATCGATTCGCGCCGGCGACGGCCGATACGAGGAGGGCCTTGGCGCGGACGTAGGGCGCGTCCAGCCAGAGCCGGCGGACCTGGAGGTCGCTCCGATCCTGGGCTGGTCCGTCCGCCACCAGGCGGTCCAACGCATAGCGGGAGATCAGCTCTTGCGCCTTGGCCGACAGCGCTTCCGCCTCCTCGTCGAACTCGGTCGACTCCGCCTTGGCCAGCAACGCCCTGACTCGCGCCAGCTTGGGGTGCTCGGGTCCCGACGCCGCCGCAGTCGAGGCGATCGCATCGGTCAGCAGTGGTACGCCGCGCAGCAGGGCCACCAACCCGAGCAGTGACGCCACCTCACCGTGGGCGCCGATGTTCAGAGCAAGTTCGCCATCTATCAGGTCGACGGCGTCACGCCACCCCTGGCCACGCGGTCGGCTCCCCTCCTCCTCACGCAGCGCTTTCGCGAGCGTCGGGAGGTGGGCCGCGCCCAGGTTGCGCCTCACCAGCTCGGCGAGGTCTCTCGGCGACCACCCGCCCGCTGCCACCCCGTCGACCACGTCGCTCATGAGGTCGTGCAGGACGATCTGCACCACGTGCTTCGGGTACGGCTTCGCCCGCACGAGGAGCAGCTCCGCGACCTGCACCAGATCTGCCTCCGTCGGCTTCTTCAGTCCGAGCACGCGCACAGCCATACGTACTCGCTGCTCGACCGATGCGTACGCCGCCTCGGCGTCCCAGCTCTCGCCGGCCACCGGACGTTCCTCGGGCCGCTGACTCGCCCGCTGCGCCCGCTCCTGCTTGCGTTGCTTCGCCGCCCTGCGCTTCTTGTTGTTGACGCCCATTCCGTCTCCCCTCGTGGTCCTCAGGACGCTACGAGGGCGCACCGACACGGAGCGCATGTTGTCCACAGGGCGTCACCCGCGGCTCATAGGCGCGTGGGGAGATGCCGACGTCGTACGCCGGTGAGTCGCTCGACGTCAGCGCCGGGCGGCGCGATGCCCCGGGCATCGGTGAGCGCGACGTTGCGAGTGAGATCAGACCGCGCCCTGCGAGCGCCAGTAGGCGTTGAGCGCCCCGTTGACCTTCACGAACCAGACAATCATCCCGACGAAGAAGAACCAGCCGAGGAGCAAAGCCCACAGGCCGGTCACTCCGCGCACCGGCGCCTTCATGCCGCGACGCTCGTACATCCCCTTCACCTCGCTCGGCGTGAGGAAGTACATGACGATGCTGATGAAGAAAGCGAGCAGTAGTCCGACTCCGCCGCCGAGGCCCGTCCCGGTGTGGCGCTTCATCTCGTCGTGGGTCTTGTAGAACCAGACGAGTGAGTAGATGCCGAACGTGACGATGCACAGCAGGAAACACATACCCGTGCTGCGGACCTCGACCGATCGGCCCGCTGGGCGCCGTGCCGTAGGTGCCGACGGGGTAGCCGGTCGGAGCCGGCATCATGGCGTAGGAGTCCGTCGGCGCCGCCGGAGCGGGCCAGCTCGGCTGCTGGGTCGGCTGCGTGCGGATCTCGTTGTTCTCGGTCATCGATTCGTCCCCGTGTGGTGGTGCGGCTATGGCGAGGCGAAACGTATCCGTGCTTCTCCGGCCACGTCCTCGTTTCCTCGGATGTCAGGGAATGTTTGACGAAACTCGGTGCTGGCGCGGTTCGTTCCGGGACTGCGACGCTGCCGGATCCGCCATGCTTCGCCCATGCGCATCGGGACGTGGAACCTCGCCGGAAGGTGGTCGGACGACCACCGCGCGCTCATGCTCGAATCCGACTGCGACGTCTGGCTGCTCACCGAGGTCAGCGAGCGGACCTGCCTCCCCGGGTACGCCCTTCACTGCTCGCAGGCTCGGATGGCGCAACGCCGGCGGTGGGCCGGGATCGCCAGTCGCCTCCCGATGGCGTCGGCTCCTGGACCCGCACCCAGCCAGCGCAGCCGCCCAGGATCGGTGCGACCGTACGTGAGCTCGATCCTGCCGTGGAAGGGATGCGGCTCGCTGCGCACCGTGGGTCGGCGTACGCGACACGTCGACAAGACCGAGGATGCCGTCGACGACCTGCTCCTGCGCCTGCGAGTCGCCGACCGACTCGTGTGGGGCGGCGACTGGAACCACGCGCTGACCAGCAAGGAATACGCCGGCTCGATCGGCGGGCGGCGTGCCGTCCTCGGCCGCTCTCGACCGGCTCGGCTTCGGCGGCCGAGCCACACCCTTCCCGCACGCGATCGACGGGCTTCTGTGCATCGATCACGTGGCGTACCCTGCCGGTCTCGTTCGCAGGCATCGCGGATCGACGCGCACGTATAAAGGCAAGCGGCTGTTCGACCACGACGCCTACGTCGTCGAGGCGCCGGTTTGCAGCCGGGCGTCAGACAGCCGAGCCGCTTCGCCACGTCGTCGCCGCCGACCCGGCGTACGGTCTCGGGGTCGCCGACGACGACGAGCTCGTCGGTGGCGCGCGACATGCCGACGTACAGCCGCTCGCGCGCCCGGTCCGTGACGCCGTCCTCGTTGACGCAGAGCACGACGGCGCGGCGCTCGAGACCCTTGCAGCCGAGCACGTGGCCGTAGAAGACGTCGTCGTCCCAGAAGGTGCGCCAGTAGCCGTCCTGGCCGTGGAAGTCGGTGCGCTCGACCTGGATCGGGTGGCGGTGGCCGGTGGTGAGCAGCGCGATGTTGCTCGGGTCCCAGCCGTCGTCGAGCAGCGCGTCGACCTCGTCGTCGGCGACGTCGACGGGCCTCGTCGCCGACGCGGCACGAACCGCACCGCCGGACCGTCGCCGCCGCGGGCGTACATCCGGCTCGGCGCGAGCGGGCCGAAGGACTCGTGGATCTGCTTGGTGTTGCGCAGGTTGTGGTCGAGCACGAGCGGGACCAGCGCGCACCGGCGGCCGACCGAACCGCGCGAAGATCCGCTGGTTCTCGTCGGAGTAGACGTAGAGGCCGCCCTCCTCCTCGTCGCGCAGCGCGCGCAGGACCGGCGTCCACCACGAGTCGGCGAAGTCCTGCGCCTCGTCGACGATGACCGCGTCGAACTTCTTGCCGTCGGGCAGGCCGCCGGCGAGCTCGCGCCATCTCGGCCGGCAGCCGCTCCTCCCAGAAGTCGCTGTCCGTCGCGGTCGCCGTCGGCCGCGCCCCACTGCCGGCCGAACTCGTGGAACGTGCCGACGAACGCCGGCCGGTGCTTGCGGTCCCACGTGCGCGACCTGCCGCTTGAGGTACTCGGCGAGCCCGATCGAGTAGCAGAGCAGGGCGACCCGCTGGCGCTGGCGGTCCGTGCCCGCCGCGGGTGCAGCTCCTTGGCCTGCTGCAGCGCCAGCACCGTCTTGCCGCTGCCGGCTCCGCCGCGCACCTCGACCCGGTGCAGCAGCCGGGTGACCTGGAGGATCGTCGCCTGCTCCTGGGTGAGCCGGTCGGCCGCGGCGGCGCGCTCGTCGGCCTCGGCGTTGACGTCGTACGACGTGGGCAGCCGGCCGGTCGAGGATCTCGACGATCGCGTCGACGTCGTCGTGCGTCGGCGGCGCGCTGGCCGTGCGTGCAGTCCGCCGGGCGTTCTCGCGCACGCCGTCCGACGAGGTCGGCCTGGTCGCCCTTGTCGTGCAGCGCCCAGCGCGGCAGCTCGGGCACCGCGAAGTCCTGCGGCGAACTCGGAGTAGGGCGTCACGACGCCGTGCGCCCACGCGACGCGGCCGCGGCTCCCCCACCGCGGGTCGCGCTCGACGTAGTCGCGGAGGGCGTACTTCGCGTCGCGCGCCTGGTCGACCGGGTGGATCGCCGCCGTCGTGGCCGTCGGCGCTGATCCACCAGCCCGTCCGTCGTCGTGCCAGACGCTGCCGCCCTTGACCTCGAGCACGACGATGCCGACGTCCGGCATCAGGACGACGAGGTCGGCCTCGTGGTCCTTCTCCTCGTCGGTGAGCCGGAGGTTGGCCAGCAGCACGTCGTCGGCGCCGAGGCTGTCGCGCAGCCGCTCCCACACCGTCCGCTCGGAGTCCGTCGTGAAGGTCGGGCTCTCCGGGATCAGGCGCGGCATGCGGCCACCCCATCACCGATCGCGACGTCGCGTCTGGCGAACGCGGTCACCGCTCGGTCCCTGCCTCGTCCTCGTCGAACAGCGCCAGCTGGTCGGCTGCACCTTGCGGACCGGGGCGTCCACCATCAGGCGCAGACCGGCGCGCATCCGGACGGCGAGGTCGCGCAGGTAGTCGTGGCGCGCCCTGGCCAGCTTCTCCTGGGTGCGCCGACCCTCGTCGCGCGCGCTGCGCGCCTTGGTCCGCATGTCGCGCCGGCGCCGCTCGGTGATCCGGATCGCCTTGAGCAGCAGCCCGGTGTCGTTGCCGAAGATCCGCACCATCGCGGCCGGACCGACCGAGCCCCGCTGCTCGCGCTCGAGCTCGGCCATCACGGCGTACGCCGTCGCGAACCGACCGTCTCGCCCTGTCCCGGGTCGACGACTCGGCGCCGGTGCGCACGCGCTCGGCGCAGGTCACGTCCCCAGCCGTCGACCTGCGACGAGCAGGCGCTGGATCTCCCCGTGGACTGCGAGAGGCACGCGCCACGCCGAGCCCGAGCTCGCGGGTGACGCTGATCCGGCGCTCGTGGAGGGTGAACGTCAGACCCCACTCCGCGCGGTTGAGCCGGTTGATCTCGACCAGCGCCGACTCCGTCGTCGTCGACGTCGTCGAGCAGCATGCAGGACAGCAGCACGCGCGGTGCGTGACCGTTGACCGACACCCAGACCACGTGCGCCTCGGTGGGCAGGCCGAGGTCACCGTCCTCGTCCCACTCGCGGCACCTCGTCGTAGATGTCGGCGACGGCCAGGTCGATGACGGCGCGTACGTCGTCGACCGACGACGGCTGGACCGCCGCGTTGAGGTCGGGCTCCTGCTGGCGGGCGCGGGCTCCCCCGCGTGCCTGCGGGCTCCAGGCCGTCGGCGTGGAGGTAGATCGGGTGGAGTGACGCCGTACGTCTCGCGGAGCGCCTCGACCACCATCACTGCGGCACGGTCCACCTCGCGCGGCTCGACTGCCCAGCGAGACCTTCCTGCCCGTCTTGGCGAGGGCGTACACCCACAGGACACCGCCCATTAGC
>CAVPUL010000003.1:0-452475 GCA_963708875.1 uncultured Actinomycetota bacterium
CAGCAGGGCCCCCGCCGAAGCGGAGGCCCTGCTGGTGGAGCTGGTGGTGCTGGGTCAGGCGTGGATCAGAAGTCCATGCCGCCCATGCCGCCCATCCCGCCGTCGCCGCCGCCCATGGCGGGCGCCTTCTCGGGCTTGTCGGCCACGACGGCCTCGGTGGTGAGGAACAGCGCGGCGATCGACGCGGCGTTCTGCAGTGCCGAGCGGGTGACCTTCGCCGGGTCGATGATGCCCTCGGCGATCATGTCGACGTAGTCACCGGTCGCGGCGTTGAGGCCGTGGCCCGCCTGCAGGTTGGCGACCTTCTCCGCCACGACGCCGCCCTCGAGGCCGGCGTTGATGGCGATCTGCTTGAGCGGAGCCGAGGTGGCGACGCGAACGATGTTCGCACCGGTGGCCTCGTCGCCGGTCAGGTCGAGCTTGTCGAACGCGGTGGCCGCAGCCTGGACGAGCGCGACGCCGCCGCCGGCGACGATGCCCTCCTCGACCGCAGCCTTGGCGTTGCGGACGGCGTCCTCGATGCGGTGCTTGCGCTCCTTGAGCTCGACCTCGGTGGCCGCGCCGACCTTGATCACGGCCACGCCGCCGGCGAGCTTGGCGAGGCGCTCCTGGAGCTTCTCGCGGTCGTAGTCGGAGTCCGACTTCTCGATCTCGGCGCGGATCTGGTTGACCCGGCCCTCGATCTGGCCCTGGTCGCCGGCACCCTCGACGATGGTGGTCTCGTCCTTGGTGATGACGACCTTGCGGGCCTGGCCGAGCAGCTCGAGACCAGCGGTGTCGAGCTTGAGGCCGACCTCCTCGGAGATGACCTGTCCACCGGTGAGGATGGCGATGTCCTGGAGCATGGCCTTGCGGCGGTCACCGAAGCCCGGCGCCTTGACGGCGACGGAGCGGAAGGTGCCCTTGATCTTGTTGACGACCAGGGTCGACAGCGCCTCGCCGTCGACGTCCTCGGCGATGATCAGCAGCGGCTTGCCGGACTGCATGACCTTCTCGAGGAGCGGCAGCAGGTCCTTGACCGTCGACACCTTGGAGTTGGCGATGAGGACGTAGGGGTCCTCCAGCACGGCCTCCATGCGCTCGAGGTCGGTGGCGAAGTAGGCCGAGATGTAGCCCTTGTCGAAGCGCATGCCCTCGGTCAGCTCGAGGTCCAGCCCGAAGGTGTTGGACTCCTCGACCGTGATGACGCCTTCCTTGCCGACCTTGTCCATCGCCTCGGCGATGATCTCGCCGACGGTGGTGTCAGCGGCGGAGATCGACGCGGTCGCGGCGATCTGCTCCTTGGTCTCGATGTCGATCGCCATGGCCGAGAGCTGCTCGGACACGGCGGCGACGGCGGCCTCGATGCCGCGCTTGAGACCCATCGGGTTGGCGCCGGCCGCGACGTTGCGCAGGCCCTCACGGACCATGGCCTGGGCCAGGACGGTGGCCGTCGTCGTGCCGTCACCGGCGACGTCGTCGGTCTTCTTGGCGACCTCCTTGACCAGCTCGGCGCCGATCTTCTCGTAGGGGTCCTCCAGCTCGATCTCCTTGGCGATCGAGACGCCGTCGTTCGTGATCGTGGGGGCGCCCCACTTCTTCTCGAGGACGACGTTGCGGCCCTTGGGACCGAGGGTGACCTTGACCGCGTCGGCAAGGGTGTTCATACCCCGCTCGAGGCCGCGGCGGGCCTCCTCGTTGAAAGCAATCAGCTTGGCCATATCGCGTGCGATTCCTATCGACGTGAGTCTGTGTGTGGACCTCAGGCGGGCTGCCCGCGACGGACGATCCGCTCCGCCGACGATCCATTCACGCCGGCTTCTGCGGACCTCAGCATCACCTGGGTCGTTGTCACTCTCATGACGAGAGTGCCAGCATCATGTTTAGCACTCGACCCCCGAGAGTGCAAACGCCTCGGGGTCGGTGCGCGACGCGTCAGGCGAGCCTGCGCACGACCATGTCGGCGAACGGATCGGCATTGCCCGGCACCACGTCGAGGTAGAGGCCCGGCTCGATCAGCTCGAGCTCGCTGACCACCCAGCGCTCCTCCCACCACAGCAGGTCCACGCGGACGTAGTCGAGGCGACGGCCGAACCGTCGCGTCGCCTCGGCGTCAGCGGCCAGCGCCACCTCGACGCACGCGGGGTCGAGGTGCACGACGCTCGAGGAGCCGCCGTACTCCTCGTGCACCCGCACCTCCTCGCCCACGGGCAGCTTGTCCACCTGGCAGACCGGCACGCCGTCGATGATGAACACCGACACCTCGCCGTGGGTGCGGATCGAGGTCACGAGCGGTTGCACGACGACGGCGCCGGTCTCGACGTACGCCGCTGCTGCCGCCTCGTCGAGGCCGGCGGCCACCACGGCGAGTCCCTCGCCGCCGGCACCCACGGCCGGCTTGACGACGGCCGTACCGAGGTCGTCGACGGCCGCGACCAGCTGCGCGGCGCTGGTGAGCCACGCGGTCGGCACGGTCGGCAGCTGGTGGAGGTCGAGCAGGTAGCGCTTGTCGTGGTTCCAGGCGAAGACATCGGCGCCGTTGAGCAGTCGCGACTGGTCGAGCGAGCCCGCCCACCGGAGGAACTCGGCGGAGCGCACGGTGTAGTCCCAGGTCGAGCGCACCGCCACGAGGTCCGCGGCCGCCCAGTCGACGGCGGGGTCGTCCCAGACCACCCACTGCGCGTCGACGTCGCGCGCGGCCAGCGCCGCGTCCAGGGCAGCAGCACCCGGCTCGCCGGTGGGCAGGTCCCGGCTCGTGACGAGGAGGACCGTCACGGGGTGCTCACTCCGGGATCTCGGAGGCGCCGTAGAGCTCGTGGGCAACGTCGTCGCGGTTGCTGCCCTCGCGGTTGTCGCCCTTCTCGATGACGACGAGGTTGTGGTAGCAGTGCACGGCCCGGACCCACTGGTCGGTGTAGGTCGCCTCGTAGCCCTCGACGAGGAACTCCTCGTGGTTGAGGCCGTCGATGAGGTCCTTGACGAGGTCCATCGACGTGCCCGGCGCGCGGGGGTCCAGCTCGCCGCCCCAGGCCGGCCAGTAGGACGTCTGGATGTCCTCGATGCAGTAGATCCCGCCGTCGGGCATGAGCGGGAACAGGATCTTGAAGGACTCGCGGACGTGGGCCGGGATGTGGCTGCCGTCGTCGATGACGACGAGCGGTGCCCCCTGCTCCTCGATGATCCGGTGCAGGATCTCCGGGTCGGTCTGGTCGCCGAGGTAGGTGTGGATGTGGCCGCGGGTCAGCCACGTCTTGTCCTCGATGTCGAGGCCGACGATGGTGGCCCGCGGGAAGAACCAGCGCCACATCTTCATCGACGCGCCGCTCTTGCGACGCTTCTTGTAGCCGCCGATGCCGAGCTCGAGCAGCGTGAAGGACTCGCCACGCAGGTGCTGGAGGTGGCGTTCGTAGTGCGGGGTGTAGCGGTGCACGCCCCACTTGTCCGTACGGAACTCGATGGCCAGCTCGGTCAGGTTGCTGGCGAGCAGCCGCCGGCGGCGCTCGGCCTTGGCGGCGGCCTTCGGGTCGGGGTGCGCGCTCGCGTCGGCGGACGTCGGCCGGGGGCGCTCGGCGGGCGGGTCCTGCAGCCGACCGGCCTTCTGGGCGGCCTTCTTGACGACCTGGCCGGCTCGTCGAGCAGTGGTGCGCACCCGCAGACCCTAACCCGAGCCGCCCGCCTCCGGTGCGTGGTGCCCGAACGGCACCTGCTGCACCACGCCAAGCGTCGCCAGCACCGACGGCAGCATCGCCGCGGCGGTCCGTTTGTAGCCCTGGGCGCTCGGGTGGAAGCGGTCCAGGCTGAACATCTCCTCGGGATTCGTGATGAAGAACGGACCCACCACGTGGGCCAGCGACACCACCCGCGCACCGTGCCCGAGCGCAGCGGTCCGCTGTGCCGTGGCCAGCTGCCGCGAGGCGCGCGAGCCGAGCGCCCGCAGGGGCTGCGGCACCGGTCGGAGCGCGCCGAGGTCGGGGCACGTCCCGACCACCACCTCGGCCCCGCGACCGCGGAGCTCGTCGATGGCCTCGACCAGGTGTCGCACGGAGTCGGCCACCGGCACGCGGTGGGTGACGTCGTTGCCGCCGACCACGATGACCGCGACGTCGGGGACGTACGTCGCCGGAAGCGTCGCGAGCTGGGCGGCGAGCATGCTGCTCTCCGAACCGACCACGGCCGCCGTCCGGAGCCGCACCGACCGTCCGGCACGACGCGCGACGCCGCGCGCCAGCCGACCGCCCAGGGTGTGCTTGGCCTTCTCGGCACCGAGCCCGGCGGCGATGGAGTCGCCGAGCAGGAGCAGGTCGACCGGCTCGCCGTACTTCTTCTTCCAGTGCTTGTCCGCCGCAGGTGCCTGCTCGCCCAGCGGCTTGCCGATGGCCCGCCGTGCCTGCGCGGCCTGGCGCACCAGCAGCCCGCGCGCGGCGTACGCCGTGCCACCGCCGATGCCGCCGACGACCGCCAGCGCGACGCTGACGCGGGTCAGGTGCTTGCTCGCCACCCCACCCTTCAACCACACGCAGGTGGACCGCGGGGCAATGCCGGGCGACAGATGGCCCAACGGCACCCCCACAGGTGGGTCCATGTACTCAGGACAACACCCACGCCCTGGGCCACGCTCGACCCATGAGCACCCCACGACGTCCTTCCCCTCCACTGCGCTCCTTCGAAAACGCCGAGGGGACCCCGCGATGACCGACACAGCACTCCTGCCCACCCGTTCGGTGCCGCCTCGCCAGCTCGCCTGGCTGCGCTCCGAGGTCGCCGACTGGACCAGCCAGGGCCTCATCAGTCCCGACCAGGCCGACCGGATCTCCACCCAGTACCGCGCCGACCAGCACACGCGCTTCAGCACCGGCCGCGTCCTGCTCCACCTCGGCGGCGGCTTCGTCGGCATCGGCCTGATCTGGCTCGTCGCCGCGAACCTCGACGCCCTGTCGCCCCTGAGCCGCTTCGTCGCCGTGACCGTCCTCTGGCTCGCCTTCCTCGTCGGCGGCGAGGTCCTCGCCGCCCGGAAGGCCTCCCCCGCGCTCGTCGGCGGCATCCGCCTCCTGGCCGCGCTCGGCACCGGCGCCGTCCTCTTCCAGGCCGCCCAGTCCCTGCAGGTCCCTGCCTTCGAGCCGCGCCTGCTCGGCCTCTGGGGTGCCGGCGCGCTGCTGCACGGCTACCTCGTGCGGGCGCACATGCCCTTCGTCGTCGGTCTCCTGGCCGGACTGTCGTGGTGGTTCGCGATGCCGCTGTGGGACGAGCAGAGCGGTCTCAGCGTGGTGGTCCTGCTCGGCGCCGCGTCCGTCCTGGCCGCCGGCCTCGCTGTCCTGCACGACGGTCGGCTCGCACAGTTCGCCTGGACGTGGCGCACCGTCGCCGGCGGCATGGCGCTGCTGGCCCTCTTCGCTGCCGCCATCCCGGACATCGGCAGCGACGGCGTGAGCTGGTCTCCATGGCTGGTGGCCAACCTGGTCGTCGCCGGGACGGCCGCGATCGCGGCGGTCGTGGTCGGACGCGGCGCACGCCGGCTCGAGCCCCTCGGCGCGATCGTCGTCCTGGTCGTCGCGACCCTGCTCGGCCTGTGGTCCACGGGCTCGGACACCACCGACATCGACTCCTCCGACTGGCTGCACGCCGCGGTCTCGGTCGGTGCGTACGTCGTGCTGGCCGTCGCCCTCGTGGCGCTCGGCACCGTCCGCGAGCACCCGGCGTTGACGTGGATGGCCATGACCGGGCTCGTGGTCTTCACGACCTTCCAGAGCTTCGCGGTCTTCGCCCCGATCGTCACCGGCGCCTGGCTGTTCGTCGTGCTCGGCACGGTCTTCCTCGGCACCGGCTTCCTCTTCGACCGCGCCCGGCGCGAGCTGGTCCAGGCACTCGACCACGACACCGCCACCGACACCACTGATGGAGCAGACCGATGAAGCGCACCGCCACCACCGCCCTGATCGCCGTGAGCCAGCTGGCCCTCGTCGGCGTGGCGGTCGCACCGCAGCTCTCGGCCCGCGTCCTCGGGGACACCTACCTGGTCAAGGTCGCCCCGATCGACCCGATCGACCCGTTCCGCGGGGCGTACGTCGCCCTCGACTACCCCGACCTGCGCCACGACGACTCGCAGTCGTCCGGCGAGCCCGGCCTCGGTGCCCTCGAGGACGGCGAGGAGGGGGACGTGTACGTCACCCTCGTCGAGCAGGACGGCGTGTGGACCGCGGACGAGTGGTCCCGCGAACGTCCCGAGGACGGGCCCTACCTGGCCTGCGACGACCGGTCGTGGCAGGTGCGGTGCGGGATCGAGAGCTACTTCCTGCCGCAGGACGAGGCCCGAGAGACCGAGGCACTGCTGCAGGACGGCGCCGTCGCCGAGATCAAGGTCGACTCGCGCGGCAACGCCGCCGTGGTCGGCGTACGAGCTCCGTGACGCCTCGGCTCCTGGCCTAGAGGCGGCTGAGGGTGACCGTGTAGTAGGACTCCTCGTCGGCGGCCATCTCGTCGGGGTCGAACGCGATGGACGTCGGGACACCGCGTGCGCTGTAGTCGACGGTGACCGAGTCATCCACCGCCGTCGCCTCGCGGATCATCGTGAAGAGCTCGTCCATCGAGTAGCCGCGACGTGCGGACAGCGTGCGGTCCCCCTGGGTCACCCGTCGTGTGGCGTCGTTGCGGATCACCGTGCGGACGGCCTTCGCAGGAGCGCAGAAGCAGCTGAGCCGGACGCTGATGACGTAGTCGTCGATGCCCTTGGACTGCCAGTGCTGCCACGCCTTCGAGAGCGCCGGCTCCTCGTTGATGCCCGGCACGAACGGCTGGACCGGCTGGGGATCGGCGGCGACGGCGGCCGGGGCGACACCGAGGGTGAGTGGGACCAGGAGAGCAGCGAGGGTGGCTCGGGTCGTGGTGTTCATACGGCTCGGACGCGCGAGACCCTGCCTCGGGTTCCGCTCAGCCTCCGGCGACCGCGGGGATGACCGAGATCTGCACCCCGTCGGGGGTCGGCGTCTCGAGGTCCTCGAGGAAGCGCACGTCGTCGTTGCCGACGTAGACGTTGACGAACCGGCGCAGCTTGCCGGCCTCGTCGAGGATGCGCCCCTTGATGCCGGAGTAGCTGGCGTCGAGGTCGTCGAGGACCGCGGCCAGGGTCTCGCCCTCGGCGCTGACCTCGGACTCGCCACCGGTGTAGGTGCGGAGGATGGTCGGGATCCTGACGGAGACGCTCATGAGGTGATCTTGCCTCTCAGATGATGTGGGCGGCGACGAAGGCGTCGTAGGAGGGGGCGATGGTGGCGACGGCGCCGACCCGGTCGGACACGGCGTCGAGGGTCTTGAGGCCGTGACCGGTGTTGATCACGACCGTCTCGAGCGAGGTGTCGAGCTGGCCGGTCTCGACGAGCTTCTTGAGCACGCCCACGGTGGTGCCGCCGGCGGTCTCGGTGAAGATCCCCTCCGTGCGGGCCAGCAGCACGATGGCCTCGCGGACCTCGTCGTCCGTGATGTCCTCGACCGCGCCACCGGAGCGGCGGCAGATGTCGAGGACGTAGATGCCGTCCGCGGGGTTGCCGATCGCGAGGCTCTTGGCGATCGTGTCGGGCTTCACCGGTCGGATGGCGTCGGTGCCGGACTTGTAGGCCACCGACACCGGGGAGCAGCCGGTCGCCTGGGCGCCGAACACCTTGTAGGGCTTGTCCTCGACGAGCCCGAGCTTGATGAGCTCCTGGAAGGCCTTGTCGACCTTGGTCAGCTGCGACCCGGAGGCGACGGGGATGACGATCTGGTCGGGCAGGCGCCAGCCGAGCTGCTCGGCGATCTCGTAGCCCAGCGTCTTCGAGCCCTCGGCGTAGAAGGGTCGGACGTTGACGTTGACGAACGCCCAGCCCTCCTCCTCGCCGGCGATCTCGGAGGCGAGCTTGTTGACGTCGTCGTAGTTGCCGTCGACCGCCACGAGGCGGTCGGTGTAGACAGCCGAGTTGACCTGCTTGGGCTGCTCGAGGTTGCTCGGGATGAAGACCACGGTCGTGATGCCGGCACGGGCACCGGCCGCGGCGACGGCGTTGGCCAGGTTGCCCGTCGAGGGGCAGGCGAAGACCTTGGCGTCGAGCTCGCGGGCGGCGCTCAGGGCGCAGGCGACGACGCGGTCCTTGAACGAGTTGGTCGGGTTGGTCGAGTCGTCCTTGACCCACAGGTGGTCGATGCCGAGCTCGCGGCCGAGGTTGTGGGCCTTCAGCAGGCGGGTGAAGCCGGGCTCCATGTTGGGGCTCTGCTCGATGTCGTCGGGCACCGGCAGGAGCGCCTTGTAGCGCCAGATGTTGGCCGGGCCGGCGGCGATCTCCTCGCGGGTCACGGCCGGGAAGTCGTAGGCCACCTCGAGGGGGCCGAAGCACTCCGGACAGGCGTACGACGGGCCGAGGGCGACCTCGTGCTGGCACTCGCGACAGGCCAGGACCCTGGCGTTGCCGAAGGCGCCCTCGCGCAGCGTGTGAGTGGTGTTCTCGTCCAACAGGGTGCTCATGAAGTCCTCCTTCTCATCTGTCCCCGCGACTCTCGCGTAGGTCGGATTTGGCACCTGCTCCCATGACTGCCGGACGAATCCGTGCAGGAGGCTCATGGGTGGTTGCCGGGACTTCAACGGGCCGTTCCCTCAGTCCCTCGTGATGAGCAGGTCCAGAGTAGGCAGGCCGTCTCACGATGTGCACACCTGGTCCACGATCTGGATGGTGGATCCGGGGCCGGCACCCACCCTCGACGCGCTGACCGGTCGGGTGGGGAAGGGTTCAGGCGCGCAGCGGACTCGACAGCCGGCTGAGCAGCTCGACCACTCCGGCGGGGCCGTCGACGACGACGTCGGCGAGCTCGACGAGGTCGGGCTGCTCGTGCGACGCGGAGCAGACCACGAGACCGGGGAGCCCCTCGTCCCGGAGCGCGCGGACGGCCTTGAAGGCCTCCACGTCACCGAGGTCGTCGCCGCCGAAGACGATGCCGGTGGCCTCCTGCTCGGCCACGAACGCGCGGACGGCCTGGCCCTTGTGCATGTCGCCGGAGCGGATCTCGACGACGTTGCGCCCGGGCTCGATCGTGAGGTGGTGCCGCTCGGCCAGGGTCGTGATGGGACCGACGATCCGCTCGAACGCGCCGGCCGGGTCGGCCATCCGGCGGGTGTGCACCGCGACCGCCAGCCCCTTCTCCTCGATGAAGGCATCGGCCGCGTCGGCCTTGCGCAGGATGGCGGGGAGCTCGCGCTCGAAGGTCGCCAGCCCGGCCGGCGGCCGCGGCGAGCGGATCCGCTGCTCGGTCGCCGACCACCGCTCGTTGCCGTACTGGCCGAAGACGAAGAGCTCGGCACCGCGGTCGAGCATCGCGTTGCCCAGCGCGTCGAGGTCGCCCATCGCGATCGCCTGGCGCGCCGGCCGTCCGGTGATCACCGCGACCGCACGCACCACCTCGGCGAGCTCGAGCAGCGCGCCCGGGGCACCGGGGTGCAGCCGTGCCGCTTCCGGGTCGTCCACGACGGGCGACAGGGTGCCGTCGAAGTCGAGGCCGACCACGACGCCGTCGAGCACGGCGCGTACGGCGTCGAAGTGGGCGCGGGCGTCGTCGGAGGTGAACTCCATGCGCCCAGCCAACCACGCGCCGGGCGCGCGCTCGCTACTGAGGCGCGTCGGTGGTCAGGATGATCGTCAGGCGGTCACGGTTCATCTCGCCCACGGCAGGCGCGGTGCGCTTGATGCCGAGGTCGAGGGCCAGCTGCTTGCCGGCCGCCTTGAGCCGCGGCGGGAAGTAGACCGTGGTGGTCGGCACGACGCCGTACCAGTTGTCCTCGCCGACCACGGCCCAGCCGACGGTGGTGGCCTTCTCGGCGAAGCTGGCGGCCAGGCCCTTGATGCCGGAGTTGTTGAAGACCACGACGTAGACCTCGCCGCGCTTGACCTGTGGCTTCGGCTTCGGCTCCTTGGTCGGAGCAGGCTTCGGGGCCGGGCTGGGCGACTGGTCAGCGCTCGCGATCGTCGCGGTGTCGACGCGGCGCTCGGTCGGCGCCTGGTCGCGGGTGGCGACGAAGGTGATGGAGGCCATCGCGACGGCGAGGACCGACAGCATCACGAGGGGCGACGGGAAGGCCACGCCCCGCTCGTCACGCGGGCGGCGGGTCGAGGGACGGCCGGGACTGGGGAAGAAGGCCATGGGGAAGGTGACCAATCGTGAGTGGTGTGGGTGTGGCTCTCTGGGTCAGATCTCGAAGCCGAGGCGGCGGGCGGAACGCTGGCGCTGGCGGGAGGCACGGAGGCGACGGAGCCGGCGGACCAGCAGCGGGTCGGACTCGAGCGCCTCCGGGCGGTCGATGAGGGCGTTGAGGACCTGGTAGTAGCGGGTCGAGGACATGTCGAACTTCTCGCGCACGGCCTGCTCCTTGGCACCGGCGTACTTCCACCAGTGGCGCTCGAACTCGAGGATCTCGGCGTCGCGCTGGCTCAGCCCCGCAGCAGTCTCCTGCTCGGTAGCGATGTGCTTGGCGGCTTCCATGCCATCTCCTCCTCGACCCCACGTCCGACCCGTGACCGGGTGGACAGCGACGAGTCTAGGCGACGAACGACAACGATGTCATTCGCCTCCGGCGAGTCGTCTGGACAAAGACGGCCAGATCCGCGATCGAGCGAGGACACCGCGGGGTGATCTCCCCCTCGCGAGTCCTCGTTAGGGTTGCGCCGTGAGCCCAGCCCAGCAGGCAGACCTCGTCATCGTGGCCAACCGCCTGCCCGTCGACCGGGTGGACCAGCCTGATGGCTCCGTGACGTGGCGCCGCTCCCCCGGCGGCCTGGTCACCGCCCTCGAGCCCGTGCTGCGGGCCAACGACGGCGCCTGGATCGGCTGGCCCGGCGCCGCCGGCGAGGAGGAGGTCGAGCCGTTCGTCGAGGACGGTCTCTCGCTCGTTCCCGTCGCCCTCAGCGCCCGTGAGGTCGAGGAGTTCTACGAGGGCTTCTCCAACGGGACGCTCTGGCCGCTCTACCACGACGTCGTGGCCAAGCCGGAGTTCCACCGCGAGTGGTGGGAGTCCTACGTCGAGGTCAACCAGCGCTTCGCCGACAAGGCGGCCGACGTCGCCGCCGAGAACGCCACCGTGTGGGTGCAGGACTACCAGCTCCAGCTCGTGCCGCAGATGCTTCGGGCCATGCGGCCCGACCTGCGGATCGGCTTCTACCTCCACATCCCGTTCCCGCCCGCCGAGCTCTTCTCCCAGCTGCCGTGGCGCCGCCAGATCCTCGAGGGCCTCCTCGGCGCCGACCTCGTCGGCTTCCAGCTGCCGGGCGCGGCGGCCAACTTCGTACGCCTGGTGCGCAGCCGCGTGGGCCACAAGACGCACCGCGACACGATCTACCTCCCCGACGGCCGCCCGGTGAAGGCCACCGCCTTCCCCATCTCGATCGACACCGCCGGCTTCGAGGAGCTGGCGCGGTCCGAGGGGGTGACCACGCGCGCCGCGGAGATCCGAGAGGCCCTCGGCAACCCGCGCCGGATCTTCCTCGGCGTCGACCGCCTCGACTACACCAAGGGGATCTTCTCGCGACTGCGTGCCTTCGGCGAGCTGGTGCGCGACGGCGAGATCGACGTGGAGGACGCCGTCTTCGTCCAGGTCGCGACGCCGTCGCGCGAACGCGTCGAGCAGTACCGGATCCTTCGCGACGACATCGAGCGCCTCGTGGGCCGCATCAACGGCGACCACGGGCGGATCGGGCGTCCGGCGATCTCCTACATGCACTCCTCCTACCCCCGCGAGGAGATGGCCGCCCTCTACCGCGCGGCCGACGTCATGGTCGTCACCCCGTTCCGCGACGGGATGAACCTCGTCGCCAAGGAGTACGTCGCCTGCCGTTTCGACAACGTGGGCGCGCTGGTGCTCTCGGAGTTCGCCGGGGCCGCGGCCGAGCTGCGCCAGGCCTGGCTGGTCAACCCCTACGACATCGACGGGATGAAGGCCACGCTGCTGGAGGCGTTCGCCGCCGACGACAAGGAGACCGGCCGCCGGATGCGGGCGATGCGCAAGACGGTGGTGCAGCACGACGTCGCGAGGTGGGCCGACGACTTCCTCACCGTGCTCGCCGACCTGCCCGAGCACCACGACAAGTCCGTACGCCGGTCGCACTCCGACTGAGCGTCAGGGGCGGGCCTCCGCAGCGGCCCGGTGGGTCGAGTCCTGCGCCATCATGATCGCCTCGATCTCGCGCACCAGGTCCGGCCCGAGCCGCGGTCGCGACGGGTCGTACCCGTAGGTCTCGGCGAGCCCCGTGGTCGCCCGGGTGCCGGTGACGAGGTCGACGTCCCCCGGTGAGATCAGGCCGGGGTGCACGACGCCGACGGCCTCGGAGACCTTGAGCAGGTCGCGGCGCAGCGACCGGACGTAGTTGGCGGCGCGGACGCTCTTGAGGCTGACGTCGAGGCCGCGCGTGTAGCGCGGGTTCTGCGTCGCGACGCCGACCGGGCAGTGGTCGGTGTGGCACTTCTGGGCCTGGATGCAGCCGATCGACATCATCGCCTCACGACCGGCGTTGACCATGTCGACCCCGAGCGCGAAGGCGACGATCGCGTTCTCCGGGATGCCGAGCTTGCCGGCACCGATGAAGACGACGTCGTCGGTGAGGTCTGCCTCGGCGAAGCGGCGGTAGACCTCGGAGAAGGCGATCCGGAACGGGTAGGCCACCGAGTCGGCGAAGATCATCGGCGCAGCGCCCGTGCCGCCCTCACCGCCGTCGATGTTGACGAAGTCGACGCCGCGCTGACCGCCCGACATCGCCTCGGTCAGCTCGTCCCACATCGTCAGGTTGCCGACCGCCGACTTGATCCCCACCGGCAGCCCGGTCGCCTGGGCCACGCCCTCGACGAAGTCCAGCATCGAGTCGACGTCGTGGAAGACCGCGTGCCGGCTCGGCGAGGCGCAGTCCACGCCCTCGGGGATGCCGCGGATGTCGGCGATCTCCTTGCTGACCTTCTCGCCCGGGAGCATGCCGCCGAGGCCGGGCTTGGCGCCCTGGCTGAGCTTGACCTCGATCGCCTTCACGGGCGCGGACTGGACGAGGTCGACCAGCCGGGCCATGTCGAACTTCCCGTGCTCGTCGCGGCACCCGAAGTAGGACGTACCGATCTGGAAGACGACGTCGCCACCGTGACGGTGGTGCGGCGACAACGCCCCCTCGCCGGTGTTCTGCAGGCAGCCGGCCATGGCCGCGCCCTTGTTGAGCGACTCGATCGCCTTGCCCGACAGCGAACCGAAGCTCATCCCGGAGATGTTGACCACCGAGCCCGGCCGGAAGGCGTGCGTACGCCCGCGGGCGGCGCCCATCACCTTCGCGCACGGCAGGACGATCTCCTCCTGCGCGTGCGGCATCGTCGCGGCACCCGGCCCGGTGAACGTGCGGTGCTTGATGATCGGGTAGCCGTCGATCTGCTCGACGTCGTTGTCGGTGCCGAAGCCGAAGTAGTTGTTCTCGAGCTTGGAGCTGGCATAGACCCAGCGCCTCTGGTCACGGCTGAAGGGTCGCTCCTCGTCGTTGCTGGTGACGATGTACTGGCGCAGCTCCGGGCCGAACCGCTCCAGGAAGAAGCGCGCGTGGCCCACGATCGGGAAGTTGCGGATGATGGCGTGCTTCGTCTGGACCAGGTCGTGCACCACTGTCGCGCCTGCTGCCGCGGCCGTGCCGCCGAGGATCGCGTACCTCCACTTCATGCCCTGTTCCTAGTGCCCGGGGAGCGGGATGTCGAGGAACGCTCGCCCGGAAGGGTCAGGCGAGCTCGCCGCGCGCCAGGCTGACGCCGGAGTGGGTCGGGTCGCCGTCGTCGGGCTCGACGGAGATGTCGACGATCCGGTAGCCCTCGTCGAGGAGACCGCGCGGCACGTCGAACTCCCCGGTGTCGCCCTCGGCCAGCACGCCGAGCGCGACCATCCGCGTCCCGTCGAGGTTGATCAGCCACACCTCGTGGAAGCCGTCGTCACCGCCGAGCGCGCGCGCCTGCACCTTCAGGGTGATCGTGTCGCCGGACTCCACGGCGCTCGCCACTCCGCGTCCGTCCGCGCTGTCGAGGGCGGTGAGGTCGGCGGCAGCGACGACCGCCTCGGGCGCCCGGCGCTCCGGTGTCGTCTGGTCCGCGGTCAGTCGGCCGAGGCCCAGGCCGGCCACCAGAGCGAGGCCGGCGGCGATACCGACGGCCCACACCGGCACCCGGCGGCGCGGTTGCGACACCTCGCGAGGAGGCTCCGCCACCTGGAGGGGCACCGGTCGCTGCGTCGAGGATGCCGACTCGCTGCCGCGCACCTCGTCCAACACCCGGTCGCGGACCCGCTCCGGAGGCGCGACCAGTGGTCCGCCGGCTGCGAGGCGGCGTACGTCGAGGAGGGCGTCGAGCCGGTCCGCGCACTCGGGGCAGGAGGCCACGTGGTCGCGGACGGAGACGGGGGTCGAGTCGGGCTCGAGCACCAGGTCGGCGAGGTCGTCGAGGTCAACGTGAGTCATGGCGCACCCCCTCGAGCTGCTGGTGGAGCTGGATCAGGCCACGTCGCACGTGGCTCTTGACGGTGCCGAGCGGCAGGCCGACCCGGTCGGCGATCTCGGTGTGGCTGAGGTCCTCCCAGAAGGCGAGCAGGACGATCGTGCGGCGCGGGTCGGGCAGCTCGTCCACCGCCTGTCGCACCACCAGTCGTTCGGCGACGACCCCGTCCGCGGATTGGTCCGGGCCCGCGACGAGGTCGGGAAGCCCGGCCAGCGCCGCCGTGCGTCCGGCGTCGCGGGCCCGCGCGGCGCGTACGTCCGCGATCTTGTGCCGGGCGATCCCGATCAGCCAGGCCGGGAGCGCGGCCGGACTCGGGGTCAGGGTGTGCCGGCTGCGCCAGGCCGCCACGAAGACCTGCTGGGTGACGTCCTCGGCGTCGTGCACGTCACCGAGGACTCGGAGCGCGTAGGTGTGGACCAGCGCCGACCAGCGGTCGTAGACGTCCTCCAGCGCCGACTCGTCACCGTCGACGAGGCGCGCGGCGAGGGAACGGACGACGTCGTCCTGCTCCTCGAACGTCCGCACCCCGGTGACCATCGCGTCAACGTACCGGCGGGGTCCGCGCCGGTCGAGCCGCACGGGGTTCGGCTCGACCGGCGAGACGGTCATCTCAGAGGTTCATCGGGCGGAGCACCCGGTCGATGCCGTGCGCCACCTGCTTGTTCCCCTTGTTGAGGTCGAGCGAGGTCAGGACTGCGCGCGCGTCGCGGGCGTCCTTGTCCTTGTCCTTGAGGGTGACGCGGAGCGACGGCTTCATCCGTACGTCGACCTTGAGGGTCTTGCCGGTGGCGGTCATCAGCTTGGCGCCGTCGGCCTTGAGCACCTTGCCGCTGGTCAGGGTCTTGCCCGGGATGACGTGGTAGAGCAGGACCTGCTCGATGGTGTCCACGCCGGCGAGGGCCACGAGCGAGTCGAAGATCTTCTTCTCGCTGCGGATCGTCTTGCCCGTGAGGTCCTTGACCAGGACGCGGAACGCCTGGTCGGTGGGAGCGAAGACGGTGGCGCGCTGGGTGCCGTCGGCGACGAGTGCCACCGGCGATCCGGGCTTGGCGGCGACGACCGCGAGGGCGGCCTCGGTGAGGATGTCGAAGTCCTTGGCGTTCTGGTCGAACTGGTCGCCGTCCGAGGTGAGCAGCCCGGCGAGGGGCGCCTCACCGGTCGCGCGGGCGTCCACCCGCGCGTTGGCCGCGGGGGCCATGGCCTGGACAGCGGTGAGGGCGAGGGCCGATGCGGCGAGGGCTGCTGAGACGCGTCGCTTCATGGGGTGGGTCCTTCCGTCAGGGGCGCGGGATCGCGCCCGTCACCCCCTTCTCCGCGCGAGGCGGCCGTCCGGATGCACCATGGCCGTAGATTTCTCGCATGGACCTGATCCCCACGCCCGAGCAGGTGGTCGCGGCGGCCGGAAATGTCGCGCACACCCTGCTCTACGGCGGTCTCGCCGACCTGCGCCCGATGCCCCGCACGCTGATCGACGACGGCGTGCTGCGGGAGGTCTACCACTACCGGCCGGCCGCCGACGTCCCCGCGACCGGCGACCCGGTCCTGCTGGTGAACCCGCTCGCGGCGCCGTCGCTGTGCTTCGACCTGCGGCGCGACTGCTCGCTCGTCGAGCACCTGGTGACGGGCGGCCGCCCGACCTACCTCCTGGAGTACGGGCAGGTCTCCTTCAAGGACCGGGCGCTCGGCATGGAGCACTGGGTCGACGAGGTGCTCCCCGAGGCGATCCGCGCGGTGCACGAGCACTCCGGCGGCAAGGGCATCCACCTGGTCGGCTGGAGCCTCGGCGGGATCTTCGCGCTGCTCGTCGCCGCCGACCGCACGGACCTGCCGATCGCCTCGCTGACGGTGATCGGCTCGCCCGTGGACGTCACCAAGGTGCCGCTGATGGCGCCGGTGCGGCCGCTCCTCAACATCGGTCAGGGCGCGGGCCTCGTGACCCGCGCCTACCGGGCACTCGGCGGCGTACCGGTCCCGCTCGTCAACTGGGCCTTCACGGCGGTCTCCGCGCAGAAGGTCGTCACCAAGCCGCTCGCCGTGCTGACCCACCTCGACGACACCGACTACCTCAAGCAGATGGAGGCCGTCACCCGGTTCATGTCCAGCATGACCGCCTACCCGGGTCGCACGTTCGGGCAGCTCTACCACCGCTTCGTCAAGGGCAACGCGCTCGCGCAGGGCAGCATGGAGATCGGCGACCGGACGATCGACCTCGCGGCGATCACCGTGCCGGTGCTGGTCTTCGCCGGCAACACCGACGGCATCGCACCGCTGCCTGCCGTACGCGCGGTCGTCCCGCTGCTGACCGGCTCCCAGCAGGTGCGCTTCGAGGTCGTGCCCGGCGGCCACCTCGGCATGCTCACCGGCCGCGCCGCCCGCGGCACGACGTGGGACGTCATCGACGAGTGGGTCGCGGAGTGGTCGGCGGGGACGCTGCCCGCGCAGCGCACCGCCCGGAAGGCTGCGAAGAAGGCGCCGGCTCGCAAGGCGCCGGCCAAGAAGGCTCCGGCCAAGAAGGCTCCGGCCAAGAAGGCGACCGGCGAAGAAGGCTCCGGCGAAGAAGGCGACCGCGCAGCAGGCAGCCTCCGCCGAGGCGATCGGTTCCAACCCCACGCGCCGCTACGGCTCGGCGGACTCCCGGTCGCTGGGCCAGCGGTGACGGCCGCGACCTCGCCGGGCACGACGCCGTCGCGGCTGCCGCTCGGCGTGCGGATCGGCTACGGCAGCGGGTCCGTCGCGACCGGGGCGTTCGGCACGGTGCCCGGGCTGATGCTCCTGCCCTACCTGACCGACGAGCTCGGCATCGCGGCACTCTGGGCCGGCGTGATCGTCTTCCTGCCGAAGGGGTGGGACGTCGTGCTCAACCCGGTGGCCGGACGGATCAGCGACCGCACGATCGACCCGGCGGGGCCACGGCGGCCCTGGCTGATCCGCGCCGGGCTGATGCTGGCCGGTGCGTTCGCGCTGATCTTCGCGGCGCCGGACCTGGGCAGTCAGTGGCTCGAGGCCGGGTGGGTCCTCGTCTTCTTCGTGCTGGCCGCGTCGGCGTACGCCTTCTTCCAGGTGCCCTACGTCGCGATGCCCGCTGAGATCACCTCGTCCTACGACGAGCGCACGCGGCTGATGACGTGGCGGGTCGCGATCCTGGCGTTCACGATCATGCTGGCCGGCGCGACCGCACCGGTGATCCGCGACGCGATCGGCGGCCGGGACGGCTATCGCGTGATGGGCGTCGTGATGGCCGTCGTGATCCTCATCGGCGTGGTGAGCGCCTGGTGGGGCACTCGCAGCGCCCCGATCGGCGCGGTCAGCGCCGGCGCCGGCTCGCTCCGCGAGCAGCTGCGGATCGTGGGCCAGGCCCGAGACTTCCGGGTCCTGCTGACGACCTTCGTGCTGCAGGCGCTCGCCACCGGTTGCATGCTGGCCGGTGTCGCCTACGTCGCCGCGGACCTCCTCGGTCGCACGGCTGCGGCCACGATCCTCTTCGTCTGCTTCGTCGGTCCGGCCCTGCTGCTGACGCCGCTGTGGGCCCGGTGGGGCGAGAGCGTCGGCAAGAAGCAGGGCTACGTCGCTGCGTCGCTGCTGCTGGCCGCCGGAGCCGCGCTCGCCGTGATGTCGCGCGGCGGCAACGAGGTGTGGACCTTCGTCGCGACCGGGCTGGTCGGCGTCGGCTACGCCGGGTGCCAGGTCTTCCCGATGGCGATGCTGCCCGACGTCGCAGCCGTCGACGCGGCGCGCACCGGCGAGAACCGGGCCGGCGTCTACACCGGCGTCTGGACCGCTGGCGAGACCCTCGGCCTGGCCATGGGGCCAGCCCTCTTCGCGCTGATGCTGGCGCTCGGCGGCTACCTCTCGAGCGAGGGGCGCGACATCACGCAGCCCGACTCCGCCCTGACCGCGATGGCGCTGGGCTTCTCGCTCGTGCCGTCCGCACTGACGATCCTCAGCCTGTGGTGGCTGCGGCAGTACAGCCTCGATCCCGCCGAGGTGGCGGCCGCGGAGGGACTATCCGAAGGAGGAGCACATGGCTGACCCGCTCGAGAGGCTCGCGACGCTGCAGGAGGCCGACCTGCCGGTCCACGGTGGTCGCACCCTGGCCTACGTCTACGACTCGGGGGACCCGGAGATCGACCGCATCGCACGCGAGGCGGTCGCCGCGTATGCCGCCTCCAACGCCCTGGACCCGACGGCGTTCCCCTCCCTCCTGCAGATGGAGAACGAGCTCGTCGGCTTCGCGTGCGGCCTGCTCGACGCCCCCGACGGAGCGGTCGGCACGGTGACGTCGGGAGGCACCGAGTCGATCCTGCTGGCGGTGCAGGGCGCCCGGGACAGCCGTCCGGAGGTCACCCGTCCACGGATGGTGCTCCCGGCGACGGCCCACGCCGCCTTCCACAAGGCTGCGCACTACTTCGGCGTCGAGGCGGTGCTCGTGCCGGTCGGTCCCGACTTCCGCGCCGACGCCGCCGCGATGGCTGCCGCGATCGACGAGGACACCGTGCTGGTCGCCGTCAGCGCACCGTCGTACGCCCACGGCGTGGTCGACCCGGTCGCGGACGTTGCCGCCGCTGCGGCCGCGCGCGGCGTGCGCTGCCACGTGGACGCGTGCATCGGCGGCTGGGTGCTGCCGTACGCCGCCCGGCTCGGGCGCACCGTGCCGCCGTGGACGTTCGCGGTGGAGGGCGTCACGTCGATCTCCGTCGACACCCACAAGTACGCCTACGCGCCCAAGGGCACGTCCCTGCTGCTGCACCGCGACGCGTCGCTGCGCAGGCCTCAGTTCTTCGCCTCGGCAGCGTGGCCCGGCTACACGATGCTCAACGCGACGACGCAGTCGACGCGGTCGGGCGGCCCGATCGCCGGCACGTGGGCCGTGGTCGAGCACATCGGCGACGAGGGCTATGCCGAGCTCACCGACCGCGCCTTCGCGGCCGTCGACGCGATCGTCGCCTGCATCGAGTGGGAGCCCGCGCTCCGGCTGGTCGTCGCACCCGACTCGACCCTCGTGGCGCTGGCGACGGACGAGACGCTCGACCCGTTCACGCTGACCGACGAGCTGGTCTCACGTGGGTGGTACGTCCAGCCGCAGCTGTCCTACGGCGACACCGGGCCGAGCATCCACCTCTCCGTCAGTGCCGGGACGCTGGCGCACGTGCAGGAGTTCGCCTCGGCGTTGAGCGAGTCGGTGGTGGCGGCGCAGGCGACCGGTCCGGTCGCGGTCGACGAGGGCGTGGTCGGCTTCATCGAGGCGCTCGACCCGACGGCGCTGGGCGACGACGACTTCGACGGGCTCCTCGCCGCATCGGGCCTGGTGGGCGCGTCGGCGGACGGCGACCTCGAGCTGCCCACGCGGATGGCCGAGGTCAACGCGATGCTCGACGTGGCCTCTCCCGCGATGCGCGAGGCGCTGCTCGTCGCGTTCCTCGACCGGCTCCAGAGGCCGTCACGATGAACCGTCCGCTCCGCTCCTCCGAACAACGCCGCAGGGTCCCCGCATGAGCTCGCTGGCGGGCCTGGTGGAGAAGGGGCGCGTCGCACCCGACTGGGCCGCGGCGCTCTCCCCCGTGGACGACCGGATCGCCGCGATGGGCCGGTTCCTGCAGGACGAGGACGCCGCCGGTCGTGGCTACCAGCCCGCCGCCGACCGCGTCTTCCGGGCGTTCGAGCGGCCCCTCGCCGACGTACGCGTGCTGGTCGTGGGGCAGGACCCCTATCCCAACCCCAGCCACCCCATCGGGCTGAGCTTCGCGGTCGAGCGCGACGTGTGGCCGCTGCCGCCGAGCCTGGTCAACATCTACGTCGAGCTGCGCGACGACCTCGGCATCGTCCCGCCACGCCACGGCGACCTGTCGGCGTGGGCGGACCAGGGCGTGATGCTCCTCAACAGGTGCCTCACGGTCCGTCCCGGCGACTCCAACAGCCACCGGGGCAAGGGCTGGGAGGCGATCACCGAACGCGCGATCACCGCCCTGGCCGAGCGCGGCGGTCCGTGCGTCGCGGTCCTGTGGGGCCGGCACGCCCAGTCGCTCAAGCCGCTGCTGGGGCCCGTCCCGTGGGTCGAGTCGGTGCACCCGTCGCCGCTCAGCGCGCGTCGGGGGTTCTTCGGCTCCAAGCCCTTCAGCCGGGTCAACCGGATGCTCGAGGAGCAGGGCTCGGCGCCGGTCGACTGGGCCCTTCCGGAATATAATTGAATCCCGTACTATTGAGGATGTCATGACGACCTCCATGCCTGCCCTCTACATCGGCCACGGCGCGCCGCCGTTGCTCGACGACCCGATCTGGTCGGGGCAGCTGTCCGCCTGGGCCCAGGAGCTGCCGCGCCCCACGGCGATCCTCATCGTCAGCGCCCACTGGGAGTCCGCGCCGGTCAGCCTGAGCGCCAACTTCGCCCCGCTGGTCTACGACTTCGGCGGGTTCGCGCCGAAGTACTACCAGATGACCTACGAGACGCCTGACTCGTCCGCGCTCGCCCAGCGCGTCGCGGCGATGATGCCCGACGCCGAGCCCGTCCACCAGCACGTGTCGCGCGGGCTCGACCACGGCGCCTGGGTCCCGCTGAAGATCATGTATCCGAAGGCCGACATCCCGGTGCTCCAGATGTCGCTGCCGACCAACGACCCGCACCGGCTGATGAAGCTCGGCGAGCGGCTGCGACCGCTGCGCGACGAGGGAGTGCTCATCATCGGATCGGGCTTCCTGACGCACGGCCTGCCGTTCCTCAAGGAGTTCCGGATCGAGGCGGAGGCTCCCGGTTGGTCGAAGGACTTCGACCTCTGGGCCGCCGACGCACTCGCCCGCGGTGACGTCGACCTGCTCTCCGACTACAAGGCCAAGGCACCGGGCATGCCCTACGCCCACCCGACGGTCGAGCACTACATCCCGCTCTTCGTCACCCTCGGTGCCGCCACCGCAGCCGATGCACCCGGCGCCCAGGTGATCGACGGCTACTGGATGGGGCTCTCGAAGCGGTCCCTCCAAGTGGCCTAACCTCACTACGTGCGCGTCCTCTCGATCCAGTCCCACGTCGCCTACGGCCACGTCGGCAACTCCGCAGCCGTCTTCCCGCTCCAGCGCCTCGGCCACGAGGTGTGGCCGGTCCTCACGGTGAACTTCTCCAACCACACCGGCTACGGCGCGTGGCGCGGACCGCTGATCCCGGCCGAGGACGTCGCGGCCGTCATCACCGGCATCGGCGAGCGGGGCGCGTTCGAGACCTGCGACGCGATCCTGTCGGGCTACCAGGGTTCCCCCGAGATCGCGGACGTCATCGCCGACGCGGTCGCGCAGGTCAAGGCGGCCAACCCCGCGGCGACCTACACCTGCGACCCCGTGATGGGCAACGCGACCTCCGGCTGCTTCGTGAACCCGGCCATCCCGCCGAAGTACGTCTCGACGGTCATCCCGGTCGCCGACGTGCTCACGCCCAACCAGTTCGAGCTGGGCTTCATCACCGACCACGACGGCCTCAGCAGGACCTCGACCCTCGACGACATCCTGGCCGCCGTCGACGAGGTGCGCGGCCTCGGCCCCTCGACCGTGCTGGTCACCTCGGTCGACCGCGCGGGCGCTCCCGACGACGCGATCGAGATGCTCGCCGTCACCGGCGACGGCGCCTGGCTGGTGACCACGCCCCGCCTCCCGATGAAGGCCAACGGCTCCGGCGACATCACCGCCGCCCTCTTCACCGCACACCTCCACGAGACCGGCTCGCCCGCCGACGCGCTCGCCCGGACGGCCTCGACGGTCTTCGCCGTGCTCAAGGAGACCCTCGACTCCGGCGAGCGCGAGCTCCGCCTGATCGCGGCCCAGGACGCCATCGCCTCCCCGGCCTGCGAGTTCGAGGTCGAGCAGGTCCGCTAGTAGGACTTGCCGTCGGCGTAGCGCTGGCGTCTCCACGCCCGGCCCTTGCCTCGGTTGCGCGCCTTGAACGTCGGCAGCTGCGAATCGCAGTTGGGACACACCAGGCGCAGGTTGCCGCGGCCGTTGTTGGTCGAGTCGCCGTCGAGATGGTCGAGGACGAGTCTCAGTTCCATGCCCTGCCACGTCGTCGGACAGCCACACACGGCGCAGACGTGGCCCTGCTGCTCGAGCAGGTAGTGCCGGACGTAGTGGCCGACGCCACTACCGGGCTGGGCGATGCCGGTGGCCAACCACTGCTCGACGTTGCGCCGCCGCTCCATGTCACGCTGGCAGCGATTGCTGCAGAAGATCTTCTGGTGGCGCTTCGTCAGGGTCGCGCCGCACCCGAGGCAGCTCATGCCCTCACGCTAGGGAGGGGGACCGACAACGAGCCGCGTGAGAGATTTGAACTCTCGCCACCCAATTTACAAGATTGGTGCTCTACCCCTGAGCTAACGCGGCGTGCGTCCGGGGACGCGGCGGCAATCCTAGTCAGCGCCGGACGGCTGAGAGGATGGCCCCCGTGAGCCTCCTCCACCTGCCGCACCACGACGGCTCCCCGCTCTACGTCTCCGACGAGGCGCCCGGCCTCGGTGACACGGTCACCGTGCGCGTGCGGACCCACGCCGAGGATCCGGTGGACGCCATCTGGCTGCGCACGACGTACGACGCCGAGCCGGTCTTCCATCCGACCACCGCGTCCACCGAGGGCGACGTCGTGTGGTGGGAGGCAGCGCTGCCGGTGCACAACCCGGTCACCCACTACCGCTTCCTGCTCGTGCGGGCCGACGGCAGCCAGGAGTGGCTCACCGGTGCCGGCATCGTCGACCACGACGTCCCGGACGGCAACGACTTCCGACTGGCGGCCTTTCCCTCCGCACCGGACTGGGGCCGCGACGCCGTGGTCTACCAGGTGTTCCCCGACCGGTTCGCCAGGTCCGCAGCGGCCGACGAGCGCGAGGTCCCCGACTGGGCGCTCGCGGCCGAGTGGGACGACGAGGTGGCCTTCGAGGGCAACGACCCGCGCACTCCCATGCAGCTGTTCGGCGGCGACCTCGACGGCATCACCGAGCACCTCGACCACGTCGAGCAGGTCGGCGCCGACGTCGTCTACACGACGCCCGTCTTCCCCGGCGAGAGCAACCACCGCTACAACGCGACGACCTTCACCGCGGTCGACCCCCTCCTCGGTGGCGACGAGGCCTACGCCCGGTTGAGCAGTGCCGTGCACGCCCGCGGGTGGCGGATCCTGGGCGACCTCACCACCAACCACACGGGCGACACGCACGAGTGGTTCCTGTCGGCGGTCGACGGCATCGACGACCCCCACCGCTCGTTCTACTACTTCGAGGAGGACGGCACCTACGCCTGCTGGATGGGCCACGGCACGCTCCCGAAGATCAACCACGCGAACTTCGACGTCCGGCACGCGATGGTCGAGGGACCGCACTCCGTGGTCGGCCGCTGGCTCCGGCCGCCGTACGACGTCGACGGCTGGCGCATCGACGTCGCCAACATGACCGGTCGCCTGGCCGACATCGACGTCGCCCACGACGTCGCCCGGGCGGTGCGCGCGACCGCCGCCGAGCTGCGCGAGGACCCGTGGGTCATCGGTGAGCACAACCACGACGCGACCGGCGACGTCGACGGCGACGGCTGGCACGGCACGATGAACTACTCCGGCTTCTCGTGGCCGGTCTGGTCGTGGCTGCGCGACCCGGCGTCCCCGGCCCACGCGTTCGGCCGACCGGTGCCTGTGCCCCGCCGCGGCGGCACGGCGGTCGTCGAGACACTGCGTGCCTGGCAGGGCACGCTGGGCTGGCGGGCGACCACGTCCAGCTGGAACATCCTCGGCTCCCACGACTCCGCCCGCATCCGCACCGTCGTCGGTGGCGACGCGACCCTGCACCGGGTGGCCGCCGGCCTGCAGTTCAGCCTGCCCGGCGTGCCGATGCTCTTCGCCGGCGACGAGATCGGGCTCGAGGGCGTCAACGGTGAGGACTCCCGGCGCACGATGCCGTGGGACCGCTCCGACGAGTGGGACCACACCACCTTCGCGGCGTACGCCGATCTCGCCCGCCTACGACGTGCCCACGTCGCCCTGCGTCGTGGCGGGCTGCGCTGGGCACACGTCGACGCCGACACCATCGCCTTCGTCCGCGAGCACCCCGACGGATCCGTCCTCGTCGTCGCCCGACGTGCCGCCGGTGAGGGCTTCTCGCTGCCGCTGGAGCCGGGTCGTCACCTGTTCGGCTCGGAGCCGGGCGGCGCCGAGCTCGGGACCGGACCGGACGGCGTCGACGTGCCGGCAGCGGACGGACCGCGCGTCGACATCTGGGCCCTCGGCAGCGACTGAGGACACCGCTAGGGTCGTGGGATGGCCATGCGGATCGTTGCCAGCCGGCCGGACCCGGCCATCCTCGGCCTGCCGTGGCACCTCCCGCTCGAGGAGTGGCCGGACGACGTCGTCGTCCCCCTGCCGCGCGGTCTGTCGCGCCACATCGTGCGCATCGTGCGGCTCGGCGCCGCGGTCTACGCCGTCAAGGAGACGCAGGACGACATCGCCTTCCGTGAGTACCGGATGCTCCGCGACCTCCAGCGCATCGGCCTGCCCGCCGTGGTCCCGCAGGGCGTCGTCACCGGCCGCGAGGACGCCGACGGCGAGGAGCTGCCGGCGGCCCTGCTCACCCGACACCTGCAGTTCTCGCTCCCCTACCGCAGCCTGTTCAGCCGCGGCATGACCGCCGAGCACGTTCCGCTGCTCATCGACGCCATCGTCGTGCTGCTCGTCCGGCTCCACCTGGCCGGCTTCTACTGGGGCGACGTGTCACTCTCCAACGTGCTGTTCCGGCGCAACGCGGGAGAGTTCTCGGCCTACCTCGTCGACGCCGAGACCGGTGAGCTGCGCGACGAGGTGGGCGAGCGGATGCGGGACTACGACATCACGGTCGGCTGCGAGAACATCTTCGCCGAGCTGATGGACCTCGAGGCCAGTGGCGCCGTGCACGAGATCGACGGGTTCGCGATCATCGAGCACCTGCGCTCGCGCTACGAGGCGCTGTGGAAGGAGCTCACCGACCTCGAGGAGTTCCGCGCCGACGAGATGTGGCGCATCGAGCGGCGGGTCGAGCGGCTCAACGACCTCGGCTTCGACGTGGACGAGCTCGACATCGTCACCGACCTCGACGGTGACACCATCCGGATCCAGCCCAAGGTCGTCGACCTCGGCCACCACGCGCGCGAGATCCAGGCGCTGACCGGGATGAGCGTCGAGGACAACCAGGCTCGACGCCTGCTCAACGACCTCGCCTCGTTCACCGCCCACTACGACCTCGGCCGCGAGGACCGGCACCTCGTGGCGAGCCGCTGGATGCACACCATCTTCGAGCCGATCATGGCCATGATCCCGCCTGACGCGACCGGCAAGCTGGAGCCGGCCGAGATCTTCCACGAGATCCTCGAGCACCGGTGGTACCTCTCCGAACAGGCGGGCTTCGAGATCAGCATCCAGGACACCGCCCGCGACTACATCGACCGCTTCCTCACGGCCAAGCCGGACGAGGCGATCACGGGGCAGGAGTGATCGGCTCCCAGTCACCCACGCGCCACGAGCCGTCGGTGCGCAGCCGCACCCACTGGAGGCCGGTCGCCCGCCCGTCGGCGTACGTCACCAGGCTGACGTCGGCGTCGCGACGCGGCTTGCTGCCGAGCGCGATGGCGTACGCCGCTCCGCCGGTGGTGCCGTTGGTCCAGGTGTAGCCGGTCTCGCCACCGGCGCCGTCGACGGCGTCCGGCCCTGCCTGCACGTGGGTGTGGCCGCCCAGCACCAGGTCGACGCAGCCGCGGGTCAGTGCCTCGGCGCCGAGGTTGGCGTCGTGCACGAGGACCGTGCTCACGCGCTCGCCGTCCTCCATGGCGGCACAGGCGGTGTCGGCCAGACGCTCGCCGACCTCGGCGAAGCTCAGCCCGGTCTCGTCACGCCAGCTGCCGAGGCCACTGCTGCGGGGGTCGTCCACGCCGAGGAGGGTTCCTCCCCAGGGAGCGTCGACGACCTCGCTGTCGAGCATGGTCCAACCCAGGTCGGCCAGGTAGCTGCTGACGAAGGTCCCGTTGTCGTGGTTGCCCGCGACGCCGAACCGTTCCCAGTCCTCGAAGGCTCCGGCCAGCGAGTCGAGGCTGAACGCCTCCCAGGGCTGACCGGTCGACGTGTCGTCGCCCGCATCGAGGACGATCGTGGCACCGGCGGCCTCGCCGATCGCCCGCGCGACGCGGTCCATGCCGATGTTGTCGTGCCGGTCGCTCACCAGGAGCGCGACCGTCTCGCCCTCCTGTGGCTCCCGGAGGTCGAGGTCGGCGGCCTCGGTCGCGGCGTCGGAGTAGAAGTCCTTGCTCGTGCTGTAGGTGCCGAGAGCGCTGAGCACCAGTCGCCTGCTCTGGGTGGTGATCGCGCTGGTGCGGATCTCGATGTCACGGACCTCCCGGGGCAGCACGGCCTCCGGACCCACGAAGTCCTCGAGCGTCTGCCAGGCGCCCTGCTCCTCCTGGGTCTGCTCTGGCGACTCCCACGGCTGCCAGACCAGGAGCGTCACCATCAGGAGCAGGGCGAGGGCGAGGAGCCCCTGCCGGGTGCGGACGCCGCGGAAGAGCTCGCCGCGACGGCGCCGGCCGAGCAGCAGGAAGACCGCCACCGGCAGCAGCCCGATCCCCAGACCACGGATCGCGGCCGAGACGGCCATGTCGACCACGACGCCCTGCACCTTGTCGACCTGCGCGGTCGGATCACCGGCGATGTAGGCGTAGCGCTCGACCAGCTCCTCGATGGACCCGACCTCGGTCTTGCCGAGGGTCAGCGTGACCCCGACCGGCCCCACGTCGCGGAAGCGCAGGTCCGGCAGCAGAGGCCCCGTCTGCACGACCGCGTCGCGCGCCATCGTGGGGCGTACGACGGTGTCGTGGCCGACCAGCACGATGGTCCGGCTGCTGTTGAGGAACAGCGACACCGCGACCGCCAGCCCGAGCGCCAGGCTGCAGACGAGCAGCACGGCGCCGACCAGCAGTCGACGGGGGGTGGTCATCCGGGGAGGCGGGCCTGCGAGATGGCGTAGAGGGCGACCGAGGCGGCCACGCCGGCGTTGAGCGACTCCAGCTGTCCGGCCATCGGGATCGAGACGACCTGGTCGCAGGTCTCGGCCACCAGGCGGCCGAGTCCCTTGCCCTCGGACCCGACGACCACGACCAGCGGTCCGTCGGCGAGCCCGCCGGGAGCGACCAGCTCGGGCAGGCCGATGTCACCGTCTGCGGCCAGTCCGACGACCATGCAGCCGGCGTCCTGGTAGGCCTTCAGCTGTCGCGTCAGGTTCACGGTCTGGGCGATCGGGAGACGGGCAGCCGCACCGGCGCTGGTCTTCCACGCCGACGCGGTCATGCCGGCAGCGCGGCGCTCGGGGATCAGCACACCGTGCGCACCGAAGCCCGCGGCCGAGCGGACGACGGCGCCGAGGTTGCGCGGGTCGGTCACCGAGTCGAGCGCGACGATGAGCGCCGGCTCCTTGGCGTCGCGCGCCCGCTCGAGCAGGTCGTCGGCGTGGGCGTACTCGTAGGCAGGGAGGCGGGCGGCGAGGCCCTGGTGCACGGCGCCGGACGTCATCCGGTCCATCTCGTTGCGGGTGACCTCGAGGAGCCGTACGCCCTGCTCGGCGGCGAGCTTGAAGGCTTCGCGCAGGCGGTTGTCGCGCTCAGTGCCCTCGGCGACGTAGATCGCCGTCACGGGGACGTTGCCGCGCAGCAGCTCGACGACCGAGTTGCGGCCGGCCGCCCACTCGGCGTCGGAGGTCGTGCGCCGCTTGGGGCGGGTGTCCTTGGACTTCTCGGCGCGCTTCGCGGCCTTGTGCGCCTGGTGGTAGGGCCGGTCCTTGGCCGCCGGCGTCGGGCCCTTGCCCTCCAGGCCACGCCTCACCCGACCACCGGAGCCCGCGGTCGGGTTGCCCTTGCCGGTCTTCTTGATCGAGCCCTTGCGCTGGCTGTTGCCTGCCATTTCACACACTCCCCACATTGATGTTCCACCGTGGGCCGGACGGGGTGTCTTCAACCTCTAAGCCGGCGTTCTTGATCTGGTCACGAATCGCGTCGGCGCGGGCCCAGTCCCTGGCCTCGCGTGCTGCCGTCCGCTCGGCCAGCAGTCCCTGCACCAGGGCGTCGACGACGCCGGTGAGCTTGTCGTCCGACGACCCCGTCGCCCACGCCTCGTCGGCCGGGTTGAGGCCGAGGACGTCGAGCATCGCGATCACCTCGCCGAACTTCTGGCCGAGCTCGTCCGAGGCGCCGTCAGCGAGCAGCCGGTTGCCCTCGCGGACGGAGTCGTGGATGACCGCCACGGCGGCCGGGGTGCCGAGGTCGTCGTCCATGGCCTGACGGAACGCATCGGGCGTCGAGGCGAACCAGGAGCCGACCACTCCCGACGCCCGGTCGAGGAAGTCCTCGATGCGCCGGAAGCCCTTCGCCGACTCCTCGAGCGCCTCGAAGCTGAACTCGACGTGTGAGCGGTAGTGCGCCGACACCATGTAGTAGCGCAGCTCGATGCCGCGGACGCGCTCGAGCACCGACGGGATCAGCAGCGAGTTGCCGAGCGACTTGCTCATCTTCTCGCCGGCCGTGGTGATCCAGGCGTTGTGCAGCCAGTACGACGCGAACGGCCGACCGGCCGCTCGCGACTGCGCCTGCTCGTTCTCGTGGTGCGGGAAGCGCAGGTCGACGCCGCCGCCGTGGATGTCGAAGGCCGGACCGAGGTACTTGCCGGCCATCGCCGAGCACTCGATGTGCCAGCCCGGACGTCCCTTCCCCCACGGCGAGGGCCACGCCGCGGTGTCGCGGCTCGCGTCTCCTTCTTCTGTCCCTTCCAGAGGGCGAAGTCGCGGGGATCGCGCTTGCCGCGCGGGTCGGCGTCGCCCGCGGGCTCCATGTCCTCGACCTTCTGCCGGGTCAGCTCGCCGTACGCCGACCAGCTCCGGACGTCGAAGTAGACGTCGCCGCTGCCGTCCTCGGCCGCGTAGGCATGGCCGCGGGCGATCAGCTGCTCGATCAGCTCGACGATCTCCGGGACGTGCCCGGTCGCGCCCGGCTCGTACGTCGGCGGCAGCACGTTGATCGCGGCGAGCGCCTTGTCGAGCTCGCGCTTCATGGCGGCCGCGAGGGCGTACCAGTGGACGCCCTGCTCCTCGGACTTGGTCAGGATCTTGTCGTCGATGTCGGTGACGTTGCGGATGAAGTCGACCGCGTATCCGTTGAAGGAGAGCCAGCGGCGCAGCACGTCGAAGTTCACGGCGGAGCGCACATGGCCGACGTGCGGCTCGGACTGCACGGTGAGGCCACACACGTAGATTCCCGCCCGGCCCTGCTGCAGGGGGACGAAGTCGCGCGTCTCGCGCGTCGCAGTGTCGTGGAGCCTCAAAGTCACCTGCCGAGTCTAGGGGCGGCGGTGCCAGCGCCCCGATTCGCTGGGCGCAGCGCGACGCCGGGGTCCCGGACCAGTGATGGTCCGGGACCCCGGCGCGTGGCGGCTCTGAGCTACGACTTGCTCTTCGTGACCGTGACCCTCGCCGTGCCCTGCGAGGCGGCATGTGTCGTCGAGCCGAGGTACTTCACGACCAGCGTGTACGTGCCGGCATCGAGCGCCTTGGAGGCGACCACGACCTTGGCCGAGCCGCCCGACAAGGTGGCCTCGCCCAGCTTGGTCGCGCCGTTGTAGAGCTCGACCTTGCCGGTCGCGGCACTCGGCGACACCGTGATCGTCACCGACCCGCCCTTGGCCCACTGCCACGTGGTGGCCGCGCCCGACACCGTGGTGGTGACCTTGACGACCTTGACGATCACCGTGGACTGGCGTGCCGTGTAGTTGCCGTCGCCCAGGTACTTCACGGTGAGCGTGTAGGTGCCGACCGGGAGCGTCCGGCGGGAACGGCGATGGTCGCCCTGCCGGAGGCGAGCGTGCCCGATCCGATCCTGGTCGCTCCGTCGTAGAGCTCGACCGTGCCGGTGGCTGCCGCAGGCGTGACCGTCACGGACACCGACCCGGCGTCGCCCCACGTGATGTCGGCAGCCGTGCCCGACACCGTCGAGGCCGCCTTGACGACCGTCGACCGACACCGTGCCCTGGCTGGCGGCGTGGTTGCCGTCACCGCGGTAGGTCAGCGTCAGCGAGCTGAGCGCCCACCGCCAGCGCCTGGCGGGATCGCGATCGACGGTGCGCCTCGCCGTCGAGGGTGCCCTCACCGAGCTTGGTCGCACCGTCGTAGAGCTCGACCGTGCCGCGTCGCAGCCGACGGGGTGACCGACACCGACACCGAGCCCGCCTGGCCCCACGTGATGTCGGCCGCCGTGCCCGACACCGTCGAGGACGCCTTGACCACGGTCACGTCGACCGTCGCCGCTGACGGGCGTGACGCCGTCGTCGCCAGGTAGTTCAGGGTCAGCGGGTGGGTGCCGACCGCCAGCGCCTTCGCCGGGATCGCGATCGTCGTGGCGTCGCCCGTCGAGGGTGCCTTCGCCGATCTTGCGCCGTGCCGTCGAAGAGCTCGACCGTGCCCGTGGCCGTGGCCGGGGTCACCGTCACCTCGACCGACCCGGCGTCGCCCCACGTGATGTCGGCAGCGGTGCCGGTCACCGTGGAGTCGGCGCGGGTGTCGACCACGGTGACCGGGACCTGGGCGACGGTGCCGGTCGGCGCACCGGTGAGGGTGAACCACGGTCGTGCCACCAGCCCGGCACGCGGCAGCGTGAAGGTCACCGTGGCCGCGCCGGCGGGTCGTACGGCGTGGTGGGCAGCGCGGTGGTCACCGGGGCGGTGCCCAGGTCGACCCCGCCGTAGGAGACGGTCACCGAGGTGCTCGGCCGACGTCGCCGGCTCGCCAGTCATCGACAGCGAGTCGAGCGGGGATGGTGACCGTGTCGCCGGCCGGCGAACGGACCGGCCGGGACCGAGGCGCCGACACCGTGCTGGCCGAGTAGTCGACCGTCAGCGGGGTGCGCCGACGGGTGCGTTGCGCCGCCAGGTAGTCGACCGTGGCCTGCAGGTCGGTGAAGCCGGTGTCCTGCTGTGCTGCCGCGCGTCAGCGCCCGGAAGTTGTCACCACCGGTGGCGAGGAAGCTGTTCGCCGAGACCGTGTAGGTCGCCGCCGGGGTCGATCGCCACGCCGTTGAGCCACATGCCCGGTGATCCGGTCGCCCTCGGCGCGCGAGGAGTCCTCGGTCCAGGTGAAGCCCTTCGAGGTGCCCAGCCGCAGGAACGGACGCGACGGGATGTTGCCGTCGGGGTCGCGCTGCCACTGCTGCTCGAGCAGCAGCTTGAGCTCGGCGCCGGTCAGGTCGACGGTCACCAGCGTGTTGGCGAACGGCTGGACGTTGGCCGCCTCGCGGTAGGTGACCGGACCCGGTCCGTCGCCGGTGCCGATCAGGTCGTCACGCAGACCACCGGGGTTCATCACGCCGATGTCGGCGCCGGTCTTCCAGCGCTGGATCTCCGCGACGAGGTTGCCCAGGGTGGACTCGCCACCGCGGTTCTCCACGATGCCGCTGGTCGGGTCCTGACGCCGGCGCGCACGCTTGAACGGACCCGCGACCTGACCGAGCTCGACCGTGCCCTCGCTCGTCGGCGACGACCACCGCGGCGTCGACGATCGCCTTGGTGGCGGCGTCCGTCGTCGTAGTCCTTCATCGCGAGGACGTGCTGACGGATGCCCACCAGGTCGTCGGTGCCGGGCGCGAAGTCGAACTGCAGCTGGTTGAGGTACGAGCCGTACTGGCCGGCAGAGACGACCGGACGCTGGTACGGCGTGCCGTCGGAGAACGCCTTGCCGGCCACCGTCGACCTTGCAGTTGTACTTGAGGTGGGTGTGACCGGACACGATGGCGTCGACGTCGGTGCTCGCGCCGTGCACGATCTGGCCGAACGTCGTTGCCGGTCGTCGCCGCCGGATGGTGGCGCAGCTGGGGCTGGGAGCACCCTCGTGGACCAGCTCGACGACCAGGTCGCACGGCTCGCCGCCACAGCCGTCGGCCTTCAGGTCGGCGGCCGCGGTGTTGACCTCGTCGACGATGCTCGGTGATCGGTCACGCCCGTCGAGACGGCCGCGGCGCGACCAGGGAGCCGAGGTCCTCGGTGACCGCGCCGACGAAGCCGACCCGGATGTCGCGCCGCTCGTCGGGCCGTCGAACGTCTTCCACCAGGTGGCGCCGTTGGAGTGCGCGAAGTTGCCGTCGGTCGCGGTCGGACTCCAGCGCGTAGCGCGTCCGGGTTGCCAGCGTCACGGACGTTGGCCGCGATGTAGGGCCAGTCGGCGCCACCGTCGTGGGCGCGTCGTCCGACATGATGCGGTCCATCAGGTCGCGGTAGCCCTGGTCGAACTCGTGGTTGCCCGCAGCGGACACCTCGAGGCCGGCCTCGTTCATCGCGTCGATCGTCGGCTTGTCGTTCTGGATGAACGACTCGAACGTCGAGGCACCGACGATGTCGCCGGCCATCGCGAACGACGGTGTTGCGGGTTCTCGCGCGCGCAGGCTCCTTGACCGCGCCGGCCATCGCGGCGGCACCGGCCGAGGCACTGGCCGGGTCGTCGAGGAGGCGGCCGTGGAAGTCGTTGGACGCCAGCACCTGGACGGTGTCGACGGTCGCCGACGGCGGCGTTCTGCGGCGCGTTGATGCCGATGATCTCCGGGTTGTGGTCGGAGGACCGGAACGCGGTTCGGTGCGTAGAGCGTTGCGTGAGGTTGTAGTTGTAGCGGCTGTACTCGTAGTAGACCGACTCGTTGGCGTTGATCGGCCACATCGTCTTGCCCGTCGACCCAGCCCAGGGCCGCGTCGTTGGCGAACACGTGGTCGAGCGAGCCGGCGAGACCACCGAAGGAGTAGGTCTTCTCACCGTTGTCCGGGTGCGAGCGTCGTTCCAGCCCGGCGCCACGAGTCGTCGTGACCGGGTCCTCGTGCGAGTAGGCGTTGTAGTCACCGGTCAGGAAGACCGCCGCGATGCTGCTTGTCGTCGACGACGTAGTTGGCGAACGCGTCGAGCGCTGGGCCTGGCGGCACCCGGTCACCGTTGTAGGAGCCGGCGCCGTCGCCCGTGTCGTCGTTGTCGCCGGCCGGCGATCGGTCGGCGTGTCGGCCGGACCACCCTTGGACTTGAAGTGGTTGACGATCACGATGAACGCGTCGTCGCGGTTGCCGCCGACCCGCTTGAAGGCCTGGGCGAGCGGCTCGCGCGCGTTGCGGAACGGCGAGCGGAGTTGACCAGGATCTCGGACGCGCCGACCGTCTCGCACCGTGCCGCGGGTTGTAGATGAACGCCGAACGGATCGCGTCCTGCTCCGCGAGCGTCGGCTGCGCCTCGGGACGCGGCGTGGGCACGAAGGCCCAGCGCGGGCCGAGCACGGCTGGGTCTCGCCCGGGTGCTTGGTCGTCCCAGTCGGCGTTGAGCGCGTCGACGAGGCGGCTGAGCGCCGCGTCGCGGTCGGCGTAGCCGATGCTTGACCGGGTTCTCGACCTCCTCGAGGCTCATGACGTCGGCGTCCATCGTGTTGATGGCCGCGACCTCCTTGGCCTGCTGGCGCTCGAAGGCTGCGTGACGGTCGGCGCACCACGCGGGCCGACGTCCGAGCAGGGCGCGTCGGAGGCGTGGTGCGCGGGTCGGCCAGGTGCACGTGTTCGCCGCAGCCGTCAGCCGGGAGCGGTCGTCGAGCGGTCGGTGTAGTAGGTGCAGGTGCGCGTCGATGCCGGGCGTGTCAGCGCGTCGGTCGACGCGGTGCGCGACCCAGCTCTCCACCGGGTGGACGAAGTAGTTGAGCATGTTGAAGGTGGCGATCTTGAGGTTGCCGGCCGCGCCGAGGACGTCGTCGGGGCCGCTGGCCGGTCCTGCTCGAAGGTGACCTGCTCGCTGCCGTCGCTGCCGGCGACGCGGCTTGCGGCTGCGAGCCGCCACAGGTCGAAGCGGAAGTCGAGGATCGACCGGCTGTGACGAAGGTGACCTCCGCGCCGACGCGGACCGTGTTGGTCGGGGTGAACCACGGGAACGGCGACGTCCGTCGCTGGCCGGTGTAGTCGACGTCGCGCCGTCGTCGAGCGTGACTCGTGTGCGCGTCGTTGTACGTCGTGCGTCGCAGCCAGCGCGGCCGGCGTCGTCGCGCGGGCTGGCCACCTCGGTGGGCGCCGATGTCGAGCGGCTCGGTGCCGTTGGCCGCGAGGCCGATCTCGCCGGGCATCTGGAAGCCGAGCGAGCCGTGGGCTGGTCCCACGGCGCTGCCGTCGTAGGAGTCGGTGACGGTGAACGAGCCGGTGGGGCAGGAAGACCTCGCCCTCGTGGGCCTCGCGCAGCGGCGGCGAGCGCCGCACCGCGTCGAGGCAGTCGGGCCGGCAGCCATCGTCGCAGTCGGTGCCGGGGAGCACGGTGCCGGGCATGACGGCCTCGGCAGCGGTCGCGTCGCGGAGCGCGTCGACGTAGGCGGCGTTGGTGGCCGTGAGCTCGGTGACGCCGTTGAACTCGCTGACCTTGGCCGCTGGCGATGGACGACGAGCTCGCCGATCGCCGGGGGCGGGTAGCCGACCGTCGCGCCCGTGAAGACGAAGATGCGCGTCGGAGGCGTTCGGGGTGGCGTCGGCGGCCGGGTCGTAGCCGGGCGTCTGGAGGTAGAAGCCGTTGAAGCTCGGTCAGGTGCCGTCGAGGTACCCAGAGGCGCCGTAACGACTGTTCGTGTAGGTAGCGGTGACGACGTCCTCGGCGGTGGCGCAGTCGTCGACGAACGGCGAGGCCGAGCCGGTGCCCTGGATGGCGGGGATGGTGCGGGCCGCGATGGCACCGACAGTGACGGTGAAGGTCGTCTGCGCGGTGCGTGCGCCGTCCGTCGGTCACGGTGGCCGTGACCGGGAAGGTGCCGTTCGACGGTCGGGGTGCCGGCCACGACGCCTGCTGCGGACATGGTCACGCCGGCGGGAAGGCCGGTCGCGCTCCAGGTGTACGCCGGAGCGCCGCCGGTGGAGGTCGCTCGTGAAGCTGGCGATCGCCTGGTTGACGTACCCGGTCTTGTTGCCGGGGTTCGTCGCGACCAGCGGGTCGGGTGCGGACACGACGATGGTGAAGTTCGTCGAGCGGTGCCCGACGCGCTGTCCGTGACCGTCATGGTGACGGGGAACGTGCCTGCGACCGTCGGCGTGCCGGACGCCGTCCGGCCGGGGACATCGTCAGACCCGGGGGGAGGCCGTTCGACGACCACGTGTAGGGCCTGGTGCCACCGGCGACCGTCGGCGCGAAGCCGGTGATCGGCGTGTCGGTGTAGAAGGCCTTGTCGCCCGGGCTCGACAGCGACAGCGGACCCGAGGTGTTCGGTGATCGAGATGTTGTCGATGCCGATGTGCTCGTTGCTGCCGGTGGCGTTGTCGAGCGTGATGACCCGCAGGAAGACGTCGGCCTGACCAGTCGACGGCGGTCGGGCAGCGCTGCCGACACGTGACGTCGTCGTCGACCGTGGCGTTGCCGAGTCGTGGTCGCGTCCGTCACGTAGGCGGACGGGATGTTGGTGTAGGCACCGGCGTGTGCCGACGCGGTACTGCAGGGCGACCCGGCGTCGGCTGGTCGTCGGCGCTGCTGTCGAGGTCCTGGATGTCGTAGTCCGACGTTGAGAGCCGTGACCTTGCCGGTCGTGTCGAGGTGGAAGACCAGGAGCGGGCGTCGTGAACGACCCGGTGGCGCTGAGGGCCACCGTCTTGTCCGCGATGTTGGGGTACGGCCAGCACACCGCCGTTGGAGTCGCGTGTTCGGTGCCGCCGCACCCGGGCGGACGATCAGGTTCGACGTGAGGGTGCCGCTCGCACGTCAGGCTGCCGACATCGGTCGAGTTGGGCAGGTTGGCCGCGGCGATCGTCGTCCCGGTCGTGGAAGCCCTCGACGCCCGGGAAGTCCGCCCAGGTGCTGGTCGCGGTGAGCCCCGACCAGTTCTGCGTGTAGGGGAAGCGTCGAGATCGCCGGTGCTGACGCTCGCGCTCGACGGGGCGGTGAAGCCCAGCGCCAGCGGAGCGGCCACGAGGGCGAGGAGGGTGGTGAGGTGAAGCGCAGCGCGGGGGGCGCGCAGGGTGCGTGAGCGCAAGACGGGGTCCCTGAGATAGAGGGCCGCATGACAACGGGGTGGCGGCCTCGCACAGGGTAGGTCGGACCACTGACATGTGGCGTGGAACACATGTGCCAATTCAACGGAAAGCCGTTGGTGAAGTGTCGCCATTCCTGGGTGAGACGTGTGACTCCTGGGACGTGTGGTGCTGGGCGGGTTATCGTCGTGCGGTGCTCCGACGCCGTACCGCCCTCCTCTCCCTCGTCGCGACCCTGCCGCTCCTGGCTCTCGGCGCGACCGCGTCGTCGGGAGCCACGGAGTCCCGGGTCCGGGCGGCGCCCCAGATCAGCGGTGCGTCCTGGAGCAGCTACTCCGAGCTCAAGAGCGGTGCGCGCACGGGCCTGAAGCTCGGCCGGGGCCAGGTGTCACTGCTGAAGCCGAGGCCACGGACCGTCGCCGGCAAGGCCTACGAGGCCGGCACGTGGACCTCCCCCTGGTCGACCCCGGGCTTCGACGCCACGGCCCTGATCCCGACGTGGGAGGCCAGCACGCCCGGCCGGAGCCTGGTCCGCGTCGAGGTCCGCGCCATGGGTGCGGACGGCTCGACGGGCAGCTGGGACACGATGGCCGACTGGGCCCTCGCCAACCGACCGGTCAGGCGCACGACCTACTCCGGGCAGTCCGACGACCTCGGCCGCGTCAGCGTCGACACGTGGTACGCCGCGAGCTCGATCTCGGCCTGGCAGGTGCGGGTCACCCTCATGCGACCGCGCGGCTCGACGCTCGCCGTGAGCCTCGAGCGGGTCGGCGCCGTGGCCTCCGCGGACGCCACCGCTCCCCGACCCACCTCGACGCCCGGCCCCGGCGTGGGCACCGTGCTGCCGGTCCCGACCTACTCCCAGATGGTGCACAGCGGGCACTACCCGCAGTGGGGCGGCGGCGGCGAGGCCTGGTGCTCGGCCACGTCGACGGCGATGGTGCTGGGCTACTACGGCATCTCGCCCACCCCGACCGGGATCGCGGCCGGGCACGTCGACGCCGTCGTCGACCACACCGCGAAGATGGTCTACGACAACGGCTACCGCGGCACCGGCAACTGGGCCTTCAACACTGCCTACGCCGCGACCCTCGTGGCCGGAGACTCCTCCGTCACGCGGATGCGCGACCTGCGCGAGGCCGAGGACTACATCGCGGCCGGGGTGCCCCTGGTCGTCTCGATCGCCTTCGGTCGCAACCAGCTGGCCGGCGCGCCGATCTCGGCGAGCAACGGCCACCTGCTGGTGATCGTGGGCTTCGAGGCCGACGGCGACGTGGTCGTCAACGACCCGGCCGGCGCGACCAACGCCGACGTGCGTCGCGTCTACGACCGTGCACAGTTCGAGCGGATCTGGATCGCCGCCTCCGGCGGGACGGCCTACGTCATCCGCAACAGCTAGGCCGGTGGATCACGCGCTCAGGTCGCCCTGATCTCGATCGCGTGCAGACCCGTCGACCCGTCCGGGTCGGGACGCGCGACGACGCTGGTCTGGGTCTCGCCGTCCTTGCCGATCGCGCGCACCCGGACCTCGTGGTCGCCCTTCGGGAGGTCGAGGGTGACGGCCCACTGCACCCACGTGTCGACCGACGGGACGCCACCCAGGTCGGCGCGCGTCCACTCGCCGCCGCCGACCTGCACCTCGACGGCCTCGATGCCGGTGTGCTGGTGCCAGGCCACGCCGCCGATGCCGACCTGACCGGCGGGCACGTCGTCACCCGAGCGCGGCACGTCGATGCGCGAGGCGATCTTGACCGGCCCCTCGGCAGACCAGCCCTTGTCCGTCCAGTAGCCGACGGCACGGGAGAACGTGGTGACCTCCATGTCGACCACCCACTTCGTGGCCGAGACGTAGCCGTAGAGGCCGGGCACGACGGTGCGCACCGGGAAGCCGTGCTCGATCGGCAGCGGATGACCGTTCATCGCGACTGCGAGCATCGCGTCGCGGTCGTCGGTCAGCGCGGCCAGCGGGGTCGCGCAGTACCAACCGTCGTGCGAGGTCTGGTAGACGCAGTCGGCCTCGCTGCTCACCCCGAGGTCGGCCAACAGCTCCGCAAGGCGCACGCCGCTCCAGCGCACGTTGCCGACCAGTCCGCCACCCACCTCGTTGCTGACGCAGTTGAGGGTGACCCAGGACTCGGTCATCTGCATCATGACGAGGTCTGCATAGCTCAACGTCAGCTCGCGGTCGACCAGGCCGTGGATGCGCAGGGACCACTCCTCGGGGGCGATGGTCGGCAGCGCGATCGCGGTGTCGATCCGGTAGAAGTCCTCGTTGGGGGTCTGCCAGGGCGCGATGCCGGGGAGACCGACGGACGTGCTCGCCGGTGGTTCGCGGCGGGTGACGCCGGGGATCCGCAGCAGCCTGCGGCTCGCCTCGACATGGCGACGCCCCGCACCGACGAACCGCCCTGCGGCCGCGATCCCGACCGAGGCGACGGCGACCGCGCCGGCGACCATCAGGAAGACCCGCCGCTCGCGCGACTCCAGGTCGGGTCGGCGCTGCTCGCGGTGCAGTGCGTCGGTGAGCGCGGAGTGGACGGTGACCCAGGTGACCAGTCCGACCAGCACGGGAATGGTGTCGACCGCGCCCGAGCCCCTCTGTGCCATGACCGCCAGCAGTCCCAGCCCCGCCAGCACGAGCCACACGATCGTCGGACCCCACCTGCCCCTGCGGGCCAGCAGGCCGGCCAGGGCGAAGCAGGCCAGGAGGAAGATGATGATGCCGGTGACAAGGGCCGGCTTGTCGTTGGTGCCCAGCACCGAGATGGCCCGCTCGGCGAGGGAGCCGGGGGTCAGCTTGATGACCATCTCTGCCACCGCCACCACGGGCGCCTCGCGAATGGCGAGGATCATGGCCGTGGCATAGCTCGTGGCGAGACCTGCCAGTCCGGCGAGGACCCCGGCGAGGACCCACGGAGGGCGGCGTACGGTCACGTGCCCATTGTGACGCGTGACCGGGCATGATGCGGACGTGACGTCCTTACAGCCCGCTTACGGCCTGCGCATCGGGATCGGCACCGACGTGCACCGGCTGGTGCCCGGCGTACCCATGCACCTCGCCGGCCTCTCCTGGCCGGACGAGCCTGCCGGGCTCGAGGGCCACTCGGACGCCGACGTCGCCGCGCACGCGGCGTGCGACGCGCTCTTCTCCGCCGCCGGTCTCGGCGACCTCGGCACCAACTTCGGCACCTCCGAGCCCGAGTGGGCCGGCGCCTCCGGTGCCACGCTGCTCACCGAGACGGCCCGCCGCGTCCGCACCGCGGGCTGGGAGATCGGCAACGTCGCCGTGCAGGTCATCGGCAACGCGCCGCGCCTCGGACCGCGCCGCGAGGAGGCCACAGCCGCGCTGTCGGCCGCACTCGGCGCACCCGTGAGCCTGTCCGCCACGACGACGGACGGCCTCGGCCTCACCGGTCGCGGGGAGGGCGTCGCCGCGATCGCCACCGCGCTGCTGACCCGGTCATGACGGAGCAGCCCGGGACTGCCGTGGTCATCCTGGCCGCCGGCTCGGGCACCCGTGTCGGCGCCGAGGTCAACAAGGTGCTGCTGCCGCTGCGCGACGTGCCGGTGCTCGTGTGGTCGGTGCGCGACGCGCTCGCGCTGACCGACGTACGCCGCCTCGTCCTCGTCGTACGCCCCGACGACCGCGCCGCCGTCGAGGCCGCCGTCGGCCCGCACCTCGGCGACCACGAGGTGCTGGTGGTGGACGGCGGAGCGACTCGGCACCGGTCCGAGTGGGCCGCCATCCAGGTGCTGGCCGACGACATCACGTCCGGGGCCGTCGACGTCGTGGTCGTCCACGACGGCGCACGTCCCCTCGCCGGCGTCGGACTGTGGCGCAGGGTCGTCGATGCCGCCCGTGCGGTCGGTGGGGCGATCCCGGTCGTGCCGGTCGCCGGGCTGCTGCGCGCCGACCTGACCGTGGTCACGGAAGGCGTGGGAGCGGTGCAGACACCTCAGGCCTTCCGGGCCGAGGACCTGTTCCTGTCCTACCGCGCGGCCGCCGAGGACGGCTTCGAGGGCACCGACACTGCGGCGTGCGTCGCGGCGTACGCCGCCGTGCCCGTCGCTGCCGTAGCGAGCACCGGGCTCAACCTCAAGGTCACGTTCCCGGAGGACGTCGCGCTGGCGACGGCCCTCAGCCCGGCGCCGTGAGCGCGTCGAGCAGCAGGACGTCCTCGACGGACGACACCCGGCGCCCCTCGGACGGCGCCTCGAGCAGACAGACGCGGTGACCCGCCGCGGCGAGGTCGGCGACCGCCCGGGCGAGGTCGGTGTCAGGCCAGCGCTCGAGCTGCGCGACCACCTGAGCCGGGAGGACGAGCGGTGAGGTGATCGCCCGCAGGTCGTCGCGGTCGAGCGTCTCGCCGACGCGGTCGTCGGCGACCACCTTGACGGTGTCGGTGACCGGGCGGAACCCGACCACGACGTCGCCCGACGCGCGGGCCTGCTCCAGGCAGGCGCCGATGAAGGCCGGCGGGGTCATCGGGCAGAGCGCGTCGTGGAGGACGACGTCCTGGCCGGCGTCGACGAACCCCTCCCACGTGACGCTCGCATCGACGAGGTCGACCCCCGACTCCCCCAACGCCCAGGCCGCACACGCGACCAGCGCCTCACCGTGGAGGAGCTCGTAGGGCAGCGACCCGCGATCGTCGTCCAGAACGAGACCGAGGCCCCGGGGAACGTCGTCCCAGGGGCCTCGATCGGCGTCGTACGAGCTCAGGAGGCGAGCACCTCGTCGAGCGTGGCCTCCGCCTTGTCCTCATTGGTCTTCTCGGCCAGGGCCAGCTCCGAGACCAGGATCTGGCGCGCCTTGGCCAGCATCCGCTTCTCGCCGGCCGACAGCCCACGGTCACGCTCGCGGCGCCACAGGTCGCGGACGACCTCCGACACCTTCATGACGTCACCCGAGTGCAGCTTCTCCAGGTTGGCCTTGTAGCGGCGCGACCAGTTGGTCGGCTCCTCGACGTGGGCGGCCCGCAGCACGTCGAAGACGCGGTCGAGACCTTCCTTGTCGACGACGTCACGGACGCCGACGAGATCGAGGTTGCAGGCCGGCACGCGAACGACCAGGTCCTGCTGGGCGACAATCCGGAGAACGAGGTACTCGCGGTCCTCGCCCTTGATCGTCCGGGTCTCGATGTCCTCGATGACCGCGGCCCCGTGATTGGGATAGACGACCGTTTCGCCAACGGTGAAAGTCATATGTTCAGTTCCCTTTCCTAGGTGACCATTCTAACACGGGTTCGAAGCGCTCCCGAACGCGTTTGTGCAGGTCAGAGGGCACATGCGGGCTTGACAGAAGACCGGTTGCTGTGGTCGCGGCCCTCCGTGGGCCGGGCTGGGACATACTTCCGCCATGCCCACGCCCCCTGCGCTGCTCATGGCGCGTGCAGCGCACCCGCGCCAGGCGCTCGCCACGGCCGTCGCGCTCGGCACGGCGGCCGCGGTCATGGGCCGGCCCCTCCGCGAGGTCGCCCTGGTGGCCGGCACCGTCCTGGTCGGCCAGGCCGTCCTCGGCTGGGCCGACGACCTCACCGACCGGCAGCGCGACGCGCGGCACCGGCCGGACAAGCCGCTCGTCATCGGGCTCGACCCGGGGACGGTCTGGTTCGCGCTCACGTGCGCGGTCCTCCTCGTCGTACCCCTCGCCGTGGCACACGGACGGCGCGCCGGACTGGCGTACCTCGCGCTCGTCCTGGTGTCGGCGGTCGGCGACCGCTTCCTCCACGCACGCGTGGTGTCGTTCCTCCCCTGGATGGCGAGCTTCGCGCTCTACCCGGCGTTCCTGGCGTACGGCGGCTGGGACGGCGTCGGCACCACGACCCCGCCGACGGTGGTGATGACCGCGCTCGCGGCCGCCCTGGGCCTCGGCGTCCACCTGCTGGTCGCCCTCCCCGGCCTGGTCGACGACCACGAGGAGGGCGAGCGGTCCCTCCCGATGCAGCTCGCGCTGCGGGTCGGCACGCCCCGACTGCTGCTGCTCGCGGGGGTCTTCACCGGCGTCGTCGTGGTCGCGATCCTGATCGCAGGACGCACCGTCGGGCTGACCTGAGCGGTCGCTCGGGCCGACGCTAGGCTGTCCGTCATGCAGCATCGACTCCTCGTGACCGCAGCAGCGGTCGTCGCGCTCGCCGCCCCGCTGTCCTCGTGCGGCTTCAGCTACGCCACGGACCGCGAATACACGCCGGGCAGTGGCGCCAACAACCGCGACGGCGACGTCGACGTGCTCTCTGCCGTCGTCGTCTCCGCAGCGGAGGGGTCGGGCACCTTCGTGGCGTCGCTCGCCAACAACGGGTCGACGGCCGAGGAGACCTTCACGGCCGTGGCCGGCCAGGACACCGAGGTGACGGCGGCGGAGTTCGAGCCCATCACGATCCCCGCAGGCGGCCTGGTCAACCTCGCCGACCCGGCCGCCGACATCGTGCTGACCGGGACGTTCAAGGCCGGCGACGTCGTCCCGCTGACGGTCGACTTCGGCAACGGCCAGCGCGTCTCGCTCAACGTCCCGGTCGTCTCCGACGACACCGGTTACTGGGAAGGGATGGACGCCTCGTGACGCACACCCTTGTCCTGCTCCGCCACGGCGAGAGCGAGTGGAACGCCAAGAACCTGTTCACCGGCTGGGTGGACGTGGCCCTCACCGAGAAGGGCCGCGGCGAGGCCGTCCGCGGCGGCGAGCTGATGCGCGAGGCCGGCATCCTGCCCGACGTCGTCCACACGTCGCTCCAGCGCCGCGCGATCAACACCGCTGCCCTGTCGCTCGACGCCGCTGATCGCCACTGGATCCCGGTCAAGCGCTCCTGGCGGCTCAACGAGCGCCACTACGGAGCACTCCAGGGCAAGGACAAGAAGCAGACGCTCGAGGAGTACGGCGAGGAGCAGTTCATGCTCTGGCGCCGCTCGTTCGACACGCCCCCGCCGCCCCTCGACGACTCCGACCAGTGGTCGCAGGCCGGCGACCCGCGCTACGCCGACCTCGGGGACGAGCTCCCTCGCACCGAGTGCCTCAAGGACGTCATCGCGCGCTTCCTGCCCTACTGGGACGCCGAGATCGTGCCCGACCTCCAGAGCGGCAGGACGGTCCTGGTCGCCGCCCACGGCAACAGCCTGCGCGCGCTGGTCAAGCACCTCGACGGCATCAGCGACGAGGACATCGCCGGGCTCAACATCCCGACCGGCATGCCCCTCCTCTACCGCCTCGACGAGTCGATGCAGCCCACCGTCGCCGGTGGCGAGTACCTCGACCCCGAGGCCGCTGCCGCCGCTGCCGCAGCCGTCGCGAACCAGGGTCGCTGAGCAGTCGACAGCGACGCACGGCGGTAGTACGTCAGTCGCGCTCGGGGCGCTGCCCGGTGACGACGAAGACGACCCGGTTGGCGACGGACACCGAGTGGTCGGCGATCCGCTCGTAGTAGCGACCCAGCAGGGCGATGTCGACGGCGGCCTCGACGCCGTGCTTCCAGTCGGTCGAGAGCAGCTCGGTGAAGCTGCGGCGCCGGAGCTGGTCCATCACCTCGTCGTCGCGGCCGAGCTCGATGGCGGCCTCGACGTCACGGTCGATGATGATGCCGCGCACGCGGCGCACCATGTCCTCGGCGACCTCGGCCATCCGCTCCATCGTGGGCCGCAGCTCCTCGGGCACGGCGACCTGCGGCTGGCGCAGGCGGGCGATCTTGGCGACGTGGACGGAGAGGTCGCCCATCCGCTCGAGCTCGCTGACCATCCGGAGCGCCGAGACGATCATCCGCAGGTCACCGGCGACCGGCTGCTGCAGGGACAGCAGCTGGAACGACGTGTCGTCCACCCGCTCCCGGGCGGCATCGATCGCCTTGTCCCCGCTGATCACCTGGTCGGCGGTGTGGATGTCGCCGGTCATCAGTGCCTTGGTGGCCTCTCGTACGGCGACCTCGACCTGCCCACAGATGTCGGACAGGTCGGCGAAGATGCCGTCGAGCTGGTCATGGAAAGCCTCACGCATGGACCGGACCCTAGGCACCCGAAGCGAACGGACAGCGGTGTGCGATGAACGGCGCGTGAACACTCCGTGCCGGACGTCCAGCCGGTCGGGGCGGGCGCGCCCGTTGCGTACGATGTGAGCGTGGATCCGACGATGCAGGCTGGTCTGGCCGCGATCGTCGGAGCCGTGATGGCGGGCGGCGCGGTGCTCGCGTGGCACGTCAGCGACCGCCAGCGCCACACCCTCCCCCAGGTCGAGGAGCCGGTCGTCCAGGCCGGTGTCGCTGCGGTGCTCAGCATCCTGCGCTCGAGCGCGGTCGTCCTCGACGAGTCCGACCACGTCCTCAAGGCCTCGGCGCCGGCGTACGCCTTCGGGCTGGTGCGCGGCAACACCCTGGTCGCCCCCGAGCTCCTCGACGTCGTCGCGCAGGTGCGCCGTGACGGGCAGATCCGGGAGAGCGAGCTCGAGATGCCGGCACCTGCCGGCGGCACGGCTCGTACGCTGACCGCTCGCGTCGCCCCCCTCGGCGCGCGGCTCGTGCTCGCGCTGATCGAGGACCGGACGCGCGAGAAGCGGGTCGAGGAGGTACGCCGCGACTTCGTGGCCAACGTCAGCCACGAGCTCAAGACCCCGGTCGGCGCCATCCGCCTCCTCGCGGAGGCGGTCACCGATGCGTCCGACGACCCGGAGGCGGTCCAGCGCTTCGCGGGCCGGATGCGCACCGAGAGTGACCGGCTGTCCAAGCTGGTGCAGCAGATCATCGAGCTGTCGCGGCTCCAGGGCCACGACCCGCTGGAGAAGCCGGTGATGGTCGACCTCGACGCCGCCGTCGCCACCGCCGTCGACACGAGCGCGATGGAGGCCGCCGCCAAGGAGATCACCGTCGAGTCGCGCGGCGAGCACGGGCTCGAGGTGTTCGGGTCCCAGGAGCAGATCGGCGCTGCCGTCAGCAACCTCGTCGCCAACGCCGTCGCCTACTCCGGCGCTGGTTCGCGGGTCGTGGTGACGACCCGCTCCGAGGGCGACCAGGTGCAGATCTCCGTGGTCGACCAGGGCATCGGCATCCCCGCCGAGGACATCGACCGGATCTTCGAGCGGTTCTACCGCGTCGACCCCGCGCGGCACCGTTCGACGGGCGGCACCGGCCTCGGCCTGTCGATCGTCAAGCACGTCGCGGCCACCCACGGCGGCGACATCGCGGTGTGGTCGGTCCAGGGACAGGGATCGACGTTCACCCTCACGCTCCCCCGCAACTCCAGCCCGGAGCACGGCTCGGGCACCACGCCGGTCGACGTCGTCGTACCGGTCAGCACACCCACGATCGCCCACCCCATCCGCAGCGCCCAGCAGGAGACACGCTCATGAGCACCCCACGATGTTCCTCGCCTCCCCCGCTGCGCTCCTCCGTCGAGCAACACCGAGGGGACCCCGCATGACCCGCGTACTCGTCGTCGAGGACGAAGAGAGCTACAGCGACGCGCTCGCCTACATGCTCCGCAAGGAGGGCTACGAGGTGGCGATCGCCGCCGACGGCAACACCGCCCTCACCGAGTTCGACCGCTTCGGCCCCGACATCGTGCTCCTCGACCTCATGCTGCCCGGCATCCCGGGCACCGAGGTGTGCCGTCAGATCCGCGCCTCGTCGTCGGTCCCGGTGATCATGGTCAGCGCCAAGGACGACGAGGTCGACAAGGTCGTCGGCCTCGAGCTCGGCGCCGACGACTACGTCACCAAGCCCTACTCCCCGCGCGAGCTCGTCGCCCGGATCCGCGCCGTGCTGCGCCGCGGCCAGGAGCCGGACCTGATGCCCGACACCCTCGAGGCCGGTCCGGTGCGGATGGACGTCGAGCGCCACGTCGTGACCGTCGACGGCACCGAGCAGCGGCTGCCGCTCAAGGAGTTCGAGCTGCTCGAGATGTTCCTGCGCAACCCGGGCCGCGTGCTCACCCGCGGCCAGCTCATCGACCGGGTGTGGGGCTCCGACTACGTCGGCGACACCAAGACCCTCGACGTGCACGTCAAGCGCCTGCGCGCCAAGCTCGAGCCCGACCCGAGCGACCCGCGCTACCTCGTCACGGTCCGCGGGCTCGGCTACAAGCTCGACCTCTGACCCGGAGGGTCACGGGTCGACGGCCGTGTCGAGATCTACGGACGGGTCTCGTGACGGGACTTCGTCCCTCCTCGACCAGCGGTGACGGCGGGATCACGCCGTACGACGTCCGAAATGCGCTGGCGGCCGGTCATGACCGTACCTAGGCTTGACCCGTGACGACGACCCGCGCCTCCGACGCCGAGACCACCCCCGCAGCGAGCACCGCGCCGCCGACCTGGCTCCCCGTCGCGGCAGGCGGGGTCACGCTCGTCATGTGGGCCTCGGCGTTCGTGGTCATCCGTCACGTCGCGCACGACGTGAGCCCCGGAGCCCTCGGCGCGGGCCGCCTGTTGGTGGCGGCGCTGGTCGTGCTCCCGCTGGTGCTGCGGCGCGGCTGGGTGGCACCGACCCGACGTGAGTGGATGCTGCTCGCGCTGGGTGGCGTCGGCTGGTTCGGCGTCTACAACCTCGCCCTCAACGCCGGCGAGCGCCACGTCGACGCCGGCACCGCGGCGATGATCATCCAGATCGGTCCCGTCCTCGTGGCGCTGCTCGCCGTGCCGCTCTTCGGCGAGCGCCTCCACCGCTGGCTGCTCGCCGGCATGGTCGTCGGGTTCGCCGGCGTCGCAGTGATCGCGCGCGGCTCGTCGACGGACGCGGACGCCAGCCTGCTGGGCGTGCTGCTCGTGCTCGTCGCCGCGGCGATGTACGCCGTCGGAGTGCTCACCCAGAAGGTGCTGCTGCGTCGCCTGCCGTCGGTGCAGGTCGTGTTCGTGTCGTTCCTGACGGGCGCCGTGATCTGCCTGCCCTTCTCGGGCGACCTGCCGGGCATCGTCGCCGACGGCGGGGCCGAGCTGTGGTGGATCATCTACCTCGGCGTGCTGCCCACCGCCGTCGCCTTCACCACCTGGGCCTACGCCCTCACCCACACCGACGCGGGCTCGCTGTCGCTCACCACGTTCCTGGTGCCCGGCATCGCCACCCTGATCGCGTGGCTGACGATCGACGAGGTGCCGCCGTCGCTGACGTTCGTCGGTGGCGCGCTCGCGATCGTCGGCGTGCTCATGACCCGGCGCAAGCCGAGGGCTGCCTAGCTGTTGGCGGCGGGGTCCGGCGAGCCGCCGGACTCGAGCCAGCCCCGGAACGCCTCGAGGTTGCGGGTCGACTCACCGCGCGAGATCCGCCACTCCCACTCCTTGCGGATGGACGAGGCGAAGCCCAGCTCGAGGATCGCGTTGAACGACTCGTCGGCGTTGGCCAGCACCGAGCCGAGGATCCGGTCGAGCTCGTCGGCGGTCACCGAGGCGAGCGGCAGCCGCGCCTCGAGGTAGATGTCGCCGGTCCGGTCGACCGCGAACGAGACGGCGTACATCCGCAGGTTGCGCTCGAGCAGCCAACGGTGGACGCGGCCGTGGTTCTCGTCGGGGTTGCGGCAGACGAACGCGTGCACGCCCAGCGCGTGGGGACCGACGTCGAGCCGGACGGGCGTCTGGAGCTTCCTCTCGCCCGGCAGGCTCAGCGAGAAGCTCGCACCCTCGACGCCCTCACGGGACGTCTCGTCGTGCTCGATCTCGTTGTCGGCCAGGTAGGCGCGGACGACCTCGAGCTCCTTCACGAGACCATCTCAGCACGCATCCGGCTCGCCGCGCGCTCGTACGCCGCCAGGGTGCGGTCGGCGGTGTGCTCCCAGCTGAACTCCTGGGCGTGCGCGATCGCGCCGCGGCCGAGCCGCTCGACGAGGGCGGGGTCGTCGACGAGCCGGCGCAGCGCGGCGGCCCAGTCGCGCGGCTCGTGGGTGTCGACCAGCAGTCCGCTGACCTCGTCGCGCACGACGGTGGTCAGCCCGCCGACGGCGGCGGCCACCACGGGCGTACCGGCGGCCTGTGCCTCGACCGCGACGAGGCCGAAGGACTCGTTGTAGGACGGGACCGCCACGGCCGTCGCCGCCGAGGCCCAGACGGCCAGGTCGGCCTGCGAGACCGGCGGCACGAACCGCACGACGTCGGCGATGCCGAGCTCGGCGGCCAGGTCGGCCAGGGCAGTGGGGTGCTCGAGGCCCGAGCCGGAGGGACCGCCGACGACGGGTACGACGAGGCGCTGGCGCAGCGACGGATCCTGCTCGAGCAGCACCCCGACCGCGCGCAGCAGCACGTCCGGTGCCTTGAGCGGCTGGATGCGGCCGGCGAACATCAGCACGGCCGCGTCCTCCGGGAGGCCGAGCTCGCGGCGCGCCTCGGCGCGACCGCGAGGCCTGAAGACGTCGAGGTCGACCCCCGGGTGGATCACCTCGACCGCGTCGGGGCTCGCGTCGTACAGGTCGACGAGCTGGCGGGCCTCGGTGTCGGTGTTGGCGACGAGGAGGTCGGCGGCCTCGACCACCTGCTCCTCCCCGATCACCCGGGAGAGCGGCTCGGGGGTGTCACCCGCGGCGAGCGCCTCGTTCTTGACCTTGGCCATCGTGTGCATGGAGTGCACGAGCGGCACGTTCCACCGGTCGCGGGCGAGGGCGCCGACCTGGCCGGAGAGCCAGTAGTGGGAGTGGACGGCGTCGTAGTGGCCGAGCGGCTGCAGCGCCTCGGCTCGCAGCACCTCGCGCGCGAAGGTGCACAGCTGGCCGGGCAGCTCGCCCTTGGCGAGCCCCTCGAACGGGCCGGCGGCGATGTGGCGTACGAGCACGCGGTCGGCCGCCTCGACCACCTGGGGCAGCGTCGAGGAGGTGGCCCGGGTGAAGACGTCGACGTCGATGCCCTGGGCGCCGAGACGCTTCGCGAGCTCGATCACGTAGACGTTCATGCCGCCCGCGTCACCCGTGCCCGGCTGGTCCAGGGGTGAGGTGTGCAGGCTGATCATCGCCACCCGCTCGCCCACGCGCGCCTCCTTCGTCCACCGGTCGTCGGTGCGCCCGTGTCAGGGCACCTCCGGTGCAACCACGGACTGCGTCGGGGGATTCCCCGCGGGCTCCCCGAGGGGTGGATCAGCGCGAGTGCGCGCCACCCGAGCTCGGTCGCCGTGACGTCGTGCCCCGTCCGCGGAGGAGCGCGGTGCCGCCGAGCAGGGCCGCGACGATCCCCCAGAACCCGTCGTACCAGGCGCTGTCGGTGACGCGGAACGCCTCGACCAGCGCCAGCGCCAGCAGGCCGGATGCGAGGCCGACGGTGACGCGCATCCCGACGGCGTCACTCTTGACCAGGGTGCTCCCGAAGACCGCGGAGGCGCCCACGATGAAGGCGAGTCCGACGACGTGGAGCGTGGCCGGCACGGGGTCGCTGCCGCCGCCGAGCAGTGCGTAGGCGATCCACAGCAGGCCACCCACGAGGGCGGCTCCGGCGGCGAGCTTGGCGGGATGCATCCGGAGAGTGTGCCACGAGCCGACTGCCCGGATCACGCCTCGTCGGTGCCCTGGTGGAAGCGCTGCTGCCACTGGCCGCCGTGCCGCACCCAGAGGCTGCTCCGCAGGGTCGAACGTCCGTCGGCGCCCGCGCGCCACAGCAGCAGGATCGTGTCCGGTCCGAGCCGGTCCGTCGAGACGACCTCGAGCTCCACCGGCGCGATCGGACCGATCTCGGCGAGGACGTCGTCGCGCGTCCAGAGCCGTCCTGATCGGCCGACCTCCTGCCAGTCGGTGTGCAGGAGGGCGGCGACCGCGGCCCGGTCCGTGCGGACGTCGTCGGTCAGCAGCGCGCGCTCCATCGCGACCACGTGCTCCTCGTCCGAGACCTCGTCCTCGACCTCGAGCCCGGAGAAGAGGTCGGGTTCCGGCTCGACCTGTCCGACGCTGGCGGCGGGATGGGCCACGACGCTGTGGGCGAAACCGGGACCCGGGTCGGGCAGACGGCCGTCGCGGTACGCCGTCGCCGCGGCGTTGGCGCGCACGTCGGCCGCCTCGTTGAGGGCGTGCCCGGCGTGGCCCTTGACCCAGACGTACTCGACGCTGTCCCAACGGCCTTCCATGGCGGCGTCGAGCGCCTTCATCAGCTCGACGTTCATCACGGGCTTGCCGTCGCCCTTCTTCCAGCCCTTGCGCTTCCAGCCCTTCATCCACTTGGTCACGGCGTTGATGACGTAGGTGCTGTCGCAGTAGACCTGCAGGGGCTCGTCGAGGTGCGCGGTCTGCTGGAGCAGGTCGAGGACCGCCATCAGCTCGCCCATGTTGTTGGTGCCGTGCGGCCAGCCCCCCGATGCCCAGCAGCCGTCGTCGACGTACCAGGCCCAGCCGGCCGGACCAGGGTTGCCGAGTGCCGAGCCGTCGGCCGCCGCGATGATCACCCCCGTATCTTGGCAGCCGAGGATCTTGGCAGGATGGCCGCATGAACGAGGACCGCACCCTGACCCGTACCGCCGTCGTCACCGGCGCATCCAGCGGCATCGGCGCCGCCACTGCCCGCGCGCTCGCCGCGCAGGGCTTCCGCGTCGTGTGCGCGGCTCGCCGCACCGACCGCATCGAGGAGCTCGCTGCCGAGATCGGCGGCGAGGCGATCACCTGCGACGTCACCGACGACGCATCCGTCGCCGCGCTGGCCGCCGCTGTGCCCACCTGCGACGTGCTGGTCAACAACGCCGGCGGCGCAGTGGGTGCCGATCGGGTCGACTCGGCAGACCTCGACGGGTGGCAGTGGATGTACGACATCAACGTCCTCGGGCTGGTCCGGGTGACGAAGGCGCTCCTGCCCGCACTGCGCGCCAGCGGCGACGGTGTCATCGTCAACGTCGGGTCGACGGCGGGACGCTGGGCGTACGAGGGTGGCGCGGGCTACACCGCCGCCAAGCACGCCGTGAAGGTCGTCTCCGAGACCCTGCGCCTCGAGCTCAACGGCGAGCCCATCCGCATCTGCGAGGTCGCGCCGGGGATGGTGCGCACCGACGAGTTCGCGGTCAACCGCTTCGGCGGCGACCAGGCGAAGGCCGACGCCGTGTACGCCGGCGTGGACCACCCGCTGCTCGCCGAGGACGTCGCCGACGCGATCACGTGGGTGGCCACCCGGCCCTCGCACGTCGACATCGACGAGCTGGTCATCAAGCCCCGTGCCCAAGCCGCGGCACACAAGGTCCACCGCACGTGAGAGGTGGCAGACTGCCGCGCGTGAAGACCATCGGACTCGTCGGCGGGATGAGCTGGGAGAGCAGCGCGGCCTACTACCGCGACCTCAACCTCGGGATGCGCGAGCGGCTCGGCGGCCTCGCGAGCCCGCGGCTGGCGATGACGACCGTGGACTTCGCCGAGATCACCCACCTCGAGGACGACGAGCGCTGGGACCAGGTCGGCACGCTGCTGGCCGACGCCGCCCAGGGTGTCGAGCGCGCGGGCGCCGACTTCCTGCTGCTGTGCACCACGACGTTCCACAAGGTCGCCGACCAGGTCGAGGAGGCCGTGGACATCCCGGTCCTGCACCTCGCCGACGTCGTCGCAGCCGCCGTACGCGCCGCTGGCGTGGAGACGGTCGGCCTGATCGGCACCAAGGTCGCGATGTCGGAGTCGTTCTTCGTCGACCGGCTGGCCAGCCACGGCCTCTCCGTGATCGTCCCGGATGCCTCGCACCACGAGTTCCTCAACGACGCGATCTACGAGGAGCTCGTCCACGGCGTCGTCCTCCCCCGCACGCGCAGCCGCGTCGTCTCGATCATCGAGGAGCTCTGGGACGCGGGTGCCGGCGGCGTGCTCCTCGGCTGCACCGAGCTCGAGCTGCTGGTCAAGCAGGCCGACGTCGAGCTCCCGGTCTTCCCCTGCACCACCCTCCACGTGCAGGCCGCGCTCGACGCCGCACTCGCCTGATCGGGGCTCAGCCGGGCAGCGGGACGCCGTACGCCGTGGCGAGCGAGCGGAGCGCGCTCCACGCCGGCCCCTGCAGGTCGAGTGGGGCGGCCTCGGGCGGGAGGGGCACGGCCAGCACCGCCGACCGGACGCCCTCGCTGCTGACGAGCAGCCGGCGGCCGGCGAGGGCGATGCCCTCGCCCTGGTCCTGGGCCGGCAGGTCCCACGACGCGACCGGCTCCCAGGACGGGAACGACGCCAGGTGGGCCTGGGAGTACGTACGCATGACGACCCCGCCGCCGCCCGGCAGGAACGTCGCGTCGGTGACGATGCCGGGCGCCTCCCCGACCTCCACGAGGCGGTTCGGCCGGTCGGCCTGCAGCGGCACCGGGGCGGCGTACACCGTGCCGGCGAAGACGCCCTTGGTGACCACGAACAGCTGCCCGGTCAGCGGGTGTCGCAGCAGCGCCTCCGCATCGCGCGCGCCGTCGGGGTAGACCAGCTCGTAGGTCTCGGGAGTGACCGACCGCTCGCCCCGTCCGACGGGCACGCGGAGGACCTCGACGGACTTCCGGGCAGCCTGGTTGTCACCGATGTCGGCGACCCAGACGTGACCCGGTCCGGCAGGGGCCAGGGCCTCCACGTCGGTCGGCTCGGGGGACCACGACGTCACGCCGACCGTGTCGCCCGTGCGCGGGTCGACCGTGAAGACGCGTCCGGAGTCGCCCGAGTCGTTGGTGGTGACGACCAGCCCGCCGACGGCGACGAGTCCGCTCGACTCGACGATCTCGGGATCGGTGAACCGGAACACCTGGTCGTCCGCGCCCGTCGTGCCGGCAGCAGCGCCCATCAGGAACGGCAGCGCCACCATCGCGCCCACCAGCACCCGCCGTCGCCTCACGGCGCCACCGTAGCCGCGAGCCGTTCGTCGCGCCCGGAGGACCGCTCGTCGCGCTCCCACCCCTGAGGTCGATGACAGATCAACCACCTGTTCGTAGCGTGACGGCCGTCACCCCCCTCGGAAAGGACGACCATGTCGCGCCTCGACAAGCAGGCGATCGTTGCCGGGCCCGGATACAGCCGCTGGCTGATCCCACCGGCGGCCCTCGCCGTCCACCTGTCCATCGGCCAGGTCTACGCATTCTCGGTCTTCAAGAACTCGTTGGTCGCCACCTTCGACACCAGCCTCACCGCGATCGGCTGGGTGTTCTCGATCGCGATCGTGATGCTCGGGCTCTCCGCCGCGGTGCTGGGCACGTGGGTCGAACGGTCCGGCCCGCGCAAGGCGATGCTCGCGGCCGCCCTGTGCTGGGGCGCGGGCTTCATGGTCGGCTCGGCCGGCATCGCGTCCGGCCAGCTCTGGCTGCTCTACCTCGGCTACGGCGTCATCGGCGGCATCGGCCTCGGCATCGGCTACATCTCCCCGGTCTCGACGCTGATCAAGTGGTTCCCCGACCGCCCCGGCCTCGCCACCGGCATGGCGATCATGGGCTTCGGTGGTGGCGCGCTGATCGCCTCGCCCCTGTCCAACAAGCTGATGTCGGTGTACGACCCGGGCTTCGTGCCGACCGAGCCCGGCGCCGTGGCGTCCGGGTCGGCCCTGGCGTCGACGTTCGTCACCCTCGGGATCATCTACACCGTCTTCATGCTCATCGGCGCAGCGCTCGTCCGGGTGCCGCCCGGCCACGGCGATGACAGCACCGCCGAGCACGTGCCGGGCACCAACGGCGCGCTCGTGCGCGCCTCGCGGGCCATCCGTACACCCCAGTTCTACTTCCTGTGGGTCGTGCTGTTCTGCAACGTCACCGCAGGCATCGGCATCCTCGAGCAGGCCGCCCCGATGATCCAGGACTTCTTCCGCGAGGACGGCGTCAGCTCCATCTCGGCGGCCGCCGCCGGTGGGTTCGTCGGCGTGCTGTCGCTGGCCAACATGCTCGGCCGCTTCGTGTGGTCGAGCCTCTCCGACCGCCTCGGCCGCAAGCCCACCTACGTGATGTACCTCGGCGTCGGCCTGCGTGCTCTACCTGCTGCTGGCGCTCTTCGGCAGCAGCTCGACGGTCGTGTTCGTGGGCCTCGCGGCCGTGATCATCTCCTTCTACGGCGGTGGATTCGCAACGGTCCCGGCCTACCTCAAGGACCTGTTCGGCACCCTCGAGGTCGGCGCCATCCACGGTCGCCTGCTCACCGCGTGGGCGGCCGCCGGCGTGGCTGGACCGCTCATCGTCAACGGCATCCTCGACACCGTCGGCGAGCCGGGCAACCTGGTGGCCGCCGACTACCGCCCCGCGCTGCTGACCATGGTCGGTGTGCTGGCGGTCGGCTTCGTCGCCAACCTGATGATCAAGCCCGTCGCGGAGACCCACTTCGACCACGACGCCCACGCAGCCAACGAGGACCGCATCACCGAGCGGCAGGAGGCCACCCGATGACCGACGACACCACCACCACCACGACCAGCCCTGCGATCGTGGCCCTGGCGTGGGCCCTGGTCGGGATCCCGCTGGCCTACGGCCTCTGGCAGACGCTGGTGAAGGCCTCGGCCCTGTTCACCGGCTGAGGCTCGACGGGTCGAGGAGGGCCCCGAGCCGGGGTCGTACGCCCCATGCGGAGAGCAGGTCGTCGTACTCCCGGGCGGCCGCGCTCTCGCCCTCGCTGGGCCGGCGGTGCGACCCCGCCTCGCCCCGTGTGCGGACCGCGCGGAGCAGGGTGTTGCGCGGCGTGTGCGCGCTCTCGACGAACTCGACCACGTCGACCTTGTAGCCCTCGCGCCGCAGCAGGGAGGCCCGGAGCGCGTCGGTGAGCGTGTCGGCGAAGCGCTCGCGCAGGATGCCGTAGCGGGTGAGCATCGCGTAGGGCTCGGGCACCTCGGTCGTCCGGAGCTGGGCCGCGATGTCGTGGTGGCAGCACGGGGCGGCGAGCACCAGCGACGCGTGCCAGTCCAGCGCCCGCGCGAGCGCGTCGTCCGTCGCGGTGTCGCAGGCGTGGAGGGCGAGGACGACGTCCGGCGCGCGGTCCAGGACCGCCTCGCCGATGGTGCCGACGACGAAGTCGGCGTCGATGCCCAGCCCGGCGGCGACCTGCGAGTTGTGGTCTGCCGACTGCTGCTTCACGTCCACGCCGGTCATCCGGACTGGCAGGCGGCGGCTGAGGTGGGCGTGGGCAGCGAACGTGAGGTAGGCGTTGCCGCAGCCGAGGTCGACGACGCGCAGCGGGTCGTCCTCGGTCGGCGTCCGCACCTGGCCCTGCTCCATCGCCTCGGTGAGGCTGGCGTCCAGCAGCCGCAGGAACTCCTCGACCTGGCGGTACTTCGCCTGGCGCGTCGGCTTCACCCGACCCTGCGCGTCGCTGATCCCGAGCGCGACCAGCACCGGGTCGTCCTCGGCGAGCAGCCGGTCCTTGGCCCGGTCGTGGTCACGGGAGACCGCGACCGCCTCGGTCCGACCGGACGTGTGCAGCATCGGAGCACCCTTCTTGGTGACCCGGAGCTGGTGCGTCGCGGTGGTGGTGTCGACGTGCCAGTTCGCGAAGGGCTGGGCGAGCAGGGCGTCCACCGCGGCAGCGGCGGCCTCGCCGAGGGCGTGGTTGGAGGTGTGCGCCTGCGTCTCGTCGTACGACGTCACCTGCAGGTGGCGGCCCGCCTTGAGGTCGACGACGCGGACCTCGATCCGGGTGACCTCCCGACCCGCGACGACCGGGGCGGGCTGTCCCCTGCGCCGTCCGCTCGCCAGTGCCCGGACGAGCCGGTCGGCGTCGAGGACTGCCGCCCGCAGGTCGTCCCACTCCCCGCCCAGCGGTGTGCTCACGGGGCTGGTCACAGGACTGCTGCGAGGACGACGATGAGGATGAGCGCCCCCAGCGCCACCGGGATGACGAGTCGGCGGTGGCGGGGGTTCATCCCGTCATCCTAGGTCCGCGTGCCGCACGGGCGCCGTGGGCACTCACCAGTGCTCGAGGGACCCGCGGAAGACCGTCGCCAGGTCGTCGGCGGTGACCTCGATCGGCGCGGTGGCGAGCAGTCTCTGCTGCTTGAGGGCGCCGTCCACCAGGTCGTCGACGTCCGCGGCACCGTAGCCGATCTCGGCGAGTCCGCTGGGCAGCCCGACGTCGCGCATCAGGCCGCGCAGCACCTCGGGCAGGGTGTCCGGCCCACCGGAGGACGTCGTGCTGCCGAGGAGCTCGGCAGCGCGGAGGTGGCGCTCGGGCGAGGCCTCGAACGTCAGCGCGAAGGCGGCCGGCGCCGTCATCACGACCGCCATCCCGTGCGGCACGATCGGCTCGTCATCGGGGTAGCCGGCGGGCCGGTAGTCACGCACCCGGCCGGCGATCGGGTACGCACACGCGTGCGGCACGTGGACGCCGGCGTTGCCGAAGCCGAGCCCGGCGAACGTGGCCGCCAGCGCCATCTGCTCGCGGGCCTCAGCGTCCGAGCCGTCACGTACGGCCGTCCGGAAGGCGCCGGCAAGCAGGCCGAGCGCCTTCTCCGACCACATGTCGGCGATCGGGTTGGCACCGCAGTAGGGCACCCGCTGCTCGGGCCGCTTGGCGTCGAAGTCGCCGAACCAGCGGGCGGTCCAGCTCTCGAGCGCATGGCACAGGATGTCCATCCCGCACGACGCCGTGACCATCGCCGGCTGCGTCATCGTGAGGTCGGGGTCCACGACGGCGAGCGTCGGTCGCAGCCGCGCGTGCGAGATGCCGGTCTTGACCTTGAGGGCGAGCACGTCGAGGACGCAGATCGTGGTCGACTCCGCACCGGTGCCGGTGGTGGTCGGCACCGCGACGAGGGGCAGGAGTGGCTTCTCGGGCGGCCGCCCCCCGCCGACGGGTGCGTTGACGTAGTCCATCAGGGTGCCGGAGTTGGTGAGGAGCAGGTCGACCGCCTTGGCCGTGTCGATGGCCGAGCCGCCGCCCACTGCGACGACGGCGTCGAAGGGCCCGGCGTCGCGGGCGAAGGCGATCGCCTCCTCCATCGACGCGTCCGTCGGCTCGACGCGAGCACCGGCGAAGACGGTGACGTCGAGGCCCCGGTCCCGCATCGCGTCGGCGATCCGGTCGGGGTGGCCCGTCGCGGCGACACCGGGGTCGGTGACGAGGAGCACGCGTCGTGCCGCTCCCCCGGCGGTCGCGACGAGCTGCTCGACGTCCCAGCCGATCTCGGCGCTCGCGCCCCGCCCGAACTTCAGGCCGGGGGCGGCGTAGGTGAAGACGGATTCAGCCACGGTCGATCTCCTCCGGAGGCGTGTCGAGGTCCAGGGCGTGGCGGACCACCTCGAGCACGTCGACCTCGCCGGACCCGATCGAGGCGACGGACACCCAGGCAGCCGCGTCGGTGGTCCCGTCGACCTCCCGGACCTGCGGCTCTCCGTCCCCGACGGTCGCGGAGTAGAGCAGGTGGACACCGTGGTAGTCCTCGAGCCGGCCGGACGGCGCGTTGCCCGCGAAGTGGGTGTCGTGCACACCGAGGAGCGCACCCACGTCGCACGCGAGCCCGCACTCCTCCTCGACCTCGCGGGCCAGCGCGACGGAGGGGTGCTCGCCATGGTCGATGCCGCCGCCGGGCAGGGTCCACCTGCCCGGGTGCGCGGCGCGCGAGGAGAGGCGGGTCAGCAGGACGGCGTCGGCCCGGCGCACGACGGCGTACGCCGCCACGCGTTGCAGACGGAAGGGCAGGTGGTCGGCGAGCGCCTCGCCGACCAGGCCGGCCGTCGGGACGACGCCCGAGACCACGTCGTCGAGAGGCTTCCAGGCGGCATCCACGGTGGAGCCGTCGACCTCGAGGACGCGGGGTTCCGGAGCGTCGGGAGCCACCCAGCCGGCGTAGACGATGCGGACCGCGTGAGCGTCCACGAGCAGGCCGTCACGCGACGTACGCGGCAGGTGGGCGCTGTAGACATGGGCGGTCTCGCTCACGGCCGCGTCGAGCCCGGCCTCCTCGTGGATCTCGCGGACGACGGCGGTGCGAGGGTCCTCGCCGTGGTCGATCCCACCGCCCGGGAGGGTCCACAGCTCGGTGCGCGAGATCTTCGGCGCGAGCCTGCTCAGGAGCACCTCGACCCGCCCCTCGTGCTCGCGGAGCATGACGGCGTACGCCCCCACGCGCTGACGCTGAGGAAGGGATGCCATGCCCCCAACCTAGTGAAGTACGGTGATCGCCGTGTCCCCCGCGTCCCGTGATCCGTGGCTCGACAACGTCAAGATGGTGCTGGTCACCCTGGTCGTCATCGGGCATGCCATCGGTCTCGTCGAGGCCACCGCGGGCAGCCACTGGGTCTACGACTTCATCTACCTGTGGCACATCCCCGCCTTCGTCTTCGTGAGCGGCTACCTGTCGAAGTCCTTCGAGTGGGACCGCCGCCGGATGAAGAGCCTGCTCTACACGCTGGCGATCCCCTACCTGCTCTTCGAGCCGGCCCTGTTCTTCTTCAGGCGGGACGTGGTCGGCGAGGGCGTGGAGGGGCCGATCTGGCTCGTCCCGCACTGGACCATGTGGTACCTGATCGTGCTGCTCATGTGGCGACTGGTGACGCCGATCCTCAAGCGGCACTGGCTCTTCCTCCCGCTGTCGGTCATCGTCAGCCTGCTCGGCGGGCTCTGGACCGACGACTCCCTGATGATCCCCCGCTTCCTCGGCCTGCTGCCGTTCTTCGTCCTCGGCCTGCACCTCAAGCCGCGCCACCTCGCGCACCTCGATGACGTCTGGGTCCGGATCGCGGCCGTGCCGACGCTGGTCGGCATCGGGGTGATGGCGGCCTACACCGACGCGTGGACCGACTCGGCGCTGCTCTGGTACGACACGGGCTACGCCGACATCCCGATCGACAACGAGATCGTCTTCCAGACCCGGCTCACCGTGATGATGATGGGCCTGCTGGGCGCGTTCGCGGCCATGTCGCTGATTCCCCGCCGCTCGCTCGGCTGGTTCACCACGATGGGCACCGCGACGATGGTGATCTACCTGTTCCACGGCTTCGTGATCAAGACGTTCCTGGCGATCGGCTGGCCGGACTTCACCACGGCCCACCCGGTGCTCGGGCTGGTGCTGACCATCCTCGGCGCGGTCGGCCTCGCGCTGCTCCTCGCCAGCCCGCCCGTACGCCGGGTGCTGGAGCCGTTCACGAACCCGCTGGGGTGGATCGAGCAGCAGCGCGCGAAGCGCACCGAGGCCCGCACGTCCGCGCCGGAGACGGACAGCGCCAGCCCCGAACGGCCTACTGCGGCCCCCACGACGGACTGACCGCCGAGCGCGGCACCACGTCGAGGTGGGCCGCCTCCGCGCGGGTCGGCGCCTGTCCGCCCAGGTGCGCGGGGTACCACGGCGCACGCTCGCCGTGCGCGGGCACGTGGTGCGGCAGCCGTTGCAGGTCCTCGAGCTGGCGGGTGAGGCGCACGCCGAGCTCCCGCGTCCACACCGTGGGGTCCTCGCCGGGGCCGATGCCCATCGGCTCGCCGAACGACAGGTCGACCCGTCGGCCGCGCCGCAGGTCAGGTCGCGGCTTCCTGCCGGCGTCGTTCGGCAGGCCGACCGACCAGAGCCGCTGGGACCCCCAGATCGCGACCGGCACCACCGGCGCGCCCGTCTCCGCGGCCAGGCTGGCAGCGCCGCGCATCAGCGAGCGGACCGTGTACGAGTAGCTGATCCCGGCCTCCGGGAACGCGCCGACCGCCTCGCCCTCGCGCAGCAGCCGGCGCGCCCGCAGGTACGCCCCCGCCGCAGCCGCGCGGTCGACCGGCACGTGCTGCATCCGGTCCATGGCGGTCCGGACGAGCGGGACGTCCCAGATGTCGTGGCGGCACATGAACCGGACGTAGCGCCCGCGCTCGACCGCCGCCTGCTCGATCAGCACGAAGTCCGGATAGCTGACGTGCGTCGCGGCCAGGATCACCGGGCCGCTCACGGGGACGTTCTCGAGCCCGGTCCACCGCGTGTCCACCCCGAGCAGCCTCAGCGCGGCACGTCCCAGGACGTTGGTCGCGCGGTAGACGCGCTCGCTCACGCGAACGGTGGACGCGCGTCGCGCGCCATCGACCGGCGTCCGGCCCAGCGCCACACGCGCGCGGCGCGGTCGCGGTCGGCGTCGTCGACCAGGTTGCCCATCCAGCGCAGGGCGAGCGTCATCAGCCAGTCCGACCGCATCCCGGCCGGGCCGAGGGCGGACACCACCTTGGGCTGCGTGGCGATGCCCGCGAGCCGGCGCGCGATCGAGAACGCCTCGCCGTAGTGCTCGACCAGGGTCGCGCGCCAGGCCTCGCCCAGGCCGGTGCCGCTGGCGATGTGCTCGGCGACGAAGCGACCGGTCTCGAGGCCGTAGTCGATGCCCTCGCCGTTGAGCGGGTTGACGCACGCCGCGGCGTCGCCGATGAGCGCCCAGTTGGGGCCGGCGACGTTGCTCACCGCACCGCCCATCGGCAGCAGTGCGGACGTCGACCTCCGCAGGTCGCCGGTGAGGCCGAAGTCCTTGCCGATCGTGTTGGCGTAGGTCTGCATCAGGGGCTTGATCGCGACCTCGGCGGGGCGTCGGCTGGTCGCGAGCGTGCCGGCACCGAGGTTCACCGTCCCGTCGCCCAACGGGAAGATCCAGCCGTAGCCCGAGACCAGCTCGCCCTGCTCGTCGCGCAGCTCGAGGTGGGAGCTGATCCAGGGGTCGTCGGAGAGGTCGGAGTCGACATAGGCCCGCCCTGCCACGGCGTACACCGTGTCGCGGTGCCACTCGCGACCGAGCAGCTTGCCGAGCGGTGAGCGGACGCCGTCGGCGACGACCAGCCACTGGCACGCGATCTCGAAGGTGCCGTCCTTGCCGCGGAACTCGACCGCCGCGACCCGCTCGCCCTCGCGTCGTACGCCGACCGCGCGGGCGTCGTCGATCGCCCGGGCGCCGCTGTCGATCGCCACCGTGCGCAGGTGGTCGTCGAGCTCGGTGCGGGCCACCGCGGAGCCCCAGTCCGGCAGTGATCCGCCGGGCCACGGCAGCAGGAGCGTCTGCCCGAAGCCGTGGGCACGCAGGCCGTGGTTGACGGTGTGGGCGCGCAGCCAGTCCTCGAGGCCGAGCTTCTGCATCTCCCCGATCGCGCGCGGCGTCAGCCCGTCACCGCACGTCTTGTCCCGCGGGAACGTCGCAGCGTCGGCCAGGACGACGTCGAGCCCGGCGCGTGCGGCCCAGGCGGCTGCTGCCGAGCCGGCCGGTCCGGCGCCGATGACGAGGACGTCGGCCGAGGTGGGAGGTGTCTGCACGTGGCGATTCTCCACTGCCGGTCCACACGCGGCGAAACCGCCTCGGGTCAGCGGTGGAACGGGCCGTGGGACAGCAGGTGGACCGAGTCGTGGAGGCACCCGGTGGTGGGGTGCGGGACGAAGAAGGCACGCGTCGCGTCCGGTGCGTAGACCCGGAACCCGTCGACGGGGACGGGGCGGCACGCGCGGCGGGGGTAGTTGCTCGCCACCGTCTCCGAGACCCGACTCAGCGCGCGCTCGCCCGGGGCCAGGACGACGCGTCGGGCCGTGCCGGGCTCGCGGTCGGCCGGTGCACCGACCTCGGCGCCGTCACCTCCCCCCACGTAGGACAGGCCGCCGTAGCCCTGGACCACGCACGACGCGCTGCCGGAGTTGCGCAGCCGGACCACGCCGTAGCGATGGCCCGCTGCGGCGTCACGCGCCCGGTAGTCGGCGTGCAGGCCGGGTGCTGGTGCACTCCGCCAGGACCGACCCGGTGCGGGTGGACGCACTCGCCGGTGCCGCCACCGTCGCCGGGATTCTCGTGCAGGGTCGCGACCAGCACGAGCGCGCAGAGCGCGACCATCGACCAGAACGAGCGGTGCCACAACGATCGGACCATGCCCTCCAGTCTGCGTCGCAGGATCGGAAATGGCCCGAGCCCCGGCCTCCCTCGCGGGAGACCGGGGCTCGGGGTGACTGACTCAGTTCTGGTAGGACCCGAAGTCGAAGTCGTCCAGCGCGACGGCCTGCGACGACGGACCGAAGTCGTAGTCGTAGGCGTCGTAGCCCGTGACCGAGTAGGCCGCGGCACGCGCCTCCTCGGTGGGCTCCACGCGGATGTTGCGGTAGCGCTCCAGGCCGGTGCCGGCCGGGATGAGCTTGCCGATGATCACGTTCTCCTTCAGGCCACGGAGGCTGTCGGAGCGGCCGTTGATCGCGGCGTCGGTGAGCACCCGGGTGGTCTCCTGGAAGGAGGCCGCCGAGAGCCACGACTCGGTCGCGAGCGAGGCCTTGGTGATGCCCATGAGGACCGGGCGACCCGAGGCCGGCTTGCCGCCCTCGGAGACCACGCGACGGTTCTCCTCCTCGAACCGCACCCGGTCGACCAGGTCGGACGGGAGCAGGTTGGTGTCACCGGACTCGATGACCGTCACGCGGCGCAGCATCTGCCGGATGATGATCTCGATGTGCTTGTCGTGGATCGACACACCCTGCGAGCGGTAGACCTCCTGGACCTCGTCCACGAGGTGCTCCTGCGCCTTGCGGACACCGAGGATGCGCAGGACGTCCTGCGGGTCGGGCGTACCGGACGTGATGTGGTGACCCACCTCGACGTGCTGGCCGTCCTCGATGTTGAGGCGCGAGCGCTTCGAGACCGGGATCTCCTGGACCTCGGAGCCGTCGTCCGGGGTGACCATGACGACGCGCGCCTTGTCGGTCTCCTCGATCTTCACGCGACCGGCGGACTCCGAGATCGGCGTACGACCCTTGGGCGAGCGGGCCTCGAAGAGCTCGACCACGCGGGGCAGACCCTGCGTGATGTCGTCGGCGGAGGCCACACCACCGGTGTGGAACGTACGCATCGTCAGCTGCGTGCCGGGCTCACCGATGGACTGGGCGGCGATGATGCCGACCGCCTCACCGATGTCGACCAGCTGGCCGGTGGCCAGCGAGCGGCCGTAGCACTTGGCGCAGGTGCCGGTGCGGGCGTCGCAGGTCAGGACCGAGCGGACCTTGACCTCGCTGATGCCGGCGGCCACGAGCTCACCGATCTTGACGTCGCCGAGGTCCTCACCGGCGGCGGCGAGGACGTCGCCGGTCTCCGGGTGGGTGATCTCGACGGCGGAGGCCCGGGCGTAGGCCGAGGTCTCCACGTGCTCGTCGTCGATGCGCTTGGGCAGGCCGCGCTCGGTGCCGCAGTCGTCCTCACGGATGATGACGTCCTGCGAGACGTCCACCAGACGACGGGTCAGGTAGCCCGAGTCGGCGGTGCGCAGCGCGGTGTCGGCGAGACCCTTGCGGGCACCGTGGGTCGAGATGAAGTACTCGAGCACCGAGAGGCCCTCGCGGAAGTTGGCCTTGATCGGGCGCGGGATGATCTCGCCCTTCGGGTTGGCCACCAGACCACGCATGGCCGCGACCTGCCGGATCTGGTTCATGTTTCCGGAGGCACCCGAGTCGACCATCATGAAGATCGGGTTCTTGCGGTCGAAGTTGGCCTCCATCGCGCGACCGACCTCGGCAGCAGCCTGGGTCCACAGCTCGATGAGCTCCTGACGACGCTCGTCGTCGGTCATCACACCGCGCTCGTAGTTCTTCTGGACCTTCTCGGCCTGCGCCTCGTAGCGGCCCAGGATCTCGACCTTGCTGTCGGGCGTGGTGACGTCGTCGATCGAGACGGTCACACCCGAGCGCGTGGCCCAGTGGAAGCCGGCGTCCTTGAGGGCGTCGAGCGAGGCAGCGACCTGGACCTTGGTGTAGCGCTCGGCCAGGTCGTTGACGATCGCGCCGAGGCGCTTCTTGCCGACCTCCTCGTTGACGAACGGGTAGTCCGCCGGGAGCGTGTCGTTGAAGTAGACGCGACCCAGGGTCGTCTCGAGCAGGATCGCGGTCCGCTCCTCCCAGTCGGCACCGAGCTCGAGGTCGAGCGGGGGCACGATGTCGTTGAGGCGGATCTTGACCTTGCTCTGCAGCGCCGATCTCGCGCACGGTCGTAGGCCATGATCGCCTCGGCCGGCGACGAGAAGATGCGGCCCTCGCCGGCCTCGCCCTCGCGGTCGGCGGTCAGCCAGAACAGGCCGATGATCATGTCCTGCGACGGCATGGTCACCGGACGGCCGTCCGACGGCTTGAGGATGTTGTTGGTCGAGAGCATCAGGATGCGGGCCTCGGCCTGCGCCTCCGCGGACAGCGGGAGGTGGACAGCCATCTGGTCACCGTCGAAGTCGGCGTTGAACGCGCCGCAGACGAGCGGGTGGATCTGGATGGCCTTGCCCTCGATCAGCTGCGGCTCGAAGGCCTGGATGCCGAGGCGGTGCAGGGTGGGCGCGCGGTTGAGCAGCACGGGGTGCTCGGTGATGACCTCTTCGAGGACGTCCCACACGACCGGGCGCGCACGCTCGACCATCCGCTTGGCGGACTTGATGTTCTGCGCGTGCGACAGGTCGACGAGGCGCTTCATCACGAACGGCTTGAACAGCTCGAGCGCCATCTGCTTGGGCAGACCGCACTGGTGCAGCTTGAGCTGCGGACCCGACACGATGACCGAGCGGCCGGAGTAGTCGACGCGCTTGCCGAGCAGGTTCTGGCGGAAGCGACCCTGCTTGCCCTTGAGCATGTCGGACAGCGACTTCAGCGGGCGGTTGCCCGGACCGGTGACCGGACGACCACGACGACCGTTGTCGAAGAGGCTGTCGACGGCCTCCTGCAGCATCCGCTTCTCGTTGTTGACGATGATCTCGGGGGCACCGAGGTCGAGCAGTCGCTTGAGGCGGTTGTTGCGGTTGATGACGCGGCGGTAGAGGTCGTTCAGGTCGGAGGTGGCGAAGCGGCCACCGTCGAGCTGGACCATCGGACGCAGGTCCGGCGGGATCACCGGGACGGCGTCGAGCACCATGCCGATGGGCTGGTTGCCGGTCTTGCGGAAGGCGTCGACGACCTTGAGGCGCTTGAGGGCACGGACCTTGCGCTGGCCCTTGCCGTTGGCGATCGTGTCGCGCAGCGACTCGACCTCGGCCTCGATGTCGAAGTCCTGGAGGCGCTTCTGGATCGCCGTGGCGCCCATGAAGCCCTCGAAGTACTTGCCGAACCAGTTCTTCATCTCGCGGTAGAGGAGCTCGTCGCCGAGCAGGTCCTGCACCTTGAGGTTCTTGAACGTGTCCCAGACCTCCTCCAGCCGCGCGATCTCGCGGTTGGCGCGGTCACGGAGCTGGTTCATCTCGCGGTCGGCACCGTCGCGCACCTTGCGCTTGGCGTCGGCCTTGGCGCCCTCGGCCTCGAGGGTGGCGAGGTCCTCCTCGAGCTTCTTGGCGCGGTCGTCCACGGAGGTGTCGCGACGCTTCTCGAGGCGCTCGCGCTCCAGGCCGACCTTGTTCTCCAGGGAGTCCTGGTCGCGGTGACGCGCGTCCTCGTCGACCGAGGTGATCATGTAGGCGGCGAAGTAGATGACCTTCTCGAGGTCCTTCGGCGCCAGGTCGAGCAGGTAGCCCAGGCGCGAGGGGACGCCCTTGAAGTACCAGATGTGGGTCACGGGAGCGGCGAGCTCGATGTGGCCCATGCGCTCACGACGCACCTTGGAGCGGGTGACCTCGACGCCACAGCGCTCGCAGATGATGCCCTTGAAGCGCACGCGCTTGTACTTGCCGCAGTAGCACTCCCAGTCCCGGGTGGGACCGAAGATCTTCTCGCAGAAGAGGCCGTCACGCTCGGGCTTGAGCGTGCGGTAGTTGATGGTCTCCGGCTTCTTGACCTCGCCGTGGCTCCACGTGCGGATGTCGTCCGCGGTGGCCAGGCCGATCTGAATCTGCTCGAAGAAGTTCACGTCCAGCAAGATGTGTTCCTTTGGTTGCTGTTTGAGTCAGGTAGACTGTGGTGGACTGGGGAGTCCGGGCGGCGCGGACGCCGCCCGGGGCTCACCTCAGACTTCTTCGACGCTGCTCGGCTCGCGCCGCGACAGGTCGATGCCGAGCTCCTCGGCCGCGCGGAAGACGTCTTCCTCGGCGTCCTTCAGCGCGATCGCGGAGCCGTCCTGCGACAGCACCTCGACGTTGAGGCAGAGGGACTGCATCTCCTTGACGAGCACCTTGAACGACTCCGGGATGCCCGAGTCGGGGATGTTCTCGCCCTTGACGATCGCCTCGTAGACCTTCACGCGGCCCGGCACGTCGTCCGACTTGATCGTGAGCAGCTCCTGGAGGGCGTAGGCAGCGCCGTAGGCCTCCATCGCCCAGACCTCCATCTCGCCGAACCGCTGGCCACCGAACTGGGCCTTACCGCCCAGGGGCTGCTGCGTGATCATCGAGTAGGGGCCGGTCGAGCGAGCGTGGATCTTGTCGTCGACGAGGTGGTGGAGCTTGAGGATGTACATGTAGCCCACGGCCACCGGCTCCGGGAACGGCTCACCCGAGCGACCGTCGAAGAGGCTGGCCTTGCCGTCCTCCTTGACCATCCGCTCACCGTCACGGTTGGGGAGAGTGGCACCGAGCAGACCGGTGATCTCGTCCTCGCGCGCACCGTCGAACACCGGGGTCGCGACCTTGGTGCCCGGCTCGCTCTTCTCGGCGTGGATGGAGATCAGGCGGTCCTTCCACTCCGACGAGCCCTTGTCGGCGTGCAGGTCGATGTCCCAGCCCTGCTTGGCGAGCCAGCCCAGGTGGAGCTCGAGGATCTGGCCGATGTTCATCCGTCGCGGCACACCCAGCGGGTTGAGCACGACGTCGACCGGGGTGCCGTCCTCCATGAACGGCATGTCCTCGACGGGCAGGATCTTGGCGATGACGCCCTTGTTGCCGTGGCGTCCGGCGAGCTTGTCGCCGACCGAGATCTTGCGCTTCTGGGCGACGTAGACGCGGACCAGCTGGTTGACGCCCGGAGGAAGGTCGTCGCCGTCCTCGCGGTCGAAGACCCGCACGCCGATGACCGTGCCGGACTCACCGTGGGGCACCTTCATCGAGGTGTCGCGCACCTCGCGCGCCTTCTCGCCGAAGATCGCGCGGAGCAGGCGCTCCTCGGGGGTGAGCTCGGTCTCGCCCTTGGGCGTGACCTTGCCGACCAGGATGTCACCGGTGGTGACCTCGGCGCCGATGCGGATGATGCCGCGCTCGTCGAGGTCGGCCAGGCCCTCCTCGGAGACGTTGGGGATGTCCCGCGTGATCTCCTCGGGGCCGAGCTTGGTGTCGCGGGCGTCGACCTCGTGCTCCTCGATGTGGATCGAGGTGAGGACGTCCTCCTGCACCAGGCGCTGGCTGAGGATGATCGCGTCCTCGTAGTTGTGACCCTGCCACGGCATGAAGGCGACGAGCAGGTTGGTGCCCAGCGCCATCTCGGCGTTGTCGGTGCACGGACCGTCGGCGATCGGCGTGCCGACCTCGAGGCGGTCGCCGGCCTTCACCAGCGGACGCTGGTTGATGCAGGTGCCCTGGTTGGAGCGCTTGAACTTGGCCAGCTTGTAGGTCTGGTAGGTGCCGTCGTCGTTCATCGTCTCGATGGCGTCGGCGGACACCTCCTTGACCACTCCGGCGTTGTCGGCCACGACCACGTCACCGGCGTCGACGGCGGCGCGGTACTCCATGCCGGTGCCGACCAGCGGGCTGTCGCTGACGACCAGCGGCACGGCCTGGCGCTGCATGTTGGCGCCCATGAGCGCGCGGTTGGCGTCGTCGTGCTCGAGGAACGGGATCAGGGCCGTCGCGACCGACACCATCTGGCGCGGCGAGACGTCCATGTAGTCGACCTCCTCGGCCAGGATCGCGTCGACCTCACCCTTCTGCTGGCGCACCAGCACGCGCTCCTCGACGAACTTCATCTTGGAGTCGAGCGGCGCGTTGGCCTGGGCGATGACGTAGCGGTCCTCGTCGTCGGCCGTCAGGTAGTCGATCTCGTCGGTGACGACACCCTTGACCACGCGGCGGTAGGGGGTCTCGACGAAGCCGAACGGGTTGATCCGACCGTAGGACGCCAGCGAGCCGATCAGGCCGATGTTGGGGCCTTCAGGGGTCTCGATCGGGCACATGCGGCCGTAGTGCGACGGGTGGACGTCACGGACCTCCATGCCGGCGCGGTCACGGGACAGACCACCGGGACCGAGCGCCGACAGGCGACGCTTGTGCGTCAGGCCGGCGATCGGGTTGGTCTGGTCCATGAACTGGCTCAGCTGCGAGGTGCCGAAGAACTCCTTCAGCGCCGCGACCACGGGACGGATGTTGATCAGGGACTGCGGCGTGATGGCCTCGACGTCCTGGGTCGTCATCCGCTCGCGGACCACGCGCTCCATGCGGGCCAGGCCCGTGCGGAGCTGGTTCTGGATGAGCTCGCCGACCGTGCGCATGCGGCGGTTGCCGAAGTGGTCGATGTCGTCGGCCTGGACCTTGACGGGGGCACCGTCGGGGCCCTCGACGACGTTGCCGGCGGCGTCGACCAGGTCGGGAGACTCGCCCTGGACACCCGCGGCGTGCAGCTGCACGACGTAGCGGATGGCGGCCACGACGTCGTCGATGGTCAGCGTCTGCTGGTCGAACGCCTCGTGGAGACCGAGCTTCTTGTTGATCTTGTAGCGGCCGACCTTCGCCAGGTCGTAGCGCTTCGGGTTGAAGTAGTAGTTGTTCAGCAGCGTCTGCGCAGCCTCGGCCGTCGGCGGCTCGCCGGGACGGAGCTTGCGGTAGATGTCGAGCAGCGCGAGCCGGGTGACCTCGTCGTTGACCTGCTCGGCGGTCGGGGCCTCGCCCCGCGCCTTCTTCTGCAGCTCCTCGTGGACGACCTCGTAGCGGACGCTGTCCTTCTCGAGGGTCAGCATCATCGACTCGTACTGACCGAACTCCTCGCGGATCTGCTCGGTGGTCCAGCCGAGCGCCTTGAGCAGCACGGTGACGTTCTGCTTGCGCTTGCGGTCGAGACGCACGCCGACCAGGTCGCGCTTGTCGATCTCGAACTCCAGCCACGCGCCACGGCTCGGGATGAGCTTGGCGGTGTAGATGTCCTTGTCGGACGTCTTGTCGGGGGTCGACTCGAAGTAGACGCCCGGCGAGCGCACGAGCTGCGACACGACGACACGCTCGGTGCCGTTGATGATGAAGGTGCCCTTCTTGGTCATCATGGGGAAGTCGCCCATGAAGACCGTCTGGCCCTTGATCTCGCCGGTCTCGTGGTTCATGAACTCGGCCGAGACGTAGAGCGGGCGGGAGTAGGTGAAGTCCTTCTCCTTGCACTCCTCCTCGGTGTACTTCTCGTCGAGGAAGACGGGGTTGTCGAACGAGAGCATCATCGTCTCGGAGAAGTCCTCGATCGGGGAGATCTCCTCGAAGATCTCCTGCAGACCGGTCTTCTCGGAGACGTCCTCACCGGCGGCCCTGCGGGCGGCCACCTCCGTCCTCCCAGCGCTCTCCGCCGACCAGCCAGTCGAAGCTGCTCGTCTGGAGCGAGATGAGGGGGGAACCTCGAGAGGTTCGGTGATCTTTGCGAACGAGGTGCGACGGTGCTTACCAGCGGAGCTGCGCGCGGCCAAGAGGTGTCCTCACAAATGAGCAAGTGATCGGCGCCTGCCGACCACCACGACAGCCGTCCGGAGGGCGTCGGGCATCTGAGGGCAGGCGCAAGGAGACACGATAGCGCACATGAGGACACGCCTCAAACGCGGGGTCAATTCCGAAGGGAAAACGCCACGCGTTGGCGGATGACTATGAACGCCCGGAGCGCCCCGGGTCAAGCGGAACGCGCCGAAACGCTCACGGGTCCCTGGCGCCTACCCCGGGCGGGAGAGGTGACCATGTCGTCGACGAGCCACACGCCGTCGACGAGCTGCATCGAGAGCGTCACCTGGTCCTTGTAGACGACCGGGTCCGCGCTCAGCTTGTTGGTCGTCGGGCGGTCGACGAACACCAGCACCTGCACGCGGTCGGTGGCTCGCGCGGACGATGCCGGAGGCGCGACCACGGACGCCGAGACCTTGGTCTGGGTCTCGGGCGCGTTCTCCTCCAGCACCGTGAAGAGCTTGTCGTACTCCTTGCGGTAGCTGCCCGTCATCAGCGCCTGGGCGGCCTTCTGGTCCTCGTCGAGGTGCTCGTAGTCGTAGGACAGCACGGGTACGACGGCGCGCTCGGCAGCGACCTGCGCGTCGCGGGCGGCCGAGCTGTCTCCCCCGCCGTCGCCGGCGACCCACATCCAGACCGTGGCGGCGACGAGGCCGGCGGCCACCAGCGCCAGGCCGGCGAGCAGCCAGCCGGGCACGGTGCGGGTGCCCGACTCGACGGGCGGTCTGGCCTCGACATCGGTGAGGCCGGGAACCGGGGCGTCGACCTGCGTCTCGGCGGCCGGTTCGTCGGCTGCTGCCTCCTCGACCTCGGGGTGCGCGGCGTCGTACGCCTCGCGCGCGGCGGGGTCGAGGAGGACCTTGGCGGCCCGGTTGAGGGAGTCGAAGCGCCGGTCGTCGGGGTCGAGGTCGGCGATCTGCGAGCGCCACGCGACACGGATGTCGTCGGCCGGGGCGTCGCGTGGGACGCCGAGGACGTCGTACCAGGTGGGGCTGTCGGTCACGGGGTGCTCCCGTCGGTGGGGTCGCCCTGCGGCGTGATCGGCGCCGTGCCGGCCGGGTCCTCGGCGCTGGTCACCGGCGAGAAGTCGTCGACGAGCCACTCGCCGTCGATCATCACCAGGTCCACCGTGAAGCGGAACGGCAACGGCTCCTGGTCGACGGTCGTCGCCTTCTTGCCGGTGCCCTGCTCATAGCTGTCGGTGAACGCGCCGGCCACCAGGACGCGGGCGGAGTCGTCGTCGATCGACGACACCGCGGTCGCGAAGACGTCGGCGGTGCGGGTGATGCCGCCCTGGGCGACCAGCTGCTCGACGGTCGCGACCTCCTTGTCGAAGTCGGCGGCGAACTTGGGAGTGATCACGTCGCGGACCTGGTCGCGGTAGTCCGGCATCTGCCCGGAGTCGTCGACCATGTCGGGGCTGTAGGTGCCGAGACGCTTCACGAACTGGTCGGTCAGGCTCATCACCTGCTCGCGCTCGTCGGGAAGGTCGAGCCCACCGTCGGTCGAGGCGCGCCCCGCGACGGACATCCAGATCAGGAGCGCGACGCAGACGACCACGACCAGCGCCAGTGCGGCGGCGATCGCGACCCGGACCTGCGGAGTCAGTCGCGCGCCAGCAGGGGCTGGAGGTAGAGCCACTTCCACGTCTCCTCTCCGAGACTGCGGGGTGCCACGCTACCGGTGCGCTCCAGGCGCTGGATCTCGGCGGGATCGGAGGTCACGGCGCCGGTGTCGGGGTCGTACGCGAAGTCGGCCGGACCCCAGCCGGTGGCCGGTCGCGGCGCCTGGATGTTCTGCGCCCCGCGGGCATTCGACATCGACGCGGGCTCGGTGCAGCGGGTGTCCTCCTTCATCGGCCGGTTGCTGCCGTCGAGCGGCGAGCGGCGGTCGGTGCCCTCGTAGCCCGCGTGGCAGACCGGGGCGTCCTGGGTGAGCACCATGCCGAAGTGCGCGTCGTAGAGGCCCGTGCCGGGCGACTTCGAGACGACGGTGTAGCCACCCTCGACGACGTAGGGGTAGATGACGAGCAGCTGCTCGACGCCGTCGAGGTGCTTGACCACGACCTCACCGGTGGTGACGAGGTTGTTGATCAGCTCGCCGAGCTCGACCTCGTTGTCCTCGAGGAACACCCGCAGCTCGTTGGCCCCGAGCGATCCGTCCTCGATGAGCTTGCGGAGGTCCTGGTCGTGGTTGGCCACGGTCGTGGAGAAGGTCGACAGGTCGCGCGCGAAGCGGCGGAACGCCCGCTCGGAGTCGATCTGACCGTGGAGCACGGTGTTGCTGTCGCGGATCAGGTCGACCGTGACGTCGAAGTTCGCGTCGGCGGTGGTGATGAAGGAGTTGCTGCTGTCGAGGATCGTCTGCAGGTCGTCGCCCGCGTCGTGGAAGGCGAGCCCGAACTCGGAGGTGACCGTACGGAGGTCCTCCTGGTCGACGCTGTTGACCGTCTCGTCGAGGTGGGTGAGCAGGGTGTCGGTCGCGATCGGCAGGGACGTGCGGTCACGGGCGATCTCGGAGTTGTCGCGCAGGAACGGAGCCTTGTCGCTCTGTGGCTGGAGCTCGACGTACTGCTCGCCGACCGCGGACCGGTTGCCGACGAGTGCCTTCGCGTCGGCCGGGATGTCGTCGTAGTCGTTGTCGATGTCGAGGACCACGTCGACGCCGTCGTCGGTGAGCTCGAGCCGCTCGACCTGCCCGATGCGTACGCCGCGGTAGGACACCTCGGCGCCTGCGAAGGCGCCGCCCGAGTCGGCGAAGTGGGCGACGACGGTGTAGCTCTGGTCGACGAACACCCGGTCGAGCCGCGCGTAGCGGGCACCCACGAAGCTCACGCCGATCAGCGTGATGAGGGCGAAGACCAGCAGCTGCACCTTGGTCCGGCGAGTGATCATCGCTGCACCATCCCGGGGATCAGGAGGCTCACGAGGGCCGGGTCGTAGACGTCCATGAGCTCACGCAAGGTCGGTCCCTCCGCACGGCGGACTCCACCGGCGGCCGGGCGAGGCAGACCGGTCGGGATCAGGGTCGTCGGCAGGACCGTCGGCGGCAGCGTCGTGGGGACGTTGGTCGGGATCGGGATCGGGGGTGAGGGCAGGCCGGGGACCTGGTTGAGCTCGCGGCACACGTCCTTGTCCTTGTTCTCCGGCTTGGCGCACTCCTCGCGCAGCTGGAGGAGCTTCTGCGCGTTGGCCAGGACCTTCTTGCACGCGTCGCTGGTGAGCGAGCCGCTCTGGAGGCACGCCAGGACGTCGCTGACGATGATCGTCGGGTTGATGACCGTGGGCAGGTTGGTCGGCAGCGACGGGGTGGCGCTGGCGCCGCCCGCGACGTCGATGTCGAGGGTGATCGAGAGGTTGGTGTAGTCGCCCATGTGCAGGTTGCGGGCCACCTGCGGGTCGCGACCGACCACCTCGTCGACGAACGGGTAGGTCAGGAACACGTTGAAGGCGTTGGTGAAGTCGTCGCCGGACGCGGCGAGCTGCGTCAGCACCGGGTCGAGGCGCTCGAGCGAGGTGATCGTGGCGTCCTTGGACTTGGCGATGACGTCGACGGCCACCGACGAGAGCTGGTCGAGGGCGGTGAGCATCTCGACGAGGTCGTCGCGCTGGCGGTTGATCGAGTCGAGTGCGCTGGGCAGCTCCTCGAGCGCCTTGTCGATCGTCGGGAGCTGCTTCTCGGCGGCGAGGGCGAGCCGGTTGAGCGACTCGATCGCATCGACGATGTCCTGCTTGTTCTCGTCGAGCTGGCCGGTGAAGAGCCGGAGCTGCTCGAGGACCGACCGCGCGGAGTCCTCGCGTCCCTCGAGCGCGTTGTTGAGCTCCTGGGTGATGGTCTTGAGCTGCGCGACCCCGCCGCCGTTGAGCAGCAGGCTCAGCGCGCCGAGGACCTCCTCGACCTCAGGGTTGCGACCGGCGCGCTCGATCGGGATGGTCGCGCCGTCCGAGAGCGGGTCGGCGATCGCGCCCTGGTCGGGTGCGCTGAGCTCGACGAACTTCTCCCCGAGGAGGCTGGTCTGGCGCAGCTCGGCGATCGCGTTGCCCGGCAGCTTGACGTCCTTGCGGACCTCCAGCGTGACGAGGGCCTGGTAGCCCTCGAGGTCGATGGCGGTCACCTTGCCGACGCTGACGTCGTTGACCTTGACCGTCGACTGCGGGACGAGGTCGAGGACGTCGGCGAACTCGACCTTGATCGTCATCGGGTTCTCACCCACGTCGGGGCCGCCCGGAAGGGGCAGGGAGTAGACGCTGGCGTCGCACGACGACAGGGCCAGTGCGGCGGCGCCGGCCATCGCGAGTGCCTTGAGCCGCTTCATCGCGCCACCTCCGAGTCCGTGGCGACCAGTCCGCCGAGCGTGGGGTCGAAGACGTCCTGCGCCGGGAGCGCGTCGGGCTTGCCCAGGGCGCCGGGTCGGTTCTTGGGGAGCAGCTGCGTGATCGTGTCGCAGACCTGCCCGGACTTCTCGACCTGTCCGACGAAGCCGCACAGCAGCGCGGCCGGGTCGTACTGGATCTGGTTGATCGCCTCACCGAGGTTCGCGCGGGTGTCGAGCGTGCCGGCCTGCGGGTTGTACGTCAGGCCGAGGTTGTTCAGGGCCCCCGGTGCCACGTGCAGGATCTCGTCGAGCGCCCCGCGCTGGCGCACGAGCACCTTGGACACCCGGTTGAGGCCGGTGATGTTGCGGCTCAGCGAGGCCTTGTTGTCCTCGACGAAGCTCTTGACCTCGGTCAGCGCGGTGGAGAGGTTCTTGGTCGCCGCGACCAGCTCCTCACGCTCGCCCGCGAGCATCGTCGAGACGTCGGCCAGCGACTGGTTGAACTGGCGGACGGTCTGGTCGTTGTCGGCGAGCGTCTTCATGAAGCCCTCGAGCGCCTGGACCGACCCGAACAGCTCCTCCTTGTTGCCCGCAAGCGTCGCGCTGAGCCGGGAGAAGTCCTTGATGGTCTGGCGGAACGTCGTGCCCTGGCCGCCGAAGTTGTCGGCGGTCACCGACAGCAGGTCGGAGAGCGCGCCGGCCTTGTTGGCGCCGCGCGGCCCGAGGGCGACGTTGAGCTGGTCGAGGCTGCTGTAGATCTCGTCGAGCTCCAGCGGCTGCGAGGTGTCGTCGACGCTCAGCTCGGCTCCGTCGTTGAGCACGTCGCCGGTGCCGGCGTACGCCGGGGTCATCTGGACGTAGCGGTCGCCGACCAACGACGGGGCGATGATCACGGCCTTGGCGTCGCTCGGCAGCTTCACCGTGTCGTCGTAGGACATGGTCACGGTCACGTCGGTGCCGGTCGGCTCGACCTTGGTGACCGTGCCCACCGGCACGCCGAGGACGCGTACGTCGCTGCCCTCGTAGACCGAGATGGCACGCGGGAAGTGGGCGACGACCGTCTTGGTGGTGTCGCCGCCGAAGACGCTGACCGCCGCGGCCGCGACGAAGGCGAGCACGACCAGGGGGACGAGGAGACGCTTCACGAGGTCCATGGGTCAGCCCACCTGCGGAGCGGGGGGGAAGTTGGAGATCCAGGTGTCGAACCACGGACCGTTGCCGAGCGTGTTGGCGAAGACGCGGTAGAACGGCGCCATCAGCCGCAGGCTGCTGTCGAGGTTGTCCTCGTTCTTGTTGAGGACCGCGACCACGTTCTCCAGGTGCGTCAGGGCGGGTGCGAGGTCCGCCCGCGACTGCCGGATGAGCGCGGTGAGCTCCTTGGAGAGCGTCGTGGTGGACACCAGGAGCTCGTGCACGGCATCGCGGCGGGCCACCAGCGCGCGGAACAGCACGTCGCTGTCCTCCATCAGCTTGATGATGTCCTGGTCGCGCTCGTCGAGCACGGTGGAGACGCGCTCGAGGTTCACGAGGAGCGTGTTGAGCTGCTCGTCCTTCTCGGCCACGTTGGCGGAGAGCCGGCTCAGCCCGGACAGCGCGCCGCGGAACTCCTCGGGGGTGTTGCGGGTGAGGTCGGCGAGCGTCGTGAGCGACTCGGCCAGCTGGTCGGTGTCGATCTGCTCGGACGTCGACGCCAGACCCTCGAACGCCTCGACCACGTCGAACGGCGAGGACGTGCGCTCGGCCGGGATGGTGCTGTCCTTCTCGAGCTGACCGCCACCGGCGGGCTCGAGGGCGAGGAACATCGAGCCCAGGATGGTCTTCACCTTGATGGCAGCCCCGGTGTCGGTGCCGAAGTCGGCGCCTTCGTCGACCTTGAAGCTCACCTTGACCTGGCCGTCGTCGAGCTCGATGTCGTTGACCTTGCCCACCCGGACTCCGGCGATCCGGACCTCGTCGTTCTTCTTCAGGCCGCCCGCCTCGGTGAACATCGCGTGGTAGGTGTCTCCCCCGCCGATGATCGGCAGGTCGTCGGCGCGAAGTGCCGCGACGAGGACGAGCGTCATCACGACGAGGCTGACGGCACCCACGAGGATCGGGTTGCGCTCCCTGAACGGTTTCACCCGAGATCACATCGATCCGAGCCGGTCTCGTACTTCACCGGGAGCGAGACGTTGCCGGGCAGGTTCACGCGACCCTGGAACTCGCAGAGGTAGAAGTTGAAGAACGAGCCGTAGATCGCCGTGCGGCCGACCTTGTCCAGCTTGATCGGCAGGACCTGCAGGGCCCGGTCGAGCTCGGCCTTGTTCTTGTCGATGTTGCCCGCAACGGTCCGGAGCTCCTTGATGTCCTTGACGAACGGCTCGCGGATGCCGTCGACGAGCGAGGCCGTCTCGACGGAGAGCGCGGAGACGTCCTCCAGCGAGCCCAGGATCGCGTTGCGATCCTGCTTCAGGCCGCCGACGAGCGTCTTGAACGACTGGATGAGGCGGGTCAGCTGCGTGTCGCGGTCGGCCACGTGGTCGAGCACGAGCGACAGGTTGTCGATCAGGTCGCCGATGACCTGGTCACGGTCGGCGAGCGTCGAGGTGACCGATGCGGTGTGCGCGAGCAGTCCCTCCAGGGTGCCGCCCTCGCCCTGGAAGACCTGGATCAGCTCGAACGAGAGCTTGTTGACGTCCTCCGGTGAGAGCGCCTCGAAGAGCGGCTTGAACCCGTTGAAGAGGACCGTGAGGTCGAGCGCCGGCTTGGTCCGGGAGACCGGGATCGTCGTACCGGCCTTCAGGCGCTGGGTGTCGCCGACCTCCTGGGTCAGGGAGATGTAGCGCTGGCCGACGAGGTTGCGGTAGCGGATCGAGGCATTGGTGCCGCCGTTGACCGACGTGTTCTCGTCCACGCTGAAGCTGATCAGGGCGTGGGTGCGGTCGATGATCTCGACCTTGTCCACGGTGCCGACACGCACGCCGGCGACCCGGATGTCGTCACCCGTGTTGACGCCGGTCGCGTCGGTGAACTCGGCCTTGTAGTCACGGGCCTTGCCGAAGCTGAGGTTGCCGATCGTGACGACCAGGACGGCGGTGGAGAGCGAGGTGACCACGATGAAGATCAGGAGCTTCACCAGGTCGATCGAGGTCTTCTTGTCCAGCACGGGGCTCATCGCAGCGACACCTCAGCTCCGCGTGCCATCGGACCGACCAGGAGCACGCCCAGGTCGGGTACGTCGTCCTTGCTGACGCCGAGCCCCGGTGCGAGCAGCGCCTTGAGCAGGGCCGACTCGTCCCGCCCGCCGGCGTAGCCCGCCGCGGTGCCCGACCAGCCGGGCCCGACCCGGCTGGTGCCCTTGCCGGTGGGTGAGTTGACTCCGTCGACGAAGTCGGGCTGGGCCGTGAAGGGGTTGGCCTGGGTGAAGGGAGGGTTCGGCAGGGTCCCGCAGTAGGGCCCGTTCTTCGCGCCGTAGACCGGGACGTCCTGGGGTCCGTAGGCGCGCGGCTGGTGGGGCAGGGTCTCCAGCACGATGTGCAGGGTGAAGCCGCGGAACGCCTCGGCCTGCAGCTTCCCGGCGCCGACGATGCCGCCGAGCAGGCACGGGTACTCGGGGGCGTACTTCGCGAAGACCGCGAGCTGGGCGGCACCGAGCTCACCGAGGCGGATCAGGTTGTCGCCGTTGTTGCGGGTGAACCGCTCGGCCACGGCCGAGAACTTCGAGACGTCGTTGAAGAGCGCCTTGAGCTTGTCCTCGCGGTCCTCGAGCGTGGTGGTCGTGGTGATCGTGTTGCGCAGGATCGTCGCGACCTCGGGCAGCACGTCCGCGTAGGTGTCGGACACGTCCGCGGTGAGGCGCAGGTCCTCGATCAGGCCGGGAAGCTCGGGGTTGAACCGGGTGAGGTAGCTGTCGAGCGTCTCGAGGCTCTCGCCGAGCTGCTCGCCTCGGCCCTCGAGCGCGGTGGCGACCGCGTTGAGGGTGGTGTTGAGGTCGGCGGGCTGCACCGCACGAAGCAGCGGGTAGAGGTCGCTGAGGACCTCCTCGACCTCGATCGACAGCTTGGTCCGCTCGATCACGTCACCGGCCGCGATCGGCTCCGCCGACGAGCCGCCGTCGGGGACGACCAACGACACGAACTTCTCCCCGAAGAGCGTCTTGGGGAGGATCGAGGCGGTGACGTCCCGGGGGATGTCCGTGGTGCGGTCCTGGTAGAGACCGAGCGTGATGTCCGCGCCCTCGGTGGTCGGCTTGTAGTCGAGCACCTCGCCGACGATGACGCCCTTGATCTTGACGTCCGCGCGCTGCGGCAGCTGGAGCCCGATCTTGGAGGCGTGGACCGTCACCTCGTCGTAGTCGCTGAACTTGTTGGTGAACACCCCGTAGGTGACCCACACCGAGGCCAGCATGAGGGCCAGGAAGACCACACCCAGTGCCTTGAGCTTCATCTGAGCCTCACCCCGCCAGTCGCACGGTGGTGGAGGCGCCCCAGATGGCCATGGACAGCAGCAGGTCGAGCACGTTGATCGCCACGATGCTCGAGCGCACCGCGCGACCCACGGCGACGCCGACACCGGCGGGACCGCCGGAGGCGTTGTAGCCGTGGTAGCAGTGGATCAGGATGACCGTGACGGCGAAGACGAGGACCTTGCCGAACGACCAGAGCACGTCGCCGGGCGGCAGGAACGCGTTGAAGTAGTGGTCGTAGGTGCCGGGTGACTGCCCGTAGAACTGGGTCACCACGAGCCGGCTGGCGAAGTACGACGACAGCAGCCCGACGACGTACAACGGGATGATCGCGATCAGGCCACCGACCACGCGGGTGGCGACGAGGAAGGGCATCGACGGGATGGCCATCACCTCGAGGGCGTCGACCTCCTCGGAGATGCGCATCGCGCCCAGCTGGGCGGTGAACCCGCAGCCCACCGTCGCGGCGAGGGCGATGCCCGCCACCAGGGGCGCGATCTCACGGGTGTTGAAGTAGGCCGAGACGAAGCCGGCGAAGGCGGCGGTGCCCAGCTGGTTGAGCGCGGCGTAGCCGGAGAGGCCCACCTGGGCACCGGTGAAGAACGTCATGCCGATGATCACGCCGACCGTGCCGCCGATGACGGCGAGGGCGCCCGTGCCGAGGGTGACCTCGGCCAGGATCCGCATGATCTCGCGCGGGTAGCGGGTGACCGAGCGCGGGATCGCCTTGAGCACGCCGAGGTGGAAGGCGAGCTGTCCGCCGAGGGTGTCGAGGGAGCTGAGGGGGTTGAAGGCCACGGTCATCCGCCCTTCGGGGGGACGATCTGGAGGTAGATCAGGCTCAGCGCGAAGTTGGCCACGAAGAGCAGCAGGAACGTGATGACGACGGACTCGTTCACCGCGTCACCGACGCCCTTGGGACCACCGTCGGCGTTCATGCCCTTGTAGGACGCCACGACCGCGGCGATCAGACCGAAGACGAGGGCCTTGAAGAGGCCGATCCACAGGTCGGGCAGCTGCGCGAGCGCGGTGAAGCTGGCCAGGTAGGCACCGGGGGTGCCGTCCTGCAGGATCACGTTGAAGACGTAGCCGCCGACCACGCCGACCACGCTGACCATGCCGTTGAGGAAGAACGCGACGAGCATGCAGGCCAGGACGCGGGGCACCACGAGGCGCTGGATCGGGTCGATGCCCAGCACCATCATCGCGTCGAGCTCCTCGCGGATCTTGCGCGCGCCGAGGTCGGCTGCGATCGCCGATCCGCCGGCGCCGGCGATCAGGAGGGCCGTGCCGATCGGGGCGGCCTGCTGGATCACCGCGAGCACGGACGCGGACCCGGTGAACGACTGCGCGCCGAACTGCTTGATGAGACCGCCGACCTGGAGCGCGATGACCGCGCCGAAGGGGATCGCCACGAGCGCCGTCGGCACGATCGTGACGGACGCGATGAACCACGCCTGCTGGATGAACTCGCGCAGCTGGAACGGGCGCCGGAAGAGCGCGCGCAGGACGTCGAGGGCGAAGGCGAAGAGATTGCCGGCAACCCCGATGGGCGCGAGCGCGCGCGAGGACAAGGACGTGGCCACTGGTCGTCAGGCTCCCGGGGCCAGGCCAGCGTTGCTGGACTCGAACGATCCCGGCGGCGGCGTGATGCCGTGCTCCTTGCACCACTCGCCCGGTGGGCGCTGGCTGCGTCGTGGGATGCCGTTGGACGGCTCCTGCTGGAGCGGGATGGGCGGGAGGGGCGGCAGCTCCTGGCCCTCCTCGGACGCGAGCTCGTCGGCGTCCTTCTCCTCCGACATGCCGATCGGACCCACCCGCTGCGCGTTGAGGAACTGGCGTACGACGGGTTCCTCCGAGCTCAGGAGCTGCTCGCGCGGCCCGAACATCGCCAGGTGGCGGTGGTAGAGCAGCCCGATGTTGTCGGGCACGGTGCGGGCGGTGTTGACGTCGTGGGTGACGATCAGGAAGGTCGCGTCGATCTGGGCGTTGAGGTCGATGATGAGCTGGTTGAGGAAGGCCGTGCGCACCGGGTCGAGGCCCGAGTCGGGCTCGTCGAAGAGCACGATCTCCGGGTCGAGCACGAGGGCGCGCGCGAGGCCGGCACGCTTGCGCATGCCCCCCGAGATCTCGCCGGGGAGCTTGTCCTCCGCGCCGAGGAGGCCGACGAGGTCCATCTTCTCCATCACGATGGCGCGCACCTCGGACTCGGACTTCTTGGTGTGCTCGCGCAAGGGGAAGGCGACGTTGTCGTAGAGGTTCATCGAGCCGAACATCGCGCCGTCCTGGAACAGCACGCCGAAGAGCTTGCGGATCTCGTAGAGGTCGCGCTCGGAACAGCTCGCGATGTCGGTGCCCTCGATGAGGATCGAGCCCTTGTCGGGCTTGAGCAGTCCGATCAGCGTCTTGAGGAAGACCGACTTGCCCGTGCCCGAGGGGCCGAGCATCACGCAGATCTCCCCGGCCGGGATCGTCAGGGACACGTCGCCCCAGATCAGCTGCTTGCCGAACGACTTGGTGAGGTCGTTGACCACGATCTCGACACCCATGTACGCAGACCCCTTCCTCCCCGTGCGCTACTGCTCAGTAGTTCAACGGCGGACTGGGCGAGAGGTTACGCCCTGAGGAGACTGTCGTCACTCAACCTAGGGGTGAGCCGCTCAGGCCCTGCGACGTCGGATCTCGGCATTGATCGCGGGGATCACCTCGTGCAGGTCGCCGATGACGGCGTGGGTCGCCTTGGTGACCATCGGCGCGTCGGGATCGGTGTTGATCGCGAGGATGTTCTTGGCGCTGCTGCAGCCGGCCCAGTGCTGGATGGCGCCGCTGATGCCGCAGGGGATGTAGAGGTCGGGCGAGATCCGGCTGCCCGTCTGGCCGACCTGCTCGTGGTGCGGGCGCCAGCCCAGGGAGGTGACCACCCGCGACACCCCGAGGGAGGCGTCGAGGAGGTCGGCGAGCTCGAGGATCTCGCCGAAGCCGTCGGCGGAGCCGGCTCCGCGACCGGCGCCGACGACGACGCGGGCCGACTTGAGGGTGCCGGACAGGTCGGGCGCGGGCTCCTCGGACGAGACGACCCGGGCCACGAGGTCGGCCTCCGCGACGTCCGGCGTCTCGACGACCAGCTCGCCGGCGCCCGGGGTGTCGGCGGGTGCCGCCTGCACGGCGTGACCGGCCACGGAGAAGATCGCCGGGCGTGCGGCCAGCTGCATCTCCTCGCGCGCCTGGCCGCCGACCACCTGACGGGTGACCGTGAACGGCGACAGGCTGCTGAACGAGATCGCGTTGGCAGCCATCGGCAGCCCGGTGCGGGCGCCGACGTGCGCGAGCACCTCGTTGCCGCGTGGCGTGCCCGAGGCCATCACGACCACCGAGCCCGCCTTCTCCCGGACCGCCATCAGCCCGGCGGCCCACGCCGCGCCGGAGTAGGCGTCGTACGCGGGGCCGGTCAGGGCATGGATGCGGCGTACGCCGTAGGAGGCGAGGACGCCGACGAGCTCGTCGCCGGGCGTGCCGACCAGCACGGCGTCGATGGGCACTCCCCCACCGGCGGCCGACAGGTCGCGGGCGAACGTGACCGCCTCCTGCGAGGTCTCGACGGCCTCGCCCGCGGGAGAGACCTCCACCAGGACCAGGATCATCGGGCCAGCACCCCGAGCCGCTCGAAGAGGTCGACGACCGCCGGCGCGGCCGCCGGGCCCTCGCCGAGGATCTCGACGCTCGAGGGCGTGGGCGGAGGGAGCACGAGGCGTAGTCGCGACGGGCCGACGGGATCGGCGGTCGGCTGCCGCTCCTCGACCGGCGCCTTCTTCGCCTTCATCCGTCCGGGCACGCTCGGGTAGCGCGGCTCCACGCCGCCTTCGAGCACGGTCACCACCGCCGGCAGGGGCAGCCGGTAGGTCTCGTGCCCGTCGGGCCCCGACCCGCTGGCCGTCACCTCGCCGTCGGCGACCGACACCGTGCTGACGCCGTTGACGACGGGCCAGCCGAGCTCGTACGCCAGCCGGATCCCGACCTGGAAGTCCCCGCTGTCAGCGGCGTCGTTGCCGAGCAGCACCAGCTCGTGCGGGGTGCCGGCCGCCTCGTGGTCGCGGACCACGGCGGCGATCTCGCGCGCCACGTCAGCAGGTCCGAACGACTGGGAGTCCGCGACGACGTGGGTGGCCGCGGCACATCCCACGGCGAGCGCGGCCCGCAGCTGCTCGATCGCCTCGGCGTCGCCGAGCGTCATGACCGTGGCCGAGCCGCCACCGGCCGCGGCGACCTGGACCGCGATCTCGACCGCGCACTCCTCGTGGGCGCTCGTCGTGAAGCCGGCATAGCGGCCGTCGACGCCCTGGCCGTCCTCGGTGAGGACGACCTCGCCGGAGGAGTCGACGACACGCTTCACGCAGACGAGGGGATTCGTCATCGGGGTCCCCGCGGCGTTGTCGGACGGAGGAGCGAAGCGGAGGAGGACGAGAACGTCGTGGGGTGGTTCATCGAATTCTTTCGTTGGTGGGGTCGAGGAGCGGGGTCGCGTCGACGGAGCCGACCGTGACCGGGTAGAGCTCCTCCATGTAGGACACGGCCAGCTCGTTGCCGATGGTCGCCTGGTCGGGCGGCAGGAAGGCGAGCAGCACGTGCGTGCCCAGCGACGGCGCGGAGCCCGCGCTGGTGACGTAGGCGTGGTGGCCGTGGCCGTCGGTGAGGGAGCCACCGTCGCGGGTCAGGATCGGCTCGCCGCCGAGCATGTAGCGCTTCGTGCCCGAGGCGGAGGTGTGGTCGTCGACGGTCAGCGTGCAGAGCACCGTCTGCGGGTCCGCGTCACGCTGGGCGAGGTAGGCCTCCTTGCCGACGAAGTCGGCGGCCTTGACCTTGGGCCGCTGCATGCCCGCCTCGATGATGCTGCGCTCGGCGTCGAGCTCGGCGCCGTAGGCGCGGTAGCCCTTCTCGAGCCGGCCGGTGGTGCCGTAGACGCCGATGCCGGCCGGCACCGCGCCGTGCGGTGCGCCCGCCTCGAGGAGCGCCTCCCAGAGGTCGGCCGCCTGCGACATCGGGACGTAGAGCTCCCAGCCGAGCTCGCCGACGTAGGAGATGCGCGAGGCCAGGACGGTGACGCCCTGGCCCGACCCCGCCGACACCGAGATCTCGCGGCAGGACAGGAACCCGAAGCCCTCGTCGGACACGTCGTCAGAGGTCAGCGAGGAGAGGATGTCGCGCGCCCGGGGACCCCAGATGCCGATGGTCGAGACGTCGTCGGTGAGGTCGGTGAGCGTGGTGCTGCCTGCCTCGGGCAGGTGCCCGGAGAACCAGGCCCGGTCGGCCATGCCGTGGGCGCCACCGGTGACCACCCGGAAGTGGTCGTCGCCCAGCCGCATCACGGTGAGGTCGGAGCGGAAGCCGCCCTTGGCGTCGAGGACCGGGGTGTAGATGACCTTGCCGACGGCGACGTCGCACTGGGCGACGCAGGTCCCCTGGACGACGTCGAGCGCCTCGGGGCCCTCGATGTCGAAGATGCAGAACGCGGACAGGTCGATGACGGCCGCCGCCTCGCGCATCCGGAGGTGCTCGGCGTTGATGATCGGGCTCCACCACCGCGAGTCCCACTCGTGCTCGCGCGGCATGACGGCGTCGCCGTAGGCCTCGAGCAGCGACGCGTTGGACTCGTACCAGAACGGTCGCTCCCAGCCGGCAGTCTCGAAGAAGACCGCGCCGAGCTTGGCCTGCGAGTCGTGCATCGGCGAGACCCGCTGGTCGCGGTCGGACTCGTACTGCTCGGCCGGGTGGATGATCCCGTAGGTCTTGATGAACGACTCGGTGGTGCGGAGCCGGGTGTGCTCGCGGCGCTTCTGGTGCTGGTGGAAGCGGGCGATGTCGCTGTGGTGCAGGTCGATCTCGGAGTGGCCGTGGGTCATCCACTCCGCCACCGCGCGTCCGACGCCGGGGCCTTCCTTGATCCAGACGGCAGACGCGGTCCAGAGCCCGCCCACCTCGCTCTCGCCGAGGATCGGGTTGCCGTCGCAGGTGAGCGACAGCAGGCCGTTGATGGCGTAGCGGATCTCTGCTCCCTCGGCGCCGAGCAGCTCCGGCATCAGCTCGTAGGCCTGCTCGAGCTGGGGATCGAAGTCGTCCTCGGTGAACGGCATCTCGGTCGGCGAGAGCTTGGCCTGCTCGATCGAGGGGATGTCCTCGGGCTCGTGCAGGATCGCGCGGTGGGCGTAGGACCCGACCTCCATGTCGGCTCCGTGCTGGCGCTCGTAGCAGAAGGTGTCCATGTCCCGGACGATCGGGAACGAGATCTCCCCCTCCGTCCCGACCAGCTGCGGGCACGGGCCGACGCTGATCATCTGGTGCACTGCCGGGGTCAGCGGGATGCTGATGCCGGCCATGTCGCCGAGCTTCGGGCTCCACACGCCGGCCGCGATCACGACGGTGCCGGCCTCGATGTCTCCACCCGTCGTGCGGACGCGGGTGATGCGGCGCGTGCCGTGGGGTCCGTCCTCGGTGTCGAGGCCGATGACCTCGACGGTCGGGACCACGGTGAGCTCGCCGGTCGCGAGGGCGCGCTCGCGCATGATCGTGCCGGCACGCAGGGAGTCGACGACGCCGACGCCGGGCGTCCAGAAGGCGCCGATGAACTGGTCCTCCTCGATGAAGGGAACCTTCTCCTTCACGAACGCAGGCGAGACGAGCTCGGCCTCGATGCCCCAGGCGCGGGCGCTCGACATGCGGCGCCGCAGCTCCTCCATCCGCTCCTCGGTGCGGGCGATCTCGAAGCCGCCCGACTCGGTGAAGACGCCCATCTCCTTGTACTGCGCGACCGAGTCGAGCGTGATGTCGGTGATCTCGCGGGAGTGGTCGACGGTGAAGATGAAGTTGGACGCATGGCCCGTCGAGCCACCCGGGTTGGGCAGCGCACCCTTGTCGATCTGCACCACGTTCTTCCACCCCAGCCGGGTGAGGTGGTGGACGAGGCTGTTGCCGACGATGCCGGCTCCGATGACGACGACGTCGGCGGTCGCGGGGACCTCTGCCATGGGGTGCCTCCTGGGCCGGGCGATGGAATCTGCGAGTTGCGTATGATGCAACATGTTGCGCTATGTGCAGCAGGGGAAATGTACGCCGCCGCCCCCGGGCACGGCAAGGTGCTCGAGGGCGACGCCGTGGGTTCAGGCGCGGCTCGGGTCCTCCTCGGAGGACGCCGTGACCTCCTCCGGGTCGGCGCCGTAGGCCGCGAGCGCGACCGTGTGGTGCTCCATCAAGTCGTACTTCTGCGCATGCAGCACGGCCCGGCGCACGCGCGGCGGGAGCGTCGACTCGTACGGCTCCTCGCGCAGCGCCTTCATCAGCGAGACGCACATCGCGCAGATGACGAGCATGAACGGACCGGCCACGATGATCACGAGACGTCTGGAGCGCCTGCAGACCACCGGAGAACAGCAGCACGGCGGCCACCGCGCCCTGGGCGACACCCCAGAAGATGATGAGCCAGCGCATCGGCTCCTCCTTGCCGTGCTGGCTCAACATGCCCATCACGATCGAGGCCGAGTCGGCGCCGGTGATGAAGAAGATCGCCACGAGGAAGACCGCGAGCACCACCGTGACGCTGGCGAGCGGGTACTCGCGGAGCGTGGTGAACAGTGCGCTCTCCGTGCCGCCCTCCTCGGCGAGCACCGCACCGAGGTCCTTGACGCCGGAGAGCTGGAGGTCGAAGGCCGCGCCGGCGAGGATCGAGAACCAGACGAACGACACGACGCTGGGCACCAGGATCACGTAGACGACGAACTGGCGGATGGTGCGGCCCTTGGAGATGCGCGCGATGAACATGCCGACGAAGGGCGTCCACGAGATCCACCACGCCCAGTAGAAGATCGTCCAGGTGCTCAGGAACTCGGTGCCTCCGAAGGCACCCGTGCGGAACGCCATCGTCGGCAGGTGCGTGAGGTAGCCACCCAACGACTCGGTGAAGGTGCTGAGGATGAAGACCGTCGGACCGACCACGAAGAGGAAGAACACCAGCAGCACCGCGGCGATCGCGTTGGCGTTGGAGAGGAACTGGACGCCCTTCTCGATGCCCGTCACCGCCGAGAGCACGAAGCACGTGGTCAGGACGGCGATGACCACGACGGTCAGCCACTTGGACTGGCCACTGCCGAAGACGTCGTCGAGGCCACCGGTGATCTGCAGGGCGCCGAGGCCGAGGGAGGTGGCGGACCCGAAGAGCGTGGCGAAGATGGCGACCACGTCGATGGCCTTGCCGGGGCCTCCCTTGGCGTGACGGCCGAGCAGCGGGCCGAAGGCACCGGAGACCAGGTTGCCGGCCCCCTTGCGGTAGGCGAAGTAGCCGATCGCGAGCCCGATCACGGCGTACATCGACCAGGGGTGCAGACCCCAGTGGAAGAAGGCGTACTCCATCGCGACCCGGGCGCTGTCCGGCGTGTTGGGATCGCCCCGCCCGGGCGGGATGTTGGCCGCGCTCTCGGCCGTGAGGTAGGTCAGGGGCTCGGCGACGCCCCAGAACATCAGTCCGATGCCCATGCCGGTCGCGAACATCATCGACACCCACGAGAACGTGGAGAACTCGGGTTGCGAGTCGTCGGGACCGAGCTTGACGTTGCCGTAGCGGGAGAGTGCCAGGTAGGCCGAGAACAGCAGGAACATCGCGCTCACGAGGATGAACAGCCAGCCGAAGCTCTTCTCGAGCCACGCCAGCACGTCGCCCGTACGGGTGCTCATCCCGTCGGAGTCGAGGGCGCCCCACAGGAGGAACACCACCGCGACACCGGCTGCGACGCCGAAGGTCACCTTGTCGAGGGGGAAGTCGCCCTCGGCGCTCTCGGGCGGGGGGACGACTGCCGTGCCCACGGGTTCGTTGATCGACATGACGCCTCCCGATGACGTTGCGTCTGACGCAACATGGTGCGTGACTTGCAACTCACAGTGCTATGGCCCCCGGGTGGGTGTCAAGGTTCACCCGGGGGCCAGCACGGTCGATCGGATCAGTGGTGCATCACTGCAGCCAGGCGTCGACCTTGTCCTGGTTCTCCTCGATCCACTTCGCGGCGGCGTCCTCGGGCGTCATGCCGTCGGCCGCGATGTAGCCGGCCACGACGTTCTGGTCCTCGTTGGTCCACTGGAAGTTCTGGACCAGTCCCACGGCCGTCGAGTCGGAGTCGGCCCAGTCCGTGGCGACGACCTTCTTGAGGTCCGTCTCGGGGTAGTCGCAGGCCACTGTCTGCGGGTCGTCCTGGCAGCCGTCCTCGTAGGGCGGCAGGGCCACCCGCTTCATCGCGACCTCGGCGTTGAAGTACTGCGGCTCGTACCAGTAGCCGATGACCCACTCCTTGTTCTTCTCCGCCTTGCGGAACGCCTCGATGGAGGCGGCCTCGCTGCCGGAGAAGACGACCTTGAAGTCGAGGTCGAGGTTGCTCACGATGGCCTCGTCGAACTGGACGTACGACGGGTCGGCCCCGAGGAACTGGCCCTGGCCGCCCGACTCGGAGGTGGCGAACTCGGAGGCGTACTTGTTGAGGTTCTTGTAGTCGAGGATGTCGGGGTGCTCCTCGGCCAGCCACGGCGGCACGAACCAGCCGATGATGCCGACGTTGCCCTGCGGACCGAAGTCCTCGGCGCTGCCGTCGCCCTGGTCGGCGAAGAACTTCTTCTCGAGGTCGGGGTGACCCCAGTCCTCGATCACGACGTCGACCTCGCCAGTGCCGAAGCCCTGCCAGGAGACGTCCTCCTTGAGGTCCTTGTAGCTCACGGTGCAGCCGAGCTGGTCCTGCGCGACCGTGCCGACGACGTAGGCGCTGGCCTGGAAGCCGACCCACGGGTTGACGGCCATGTTGAGGTCACCGCACTCGCCGCCGGCCTCCGCGGCCTGCGACTCGTTGGCCTTGGTCGCCTCGTCGATGGACCCTCCACCGCCACAGGCGGTGAGCCCCAGTGTGGCGAGGGCGGCGAGGGCGCCCAGACGAGCCCCCCGGCTCTTGGCAATTCTCATGGTGCTTCTCCTCATCTGCGGGTGTTCTCGAAACTTCTGTGGTCCCAAGTAGGGGTGGTGCGTGCCTAGCGCGGCGGGCCGATGGGCAGCCGCACGTTGAACGCCCGGCGCACCCCGGGACCGTCGTCGCGTCGTCGGTCGGCTGCCGCGCGCGTGATCCGGTCGAGCATCACGCCGAGCAGGACGATGGTCAGACCGGCCGCGGCGCCCTTGCCCCACTCCTCGCTGCGCGAGATGCCCAGGACGACGTCGTAGCCCAGTGCCCCGGCGCCGACGAGGCCACCGATGACCACCATGGCGAGCACGTACAGGAGTCCCTGGTTGGTGGCCAGCACGAGCGACCCCTTGGCCATCGGAAGCTGGACCTTGGTGATCTCCTGCCACGTCGTCTGGCCGGTCGACCGGCCGGCCTCGAGGGTGGTCGGCGACACGCCCTTGACCCCGTCCGCCACCAGCTTGATGGCCGCCGGGGCGGCGTACACGATGCCGGCCACGATCGCGGTGAACCGCGTCGGCCCGAAGAGCGCGAGCACCGGGATCAGGTAGACGAACGGCGGAATCGTCTGACCGGCGTCCAGCAGGGGCCGGATGCCGAGGTCGACACGGCGGTCGCGGGCCATCCAGACTCCGAACACCAGGGCCAGCGCCATCACCAGCACAGTGCCCACCAGCGCCATGTTGAGGGTGATCATCGCGTCGTGCCACAGGTCGAGGTACCAGATGCCGGCGAGGCACACCACGGCGGTCACCAGGGCGCGCAGACCCCCGAAGACGAAGGCCAGGGCCGAGATCGCGAGTCCGGAGAGCCACCACGGCGATTCGGCGAGCAGTGACTGCATCGGGTTGAGGAGGCGCGTCGGTGATGACGTCCTTGAGGGTGCCGGAGAAGCCACCGACGAGGTCGACGAGGGCGGCCATCGCGTCGTCGGCGGCGTCGGAGACCTTCTGCCCGGCGGCGTACTCGGGGAACTCGGCCAGGGACAGCTGCTGGCGCGAGAGATACACAGCCACGAGGGCGGCCACGCGCCGAGACGGCCAGGATGATCCGCCGCACCCGGAGGTTGCCGCCACCCCCGCGGGCCACCTTCTCCGAGCGCTCGCTGGCGGCGGTGGTCGTCCGGTCCAGCATCACGGCCATCACCACGATCAGGACACCGGGCACGAAGCTGCCCCCGAAGTCGTTGGCGACGAGCGCGTTGATGACGGGCTTTCCCAGGCCGGGGCCGTTGATGTAGGCCGCGATGGTCGCCATCGACAGCGCCGCCAGGATGGTCTGGTTGAGGCCGACGATGATGGTCTTGCGGGCCATCGGGATCTGCACCTTGAGCAGCCGCTGCCCGTAGGTCTGGCCGGCCGAGTCGGTGGCCTCGATCGTGGTGGTGGGGACCTCACGGATGCCGAAGCCGGCGATCCGCACGATCGGCGGGATGGCGTAGATGAGCGTCGCGACGACGGCGCCGCCGACCCCGATGCCGAAGAAGAGCACGACCGGCACCAGGTAGACGAAGGTCGGCATCGTCTGCATGAAGTCCAGGACGACGGTGATCACCTTGTTGGCCCGCGGACTGGTCCCGACCAGGACGGCCAGCGGCATCCCGACGATCACCGTGATGCCGACGGCCATGCCGGTGACGATCAGCAGGTCCATCGAGTCCTGCCAGTAGCCGAAGATGCCGAAGGAGAGGAACGACACCAGCACGAGCAGTGCGATCCGCCAGCTCGCGATCGCATAGCCGACCCAGGTCGCGATGGCGGTCACGCCCAACCACCCGATCTCGGGCACCGGTCGCGGCAGGTTGGGACGCGAGATCATCCGCTGCGCCCAGTCGAAGAAGTTGCGCAGGACCTCGGAGACCGCGTTCGTGAACTGCATGACCGGGTTGGTTTCCCGACTCGCGAGCAGCTTGTTGTTGAACTCGGTGAGGGACTGGTGGACGTCGGTGTGCTCACGACCGGGAAGGGCGAGGGTGTTGTGGCCCTTGGTGAAGGACCAGATGACGATCCAGACGACGATGACGCCGAGAGCGGGGATCCAGCGGCTGAGAGCGGGGTCCTCGGTGACGGGGGGCCCTGCCCCCGGCTCCACGGGCCGGGGGGCGGTCATCGTCGACGTCAGGTCAGGGAGGTCGCCGCGATTGCCCATCGGCCCGAAGCTCACTTCTCCTCCTCGGCCACGACGACCCGCATGATGTCCTCCTCGTCGACCACACCGACCATGGTGTCCCCGTCCATGACCCGGATGGGCGCGTCGGAGGCGATCGCGGCGCGCGCTGCCTGGCGGACGATGGTCGTCACCGGTAGCGCAGGTCCGTCCAAGGACTCGCCGGGCAGGGGGTCGCGCATCACCCACTTCAACGTGAGCACGTGGGCCTTGGGCACCTCGGACACGAAGTCCTTGACGTAGTCGTCGGCGGGCTGGGCCACGACCTCGTCGGGCGTGCCGATCTGCACGATCTCGCCGTCGCGCAGGATCATGATCCGGTCGCCGAGCTTGAGCGCCTCGGCGAGGTCGTGGGTGATGAACACCATGGTCTTGCCGAGCTCGCTGTGGAGGCGGATCACCTCGTTCTGCATGTCGCGGCGGATCAGCGGGTCGAGTGCGGAGAACGGCTCGTCGAAGAGGAGCATCTCGGGGTCGCCGGCCAGGGCGCGAGCCAGGCCGACCCGCTGCTGCATGCCGCCGGAGAGCTGGTCGGGGTAGGACTTCTCGTAGCCGGAGAGTCCGACCAGGTCGACGATCTCGGACGCCTTGGCCCGGCGCTCCTTCTTCCCCACACCGCGCACCTCGAGGCCGTAGGCCACGTTGTCGATCACCTGGCGGTGGGGCAGCAGGCCGAAGTGCTGGAACACCATCGACACCTGTTTGCGACGTACGTCGCTGAGCTGGCTCTCGGAGGCGGTGGTGATGTCCACCCCGCCGAGCTGGACGGTGCCGGCAGTCGGCTCGATGAGGCGGGTGAGCAGCCGGACGAGGGTGGACTTCCCCGATCCGGAGAGCCCCATCACGACGAACACCTCGCCGGGGGCGACCTCGAAGGAGACGTCCTTGACCCCGACCACGCAGTTGGTCCTGGCCTTGAGGTCGGCGCGCGACAGGTCGGCCTCGGGCGTGCCGATGATCTTGTCGGAGCCCTTGCCGAAGATCTTCCAGAGGCTGTTCACCGAGAGTGCTGCGTCGCTCATACGGTCATCTCCTGGTTGCGTGGGTCACCGGGTGGGTACAGCGGAGTGCCGCCACGGTGGCGGTAGTACGGCACGTCGGCCGCAGCGAGCGGCGTGTTGCCTGCGATCAGGTCGGCGGCCTTCTCGGCGACCATCATCACGGGGGCGTAGATGTTGCCGTTGGTGACGTAGGGGAAGACGGAGGCGTCGACGACGCGCAGGCCCTCGGTGCCGTGCACCCGCATGCTGGCGGGGTCGGTGACCGACATCTCGTCGGTGCCCATCCTGGCGGTGCAGGACGGGTGCAGAGCGGTCTCGGCGTCCTTGCGCACCCAGTCGAGGATCTCCTCGTCGGTCTCGACCGAGGGCCCGGGCGAGAGCTCGCCGCCGTTGAAGGGTGCGAACGCCGGCTGGTTGAGGATGTCGCGCGCGACCCGCACCACCTCGACCCACTCCTTGCGGTCGGTGGGGGTGGAGAGGTAGTTGAAGAGCATCTTCGGCTTCTGCTTCGGGTCCGCGGACGAGATCCGCACCCAGCCGCGCGTGTCGGCGTACATCGGGCCGATGTGCACCTGGTAGCCGTGGGCGTACTTGTCCTGCCCGGGGGCGGGCGAGCCGTCGTAGCGGATCGCGATCGGCAGGAAGTGGAACATCAGGTTGGGGTAGTCGACGTCCTCGTTGGACCGGACGAAGCCGCCGCCCTCGAAGTGGTTGGACGCCGCGGTGCCCGTCCGCCTGAACAGCCACTCCAGGCCGACGAGTGGGCGGTTGCGCCACTTGAGCCCCTCGACGATCGAGACCGGCTGCTTCGAGGCGTACTGGATGTAGACCTCGAGGTGGTCCTGGAGGTTCTCGCCGACTCCTGGCAGGTCGTGGACCATCTCCACGCCCAGCGGCCGCAGGTGGTCGGGGTTGCCGATGCCCGAGAGCTGCAGCAGCTGCGGGGTGTTGATGGCGCCACCGCACAGGACGACCTCGCCCGCCTCGACGGACTCGTGCCGGCGCCCGGCGCGGAGGTAGTCCACGCCCACCGCGCGGGTGCCGTCGAAGCGGATCCTGGTGGCGTGCGCGAAGGTCTCGACGGTGAGGTTCTTGCGACCCATCACCGGGTGCAGGTAGGCCCGCGCGGCAGACATGCGTACGCCCTTGACGATGTTGCGGTCGAAGCGCCCGAAGCCCTCCTGCCGGTAGCCGTTGACGTCGTCGGTGAGGGGGTAGCCGGCCTGCTGGGCGGACTCGAAGAACGCGCTGAAGAGCGGGTTCGCGGCCGGGCTGCGCTCGAGCACGAGGGGACCCGCGCCTCCGCGCCAGGCGTCCGCACCGACCTGCCCGTCGGGCAGGATCAGCGACTCCATCCGCTTGAAGTAGGGCAGGCAGTGGGCGTAGTCCCACGCCTCCATGCCCGGGTCGGCGGCCCAGCGCTCGTAGTCCATCGGGTTGCCGCGCTGGAAGATCATCCCGTTGATCGAGGACGAGCCGCCGAGCACCTTGCCGCGTGCGTGGTAGACGCGACGACCGTTCATCGCCGGCTCGGGCTCGGTCTCGTACTTCCAGTCGTAGAGCGAGTTGCCGATCGGGAACGGCAGCGCGGCCGGTGCGTGGATCAGCGGGTCGAAGCGATCGGTGCGACCTGCCTCGAGCACCAGCACCGACACGGACGGATCGGCCGAGAGCCGGTTCGCGAGCGCGCAACCAGCCGAGCCTCCACCCACGATGACGATGTCGTACCGGTCCGCGCCCATCGCCTACTCCTCGGTCCTCGGGGAGAACCAGTGCTGGGTGGCGGGCCGGATGTTGTGCCAGACGTGCTTGGTCTCGCGGTACTCCTCGAGACCCGCGAGTCCGAGCTCGCGCCCGGTGCCCGACTGCTTGTAACCGCCCCACTCGGCCTGGGGGACGTAGGGGTGGTAGTCGTTGATCCACACCGTGCCCATCCGGAGACGTCCCGCGACGCGCTGCGCGCGACCGGCGTCCTGGGTCCACACGGCACCGGCGAGGCCGTAGATGCTGTCGTTGGCGATCGCCACCGCCTCGTCCTCGTCACGGAACGTCTCGACGGTCAGCACCGGACCGAACGACTCGTCCTGCGTCACCGACATCGACGTGGTGCACCCGTCGAGGACGGTCGGCAGGTAGTAGAACCCGTCGGCCAGGGCCGGGTCGTCCGGCCGCTCCCCGCCGCAGCGCAGGACGGCACCCTCCGCCAGCCCGCGGGCGACGTAGGCCTCGACCTTGTCGCGGTGCGCCGCGCTGGTCAGCGGGCCGGTCTCGGCGTCCTCGTCGAAGGGGCCACCGAGGCGGATCCGTCGCGCGCGGGCGACCAGGGCGTCGACGAACTCGTCGTGGATCGACTCCTCGACGAGCAGCCGGGCGCCGGCCGAGCAGACCTGGCCCGAGTGCAGGAAGACGGCGGTGAGTGCGTAGTCGAGGGCGACCTCGCGGTCGGCGTCGGCGAAGACGATGTTGGGGTTCTTGCCACCGAGCTCGAGGGCGACCTTCTTGACCGTCGCGGCGGCGGCTGCAGCGATGCGGCGGCCGGTCTCGAGGCCGCCGGTGAAGGAGACCATGTCGACGCGCGGGTCCGTGGACAGCGGTGCGCCGGCGGTGGCGCCGCCACCCAGCACCAGGTTGCCGACGCCCGCCGGTAGCCCCGCCTCCTCGAGCAGGCGCATCAGGTGGATCGCGGAGTGCGGCGTCAGCTCGCTCGGCTTGAGGACGAAGGTGTTGCCGGCGGCCAGGCACGGAGCGACCTTCCACGACACCTGGAGCAGCGGGTAGTTCCACGGCGTGATCAGGCCGCAGACGCCGATCGGCTCGTGGACGATCCGGCTGACCACGTCGGCGTTGCCCGTGTCGACCATCCGGCCCGACTCCTCGGCCGCGATCCGACCGTAGTGCCGGAAGACCGACGCCACGTCGGCGACGTCGTACTCCCCCTCGACGAGGCGCTTGCCGGTGTCGCGCGACTCCATCCGGGCGATCGCGTCGGTGTCGCGCTCGAGCAGGTCCGCGAGCCGGAGCAGCAGGTCACCGCGCTCGCGGCTGGACGTGCTCGGCCACGGGCCGTCGTGGAACGCGCGGTGGGCCGCTGCGACGGCCGCCTCGGTGTCCGCCTCGCCGGCCTCGTCGACCTCGCCGACGAGGGTCCCGTCGGCGGGGCAGCGGATCTCGCGGCGCTCACCCGAGCGCGCGCTGACCCACGTTCCGTCGACGTAGAGATCCGGCACGCGTCTCCTGCCCTGGCAGTTGTTGTTGCGCATGTCGCAACCAGATGCTCCGAGCGCAACCAGCCAGACACCCCGAAGGATGGTCCGGGGACCTCCTCCCGTCAAGGGTGGCCCCGACAGCGTGACCTATCGGTGACCCCAGCCGAGGCGGTGCGAGACCTCCGCCGCCGCCGCGATGACCATGCGCACGACCTCGACGACCCGCTCCTCGGGCAGCCGGAACGAGGGTCCCGAGACGCTCATCGAGGCGACCACGTCGCCGTGCGCGTTGCGGATCGGCGCGGCCACCGCGGTCAGTCCGATCTCCAGCTCGTCGATGGCGACGGCGTAGCCCTGGTCGCGCACGCGCGTCAGCTCGTCGCGGAACTTCGCACGCCCGGTGATGGTGTGGGGCGTGTACGTCGCCAGCTTGCCGAGCGTCGCGTCGAGGGTCGACTCGTCCAGACCACTCAGCAGGACCTTGCCGTTGCTGGTGGCGTGCAGCGGGATGTGCTGGCCGACCCAGTTGTGGGGCTGGAGCGCCGAGGACCCGGCGACCTGGTCCAGGTAGAGCGCCGAGCTCTCGGCGAGCACGGCGATGTTGACGGTCTCGCCGGTGTCGGCCGCGAGCTGGCGCGAGATGGGACGCGCCTCCTGGACCAGGTCCAGTCGGGCCGTCGTGGCGCCGGCCAGGCGGAGGATCCCCATCCCGAGGCGGTAGCGACCGCGGTCGGAGGTCTGCTCGACGAGGCGGTGCGCCTCGAGGGTGGCGACCAGGCGGAAGGCGGTGCTCTTGTGCACGCCCAGCTCGCCGGCGATCTCGGTCACGCCGGACTCGCCGGTGCGAGCGAGCACCTCGAGGATGCCCAGGGCCCGGTCGACGGACTGCACGCCCGCGCCGGTGACGGCCGAGCTCACGGGCGCGGTCTCGCCCGTCTCCTGCACATCGGCCACGTTCGCCATGGGGGGACACTAGCGCAGGTGCTGTTGCGTATCGCAGACTGCGTTCCGTCGAGCGCAACAACTCACCCGACCCAGGAGCAGCATGACCCCCGTCCCCCACGTCGTCGAGCGGGCCGCCGAGTACGTCCTCATCCTCTCGTGCCCGGACCGCCCCGGCATCGTCCACGCCGTGTCCGGCTTCCTGGTCGAGCAGGGCGCGAACATCGTGGAGAGCCAGCAGTTCGGCGACCGACTCACCGACCGGTTCTTCATGCGGATCGGCTTCGTCGTCGAGACCTCGGCAGGCGCGGAGGGGCTGCGCGCCGACTTCGCGGCCGTCGCCGAGCGGTTCGCGATGGCGTACGAGCTGTGGGCCGCCGCCGCGCCCTACCGCACGCTCATCATGGTCTCCAAGCACCTGCACTGCCTCAACGACCTCTTGTTCCGGGCCAGCACCGGCGCGCTCCAGATCGAGATCCCGGCCGTGGTGTCCAACCACCCCGACGCCGGCGCGCTCGTCCGGTCGTACGGCCTCGAGTTCCACCACGTCCCGGTCACGCCCGACACGAAGGCCGAGGCCGAGAAGCGGCTCATGGAGCTCGTCGACGAGACCGGCGCCCACCTGGTCGTGCTCGCGCGCTACATGCAGGTGCTGTCCGACGACCTGTGCCGCCAGCTGTCGGGCCGCGCGATCAACATCCACCACTCGTTCCTCCCGAGCTTCAAGGGCGCCCGGCCCTACCACCAGGCCTTCGACCGCGGCGTGAAGCTCGTGGGTGCGACCGCGCACTACGTGACCGGCGACCTCGACGAGGGACCGATCATCGAGCAGGACGTCCTGCGCGTGGACCACGGCTACGACCAGGACCAGCTCGTCTCCGCCGGTCGCGACGTGGAGGCGCAGGTGCTCTCGCGAGCGGTGCGGTGGCACGCAGAGTCGCGCGTCCTGCTGAACGGGGACCGCACCGTCGTCTTCCGCTGAGGCCGCCCGGCCCCAGCCACACCCACCCGAGGGAGCAGGAATGCAGTCCGACATCGAGATCGCCAACGCCGCAGTCCTGCGCCCGATCCGCGAGATCGCGCAGGAGACGCTCGGCATCGCCGAGGAGCACCTGGTGCCCTACGGCCACTACAAGGCGAAGGTCGACATCGGCTACCTCACCTCGCTGGCGGACCGGCCGCTCGGCAAGCTGGTGCTGGTCACGGCCCTGTCCCCGACCCCTCCGGGCGAGGGCAAGACGACCACCACGGTCGGCCTGACCGACGCGCTGCACGGCCTCGGCCACCGCACCGTGGCCTGCCTGCGCGAGCCGTCGATGGGTCCCGTCTTCGGCATGAAGGGCGGTGCCGCGGGAGGCGGCTGGAGCCAGGTCGTGCCGATGACCGACATCAACCTGCACTTCACCGGCGACTTCGCGGCGATCGCCGCGGCCAACAACCTCCTCGCCGCCCTCATCGACAACCACGTCCACCACGGCAACGAGCTCGACATCGACGTACGCAGCGTCACGTGGAAGCGCGTGCTCGACACCAACGACCGTGCCCTGCGCGAGGTCGTCGTGGCGATGGGCGGCCACGCCAACGGCTTCCCCCGCGAGGACGGCTTCGACATCGTCGTGGCCTCCGAGCTGATGGCGATCTTCTGCCTGACCGAGTCGTGGGCCGACCTCAAGCAGCGCATCGGCGACATCGTGGTCGCCTACGACCGGTCGACGAAGCCGGTCACCGCGCGCGACCTGGGTGCGCACGGCGCGATGGCCGCCCTGCTCCGCGACGCGCTGGCGCCCAACCTCGTGCAGACCATCGAGGGCGCGCCGGCGTTCGTGCACGGTGGCCCGTTCGCCAACATCGCCCACGGCTGCAGCTCGGTCATGGCGACCCGCGCCGGGCTGCGTCTCGCCGACATCGTCGTCACCGAGGCCGGCTTCGGTGCCGACCTGGGCGCGGAGAAGTTCGTCGACATCAAGTGCCGCAAGTCCGGCCTGCGGCCCGACGTCGCCGTCGTGGTCGCCACCGTCCGCGCCCTGAAGTACCACGGCGGCGTGCCACTGGCCGATCTCGGCACCGAGGACATCGCCGCGGTCGAGGCCGGCATGGTCAACCTGCGCCGCCACCTCGCCAACATCCGCGACGTCTACGGCATCCAGCCCGTGGTGGCGGTCAACCGCTTCCCCACCGACACCGACGCCGAGGTGGAGCGGGTCGTCCAGCTCGTCGCCGACGAGGGCGTACGCGCCTTCCCGGCCACGCACTTCGTCGACGGCGGAGCCGGCGCGAAGGAGCTCGCCGAGGGCGTGCTCGCCGTGCTGGCCGAGCCGTCGCCCTACGAGTTCTCGTTCACCTACGACGACGCCCTCCCGCTCACCGAGAAGGTCGAGGCCATCGCCACCCGGCTCTACGGCGCCGGCCAGGTGACGTGGGACGCCAAGGCCCGTCGCCGGCTCCAGCGCATCGAGCGCGACGGCTACGAGGGACTACCGGTCTGCGTGGCGAAGACGCAGTACTCGTTCTCGACCGACCCGAAGTCGCTGGGTGCGCCGTCCGGCCACGAGCTGCACGTCCGGGAGGTACGCCTCTCGGCCGGCGCCGGGTTCGTCGTCGTGGTCTGCGGCGACATGATGACCATGCCGGGCCTCCCCCGCGAACCGTCGGCGGCCCGCATCGACCTGGCCGACGACGGCACCATCCTCGGGCTGAGCTAGCCGCCCCTGGCTGGTCGAGGTGCGAGGAGCGCCGGCGACGAGCCTCGAAACGGTCAGTCGCCGAGCTCCGCGCGCCGGCGGATGACGTAGTCCTGCAGCTCGTCGCGGACGGCGTCGTCGATCGCCGGCTGCTCGTACTCCGACAAGGTCTTCTGGTAGGCCACGGTCGCGCGGTCGTTGGCGTCGTTGCCGCCGTTGCGCATCCACCGCTCGTAGTTCTCCGAGGAGGACAGGAGCGGGCGGTAGAAGCACGTGCGGAAGCGCTCCATCGTGTGCATCGCACCGAGGAAGTGCCCACCGTGCCCGACCTCCTCGTGCGCACCGAAGGCCATCGACGCCTCGTCGATCTCCAGCGGAGTGAACTCGTGCCGGAGCATCTGCAGGAGCTCGATGTCGACGATGAACTTCTCGTAGCCGGCGACCAGCCCGCCCTCGAGCCAGCCGGCGGAGTGCATCACCCAGTTGGCGCCGGCCAGGAAGGTCGGCATCAACGTCATCAGCGCCTCGTAGCCCGCCTGGGCGTCCGCGACCTGCGAGGACGTGAGGCCGCCGCCGGTGCGGAAGGGCAGCCCGAAGTGCCGCGCGATCTGGCCGGTGCAGAGCAGGCCGATGCCGGACTCGGGCGTGCCGAACGTCGGCGACCCCGACTGCATGTCGATGTTGGACAGGAACGAGCCGAAGATCACCGGGGTGCCGGGACGGATCAGCTGCGACAGCGCGATCCCGGACAGCGCCTCCACGATCTGCTGGACCAGGGCGGCCGGAATGGTCACCGGCGACATCGCGCCCATCAGGATGAACGGCGTCAGCACGACGGGCTGACCTGCGGTGGAGTACTCGAACTGCGCCTCCAGCATCCGGTCGTCCCAGCGCAGCGGCGAGTTGCAGTTGATCAGCGAGATCGTCGCCGGGGTCTCCTCGATCGCCTCACGCGAGCCGAACAGGATCGACGTCATGGCGATGGTGTCCGCGGCGTTGACGCCGGACACGACGTTGCCCATGTAGACCTTGTCGGTCAGCGTCTGCAGGGCGTAGGTCATGTCGAGGTGGCGGCTGTCGAGCGGCGTGTCGTTGGGCTCGCAGATCACGCCACCGGCCGAGTCGAGCACCGCGAACGACTGCGCGAGCTTGGAGAAGTTGCGGAAGTCGTCCATCGTCGCGTCGCGGCGTACGTCGCCCTGTCGCACGAACGGCGGACCGTAGACCGCGCCGAAGGCCATCGCGTCGCCGCCGATGTGGATGTTGTTCGCAGGGTTGCGGGCCTGGACGTCGAACTCGCGCGGGGCCTTGGCCACCTGCTCGAGCACGAAGTCGGGGTCGAGGAAGACGGTGTTGCCCTCGACCCGCTGGCCCGCCTTGCGGAACAGCTCGAGCGCGCGGTCGTCCATGAACTCGACGCCGATCTCGGTCATCAACCGTCGCCACCCCTTGTCCAGGGTGGCCATGGCGTCCTCGGACAGCACCTCGTAGCGCGGCATCGTGTTGCGGAACACGGGTCCTCCTGGGAGTGGCGGTGAGCCTCACCGGCGCGTCCGAGGCCTTGACCTCGACTCACGACGGCTTCTAGCCTCATGATGTGGAACACGGTTCCACATCATGGAACTTGTGGGAACCCCTCCAGCGAAGGAGCTGCCGTGAGCGACGCCGCCACCGGCACGCGGTCGCTGGACCGCGCCACCGACCTGGTCGCCACAGTGGTCCACGCCGACCAGCCGATGTCCTTTGCCGACCTGCAGGACGCGAGCGGCCTGGCCAAGTCGACGACGTCGCGGATGCTCACCGCCCTCGAGCGCTCCGGCCTGCTCGAGCGCGACGCCACCGGGTCCTACGTCGCCGGCAGGTTGTTCTGGCTCTACGCGGCTCGTCACGACCCGTGGGAGGAGCTGGTCCGCCTCGCCCGGCCGGTGATGGAACGCATCGGTGCCGACACCGGTGAGACGGTGCACCTCAGCGTGACCCGGGGTGACCACGTCGTCCAGGTCGCGCAGGTCGACTCGACCTATCTCCTCGGCACCCGGGACTGGACCGAGATCGACGTGCCGGTGCACTGCTCGGCACTGGGCAAGGTCTTCCTCGCCTGGGACGCCCTCGACCTCCCCGCCGGCGAGCTGGAGCGGCCCACGCCCGCCACGCTCGCCGATCCCGCCGACCTGCGGCGCGACGGCCTCCGCTCGCGGGAGCGCGGCTGGGCGCTGACCAACGACGAGCTCGAGATCGGCCTCACCGGCATCGCCGTGCCCGTGTTCGGCATCCATGACGACGTCGTCGCCTCCCTCGGGATCTCGGGGCCCACCCCGCGGCTGGGGGCCCGGCTCGACGAGCTCGGCCACCACCTGCTCGCCCAGTCCACCGCGCTGTCATCCCTGCTGCGCGGCCCTGCTTCACCCCGCTCCGCTCACCGAGCCGTACGCACCCAGGAGGTGGTCGCATGACCCCCGAGGAGATTCTTCAGCACCTCTACGACGAGACGCTGGTGGGCAACGCCCCGCGCGTGCTCGAGCTGACCAACGAGGGGCTCGGGCTCGACATGGAGCCGCAGACGCTGCTCTTCGACGCCCTGATCCCCTCGCTCGAGGAGGTCGGCGCGCGCTTCGAGCGCGGTGACTTCTTCGTCCCCGAGATGCTGATCGCCGGACGTGCCATGGCCGGTGCGATGGAGCGACTGCGGCCCCTGCTCGCCGAGACGGGCGTGCAGACCATCGGCAAGTTCCTCATGGGCACGGTCAAGGGCGACGTCCACGACATCGGCAAGAACCTCGTCAACATCATGCTCGAGGGCGCCGGCTTCGAGGTCATCGACCTCGGCGTCCAGGTCGCCCCGGAGAAGTTCATCGAGGCGATCGACCTGCACCAGCCCGACATCGTCGGCTTCTCGGCATTCCTCACCACGACGATGCCGATGTTCAAGGCCAACATGAACGCCCTCGAGAAGGCCGGCATGCGCAACGACGTCATCGTCATGGTCGGCGGTGCGCCCGTCACCCAGGAGTACGCCGACGCGGTGGGCGCCGATGGCTATGCGGCCGACGCCTCCCAGACGGTCAAGCGCGCCAAGAAGCTGCTCGGCGAGAAGCGCGCCCGGGTGAACGCATGAAAATCACCCCATTCGAATGCTCACTTCGTTCCGCTTCGAACGGGGACCCCGAATGAGCGAGCCCCTCCACACGGTCCTCCGCTCGGCGACGAAGGAGGTCCGGCTCGGCCACGACCAGCCGTTCTGCATCATCGGCGAGCGGATCAACCCCACCGGTCGTCGCATCTTCCAGGAGCAGCTGCGGGCCGGCGACTTCTCCGCCATCGAGCGCGACGTGAAGGCGCAGGTGGAGGGCGGCGCCAACGTGCTCGACATCAACATGGGCGTCCCGCTCACCGACGAGCCCGAGCTGCTGGCCAAGGCGATCCAGATGGCCCAGGAGCTCAGCGACCTCCCGATCTGCATCGACTCCTCCGTGGTCGAGGCGCTCGAGGCCGGTCTCTCGGTCTACCAGGGCCGCGCCCTGGTCAACTCGATCACCGCCGAGGACGACCGGATGGCGGCGATCCTCCCCCTCGTGAAGAAGTACGACGCCGCGATCATCGCGCTCCCCAACGACCACGACGAGATCCCGATGGAGGCCGACAAGCGCGTCGAGCTCACCGGCAAGATCATCCGGGTCGCCACCGAGGAGTACGGCATCGCACAGGCCGACATCGTCATCGACCCGCTGGCGATGCCGATCGGCGCCGACACCGGCACCACCTTGGTGACGTTCGAGGTGATGCGCCGCATCCGGGACGACTTCGGCGTGAACATGACCTGTGGTGCCTCCAACGTCTCCTTCGGCATGCCCGGACGCCACGCCCTCAATGCCGCGTGGCTGCCGATGGCGATGACCTCCGGGCTCACCAGCGCCATCACCGACGCCCGTACGCCCCAGATCGTCGAGGCGATCAGGGCAGCCGACGTGTTCCTCGGCCACGACGACTGGGGCATGGCCTGGATCGGCGCCCACCGCGCCAAGCTGGCTGCAGCAGCGGCGCAGGCGTGATCGCACCCGACGGGACCCCGCCATGAGCCAGCCGCCCGAGGGGCCGGACTTCTCGCTCGCAGACGTGGCTCGCGAAGGTCTGATCGAGCGGCCTGGCGCCGGTGCTGCGACCCACGACGGCACCGGCCGGGTCGACCTCACCTTCACCGTCCACAGCCTGGCCGAGGGAGGGGCGGCGCAGCCGCCGACCCAGCGGGGCGTACGCGTCCCGCCAGGCGTGACGGTCTTCGACGCCGCGTCCTGGAACGGGATCGCGATCGACTCCACGTGCGGCGGGCACGGCACCTGCCACAAGTGCCGGATCCAGATCACGTCCGACGCCGACGTGCCGGTCACCCGCCACGACGAGCGGACGTTCACCGCGACCCAGCTCTCCGAGGGCTGGCGGCTGGGCTGCCTGGTGCACGCCACCCGGGACCTCGCCGTCGAGGTCCCGCCCCTGACGACCCGCCCCAAGGCGGCCACGGTCGGCATCGGGCGCCAGGTCATCCTGCGCCCCGCGTTGCAGAAGCGCTACGTCGAGCTCGACGAGGCGACCCTGTCGGACCAGCGCACCGACCTGGTCCGCCTCACCGACGCCATCGACGACCTCGAGCTGACCGCCGACCTGCACGTCCTTCGCCGCCTCTCCACGGTGCTGCGGCAGTCCGACTTCAAGGTCACGGCAGTCGTCGTCGACGAGGACCTCATCGACGTCGAGCCGGGCGACACCACGGCCGCTCGCTACGCCATCGCCTTCGACCTCGGCACGACGACGGTGGTCGGCACCCTGCTGGACGTCGGCACCGGCACCCCGGTGGCCGTCGCCTCGATGCTCAACGCGCAGCAGCCGTTCGGCGGCGACGTGATCAGCCGGATCAGCGCCACGATGATGGACCCCGATGCCCTCGGCCGGCTGCAGCAGGCGGCGGGCAGCACGCTGGCGTCCCTCGCCGCCGAGGTGTGTCGCGAGGCCGGCGTCGACCCGACGCACGTCTACGAGGTGGCGGTCGCCGGCAACGCGACCATGACCGCGCTCGTCCTCGGCATCGACCCCGAGCCCCTCGGCGTCGCGCCGTTCGTGATGTCGTCCGCCCAGCCGCCGTCGGTCCTCGCCACCGACATCGGGCTGAGCCTGCACCCGCGCGCCCGCGCGTTCTTCTTCCCCGCCCTCGGCGCCTATGTCGGCGGCGACATCGTCGCGGGGATGCTCGCCACCGGGATGGACCGCGACAAGCGGACCCGGCTCTTCATCGACGTCGGCACCAACTGCGAGATCGTGCTCAGCGACGGCGAGAAGATCCTGTCGACCGCCGCGCCCGCCGGTCCTGCCTTCGAGGGCGGTGCCATCCGGTGCGGCATGCGCGCCTCCGACGGGGCGATCGAGGTGATCAAGCTCGACGCCCACGCCGCCGACGCCGACGAGGCCGTCACCCTCGGCGTGATCGGCGACGTCGAGCCCAAGGGCCTGTGCGGCTCGGGCCTGGTCGACGCGGTCGCCGAGCTCGTACGCGTCGGACTGCTCGACGCCACCGGTCGCCTGGTGCCCGACGAGGACGCCAAGGAGATCGCCCCCGCGCTCGCCGACCGGCTGTCGAGGATCGGCGAGGAGCGGATCTTCCTGCTGCACCGACCCACGCCCGACACCGAGCCCGTCGAGTGCGTCTACCTGTCCCAGCGCGACGTCCGCGAGCTCCAGTTCGCCAAGGCCGCCATCTCCACCGGCTGGTCGCTGCTGCTCGAGGAGCTCGGTCTCGAGCACGGCGACGTGCAGCAGGTCCTGCTCGCCGGCTCCTTCGGCAGCTACCTCTCCCCCGCGTCGGCCGTCCGGATCGGGCTGGTGCCCCAGCTGCCGGTGCTGCGCATCGTCGCGGCCGGCAACGTCGCCGGGGAGGGCGCCAAGATGGCGCTCCTGTCCGTGCGCGAGCGGGCCGGCGCGCTGGCGCTGCTCGAGGAGGTGACCTATGTCGAGCTCTCGGACCGCCCCGACTTCAACGACGCCTTCGTCGAGCAGCTCTCGTTCCGCACCTGACGGCGGTCGGGTCGCGCTGATCGCGTGCGGCGCGATCGCCCAGCCCGCGGCCGCCGTCGTGAGCCGCCACGACTGGCCCGTCGACGTCCACCCGCTCCCGCCGCTGCTGCACAACCACCCGCAGCGCATCGCCGGCGAGGTGCGCGCCCTTGCCGCGACGCTGGCGACGGCGTACGACCGCATCGTCATCGGCTACGCCGACTGCGGCACCTACGGCGCCCTCGACGAGGTGTGCCGCGAGCTCGGAGTCGAGCGGCTGCCCGGGCTGCACTGCTACGACCTCTACGCCGGCCCCTCGCGCCTGGAGCGCTTCTTCGACGAGCAGCCGGGGACCTACCTCCTCACCGACTTCCTCGTGCGCTCGTTCGCCCGGACGGTGGTGCAGGAGATGGGGCTGGACCGCTACCCCGAGCTCCGCGACACCTACTTCGGCAACTACACCCGCGTCGTGTGGCTCGCCCAGCAGCCCGACGACGAGCTGCGGGGGCTCGCCGAGGAGGCCGCGGCCCGCATCGAGCTGCCCCTCACCGTCGTCGAGACGGGCGACCACGGGCTCGAGCGCGCGCTCGCCGACCTCCTCCAGCCTCCTATCTAGGGACGATCTGGTAGGTCCGGAGCCCGGATCACCTACGAGATCGTCCCTAGCTACCGGGCCAGGCGATCGAGCAGGTCGGTGCGCCAGGCCTCGGTCTCGCCGATCTGGTTGAACGTGAAGACGTGCAGCCCCTCGACGAGCGCACCCTCCTCGCCCAGGGCGGGAGCGCACTTCTCCAGGAAGCTCTCGCCGGTGAACCCGCCGGGAGCGGCGAGCCGGGCGAAGAGGCCCTTGTTCTTGGCCAGGAACTTCGTGGACTCGCCCACGCCGATCCTGGTCGCCATCCCGAGCAGCTTGGTGCGCTCGACCGGCCCGGGCATGCCCAGGAGGACAGGCATCGTGACGCCGCGACGGCGCAGCCGGCCCATCCAGTCGCGTACGCCGGCGGGGTCGAACGTCAGGTTGCTGACGATGTGCGTGGCGTAGCGGCGCTTGTCCCACATCGACTGCACCGTGAGGTCGTCGTGGATGGTCGGGTGGGACTCCGGGTAGCCCGTGATCCCGACGTGGGCGAACGGCGAGCCCAGCGCCTTGAGGTCCTCGAGCAGGGCCAGCGCGTCGGGGTAGTCACCGGCCGGCTCGGCGTCGCCGCCCGGCACGAAGACGCTCGTGATGCCCTTGCCGACGAGTCGCTCGACGATCTCGCCCAGCTCCGTCCGGCCGGTCACCATCCGGGCCGCGATGTGGGGCACCACGTGGTAGCCGTGCCCGGCCAGCCGCTCCGTGAGGTCGAACGTGGTCTCGAGCCCCTTGGAGGGCGAGGCCGTCACCGTCACGGTGCGATCGCGGGGCAGGTGCGCGAGCACCTTGTCCTCGGTGGAGGCAGTGGGGAGCACCTCGTAGCGGGCGTTCTCCAGCAGGCGGACCATGGTGGCGGCGTGCCGCTTGTTGCGCATAGAGCAACTCATTTCGTGATGCGCATCGAATGCACCGGAGTCTAGTGCGTCCGACCCGCGGGCGACAGGCCCAGAAATGCCACCGGGATTGCTCTTTCGCGAAATGCAACGAGGGGCGGCCACCTGTCGGTGGCCGCCCCTCGTCGAGGGCTAGCGAGACGTCACTTGACCGTGACGGTGGCGCCGGCGGCCTCGAGGGCCTCCTTGGCCTTGTCCGCGGCAGCCTTGTCGACGCTCTCGAGGATCGTCTTGGGGGCGGCCTCGACGAGGTCCTTGGCCTCCTTCAGACCGAGGGAGGTCAGGGCGCGCACCTCCTTGATGACGTTGATCTTCTTCTCGCCGGCAGCCTCGAGGACGACCTCGAAGTCGGTCTTCTCCTCGGCGGCCTCGCCACCGGCAGCGCCACCGGCGGCCGGGGCAGCGGCCACAGCGGCGGGGGCAGCGGCGGTCACGCCGAAGGTGTCCTCGAACTGCTTCACGAACTCAGAGAGCTCGATCAGGGTCATCTCCTTGAAGGCGTCAAGGAGCTCGTCGGTGCTGAGCTTCGCCATGGTGGCGTTTCCTTCCGTATGTGGAGCTCGGACGGTGCGTCCGGGCTCCGGGTTTCAGGTGGTGTACGTCGGCCCGGTCAGGCGTCGGTGGACTCGGCGGCCGTGTCGGCAGCCTCGTCGGTCGCCTCGGGCTCGGCGGCCTCCTCGACGGAGACCTCCTCCGCCGGGGCGTCCTCGGCAGCGACAGCAGCCGGAGCACCGGCACCACCTGCGAGGATCGAGGGGTCCTGCTCGGCCTTGGCCTGGAGCGCACCCGCGAGACGGGCGGCCTGGGCGAGAGGCGCGTTGAGCAGGTAGACGGCCTGGGAGAGCGTCGCGAGCATGCCGCCCGCGAGCTTGCCCAGGAGGACCTCACGCGACTCGAGATCGGCCAGCTTGGCGATCTCGGCAGCGTCGAGGGGCTTGCCGTCCAGTACGCCGCCCTTGATGACAAGAGCGGGGTTTGCCTTGGCAAAGTCACGCAGACCCTTGGCGGCCTCGACCACGTCTCCATTGATGAAGGCGATGGCGGTGGGGCCGGTCAGCAGGTCGTCGAAGCCTTCGATGCCGACCTCAGTGGCGGCGATCTTGGCGAGCGTGTTCTTGACCACGGCGTAGCTGGCGTTCTCGCCGAGGGAGCGCCGCAGGTCCTGCAGCTGCTTCACGGTGAGACCGCGGTACTCGGTCAGCACAGCGCCGGCGGAATCGTTGAAGGAATCAACGATCTCCGCAACGGCGGCAGTCTTGTCTGGCCGCGCCATGGGTCTCCTTCCGGTGTCGACCACCGGCGTCCGGCCCACAGACGACGAACGCCCCGAGCACAGGCTCAGGGCGTGGTGCGGCGTGAACCGCTGCTCTTCACCTGCGCCGGCCGTTCGCTGCTGCGAACCTTCGGTCACGCGCGTGGAGCTCGTGACAACCTGCGGTCTTGGGTTTCGAGATGGAACAGTACGCGCCCGTTCCCGGACCAGACAAATCGCGGGACGTGGACGGCAAACGTCCCAATCACCCTCCGCGGGAGTCCCAAGACTGGTTCGATGTCGGCGTGGACCAACAGCTCACCACCGTCGGGGCGTCACTCGCCCGCAGCGACGAACGCATGCTCACCGGCCGCAACGCTGCGGGCCGGGTCTGGAAGACCGGTTTCGGTGGGCTCGACCCGCTGATCGGCGGCGGCATGCGAGCCGGGTCGCTGATCCTGCTCGCCGGCCCCCAGGGACTCGGCAAGTCGACGTTCGCGCTGCAGGTGGCGCGCAACAACGCCGCCACGGGTCGCCCGGTGATCTACTTCTCCTACGAGCACGACGCCGAGGACATGACGCAGAAGCTCATCGCCATGGAGGCCGGAGAGCTCGACGACTCCGACATGGTCCGGATGACGAGCATCCGCTCGATCTTCGACGACCTCTGGGTCAGCTCGCTCGACCACCGCCTCGAGTCGGTCCCGTCGGGCGTCGAGGCGCTGGCCAAGGTGTCGCACTACTCCGAGATGCTCTTCGTGCACCGCTCCACGGGCACGCGTACGGACCTGACCGCGATCCGGGCCGCCATCGACGCCGTCCGGGAGCTGGCGGGCACGACCCCGCTGGTGATCGTGGACTACCTGCAGAAGGTGAAGTCGTCCCACGACGACGACGAGGCCCGGTCGACCGAGGTCGTCGAGGGGCTCAAGGACATCGCGATCGACATCAGCGCACCCGTGCTGGCGATCGCCGCGGCCGACAAGGAGGCGCTGCGCTCCGGACGCCGGATGCGTGCCAACGACCTCCGCGGCTCGAGCGCGCTCGCCTACGAGGCCGACGTGGTCCTCGTGCTCAACAACAAGTTCGACATCGTCGCGCGTCACCACCTGACCTACGACCTGGGCAACGCCGAGCGGTTCCGCGAGTACGCCGTCCTGACGGTGGAGAAGAACCGGTTCGGTCGCGACGGCGTGACGATGCAGTTCAAGACCCGGTTCGACCAGGGGCGCTACGAGTCCGACGGGTCCGAGGTCAAGGAGCAGCTGATCGACGAGCGGATCTTCCGCGAATAGGGCCGCCGCACGCTCACATGGTCGAGGGGCGTACGCACTGATTCCAGTGCGTACGCCCCTCGTCCGCGCTCAGGACCTGCCGCGCCTCACATGCCCGGCTGCTCGGTGACCTGGTTGGCCGGGGGCGCCTCGATCTCGACGTCGGTGCCGAAGTCGGAGTACGTGCCCTCGGTGTTGCTCTTCGTCGTGCCGCCGTTGGGCGACTTCACCTCGACGGTCTGGGCGAACTTGCGCGGCAGGTTGTCGGCGTCGACCCACATCTCGGTCACCAGGTCCTTGGGAAGCATGTCGGCCATCGCGGCCGGGAACTCCATCGCCTTGAGGTAGGACGTCGGGTCCATCGTGATCCGGTAGTGGTTGGTCTCCACCCCGTCGACCTCCTCGCTGCCGAGCAGCTCGAGCTTCTTCGGCGACTCCATCGCCTTGAACATGACCTCGGGGTCGGTCGCCTTGCCGATCATCCCGAAGAGCGAGTTCGGGTCGCTGAGGTCGATCTTGAGCCACTTGTCGCCGGTGCCGAAGGCGTCGGACTTCATGTACATCGCCTTGTCGAGGAGGATCATCTCCATCGCCTGGGCGCCCGTGCCGGAGGCCTTCATCTCCACGCCGTCGGCACCGAAGCGGGCCTGACCGGTCATCTCCTGGGCCTGGCCGGCGGAGTCGGACGTCGTGGTGAAGGTGAAGCTGCCGGCGTCCTGGAGCGCGGACATCACCGAGGGGTAGAAGTCGTCGGCGGACAGCTCGGCCAGGGAGGCGTCCGCCGGCGCCTCGGACTCCTCCGCGGCGGCGTCGGTGGAGTCGTCCGTGGCGGTGTCGCTCGACTGGTCGCTGCTGGCGCTCGAGGTGTCCGAGCCCGAGTCGTCACCGCCGCACGCGGAGGCACCCGCACCGATGGTCAGCACCAGGGCTGCGGTGCCGAGGCGGCGGGAGAGTGACGTGACGCGCATGGGAGCTCCTGGGTGCATGAGGGTGGTGCGGGGTGTGCCGGGGGACGCGGGCGTACGAGTCCGTGCGCCTGCACCGGTTGTACCCGATGGTTCCACAGCGAAACGGGCCCGGACGACAATCGGCCCGGCCGCCCCCGTGGGGGCGACCGGGCCGATGCGGCTGAGCCGAGGATCAGGCCTGAGCGGCAGCGACGTCGTCCTCGAGCGCGACGTTCTTGACGCGGTTGGGGTCCACCTGGACACCGGGGCCCATCGTCGTCGAGAAGGTGATCTTCTTGATGTAGCGGCCCTTGGAGCTGGCCGGCTTGAGACGCAGCACCTCGTCGAGGGCGGCCGCGTAGTTCTCCGCGAGCTGGACCTCGGAGAAGGACGCCTTGCCGATGATGAAGTGCAGGTTCGAGTGGCGGTCGACGCGGAACTCGATCTTGCCGCCCTTGATGTCCGTGACGGCCTTGGCGACGTCGGGGGTCACCGTGCCGGTCTTCGGGTTCGGCATGAGCGAGCGCGGGCCGAGGACGCGGCCGAGGCGACCGACCTTGCCCATCATGTCGGGCGTCGCGACGACGGCGTCGAAGTCGAGCCAGCCGCCGGCGACCTTCTCGATCAGCTCGTCGCCACCGACGAACTCGGCGCCGGCCTCACGGGCAGCGTCGGCCTTGTCGCCGTTGGCGAACACGAGGACACGGGCGGTCTTGCCGGTGCCGTGCGGCAGGTTGACGGTGCCGCGGACCATCTGGTCGGCCTTGCGCGGGTCGACACCCAGGCGCATGACGACGTCGACGGTCTCGTCGAACTTCTTCTTGGAGCCACCCTTGGCGATCTTGATGGCGGCCAGCGGGGCGTAGAGCTCGTCCAGGTCGAACAGCTCTGCCGCTGCGCGGTAGGTCTTGCTGCGCTGCATTGTCTTCTCGTTTCTGTGGTGCGAAGGATGTGGTCAGCGAGCCAGCGCGGCTCTCCCACATGTCTTGAAAGGGGAAACTTCTCAGTCGGTCGTGACGCCCATCGAGCGCGCAGTGCCCTCGACGATCTTCATGGCCGCATCGAGGTCGTTGGCGTTGAGGTCGGGCAGCTTGGTGGTCGCGATCTCGCGCACCTGGTCCTTGGTCAGCTTGCCGACCTTCTCCTTGTGCGGGACGCCCGAGCCCTTGGAGAGACCGGCAGCCTTCTTGATGAGCTCGGCGGCCGGCGGGGTCTTGGTGATGAAGTCGAACGTGCGGTCCTCGTAGATGGTGATCTCGACGGGGATGACGTTGCCGCGCATGGACTCGGTCTGGGCGTTGTAGGCCTTGCAGAAGTCCATGATGTTGACGCCGTGCGGGCCGAGCGCCGTACCGACCGGCGGGGCCGGAGTGGCCGAGCCAGCCTGCAGCTGCACCTTCACCAGCGCTGCGATCTTCTTCTTGGGAGGCATAGCCTTCTTCTTTCTCTCTTGTGGTCACGACGAGGACGGATGCCCTCTGCCACGGGTTGTCGCTACTTCGTGGTGCTACGTGCATTGTCAGCCCGACGAGCAGGCCGACGCCAATCGTCGAGCCCTGCGTCAGACCTTCTGGATCTGGCTGAAGCTGAGCTCGACCGGGGTCTCGCGGCCGAAGATCTCCACGAGCGCCTTGACCCGCTGGGACTCGGCGTTGATCTCGGTGATGGTCGCGTGGAGCGTGGCGAACGGGCCGTCGACCACCATGACGGAGTCGGAGACGTCGAAGTCCGCGACCTCGACCGCCTTGCGCGGCGTGGTGCTCGCGCCCTTCTCGCCCGACGCGGCGGCCTCGGCCTCGGCGGCGTGGACGACGGCGGGGGACAGCATGTCCTCGACCTCGCTCATGCTGAGCGGGACGGGCTGGTGGCTGTGCCCGACGAAGCCGGTGACGGACGGCGTGTGGCGTACGGCCGACCAGGACTCGTCGGTGAGGTCCATCCGGACCAGGACGTAGCCGGGGAGCACGGTGCGGGTGACCATCTTGCGCTGGCCGTTCTTGATCTCCGCGACCTCCTCGGTGGGGACCACGATCTCGTGGATGTAGTCCTCCATGTTGAGGGAGATGATGCGGTTCTCGAGGTTGTGCTTGACCCGCTTCTCCATCCCCGAGTAGGTGTGCACGACGAACCAGTCGCCCGGCTTCGCCCACAGCTCGCGGCGGAACGCCTCGAGCGGGTCGTTCTCGTCGGGGGTCGCGTCGGCCGCGTCGCCGTCCTCGTCGGACGCGCCGTCCTCGTCGCTGGCCTCGTCGGACGCAGCGTCCTCGGGCGCGTCGGTGGTGTCATCGGCGGCGTCATCGCTCGCGGGCTCCACGACGGCGTCCTCGGCGGTCGCCTCGTCGTCAGCCTCGACCGGACCGTCGACCTGGTCGTCGACCTGGTCCACGTCACTGTTCTCAGACACGTCTCACTCCGTACGTTTCGTTGCTGGGGCCGGTCAGCAGGACCGGTGCCGGGCTGACCCGGCAGGAGCTCGAGCGGCGGGACCCGCTGCTCGAGTGATCGTCACTGGGTGGTGCTGCCACCGTTGAAGATCTCGAAGATGAGCTTCCCGAACGCCAGGTCCAGCACCGTCACCAGGGCCATCACGGCGATGACGAAGACCAGGACGACGAAGAAGTAGGTGATCAGCTGCTGCTGGGTGGGCCACACCACCTTGCGGAGCTCGGCCACCACCTGGCGCATGAACGTGGCGGGGCTGGTGCGCCCACGGTCGTCACCGCGCGAGTCGCGCCGGTCCTGAACCGCGTTGCCGTCGGCCACGTTTCTCACCTTCTCGTTGTTGCTGTGCAGTCCTTCTCGCAGGGCACGAGGGACTTGAACCCCCAACCTTCGGTTTTGGAGACCGATGCTCTACCAGTTGAGCTAGTGCCCTCCGATGGTCCCGACCCCGCTCGGGGGCATGCCGAAGCATCTGGCGAAACCACCAATCGGGAAGCATACGGGGAGGGGACCAGCGCCGTCGAACCGAGGCGTGTCAAGGTGGGGGCGTGGAGCGGCACCGTGACGTCTCGGCCCTGCCGAAAGCACACCTGCACCTCCACTTCACCGGATCCATGCGTCACGCGACGCTCCTCGAGCTCGCCGAGCGCGACGGGATCGTGCTCCCCGACTCGCTGGTCGAGGACTGGCCGCCGCAGCTCAGCGCGGCCGACGAGAAGGGCTGGTTCCGGTTCCAGCGCCTCTACGACGTGGCGCGCTCGGTGCTGCGGACGCCCGGCGACGTACGCCGGCTGGTGCTCGAGGCCGCCGAGGACGACGTGCGCGACGGCGGGCGCTGGCTGGAGATCCAGGTCGATCCGAGCGGCTACGCGGCGCGGTTCGGCGGCATCACCGAGTTCACCGACCTGGTGCTCGACTGCGTGCGTGACGCCTCCGAGCGCACGGGGCTCGGCATCGCGGTGGTCATCGCGGCGAACCGCACCCGCCATCCCCTCGACGCGCGCACCCTCGCACGCCTCGCGGGCCAGTACGCCGGCCGCGGCGTGATCGGCTTCGGGCTCTCCAACGACGAGCGGCGCGGCAGCACCGAGGACTTCGCGGGCGCCTTCCGGATCGCCGAGCGTGCCGGCCTGCTGCTGGCGCCCCACGGTGGCGAGCTCCGCGGCGCCGACCACGTCCGGCAGTGCCTGGACAGCCTCGGCGCGCAGCGGCTCGGGCACGGCGTACGCAGCGTGGAGGACCCGGAGCTGCTGGACCGGATCGTGCAGGCGGGCGTGGCGCTCGAGGTGTGCCCGGTCTCCAACGTCTCGCTCGGCGTCTACTCCGACCTCACCTCGGTCCCGCTCCCCCAGCTGCTGGCGGCCGGCGCCACGGTCGCGCTCGGTGCCGACGACCCGCTGCTGTTCGGCTCGCAGCTCGCGGGTCAGTACGCCACGATGCGTGCCGCCCACGACCTCGACGACGCGACCCTCGCCCGGCTGGCCGAGATGTCCTTCACGGCCTCCCGTGCTCCCTCCGACGTGGTCGAGGCCGCCCGTCGCGACATCGCCGCCTGGCTCGCCTGACCTATCTAGGGACGATCTCGTAGGCGATCGGGCCGAAACTCCTACGATTTCGTCCCTAGATACCGGGCGGGCGGCAGATACCGGGCGGGCGGCAGATACCGGGCGGGCGGCAGATACCGGGCGGGCGGCGAGGGGTCAGAGGGAGCAGCCGACCGTGACGGGCTCGTTGACGAGGGTGACCCCGAACGTCGTGCGTACGCCGTCGCGGACCTCGCGCGCCAGGGTGAGCAGCTCCGCGGTGGTCGCGCCACCGCGGTTGGTCAGCGCCAGGGTGTGCTTGGTCGACAGCGACACCCGCTCCCCCGCGGCCGGGCTCGTCCAGCCCTTGCCGAAGCCGGCCTGCTCGATCAGCCAGCCGGCGCTGGACTTCACGGTGCCGTCGGGCTGCTCCCAGCGCGGCGCGTCCGCGGGCAGCGCGGCCGCCTGCTCGGGCGTGAGGAACGGGTTGGTGAAGAACGATCCTGCGCTCCACGTGTCGTGGTCCGCGGCGTCGAGCACCATCCCCTTGCCCCGCCGCAACCCGAGGACGGCCGCCCGGACGTCGGCGAGCGGGGCCCGCTGGCCCTCCTCGACACCCAGGGTGCGGGCGAGCTCGGCGTAGCGGACCGGCGCACCCAGCGCCCCCTGGCGGAGCTGGAAGGTCACGTCGAGGACGACGTGGCGCCCCGGGTCGGCCTTGAACCGGCTGGAGCGGTAGCCGAACCGGCACTCGGCGGCGGCGAAGGTGCGTACGCCGTTGAGCGTGCGGTCCCACACGCGCACCCGAGCGATCGTCTGGGAGACCTCCTGGCCGTAGGCGCCGACGTTCTGGATCGGGGTCGCTCCGACCGAGCCCGGGATGCCGGACAACGCCTCGACGCCGACCCACCCGCGCTCGACCGCCTCGGCCACGAGGTCGTCCCAGCTCGCGCCGGCGGCGACCGTCACGGTCGCACCGGAGCAGGTGGGGTCGTCGGAGTCGTCGACGTCGGTGACCACGCCGGAGGTCGCGACCTCGACGACCAGGCCGTCGAAGCCCTCGTCGGCGACGACCAGGTTGGAGCCGCCGCCGAGCACCAGCACGGGGGTGCCGGCGGCGTCCGCGGCAGAGACGGCAGCGATCAGCTCGGCCTCGGTGGTGGCGCGCGCCCAGTCGCGACCGGGGCCACCGAGGCGCAGCGTCGTGTGGTCGCGGAGAACAGGCGCCGGGTCAGGCACGGTCGGCGTGCTTCACGACGGCCCTGGGCATGCCCAGCACCTTCTGGCCCCCGCAGGTGACCTCGAGCGCGAGGGTGGCCAGGCCGTCGGCGACGGACTTCACCGTGCCGGCGACGACCACGTCTGCCCCACCGTCCGCAGGTACGACGACGGGGCTGGTGAACTTCGCCCCGAGGTCGACGACCTCAGCGCCGTCGGTCCACTCTGCGACCGCACGGCCGACGAGGGCGAGCGTGTACATCCCGTGGGCGATCACGCCGGGCAGGCCGACGCTGCGTGCGACCTCCTCGTCCTGGTGGATCGGGTTCTGGTCGCCGCTGGCGTCGGCGTAGGCGACGAGGTCGGCCCGGGTGATGGTGAAGGTCTTCGGGTCGAGGACGTCGCCCGCTTGCAGGGTCGTCATTCCGGGGTCCCTGCGGCGTTGTTCGGGGGAGCGAAGCGGAGGAGAAGAACGTCGTGGGGTGGTCTCATGCCGCACCTCCGGAGGAGTGGACGAGCGTGGCCTTGCCGGTGCAGACGACCGCGCCCGAGGCGTCGGTGATCTCGCTGGCGGTGGCGATGATGTCGGCGCCGCCGATCTGGCGCAGGCCGGTGACCGTGAGCCGTGCGGTGAGCTCGTCGCCGACCGCCAGCGGGCGGGCGTAGGCGAAGCGCTGCTCGCCGTGGACGATCCGGTGGAGGTCGATCTGCTCGGCGTCGAGGAAGGCCTGCATGGCGTCGAAGGCCAGGACGATGGGGAAGGTCGGCGCGATGTCGGCACCCGGGTGGCCGACGGAGGCGGCGAAGGCGGCGACCCGCTCCTGGGTGACGGTCAGTGGGGCCGGGGCGGGGAACTCACGCCCCACCAGCGAGGGGTCGACAGGCATGGGTCGACCCTAGAGGACCACCCGCGCAACGCAACGACCCGTCCGAGGTGCTCGGACGGGTCGGGTGCGACGGTGGAGAAGCGTCAGCGCGTCTCGCGGTGCGCCGTGTGGTTGCGGCAGCGCGGGCAGAACTTCTTCAGCTCGATGCGATCGGGGTCGTTGCGACGGTTCTTCTTGGTGATGTAGTTGCGCTCCTTGCACTCGGTGCACGCGAGCGTGATCTTGGGGCGAACGTCAGACGACTTGCTGGCCATGGGAGAACCTTTTCGTTGCGGGTGGTGCCGGGAGGAGCTGTTCTGGTGGTAGCGGGGGCGGGACTCGAACCCGCGACACCACGATTATGAGCCGTGTGCTCTAACCACCTGAGCTACCCCGCCGCGGAGGCCGGACGCCCCCGGGGGGAAATCCGATCCAGAGCCCCTTTACGGAATCGAACCGTAGACCTTCTCCTTACCATGGAGACGCTCTGCCGACTGAGCTAAAGGGGCAACGACGGAGAACGATACACACGCGCGTGCCACGATGAGAAATCGGCTCAGGAGACGGCTTCCGACGCCTGGATCCGGGGCCATCCGACGGCCTGTTCCAGCTCGTAGGACAGCCCCAGGAGACGCGCCTCGCGGCCCGCTCCAGCACCCAGCATCATGCCCTGCGGCAGGCCTGCAGCGGTGGTCGCGAGGGGCAGCGAGACCGCCGGTTCGCCGGTCGCGTTCTGCAGCGGCGTGAAGGCCACCCACTCCATCAGCCGGTCCATGATCTCGTCGTAGTCGCGGTCCGGGCGCAGGTGCCCGACCCGGGGCGTCTGGGTCGCCAGCGTCGGCGTGAGGGTGATGTCGTACGACGCCCGATGCCGGGCCGCGACCCGTCGGGAGGCGCGCAGCACGGCGATCGAGAACGGCTGCTTGTGCAGGTTGCGCGCGGCGTGCTTCGCGAGGCCCAGGGTGAGGTTGTCGAGCCTGGTCGGGTCGAAGGTGTCGCCGTAGTCCTTGCGGCCTCGCTTCGTGATCGCGAAGGCGAGCAGCGACCAGAACCGCACGAAGTGCTCCGGGAAGCTGTCGGGCACCGGGTTGTCGATCTCCTCGACGTGGTGTCCGAGGTCCTCGAGGAGGGCGGCGGTCCGCAGGGTCAGCTCGCGCACCTCCGGGCTGGAGTCGCGGCCGATGCCCTGGGTCACCACTGCGATCCGCAGCCGCGCCTTGCCCGGCCGGGTGATGTCGCCGATCGGGGCCAGGCTCGGGTTGCGCCAGATCTTCTCGGCCTCGCGGTAGAACGCGGCCGTGTCGCGCACGCTGCGGGTGAGCACTCCGTCGGAGACGATGCGCACCGGCATCTCGCGCATCATCCGGTCCTGCGCCAGCCTGCCGCGTGTGGGCTTGAGGCCGACGAGCCCGTTGACTGCCGCGGGGATGCGGATCGAGCCGCCGCCGTCGTTGGCGTGCGCGATCGGCACGGCGCCGGCGGCCACCAGGGCGGCCGACCCCGCCGACGAGGCCCCCGCGTAGTGGTCGGTGTGCCACGGGCTGCGCACCGGCCCGAGGCGGACGTGGTCGGCGGCGCCCGAGAAGCCGAACTCCGAGAGCTGGGTCTTGCCGAGCGGGATCAGGCCGGTAGCGAGGTACATCCGCGCGAAGTCGCCGTCTGCCTTGGCCGGCTCTGCCCGGAACGCGTCGGCGCCGTGCTGGGTCGGCATGCCCGCCACGTCGACGTTGTCCTTGACGAAGGTCGGCACTCCCGCGAACCAGCCGCCGCGGGGGTGCTGCGCCTCGGCCCGGGCACGGTCGTACGCCGCGTGGGCGACGGCCCCGAGGGTCGCGTCGACCTGCTCGGTGCGGGCGATCGCCGCGTCGACGACCTCGGGGATCGAGACGGTGCCGGCGTGCAGGGCCTCGACGATGCCGGTGGCGTCGAGGTCGGTGAGGGCGTCGTCAGAGAACGCGTGCACGCGGGTCATGGCCGGGCAGCCTAGCCAGCACAACCCCTGCGGTGACACCCCTCGAGATGGTCGTCGACGAGACCGATGGCCTCCATGAGGGCGTACATCGTGGTGGGTCCGACGTGGGCGAACCCGATCTTCTTGAGGGCCTTGGACAGCGCCAGCGACTCCGGCGACGTGGTCGGCACGTCGGCGGTCGTGCGCGGGGCCGGCCCCGGCTCCGGGCGGAACGACCAGATGAACGCCTCCAGCCCGCCCTCGTCGCGCAGGGCGACCGTGGCGCGGGCGTTGGCGATGGCCGCGTCGACCTTGCGGCGGTTGCGCACGATGCCGGCGTCGGCCATCAGCCGCTCGACGTCGCCCTCGTCGAACGCGGCGACGAGATCCGCGTCGAAGCCGGCGAACGCGGTGCGGAAGTGCGGGCGCTTGTTGAGGATCGTGAGCCAGGACAGACCGGACTGGAACGCCTCGAGGGTGAGCCGCTCGAGGTGGGCCGCCTCGCCGGCGACGCGCAGGCCCCACTCGGTGTCGTGGTAGCCCCTGTTGACCGGGTCGCCGCCACCCCAGGGACAACGAGCGACACCGTCGTCGCCCACCACCGGCCCCACACCCGCGCTCATGGCGGCATCCTCGCGCACACCACCGTCAGCGGCGCTGCTTGAGCCTGACGTTGGGCATCTCGGGCGCCGGGATGGGCGGCAGGTCGAGGTCGACCCTGCCGAACCGGCCCTCGGCGACGGCGGTGCCGGACTCCACGACGGCACCGTCGGCGGTGACCTGGTCCTGCCACTCGCGACGGTAGCCCTCGATCTCGTCGTGGTCGCGGCCGATGAAGTTCCACCACATCACGATCGCCTCGCCGAACGGCGGGCCGCCGAGCAGCAGCAGCCGGGCCTCCTCGTGGGCCGTCACGGTGAGCGACGTACGTCCGGGGGCGAGGTGGGCGAGCTCGCTGGGCTTCAGCTCCTGGCCGTCGACCGCGATGAGGCCGACATCGAGCAGGACGCCGTGCTCGAACGCCTCGTCGACCTGGATCTCGACGCTGTGACCGGTCGCGATCATCACCTCGGCGCCGAGGAGCGGGGTGTGGGTGGTCACCGGCGAGGTGGCGCCGAACGCTGTGCCGATGAAGACGCGCGCCTCCCAGCCCGGTCCGCGCACCGGGTCCGGGGCGAAGTGCTCGAAGCCGGGATCGCAGTCGCGGCTGGCATCGGGCAGGGCGATCCAGAGCTGGGCGCCGTGGAGGACGGTGGTGCCGGGGGTGGAGACCTCGGTGTGGCTGATGCCGCGGCCGGCCGTCATCAGGTTGAGCTCGCCGGGGCGTACGGTCGCCAGGCTCCCGACCGAGTCACGGTGCTCGAGCTCGCCGTCGAAGAGCCAGCTCGCCGTCTGCAGCCCGGTGTGCGGGTGTGCGGGCAGGACCATGCCGCCGGTCTCGTCGACCTCGTCGGGCCCGTAGTGGTCGACGAAGCACCAGGCGCCGATCAGCGACCGGTGGCGCTGCGGGAGCGTGCGACGTACGCGCATCGCCCGAGGACCGCCCAGCGGGACCTCGCGCGGCGTGAGCACGTCGATGTGCGTGGTCATCGTGCGCCACCGTACCCGCAGGGGTGAACCGGCACGCCTCGTTCAGCTCAGGTGGTGGGGGTCGTCCTCGCGGCTCGAGCCGGTGCCCTGCTGGGTCGAGCCGCCGGAGGAGCCCGCGCCCTGCCCGGCCTGCCCGGGTCGGTCGAGCCGGACCACGACGGACTTGTAGACCGGCTGGTTGCTCTTCTCCGCCGTCGACGAGAGTGGGACGAGCGGGTTGGCCTCGGGGTAGTAGGCCGCGACGCACCCGCGCGGCTGGTCGTAGGGGACGACGCGGAAGGCCGGGGCCGTCCTCTCGACGCCGTCCTTCCACTCGCTGACCAGGTCGACCAGGTCGCCCTCGCGCAGGCCGAGGTCGCGCAGGTCGTCGGGGTTGACGAAGACCACGCGCCGACCGCCCTTGACGCCGCGGTAGCGGTCGTCGAGACCGTAGATCGTGGTGTTGAACTGGTCGTGGGAGCGCATCGACTGCAGCAGGAAACGTCCCCGAGGCACGTCGAGCACCTCGAGCGGCGTGGAGGTGATGACCGCCTTGCCGCTCTCGGTCTCGAACACCCGGTTGTCACGGGGCGGGTGCGGCAGGACGAAGCCTCCGGGCTCGTCGACCTTCTCCTCGTACGCCGCGCAGCCGGGGACGACGCGGGCGATCCGACGACGGATCTCGGTGTAGTCGCTGCGGAAGGCGGCCCACGGGACGGGCGAGTCCTCGCCGAGGGTGGCCAGGGCGAGCGAGCAGATGATGTCGACCTCGGAGCGCAGGTGCTCCGACGGCGGGTCGAGCGGGCCGCGCGAGGCGTGGACCGCGGACATCGAGTCCTCGACCGTCACCCGCTGCACGCGGCCGCCGGTGAGGTCCTTCTCGCTGCGGCCGAGGGCGGGCAGGATCAGCGCCTCACCGCCGTGGACGACGTGCGAGCGGTTGAGCTTGGTGGAGACGTGGACGGTCAGCGCGGCGTTGCGCATCGCGGCCTCGGTGACCTCGGTGTCGGGGGCGGCGCCGACGAAGTTGCCGCCCATCCCCATGAAGACCCGGATCTTGCCGTCGCGCAACGCCTCGATGGAGCCGACCGTGTCGAGGCCGTGCTCGCGCGGCGGCTCGAAGCCGAACTCGTCGCGGATCGCGTCGAGGAAGTGGTCGGGCACGCGCTCCCAGATGCCCATCGTGCGGTCGCCCTGGACGTTGGAGTGGCCGCGCACCGGGCACACGCCCGCGCCGGGCTTGCCGATGTTGCCCTGCAGCAGGGCGACGTTGACGATCTCCTTGATCGTGCCGACGGCGTTGTGGTGCTGGGTGATGCCCATCGCCCAGCAGGTGATGGTGGCCGGCGACTCCGCGACCATCCGCGCGGCCTCGGTGATCTGGTCGCGGGTGAGTCCGGTGGATGCCTCGACCTTGTCCCAGTCGAGGTCGGCCACGTGGGCGGCGTACGCCTCGAAACCCGTGGCGTACTCCTCGAGGAAGTCGTGGTCGAGGGCGTCCCACTCGATGAGGAGCGCGCCGACCGCCTGGAAGAAGGCCAGGTCGCCGTTGAGCCGGATCGGCAGGTGCAGGTCGGCCATCCCGGTGCCCACCGTCAGCCCCTTGGCGTTCTGCGGGTTCTTGAAGCGGACCAGCCCGGCCTCCTGGAGCGGGTTGACCGAGATGATCTTCGCCCCGCGGGACTTCGCCTCCTCCAGCGCCGACAGCATGCGCGGGTGGTTGGTGCCCGGGTTCTGTCCGACGACGATCAGGAGCTTGGCCTGGTGGATGTCCTCGAGGCTGACCGAGCCCTTGCCGATGCCGATGGTCTCCGACAGCGCCGACCCCGAGGACTCGTGGCACATGTTCGAGCAGTCGGGGAGGTTGTTGGTCCCGAAGGACCGCGCGAAGAGCTGGTAGGCGAACGCAGCCTCGTTGGAGGTCTTGCCCGAGGTGTAGAAGGTCGCCTGGTCGGGGTGGTCGAGACGCTGCAGGTGCCCGGCCATGGTGGCGAAGGCGTCGTCCCACGAGATCGGCGTGTAGTGCGTGGCACCCGGGCGCAGGACCATCGGCTCGGTGATCCGGCCCTGCTTGCCCAGCCAGTACTCCGTACGACCGGCGAGGTCCTCGACGGAGTGCGTCTCGAAGAACGCGCGGTCGAGCAGCTGGCGGGTCGCCTCCTCGGCGACGGCCTTGGCGCCGTTCTCGCAGAACTCGGCCGCGTGCCGGTGGCCGGGCGCCGGGTCCGGCCACGCGCAGCCCTGGCAGTCGAAGCCGTCGACCTGGTTGAGCCGGGTGAGGGTCGATGCGGTGCGGCGTACGCCCATCTGGCCGATGGCCCGCCGCATGGCGACGGTGACGGCCGTGGCACCCGCGGCTGCGTGCGCCGACGAGTCGACCTCCACGTCGTCCTCGTCGATGTCGTGGGTGGGCACCTGCCGGGACTGGTTGCGCAGCCGGGCGGGCACGTCTCGCAGCTGGGAGAGAAACGTCACGCGCACATCCTGCCTCGCACGTGGTTCCCGCCACACCGCCCGGAAGGGTCCGCCCTGCAGTTAATGCTTCGTGCCGACGAGGTGTCGACGCCTAGTCTTCTGGGGTCATGCAGGACTTCCCACCCCGGATCGCGACGTTCTTCACCGGAACCGACGACGCACCCACGCCGGATCCCGACACCCGGTCGCCTGCGGCGTTCCTGAGGTGGATCCTGCTGCAGCAGTGGCAGGTCATCGTGTGGTCGACGGTCGCGTGCCTGCTGTGGCTGCTGCCGATGACCTTCGGTCCCTACATCTTCGGCCGTGCCGTCGACGCCGGCATCCTCGGCGGATCGACGGCCGACCTGCTCGCGTGGGCCGGCGTGATGCTCGCGGTGGTGGTCGTCGGCGGCATCTTCGGTGTCGTCTTCCACACCCTGGTCGTGCGCAGCTGGCTGATCAGCCTCTATGGCACGACGCAGCTGGTCACCCGCAAGATCGCCCAGATGGGGCACGTCCTGCCACGTCGCTCGCCGACCGGCGAGGTGCTGAGCGTCGCGTCGAGCGACTCCGACGAGTTCGGCGCCCTGACCGAGATCCTGGCGCGCTCGGTGGCCCAGCTCGTGTCGTACCTGACCGTCGCGGCCATCGTGCTCTCGATGTCGTGGCAGCTCGGCCTGCTCGTGCTGGCTGCCGCTCCGGTCCTGCTCGGAGCCGCCCTGCCCCTCCTGCGTCCGCTGCACCGCCGCCAGGAGGTCGAGCGGAGCCGCAACTCCGAGCTGACCTCGATGGCCACCGACATCGTCGCCGGGCTGCGCATCCTGCGCGGGATCGGCGGCGAGGAGACCTTCGGCCGCAACTACGCCCAGCAGTCCCAGTCCGCCAGGAAGGCGGGCGTCTCCTCCGGGATCTGGCAGGCCGCGGTCGAGGCGGTCGGCGTCCTCCTCTCCGGCGTCTTCCTGGTGAGCCTGGTCTGGCTCGGCACCCAGCAGGTCCAGGCCGGCGACCTGAGCGTCGGGCAGCTGGTGAGCTTCCTGGGCTACGGCCTGTTCATGGTCGGCCCGATCCGCACGTTCTTCGAGCTCGCCCAGAAGTCGACGCGCGCGCTCGTCAGCGCCCGCAAGGCCGTCGCGATCTTCGAGCAGCGTCCACCGTGGCGCGAGCCCGACGAGCCGCGGTCGCTCGACGGTGCCGCCGAGATCGTCGACGACCTCAGCGGCTTCACCGCCCACCCCGGCCGCCTGACGGTCGTCGTCAGCGCCGTGCCCGAGCAGAGCTCGGCCCTCGCCGACCGGCTGGGCCGCTACCTGCCACCCGACACCCGTCCCGTGGGCGAGGAGGACGGCGCCGGGCTCAAGGGCCGCACCGCTCGACGCGCCCGCGCCGACCGGGAGGCCCGACGTGCCCGGATCGCGGCCCGCGACGAGGCGGCAGCCACGCGTGAGTGGGGCGTGCGACTGGGCGGTGTCGACCTGTCCGCGGCCCGCCTCGCCGACGTACGCCGCCAGGTGCTGGTCAGCGACACCGCCAGCGGACTGTTCGCCGGCACGCTGCAGGACGCCATCGACCCGCACGGACGGCTGACGCGCGAGCAGGCCGAGGCCGCGCTGCGCGTGGCCAACGCCGAGGACGTCTACGACGCCCTGCCCGAGGGATGGCAGGGCCAGCTCGACGAGCGGGGACGCGGCCTGTCCGGCGGGCAGCGCCAGCGCGTGGTGCTCGCCCGTGCGCTGGCCGTCGACGCCCCGATCCTGGTCCTGGTCGAGCCGACCTCGGCCGTCGACGCGCACACCGAGGCCCGGATCGCCGAGCGGGTCAGCGACCTGCGTCGCGGACGGACGACCGTGGTGTGCACCGTCTCGCCGCTCTGGCTGCACCACGCCGACCGCGTCGTCCTCCTCGACGAGGGCCTGGTCGTCGCCGACGGTGAGCACGCCGACCTGCTCCGCGACAACGCCGCCTATCGCAGCGTCGTGGCCCGCTCACTCGACGACGACGTCGAGGGGGTGACCCGATGACCGACCTGCTGGCCACCTCGCCGGACACCTGGCGCGACCGCAGCCTCGACCCGCCCGTGATCCCGCCCGAGCTGGTGCCGCCCACCGACGCGACGGTGCGGGAGCGCAACACCGCGCTCTGGGCGCGCCACGACCTGCGCCGACAGCGTGCCGAGGGCGTCTACGACGCCTCGCGCAACCCCGAGCGGGGCTGGCCGGTGTCGGGCAACCGTGCCGTCCTCACGTTCTTCCGCGACCTGCTGACCAGCCGGCGGGGGATGTTCACCGCGCTCGTCGTGCTCAACGCGCTCGCTGCTGCCGCCGGACTGGTGGTGCCCCGACTGCTCGGTGAGCTGGTCAACACCACGGTCGACGGTGGCGGCCGGTCGCTCGGCGATCTCGCGCTCGTGATCATCGGCGTCGTGCTGCTGCAGGCGGCGCTGACGTTCGTCGCGCAGCGCACGTCGACCCTGTTCGGCCAGGACCTGCTGTCCACCGCGCGCGAGTACATCGTCCGCACGATCCTCCGGCTCCCGCTGGGCGCCGTCGAGAGCGCCAGCACCGGCGACCTCGTGACCCGGGTGACGCGCGACGTCGGCACGATGAGCCGCTCGGTGCAGTACGGCCTGCCGATGGCGATCATCTCCCTGCTGACCGTGCTCCTGTCCATCGGCGCCATGCTGCTCAACTCGGTGGTCCTCGCCGTACCGGCGCTGCTCACCTTCGCCACCTCGTGGTGGGCGGTGCGCAGCTATCTGCGGCGGGCGCCCAAGGGCTACATCACTGAGGGTGCGACGTACTCCCGCATCAACACGACCCTGACCGAGACCGTCGAGGGCGCGCGCACCGTCGAGGCGCTGGGCCTGTCCGGGGCGCGCGTCAGGGCAGGCGACGGCGACATCGAGGTGTCGGCGCAGGCCGAGCGCTACGGCATGACGCTGCGCAACATGCTCTTCATGGCGCTCAACTTCGCCTTCCAGACGCCGCGGGTGATCACCCTGCTCGTCGGGGCCTACGCCTACTCGCGCGGGTGGGCCGACCTGGGCCAGATCACCGCCGCCGTGCTCTACGTCGAGGCGCTCGGCGACCCGCTGGACCGGTTGATCGGCGAGGTCGACCGGCTCCAGGTCGGCGCCGCGTCCACGAGCCGGCTGCTCGGCATCGCCGAGGTGAAGCCCGACCGCGTCGCCGGTGACGACCTGCCCGACGGCGTCGACCTGCGCGGCGACGACCTGCGATTCGCCTACCGCGAGGGCCACGACGTGCTCCACGGCATCGACCTCCGGATCGGCGTCGGCGAGCGGCTGGCCATCGTCGGCCCGAGCGGGTCGGGCAAGTCGACGCTGGGCCGCCTGCTCTCCGGCATCAACCGGCCGCGCACCGGCTCCGCCACCATCGGCGGCGTCGAGCTGGTCGACCTCCCGCTCGAGGTGCTGCGCAGCGAGGTCGCACTGGTCACCCAGGAGCACCACGTCTTCATCGGCTCGGTGCGCGACAACATCATCCTGGCCCGCGAGGACTCCGACGACGACGCCGTGCGCGAGGCGCTCAGCGCGGTCGGCTCGCTGCTGTGGGTGGAGCGCCTGCCGCAGGGCCTCGACACCGTCATCGGCTCGGGCCGCTTCGCCCTCACACCGGCGCAGGCGCAGCAGGTCGCGCTGGCCCGGCTGATCATCGCCGACCCGCACACGCTCGTGCTCGACGAGGCCACGTCGCTCATCGACCCGCGCACCGCGCGCACGCTCGAGGGCTCGATGAACAACCTGCTCGAGGGACGTACGGTCGTCGCGATCGCCCACCGGCTGCACACCGCGCACGACGCCGACCGGATCGCCGTCGTGATCGACGGCCGGATCGTCGAGCTCGGCAGCCACGACGAGCTGATCGACCTCGATGGCGAGTACGCCGACCTCTGGCGCGCCTGGACCTCCTGACCGGCGCTCCGGGGTGCTGCTACGGCCGCCGCCCGACCGGAGTGATCACCCGAGCTGATCGCTCCGGGCTAGAGCGAGGAGAGGCCGGGCACGACGTGCTCGCCGAGCGACCGGGCGAACGCGGCCGGATCGTTGCTCGGCGGCATCACGTGGACGGCGTCGATGCCGATGTCGGCGAAGGCCCTCATCTGCTCGACGAAGCGACCTCCGTCAGCCGCAGGGTCGGCAGGAGCCATGCACGTGATCGTCTTGCGGAGCCGGTCGTAGGAGGTGCCCTCGTTGTCGCAGTGCTCGCGCAGCACCGCCAGCTTGTGCACCGTCCCGGACGCGTCCTCGGGGTCACCGAAGAGGTTGCAGGCGTCGCCGTACTTCGCCACGAACCGGAGCGTCTTCTTCTCACCCGTCCCGCCGATCATGATCGGCGGCCTGCGGATGGGTTGCGGACGATTCAGGGTGCGGGCGAGCTGGTAGTGCGTGCCGTCGAAGGGACCCTCGTCGTCGCTCCACATCTGGCGCACGATCTGGAGGGTCTCCTCGAGTCGCTCGAACCGTTCCTTCATCGAAGGGAACGGCACACCGAGCCCGACGGCCTCCTCCTCGTACCACGCAGCGCCGATCCCGAGCACGGCACGGCCACCGGACAGCACGTCGAGGGTGGTGATGATCTTCGCCAGCAGACCGGGGTGGCGGTAGGTCGTCCCGGTCACCAGCAGCTGCAGCTCGGCCGACGACGTGTGCGCCGCCAGGAAGCCGAGGGTCGTGTAGCCCTCGAGCATGTTGAGGTCGGGCCCGCCGACCATCTCCATCTGCCAGTAGTGGTCCATGACGGAGAGGACGGCGATGCCGGCCTCGTCGACCGCCCTGCCTGTCGCCGCCAGCATCGGCGCGATGGCCGCGGGGCCACCGTCGACGTCGTAGGTCACGATGTGCATTCCGAGCTCCATGCGCTCGACGCTACAGACGCCGCCCTCGCCCGTCCCTGCTCGAGCGGGGCGTGGGCCGGGCTAGGAGTTGCTGAAGACCGCGGGGCCGCCGTCGGCGTCGGGTCCGCGACCGGCCCAGGTCCAGGCGTACGCCGGGTCCTCGACCGCCAGGCCGCCCTCGCCCAGGTCGAGCGGGGCGAACGTGTCGACCATGACCGCGGACTCGTCGAAGAACTCCGCACCGAGCGAGGCCTCGATCGCGCTGGGCTGCGGGCCGTGGGCGTGGCCGCCGGGGTGCAGGCTGATGGAGCCGACGTTGATGCCCGATCCCTTGCGCGCCTCGTAGTCGCCACCGACGTAGAACATGACCTCGTCGGAGTCGACGTTGGAGTGGTAGTAGGGCACCGGGATGGCGAGCTCGTGGTAGTCGACCTTGCGGGGCAGGAAGTTGCAGACCACGAAGTTCCAGCCCTCGAAGACCTGGTGCACCGGCGGCGGCTGGTGGACCTTGCCGGTGATCGGCATGTAGTCCTCGATGTTGAACGTGTAGGGGTAGAGGCAGCCGTCCCAGCCCACCACGTCGAACGGGTGGGTGGCGTACGTCATCCGGGTGCCGACGATGCCGGCACTGGTGCGGTGCTTGACCAGCACCTCGACGTCGGTCAGGTCGCGACAGCCGGCCACCAGCTCGTCGAGGCCCTCGGGACCGTGCAGGTCGCGCTCGCAGTAGGGCGCGTGCTCGAGGAGCTGGCCGAAGCGCGAGAGGTAGCGCTTGGGCGGGTGGATGTGGCTGTTGGCCTCGATGGCGTAGAGCCGCGACGGCTCGGCGGGGACCCAGCGGTGGTCGGTCGCGCGCGGGACGATGACGTAGTCGCCCGACCGGTAGGCCACGGTGCCGAAGACCGTCTCGACCGTGCCGGTGCCCGACTCGACGTAGACGCACTCGTCACCGATCGCGTTGCGGTAGACCGGAGACGCGTCGGTCCCGGTGAGGACGTAGGCGATCCGTACGTCGTTGTTGCCGAGGACGAGCCGTCGGCCCTCGACCGGGCAGGTCCCGGTCTCCAGGTCGTGGAGCTTGAGGTGTCGCGGCTTGAGCGGGTGGTTGGGCGTCCGCGACTGGTCGGCGAGCTCCCAGACGGTGCTGTCGGTGATCGCGCTCGGCACGCCGCGGCGGTAGAGCAGCGACGAGTCGGAGGAGAATCCCTCCTCCCCCATCAGCTCCTCGCGGAACAGGTGACCGTCGTCGTCGCGCAGCTGCGTGTGGCGCTGGCGGGGCAGCCGCCCGACTGCTCGGTAGTGGGCCATCGTCCGCTCCATTCGTCCGATCATCGGACGCTGGCGTCCGCTATCTGGTGGCTAGAGTAGTCGCGTGACACCCCGTCCAGCACCTGTCCCGTCCGGCCAGTGGCCCACCCAGTGGAGCGGTCTGGTCGACGACGCCGCGATCTTCCCGCCGGGCAACGCCGCCCTCGCCGATGCGTTGACGGCGTACGCCGACCGCGGCAGCGCGTGGTACGCCGACCTGGTCGGCTCGTTCGTGGTCAAGGACACCGACCTCGGCTCGGTCCCCGCGGACCTGCCGGTCTCGGTCGTGCTGACCACGGGCGCCGGAGCCGTCGAGGGCGTCGCCGCGCTCACGACCCGCAACGGCCTCCGCCTCGCCGGCCTCGAGGTCGCGGTCCGCGACGCCGACGACCCGGTCGGCAACGTCCGCCGGATCGACACCGCCGTGCGGGCAGCCGAGCTCGACGTCCCGGTGTTCATCGAGGTCCCCGGACCCGCGACGGCCGCCTGGCTCGCGGCCGCCGACGAGGTCGCCGCGTGCGGCCACCGGCTCAAGCTGCGCCTCGGCAACCTCGACCACGACCTCATCCCGGACTCCGGCACGGTCGCGACGTGGATCGACGCCGCGCTCGACCGGGAGACGCCGTTCAAGGCGACGGCCGGCCTGCATCGCGCCGTACGCCACGACCCGGAGGGTGGCGGCTCGCACGGCTTCCTCAACGTCCTCGCCGCGACCGGGTGCCTCTGGGACGGTGGGTCCGTCGCCGACGCGAGGGACGTGCTCGAGCAGCGCGACGGTGCCGCCCTGGCCGGGATCGACGTGTCCCCCGCCCGCCGGTGGTTCACCTCGTTCGGCTCCTGCTCGGTGCTCGAGCCCCTCGACGACCTGACCGCCCTCGGACTCGTCCCCGACGCCAAGGAGAAGCCATGACTGCGCCCACCTGGGTCGACATCGCCGACGACACTCTCTTCGGCCTCGACAACCTCCCCTACGGCGTCTTCTCGCTCGCCGGCGAGCCACCGCGCGTCGGCGTACGCATCGGCGACTCCGTCCTCGACCTGGCCCCGGTCGCCGAGATCGGCGATCCGGCCTCCGAGCTCGCCGCGGCCTGGCGCACGCGGAGCCTCAACGCCTTCATGGCGATGGGACCCGAGCAGTGGGCGATCGCACGCGACTGGATCGTGGAGGTGCTCGGCCACGACGTCCACCAGGAGCGCACCGCGCCGCACGTGCACCCGCTCTCCGAGGTGCAGCTGCACCTGCCGATCGAGGTCGGCGACTACGTCGACTTCTACGCCTCCGAGCACCACGCCTCCAACGTGGGCAGGATGTTCCGGCCCGACCAGGAGCCGCTCCTCCCCAACTGGAAGAACCTCCCCGTCGGCTACCACGGCCGGTCCGGCACGGTCGTGGTCTCCGGCACCGACGTCGTGCGCCCCTGCGGCCAGCGCAAGGCGCCGACGGACGACCTGCCGACCTACGGACCGTCCGCGCGGCTGGACATCGAGGCCGAGCTCGGGTTCGTCGTCGGCGTCCCGTCGGCGATGGGCGAGCGCGTCAGCACCGCCGACTTCGCCCAGCACACCTTCGGCGTCGTCGGCCTCAACGACTGGTCGGCACGCGACATCCAGGCCTGGGAGTACGTCCCGCTCGGGCCGTTCCTCGGCAAGTCCTTCGCGACCTCGATCAGCGCGTGGGTGACGCCGCTCGCCGCGCTCGACGCGGCCTGGACCGACCTGCCCGGCCAGACCGACCCGGAGCCGCTCGACTACCTGCGCGTCGACGGCCCCGCCGGCCTCGACATCGAGGTCGAGGTGGTGCTCGACGGCGAGGTCGTCGCTCGGCCGCCCTACCGCACCATGTACTGGTCGCCCGCCCAGATGCTCGCCCACACCACCGTCAACGGCGCCAGCGTCCGCACCGGCGACCTCTGGGGCTCCGGCACCGTCTCCGGCGCCGACCCCGACCAGCGCGGCTCGCTGCTGGAGCTCAGCTGGGGCGGCAAGGAGCCGTTCACCGCGGGCGGGCGCGACCGCACGTTCCTCGAGGACGGCGACGAGGTCGTGCTGCGCTACACCGCACCCGGCACGGGCGGCGGCCGGATCTCCCTCGGCGAGGTGACCGGGCGGATCCTGCCGGCTCGCTGACGCGCGGGTCCTAGGCTGTCGCTCGTGAAACAGCTCGGCCAGTACGCCGCCCCGCGGCACGCCATCGCACACCTGTCCGACCCGCACCTGATCGCCGGTGGCGGCCTGCACTACGGGGTCGTGGACAACGTCGCCAACCTGCGCCGCGCGATCGAGCGACTCGCTGCCGTACGACCGGCACCGCAGGCGCTCGTCTTCACCGGCGACCTCGCCGACCAGGCCGCACCCGATGCGTACGAGACGCTCCGCTCGATCGTCGAGCCGGCCGCTGCGGAGATGGGCGCGATCGTGGTCTGGACGATGGGCAACCACGACGAGCGCGAGCCGTTCGCCCGCGCGTTGTACGACACCGACGACGCCGGCTTCCAGGACCGGGTCCACGAGGTCGACGGCCTGCGCATCGTCGCCCTCGACACCAGCGTGCCGGGCTACCACCACGGCGAGCTCCGGCCCGAGCAGCTGGCCTGGCTCGCCGACGTGCTGGCCACCCCGGCCGAGCACGGGACCCTGCTGGCCATGCACCACCCGCCGCTGCCCCTGCCGATGCTGCGCGCGGCCGAGCTGATCGAGCTGCACGACCAGCAGGCCCTCGCCGACGTCATCGCCGGGACCGACGTGCGCGGCATCCTCGCCGGGCACCTGCACCTCTCGACGTGGTCGACCTTCGCCGGCGTACCCGTGTCGGTGGCCTCGGCGAGCTGCTACACCAGCGACCCAGCCCCGGTCGACCGCTTCGTCTCCGGCGTCGACGCAGCCCAGTCGTTCACGATGGTCCACACCTACGACGACCGGCTCGTGCACACCCTCGTCCCGCTCGAGCGCGGCACCGAGGTCACCCACGTCGGCTCGGACATCGAGGAGGCGCTCGAGGGCGTCAGCCTGGAGGAGGCCTTCGAGCTCGCCTCGTCCAAGACGTCCCCCTTCAACAGCTAGAGGATCCCGCCTTGCGACTCCTGCTGATGCGGCACGGCCAGACCCACGCCAACGTGTCCGGCGAGCTCGACACCGCCCACCCCGGCCTCGACCTCACCGACCTCGGCCGCGCCCAGGCGGTGGCCGCGGCCAAGGCCATCGCGGACGAACCCCTCGACGCGATCTACGTCTCCAGCCGCGTGCGTACGCACCAGACCGCCGCCCCCACCGCCGAGGACCGCGGTCTCACGCTGACGCAGCTCGACGGGCTCGAGGAGATCCAGGCCGGCGACTTCGAGATGCGCTCCGACCACGACGCGGTGGCCGGCTACATCGGCGCCGTGGCGACCTGGCTCGAGGGAGACCTCACGCACCGGATGCCCGGCGGCGAGACCGGCGAGGAGTTCCTGGCCCGCTTCGACACGGCCGTACGCACCATCGTCGACGCCGGCCACGACGCGGCCCTGATCGTCAGCCACGGCGCCGCCCTGCGCACCTGGGTCTCCACCCGGATGGAGCCCCACCCCGACGCCCCGCCTGCGACCCAGCCCCTGCACAACACCGCCCTCATCGTCCTCGACGGCGACCCCGAGACCGGGTGGCGGATGGTGTCGTGGCAGGGCCACCCGGTCGGCGGCGCCCAACCCGACGGGTCCAGCCTGGAGGACCCGACCGCGGAGGACCCGACCGGCGACCTCGACCCCGACGGGGACGGCGAGATCGGCTGAACCCCGCGGGGACCTTGTGGTGTCAGCATATGCTGACACCATGAAGACCTCCGTGGCCACCGACGACGACGGCGGCGTGCTCTGGGAGCTCGCCGCGGTGCGCGAGGACAAGCGCGCGCTCGCCCGCCGCGAGGAGGTCGCCGTACGCCGCGCGCGGCACTCCGGCCTCAGCTGGGCCGAGATCGGCACCCTCCTCGGCGTGACACGGCAGACCATGCACCGCAAGTACCGCAAGGTCGGCTGAGCCCTTCCTCAGGACGTGGCGCCGGCGCGGCTAGACGCCCTCGGTCCCGATCCCCGGGTGCACGAACGGATGCCCGGCCCGCATCTGCTCGAGCGAGCCGGGATGGACGCGCGCCAGGTGGGCGAGCCCACGCCGGCGGTAGCGGAGGACCTGCACGACGCCGAGCGCCCAGAACGGGTACTGGACCGCCATCGCGATCTTGAAGTCGTCGAGGCCGTAGGACCCCATCCCGTTGCCGGAGGAGGACAGGTCGAGCACGACCCCGATCAGCGCCATCGTCAGCAGCGAGGCGGTGAAGCCGCCGACGTTGACCAGCCCGTTGGCGCGGCCGATGGCATGGGCCGGGGTGAAGGAGCGGGCCAGGTCGAAGCCGACCATGGACGCAGGACCGCCGCTGGCGGTGGCGAAGGCCATCACGACCACCAGCCACCCGGGCGCCACCCCCGGCCAGAGCAGCACCGCCGTCCACGGCACGACCATCGCGACGACCACGCTCAGCACGATGAAGGAGCGGTAGTAGGGCAGCCGGGCCACGAGGCGGGCCAGGACCAGCCCGCTCACCACGGCCCACGCCGTCATCGCCATCAGCAGCGTGCTCGCGTCGCTGCGCCGACCAGCCGAGCCCCTGCACGAGGAACGGGTAGCCCCACAGCAGCGCGAAGACGGTCACGGAGAACTGCGAGGTGAAGTGGGACCACATGCCCAACCGCGTGCCGGGGTTGCCCCAGACCGTGCGCACCGACTGTGCGAGCGCGCGGAGCTTGATGGCCACGACGTTGCTGCGGCGGTAGGGCGAGTCCTTGACCAGCAGCAGGACCGCCACGAGCAGCACGATCCCGATGCTGGAGGTCAGCGCGAAGGCGCGGGTCCAGCCGAAGGTGTGGAGGAGGTACGACAGCGGGCCGGCCGCCGCGATCGCGCCCAGCTGCCCGGTCAGCCCGGTCAGCTGGGTGACCATCGGCGCCTGCCGGACCAGGAACCAGAGCGTGACGAGCCGGATCACGCTGACGAAGACCATCGCGTCGCCGGCGCCCAGCACGGCGCGGGCGGCGACCGCCGCCGAGAACGACTCCGCGAACGCGAAGCCGAACTGACCGACGGTCATCAGCACCAGCCCCCAGATCAGCATCGCGCGCGAGCCGAAGCGGTCGAGCAGCACGCCGACCGGCACCTGCATGGCGGCGTACACGACGAGCTGGAGCACCGTGAACGTCGCCAGCCTGGTGGCGCTGATGTCGAAACGCTCGGCAGCGATGAGGCCCGCGACACCGAGCGAGCTGCGGTGGAAGACCGCCAGGACATAGACCGCGAGGGCGACCGCCCAGATGACCCAGGCGCGCCTCTTCCCGATGTCGTGGACCTGCTCGGTCACTCCTCGCCCGTCCCGAGGACGGCGTCGAGCTCCACCCTGGACGGCGGGTTCGCGCCGGGGCGCGACACGTTGATGGCAGCGCCGATCGCGGCCGTGGTCACGACGCCGAGCACGTCGCGGTCCGACAGGGCGCGCAGGTCGTCGCCACCGCGCACCCCGAGCCCGAGCAGGGCGTCGATGAGGACGCCGCTGAAGGTGTCGCCGGCGCCGACCGTGTCGGCGACGTCGACGGGGACGCCCGGCACCTCGAGCGTGGTGCCGTCGGGGCGTACGGCGATGGCGCCGTCGCCGCCGCGCGTGACCACGACGAGACCGGGACCGGCGCCGGCCCAGCGGGTGGCGGTCACCACCGGGTCGTGGTCGGGGTGGAGCCAGTCGAGGTCCTCGTCGCTGACCTTGACCAGGTCCGCGAGCGCCACGAGCTCCTCGACGCGGGCGGCGGGCCCTGCCCGGTCCGGCGTGATGGTGGGACGGGCGTTGGGGTCGAGCGAGATCAGGGCCCGTCCGCGGTGGGCGCGGAATGCCTCGAGGACGGTGTCCGCGCCGGGCTCGAGCACCGTGGCGATCGAGCCGGCGTGAAGCACGTCCGAGCCGTCGTCGGGGATCTCGTCGAGGTGCCAGTCGAGGTCGAAGTCGTAGGTCGCGGCGCCCGTCTCGTCGAGCGTCACCACGGCGCTGGACGTGCGTCCGCTCGCCGTGGGACTGGCGAGGACCGTGACACCGCTCGCCTCGAGCCACGAGCGCACCAGCGCACCGCGTTCGTCGTCACCGAGCAGCGTCACCAGGCACACGTCACGACCGAGCCGGCCGAGGGTGATCGCGACGTTGGCCGGGCTCCCGCCCGGGAAGTCCTGCGGCTGACCGTCCTGGTCCGGCACGACGTCGACGAGCGCCTCACCGACGACGAGGACCCGCGGCTGTGCGTCCGTCATGCCCCCATCATGCCGGTGCCCGGACCCCGCCGGACAGGGCCGGTGCGCCGGCGAGACTCGGGCTCGACGGCAGCCGGGGCAGGAAGCGTCGGTCCACCACGCACGAGGCCCCCGCACAGAGTGCGGGGGCCTGGCGACTGGACCCGTTGATCCGTCCAGTGGCAGGTAGAGGATTCGAACCTCTGTAGGCGTTGCCGGCTGATTTACAGTCAGCTCCCTTTGGCCGCTCGGGCAACCTGCCGGGGCGTGCGGAACAATAGCAAGGCACGGACACCGCTACGAATTGCCGGGGGCACCCGGCAGCCCCATGAAGGAGGCACACCGATGGCTGACTCGAGCTTCGACATCGTGAGCAAGCTGGACCGCCAGGAGGTCGACAACGCGCTGAGCCAGGCGGCCCGCGAGATCGCCAACCGTTTCGACTTCAAGGGGACCGGCGCGAGCATCGAGTGGAAGGGCGAGCAGGCGATCGAGATCACCGCGTCCGCCGACGACCGCGCCAGCGCGGTGCTCAGCGTCTTCCAGGACAAGCTGATCAAGCGCAACCAGAGCCTCAAGATCCTCGACGCCTCCGAGCCGCGCCAGTCCGGCCAGGTCTCCAAGATCGACATCGCGCTGAAGGAGGGCATCACCTCCGAGGACGCGAAGAAGATCTCCAAGCTGATCCGCGACGAGGGTCCCAAGGGCGTCAAGGCGCAGGTGCAGGGTGACGAGCTCCGCGTCTCGTCGAAGAAGCGCGACGACCTGCAGGCCGTGCAGCAGCTGGTGAAGTCGCAGGACTACGAGTTCGCGGTGCAGTTCACCAACTATCGCTGATCCGGGTGAGGGCGCCGACGAGGAAGACGACGGCGCGCACCGGGTCCTCGGGCAGCGCGGTCCCACCGACCTCGGCCACGGTCTGCGCGTCGGCTCCGCGACCCGCCAGGTAGAGGCCGTGGCCCTCTGCCATCTTGAGCAGGGACGAGCCGTGCGCCGTGAACGCCGTGGACCGGGTCGCGGCCAGCACGACGGCGTCCGCGCCGGCGGCGCGAGCCGCGGTCGCCACGGCCGGAATCGGCGTGTCAGCACCGAGGAAGCGGGCGCGGACGCCCCGCTCACGCAGCATCAGCGCGACGCAGAGCAGCACCAGGTCGTGCCGCTCTCCCGCCGGGCAGGCGAGCAGCACGACGGGCGAGGGCGCCGAGGCGTCCTGAAGGACCTCCTGGGGCGGGACTGACGAGAACGCCGACAGGCTGCGCCGCAGCATGTCGCTGACGAAGTGCTCGTGGGCGACCGACAGCGTGCCTGCCTCCCAGCGCTCACCGACCTCGCGGAGGAAGGGCAGCACGACGCCGGTGACCGCTCCCGACAGGGGGACGTCCCAGAACAGCCGGGCCAGGACGATCTCCGCCGTCTCGGCGTCGAACGTCTCGACCGCGGCCCACAGGTCGTCGGTCGTCGTGGTGATGCTCACGACCAGACGCTACCGGCTCGGGTCGAGGCCGGAAGCCCTCGCCGCGCTCAGCCGACCGCAGCCATCCGGGGGATCACGATCGCGCCGTCGGCGGGGGTGAGCCAGACCGTGCTTCCCTCCTGGATGCCGAACGAACGTGCGTGGGTGCGCGACAGCACCACCGTCACCTCGTCGCCGTCCACGGTGAGGACGGTGAGCCGCACCTCGAAGCCGAGCCGCACCATCCGCGACACCGTCCCCTCGACCCCGCCCGCCAGTCGCGGCGAGGTCTCGAGATCGATGTCGTGCGGGCGCAGCGAGACGCCGCCGAGGTGCGTGACCTCCCCGAGGAACGACATGACGAAGTCGTTGGCCGGCTGGTCGTAGAGCTGGTCGGGGGTGCCGACCTGCTCGACCCGGCCCTCGTTGATGACCACGATCTCGTCGGCGACCTCCATGGCCTCCTCCTGGTCGTGGGTGACGAACACCGTCGTGACGGGCACCTCGTCGTGCAGGCGGCGCAGCCACTCGCGCAGCTCCTTGCGGACCTTGGCGTCGAGCGCACCGAAGGGCTCGTCGAGCAGCAGCACCGTGGGCTCCACGGCGAGCGCCCGGGCGAGGGCCATGCGCTGGCGCTGGCCCCCCGAGAGCTGGGAGGGCATCCGGTGGGAGAACTGCGAGAGGTGCACGAGCTTGAGCAGCTCGTCGACGCGGCTGGCGACCTCGTCCTTCGGACGCTTGCGGATCTCCAGGCCGAAGGCGACGTTCTTCGCCACCGTCATGTGCTTGAAGACCGCGTAGTGCTGGAAGACGAAACCGACGTTGCGCTTCTGCGGCGGCAGGTGGGTGGCCTCGGTGCCCTCGATGGACACGGTGCCGGAGTCGGCGGAGTCCAGCCCGGCGATGATCCGCAGCAGCGTGGACTTGCCACCGCCCGAGGGGCCGAGCAGGGCCGTCAGCTGGCCGGACGGCAGGGAGACGTTCACGTCGTCGAGAGCGACGAAGTCTCCGAACCGCTTGTTCAGGTTGCGGACCTCGATACTCACTTCTTCTCCTTGATGGGTTCCGGGTGCGACCCCTCGCTGGGGCGCAGGATGGCGACGACGATCAGGCAGAGCACCGACGCCACGACGAGGAGGAAGGACACCGAGTAGGCCACGTCCTCATGGAAGTTCTGGTACTCGCGCTGCACGAGCAGGGTGGCGGTCTCCATGTTCCCGATGCTGCGTCCGGCCACGATCTTGACCGCGCCGAACTCGCCCAGCGACCGGGCGAGGCTCAGCACCACGCCGTAGACGATCGCCCAGCGGATGCCGGGCAGGGTGACCCGCCAGAACGTCTGGACGCCGTTGGCACCCAGGCTGCGCGCCGCCTGCTCCTGGTCGTCACCCTGCTCCTCGAGCACGGGGACGACCTCGCGGATGACCAGCGGGAGGGAGACGAAGCACGTCGCCATGACGATGCCGGGAATCGCGAACACGATGTCGATGCCGCGATCGGAAAGGCTCTCGCCCAACCAGCCGTACCTCGGGTTGTAGACCAGCACCAGAGCGAGCCCGACCACGACGGGTGAGACCGACAGGGGCAGGTCGATGAGCGCCGACAGCAGCCGCTTGCCGGGGAAGTCGTAGCGCACGAGCAGCAGCGACATCCCGACACCGAACACCAGGTTGATCAGGACCGAGATGACCGCGACCCGAACGGTCAGCAACAGGGCGTGGATGACGTCGGGGTCCGTGAGCGCCCGGTGCATGCCGTCGAACCCGTCGCCGAAGGTGTTCTGCACGATCAGGGCGGTCGGCCACGCGACGAGCATGACGAGGTAGCCGACGACAACTGCTCGCAGGAGCCACGTGGTGACCACGGAGCGGTTGCCCACCGCCGCGCTCGCGCTAGCCACGGCGGGCCAGCCTTCGCTGCATGAGGTCCAGCACCACGATCGCCAGCAGGGCGACCAGCAGCATGATCGTGGCGAGAGCAGCGGCGGCGGGACGGTTGCCGCCCTCCAGCAGGGATGCCATGCGGTACGACGTCACCTCGGTGCGGTTGGGCAGGTTGCCCGACAGCAGGACCAGCGAGCCGTACTCGCTGATCCCACGGGCGAAGGACAGGGCGGCGCCGGCGAAGATCGCGGGCACCAGTGTGGGCAGGATGATGCGGCGCACGATGGTGCGCCGGTTGGCGCCGAGCGACGCGGCGGCGTCCTCGACCTCGGTCTCCATCTCCTCGAGCACCGGCTGGACCGTGCGGACGATGAAGGGGAGCGTGACGAAGGCGATGGCGAGGAAGACGGCCTTGCGCGTGTTCTCGACCTCCGCTCCGATCGGTCCCCCGCTCCCGTAGAGCGAGAGCAGCACGAGACCGGCGACGATCGTCGGCATCGCGAAGGGGATGTCGATGATGAGGTCGAGGACACGCTTGCCCCAGAACCGGTCACGCACGAGCACCCAGGCGATGATCGTGCCCATCACCATGTTGACGGCGGTGGTCAGCACCGACACCCCGACGGTGAGCTTCAGGGCGTTGACCGTCTGGGTGTTGGTGAGCGCGGACTGGTAGGTGGCCCAGCCGCCGCCGGAGGCCTCGACGACCACGGCGGACAGCGGGATCAGGACGAGCAGGCTGAACCAGAGCATGCCCACGCCGAGCCCGAGGCTGGCGCTCGCGTTCAGGGCGCGCGGCCGGGCCGACCGGCGCTTGCGCGCCGGTCGGCCAGCCGTGAGAGTCGCAGTGGACAAGGTCAGCTACCGACCCCGGAGTTGGCCTGGATCTCGGTGATGATGCCGAGAGGGTTGCCCTCCTCGCCGTCGCCGAAGAACTTGTCGTTGGCCTCGCCCCAGCCGTTGAAGTCACCGTCGATGGTGAGCTCCGTGGCCGGCTCGGGGAACGCGTCGGCCGGGTCGAGGGCACCCTCGACCTCGATGTCACCCACGTCGACGAGCGGGCGGAAGCCGAAGCCGGCGTAGACCGCCTGGCCCTCCTCCGAACGCTGGAAGTCGAGGAAGTCGGCAGCCTGGTCGGGTGCGTCGACGGTGACCGCGCAGGGGTTCTCGATCAGCAGGGTGGTGTCGGGGACGACGTAGTCGAAGTCCTCACCGTTCTGGCGGGCGAGGATGGCCTCGTTCTCGTAGGAGAGCAGGACGTCGCCCTGGCCCTGCGTGAAGGCGGTCGTGGCGTCGCGGCCCGAGTCGGGCAGCGCGGAGACGTGCTCGAAGAACGTGCTCATGTACTCAGCGGCGTCGTCCTCGCTGCCGCCGTCCGAGATCACGGAGCCGTACGCAGCCAGCAGGTTCCACTTGGCCGAGCCGGAGGAGGCCGGGTTCGGGGTGACGATGGAGACGTCGTCCTTGACCAGGTCGTCCCAGCTGTCGATCTTCTTGGGGTTGCCCTTGGGGACGACCATGACGACGACCGAGTTCGTGCAGATGCCCTTGGTGTCACCGTCCTTCCAGTCGTCGGCCACGATGCCGGCGTCGACGAGGCGGGTCATGTCGGGCTCGAGGGAGAAGTGGACGAGATCGGCGTCCTGGCCGTCGACGACGCCGCGGCTCATGTCGCCGGACGCGCCGTAGGCGGGACCGTCGAAGGTGACGTCCTTGCCGGCGTCGGTCTTCTCGAAGGCGGCGAACGCCGCGTCGTTGGGGGTCTCCATGACGGAGAAGCCGACGACCGCGAGGTTGGTGCCGCCGCCGTCGGAACCGGCGTCCGCGTCACCCGAGCAGGCGGAGAGGGCCAGCGGGCCGAGGAGCGCTGCCGCGAGAGCGGCACGTGAACGGATCTGCATGGGGGGGTCTCGACTTTCTAGATCGGTGTGCAATGTCGAGAAAGATACATGACTTTATCGATGCCAGTGACATTGACCAGAATCCGTGCGCGTGTCGTGGATCACGTACCCCCGGCCGCCCGCGGGGCGGAGGCGTCCATCACGTGGGGAGAGGCCTCCCGGCGGTCACGCCGCGGCTACTGTGGAGGCGGGAGAACTCCCCCGGACACGTAGGGAAGAAGGGCACACAGGTGAGTGGATCCGCCAAGCAGGTCAAGCAGCTCGACCGCGTCATCATCCGGTTCGCCGGCGACTCGGGCGACGGCATGCAGCTGACGGGCGACCGCTTCACCCAGGAGACGGCAGCCTTCGGCAACGACCTGGTGACCCTGCCCAACTTCCCCGCCGAGATCCGGGCTCCCCAGGGCACCCTGCCGGGCGTCTCGTCGTTCCAGGTCCACTTCGCCGACCACGACATCCTCACCGCGGGAGACGCGCCCGACGTGCTGGTCGCGATGAACCCGGCGGCCCTGCGCGCCAACATCGGCGACCTCCACCGGGGCGCGACGATCATCGTCGACACCCACGACTTCACCGCGCGCAACCTGACCAAGGCCGGCTACAAGGACAACCCGCTCGACGGCGACAGCCTCGACGACTATGCCGTGCACACGGTGGACCTCACCGGCATGACGGTCGAGGCGGTCAAGGAGTTCGGGCTCTCCCGCAAGGACGCCTCGCGCGCGAAGAACATGTTCGCCCTCGGCCTGCTGTCGTGGATGTACGGCCGACCCACCGAGACGACGACCTCGTTCCTCACCAAGCGGTTCGCCAAGGTGCCCGACATCCGCGACGCCAACGTGACCGCGTTCAAGGCCGGCTGGAACTTCGGCGAGACCACCGAGGCCTTCGCCGTGCAGTACGAGATCAAGCCGGCCGTGATGCCCCCCGGCACCTATCGCAACATCACCGGCAACCTGGCCCTGGCCTACGGCCTCGTCGCCGGCGGCGTGCAGGCCGGCCTCCCGGTGTTCCTCGGCGCCTATCCGATCACCCCGGCCTCCGACATCCTCCACGAGCTGTCGAAGCACAAGTCCTTCGGCGTGACGACCTTCCAGGCCGAGGACGAGATCGCCGGCATCGGTGCGGCCATCGGTGCGTCGTACGCCGGCCACCTCGGCGTCACCACCACCTCGGGTCCGGGCGTGTCGCTCAAGTCCGAGGCCATGGGCCTCGCGGTGATGACCGAGCTGCCGCTCGTCGTCGTCGACGTCCAGCGCGGTGGCCCCTCGACGGGCCTGCCCACCAAGACCGAGCAGTCCGACCTGCTGCAGGCGATGTTCGGCCGCAACGGCGAGGCGCCCGTCCCGGTCGTGGCGCCCCAGTCCCCCGGCGACTGCTTCGCGGCCGCGGTCGAGGCCGTCCGGATCGCGATCACCTACCGCACGCCGGTGATCCTGCTGTCCGACGGCTACCTCGCGAACGGCTCCGAGCCGTGGCGGGTGCCCTCGGTCGACGAGCTGCCGGCGATCGACCCGGCCTTCGCGACCGAGAAGATACCACGGCACCGGCGACGACGGCTGACGAACCGGAGTTCTGGCCCTACCTCCGCGACGAGGCGACCCTCGCGCGACCGTGGGCGATCCCCGGCACGCCGGGCCTCGAGCACCGCATCGGCGGGCTCGAGAAGGGCGACGGGCACGGCAACATCTCCTACGACCCGGCCAACCACGACTTCATGGTCCGGACCCGCCAGGCCAAGGTGGACCGGATCGCCGACACGATCCCGCCCATCGAGGTCGACGACCCGTCCGGCGAGGCAAAGGTGCTCGTCATCGGGTGGGGATCGACCTACGGTCCGATCGGCGCAGGCGTACGCCGCGTGCGCAAGGCCGGCTACCACGTGGCCCAGGCCCACCTGCGCCACCTCAACCCGTTCCCGAACAACCTCGGCGAGGTCCTCAAGGGCTACGACAAGGTGCTGGTGCCCGAGATGAACCTCGGCCAGCTCTCGCTGCTGCTGCGCGGGAAGTACCTCGTCGACGCCGTCGGCTACAACCACGTACGCGGACTGCCCCTCAAGGCCACCGAGCTCGCCCACGCCATCGGCGAGCTGGTCGGCCAGGCCGAGGGGATCGACATCGAGCTGGGCGTCTGGGGCGAGCCCACGCAGAAGGAGCACATCTGATGAGCACCGATCTGGGCCTTCCCGGCCTGCGGTCCGGCACGGAGTCGGTCCCGACCCACCCCGAGGACGCGCCGCCGCAGACCGGCAAGGAGTTCACCTCCGACCAGGAGGTCCGCTGGTGCCCGGGCTGCGGTGACTACGCCGTGCTCAAGGCCGTCCAGTCCTTCCTGCCCGATCTCGGCCTGCGCCGCGAGAACATCGTCTTCGTCTCGGGCATCGGCTGCTCGTCGCGCTTCCCCTACTACCTCGACACCTACGGCATGCACTCGATCCACGGCCGCGCGCCGTCGATCGCGACCGGCATCGCCACCGCGCGCGCGGACCTCAACGTCTGGGTCGTGACCGGTGACGGCGATGCGCTGTCCATCGGCGGCAACCACCTGATCCACGCGCTGCGCCGCAACGTGAACATGACGATCCTGCTGTTCAACAACCGGATCTACGGCCTGACCAAGGGCCAGTACTCCCCCACCTCGGAGACCGGCAAGGTCACCAAGTCGACCCCGATGGGATCGCTCGACCACCCGTTCAACCCGGTGTCGCTCGCGCTCGGCGCCGAGGCGACCTTCGTGGCCCGCACGATCGACTCCGACCGCAAGCACCTCACGGCAGTGCTCGCCGCGGCCGCCGCGCACCGCGGCACGTCGCTCGTCGAGATCTACCAGAACTGCCCGATCTTCAACGACGGTGCGTTCGACGCCATCAAGAACCCCGACACCAAGGCCGACGCGATCATCCCGCTGGTGCACGGCGAGCCCGTCACCTTCGGGGTCGACGGCGCCAAGTGCCTGGTCCGCGACGGGCAGACCGGCGGCGTGAAGGTCGTCGCGACCGCCGACGTCGATGCGGCCGACATCGTGGTGCACGACGCGCACAGCCCGGACCCGACGATGGCCTTCGCCATCTCGCGGTTGACCGACTCGGGCTACCTCAACACCTCGCCCATCGGCATCTTCCGCCAGGTCGAGCGCGTGACGTACGACGACGGGGCGCGCGAGCAGGTCGCGAGCGCCAGCGCCTCGACAGACGACACCGCCGACCAGTCCGCCCGCTTGGCGGCCCTGATCGGCGGTGGCGACACCTGGACGATCCTCTGATCGTCCGCGTGCCCGGCTGAGGCGTTCAGTCGAAGTAGAGGGTCCAGACCTTGCCCTTGGTGTTGCCGAAACCGTTGGAGTGGTCGACCTTCGAGCGCCACTTCCAGCGGCCCTTCTCGGGCGCGTAGATCCTGGTCTTGAAGGTGCCGGTGTCGTTGGTCTTGATCTTCTTGACGGTCTTCCACTTGCAGGCGCTGCACGCCTTCTTCAGGATCTTGACCCGCTGGTTGGCGTAGGGCAGCAGGGTGCCGTCGAGCTGCGGCTCCATCACGGTGCCCTTGAGCTTGAAGGCGTTGTAGGAGACCTGGTGGTCCCCCGGGCGCTGCTCGTCGATGATGCGCTTGGGCGCGGAGCCGGCGAAGGCGCTCGCACTGAGCGCTCCTCCGACGAGCAGCGCAGCGACGAGCACTGCCAGGACGGCGCGGAGATGGCGCATGGTGAGTTTCCCCCTCGAGAAAGACGATGACGATCTGGCGACACGGGGTCCCGACCCCGGGACCGCCCCATCGTAGGCGACCTGCCGGCCCTAGACTCCGCAAGTGCCAGATAGCCGCCGTGGACTGCTCCTGGGCGGCCTGGCCTACGTCATGTGGGGCACCTTCCCGCTCTACTGGACGCTGCTCGAGCCGGCCGGCGCCGTCGAGATCCTGGCGCACCGCATCGTGTGGTCGAGCATCACCATGGTCGCGGTCCTCGTCATCTGGCGTCGGATCCCCTACCTCAAGGCGCTCCTGCACGATCGGCACAAGCTGCGGTTGATCTGCCTCGCCGCCGTCGTGATCACCCTGAACTGGGGCGGCTACATCTGGGGCGTCAACAACGGTCGCGTGGTGGAGACGTCGCTGGGTTACTTCATCAACCCGCTCGTCACGGTCCTGATGGGTGTCGCCTTCCTCGGCGAGCGGCTGCGTCGCCTCCAGTGGATCGCGATGGGGATCGCGTTCGTCGCGGTCGTGGTGCTCGCGATCGACTACGGCCGCCCGCCGTGGATCGCCCTGCTGCTCGCCTTCTCGTTCGGCACCTACGGCCTGCTCAAGAAGCAGGCCGGCGTCGGCGCGGTCGAGAGCATCACGGTGGAGACCGTCGTGCTGACGCCGTTCGCGCTGGCGTACGTGGCCTGGCTGGTGTCGACCGGCGCCTCCAACTTCGGCTCGCACGGCGTCGGCCACGCGCTGCTCTTCACCACCACCGGCATCATCACCGCCGTGCCGCTGATGCTCTTCGGCGCCGCCGCGATCCGCGTCTCGATGGTCTCGCTCGGCCTCCTGCAGTACCTCGCGCCCACGATCCAGTTCGCCCTCGGGATCTTCGTGTTCGACGAAGAGATGCCCGCGAGCCGCTGGATCGGTTTCGGCCTGGTGTGGGTGGCGCTGGTGATCTTCACGGTCGAGGCGCTCCGCCACCGGCACCGCCAGCTGCGGCTGGTCGCGCACGCGACGACCGCCGCCTGACCGGTCCACGCACCGCTCGGCGGACGCGTCAGGACGAGCGGGTGGCCACCACGTCGGCGAAGGACTCCAGGGCGGTACGGACGGGGCCGGGGTCGAGGACCTCGAGCCGCTGCTTGGCCTCCGTCGCCTGGCCGAGGACGTAGGCCTTGGCCTGGTCCATCGCGGGGTGCTTGCGCAGCAGGTCGAGGGCCTCGGCGTGCTCGGCGTCGTCCGTGAGCGGGCGGCCGAGGAGGCCGAGGAGGCGGGCGTCGTCCGGGTCGGTCGAGGCCTGGGCCATCAGGACCGGGAGGGTCGGTACGCCCTCGCGCAGGTCGGTGCCGGGCGTCTTGCCCGAGGTGTCGGACTCGGAGGCGATGTCGAGGATGTCGTCGGAGAGCTGGAAGGCCGAGCCGACGATCTCGCCGTAGGATCGCAGCGCCTCGACGACCTCCGGCGAGGCGCCTGCGAACATCGCGCCGTAGCGCGCCGAGGTCGCGATCAGCGAGCCGGTCTTGCCGGCGACGACCTCGAGGTAGTGGGCCAGCGGGTCCTCACCGGGACCAGGCTTCACGGTCTCGAGGATCTGGCCCTCGACGAGGCGGGTGAACGTCTGCGCCTGGATGCGTACGGCGTCGGGGCCGAGGTCGGCGGTGAGCTCGGACGACTTCCCGAAGAGGAAGTCGCCGGTGAGGATCGCGACGTGGTTGTCCCAGCGCGCGTTGGCCGTGTCGGCACCGCGGCGCAGGGCGGCCTCGTCCATCACGTCGTCGTGGTAGAGCGAGGCGACGTGGGTGAGCTCGACGACGCAGGCTGCGGCGTGCACCTCCTCGGCCTCGGGGTGGGGCCCGGCCTCGGCGGTCAGCAGCACGAGCAACGGCCGGAACCGCTTGCCGCCGGCCATCATCAGGTGGGTCGCGGCCTCGGTGACGTAGGGCGTACGCCCCTGGCAGTGCTCGGCGAGCAGCTCCTCGACGCGCGCCAGACGCCCGACGAGCCGCTGCTCGAGCTCGGCGTCGACGACGGGCAGGGCGAGGGGCGATTCGCTCACCTGATGAATTCTCCTGCAACGCCCGCCAGGTCGAGCACCGGGCCCGGCACGACACCGAGCACCAGGGTCACGGCTGCGCCCACGGCGATCGTGGTGGCCGTCAGCACGGACGGGTACGCCACGCTGGGGCCGTCGCCGACGGGCTCGTCGAAGTACATGACCTTGATGACCTTGATGTAGAGGTATGCGGCGACGATGCTCGCGAGCACGGCAGCGACCACGACCGGCCACGCACCAGCGGCGAGTGCCACCGAGAAGACGGCGAGCTTGCCGACGAAGCCGGACGTGAGCGGGATGCCGGCCATCGCGAGCAGGAAGAACGCGAAGACCGCAGCCACCACGGGCGACTCCTTGCCGAGCCCGGCCCACCGCTCGATCGCGGTCGTCTCCCCACCGGCGTCGCGGACCAGGCTGACGACGGCGAAGGCGCCGAGCGTCGCGAAGCCGTAGGTCGTCAGGTAGAACAGCACCGCCTGGAGCGAGGTGATCTCACCGACGGCGAGCTGGTCGGAGGCCTGCAGGCCGATCACACCGGTGAGGATGAAGCCGGTGTGGGCGACCGAGGAGTAGGCGAGCAGCCGCTTGATGTCGTTCTGCGTGATGGCCAGCGCGGCGCCGACGAACATGGACAGGACGGCGATGATCCACAGCATCGGCTGCCAGGACCAGCGATCCGCACCCAGGGCGACGTAGAACAGCCGCATGATCGCGCCGAAGGCGGCGACCTTGGTGCCCGCCGACATGAAGGCCGTGACCGGCGTCGGGGCCCCCTGGTAGACGTCCGGGGTCCATGCCTGGAACGGAGCGGCGCCGACCTTGAAGAGCAGGCCGACCGAGAGCAGGCCGGTGCCGATGAGCAGCAGGGCGCTGCTGCCGACGTCGTTGCGGACGGCCTCGTTGATCGCGGCGAAGTCCATCGAGCCGGCGTAGCCGTAGAGCAGCGCGGCTCCGTAGAGGAAGAAGCCGGACGAGAAGGCGCCGAGCAGGAAGTACTTGAGCGCTGCCTCCTGGCTCAGCAGCCGCCGCCGACGGGCCAGGCCGCTCAGCAGGTAGAGCGGGAGCGAGAGGACCTCGAGGCCGACGAACATCGTCAGGAGGTCGTTGGCCGCCGGGAAGAGCATCATCCCGAAGACCGCGAACATCATGAGCGGGTAGACCTCGGTGTGCTCGCGCTGTGCTGCGAGTGCCGCGGTCTCCGCGTCGGTGCCGGGCACCGCGGACGCCTGCCCCGCGAAGGCCGAGGCGCCGCCGTCGAGGTGCCGCTCGGCGAAGAGCAGGATGCCGCCGATCGCGAGGGCCAGCACGAGGCCCCAGATGAAGAGGCTCGGACCGTCGACGGCCACCGTGCCGCCGACAGCAAGGATGCCGCGCGCGGCACCGTCGTCGTACGTCTTCACGTCCTGCGCGACCAGCACGACGGCCACCAGGGCGACGACCAGGCCGGCGAGGGCCAGCACGACCTGGCTGACGTAGCGCAGCGCGCGGGGCACGAATGCCTCCACGAGGACACCGAGGCACGCGGCACCGAAGACGGCCAGGAGCGGCCAGAGCTCGAAGTACTGGACGCTGGGCTTGGCGAACTCGATCACGGGTGACCACCCTCCTGGCCGAGGCCGGCACTCGAGTAGGAGTCGACGATGTAGGGGTTGATCACGTCGAGCAGGGGCATGGGGAAGAAGCCGAAGAGCACGAGCGCGAGGAGGAGCGGGGCGAGGACGCCGACCTCACGCGTGTCGAGGTCGGCCACGGGGGCCAGGCCCTCGCGACCGGGACCGGTCATCGCGCGCTGGTACATCCAGAGCGCGTAGAAGGCGGCCAGGACGATGGCGAGCACCGCGACCGAGCCGACCAGCCAGTGGTGGTCGAAGGCGGCGATGATGACCATCATCTCGGAGACGAACGGCGACAGTCCGGGCAGGCCGCAGGCCGCCAGTCCGCCCACGAGGAAGAACCCGGCGAGGATCGGCGCGGCCTTCTCGACGCCGCCCATCTCGCGGATGGACGCCGTGCCGGTGCGGCGGATCAGGAAGCCGGCCACCAGGAACATCAGCGCGGTCGCGATGCCGTGGTTGACCATGTAGAGGATCGCGCCGGCACCACCGGTCGAGCTGAACACGAAGATGCCCAGCACGATGAACCCGAAGTGGGAGAGGGACGTGAGGCCGATCAGGCGCAGGACGTCGTCCTGCCCGATCGCGACGAGCGCGCCGTAGATGATCGAGACCAGGGCGAGCACGACGACGACCGGCGTCGCCCACTCGGAGGCGTCGGGCAGCAGGCCGAGGCAGAACCGCAGCATGCCGAAGGTGCCGATCTTGTCGAGGATGCAGACGAGCAGCACGGACGTGCCGGTGGTCGCCGTCTCGGTGGTGTCGGCCAGCCAGGTGTGGACCGGGAACATCGGTGCCTTGATCGCGAAGGCGATGAAGAAGCCGACGAACAGCCAGCGCTGGGTGATCGGGTCGATGTCGATCGCGGCCAGGTCGCTGATCAGGAAGCTCGGCGTGCCGGCGTTGGCCGACACGACGTAGAAGCCGATCACCGAGGCGAGCATCACGAGCCCGCCGGCGAGCTGGTAGATCAGGAACTTCGTCGCCGCGCGGCCGCGCCCGGCGCGACCGAAGCCACCGATGAGGAAGTAGGCCGGGATGAGGGTGGCCTCGAAGACGACGTAGAAGAGCAGCACGTCGGTCGCGGTGAAGACGGCGAGCGACATCGCCTCGAGCGCGAGCGTCCAGGCGAAGAACGCCTTGGCACCGCTGTTGCCCACGGCGTCGGCCTCGTTCCAGCCCGCGAGCAGGACGATCGGCACGAGCACGACGGTCAGCAGCACCATCAAGATGCCCAGCCCGTCGACGCCGAGCGCGTAGTGCACGCCGAGCGACTCGATCCAGACGTGGGTCTCGGTGAGCTGCATGCCCCCGTCGACCTCGTACTGGGTCGCGGCGACGATGCCCGCGAGCAACGTGGCGGCGGCGAAGCCGAGGCCGATCGTGCGGGCGAGCGCGGCCGGCGCGAACGCCGTCACGAGCGCGCCGACGAGCGGCAGGAGGATCAGGACAGTCAGGTTCATGCGGGGTCCTCGCAAAGTTGTGCGACGGAGGAGCGAAGCGGAGGAGTCGTAGAACTTTGTGGGGTGCTCATGCGAGGTTCACCGCCAGGAGGGCCAGGACCACGAGCAGCGCACCGGCGAGGACGGACAGGGCATAGGAGCGTACGAAGCCGTTCTGGAGGCGACGCATCGTGGTGGAGAGTCCGCCGACGCCGGCCGCGCCACCCTCGACGACACCGTCGACGCCGACCCGGTCGAACGTGGTCAGGCCACCGACCAACGAGGTGCCGGGGCGGACGACGACCGCATCGTTGATCGCGTCACCGTAGAGGTCGGCGCGGGCCGCGCGGGTGGCGAAGGACACGTCGTGCGGAGCCTCGCGCGGGATGTCGCGCTTGCCGACGAGGAACCATGCGGCGGCGACGCCGACGGCCACGACCGCGACGATCAGCAGCGTGATCACGAGGGCGGGCAGCGGCGGCTCGTGGTGCTCGGCGTGACCGGTGACCGGCTCGAGCCAGTTCACGATCCAGTCACCGAGCAGCAGGACGCCACCGAGCACGGACAGCGCGGCGAGCACCATCAGCGGAATGGTCATCACCTTGGGCGACTCGTGCGGGTGCACGCCCTTCTCCCACCGCTTCTCGGTCAAGAACGTCATGAGCATCAGCCGAGTCATGTAGAACGCGGTGATGCCTGCGCCCAGCATGGCCAGCAGGCCGACCAGCAGGTTGTCGGCGAGCGCGGTCTCGATGATGCGGTCCTTGGACCAGAAGCCGGAGAACCCGGGGAACCCGATGATCGCGAGGTAGCCCATCGCGAAGGTCAGGAAGGTGACCGGCATCGCCTTGTTGAGCCCGCCGTAGTGGCGCATGTTCACGTCGTCGTCCATCCCGTGCATCACGGAGCCGGCACCGAGGAACATGTTGGCCTTGAAGAACCCGTGCGTCAGCAGGTGGAAGATCGCGAACGGGTAGCCCGCCGGGCCGAGGCCGGCGGCGAGCATCATGTAGCCGATCTGGCTCATCGTCGAGCCGGCGAGCGCCTTCTTGATGTCGTCCTTGGCACAGCCGAGGACCGCACCCCAGAGGAGCGTGACGGTGGCGACCACGACGACCGCGGTCTGCGCGATCGGGGCGAGCTCGAAGATGAAGTTGGAGCGGACCACGAGGTAGACGCCGGCGGTGACCATCGTCGCCGCGTGGATCAGGGCCGAGACCGGGGTCGGGCCCTCCATCGCGTCGAGCAGCCAGGCCTGCAGCGGGACCTGCGCGGACTTGCCGCACGCGCCGAGCAGGAGCAGCAGGCCGAGCGCGGTCAGGGTGTCCTGCGAGGCGTCGGAGGCGTGCTCGCTGACGCCGCCGAAGTCGGTGGTGCCGAACGTCGCGAACATCAGCGCGATGGCGAGCGAGAGCCCGATGTCGCCGACGCGGTTGATGACGAACGCCTTCTTGGCGGCCGCGGCGGCGGACGGCTTGTGCTGCCAGAACCCGATGAGCAGGTAGGACGCCAGGCCGACGCCCTCCCAGCCCAGGAACAGGCCCACGAAGTTGGCCGCGAGGATCAGCGTGAGCATCGCCGCGACGAAGAGGTTGAGGTAGCCGAAGAACCGGCGACGGCGTACGTCGTGCTCCATGTAGCCGATCGCGTAGACGTGGATCAGGGATCCGACGCCGGTGATCAGCAGCAGGAACAACGCCGCGAGCTGGTCGTAGAGCAGGTCCATGCCCACGTGGAGCGAGCCGGTCTCGAACCAGGTCCAGAGGTGCTGACCGATCTGGCGCTCCCCCTCATCCCGACCGAGCAGCGAGAGGAACAGCACCAGGCTGAGCAGGAACGAGAGGGCGGACATCGCCGTACCGACGAGGTGGCCGTGCTTGTCCGCGGCGGCCTTGGGCGAGCCGTGGAGGAACGGGGCCACGCCCAGCAGCAGGAACGCGCCGAGCAGCGGCAGCGCGATGACCAGCCAGAGCAGGTCGAACACGCCACCGGCGCCGGTGTCGGGCGAGACCACCGGGATGTGGGCAGCACCTCCCTCAGCAGAGAGCAGGACTGAGTGGGACAACAGGTTCACGGGTGCTCCCTCAGTACTTCAGCAGGCTGGCGTCGTCGACCGAGGCCGAGCGTCGGGTGCGGAAGATGGTCATGATGATCGCGAGCCCGATGACGACCTCTGCTGCGGCCACCACCATCACGAAGAAGGCGGTGATCTGGCCGTCGAGGTTGCCGTGCTGGCGGGCGAAGGCGACGAACGCGAGGTTGCAGGCGTTGAGCATCAGCTCGACGCACATGAACACCACGAGCGCGTTGCGCCGGATGAGGACACCCACGACGCCGATCGTGAAGAGGATCGCGGACAGGACAACGTACTCGCTCATCTCACGTCCTCCTCGGTGTGAGCAGGGGCGCCGGCCTTGCCGGAGGTCTCGGGCATCTTCGCGGGGTCACCGATCTGCTGGGTGACGACGTCGATGTCCTCGGCGAGCGCCGGTGCGGAGCGGACCGTGCCACGGGCCGCGAGGACGCGGGACACCGAGGACTCGGCGGCCGTGCCGTCGGGCAGCAGGGCCGGGGTGTCGACCGCGTTGTGGCGCGCGTAGACGCCGGGCGAGGGCAACGGGCCGGGGTGCTTGCCGTGGTCGCCGAAGTCGCGGATGCGCTGGGCGGCCAGGCTGGCCTGGGTGGGCTTCGGCTCGAGCCGCTCGCGGTGCGCGAGCACCATCGCACCGAGGACCGCGGTGATCAGCAGCGCGCTGGTGGCCTCGAAGGCGAAGACATAGCGGGAGAACAGGATGTTGGCGATCGCCGGCACGTTGCCGCCGGTGTTGGCCTCGTCGAGGCCGACGACCGTGCCGAAGGTGACCTGGCTGATGCCGACGACGAGGACCGTGCCGAAGAGCAGGCCGAGCACGGTCGCCATCACCCGCTGGCCGCGGATGGTCTCCACCGTCGAGTCGGTGGCATCGACTCCGATCAGCATCATCACGAAGAGGAACAGCATCAAGATGGCGCCCGTGTAGACGATGATCTGCACCGCGAAGAGGAACGGTGCGTCCATCACGGCGTAGAGGAACGCGATGCTGATCATGACCACGGCCAGCAGCAGCGCGGCGTGGACGGCCTTGCGGACGAACAGGATGCCCAGCGCCGAGAGGATCATCAGCGGGGCGAGGATCCAAAACGTCATGGTCGGGGTCCCCTCGGAGTTGTCGGCCGGAGGAGCGAAGCGGGGGAGAACGAGAACTTCGTGGGGTGGCTCATCGGGTGGTCCCCCTGTAGTAGTCACCCTCGTCGTCGCCGAGACGCATCGGGTGCGGCGGCTGCTCCATGCCGGGCAGCAGCGGGGCCAGCAGGTCGGACTTCTCGTAGATCAGGTCGGCGCGGTTGTTGTCGGCCAGCTCGTACTCGTTGGTCATCGTCAGCGCGCGGGTCGGGCACGCCTCGATGCAGAGACCGCACAGGATGCAGCGCAGGTAGTTGATCTGGTAGACGCGGCCGTAGCGCTCGCCGGGGCTGAAGCGCTCGTCCTCGGTGTTGGACGCACCCTCGACGTAGATCGCGTCGGCCGGGCAGGCCCACGCGCACAGCTCGCAGCCGATGCACTTCTCGAGGCCGTCGGGCCAGCGGTTGAGCTGGTGGCGCCCGTGGAAGCGCGGTGCGGTGGGCAGCTTCTCGAACGGGTACTGCTCGGTCACCACCTTCCTGAACATCGTCCGGAAGGTGACTCCGAAGCCCGCTACGGGGTCCCAGAGGCTCTCCTTGATGCCCTTCGACTCCTTCTCGGAGCTCGACTCACTCATGGTTCTCCTCCGCTGAAGCGGTGACGGTGGTGCGGCCCCCCGGCGAGTGGGTGAACGTCATCGGCGCGGCGGCACCGCGAACGGCACCTCCGGTCGGCATCGGCGGGACGGGGAACCCGCCCGCGAACGCGTCGTGGGGCTCGTCGGTGGCCTCGACCTCGTCGCTGTCGCCGCCCTTGCCGTCTCCGATGAACATCAGCCCGACGGTCAGGACGAGCAGCACTGCGATCGCGGCGACCAGGTAGGTCCGGTTGATGCCGTTGTCGGCCTCGAGCGAGATGACGCGGATGGTCGCGACCGCGACGGTCCAGGCCAGCGAGACGGGGATCAGGATCTTCCAGCCCAGCGCCATGAACTGGTCGTAGCGCAGGCGGGGCAGCGAGCCGCGCAGCCAGACGAACATGAAGATGAAGATGAAGACCTTGCCGAAGAACCAGAGCAGTGGCCAGTAGCCGCCGTTGGCGCCCTCCCACACGTTCTCGACACCCCACGGAGCCGCCCAGCCACCGAGGAAGAGCGTCGTGGCGATCGCCGAGACGGTGGCGAGGTTGATGTACTCGGCCAGGAAGAACAGCGCGAACTTGAGGCTGGAGTATTCCGTGTGGAAGCCGCCGACCAGCTCGCCCTCGGCCTCGGGGAGGTCGAACGGCGCGCGGTTGGTCTCGCCGACCATCGAGATCACGTAGATGACGAAGGACGGCGCGAGGATCAGGCCGAACCACAGCCGGTCCTGCGCAGCCACGATCTCCGACGTCGACATCGAGCCGGCGTAGAGGAAGACGGCGACGAGGGCGAGGCCCATCGCGACCTCGTAGGAGATCATCTGCGCGCTCGAGCGGAGACCGCCGAGCAGGGAGTACGTCGAGCCGGACGACCAGCCGCCCAGCACGATGCCGTAGATGCCGATCGAGGCGATGGCCATCATGAAGAGGACGGCCACCGGCATGTCGGTCAGCTGCAGCGGGGTCTGATGACCGAAGAAGTTGACCTCGGGACCGAGCGGGATGACCGCCCAGGTCACGAACGCCGGCACGACCGCGATGACCGGGGCCAGGAGGAAGACGACCTTGTCGGCCGCCGTGGGGATGATGTCCTCCTTGAGCGCCAGCTTCACGCCGTCGGCGAGCGACTGCAGGAGGCCGAAGGGGCCGTGCACGTTGGGGCCGATGCGGTGCTGCATGCGGGCCACGACGCGACGCTCGAACCAGATGTTGAAGAGCGTCAGGACCACCAGGACCACGAAGATCAGGACGGCCTTGAGCAGGACGACCCACCACGGGTCCTGACCGAACTGGGCCAGGCTCGAGTCGGGCAGGTCGGTTGCCAGCGGCAGGAGGTGGTTCACGCCTTCGCTCCCTTCACGGTGACCGTGCTGCCCGGTGAGGCGAGCTCGGCGAGGACGCCGCGACCGAAGGACCGGGCCGGGACCCAGACCACGCCGTCGGGCAGGTCGGCGACCACGACGGGCAGCGTGATGCTGCCCCGGTCACCGGTGACGGTGGCGAGCTGGTCACGACCGGGCTCACCCTCCAGCAGCCCGAACACGGACTCGTACGACGCCCGGTTGAGGCGTACGACCGGGGTGCGGGCGGTCGCGCGCAGGTGCGCCTCGCCGTCCTGCATCGAGCCGAGGTCGATCAGCTGCTTCCACGAGGCGAGGGCGAACGAGCCCGCCTTGCCGGGCTTGGCCGGGCGGGGCGCCTTGCCGGCGTCGTGCGCCGGACGCGCGCCGTCCCACGGACCGAGCGACTGCATCTCGGCACGGACCTCGGAGACGGTGCGGAACCCCAGGGGGCGCCCGAGCTCGTCGGCGATGCCCGAGAGCACCCGGAGATCGGGCAGCGATGCCGGGTTGGTGAAGACGGCACTGAACTCCCGCGGTCGGCCGTCCCACGTGACGAAGGTGCCGGCCTTGTCGGTCGTCGGGGCCACCGGCAGCACGACGTCGGCCACGGCCGTCACGTCGGTGGCGCGGAGCTCGAGGCTGACCACGAACCCGGCTGCGTCGAGCGCCGCGCGGAACGCCGCGGGGTCGCTCGTGTCGTCGGGGTCGACGCCGCCGACGACCAGGCCGCCGAGGTCGCCCTTGGCGAGCGCGGACACGATGGCGTTGCCGTCGCGACCGGCCTTGGCGGGCAGCGAGTCAACGCCCCAGGCAGCAGCCACGTCGACGCGGGCCGAGGCCTCGCCGAGCGGGCGGCCACCGGGGAGCAGCGTGGGCAGGGCGCCGGCCTCGACCGCACCGCGGTCACCGGCCCGGCGCGGGACCCACGCCAGGCGGGCGCCGGTGCGGGCGGCCAGGTCGGCAGCGGCCGTGAGGGCACCGTGGGTCGCGGCGAGGCGCTCACCGACCAGGATCACCGCGTCCTTGGAGACGCCGTGCTCCGCGTCCGCGAGCGAGCCGATGACCTCGACCTCGGTGCCGGGCGCGGCGGGCAGCAGGCGGCCGTTCATCTTGGCCAGGCCGCGCGAGCTGTAGGGCGCGACGGACACGACCTGCGTACGACCGTGCCTGGCCGCCTTGCGCAGCCGCAGGAAGATCGTCGCCGCCTCGTCCTCGGGCTCGAGGCCCAGCAGCACCACGACGGGCGCGGCCTCGAGGTCGGCGTAGGTCACGTCGCCGGACAGCGCGACGTGCGAGGCCAGGAACGAGGCCTCCTCGGCGCTGTGCGGACGGGCGCGGAAGTCGACGTCGTTGGTCTCGAGCGCGACGCGGGCGAACTTGGCGTAGGCGTAGGCGTCCTCGGCGGTCAGGCGACCACCGGTCAGGACGGCGCCGGCACCGGCCTCGCGGAGCCCGCGTGCGGCGACGGCGAAGGCCTCGGGCCACGACGCGGGGCGGAGCTCACCGTCCTCACGGATCTGCGGGTAGGTGATGCGGTCCTCGACCTGGGCGTAGCGGAACGCGAAGCGGTCCTTGTCGCTGATCCACTCCTCGTTGATCTCGGGCTCGTTGCCGGCGAGGCGACGCATCACCTTGCCGCGGCGGTGGTCGATCCGGATCGCCGCGCCGCAGGCGTCGTGCTCGGCCACGCCCGGCGTGGAGACGAGGTCGAAGGGACGTGAGCGGAAGCGGTAGTCGGCCGAGGTCAGCGCGCCGACGGGGCAGATCTGGATCGTGTTGCCGGAGAAGTAGCTCTCGAAGGGCTCGCGCTCGTAGATCGCGACCTGCTGCAGCGCGCCGCGCTCGGCGAGAGCGATGAACGGGTCGCCCGCGACCTGCTCGGAGAAGCGGGTGCAGCGGGCGCAGAGCACACACCGCTCGCGGTCGAGCAGGACCTGCGCGGAGATGTTGATCGGCTTGGGGAACGTGCGCTTGATGCCACCGGACTCGGCGAAGCGGCTCTCACCGCGACCGTTGCTCATCGCCTGGTTCTGCAGGGGGCACTCGCCACCCTTGTCGCAGACGGGGCAGTCGAGCGGGTGGTTGATCAGCAGGAACTCCATCACGCCCTGCTGGGCCTTGTCGGCCACCTCGCTGGTCGCCTGGGTGTTGACCACCATGCCCTCGGCGACCGGCAGCGTGCAGGAGGCCTGCGGCTTCGGGAAGCCGCGACCGTTGCCGGCGTCGGGGATGTCGACCAGGCACTGGCGGCACGCGCCCACCGGGTCGAGCAGCGGGTGGTCGCAGAAGCGCGGGATCTGTACGCCGACCTGCTCGGCCGCACGGATCACCAGGGTGTCCTTGGGGACACTGACCTGGACACCGTCGATGGTCAGCGTCACGAGGTCGGTGTCGACCTTGTCGGGCGCACTCTTCTCGACGGACTTGTCGGTGGTCGTCATGCGTCGGCTCCCACAGGTGCACTCGAGGTCGAGGGGAAGGCGGTGGAGGCAGCCGGGTCGAACGGGCAGCCGCCGTGCGTCAGGTGCGCGAGGTACTCGTCACGGAAGTGCTGGATCGAGCTCGAGATCGGACTGGTGGCGCCGTCGCCGAGCGCGCAGAACGACCGGCCCAGGATGTTGTCGCACTGGTCGAGGAGGAGGTCGAGGTCGGACTCGCTCCCCTGGCCCTTCTCCAGCCTGGCGAGGGTCTGCGTCAGCCACCACGTGCCCTCGCGGCACGGCGTGCACTTGCCGCAGGACTCGTGCTTGTAGAACTCGGTCCACCGCAGGACGGCGCGCACGACGCACGTGGTCTCGTCGAAGAGCTGCAGTGCACGGGTGCCGAGCATCGAGCCCGCCGCGCCGACCGACTCGAAGTCGAGCGGCACGTCGAGGTGCTCGGGCGTCAGGAGCGGGGTGCTGGATCCGCCGGGCGTCCAGAACTTCAGCTCGTGGCCCTCGCGCATGCCGCCGGCCAGGTCGATGAGCTCGCGCAGGGTGATGCCCAGCGGGGCTTCGTACTGGCCGGGGTGGGTGACGTGGCCGGAGAGGCTGAAGATGCCGTAGCCGTTGGACTTCTCGGTGCCCATGCCGGCGAACCACGCGGCGCCGTTGTTGATGATGCTCGGCACCGAGGCGATCGACTCGACGTTGTTGATGACCGTCGGGCTGGCGTAGAGGCCGGCGACCGCGGGGAACGGCGGGCGCAGGCGCGGTTGGCCGCGACGCCCCTCGAGGCCCTCGAGCAGCGCCGTCTCCTCGCCGCAGATGTAGGCGCCGGCACCGGCGTGCACGATCAGGTCGAGGTCGTAGCCAGAGCCGTGGATGTTCTTGCCGAGGTGGCCGGCGAGGTATGCCTCCTGCACCGCGCGCTGCAGGCGGCGGATGACATGGATGATCTCGCCGCGGACGTAGATGAACGCGGTGTTGGCCCGGATGGCGTAGGAGCTGAGGATGACGCCCTCGACCAGCGTGTGCGGGCTGGCGAGCATGAGCGGGGTGTCCTTGCAGGTGCCCGGCTCGGACTCGTCGGCGTTGACCACGAGGTACTTCGGCTTCGGGTTGTCCTGCGGGATGAAGCCCCACTTCATGCCGGTGGGGAAGCCGGCGCCGCCGCGGCCACGCAGGCCGGACTCCTTGACGGCGGTGATCACGTCGTCGGGCGCCATCGCGAAGGCCTTGTCGAGGGCGGCGTAGCCGCCGTGCTCCTCGTACGACGCCAGGGTCCAGGCGCGCTCGGCGTCCCAGTTGTCGGTGAGGACGGGGGTCAGGGTGTCGGTCACGTCGTCTCCTCCTTGCCCTGGTGGGCGTCCGCGCCGGCCGTCCAACCCTTCTCGCGGGCGATCTTGAGGCCGACCAGCGACGGCGCACCGGCCGCCGGTCCCTCGTCAGCACGGTCGTCGGGGAAGCCGGCGAGCACCCGCTCGGCCTCGCGCCACGTGCCCAGGCGGGGACCTCGCGTGGAGTGGACCTCGTTGCCGGCGCGCAGGTCGTCGACGACCTGGACCGCCGACTCGGGCGTCTGGTTGTCCATGAACTCCCAGTTGACCATCATCACCGGGGCGTAGTCGCAGGCCGCGTTGCACTCGATGTGCTCGAGCGTGACCTTGCCGTCCTCGGTCGTCTCGTCGTTGCCCACGTCGAGGTGGTCCTTGAGCCGCTCGAAGATGAGGTCGCCGCCCATCACCGCGCACAGCGTGTTGGTGCAGACGCCGACGTGGTAGTCGCCGACCGGCTTGCGCTTGTACATCGTGTAGAAGGTCGCCACGCCGTTGACCTCGGCCGCGCTGATGCCGAGCACCTCGGCGCACGCCTCGATGCCCTCCGGGGTGACCTTGCCCTCGACCGACTGCACGAGGTGCAGCATCGGCAGCAGCCCGGATCGTGCCTCCGGGTAGCGGGCCGCGATCTCGCGCAGCTCGTCCCAGTTCTTCTGGTCCAGTGTCATGGTCGGGGTCCCCTCGAAGTTGTCGGGCAGAGGAGCGAAGCGGGGGAGAACGAGAAGTTCGTGGGGTGGCTCATCTGTCGACGCCTCCCATGACGGGGTCGATGGAGGCGATCGCGACGATGACGTCGGCGACCATGCCGCCCTCGCTCATCACGCTCGTCGCCTGCAGGTTGGTGAACGACGGGTCGCGGAAGTGCGCGCGGAAGGGTCGCGTACCGCCGTCGGAGACGACGTGGGCGCCCAGCTCGCCGCGCGGCGACTCGATCGGGACGTAGGCCTGGCCGGCCGGGACGCGGAAGCCCTCGGTGACCAGCTTGAAGTGGTGGATCAGCGCCTCCATGGACTCGCCCATGATGTGGCGGATGTGGTCCATGCTGTTGCCCATGCCGTCGCTGCCGATGGCGAGCTGGCTGGGCCACGCGATCTTCTTGTCGCCCACCATGACCGGGGCACCCTCGAGGCCGGCGAGGCGGTCGACGGCCTGCTCGACGATCTTGAGCGACTCCCACATCTCGTTGAGCCGGATCCGGAAGCGACCGTAGGAGTCGCAGGTGTCCCAGGTCTGGACCTCGAAGTCGTAGTCCTCGTAGCCGCTGTAGGGCTGCGTCTTGCGCAGGTCCCACGCGAACCCGGTCGAGCGCAGCACCGGGCCGGTGAGGCCGAGCGCCATGCAGCCGGCGAGGTCGAGGTGGCCGACCCCCTCCAGACGACCCTTGAAGATCGGGTTGGCGTTGCAGAGGGCGGCGTACTCGGGGAGGCGCTTCTTCATCAGGACGATGAAGTCGCGGATCTCGTCGAGGGCACCGGGCGGCAGGTCCTGGGCGACACCGCCCGGACGGATGAACGCGTGGTTCATCCGCAGGCCGGTGATCAGCTCGAACAGGTCGAGCACCAGCTCGCGCTCGCGGAAGCCGATCGTCATCACCGTGAGGGCGCCGATCTCCATGCCGCCGGTGGCGATGCAGACCAGGTGGGAGGAGATGCGGTTGAGCTCCATCAGCAGGACGCGCATCACCTCGGCCTTCTCCGGGATGTCGTCCTCGATGTCGAGCAGCCGCTCGACGCCCATGACGTAGGCCATCTCGTTGTAGAACGGGGAGAGGTAGTCCATCCGGGTGCAGAAGGTCGTGCCCTGCACCCAGGAGCGGTACTCCATGTTCTTCTCGATGCCGGTGTGCAGGTAGCCGATGCCGCAGCGCGCCTCGGTGACGGTCTCGCCCTCGAGCTCGAGGATCAGCCGGAGCACGCCGTGCGTCGACGGGTGCTGCGGACCCATGTTGACGACCACGCGCTCCTCGGCGGACTCGCCGATGCTCTGCGTGATCGAGTCCCAGTCCTGCCCGGTGACGGTGAAGACCTTGCCCTGGCTGGTGTCGCCGGGGGCTGCGTAGAAGTCCTGTTCGGTCGTCATGTCAGTTGTAGCTCCTGCGCTGGTCCGGCGGAGGGATGGAGCCACCCTTGTACTCGACGGGGATGCCGCCGAGCGGGTAGTCCTTGCGCTGCGGGTGGCCCGGCCAGTCGTCCGGCATCAGGACCCGGGTGAGAGCGGGGTGACCGTCGAAGATCAGCCCGAACATGTCGTACGTCTCGCGCTCGTGCCAGTCGAGGGTCGGGTAGACGCTCACCAGGCTCGGGAGGTGCGGGTCGCTGTCCGGCACGGACACCTCGACCCGGATCCGGCGGTTGTGGGTCATCGAGGTGAGCTGGTACACCGCGTGCAGCTCGCGACCGGTGTCGTCGGGGTAGTGCACGCCGCTGACGCCCGCGCAGAACTCGAAGCGGAGTGCCTCGTCGTCGCGCAGCATCTGGCCCACGAACGGAAGGTCCTCGCGACGGACGTGGAAGGTGATCTCGCCGCGGTGGACCACGACGCTCTCGATCGCGCTCATGAGGTCGGTGGCCTCGAGCCGCGCCTCGAGCGCGTCGGAGACCTCGTCGAACCACCCGCCGTAGGGCTTCTGCGACGGGGCGGGGTAGACCTTCGCGCTGACCAGGCCGCCATAGCCGGAGGTGTCACCGGTGCCGGACGTGCCGAACATGCCCTGGCGTACGCCGACCGCGCGCACCTCGCGGGTGGGGGCAGGGACGTTCTCGGGGGACTGCTCCGGGGCTACCTGCTCGACGCCGCTGCCGGTGCCGGTCTTGTCCTTGGCCGCCTCGAGGTTGCGCTCCTCGGCGGGACGGGCCGACTCGTTCTTGTCGCTCTTGTCGTCGCTCACCGGAGCAGGCCCCTCATCTCCGACGTGGGAAGCGCGCGCAGCGCGGTGGTCTCGAGCTCGGCGATCTGGGCACGGCGGTTGGCGCCGAGCTTGGTGGCCTGGACCTGGTCGTGCAGCTTGAGGATCGCGTCGATCAGCATCTCCGGACGCGGCGGACAGCCGGGGAGGTACATGTCGACCGGCACGACGTGGTCGACGCCCTGCACGACGGCGTAGTTGTTGAACATGCCGCCGGACGAGGCGCACACACCCATCGCCAGGACCCACTTGGGCTCGGCCATCTGGTCGTAGATCTGGCGCAGGACCGGGGCCATCTTCTGGCTGACCCGGCCGGCGACGATCATCAGGTCGGCCTGGCGCGGGCTGGCCCGGAAGACCTCCATGCCGAAGCGGCCCAGGTCGTACTTCGGGCCACCGCTGGTCATCATCTCGATGGCGCAGCAGGCCAGGCCGAACGTGGCGGGCCAGAACGACGCCTTGCGCATGTAGCCGGCGACACCTTCGACCGTGGTCAGCAGGACGCCGGACGGCAGCTTCTCTTCAAGTCCCATTTCAGATCTCCCTCTGAGGGTCGTGAGGCGCGTGCAGTGCCAAGGCGGAGGAGGGAAGGCGACCTTCAGCGGAGCGAAGCGGAGCGGTCGTCGACCGACGACAACGCAGGCAATGTGCGTGCATCACGGGCCTCAGTCCCAATCCAGTCCGCCGCGTCGCCATACGTAGGCGTAGGCGATGAAGACAGTAACGATGAAGAGGACCATCTCCACGAGCCCGAAGACGCGCATCTGCTCGAAGTGCACGGCCCACGGGTAGAGGAAGATGATCTCGATGTCGAAGACGATGAAGAGCATCGCGGTGATGAAGTACTTCACCGGGAAGCGACCGCCGCCCACGGGCTGCGGAGTCGGCTCGATGCCGCACTCGTAGGAGTCGAGCTTGGCGCGGTTGTAGCGCTGGGGACCCGTGAACGCGCTGATCACCACGGAGAAGACCGCGAAGCCCGTCGCGATGAGTGCCAGCACCAGGATCGGCGTGTAGAGCTCCATCGATTCCCTTCCGGTCTGCTGCGCCGGGCGAGTGGTGCATGTGACTTTGTGAATGTCTTCACGAGTGGCGCGGGCCACAGTCTAGGACTCGGGAGCGACCTACGTCACGTCGGGGTGCGGACCGCTGGAACCTGCCCTGACCTGCACATTTCGGCAAGAGCCGCGTGCCCTAAATGCCTGCCCCGATCAGGCCGTGGCGCGGTGCAGCGCGACGATCCCGCCGGTCAGGTTGCGCCACTCGGGGCGCTGCCAGCCGGCCTCGGCGATCAGCGCGGCCAGCCCGGCCTGGTCGGGCCAGGCGCGGATCGACTCGGCGAGGTAGACGTAGGCGTCGGCGGCGCTGGCTGTCAGGGAGGCGATGCGCGGCAGGGCCTGCATGAAGCCGTCGAGGTAGACGGTGCGCAACGCCCCGTTGGTGGGCCGGCTGAACTCGCAGACGACGAGCCGGCCGCCGGGGCGGGTGACGCGCAGCATCTCCTTGAGGCCGGCGACCGGGTCCACGAAGTTGCGCAGTCCGTAGGAGATCGTCACCGCGTCGAAGGTCTCGTCGAGGAACGGCAGACGGGTGCCGTCGCCGGCCACGAACGGCAGCAGGGGGCGGTCCTTCTTGCCCTGCTGCAGCATCCCGACCGAGAAGTCGCACGCCACGGCCGTGGCGCCGTGAGCGCCGAACGGCTCGCTCGAGCACCCGGTGCCCGCAGCGAGGTCGAGCACGAGGTCGCCCTGGCGCGGCGCGACGGCCTCGACCATGGAGCGGCGCCAGCTGCGCTGGATGCCGGCGGTCATCAGGTCGTTGGTCAGGTCGTAGCGCTTCGCGACCGTGTCGAACATGCGACGTACGTCGGTCGGTTGCTTGTCCAGGTCAGCGCGGGCCACGCGGCGAGCGTAGGCGTCCGAGGCACGGGACGTGCAACGTGGGGGTCTCCCACGACGTCCTTACACTCGACACACTCACACCGTCCGGGGGGAACGATCCATGCCACGCCGTCTCATCGCGCTGCTGCTCGCACTCATGTGCTCGCTCGGCACCCTGTCCGTCGTCGTCGAAGGTGCTCAGGCGAGCAGCTCGTCGGCCCGCGCCGAGTTCACCCCGATCCGCCCCGGTGACACCGGCTGGCGGGTGCGTGAGCTGCAGAGCCGGCTCCACCAGCTCGGCCTCCACTCGGAGGTCGTCACGAACCGCTACGACGCTGAGACCCGCGCCGGCGTGACCCGATTCCAGCAGCGTCGCGGGTGGCAGACGGGCGGCGTGGTCGACGAGCGCACGTGGCTCAAGCTCGTCGCCCTCACCGCCGAGCCCACACCTGAGGCGATGCACAACGTGTACGCCCCCGGCCGCCCCCTGCTCGAGCGGGGTGACACCGGCATGTGGGTGCGACAGGTGCAGGCGCGGCTCAAGCAGGTCGGCTGGTTCGACGCCAAGGTGAGCGGGCGCTACACGCGCAAGACCGTCGAGGCCGTACGGGGCTTCCAGGCCAAGCGGAAGATCCCGGTGACCGGCCAGGTCGATCGCCGCACGCTCGACCGGCTCAAGGAGATGACGCGCGAGCCCACGAAGGCCGAGCTCTTCAACATCGTCCCGCAGGGCCCGGCCCTCGACCCACGCTGCACGACCGGGCGGGCGATGTGCGTCGACAAGTCGTCACGCTCGCTGCGCTGGGTCGTCGACGGCGTCGTGCTCCGGACGGTCGAGGTCCGGTTCGGCTCCGACGAGCTGCCCACGCGCGAGGGCGCCTTCGCGGTGCAGCGCAAGTCACGCGACCACGTGTCGAACCTCTACGGCACCTCGATGCCGTTCGCGATGTTCTTCTCCGGAGGCCAGGCCGTCCACTACTCCCCCGACTTCGCCGCCAACGGCTACAACGGCGCGTCGCACGGGTGCGTCAACGTGCGCGACCGCGCGGCCGTCGAGTGGCTCTTCGACCACGTGCGGATCGGCGACAAGGTGATCGTCTACCGGTCCTAGCTGCTGTCAGGACCCGGCGAGCGAGAACGCCGAGTCGAGGTCCGCGGCCGTGCGACCGCGGCGCGGCAGGTTCACCGTCGACACCTCGCGGGCCGGTGCGGCCGGCACGTGGACGACGGTGTGCTCCCGGGCGAGGTCGAGCTTGACGGCTGGGTGGTGCGCGATGCGCCCGATGCGGTAGCCCAGAGCCGATGCCATGCCGCTGATGGTGTGGTTGACCCGCAGGTCGAGCGCGAGCATCCGCATCCGGTCCCCCCACCACGGCGCGAGTGCGGTGACGTCGGCGGCCAGCTTCTTCGTACGCGACGTGAGCCTCGCCTCAGCGACGCGGGCCGACGCGGCGTCGAGCACCTCCTGGGGTGTCTCGTGCCAGGCGGCGCCGTCGATCTGGGCGGTCACGAGGAGCTCCTCGAGCACCTTCGCGGTGGCGTGGTCCAGCAGGACGTGGGTGGGACGTACGTGTGCGAGGGCGGCCTCGAGCTGGCCCGGGGTCTCGACCCACGCCATCGTGCAGCCGGCACTCAGGTGCGCGTCGCGGACCACCGTGGTGAAGCGGTCGGTGGCCTCGCCGGTCAGGAGCACGACGTCGTCCGGCCTGAGGTCGGAGAGCATGCCGGAGCACTCGGGACGGAAGAGCCAGGCCTGGGACTTCTCGCGCGTCAGCCCGAGGACGGCAGTGGACGAGGCGTCCTTGCGCACCGAGTCGACGTACGACAGCAGGTCGGGCTGGCGCTTGCGGCGCTCGAGGCCCATCCCGCGCAGGCGCTCCCACGACCGGTCGTCACACTCGAAGAGCTGGGCCTCGGCGAGGGCGGCGCGACGCAGCAGCGACAGCCGGCTCTCATGGTCGACGATGACCAGGCGCACCTGGATCTCGTCGAGGAGCCGGGCCACCTCGGCCGGAGCCATGTGGTCGGGCAGGAGCAGCGGGACGGCACCCGCGACGCGCGTGGCGAGCTCGAGCTCGAGCTGGCGGATGCCGGTGGGGACGCGGATGACGACGACCTGACCGGGGTTGACCCCGGCCTCGATCATGCCGGCGGCACCGTCGATGACGCGGCGGTAGAGCTCGTTCCAGGTGAGCGAGACCCACTCCGTGCGGTCGGCCTGCTCGCGCTGCTCGATCACGGCGACGTCGAGGCTACGCGCTCGGGCGTGGCGCTCGAGCCGGGCGAGCGGCGATTCGTGAACAGGCACGTGCGACCTCCTGCGTGTGTGGTGTATCCGCGAAACGTAGGCGACGCGGTGGCCTCCTGTTCGCCGTTTGGCCGATCTCGCGTTCGGCGCCTGTGGGCCCCCGGCGTAGGCTCGCCCCTCGTGACGACCCCCGCGTCCGGCTCTCCGCCCGGACCTGCCGCACCGCTCCGCGTGTGCACCGTCCCGGTGGACCTGGCGGACCTCCCCCTCCTCGACCTGCTGCCCGAGCAGGACGCGGTGAGCTGGTTGCGCCGCGGCGAGGGCCTCGTCGGCTGGGGCGTCGCAGCCCGGCTGGAGACCTCGGGCCCCACCCGGTTCAGCGACGCGGTGAAGTGGTGGTCGGAGACGATCGCGCGCGCCGAGGTCGACGACGCGGTCGGCGAGCCGGGCAGCGGTCCGGTGTGCTTCGGCGCGTTCGCGTTCGCCGACGAGCCCGGCGACTCGGTGCTCGTCATCCCGCAGGTCGTCGTCGGTCGCCGCGGCGCCCGCACCTGGCTGACCACCGTCTCGGTCGATGCCCCGGACCTCACGCCCACGCCTGCGCCCCGGCCGCCGGTCGGCCTCACGTTCTCCGACGGTGCCCGCAACGGCGAGGAGTGGATGTCCGTCGTCGCCGACGCGGTCAGCCGGATCGCCGCAGGAGAGCTGGAGAAGGTCGTGCTCGCCCGCGACCTGATCGCGTCGACGGACGAGCCACTCGACGTGCGCTGGCCGCTGCACCGCCTGGCCGAGCAGTACGAGATGTGCTGGACCTTCCACGTCGACGGCCTCTTCGGCGCCACACCGGAGATGCTCGTCCGACGCGAGCGCGGCCTGGTCACCTCGCGGGTGCTGGCCGGCACCATCCGGCGCACGGGTGACGACGAGCGCGACCTCGCGCTCGCCGCGACGCTCGCCCGCTCGTCGAAGGACCTCGAGGAGCACGAGTACGCCGTGCGCTCGGTCGCCGACGCCCTGGAGCCGCACTGCTCGTCGATGAACGTCCCCGAGGCGCCGTTCGTCCTCCACCTGCCCAACGTCATGCACCTGGCGACAGACGTGAACGGCGTGGTCCACGACGTCGCCTCGTCACTGCAGCTGGCCGAGTCGCTCCACCCGTCCGCGGCAGTGGGCGGAACGCCGACGGCGGCCGCCACCGAGCTGATCCACGAGATCGAGGGCATGCCGCGCGACCGCTATGCCGGACCCGTCGGCTGGATGGACGCCTCGGGCGACGGCGAGTGGGGCATCGCGCTCCGCTCGGCGATGGTCACCGAGGGCGGCGTACGCCTCTTCGCCGGCTGCGGCATCGTCGCGAGCTCCGACCCCGAGGCCGAGCTGGCCGAGTCGCAGGCGAAGTTCGTGCCGGTGCGCGACGCCCTCGAAGCAGGCTGAACCGGCTACAGGTCCTGTCCGGGCTCGCGGCGCTCGAACGCCTGGTGCTCGGGGAGCAGGTTCGCCATGTGGGCGGCCACCATGGCGAGGCCGATCTCGCTGTAGACGCAGTCATGGATCGCCAACGACGTCGGGGCACCGACCTCGCGCACGAAGTCGATCGCCTCACCGACCTTGAGCCACGGCGCGCTGACCGGTGCCAGCAGCACGTCGACGGCACGTCCGGGAGCGAGGAGCGAGTCTCCCGGGTGGTAGACGCTGGCGCCGCCCGACTCCAGGACGTAGCCGGAGTTGTCGAACCGGTCGTAGTCGGGGTGGATCACCGCGTGCTTCTCGCCCACCACCTCCACCGCGGTGCCGACGACCTCGAGGCGGTCCCCCGGCCGTACGACGGTGACGCGCTCGGCCACGTCGGGCGCCTGGTCGCGCAGCATCCGCTCGACCGCGGCGATCGTCCAGATCGGCACGTCGGTGCCGCGCAGGTGGTCGGGGTGCACGTGGTCCGCATGCTCGTGGGTGATCAGCACCGCGTCCGCGCCGTCGAGGGCCGACGCATCCGTGAAGCTGCCCGGGTCGATGACGACCACACCGCCGTCGCCCTGGATCCGTACGCACGCATGACCGAACTTGGTGATCCGCATGCGGACCACCCTAGGCCCGCGCAATGTGACGGGAATCGTGTGACGCAAGGGGTTCGCGGTTAGGGTGGTGGCGCCTCCGACGGGTGGAGTGCCCAGGGGGAACACACCAATCGCACCCGACACGAAGAGAGTTCACATGTCTGCACGCCGCGTGCTCGCAGGCAGCGCACTCGCGCTGATCCTGCCCGCGTCCCTGCTCCTGAACACCGAGACGGGTTCTGCTTCGAACGCCGACTCCGCGGCCCGTGCCGCGTCGACGTCTGCCAGCGCCAAGAAGGCCGGTCAGAAGATCACGCTGGAGGCTCTCCCGCAGATCGTCCAGCCCGGCAAGCGCACCGCCAGCGCCAGCTCGGCGAAGGGCTCGGTGATCGCGACGATCAAGCCGGTCAAGGTCGGCCGTCCGGTCGTCCTCCAGCAGCTCCAGGGCTCGTCCTGGAAGAAGGTCGGCAAGGCCAAGCAGACCAAGTCCGGTCGCGCCTACTTCACCGCCCTGGTCTCCAAGAGCGGCCAGGCCCTGACCTACCGGGCGACCGCCGCGAAGTTCAGCGGCCTCAAGGCCGCCACGAGCAAGTCCGTCGACACGGCGCGCTGGCTGACCCCGACCTTCACCGACGAGTTCACCGGCACGACCCTGAACCCCGTCTGGACCATGCGCGGGCAGGACTACGAGGCCTCGAGCAAGCGCCTCTGCTCGAAGGGCGACCCGTCCGCGGTCAACGTCTCCGGTGGCGCGCTGCGCCTGAGCGTCATCAAGGACAAGTCGCGCAACGACAAGTGCAAGGCCGCGTCGCGCAAGGAGACCAAGAAGATCTCCTACCGCCTCAACGGGCACGTCGGCACCGACAAGACCTTCAGCTTCCGCTACGGCGTGGCCTCGGCCCGCATCAAGATGCAGAAGCTCCAGGGCCAGCACGCCAGCTTCTGGATGCAGCCGGTGGGCGACAACCACCCCGGCAGCCTGGGTCACGAGATCGATGTCATCGAGTACTTCGGTGACAAGCACCCGCAGGGTGGCCTGACGAGCTTCATCCACTGGTACAAGGGCCAGCGCCTGATCAAGACCGGCTCGTGGATCAAGGACTCGACGTCGTTCCTGCAGAACAAGAAGGACGGCTGGTCGAAGAACTACCACGTGTTCTCGGTCCAGTGGACGCCCAAGGTCATCATCTTCTACATCGACGGCAAGGAGACCTGGCGCACGTCAGCCCGCGTCTCCAAGGCCCAGCAGTACCTCATCCTGAGCCTGCTCGCCTCGGACTACGAGGCGCTGGAGATGCCCGACAAGAAGCTCCCCCAGCACATGTACGTCGACTGGGTGCGCGTCTGGGAGACCCCGCAGCCCTGACCGGCTCTCCCCTGCAGCACTGAACCAACCGATCCGCGCCTTGGTCCCCTACGGGACCAGGGCGCGGATTCGTCTGTCGAGGTCCGCGCGGTTGTCGCGACGGACCCGTGCCTCGACGACCTCGATGCCCCCGTTGGGCATCGCCAGCGCCTGCTCGAGCTCGGGCAGGCTGTCGACGCGCAGGTGCGGTATCCGGGCCGCCGCGCAGAGGCTGGCGAGGTCGGTGCCGTGCGGGGTGCCGAAGAGGGTGTCGAAGCGATCGGCGTACGCCGGCGCCCCCTGCTCCAGCGTCGCGAAGATCGATCCGCCGTCGTCGTTCACCACGACGATCGTCAGGTCGGGTCGGGCCTCGCGCGGGCCGAGGAACAGCCCGGTCGTGTCGTGCAGGAACGTCACGTCGCCCATCAGCGCGATCGCGCGTGAGGACTGCGGCCGGCCGAGCGCGGCGCCGATCGCCGAGCTGGTGGTGCCGTCGATGCCGGCGAGCCCGCGGTTGGCGATCACCTTGCGGCGGCCGCCGACCTCGTAGCGCGCCACCATCAGGTCGAGGTCGCGGACCGGGTTGGAGGCGCCGACGAACAACAGGCCGCGGCGGGGCAGGGCCCGGCTGACCGCGCCGGCGACCTCGTGGGGCGTCAGGTCGGGCTCGGCGGCGAGGAGGCGGTCGAGGTCGCGCGACGTCGTCCGGTCCGCGGCACGCCAGGACTCCGACCAGGCGGCGTCGTCCGGACCCGTGACGTCGACCTGGTCGGCCTCGCGGGCAACGGCGAAGGGGCGGTCGGGCCAGATGCCGCGGTGCCGCGCCGCGACCACCTCGACGTCATCGCGAGCCAGCAGCCGCGAGACGGGACGAGACAGGGTCGGGTGGCCGTGCACGACCACACGCTCGACCTGCCGGCCGAGCTCGCCGTCGAGCAGGAGGCGGTAGGTCCGGATCACGCTGTCACCGGTGCGGCAGCCGCTGGACGGCTCGGCGAGCAGCGGCCAGCCGGCCTTCTCAGCGAGCACGCGGGCCGGTGGACCCGCGTCGTCGCCGGCGACCACGACGGTGCGCGGACCGAGGTCGAGGACGAGCCGCTCCGTCGCCGGTGCCACTGCGGGGACGGCCCACTCCGGGACCTCGCCCCCGTCCCAGCCGTCGTCGTCGGGCAGGAGGGGATCGTCCAGCTGGACGTTGAGGTGCACCGGGCGCCTGCCGTCGTGCGTCCGCACGAACGCGAGCAGCGTGTCGAGGTCGGCAGCGGCGACGTCCAGGGTCGGCGCAAAGGTGCCGAAGATGCCGACCTGGTCGGTCGTCTGGTTGGCACCGGTGCCGCGGAGGCGAGCCGGGCGGTCGGCCGTCACGACCACCATCGGGACGCCGGCATGGGCCGCCTCGACCACGGCGGGCAGGAGGTTGGCCACAGCCGTGCCGGACGTGCAGACGACCGCGGCGGGCCTCCCACTGACCTTGGCGAGCCCCAGGGCCAGGAACGCGGCCGTGCGCTCGTCGATGCGGGTGTGCAGTCGCAGGCCGGGCTCGGCCGGTGTGGTCGGCCGCTGCGCGTCGTACAGCGCGAACGACAGCGGTGCGTTGCGGGACCCGGGCGCGAGGACGACCTCGCGCACCGCCGCGCCGCGCAGCGCGGTCACCACCGTGCGGGCCAGCTCGGTCGAGGGAGTGGTCACGCCGGCTGATCCTGCCCTACCGCCTCGAGCCTGCGACGCCAGTGGTCGACGCGGTCGTCGGGAGCGGCGAGCCGGCGCATCGCCTCGTCGTCCACCTCGGGCCGGGTCACGGGCAGCATGCCGTCCACCGGCAGCAGCGGGCTGGTCGCCACGTCGTCGGTGAGGAGCTGCACGGTCGCGAGCCCGCAGGCGTGGTGGAGCTCGGGGAGCGCGGCGGCGAGGGCAACCCCGGCGGCGATGCCGATGCTCGACTCGACCGCACTGGAGACGACGACGGGCAGGCCGATGTCCTCGGCGATCCGCAGGCACGCGCGTACGCCGCCGAGGGGCTGCACCTTGAGCACGGCGATGTCGGCAGCCTCGAGGTCGCGCACGCGGTAGGGGTCCTCGGCCCGACGGATCGACTCGTCGGCGGCGATGGGCACGTTGACGCGACGGCGTACGACGGCGAGGTCCTCGACGGAGGCGACCGGCTGCTCGACGTACTCCAGCCCACCTGCCGCACGGTCGAGCGCCGCCACCGCGCGGACGGCCTCGTCGACGTCCCAGGCGCCGTTGGCGTCCACGCGGATCAGCCCGTCCGGGCCGAGCGCGTCACGGACCGCCTCGACGCGGGCGAGGTCGTCGGCGAGCACCTGGCCGCGCTCGGCGACCTTGACCTTGGCGGTCCGGCAGCCGCCGGCACGCACGATCGCGTGCGCGCGCTCGGGGTCGGTCGCGGGGACGGTGACGTTGACCGGGACCTGTGCACGCAGCGGCTCCGGCCAGCCCACGTCGGCGGCCTCGCGGGCGCAGGCGAGCCACGGCCGCGACGTCGCGTCGTCGTACTCCAGGAACGGCGACCACTCGCCCCAACCCGCGTCACCGCGGAGCAGGACGCCCTCGCGCACGGTGATCCCGCGGAACCGGATGGCGAGGGGGATCGAGAAGACGAGGAGTGACGGGTCAGCCATCAGAGCCCGACCTGCAGGGCCTGCCGGTCGACCTTCCCGTTGGGCAGGAGCGGGATGCCGGAGGCACGCATGAACTCGCGCGGCGCCCACGACCTGGGGTGGACCGTGCTGATCCAGTCGCGCAGCTCGGCGTCGTTGGCCGTGCCGACGATGATGGCGACGAGCCTCTGGCCCCACTCCGGGTCGGGTACGCCGAACACCTCGGCCTGCTCCACCTGCAGGTGCTGGCGCAGTCGCTCGGCGACGACCGGCAGCGGGATCTTGACCCCGCCGCTGATCACGACGTCGTCGATGCGACCGAGGACCTGGAGCCGTCCGTCGTCGTCGAAGCGCCCGGCGTCCGAGGTGAGGAACCAGCCGTCGACGACGGACTCCGCCGTCGCCTCGGGGTCGGACTCGTAGTGGCTGAACAGGGTGGGCCCGGCGATCCGGATGCGGCCCTCGTGGCCGAGGGTGACGCCGACACCGTCGAGCGGCACGCCGTCGTAGACGCAGCCGCCGGCGGTCTCGGAGGACCCGTAGGTGGTGACCACGTTGACGCCGTTGTCCACGGCGAGACGCCGCTGGTCCTCGTCGAGCCCGCTGCCACCGACGAGCACCGTGTGACAGCGCGAGAGCGAGGCGAGCTGCTCGGGGTTGCCGAGGATGCGGTGCAGCTGGGTCGGGACGAGCGACACGAAGGTCGGCGTCGTGCTGTGGTCGGACGCGGCGGCGCGGCCGACGTCCAGCCCGTCGACGACGATCGGCTCGTGCCCGGCCACGAGCGAGCGCACGATCACCTGCACGCCGGCGACGTACGACGAGGGCAGTGCGAGCAGCCACCGACCGGACTCCCCCAGCCGCCGGGCCGAGGCCTCGACGCTGGCGATCACCGCGCGCTGCGGGAGCACGACTCTCTTGGGCCTGCCGGTGGAACCGGAGGTCTCGATCAGCAGCGGGTCTGGGTGGTCGGCCTCGAGCCACCGCGACAGCTGCCTGATCGCGACTGATGGCTCGTCCGAGGGCCTCAGGAAACTCACACGCCTGACGCTAGTCGCTCGGCGACCCCTGCTGCGACGGGACCGATGGGCAGGTCGACATCCGGTGCGAGCAGCGTCATAGGCTCGCGGCATGAGTGCGTACTGGATCTGCGTCTACAAGGCCGTGCACGACCAGGACAAGGTGACGGCGTACGCCGAGCTCGCCGGGCCCGCGATCAAGGCCGGCGGCGGCCGCTTCCTCGCCCGCGGCAACCCGGAGGCGACCTTCGAGCTCGGGGAGACGACCCGCACCGTGGTCATCGAGTTCCCGTCGGTCGACGCAGCCGTCGCGACGCACGACAGCGAGGCCTACCAGGAGGCGCTCCGCGCGCTCGGCGACGGAGCCGACCGCGACCTCCGCGTCGTACCCGGCTGGGAGGGCTGACCCGATGGCCGGCGACTGGCGGGAGCAGGCCGTCGACCGCGTGCGGGCGCTCGTCCTCGAGGCCGAGCCTGACGCCACCGAGGACGTGAAGTGGCGCAAGGCGTCCAACCCCGACGGCGTCCCCACCTTCTCCGCCGACGGCCTCATCTGCACCGTCGAGACCTACAAGGACAAGGTGAAGGCCACCTTCGCCAAGGGCGCCTCCCTCGACGACCCCACCGGCATCTTCAACGCCAGCCTCGACGCCGGCACCCGCCGCGCGGTCGACCTCTTCGAGGGCGATGACCTCGACGAGGACGCCTTCGTCGCACTCGTCCGCGAGGCGGTCGCGGCGAACCGGGCGTACGCCTCGCGGCGGCCCCGCGCCGCTGCCGGGCAGCATCGTGCGGACAGGCCCGGTGGACGTGAACGAGAGCGCGCCTGCGGGAGCGATTACCTGGGACCGCGGAGAGGAGGCCGCGAAACATCAGCAGCAGCCCGATGGACCCAGTCGCCGGGCAGCGCGACCAACGAGACGGCAGCCGGCTGCGAGACTGGCCCTGGATCAGACCTGCGTCACCTCGGCACGGCGCCGCGCGGCCATCGCCGAGGTCGCCCGCTCCAGCACCGGTCGAGCGTCAGCCTGGTGGTGCTGGGAGCTTCGAGGAGGGGCAGTTCCATCCTCCCAGACCCCACCGACACTCTGACCTGCATGAACACATCTGTGGAGAAGTATTTTCGAACAGGATGACGATCTCGACCGAGACGCAGCCCACACCGCCCTGTCCGAAAATCGCGCGACGCCTGTCGGTGTCGGGAGCGAGACTGTCCAGCGATGCTCACCGCCCTGAAACGCTATGCCACTCCCCCGTCGCCCCTCGCGGGTCGGCTGTCCCTGCAGTCGCTGATCTTCGCCTCCGGCGACGGCGCCTTCCTGGCCGGCTCGGCGGTGTTCTTCACCCTCGTGGTGGGCCTGTCGCTGGGCCAGGTCGGCATCGGTCTGACGATCGCTGCGATCTCGAGCTTCGTCGTGGCGGTCCCGATGGGCAAGCTGGTCGACCACTTCGGCCCGAAGCGGATGTGGTCGCTCAGCGCCGTCCTGCAGGGTGCGCTGTTCCTGGCGTGGCCGTTCATCGACAGCTTCCCCGAGTACGTCGCCCTCGCGGTGGCCATGGAGATCGCCGGCACCCTCGGCGGCACCGCCCACGGCGCCTACGTCATCGACGTGCTGCCGCCGTCGGAGCGAGTCGAGTCGCGGGCCTACATGTACTCCGCGCTCAACGTCGGCTTCAGCGTGGGCGCCTTCCTCGGTGGTGGCGCGATCGCCTTCGGCACCGACGTGCTGCGCTGGGCGCCGGTGCTGAGCGCGGTGCTGTTCCTGGCCAACAGCGTGGCCGTGCTGCGCCTGCCCGACGCCACCCACGACGTCCGCAGCAGCGAGCCGCGCGCGAAGCCCGAGGGCATCCCGGCCATCCGCAACCGCGCCTGGGTTGCGGTGACGACCTTCACCGGCGTCATGTGGACCAACCAGGTGCTGCTGCACACCGTGATCCCGGTGTGGCTGGTGACCGAGACCGACGCCCCCAAGGTCCTCGTCGCGATCTTGTTCGGCACCAACACGGTCATGTGCATCGTGCTGCCGCGCCTGGCCTCCCGAGGCATCCACGACGTCGGGACGGCACTGCGCGCGGTGCGCTTCTCCTCGGTCTTCTTCGTGCTGACCTGTCTCATCACGTTGGCGACCCACCAGACCGCGGGCTGGGTGACCATCGCCATGTTCTTCCTGGGCCACGTCGTCCTCACCTGGGCCGAGCTCTTCCTGTCCGCCTCCGGGTGGACCCTCGAGGCCGAGCTGATGGACCCGCGGCGGCGCGGTGACTACCAGGGCGTCGCGGAGCTCGGCGGCACCCTCGGCAGGTTCTGGGCGCCGGCGGTCTACGGCTTCCTCGCCATGCAGTGGGGCGCCTTCGGCTGGCTCACGATCGCCGCCATCGTCGTGGCCGCGGCGGCCGGCCTGCACGCCTCCGCCCACGCCGCCCGGCGCTACCTCGAGGAGCACGTGCCGGCCGACGTCCTGGCGGACGCCCGGGCCGACGCGCCCGACCCCGAGGACGAGGCGGCGGGCGGGCCGCCCTCGATGCTCGACCCGGACGCGCCACTGCCAGAATCCACCGGTGACTTCATCCGCTGACTGGATCGCCGGCGCCCGTCCCCGCACCCTCCCCGCTGCCGTCGCGCCCGTCCTCGCCGGCACCGGCGTCGCGGCGTACGTCGACCAGAGCGTCTGGTGGAAGGCCCTGCTCGCGCTGGTCGTCAGCCTCGCGCTGCAGGTCGGGGTCAACTACGCCAACGACTACTCCGACGGCATCCGCGGGACCGACGCCGACCGGGTCGGTCCGATGCGTCTGGTCGGCTCGGGTGCGGCGACACCGCGCGCCGTGAAGACCGCAGCCTTCGCCGCCTTCGGGGTCGCCGCAGTCGCCGGCCTGGTCCTCGCCGCGACCACCGCGTGGTGGCTCGTCGCGGTCGGCGCCATCTGTGTGGTGGCAGCCTGGTTCTACACCGGCGGCGACAGGCCCTACGGCTACCTCGGTCTCGGCGAGGTGATGGTCTTCGTGTTCTTCGGACTGGTCGCGGTGATCGGCACGACGTTCGTGCAGACGGAGACGTGGGAGTGGCCGGCCCTCTACGCCGGCATCGGCATCGGCGCCCTCGCCTGCGCGATCCTCGTCGCCAACAACCTGCGCGACATCCCGACCGACACCGTCGCCGGCAAGCACACGCTGGCCGTACGCCTCGGCGACGAGCGCACGCGCTACCTCTACGCCTTCCTCGTCCTGGTCGCCGCAGCAGCCGTGGTGGCGGTCGCGGCCGCCACGACGTGGTGGGCGCTGGTCGGGCTGGCCTTCCTCGCCCGCGCTGCTGCACCGACGCGGGCCGTGCTCACCGGCGCGGTCGGCCCGGCGCTGATCCCCGTGCTGGCCGGCACGGGCGCGTCCGAGCTGGTCTGGTCCGTCCTGGTGGCCGCCCCGCTTCTCCTGCTCGGCTGACTCGATAACCCGTGGCCCGCGGAGGCCGCGCTCACTACCGTGCTGCGGATGGACTACGACTTCGCGCTCCTCGACCTCTCGGACGATTCCGACGAGGCGACGGCCCGGCGCCGCGGGTGGATCGGCGCGGTGCTGCGCGGCTTCCGCGACCCCCGACCGGACGACGAGATGATCACGCGCTGGGTGGACCACTACCGCACCGACGGCGTCCATGTCAGCGGCGCCTGGCTCCCCGCAGGTGAGTTCGGCGCCGGCCCCATGCCGGTGGCGACCTACGCCAGCCTCGACAAGACCCTCAACGCCGGCCACGAGCTGCTGCCACTGAGGATGATCACCGACGTCACGACCAGCGCCGCCCACCGCCGCCGCGGCCTCCTCACGCGCCTCATCGAGGACGACCTCGCGGACGCGGTGGCCCAGGGCGTGCCCGTGGCTGCGCTCACCGCATCCGAGGCCACGATCTACGGGCGGTGGGGATTCGGCCCGGCGACCTTCAACATGACCATCGAGCTCGACGCCTCCCCCGGCTTCGCGCTGCGTGACTTCACGGACACCGGTCGGGTGGAGCTGGTCGAACCGGCGGACGCGTGGGGCCACGTCAAGGGAGTCTTCGACACCTTCCATGCCCGGCAGCGCGGCTCGGTGGACTGGCCCGCGCAGTACAAGGACATCCACACCGGCGCCTACGACTTCAACGACCGCAGCCCCAACTCGAAGGTCCGGGCCGCCGTCCACCTCGACGCCGAGGGCACCATCGACGGCTTCGTGGTCTTCACCCCCGGCGAGGAGAAGCTGGTCAAGGTCGACGAGATGGTCGCCCTCACCCCGACCGCCCAGCTCGGCCTGTGGTCCTTCCTGGCCCACATGGACCAGACCACGAAGGTCAGGTTCGGGCTGTCCCACCCCGACGACCCGCTGCAGTGGGCGCTCGTCGACCTCAACCGCCTGAAGGTCACCGCGCTCGGCGAGTTCCTCTGGATCCGCGTCCTCGACGTCGAGCGGGCTCTTGCAGCGCGCCCGTGGACCGCCGACGGCACGGTGGTGCTGGCGGTCGACGATCCGCAGGGCCACGCCTCCGGCCACTACGCCGTCGAGACCTCGGGTGGTCGGGCGCAGGTGACCCGCACCGAGCAGCCCGCCGACGTGAGCCTCACCGCCGAGACGCTGGGCGCGCTCTACCTCGGCGGCCACCGGGTGAGCGTCCTGCACGCCGCCGGGCGCGTGCCGGGCACCGACGAGGCCGTACGCCGGTTCGCCGCGATGGCGGACCTCAGCGAGCCGCCCTACTGCCTCACGGGGTTCTGAGCAGGCCCTCGAGCCGGTCGACCTCGGCCGCCGTCTCGTCGCGGGGCGCGTCGGGCGCGTCGACCTCGACGCTCCCGCCGTGGACCTTCCAGGTGCCGCGGACGACGCCGTCGGCCAGGACCGGGTTGGCGCCGCGCGTCATCGCCGTGCGGTGCTCCGCCGGCACCACCCACGTGTCCTTGGTGCCCGGCCCCATCACCCAGTCGTCCTTGCCGGGCAGCAGCACCACCGTCGTCCCGGCCCGTACGTCGGCCAGGTCGGGCGCGTCCTCGGCGAGGACCCACCTCGCCTCACCGTCGACGTCGACCTCGACGAGTCGGTCCTCGACCGCGGCCCACCACCGCTTCAACCGGGCTCGTCCGGCACTCAGCCCGCCGCCGAGCCAGTAGTCCAGGTGGTCAGGGGTGCACGGCCCGTAGGCCGCGACGTACTCCAGCACCGTCCGTGGACCGGCCTCGTCCAGCGGCGGCACGCCACCCCACGTCGGCGCTGCAGCCGGGCTCTGGAGCATCAGGGGCCCTCCGAGGTCGGGACCGAGCGCGACGTCGCCCTGCCAGCACAGCGGCTTGATCAGGGTGATGTTGGGCTCGGCGAACTCCTGCGCCAGGTGGGCGAAGCGGGTGCCCTCGAGCGCGTCGGCCAGCGCCTGCGGCAGCACGGGCCCGTCGGCCACGACACCGCGGACGACCTCGCGCAGCTCGGGCCACTCGTCCGGCCCGAGCCGGTAGTGGTCGACCCAGCTCTTCAACGCCCACTGGCGACCCGCCGACCTGACGGCGAGGTAGGCGCCGGCAGTCTCGGGCGCCATGACCTGCACGGATCCGCGGAAGGACAACGTCCGCATCAGCCGACCGTCGGTGAGGGCGCGCTGCACCTCGCCCGGCGCGCCGGGCTCGGCCAGACGACGGCGTACGGCGAGGTCGGGATCGCTGCCGAACACGGACACCGCACCGAGGGTGCGCACGACCTCGGTCGCGTCGGACGCACCGCCGACGAGGTGCTGGCGACGCAACCTCCACGCCAGGGCCTGACGACGCGTCACCGACAGCACGGTCAGTCCGCGTCCTCGCGTGCCTTGCGCTCCTCGAAGGCCGCGGTGGCGCGGGCTGCGCGCGTCTCGACGCGTCGCGCAAAGGCCTCGCGCTGACGGTCGAGGATGAAGAACGAGCCGATGCCCGAGACCAGGAAGGCCAGGACGACCGCCCAGAACAGGTGGTACTGCCCGTCGAAGAGCAGCGCCATGATCCCCACGACGACGCCGAACGAGGCAAGGAACAGCACGATCCGCAGGACGGTGTAGACGACGAACTCCTTCACGGCATCCAGCCTAGGGCGTGGCCCGAAGTCCGGGCCGCACCAGGCTCAGACTTCGGAGCACGCACTTGGGTCGACACGACTACATTGGGGGAATGCTGAAGGTGCTGCTCGTCGTCGCCGCCATCGCGGTGGTCGTGTGGTTGCTCGTGAAGCTGATGCTGCGCCGCCTCGACGGAGGCAGCGGCGGCTCACGTCCCCGGACGCTCGGCCCCGACGACGACCCCGACTTCCTGCGCGGCCTCAACCCCCGGAAGCCGAAGCCGAAGCCCAGCCCCGACGACGACTGACCGCTCGACGGTCCGTTCCACCGAGGCACCTTGGGCGTACGAGTGCTGGCTCGTCGTGCTGAAGTAGTTGATGCCGATGAAGTTGAACCACAGCGTCGCCACCCCGACGAGCGCGAGGATCGCGGCATTGCGCCCCCGCCAGCCGGCGGTCGCGCGGGCGTGGAGGTAGGCGGCGTAGACCACCCACGTGATGAAGGCCCACACCTCCTTGGGGTCCCAGTTCCAGTAGGACGACCACGCCTGGTGCGCCCAGATCGGTCCGGAGATCAGCACCCCGAAGGTCCACACCGGGAAGCCGAAGGCGTGCATCCGGTAGGCGATGCGGTCGAGCGAGGCGAGCTCGGGGAGGCGGGCGAGGTAGCCCGACTCCTTCGTCGACCGGGCCTTCAGCAGGTAGAGCATCGAGGTGATGCCGCCGAGGGTGAAGGCGCCGGTGGCGATGCAGGCCGCGACGACGTGGATGACGAGCCAGTAGGACTCGAGCGCCTCGGTCAGCGGCGCAACCGGCTCGTAGAGCCAGAGCACGTCGGCGAGCAGCACGCAGAGCGTGAAGCCGACGACGATCGGGCCGAGCCACGACAGCCGCCAGCGGTTGGTGGTCGCGAGGAACAGGGCGACGACGACGAAGGTGCCGGTCAGCGTGAACTCGTACATGTTGCCCCACGGCACCCGGTTGGGGTCCGCGGCCATGCCGCGCCCGAACAGCGCGACGAAGTGGGCCAGGGCGCCGATGCCGACCAGGAGCACACCCAGCCGTCCGGCCATCTCGCTGCGGTGGGACGGGTCCGCGTCGGACAGGCCGTCAGGCGCGTCCTCGACGATGGTGGCGCCACCACCGACGGCGACCTGCTCGCGGACGGGGACCTCACGCAGGGCCGCCCACTGGACGGCGTAGGCCAGGAGCGCGAGGAAGTAGACCACCCCGGCCGCTGCCACGCCCTGGTTGCTCAGGGTCTCCCACTGCACGTCGGTCACGCTTCGTCCTCTCTCAGTGCTGCCACGATGCCAGCCAGCTCGGCGCGTCCGGTCTCCGGGTCGCCACCCGACGAGCGGTCCAGCCTGGCCACCTCGACCAGTGTGCTCCCGTCTGCCTGACGGCGCGCGCGCACCCACAGCCGCCGCGGGCGTACGAACAGCGAGCCCAGCAGGCCGAGCAGGGCCGCGACGACTCCGCCGAGCGCGATGAACTTGCCGGGGGTCCGGCTGATCTGGATCTTGTTCCAGCGCTCGAGGCCGTCGAACGTCACGCTGCCGAGGCCGTCGGGCAGTGTCACGGTCTCGCCGGGGCGCAGGTCCATCCGAAACGGCTGGCCGTCGGCCTTGGTCACCTGCGTGGACTTCGACTTGTCGAGGACGTAGACCGAGGACCCGGCGCCGTCGTCGAGGCCGACGTCGCCGGCATAGACGAAGAGCGACACGAGCGGGTCGACGGCGTCACCGAAGGCCGACGACGGCATCGACATGTTGCCGTCCTTGTCACGCCCGAGCTGGAAGGTCGGGTAGAAGGTGCCCTCGAGGCCGAGCTGCGTCGGCTGCGCGTCGGCGGCCTTGACGACGCCGAACGACTCGAACGTCTGCGGGTTGATCGGCAGGAAGGCGGTCGGCCCGCTCTGCGCGATGTTGCCCTCGCCGTCGCGGATCGTGATGACGGGTGCGTAGCCGTGGCCGATGAGGAAGACGTCCGTGCCGCCGATGGACAGCGGGTGGTTGACCTTGAGGTCGTACTGCTGCGGGTCGGCGCCGGGCGACGTCTCGTAGTCGAGGTGCGAGACGAACTTGCGCGCCTGCCCGGCTCGCCGGCCCTCGGTCATCCACTCGACGTCGAAGTCGGTGATGTCGAAGGAGAACGGCTCCATCACCGTCGGGTCGAACAGGCTGCCGGGGGCGAAGTCGTCGTACTGGGTGAGGGTGTTGGAGAACCCGTAGTCCTTGCCGACGAACAGGATCACGCCGCCCTTGTAGCCGAACAGGCTGCCGATGGCGACCCCGACCAGCACGACGATCACGGCGAGGTGGAACAGCAGGTTGCCGGCCTCGCGGAGGTGACCACGCTCGGCGGCGACGGCGTCGGTCCCCTCGACCCACTCGACGCGGAAGCGACGGCGCTTGGCCACGTCGACGGCACGACGCAGCACCAGCTCGGGGTCCTCGGCGCTCGTGTACGACGTGCTCTCCGGCAGTCGGGACAGGTAGCGGGGGGCCCGCGGCGGCCTGGCGCGCAGGGCGCGGGCGTAGACGAAGAGGCGCGGGATGATGCAGCCGACGAGCGAGATCATCAGCAGGATGTAGATCGCGGAGAACCACACCGAGCTGAAGACCGCGAACAGGTCGAGCCGGTCCCAGACGGGGGCCAGCCGTGGGTGGTTGTCGCGCCACTGCGTGACGGCGAGCGAGTCGATGTCCTCCTGCGGGATCACCGAGCCCGGGATCGAGGCGAGGGCCAGCAGCAGCAGGAGCACGAGTGCCGTACGCATCGAGGTGAGCTGGCGCCAGCTCCACCGGGCCAGGCCGCGCGCATCGAGGTCGGCGGGGAGCGGGGTGGCCTGCCGGTCGTCGGACGGGCGCTTGTCGAGCTGGGTCACACCGGCACCGTGAAGCCCTGCACGACCTGCAGCTGCAGCCACTGCACGATGACGTCCCACCAGCCGGTGACGAGAAGGATCCCGACGACGATCATCATCACGCCGCCGAGGCGGACGACGAGCTGCTGGTGTCGCCGGATGACCGCGAAGGCGACCGTCATCCGACGGTAGGCCAGCGCGGCGGCGATGAACGGCAGGCCCAGGCCGAGCGCGAAGACCCCGGAGAGGACGGCGCCACGGGCCGCGGTCGCCTCGTTGACCGAGAGCACGTTGATCGCGGCCAGCGTCGGACCCACGCAGGGCGTCCAGCCGAGCCCGAAGAGGAAGCCGATGAAGGGCGCAGCGGCGAGCCCGACGGCCGGGACCTGGTGGATCCGCCAGTCGCGCTGCAGGAAGCCGAACCCTCCCAGGAAAGCGATCCCGAGCAGGATCGTGACCACGCCCAGCACCACGTTGAGCTGGCGGGTGTGGACGAACAGCCACGCGCCGGCCGCCCCGGTGAGGCTGCCGAGCAGCACGAACACCACTGCGAAGCCGAGCACGAAGAGCACCGCGCCCGTCACGAGCCGGCTGCGGCGCGCGTTCTCCAGGTCACCCCCGGAGATGCCGGTGGCGTAGGACAGGTAGCCCGGCAGCAGCGGGATGACGCACGGGCTGAAGAACGAGATCAGACCGGCCATGAGCGCGACGGGCAGCGCAAGGACGAGCGACCCCGACAAGGCGGTGTCGCGGAACCAGTCATTCATCGCTCACCCGCTCGACCAGCGAGAGCAGTGTCTGCTTCGTCGGGAGCCGGCCCTGGACGGACGCAGCGATGCGCCCCTCCTTGTCGAGCACCACGGTGCTCGGGATCGACCGCGGGTTGAGCGTGCCGGCGAAGGACAGCAACGCCCTGCCGTCCGGCGAGTAGACCGAGGCGTACGGCACGTCGTTGCTGCGGGCGAACGCCTGCGCCCGCTCGACGGAGGAGTCGCGGATGTTGAGGCCGAGGAACACGACGTCGTCGCCGAGGTCGGCCGCTGCGTCGTTGAGGTCGGGCTGCTCGACCCGGCACGGCGTGCAGTCGGACCACCACACGTTGACGACCACCGGCTTGCCGCGCAGGTCGGCCAGGTCGACCTCGTTGCCGTCGAGGTCGGTGCCGGTCATCTCGATCGGGTCGCCGCGGTCGGCGGCCTTGACCTCGGTCGGCACGCCCTCGCCCGAGATGTAGCCCTTGTCGCCGGTGCCGGACAGGCTCGAGCAGCCCGCCAGGACGACCAGGCAGACGAGTCCGACGAGCGGCGTGACGAACGAGCGGAAGAGCTTCAGGGCCGGTCCTCCTGCGGGGCGCCACCCGCCGAGAACGGAGCGGACCGGTCGCCGACGGGGATCAGGTCACCGGCGGGCTCGGAGTAACGCACCTGCACCATCCGGTCGTCGTCGAAGACGACACTGGTCAGCGAGCACAGGGTGCACTGGCGGTTCTTGGGGTGGTGGATGTAGCTGCGCTTCTCGAGGAAGAGCCGCGTCGTCCAGATCGGCAGCTGGTGCGACACGATCACGGCCTCGTGGCCCGAGGCCGCGTCGCGCGCGTCGTGGATCGCGGCGATCATGCGGCCCGCGATCTCGTCGTAGGGCTCGCCCCACGACGGCTTCAGCGGGTTGTACATGAAGCGCAGCAGCTGGGGCCGCTTGACGAACGTCATCCCGCCGTCGGCGAAGCTCATCCCCTCGAACTTGTTGCTCGACTCGATGACCCGCGGGTCGATGACGGGAGTGAGTCCGCGCACGGCCGCCAGCGGGGCGCAGGTCTCCTGCGCGCGCTCGAGCGGAGACGACCGCAGGTGGACGATGTCGCGGTCGCCGATCGTCTCCGCGATCCGCTGCGCCATCTGGTTGCCGAGGTCGGAGAGGTGGAAGCCGTCGCGGCGGCCGTAGAGCACGCCGTGCGGGTTGTGCACCTCACCGTGCCGCAGCAGGTGGACCGTGGTCTGCACGCCCATGTCAGTGACCTCCAGCAGTAGCGGCGGCGACGGCTGCGGCGGGCAGCGCGTCGATGATCGTCGAGACGGCACGCTCGTCGTGCGCGGCGGAGACGAACCACGCCTCGTACGCCGACGGCGGCAGGTAGACGCCCTGGTCGAGCATCGAGTGGAAGAAGGCGGCGTAGGCGACGGTGTCCTGCTGCCCGGCCTCGGAGAAGTCGCGCACCGGCTCGTCGCGGAAGAACACCGAGAACATCGTGCCGGCGGACTGCACCGTGTGCGGCACCGAGGCCGCCCCGAGCGTCTCCGTCACGGCGTTGCGGATCGTCAGCGCCGTCGCGTCGAGCTGGGCGTAGACCTCCGGCGTGGCGAGCCGCAGCGTCGCGAGCCCGGCCGTGGTGGCGACGGGGTTCCCCGACAGGGTGCCGGCCTGGTAGACCGGGCCCTCGGGTGCGAGGTGGGCCATGAGGTCGGCGCGGCCGCCGAACGCTGCGGCCGGGAAGCCGCCGCCCATCACCTTGCCGAAGGTCATCAGGTCGGGCACCCAGCCCTCGATGGCTCCGTCCAGGCCCCACCCACCCTGTTCGGTGGCGCGGAACCCGGTCATCACCTCGTCGCTGATGAACAGCGCGCCGTGCGCACGGCAGGTCTCGGCGAGGAAGGCGTTGAAGCCCGGTGCGGGCGGGACGACGCCCATGTTGCCGGGCGAGGCCTCGGTGATCAGGCAGGCGATGCGGGGACCGTGGGCCTCGAACGCTGCGAGCACCGCCTCGCGGTCGTTGTAGGGCAGGACGAGGGTCTCGGCCGCCGCCGACGCCGGTACGCCGCTGGTGCCGGGCACTGCGAGCGTCGCGACGCCGGACCCGGCCTCGGCCAGCAGCGGGTCGACGTGGCCGTGGTAGCAGCCGGCGAACTTCACGACGAGGTCGCGACCGGTGACGCCGCGGGCGAGGCGGAGCGCCGACATCGTCGCCTCGGTGCCGGACGAGACGAACCGGACCCGCTCGACCGGCGTGCGCGCGACGATCTCCTCGGCGAGCTCGACCTCCGGCTCGGTGGGCGTGCCGTAGGACGTACCGCGGGCCACGGCGCCGGCCACCGCGGCCTGCACGTCGGGGTGCGCGTGGCCGAGCAGCATCGGTCCCCACGAGCAGATCAGGTCGACGTAGTCGTTGCCGTCGGCGTCGGTGAGCCAGGCGCCGGACGCCGAGGTGATGAAGCGCGGGGTGCCGCCGACCGCGGTGAAGGCGCGTACGGGCGAGTTCACGCCCCCTGGCGTCACGGCACGGGCACGCTCGAAGAGCGCCTCGCTGGCCGCTGTGGTGGCGGGTGTCGTGGCGGAGGTCACCGGCTCATTGTCGCGTAGCCGGGCAAGCGGTCCCATTCGGCGTCCGGCAACCCCCTCCGGGTGTGCAGTGGCCCACACGTACTGGTGCGTAACTTGAGGCCTTATTCACTCGTTGGGAGGTGTACGTGGCGCCCGGAGGGGGCATCATGGGTGCAGAACCAGCAAGGGGAGCGAAACTCATGTCGACCATCAGCCGACTTCACAGGGCGACAGCGATCGTCCCTCTCGCCGTGCTCAGCGCGGCGTGGACCGCCAGCCTCGCAGGCGTGGGCGCGACCGCAGCCAGTGCTGACGAGCAAGGTCCCGGCACTCTCCCCGACGGCACCGTCCTCCCCGCCTCCGCGATCGAGGCGCCCGCCAGCGTGGGTGACCCCGTGGGCCGCGTAGGCGCGGTCACCCCCGGCTCGGCCAGCAGCATCCCGCAGGCCGCACTGTCGGCCTACCAGCGTGCCGAGGCGGTCATCAACCAGGCCGACCGCAGCTGCAACATCCCGTGGGAGCTCGTCGCCGCGATCGGTCGCGTCGAGTCCGACCACGGTCGCTTCGGCGGCAACTCCCTCGACGACCAGGGCGTGGCCCGCCCCGGCATCTACGGCGTCGCCCTCAACGGCAAGAACAACACCCAGAGCATCGCTGACACCGACGCCGGGGAGTACGACAACGACACGAAGTGGGACCGCGCGGTCGGCCCGATGCAGTTCATCCCCTCGACCTGGTCGGTCGTCGGCGTGGACGGCGACAGCGACGGCACCCGCAACCCCCAGGACATCGACGACGCGGCCCTCGCGACCGCCGTCTACCTCTGCTCCGGTGACGACGACCTGTCCGCCGAGAAGGGCCAGCGCGCCGCGGTCTACCGCTACAACCACTCCAACGACTACGTCGACCTGGTCCTGTCGATCATGCAGGCCTACATGGACGGCGACTTCAGCGCCGTCCCGACCTCGACGCTCACCTCGGGCGTGATCCTGCCCGAGACGCAGGGCACCGGCGGCTCGAAGGGCGGCAAGGGCGGCAAGAGCGGCAGCAAGGGCACGCCCACCGCGACCGTGAAGCCGACCAAGTCGCCCACGAAGGCGCCGAACCAGACGCCGACGCCGACCTCCACCCCGACCTCGACGCCCACGTCGACCCCGACGCAGACCCCGACGCAGCAGAACCCGGTGCCGACCAAGACGCCCACGGTGGTGCCGACGTCCCTGCCGCCGGTGCCCACCACGCTGCCGCCGCTCCCGACCGCGACCATCTCGCAGACGCTGACCTACGCCCAGGCCGTGCTGCAGTGCACGGCCGAAGGCGTGGTCGACAACCCGCTCACCCTCAACGTCAACGAGCTCGACGCCTGCGCGAAGGCCAAGCTGACTCCGTGACCGAAGGACGAGCGACCCCGCTGAGGGGTCTCGTGACGGTCGCTTCGCGACCTCCTCGACCAGCGAAGGTCAGCGGCGGATCAGGCGTGCGGCCTCGGAGGCCCAGTAGGTGAGGATCACGTCCGCGCCCGCGCGGCGGATCGAGGTGAGGGTCTCCATGATGGCGGCCTCACGGTCGATCCAGCCGTTGGCGGCTGCGGCCTCGACCATGGAGTACTCGCCGGAGATGTTGTAGGCCGCGACCGGGATGTCGACGGCGTCGCGCACGCGACGGATCACGTCGAGGTAGGCCAGGGCCGGCTTCACCATCACGATGTCGGCGCCCTGCTCGACGTCGAGCAGCACCTCGCGCACGCCCTCGAGGGCGTTGGCCGGGTCCTGCTGGTAGGTCCGGCGGTCGCCGACGAGGGAGGAGTCGACAGCCTCGCGGAACGGCCCGAAGAACGCGGAGGCGTACTTCGCCGAGTAGGCGAGGATCGAGACGTGGTGGTGCCCGGCGGCATCGAGCGCCTGGCGTACGACCGCGACCTGGCCGTCCATCATCCCGCTCGGACCGACCATGTCGACGCCGGCCGCGGCCTGCGCGAGCGCCATCTCGGCGTAGGCCTTCAGCGTCCGGTCGTTGTCGACGTCACCGTCGGGAGTGAGCACACCGCAGTGGCCGTGGTCGGTGAACTCGTCGAGGCAGAGGTCCGACATCACCGTGAGCTGGTCGCCCACCTCGGCGACCACGTCGGTGATCGCGAGGTTGAGCACGCCCGACGGGTCGATGCCGCCCGAACCGGTCGCGTCCTTGGTCTCCGGGATGCCGAACAGCATGACGCCGCCGAGACCGAGCTCGGCCGCCTCGGCGACCGCGGCCCTGAGCGAGTCGCGCGAGTGCTGGACCACGCCCGGCATCGACGAGATCGGTCGCGGCTCGGTGGCGTTCTCGCGGACGAAGACGGGGAGCACCAGCGAGCTCGGCTGCACCGAGGTCTCGGCCACCATCCGGCGCAGCGCAGGAGTGCGCCGCAGCCGGCGGGGCCGGACCAACGGTGTCTCGATCTCGCGGTGCTCGTCCGTCACTTCGCGCGCGCCTTCCGACGGCCGGAGGCGGTGCGCTCGCTCGGCCGGGTGACGGGCTCGCCGCTCTCCAGCATCGCGAGACGACGTGCGGCACCGAAGTCGGCGAGGGCGTCGACCAGGACCTCCACGTCGGGCGACGGCGCGAGCACGTCGACCCGGAGGCCGTGCTCCTCGGCCGTCTTGGCCGTGGCCGGGCCGATCACGGCGATGATCGTCGACGGGTGCGGCTTGCCGGCGATGCCGACGAGGTTGCGGACGGTCGAGGACGACGTGAAGACGACCGCGTCGAACCGGCCGGTCTTGATCGCGTCGCGGACCGGCGCCGGCGGCGGGGTGGCCCGCACGGTCCGGTAGGCCGTGACGTCGTCGCACTCCCAGCCGAGGTCGATCAGGCCGGCGACGAGGTTCTCGGTCGCGATGTCGGCGCGCGGCAGGAAGACCCGGTTGATCGGGTCGAGCACGTCGTCGTAGGGCGGCCAGTCCTCGAGCAGACCGGCAGCGGACTGCTCGCCGGAGGGCACCAGGTCGGCGCGCAGGCCCCAGTCGGCGATGGCCTGGGCGGTCTTGTCGCCGACGGCGGCGATCTTGAGGCCGGAGAACGCGCGGGCGTCGAGGCCGTAGTCCTCGAACTTCTCGCGGACGGCCTTGACCGCGTTGACGGAGGTGAAGGCGATCCACTCGTAGCGGCCCTCGACCAGGCCGCGGACGGCCTTGTCCATCTGGAGCGGGTTGCGGGGCGGCTCGACCGAGATGGTCGGCACCTCCTCGGGCACGGCGCCGTACTCGCGGAGGCGGCGCGACAGCGAGCCGGCCTGCTCCTTGGTGCGAGGCACCAGTGCGCGCCAGCCGAAGAGCGGCTTGGTCTCGAACCACGACAGGGTCTGGCGCAGGTCGACGACGTCACCGATGACGATGATCGCCGGCGGCGCGATGCGCGAGGACCGGACGTCGGCGGCGATCGTGGCCAGCGTCGAGATGAGGGTCTGCTGCTCGGTGGTCGTGCCGACGCGGGTCACCGCGACGGGCGTCTCGGGCGAGCGGCCGGCCTCGATGAGGGCTGCGGCGGTCTCGCCGATGCTGCCCACGCCGGAGAGCAGGACGAGCGTGCGGTCGTCGGCGTAGGCGCTCCAGTCGACCTTCTCGCCACAGGTGACGACGGCCATCTCCCGGTGCCGCTTGGTGGTCAGCGGGATGCCGGCGTAGGCCGGGACCGCGCTCACCGAGGAGACGCCGGGGACGACCTCGAAGCCGACGCCGGCCTTGACGCAGGCCTGCGCCTCCTCGGGCCCGGAGGCGTAGAGGAAGGGATCGCCGGTCATCAGGCGCACCACGCGCTGCTTCTTGCCGAGGCGTACGACGACCTTGGCGCGGGCCGCGTGCGTCAGCGGCTGGCCGTCCTCACCGAAGCCGCCGTCGACGATCTCCGGGCCACCCTCGGCCCCTACGGGGAGGCCGAGGACCGAACGGACCAGGTCGGCGTGCTCGGGGGCCTCGGTGATGATGACCTCGGCGGTCTCGATGAGCTCCACGGCACGCACCGTCAGCAGGCCCGGGTCACCGGGTCCACTGCCGACGAACGACACCCAGCCCTGGGTCGCCCCCTTGCCGTCGGTGCTGGCCTGCGGGGTCTGTACTCGCGTCATGCGTGTGTGTTCCTCACTGGTGGTGCGTGCATCAGGTCTGCTGCTCCGTCGTCGAGCATGTCGCTCGCGAGTCGTCTGCCGAGCATCTCGGCCTCGGCTACCGGGCCGGTGGCGCTCATCCGTACGGACAGGCCGCCGTCCTCGGAGAGGGCCACGGCGCGCAGCCACAGCTCCTCCCCGTCCTCGCCCTCGACCACCTCTGCCAGTGCACCCAGCGGGGCGGAGCAACCAGCCTCGAGGGTGTTGAGCACCGCGCGTTCCGCGGTGACCGCGGCACGGGTGGAGGTGTCGTCGAGCTGGGCCAGCGCGGCCACGAGGTCGGTGTCGCCGGAGCGGCACTCGACAGCGAGGGCGCCCTGCCCGGGGGCGGGAAGCATCTGGAGGGGGTCGAGCACCTCGGTGATCTCGTCGAGGCGTCCGAGGCGGGCCAGGCCGGCGCGAGCCAGGACGACGGCGTCGACCTCGCCGTCGCGGACCTTGCGGATCCGGGTGTCGACGTTGCCGCGGATGCCCTCGATCACGAGGCCGAGGCCGAGCGCCTCGAGCTGGCTCACCCGGCGCGGGGATCCGGTGCCGAGGCGGCTGCCGACCGGCAGCTCACCCAGGGTCAGTCCGTCGCGGGCCACGACCGCGTCGCGCGGGTCCTCGCGCAGCGGGACCGCGGCCAGCGCGATGCCGTCGGCGGGAGTGGTGGGGAGGTCCTTGAGCGAGTGGACGGCGACGTCGACCTCACCGGCGAGCAGGGCGTCGCGCAGCGCGCTGACGAAGACCCCGGTGCCGCCCAGGGTGGCGAGCGGTGCCGAGCTGCGGTCGCCCTCGGTCGAGACCTCGACCAGCTCGACCTCGCGGCCGAGGTGCTCGCGGATCAGGTCGGCGACGAGGCCGGACTGGGTGGTGGCCAGCGCGGAGGCACGGGTGCCGAGGCGGAGCACGGCGGTGGTCGTGGCGTCACGGTCTTGTCCCTCCGCCCGGGTCATCGCGTCCACGGCCTCGGGGTCGAGGCGGAACAGCTCGGCGAGCGCGGCGGTGTAGGACACGGCCGGTTCGGCGTCCGCGAGCTCCTTGACCCGGACGGTCGGCTCGTGGAGCAGCTTGTCGGCGACCCGGCGGACGGTCTGCAGCACCTCGGCCCGGGTGGCCTCGTCGAGGTCGGGCAGGCGGGCGGCGAGGCGCTCCATCTCGGCGTCGACCACCGACGTGGCCATCGACCGCAGCGCGACGACCGTCGGGGTGACGCTCGCCTGGCGGCGTACGGACAGGAAGGCGGCGATCTCCTGGGCGACGATCGTGCGTACGTCCTCCACGCCGTCCGCGGACTCGAGGCCGCGCAGCTCGTCGGAGAGGCCGGCCAGGCTGATCAGGCCGACGCCGGGCAGGTCGGCCACGGACGGCTCCACGTCGTGGGGCAGCGAGAGGTCGATGACGGCCAGCGGGCGGTCGCTCCCGGCGCGGGCGGTGACCACGTCGGCGAGGCGGACCAGCGGCTCGGGGGCACCCGTGCAGGAGATGACGATGTCGGCGCCCGGCAGCTCGTCGGCGAGCGCGGACAGGGGCGCCGAGGCCGTGCCGTACTCGTCGGCGAGCCGTTGGGCGTTGGCGGAGGTCCGGTTGAGGACGGTGATGCTCGCGGCACCACCGCGGGAGAGGTGCGCGGCGGCCAGGGACGCCATCGCACCGGCGCCGATGACGAGCGCGCGGGCACCGGCGACGGGGACGACGCTGCGCTCGAGGGCGGCACTGACGAGCGAGGGCGCGGCGCGGTCGATGTCGGTCTCGGCGTGGGCACGCTTGCCGACGCGGAGTGCCTGCTGGAACAGGGTGTTGAGCGCGGGACCAACGGTGCCGTGCTCCTGGCCGACCCGCAGCGCGTCGCGCGTCTGGCCGAGGATCTGGCCCTCGCCGACGACCATCGAGTCGAGGCCGGCAGCGACCTGGAAGAGGTGCGAGACCGCGCCCTCGTCGTAGTGGACGTAGAGGTGCGGGAGCAGCGCCTCGGTCGACTGCTCGGCGCGCGCCACGAGGAGGCCGGAAAGGTCCTCGACGCTGCCGTGGAAGCGGTCCACCTCGGCATAGACCTCGAGGCGGTTGCAGGTGACGATGGCGGTGGCCTCGGTGACGTGCTCGCCGGCGATGACGTCGGCGATCAGCTTGACGGCTCCGTCGGCGTCGAGCGCCAGCCGCTCGAGCAGGTCGACCGGGGCGGACTTGTGGGAGATCCCCACGACGAGCACGCTCACGAGACCACCTCGGCTCCGGGCACGCCCGACTTGCGCTGCTCGTGGTAGGCGAGGATCTGCAGCTCGATCGACAGGTCGACCTTGCGTACGTCGATCCCGTCGGGCACGGAGAGGACGCTCGGCGCGAAGTTGAGGATGCTCGTGATGCCGGCGGCGACCATCCGGTCGGCGACGTCCTGCGAGGCGACCGCGGGCGTCGCGATCACACCGATGGACACGTCGTGCTCGGACACGATCGACTCGAGGTCCTCGAAGGAACGGACGTCGAGGCCGGCGACCACTTCCTCGTGCCGGGTCGGATCGGCGTCGAGCAGCGCGACCACCCGGAACCCGCGGCTGCGGAAGCCGGAGTAGTTGGCGAGCGCGTGGCCGAGGTTGCCGATGCCGACGATGACCACGGGCCAGTCGTGCGTCACCCCGATCTCGCGGGCGATCTGGTAGCGGAGGTACTCCACGTCGTAGCCGACACCGCGGGTGCCGTAGCTGCCGAGGTAGGAGAGGTCCTTGCGGAGCTTGGCGCTGTTGACGCCGGCCGAGACCGCGAGCTCTTCGCTCGAGCAGGTGGTCGTGCCGTCCTCGGCGAGGCCGATGAGGGCACGCAGATACACGGGAAGCCTGGCGACAGTCGCCTCGGGAATGTCCCGGGCAGAGTCGGGGGTCCGTGCGGTCACAGCTGCTACTTCCTAGTCCCAGCGAACCTCGCGTGGACTCCGTCACTGTAGGAGTTTGTGAACGGGAGAACAAAACGAGAGAACGACGGGCTAGCACATGTGAGAAGACCCACCCCAGCCGGGTGTCGACACCGGCGTCAGCGTGTGAGGAGCGCTGCCCGGAGACGGGCCTCGTCGACCCGCCAGAAGTCGTGCTGCCGGCCGTCGACGAAGGTCACCGGGACCTCGTCGCCGAACCGGTCCACGAGGTCGCCATCGGAGTCCACGTCGACCTCGTCGTAGGACTCCCCCAGGTCCTCGCAGACCCGTGCCACCACCTCGCGGGCGTCGTCACAGAGGTGGCAGCCGACCCGGGAGTAGAAGGTGACTCGCGCTCGTGGGGTGTTCATAGGAGCCCGTCGATGCGTCGTCGCTCGAGCCCGCGGAGTCGTCCCTTCTGGACCTTGCCCGTGACGGTGAGCGGCAGGGTGTCGACGACCTCGATGCGCGAAGGCTGCTTGAAGCGGGCGAGCCGCACGATCGTGTGCGCCCGCACCGCCTCCTCGAGGTGGGTCATGGGGCGCGAGGAGACGACGTAGGCCACGACGGCCTCGCCGGTGTCCGCGTCGGGCACACCGATGACGGCGGAGTCGGCCACGCCGTCGACCTCGCGGATCACGTCCTCGACCTCGGTCGGGTAGACGTTGAAGCCGCTGACGATCACGAGCTCCTTGACCCGGTCGACGAGGAACAGGTCACCGCTGGCGTCGAGGAAGCCGACGTCACCCGTGCCGTACCAGCCGTCGCTGTCGGGGCCGTCGGACCCGTCCGGCCAGTAGCCGCTGAACAGGTTGTCGCCGCGGACCTGGATCTCGCCCGGGTCCTCGCCGGTGACCGGGCGCCGGGCCTCGTCGACGAGGCGGAGCTCGATGCCGGGCAGCGCCGCACCGACGGAGCCCGGCTGGTTGGCCTGGCTGCAGAGCGTGCTCGTCACCACGGGCGAGGCCTCGGTGAGCCCGTAGCCCTGGTGCACCGGTATGCCGGTGATCGAGGTGAACTCCTCGATGACCTGTGCCTCGAGGGGCGCCGAGCCCGAGAGCACCAGCCGCACCGGTCCGAGCCGTTCGCGCAGGTGCTCGTCGGGCAGCCAGCGCGCGAAGACGGGCGGTGCGATCGGCACGACGCTGCACGCCTCGTCGTCGATCAGGTCGAGCACGGCCTGCGGCTCGAACTGCTCGACCAGCAGCAGGCGGGCCCGGTGGCGCAGCACCCCGCCGAGCACGGCGTTGAGGCCGTAGACGTGGAAGAGCGGAAGCACCCCGAGGACGACGTCGTCGCCGTGCATCATCGGCGGCTCGACGGCCGCGACCTGCTCGATGTTGGCGAGGAGCGCGCGGTGGCTCAGCATCGCGGCGCGCGGGCGACCGGACGTGCCGCTGGTGTAGAGGAGGGCGGCCAGCTTCTCCGGGTCGGGCAGCGGCGGCACGGCGCGTACGACGTCCGCGCGCAGCGCGTCGAAGCCGACCTCGCCCGGCCCCGGATCGGTGCCGGTGACCACGACGGTCGGGGCGGCGACGTCACCGAGCTCGGCCAGGGCGGCGCGTACGACGTCGACCGCCGTCTCGTCGACCACGACGAGGCGGGTGCCGGAGTCGGCGATCATCCGGGCGACCTCCCCGGCGGTCGAGCGCGGATTCACCGGGACGGCGACGACCTGGGCCCGGAGCACCCCGAGGTAGGCGGTCACGAACTCGATCCGGTTGCCGACGACGATCATCACCCGCTGGCCGGCCCGGATCCCGCGTGCGCCGAGGCCGGTCGCGATCCGGGCGACCTCGTCCTCGAGACGGGACCAGGTGAGGATGCGCCCGCCGCTCTCCACGAGCGCCTGGCGCTCGGGGACGTCGACCGCAGCCTCGGCAACGAACGCGGAGACGTCGGTGCGCGGCATGGCGCCGATCCTTCCACAGCCGACGGGGGCCGGGGCACGGCTAGGCTCGCCGGGTGACCTCCTCCGAGCGACCTCGCAGGCTCAACCTGCAGCAGCGTTCGGCCCTCGCCGGGGAGGCCGCCGCAGCGGCCGCGGAGGTCGAGAGCGCCCTCACGCTGCCCAGCGATCCGAGTGCTGCTGCCTTCTTCGACGTCGACAACACGGTCATGCAGGGCGCCAGCATCTTCCACCTCGCCCGCGGGCTGCACCGGCGCAAGTTCTTCACGACCCGTGAGATCGCGGGGGCGGCGTGGAAGCAGGCGTACTTCCGCATCGTCGGGGTCGAGGACCCCGCCCACGTGGCCGAGGCGCGCGCGGGCGCCCTGGCCTTCATCGCCGGCCACACCACCGCCGAGCTCGAGGAGCTCGGCGAGGAGATCTTCGACGAGGCCATGGCCCACCGGATCTGGCCCGGGACCCGCGCCCTCGCTCAGCTGCACCTCGACGAGGGACAGCGCGTGTGGCTGGTGACGGCCGCCCCGATCGAGATCGCCAGCATCATCGCCCGCCGGCTCGGGCTGACCGGGGCGATGGGCACGGTCTCCGAGCACATCGACGGCGTCTACACCGGCCAGCTCGTCGGCGACCTGCTCCACGGCCCGGCCAAGGCCGAGGCGATCAAGGCGCTCGCCGCTCGAGAGGGGCTCGACCTGGCCCGCTGCTCGGCGTACTCCGACTCCTCCAACGACCTGCCGATGCTCTCGATGGTCGGCGACCCCTGCGCCGTCAACCCCGACTCACGCCTGCGCTCGCATGCGAAGGCCCACGGTTGGCGGATCCGCGACTACCGCACCGGCCGCAAGGCCGCCCGGGCCGGGCTCGTCGCCGCCGCGGTCGCCGGCGCCGTGTCGGGCGCGGTCGCCGCGGGAGCCAGCGTGCGGGGCCGCGCCCGGTCCTGAGGTGCTGTAACTCGGAGTTACTCACGGGTTCACAGGGACGCTGCAGCCGTTTATCGTGAAGACTGCTTGCAACCGGGAGGGACCCCATGCATGCCTTCGAGGACGGACTCGACGCGCTCCGGCGCGCGGTCCGTGCTGTCCTCGTCCCCCCGCTCTCCCCGCGGCTCGCCAGCGGCATCCTCTACGCCGAGACGTCCGCTCCCGGCGCAGCCTCCCTGCCGGCCGGTGGCGACCACCTCGGTCGATCCGGCTCCAGCCCCGTCGGCGACGAGGACCAGGCGACCTCCTCGGAGGTCGACGAGGCCGAGCGCGAGCGGCTCATCGCGCTCGTCGAGCTCGCGCGGCAGGGCGACAAGGAGGCTTTCGGACTCCTCTACGACCACTACCAGGCCTCGGTCTACCGCTTCCTCTACTACCGGACACGGTCCCAGACGCTGGCCGAGGACCTCACGTCGGAGACCTTCTTCCGGGCGCTGCGGAGCATGAACAACTTCCGGTGGCAGGGCAAGGACTTCGGCGCCTGGCTGATGACCATCGCGCGCAACCTCACCACCGATCACTTCAAGGCCGGTCGCACCCGCCTCGAGATGACCACCGAGGACATGTCGCCGCACGACGACGCGACCGAGGGCCCCGAGGACGCCGTCCTCGTCGGACTGACCAACGAGGTGCTGCTGACCGCCCTCACCGAGCTGCCGACCGAGCAGCGCGAGTGCCTGATCATGCGATTCCTGCAGGGCATGTCGATCGCCGAGACGGCGAAGGCCCTCAACCGCTCGGACGGCGCCGTCAAGCAGCTCCAGCTCCGCGGCGTACGCAATCTCGCCAAGCTCATGCCGGAGGGGTTGAGAGACTGATGACCTCGCCCGTAACTTGCGCCCCGTCCCGACCGTTGGTCTGTGTGGAGGGACCCACCAGCAGCGAGACAGGAAGGACGCGATGACATCCGCGTTCTCGGCGCGACGACGTGCCGACGAGTTCGAGGCCCTCCTCACCCGACGGCCCGGCACCCCCCTGACGGACCAGGAGGCCGAGCGCTTCGCCGCGCTCGTGGCCCTGGTGTCCGACCTGCGCACCCTCCCCGAGGTCACGCCGCGGGCCGAGTTCGTCAGCTCGCTCCGCGAGAGCCTGATGGCCGAGGCCGACACGGTCCTGGTCCGCCAGCCGGCATCACCGCAGCGGCTCGCGATGCCCGCGACGACCCGTCCGCGCGACCGTCGCGTCGCCACCCTCCTCGGCGGAGCCGCACTCATCGGCGCCACCGCCACCATGGCCGTGGCCGCCCAGACCTCACTGCCGGGCGAGTCGCTCTACGGCGTCAAGCGCGGCATCGAGTCCGCGCAGGTGCAGCCTCGCGAGCGACGACGCCGCCCGTGGCCGCGCCCTCCTCGCCCAGGCCGACACCCGGCTGACCGAGCTCGAGGAGCTCGCCGCGGGCAACGGCGGCACCGAGCAGCTCATCCCCGACACGCTGGACACCTTCACCGAGCAGTCCGGCGAGGGCGTCCGCAGCCTGCTCACGTCCTACGGCTCCGGCGGCAGCGACGAGGACGTCCAGGTGGCCCGCGCCTTCACCTCGTCCAGCATGGACCGGCTCGCGGCCCTGCAAGGACAGCTGCCCGAGAGCGCCAGCGACGAGCTGGGCACGGCCGGACGCACGCTGACCGACCTCGACACCGAGATCAGCACGGCCTGCGGCCTGTGCGACGGTGCCCTGACCACCACGCCCGACTTCCTGCGCAGCAGCGCGCCTATCGACCTGGTCAGTGGCCTGGACGCCGACGAGCTCACCCTCGAGGCGGCGCCTCTCTCGGGTCAGGACGTCTCCGGCATCACCATCCCCCAGGCGCTCCAGTCGCCCGCCGGCGTGCTGCCGCAGCCGTCCCTGTCGCCGGTCGTGCCGACGAAGACGCCCGGGACCAAGGTGCCCGAGACGACGAAGCCCGACCCGACGAAGGTCGACCCCACCAAGGTCGACCCCACCAAGCCGGTCAAGGACATCACCAAGGGCGTCACCGACACGACCAGCAACCTGGCCAACCAGCTCGACGAGGTGACCGGCGGCGCCATCGGCGGACTCACCGGCGCGGCCAACGACGCCACGGGCGGCCTGATCGGCGAGGTCACCGGGACCGTCGACGGGGTCACCGGCGGCGCGCTCGGCAACGCGACCGGCGGACTGCTGCCGTAGGGCGTCGGCCTAGCTGAAGACGCCGTCGCGTTCGCGCAGCAGGTCGAACAGCGTGTGCTGGATGGTCTCGCGCACCTGGTCGGTGACGTTGAAGACCAGCATCGGGTCCTCGGCCTCGGCTGCGTCATAGGAGTCGGTGCGGATCGGCTCGCCGAACTCGAGGATCCACTTCGACGGCAGCGGCACCATGCCCAGCGGACCGAGCCACGGGAAGAACGGCGTGATCGGGATGTAGGGCACGCCGAGCAGCCGCGCCAGTGACGGCACGTTGCCGACGAGGGGGTAGATCTCCTCGGCGCCGACCACGGAGAGCGGGATGATGGGTACGCCGGTGCGCAGGGCCGCGGACACGAAGCCACCGCGGCCGAAACGCTGCAGCTTGTAGCGCTCGCTGAACGGCTTGCCGATGCCCTTGAAGCCCTCGGGCCACACGCCTACCAGCTCACCGCCGGACAGCATCCGCTCCGCGTCCTCGACGCAGGCGAGGGTGGCGCCGCTCTTGCGGGCGAGCGAGCTGACGACCGGCATCTTGAAGACGAGGTCCGCGCCGAGCGGGCGCAGCGAGCGGTGGGCCTTGTCGTGCACGGCCAGCATGGTCATCAAGCCGTCGAGCGGCACCGTGCCGGAGTGGTTGGAGACGACGAGCGCCCCACCCTCGGCGGGGATGTTCTCCAGGCCGCGCACCTCGAGGCGGAACCACTTCTCCGCGACAGGGCGCAAGGCCGCCATGAAGAAGCGCTCGGTCAGCTCGCGGTCGAAGCCGTAGTCGTCGACCTCGTAGTCGCCCTCGAGCCGGCGGCGCACGAACGCCATGAGCTCGGCGAGGCGCCGCTCCCAGTCGTCACCGAAGATCTCGAGGGCCGCACCCTGCAGGGCGGCGAGCCAGTCGCCGATCGGGATGCCGGTCGTGGGCGCCGCACTGCTCGAGGCGTTCGTGGTCGGTCGAGCCTCCGCCGCCGGCGTCTCTGCGGCGGGCGGCGCACTGGCTTCCTGGTCGCGGACTTCTTCGGGACGGGGTTGGCCTTGGTGGCCGCGGGCTTGCGGGAGGCCGACAGGTTGCGGGCGGCCGACGACGGGCGCGCGCTGCCCGAGCCGCGGCCGGGACGCCCCCCGGTGCCGATCGGGATGACGACCGCGTCCTGCTTCGACCCTCCTGCCTCAGGCACGACCCACCCCTGCCTCCTGCACGTCCGCCGGCGTCAGGGAGCGGCAGAAGTCGGCGAAGGCCTCGGCCGTGCTGAACGACGGCTCGAAGCCCAGCTCGGTGCGCATCCGGGTGGTGTCCACCCCTCGACCGTAGGTCAGGAAGCCCAGCTGCTCGGGCGAGAAGTCCGACAGGCGGGCCTGGCGCATGGTCGCGCCGAGGCGACCGACCGCGAACCGCGGCATCGCCACCGACGGCGTACCGAGGCGGCGTACGGCCTGGGCGAGCGTCATCAGCCCGTCGCCCGCGACGTTGAAGGTGCCGGGGACCGAGTGCGTGGCCGCGTGGCTCAGCACCCGCATCAGGTCGTCCTCGTGGAGGAACTGCAGGCGCGGGTCGAAGCCCAGCACCCGCGGGATGACCGGCAGCCGGAAGTAGTTGGTCAGCGGGCTCGACACGTGGGGCCCGATGACGTTGGCCGCGCGGATCATCGTCACGTCGACGTCGGGACGACGCCGGGCGAAGCCGCGTACGTAGCCCTCGATCTCGTAGACGTCCTTGGCGTAGCCGGAGGACGGCAACCGCTTGGGGCCCATGTCCTCGGTGAACATCGCCGGGTCGCGCGGGCTCGAGCCGTAGACGGTCGTCGTCGACTTCACCACGAGGCGGTCCACGGTCGTCGACTTCTGGCACGCAGCGAGCAGCTGCATGGAGCCGATGACGTTGAGCTCCTTCATCGTCCCGCGCCCGCCGGCCGAGCCGGGGGTGGCGATCACGCTCATGTGGACGACCGTGTCGACGTCCTCCTTGGCGAGGACCTTGGCGATGACGGGGTTGCGGATGTCAGCGCGGACGAAGGAGACGTCCCCGATGTCGCCCCGCGGGGGGACGACATCCACCCCGATGACTCGATCGATGGACGGGTCGCCGGTCGCGGCGCGCGCGAAGCGTCGGCCGATGTCCCGGGAGATCCCGGTGACCAGCACGACCCGTCCCATGGTCGAGGGTGTTACTTGCCGAGCTTGCGGCGCTGGACGCGCGTCTTCTTGAGCAGCTTGCGGTGCTTCTTCTTGGCCATACGCTTGCGCCGCTTCTTGATGACAGAACCCACGTGATCAGACCTTCCTTTGCGGCCGACACTCGTCGGCCGGACCCCGACACCCTACTTGGCACGGGCGCGAGGGGAGGAATCGCCTCAGGCGGGTGGGACGGCTGGCGTGAGCACAGGCTCAGCCGGCGTTGTAGAAGCTCTTGCGCAGGTAGTCGTTGACGTCGTCCTCGGTGACCCGGAACGAGCGACCCACGCGCACGGCGGGCAGGTCGCCGCCGTGGACGAGCCGGTAGACGGTCATCTTCGAGACGCGCATCTTGGCGGCGACCTCGGCGATCGTCAGGAACCGGGCCTCAGACATGTCTCCAGGGGTGTTCTCAGCCATGGGTGTGCACCGATCCTTCGTGCTGCACGGCGCCGGCTTCCCCGCCGGCGTCACAGGCGTGCCGCTCCGACTGAGATTAGGGCGCGCGTGACGCGTGGGGAAGAGGAATGCCAAAGAAACTTGTGTGACTCGCGGCGTGTCACCTTGAATCTTTACCGAATTCGCTCCGCGACGCGCTCAGGGGAGCGGGTCGAGGCCGTGCAGCGGGAAGACCTCGGTCCTCGTGGCGTTGATCGCGCGGTCCAGCCAGGAGTCGGGGTCATAGCCCGACGACCAGTCGCGGAAGGCCGGCGTGCGCCCGTCCGTCATCCGGTGCGGCGCGCTCACGCCCAGCACCTCCTCGACGTACGCCCGCCACGCCGGAGGCGTCGCCAGCGTGGGCTCCAGAGGGTGGCCGGACGCGATGGCCAGCAGGTGCGCCCAGGAGCGCGGGACGACGTCGACGATCGCGTAGCCGCCACCGCCGGTGACCACCCACCGCCCGTCGGCGACCTCGTGTGCGAGCTCGTGGAGGGCGAGGTGGGCCGCGCGCTGGCCGTCGACGCTCAGCATCATGTGGGCCAGCGGGTCGTCCATGTGGGAGTCGCAGCCGTGCTGGGTGACCAGCACCTGGGGCGCGAACTCGCGCAGCAGCGGCGGGACGACGGCGTGGAAGGCGCGCAGCCAGCCCGCGTCCGACGTGCCGGGAGGCAGGGCCACGTTGACGGCCGTGCCCTCGGCGGCGGCACCGCCGGTGTCCTGGGGGAACCCGGTGCCGGGGAAGAGCATCTGGCCGGTCTCGTGCAGGGAGATGGTCAGCACGCGCGGGTCGTCCCAGAAGATCTTCTCGACCCCGTCGCCGTGGTGGACGTCGATGTCGACGTACGCCACCCGCTCGGCGCCGTCGGCGAGGAGCTGCGTGATCCCCACCGCGACGTCGTTGTAGATGCAGAAGCCGCTGGCGCGGTCGGGCATCGCGTGGTGGAGGCCACCGGCGATGTTGACCGAGTGCAACGACTCGCCGCTCCACACCTGGCGGACCGCCTCGAGGGTCGCGCCGACCACGTGGGCGCTGGCGAGGTGCATGTCCTTGAAGACCGGGTCGTCGTCGGTGCCGAGCCCGTGCTCCGGTGACTCGAAGCCCGGCTCGGTGCCCGCGCGGGTCACCGCGTCGATGAGGCCCTGGTCGTGCACGGTCACGATCTGCTCGTCCGTGGCGACGGGTGCGTCCACCCGCTTGACGCCGTCGAGCACCCCGAGCTCCTCGGCCAGCCGCATCGTCAGGTCGACGCGCACGGGCGACATCGGGTGGGTCGGACCGAAGTTGTACTCACAGAGCGTCTGGTCGAACACGACTGACGTGGGACCGGCGCACTCCATGTGAGGGACGTTACCCCCGCACGCTCGGCAGTCCGCCCTCCGGACAAGTTGAACACGTTCAGAAATGCGCTATGGTGCTCCCATCCTCATATTTGAACACGTTCAAGGAGATCGATCATGGACTGGACCGCCACTTCCTACGTCACCTACCTCGCCGTCACGGTGCCGCTGACCATGTGGGTGGCCAGCACGCTCTCGCGCAACGGGCGGGTGTTCCTGGAGGACGTCTTCGGCGACAACGAGGACCTCGCCGAGGCCATCAACAAGCTGCTGGTGGTCGGTTTCTACCTGCTCAACGTCGGCTTCGTGCTGCTCTACCTCCGCACCGGCGAGCAGGTCCTGGACCTGTCGAGCCTGATGGAGGTCGTCAGCCTCAAGGTGGGCGTGGTGATGGTCGTGCTCGGGCTCGTCCACTTCACCAACGTCTACGTCTTCAACTCGATCCGGCGCCGGGTCCGGATGGAGAACCTCCGCACTCCGCCGCTGCCGCCGCAGTACGACATGGGGCCCGCCCGCACCGCCCCGCACCCGGCGTGACGCCCCGTGCGACTCACGGTCCTGTACGACGACCAGTGCCCGATGTGCCGCGCCTTCAGCGGCTGGCTCGGCCGACAACCACTGCTCGTGCCGCTCGACCTGGTGCCGGCCGGCTCCGAGGAGGCGCGTCGGCGCTTCCCGGACCTCGACCACGAGCGCACCCTGACGGAGGTCACCGTGGTCAGCGACGCGGGCCAGGTCTGGGAGGGCGCCCATGCGTGGGTGATGTGCCTGTGGGCCACCGCGGCCCACCGCGCCCACGCCGAGTCGCTCGCGAGGCCCTCGGGGCTGCCGCTCGCCAGGGCGGCCGCCCACCTGGCGGCCGGGGTTCGCCACGTCGTCGCGACCCCGAGGCGCGCCGACCCGAGCTCCTGCACCGACACGTGCTGCACGCCGCACGTCCCCGGGGGTCCGTCGTGAGGTCGGGCTATCGACCGCAGCTCCGCTGGCTGGTGGTGGGACCGCTGCTCGGTGCGTTCTCGGGCACTGTGGTGGCCTTCGTCGTCCTGACGGTCGGGCTCACCTTCGACGGACCGGCGCCGTCCGTGGGCGGCCTGCTGGCCGGCGCGGTCCCCGTGCTGCTGCTGGCCGTGGTCGTCGGCGGTCTCGTCGGCGCAGGCGTCGGTCTCCTGGCCGGCCTGCCGCTGGTCTTCCTGGTCGGTCGCCACCTGTCCACGCCGGTGGCGCGGCGCCGAGCCTTCGTCCTCGGTGTCCTGCTGCCGCCGCTGGCGATGGTGGCTGCCTTCGCGGTGCTCACGGGCGAGCCACCTGCCATCCCGACCGACCCGCCGCGAGGCCAGGAGTGGCTCGAGCTGGTGTGGTTCCCGGCAGCGTCGCTGCTCGGTGGCCCGCTGGCCGCCCGGGCAGCGACCAGGACCATGGGCCGGACCGATGTCTCCTAGGGTGGCGGGCGTGGAGGACAAGCGGACGACGGGGCGCTCGAGCAAGGCCGAGCAGACGCGCGCCACCATCGTCGATGCCGCACTGCAGCTGTTCGAGGCCGGCGGCTACGACGCGACCACGATGCGGGCGATCGCGGACGAGGCCGGGGTGTCGCTGGGCAGCGCCTACTACTACTTCTCCGGCAAGGAGGAGCTGGTCCAGGCGTTCTACGACCGGCTCCAGGTCGAGCACGCGGCGGCGGCCGAGGCCGTCCTGACGAGGCCCGGCTTCGCCGACCGGCTCCGGGGCGTGCTCGAGACGTTCGTCGACGTGGCCGAGCCGTTCCACGACTTCGGCGGTCAGTTCTTCCGCAACGCGGCGGATCCCCGCTCCCCGCTCTCGCCGTTCTCGTCGGAGTCCGCGCCGGCGCGCGAGGCGAGCACGACCCTGTTCCGCCGGGCCGTCGAGGGCTCGGACCTCAAGATCGCTCCGGCCCTGCGCGAGGAGCTCCCCGACCTGCTCTGGCTGCTGCACATGGGGGTCGTGCTCTTCTGGGTCCACGACGACAGCCCCGGCCAGCGGCGTACGCGCACCCTGGTCGCTGGCCTGGTGCCCCTCGTCGACCGGTCGGCGCGCCTCACCCGGCTGCCGCTGGTGCGCGGCCTGGTCGACGACGGCCTCGGCCTGCTGCGGTCACTGCGGGGCTGATGCCTCGACCAGGTCGAGGTCGCGCACGCAGAACCGGTGGTGCTGGAAGTCCTCGCCGAGCACCGTGCGCAGGCACTGCCCCACCGAGCGTCCGCGCGCGTAGGGCGGCCACCGGTCGTCGTCAGGCACTGGCGCGGGCGCCGCCAGCTGCTCGGACGTCACCGTGCCGAGCCACTCCTCGAGCTCGGCCGACTGCTCGTCCCGGACGGCCAGCACCTCGTCGAGGGTCGGGTCGGCCGACGGGTCGAGTCCTTGCGCCTCCCGGTCGGGCACCCCCTCGATGCCCAGGCCCATCGGCGTGAAGAGATCGATGGATCCGAGGCAGCAGCGCCGGAACCACGAGTCGTGGACGAAGACCAGGTGGCGCAGCGTCTGCACGGCCGACCACTCTCCGCCGACGCTGTCGTGCTCGATGCCCGGTGACTGCCGCATCCGGGCCGCGGTCGCCGCCCAGTCGGCGCGCAGCTCGCGCGCCCCCTGACGCAGGTCGACCGGGTCGTCCGACCGGACGAGGCGGCGGACCGGGTGGCGGCGGTCGAGCTCGGCCTCGACGAAGCCCATGACCTCCACCCCGTTGACGACGAGGTTGGTCACCAGCCCGTCGATCACGGCGTCCTGCATGACCACCCCGACCATGCGGGTGCTGCTGAGGTCGCACTCGCGGAACTCCGCGCCGTGCAGGTCCTCGTCGGTGAACCGCGTCATGTCCGGCAGGCTATGCCCGGCCGCCGACACCGGGCCGGCGTCAGGACCCTTCGGCGAGCTCGCGCGAGCGGTTGCGCGCGGCCTCCATCGCGGCGAGGAACGCAGCCCGGACCTTGTGGACCTCGAGCTCGCGGAGCGCCGAGGCGGTCGTGCCGCCCGGCGAGGTGACCTGCTCGCGCAGGACGACGGGGTGGGTGCCGGTCTCGCGCAGCATCGTCGCGGAGCCGACGAGCGTCTGGACGACCAGCTCGGTGGCGGTGGCGCGGGGCAGGCCGAGGTGGACGCCGGCCTCGATCATCGACTCGACGACGAAGAAGATGTAGGCCGGACCGGAGCCGGAGATCGCGGTGACCGCGTCCATCTGCTTCTCCGGGATGCGGAGCACCTTGCCGGTCGAGGCCATCAGCGACTCGACCTCCGCGAGGTGCGCCTCGTCGCAGTGGGACCCCGGGGAGATCGCCGCCATGCCGGCGTCGACCAGGGCCGGGGTGTTGGGCATGACCCGTACGACGGCGACGCCCTCGGGCACGCGCGACTCGATGAAGGCGGTCGTGATGCCGGCGGCCAGCGAGACGAGCAGCTGCCCGGCACGGAGCTCGGGGGCGATCTCGTCGAGGACGTCACCCATGTCCTGCGGCTTGACCACCAGCGCGACGGTGTCGGCCTTGGCGGCCGCCTCGCGGTTGGAGACCACGGCCACGCCGTAGCGCTCCTCGAGCTCGCGGGCGCGCTCGGCGCGCTTCTCGCCGACCATCAGCTGGTCGACGCGGCGCCCGGCACGTACGAGGCCGGACAGCAGGGTCTCCCCCATCACGCCCGCGCCGATGATCGCTGTGCTCATGGCCGCAATCTACTGCGTGACGCCTGCGCGGCTCCTGCTCGTCATCTCTTCGAGACGAGCGAGCGGAGGAAGAACGCGAGGTTCTGGGGCTTCTCGGCCAGGCGGCGCATCAGGTAGCCGTACCACTCGGTGCCGTAGGGGATGTAGACGCGCATCGTCTCGCCGGCCGCGGCCAGGCGCTTCTGCTCCTCGGGCCGGATGCCGTAGAGCATCTGGAACTCGTAGGTCCCGGCGCGACGGCCGAAGCGGCTGGCGAGCGACGAGGCGATCTGGATCATCCGCGGGTCGTGCGTGGCGATCATCGGGTAGCCCTGGCCGGCGAGCAGCACCTTGAGGCAGCGGACGTAGGACTTGTCGATCTCGACCTTCTCCTGGAACGCGACCTCCTCGGGCTCCATGTAGGCGCCCTTGCACAGGCGTACGCGCGAGCCCTCGTAGGCCAGCGCGCGGCAGTCGGCCTCGGTGCGGTGGAGCATCGCCTGCAGCACGGCGCCGGTCTCGGGGAAGTCCTTGCGCAGCTCGCGCAGGATCGACAGCGTCGAGTCGGTGGTGGTGTGGTCCTCCATGTCGAGGGTGACCGTGGTGCCGGCGTTGCGGGCGGCGCGGCAGATGTCGCGGGCGTTCTCCAGAGCGACCTTGTGGCCGTTGTCGGGGAGGAACTGCCCGATCGCGCTGAGCTTGACCGAGACCTCGGCGTGGGACGCCAGCCCCTTGGCCGAGAGGTCGGCGAGGACGTCCTTGTAGGCCGCCACGGTCGCGTCGGCCTGGGCCACGTCGGCGGTGTCCTCGCCGAGGTAGTCGAGCGTCACGCGCAGCGCGTTGTCGACGAGCCCAGCGGTGGCGCGTACGGCGTCGGCGGTGGTCTCGCCGGGGACGTAGCTGGTGACGATGCCGCTCGACACGGGCATGGTCGAGACGAACTTCTTGACCCCCTGGCTCCGGGCGAGGAGGAGGATCGGCTGACGGAGCAACGACATGGCCAGAAGGCTACGCCGATCCCCACCGAACCTTCACACCTCCTCCACCCATCTGATGAGTGATGCTGACCAGGGATGCATGCCGGGCTCTTCGCGGTGGCGGCGTGGCTGTTCACGCGCGTCAGCCCGGGGCGCCCTAGGGCGTCCGGCGCCTGAGGGTCGCGGCACCGAGCCCGAGGGCGGCCAGCGCGAAGGCAGCCACCACGATCACCGAGCGCCACACGACGCCCTGGTCGGCGGCCCCGACGAGCTCCTGCATCGCGTCGACGGCGTAGGACAGAGGCAGGACGTTGCTGACTGCTTCCAGCACGCTCGGCATGGCCTCGCGCGGGAGGAAGAGGCCGCACAGCAGGATCTGCGGGAGCACGAACGCCGGCATGAACTGGACGGCCTGGAACTCGGTCGTGGCGAAGGCGCTGACCAGCAGGCCCAGGGCCGTTCCGAGGACGGCGTCGACCACCGCGACGACACCGAGCAGCCACACAGGTCCGTTGACGCCGAGCCCCAGGATGCCGACGCTCACCCCGACCGCCAGCGCGGACTGGACGGCGGCGAGCAGGCCGAAGGCGAGGGCGTAGCCGAGCAGGAAGTCGAGCTTGCCCATCGGCATCGTCAACAACCGCTCGAGCGTGCCGCTGCTGCGCTCGCGCAGGGTGGTCACGCTGGTGACGAGGAACATCACGATGAAGGGGAACATCGCCAGCAGGCCCGGACCGAAGCGGTCGAAGAGGTCACCGGGCAGGTCCTCGAACATCCACCACAGCAGGCTGATGAGGGCGCAGGGGACGACCAGCAGCATGGCGAGCGTGCGGTGGTCGCGGCGGACCTGGGTCAGCACGCGACCGGCGACGGCGAGGGTGATCCGGGGGTTCATCGCGGGGCTCCCTGCGGCGTTGTCGGGGGGAGCGCAGCGGAGGAGGAGGACGTCGTGGGGTGCGTTCACGCTGCGTCCTCCCGGCCCTCGACGAGGTGGAGGAAGGCCTGCTCGATGTCGGCCGCGCCGGTGCGCTCGAGGATCTCGTCGGGCGCGCCGTCGGCGATGATCCGGCCCTCGCGCATGAGCAGCAACCGGTGGCACCGCTCGGCCTCGTCCATCACGTGGCTGGAGACGAGCACGGCCGCGCCCGCGTCGGCGATCCGGTGAAACAGGTCCCACAGGTCGCGGCGCAGCACCGGGTCGAGCCCGACGGTCGGCTCGTCGAGGACGAGCAGGTCGGGCTTGCCGAGCAGGGCCACGGCGAGGCTGACCCGGCTGCGCTGACCTCCGGAGAGCCGGGCGACCACCTGGTCGCGGTGGCTGGTCAGGTCGACGGACGCGATCACCTCGTCCGCCTGCGCCGGGTCGATACCGAGCACGCGGGTGAAGAACCTCAGGTTCTCCACCACCGTCAGGTCGTCGTACACGCTCGCGGCCTGGGTGACGTACCCGATCCGCGTGCGCAGCGGCGCGCTGCCGGCCGGCTCCCCCAGCACCTCGACGGTGCCGGACCGCACCTGCTGCGCGCCGACGAGGCACCGCATCAGCGTGGTCTTGCCGCACCCGCTCGGCCCGAGCAGCCCGGTCACACCTGCGGACACGTCCAGCGAGATCCCCGGCAGCACCTCGCGGCCGCCGCGTACGACGACGAGGTCGCGTACCTCCACGACGTTTTTCATCATGTGTTGAATTGTGCTCGCGAGTCGGCCGCGCCGTCAACCCCTCGAGCGGTGCGTGAGGCGTACGACGTCAGGGGAGGTCGCCGGTCAGGTAGTGCTGGAGCACCGGACCGACCCGGGCGACGACGTCGTCGGCGGGCATCTGGGCGAGGGCCGGGAGGGCGATCACGTAGCGCGCGATGATGAGGCCCACGACCTGACTGGCGACGAGCGGGATCCGCACCTCGGGCCGGTCGCGGACCAGTCCGGCGAGCACCGGGCCGACCACGACCGGGATGAAGCCGTCGCGCACCATGCCTGCGCCCTCGTCGGCGACCAGGGAACGGGCGAGCGCGAGCAGGCCGGGCTGGAGCTCGGGGTCGTCCCAGACCGAGAGGAACGTCCGGAGCAGACGTTCGCCCGCGCCATCAGGACCGGCGGCGACCACCGGGGCGAGGACCTCGCGCGGGTCGACGGGGATGTGGAGCGCGGCGACGAAGAGGTCGTCCTTGGTGCCGAAGTAGTGGTGCACCAGCGCCGGGTCCACGCCGGCGGCAGATGCGACGGCGCGGATCGTCGTGCCGCGAAAACCCTTCTCCGCAAATGATGTGCGGGCCGCGGCGAGCACCTCGGCGCGCGTGTCGGGCGCACCGGGTCGGCGGCCGCGGGCCGCGCGGGTGCTCACGGGGTCGTGACGCCGAGGTGCGCCCGGGCGAACTCGAGCGACTCGGCCAGGTCGGCCTCACGCTCGGTGCGGTCGGAGCAGCGTCGGGTGTTGATCTCGAGCACGACGTGGCCGGAGAAGCCGGTGCGGCTCAGGTGCTTCAGGAAGGCCTCCGCCTGCATCACGCCACGACCGGGCACGAGGTGCTCGTCCTTGGCCGACCCGGAGCCGTCGGTGAGGTGGATGTGACGCAGCGAGCTGCCCATCCGCCCGGCCATCTCGACGACGTCGCTGCGCGCGATGGCGGCGTGCGAGAGGTCGATGGTCGTGTTGGCGTACGACTCCTCGCTGGGGTCCCAGCCGGGGAGGTACATCTCCATGCCGCGGCGCGACGAGGCCCGCCACGGATACATGTTCTCGACGGCGAACGCGATGCCGGTCCGAGCCTCCAGCGACGCGATGCCCTCGACGAAACCGGCGGCGTAGTCCTTCTGCCAGCGGAACGGCGGGTGCACCACCACCACGTCGGCACCGACCGCGTCGGCCATCTCGGCCGACCGCTCGAGCTTGCCCCAGGGGTCGGTGCCCCAGACGCGCTGCGTGAAGAGGAGGCACGGCGCGTGGACTGCGCAGATCGGCACCTGGTGGTGCTCGCTCAGCTTCTTGACGGCGTCGACCTGCTGGCTCAACGCGTCGATGCCGACCATCACCTCCACGGCGTCATAGCCCAGCGACGCGGCCCAGCCGAAGGCGTGGGCGGTCGACTCGGGGTAGACCGAGGCGGTGGAGAGGCCGATCAGCGGGCCGTTGCTCGAGGCCATGCGTCAGCGCGTCCTCGTCACGACCGAGATCTGGTCGAGCCGCTCGAGGATGACGCCCTCACGCAGCGCCCACGGGCAGATCTCCAGCTCGGTGAGGTCGAAGATGTCCATGCACGCCTCCGCGACGAGCGCACCCGGCACGATCTGGTGCGTACGGCTCGGCGAGACGCCCGGCAGGTCGGCGAGGTCCTCGGGCGACATGTCCATCAGCTTCGGGATCCAGTCGGACAGATCCTTGAGCTCGAGGACGCGCGGCACCAGCGGCCCGTCCCCGCTGGGAGCGGCACCGCAGATGCGCGCGAGCGAGCGGAACGTCTTGGAGGTGGCGGCAGCCCGGTCCGGGACGCCGGGCCGCAGCAGGTGCCCGGCGTCGCGGGCGATCTCGGCGCGGATCTGCTTGCGCAGGTCGCGGACGTCGTCCTCGGAGGGCTGTCCGCCGCCGAACCACTGGCGCGCCATCCGGGCCGCGCCGAGGGGCAGCGACCAGGCCACATCAGGGTTCTCGTCGGTGCCGCCAGCGATCTCCAGCGACCCGCCGCCGATGTCGAAGACCACCAGCCGGCCGGCCGACCAGCCGAACCAGCGGCGTACGGCCAGGAAGGTCAGTCGGGCCTCGTCCTCGCCCGAGAGGACCTCCAGCGTCACGCCGCTGTGCTTCTCGACGTGCTCGAGCACCTCGTGGGAGTTCACGGCGTCACGCACGGCTGACGTCGCGAAGCCGAGCATCTCCTCGCAGCCCTTGTCCTCGGCGATCTCGGTGGCGAACGCGCAGAAGTCGGTGAGGGCCTTGATGCCCTTCTTGGTCACCGCGCCGTCGTCGTCGAGGTGCTCGGCCAGGCGCAACGGCTGCTTGTGCGAGGACGCCGGCAGCGGGGCGGCTCCACCGTGCGCATCGACCACCAGCAGGTGGCCGGTGTTGGAACCGATGTCGAGGACGCCCAGGCGCATGCCCGCCACGCTACTAGAGCGTGCGAGCTGAGCCGTGCCGTCGCGAGCGTCGCTTGGTGCGTGCAATGGCGAGGCGGAGGATGGAGACATGACGAAGTCATGGCGACTGACGACAACGAAGCCAGTGTGCGTGCCAATCGGCGCGCAGCAGGCTCGGGTCAGGGAGCGCGCTCTAGGGTTCTCACGTGCCTGAAGTCGACCTCGTCTTTCCCCGTGCCTTCGTCGAGTTCGCCGACCCGGGCGACGAGGGCCAGGTGTTCCGCTGCGACCTGACGTGGCTGACGTCTGCCTACATGTGCATCTTCGGCCAGGGCTGCCAGGGCATCTACGCCGATGCACCCGACGTCGGCTGCTGCACGCTCGGCGCGCACTTCGCCGACAAGGACGACGAGAAGCGGGTGGCCGGCTTCGTCGCGCAGCTCACCCCGGACGACTGGCAGCTGCACCCGGGACGAGCGGTCAAGAAGTCCGACTGGGTCGAGACCGACGACGACGGCGAGCGCAAGACGCTGGCCGTCGAGGTCGACGGCCAGCAGGCCTGCGTCTTCCACAACCGCACCGACTTCGCGCCCGCCGACGGATCCGGCGGTGCCGGATGCGCACTGCACGGACTGGCGCTGCGCCAGGGCCGCAACCCGCTCGAGACCAAGCCGGACGTCTGCTGGCAGCTGCCGATCCGCCGCCAGTACCGCTCGGTCGAGCGGCAGGACGGTACGTCGTACACCGAGGTCTCGATCGGCGAGTACGACCGCCGCGGCTGGGGTCCCGGTGGGCACGACCTCGACTGGTACTGCTCCGGCAACACCGAGGCGCACGTCGCGCTCGAGCCCGTCTTCGTCACCCACGAGGCCGAGCTGGTGGAGCTGATGGGGCGCGAGGGGTACGCCGAGCTGACCCGTCACTGCGAGGCGCATGTGCGCTCCCGATCCGCCCTTGCGCTGCACCCGGCAGATCCGCGCTGACGGACCGCGGATTCCGCACCCCGGATTGCTCGACGTCAAGACAACCCGACCCCGGTGTCACCCCTCCGGAGGAACAGGCTGAGAATCTGACCATGCGCCTGGACCACGTCAGCTTCGCCGCCGGACCTGATGGACTTGCCAGCACCGCCCAGCGCATCGGGGGGCTGCTCGGCACGGACTTCGTCACCGGAGGTGTGCACCCACGCTTCGGCACCCGCAACATGATCCTGCCCCTGGCCGGCGGGACCTACATGGAGATCGTCGAGGTGCTCGACCACCCCGCGAGCGACAAGGCCCCCTTCGGGCAGGCCGTACGCGCCCGCTCCGCCCTCGGTGGCGGCTGGATGGGCTGGGTCGTCTCGGTCGACGAGCTCGCGCCGCACGAGGCGCGCCTGGGCCGCGACGCCGTCAAGGGCAACCGGCACCGCCCCGACGGCACCGAGCTGCTCTGGCAGCAGGTCGGCGTCAACGGCCTGCTCAACGACCCGCAGCTGCCCTACTTCATCCACTGGGAGATCCCCGCCGACCTGCACCCGAGCAGTGGCGCGAGCGGCGACTACTCGCTGGCCTGTCTCGAGATCGCCGGCGACCCGCAGCGCGTGAGCGAGTGGCTCGGCCAGACCGTCGATGCCCCGCTCGAGGACGTCAAGGTCGACTGGGTCGCCCCCAACGGCACCCCCGGTGTCGTCGCGGTCCAGATCCAGACGCCCCAGGGCCTCGTGCGCATCTGAGGGTGGCCGCCCCGCGTCCCTCCCCCAACATCTGGAACACCCCCGGCCTCTACGAGCTGGAGAACCTGGCCGCCGACCCCCACGGCCGCGTCGTGGCAGCGATGCGCGAGATCGGCGACTGGTCGGGCCGCGCCTTCCTCGACATCGGCTGCGGCACCGGCTTCCACCTGCCGCTGTGGGCGGAGACCGCGGCGAGCGTCGTCGGAGTCGAGCCCCATCCTCCTCTGGTGCCGCTGGCGAAACGGCGTACGAAGCGGTTGACGAACGTCACCGTGCTCAAGGGCGCGGCCGAGAAGCTCCCCGTCGCCGATGCGTCGGTCGACGTGGCCCACGCCCGGTGGGCGTACTTCTTCGGCCCCGGCTCCGAGCCGGGGCTGCGCGAGCTCGACCGGGTCGTACGCCGCGGCGGGACCGCGTTCGTCCTCGACAACGACCCGACGAGGTCCACCTTCGGCCAGTGGTTCGCTCGCGGGTACCCCGAGGTGGACGCCGCTGCCGTCGAGCGGTTCTGGTCGATGCACGGCTGGGAGCGCCGCCCGATCGACATGGGGTGGTCGTTCGCGTCGCGCGCGGACCTCGAGGCCGTCGTACGCATCGAGCTGCCGCCCGAGGCCGCCGAGGAGGCGCTCGCCACGCACACCGGGACCGAGGTGGACTACGCCGTCAACCTGTGGTGGCGGCGCTTCTAGCTGCGGGCGAACTTCAGCTCGGTGGTGCCCCACATCGTGCTCGACACGGTGATGTCCTGCTCGTCGCCGGCGCGCTCGCAGGTTCCCGTCGACATGGTGCATCGCACGACCTGGGCGTGCTGCTCGAAGTCGGGCTCGGGTGAGGTCGGCCCGCTCCATCGATCGGCCACTGGCAGCAGGAAGGTGTCCGCGCTCTCCCACACCGCGCCACCCATCTGCGCAGCCATCTGGGCCTTGCCGACGTTGCTCGGCATGTCGACCGTGCCCCAGGAGCCATCCCGAAGGTTCCAGACCTCCGGCAGGTCGTCAGTGATGAGCCACTGCCGGTCGGGCGAGACCGTGAGGGCTTCGCCGAGGGCGTGCCCCATGCAGCCATGACCCTCCTGCAACCAGGCGTCGTCCTGCAGGACGTACGACGTGACGCACGTGTCGGAGCCGTCGGCCGCGTAGTCGTAGTCGACGGTGAAGTCGGCGGGCGTGTCGTCGCCGATGGCGATCGTGGGTGGATCGACCTCGACCGTGGACCCGTCGTCACGCAGCAACCAGTTCGTCCCGAAGCCCTCGTCGAAGGGCGCACCCGCGTAGACCAGGCCGTCACTGGTGAAGCCGACCATCCGGATCTCTGTGTAGTAACCGTCCTGCTCGTCGGACTCCGGCTGGTGCGGGACCTCGGCCTTCTGCATCGTCGTCACGTTGACGACCCAGGTGCCGTAGGCGACGCGGTTGCCGTCGGCCGACACCTCCACCCGAGCGTCGCCGTAGCCCTCCGCGAACGTGCCGGTGGGAAGGTCACGCAGCGTGCCGTCAGCGGACATGACCGCCAGGGCCAGACGTGACGGGTCCTGGCCCAGCATCACCAGCCAGCCGCCAGTGACGCTCCGCGGCGGGTAGGCGCGGTTGACCTCGGCCGGGACGTCGTACCGCGTCCCCTCGCTCCACAGCCCACCGTCGCCGAAGAAGGGCAGGGCGGGAGCCGCTCCGCGGGGCAGCGACCGGGCCCAGCGCAGCGCGACCATGCTCGTCACCGGACTGCCGCCGGCGACCTGGCCGTCGCGCGCCGTCGGACCGGCGTCGGGCAGCAGGACCACCCCACCGGCGACGACGGCAGCGGTCACGAGGGCGAGGCCGGCCACTGCACGGCGGTGGCGGCGGCGGCGGCCACCGGCCAGGGCGGCTCGCGCCAGCCCCGGCGGGACGGTCGTGTCGACCACGACGGAGTCGAGCTGCGTACGGATCTGCGTGTCGAGCGTCATCGGCGAGCTCCTGACATGAGGGTGGAGTGGGCGCGCATGACCGCCATCGCCCGGGAGGCGTGCGACTTCACCGCGCCGGCGCTGCAGCCGAGGGCCTCGGCGATCTGGGCCTCGGAGAGGTCGTCGTAGTAGCGCAGCACGACCACCGCGCGCTGCCGCGGTGAGAGCAGCTCGAGCAGTCCGAAGACGTGGTCGCGGTCCTCGGGGCCGGCCTGGTGGACCGGGACGTCGGGCACCTCGTCGGTGACGACCTCGCCTCGGCGTGATCGCTGCCGGGTGCGGTCGATCGCGGCCCGCGTCATGATCGAGCGGACGTAGGCCTCCTGCGCGCCCTTGCGCTCGATCCGCGGCCAGGCGACGTACGCCTTCTCCAGTGCCGTCTGCACGAGGTCCTCGGCTGCGTGCTGGTCACCGGAGGTGAGCAGTCGGGCGGTCCGCAGCAGTGCTGCTGACCGGGCATCGACGAAGGCGACGAAGTCGTCGTCACGACGGGCCACGGCATCTCCTCGGGTCGGTGGTGGTCTCTGCTTGTGGAGACGACCACGCGACCCGTCCGGTTGACTAGCTCGAGCCGCGGATCGCGAGCGTCGGCTCGAGCAGGACACCTCGCGTCTCGACCGGCTGGTGCGAGAGCAGCGCGCGCAGCGTGTGGACGATCTCGACCGCCACGTCCTCGAGCGGCTGGCGTACGGAGGTCAGGCCCACCGGGAAGACCTGGGCCACCTGGGAGTCGTCGAAGCCGACCACGGCGATGTCGGTCCCGGGGGCGAGCTGTCGGATCCAGAGCGTGTGCAGCACGCCCATGGCGAGGGTGTCGGAGGCGCAGACGAAGGCGGTCGGCTCGGCTCCGTCGAGGAGCACGGCGGCAGCCTCAGCGCCGCTGTGCACGACGTCCTCGACCCGCGAGGCCATCCCTGTGGTGGACAAGCCGTTGGCGTGCATCGTCGAGAGCCAGCCCTTGCGGCGGTCCTCGCCGATGGGCGAGTCCTTGCGCCAGCCGATCCACGCGATGCGCGTGTGGCCGCGGTCGATGAGGTGCTGGGTCGCGAGCCGGGTGCCGGCCGCTCCGTCGACGTCGACCCACACGTGCCCGGCGACGTCGTCGTCCCACGGCCTGCCGAAGGCGACGAAGGGTGCGCGCTGCTGGGTCAGCCAGGCCGCCTGCGGGTTGCCGAGATAGGTGTCGGTGACGACGAACGCGTCGACCGCCGTCGAGCGGAGCAGGTTGTCGTAGCCGCCGACGGGGTCCTCGTCATCGGCCGGGAAGAGCAGGACGTGGTAGCCGGCCTCGTCGCTCGCCTCGACCAGCGAGTGGACGAAGCGGTCCATCATCGCGTTGGCGGTGCCCTCCTGGGCCGGGGTGAAGCGCAACCCGATCAGCGAGGAGGTGCGCGTCCGGAGGTTGCGCGCCGCGCGGTTCGGCGAGTAGCCGAGCTCGGCGATCGTCTGCCGGACCCGCTCGAGGGTGTCCGGGCGCAGCAGGTCGGGATTGTTGACCGCGTTGGAGACGGTCTGGCGCGAGACGCCGGCGCGCTCGGCGACGTCGGCGAGGGTCGTCGGAGTGACCGGCAGCTGGCTGCCGGACCGATGGTCGCTGCGCGCCATGGCTCCCCCTTGATCGATCCAACTGCGAGGAAGCATAAGCCCGCCTTCTCACGGGATTGCGATGCCGTGAGCCCGAAAGGGTGAAGGGCCCTTGCGAGTATGAGTCGCAAGGGCCCTTCGGTTGACCGGATCGTGTGACGACCTCCGGTCGATGTCTCTTCACCGAAGGTCCCCGCGCCTGCGTCACCCAGTCGCGGCGGCTGTTCGGCCGAAGCCTCCCTGCCGGATGGACCCTCGTCTCCGAGTCATCCCGCCTCCCCTTGCGGGGCGGCGTAGGGAGAGTTCTACGCGGTTGCAGAGGTGCGGCGCAAGGGGTTGTCCGATCCGATCTACGCGCTTGCGGCTCCTCCACCGATCCGGGTCCTCCATCCCCAGAAACCCTCCCCGTCGTCCACAGGTTCCGGGCGTGCTCCACAGGTGTCGGGGCCCACCTGTGGAGAGGTGGTCCGGACCGGGCGACGTCCGTGCGCGCGGCGTACGGCTCCGGTGTCGGTGCCCTCGCCTAGCGTGAGCGGCATGTCGACGAAGGCCCGGACCCGCCCCTCCTATCGCTGCTCCGAGTGCGGCTGGGAGACGGTCAAGTGGGTCGGCCGGTGCGGCGAGTGCCAGGCGTGGGGCTCGGTCGCGGAGGCGGGCGCTCCGACGTTGCGCGCCGCCGCCGGACCGGTCTCGACTCCTGCCGTGCCCATCGGCCAGGTCGCGATCACCGAGTCCGTCGCGCGCTCCAGCGGGGTGCCCGAGCTCGACCGGGTGCTGGGCGGCGGGCTCGTGCCCGGTGCCGCGATCCTGCTCGCCGGCGAGCCCGGAGTCGGCAAGAGCACGCTGCTGCTGGAGGTCGCGGCCCAGACGGCCCGCACCCGGCAGCGCACGCTCTACGTCACCGGCGAGGAGTCGGCGGCCCAGGTGCGGCTGCGGGCCGACCGCACAGGGGGTGTCCACGACGAGCTGTTCCTGGCCGCCGAGACCGACCTCGGTGCGGTGCTCACGCACATCGAGGACGTACGACCGACGCTGGTGGTCGTCGACTCGGTGCAGACGATCGGGGCGTCCGGCATCGACGGGGTGCCGGGCGGGGTGACCCAGGTCAAGGAGGTCGCGGCTGCGCTGATCCGGGTGGCCAAGACGCGCAACATCACCACGGTGCTGGTGGGCCACGTGACCAAGGACGGTTCCATCGCCGGGCCGCGCGTGCTCGAGCACCTCGTGGACGTCGTGCTCCACTTCGAGGGCGACCGCAACTCCCGCTTCCGGATGGTCCGGGCGATGAAGAACCGCTACGGCCCGGTCGACGAGGTCGGCTGCTTCGACCTGTCGTCCGAGGGCATCTCGGCCGTCACCGACCCGACGGGACTGTTCGTCGAGCACCACACGCAGGACGTCTCCGGCACCTGCGTCGCCGTGACGATGGAAGGCCGTCGGCCCCTGCTGGCCGAGGTCCAGGCGCTCCTCACGCCGTCACCGCTCGAGCGCCCTCGACGTACGGTCTCGGGCGTCGAGTCGTCCCGCGTCGACATGGTCCTCGCCGTGTTGACGCGCCACGCGCGGCTGCGCATCGCCGGCAGCGACACGTTCGTCGCGACCGTCGGTGGGGCCAAGCTCCACGACCCGGCGGCCGACCTGGCGATCGCGGTGGCGGTCGCCAGCTCGCACCTCGGCGTGCCCGCGCCGCGCGGCGCCGTCGCCATCGGGGAGATCGGCCTGGCCGGCGAGCTCCGCCGCGTGCGCGACCTCCCGCAACGGATCTCCGAGGCCGCGCGACAGGGCTTCAAGCTCGCGGTGGTCCCGCGCGGTCGGGCGCTCGAGAGCGAGCGCGGCATCCCCACGCGGCGCGTGGTCGACGGCCTCCGCGTGGTCGAGGTCGACGACGTGTTCGGCGCGCTGCTGACCCTCGAGCTGACGCCTCCGCTCTGAGGCGTGTCTCTCGGCTCCCAGGTCACGGCTTAGTCACGGAACGCTCTGTTCGCGCAGGGCGCCCTACACTTCACCCCGGGGTGCCGGGGGCGGTGCCAGCACTGACACACCTGGAGGACCGGTGGCCGAGCGCGTCGACGAGCAGCTGCGCCTGCGTGCGACCCTGGCGTCCATCGCACCCGGTACGGCGCTGCGCGACGGCCTCGAGCGGATCCTGCGCGGCCGCACGGGTGCCCTGATCGTGCTCGGCCAGGACAAGACCGTCGACTCGATCTCGACCGGCGGCTTCACCCTCGACGTCCCGTTCACCGCCACCGGCCTGCGCGAGCTCGCGAAGATGGACGGCGCGATCATCCTCGACAAGGACATCACGCGGGTCCACCGGGCCGCGGTCCACCTGATGCCCGACCACAACATCCCGTCCGAGGAGACCGGCACCCGGCACCGGACGGCCGAGCGGGTGGCCAAGCAGACGGGTCATCCGGTCATCTCGGTCAGCCAGTCGATGCAGATCATCGCGGCCTACGTCGGCGACATCCGCCACGTCCTCGAGGACTCCGGCAAGATCCTCTCCCGCGCCAACCAGGCGCTCGCCACCCTCGAGCGCTACAAGCTCCGCCTCGACGAGGTCTCCGCGACGCTCTCAGCGCTCGAGATCGAGGACCTGGTCACCGTGCGCGACGTGGCCGTCGTCGCCCAGCGGCTCGAGATGGTCATCCGGATCGCGCGCGAGATCGAGGACTACGTCCTGGAGCTCGGCACCGACGGTCGGCTGCTCTCCCTCCAGCTCGAGGAGCTCGTCACCGGCGTCGACGCCGAGCGCGAGCTCGTCGTCCGCGACTACCTGCCCGCCGGCAAGCGCCGCCAGACCACGACCACCGAGCTGCACCTCGCCGAGCTCGAGGGCCTCTCCCCCACCGAGCTCGTCGATCCCGCCGCCGTCGCGCGGGTGATCGGCCTCGGCGGCCCCGAGCACCTCGACGCCGCGGTGGCCCCGCGCGGCTACCGGCTGCTCGCCAAGGTGCCCCGGCTCCCCGCCGCCGTCGTCGACCGCCTGGTCGAGCACTTCGGCGGCCTCCAGCAGCTCCTCTCCGCCGGTATCGATGACCTCCAGGCCGTCGAGGGCGTCGGCGAGCTCCGCGCCCGCTCCGTCCGCGAAGGCCTCTCCCGCCTCGCCGAGTCGAGCATCACCGAGCGGTACATCTGAGACGACGCAGCCGGACGCGCGCGCCAGCGGTGTGCGAGACACATTCCAGCGCCCGAAAAGCGGTCTCACGCACCGCGCGTACGCGCGGGCGAGGCCAACCGATGAGCCGGGAGCCGAACCTCAGCCCGCGGAGTTCCCCGCGCCGTCCTCGCCGGGGGTGTGGGTGGTGTCGCCGTTCTTCTTGCCACCCTTGCCGCCACCCTGCTGGGGCTCGGCCGTCTTGGTGATCACGCCGGGCTGGGGCGGGACGAGCTCGAACTGGACGTCGGTCCCGTCGCCGCCGAGGGCGGCCGCCTCGACGTGGTAGAAGCCGGGCATCGCAAAGGCCGTGCGGTTCGAGCAGGTCTCGTCGGAGCGCTTGGCCGACCAGGTGACGATCACCGGTGCGTCGACGGCCTGACGGATCACGACGTCCTGGGGCGGGATGGCGGCCGGGCACTCGCGGGTGCTCCAGATGTAGTCGTCGCCCGACGTGATGGTCACCGTCATCGTGGTGGGCGAGGCCTGCCACGTGCACGCCTCAGCGAACTTCGAACGCAGGTTGACCTGGATCGCCACGTCCGACCCGCCTGGAGCCGACGTCAGGGCAGGGGTGGCGACGATGTCGTTGTCGGCACACGGGCCGGTGGGCTCGGCCAGGACCGGCTCCGGAGGAGCGGTCTCCTGGTTGCGCTTCTTCTTGCCCTTCTTGCCCTTCGTGCCCGTGCCGGACTTCGCGCCCACCGTCGGGCCGGCGGTCGGCGGCGCGGTCTCCTTGACGGTGGCGCCGGCCTGGGTCGCGGTGTCGGCCGACGCGTCCTTGCCGTCGGACGAGCCGCCCAGGACGCGCGCCAGCACGATGATCAGCAGGAGAGGGACGGCGAGCACGACGGACCGTCGGATCCAGTAGACCCGGGCCGGGAGCGGCCCGCGCGGTCGTACGGTCGACGCCATGGGGTCAGGTTAGGTAGCCGGCGGCCCCACTCGGCGGAGGCGCACCGGCTCACCTACGATCGCCGCGATGGACACTTCCTCCCCCGCGGCGCTGCACGAGGCGGTGCTCGACTGGTACGACGACCACGCGCGGGAGCTGCCGTGGCGCGGGATCGGGGCCACGCCGTGGTCGGTGATGGTCAGCGAGCTCATGCTCCAGCAGACGCCGGTCGCGCGGGTCCTGCCCGTGCACGCCACCTGGCTCGACCGCTGGCCCACCCCCGCGGACCTCGCGGCAGAGCCCACCGGCGAGGCCGTTCGGATGTGGGGTCGGCTCGGCTACCCGCGCCGCGCGTTGCGGCTGCACGCCGCTGCCGTCGCCATCGTCGAGCGGCACGACGGCGACGTACCCACGACGTACGACGAGCTCCTGGCGCTGCCGGGCGTCGGTGACTACACCGCGTCGGCCATCGCCAGCTTCGCCTTCGGCCAGCGGCACGTCGTCCTCGACACCAACGTCCGGCGCGTGCTCGCGCGGGCGGTCTCCGGGATCGAGTTCCCGGCACCGGCGGTGACCCGGGCCGAACGCGACGTCGCCACGTCCCTGCTGCCCGACGACCCGGCCACGGCGGCGACCTGGGCGGTCGCGACGATGGAGCTCGGGGCACTGGTCTGCACGGCCCGCCAGCCGCGCTGCGCGGACTGCCCGATCGCCGAGCTGTGTGCCTGGCGAGTCGCAGGCTTTCCGGCGTACGACGGCCCGCCGCGCCGCGGCCAGGCGTGGGCAGGCACCGATCGCCAGTGCCGGGGCCGCCTCCTGGCGTTGGCGCGTGACCACGACGTCGTCACCGACACACAGGTCGAGGCCGCGTGGCCCGGGGCCGAGCAGCGCGAGCGCTGCCTCGCCGGGCTGGTCGAGGACGGTCTCCTGACGCAGATCACCCCGGGGCGCTGGGCGCTCCCGGGGTGATCAGGTGAATCAGGTCAAGCCGAGGATCAGACCTCGTTGGACCTCGGCACGTCCGTCGGACCTTCCGAGTCGTCGGGACCCTCGAGGTTGCCCTCGTCGTCCCGCTGCGGCTCGAGCGCCAGGTCGGCGGTCTCGAACGGCGGCAGGTCGGGGACCCTGGAGTGCTTCTGACCCTTGAAGGTGAACGTCGCCGTCGGACCCTCGCCCTCGACATCCACCAGGATGATCTGGCCCGGTCCGACCTCGCCGAAGAGCATCTTCTCGGCGAGGACGTCCTCGATCTCGCGCTGGATCGTGCGCCGCAGCGGCCGCGCTCCGAGCACCGGGTCGAACCCGCGCTCGGCCAGCAGCGCCTTGGCCGGCTGGGTGAGCTCCAACGACATGTCGCGGTCCTTCATGCGCAGCTCGACCCCGGCGATCATGTTGTCGACCATCGCCACGATCTGCTCCTGCGACAGCGGCGGGAACACGACGATCTCGTCGACGCGGTTGAGGAACTCGGGACGGAAGTGCTGCTTGAGCTCCTCCGAGACCTTGCTCTTCATCCGCTCGTAGGAGCCGGCCGCGTCCGCGCCGACCGCACCGAAGCCGAGGTTCACGCTCTTGGCGATGTCTCGCGACCCGAGGTTGGTCGTCATGATGATGACGGTGTTCTTGAAGTCGACGACGCGACCCTGGGAATCCGTCAGGCGGCCTTCCTCGAGAATCTGCAGCAGGCTGTTGAAGATGTCGGGGTGGGCCTTTTCGACCTCGTCGAAGAGAACGACGGAGAACGGCTTGCGGCGCACCTTCTCGGTGAGCTGACCGCCCTCCTCGTAACCGACGTATCCGGGCGGCGAACCGAACAGGCGCGACACCGTGTGCTTCTCGGAGAACTCACTCATGTCGAGCTGGATGAGCGAGTCCTCGTCGCCGAAGAGGAATTCGGCAAGCGTCTTGGACAGCCACGTCTTACCGACACCGGACGGGCCGGCGAAGATGAACGAGCCACCGGGCCGCTTGGGGTCCTTCAGACCCGCACGCGTGCGTCGGATCGCGCGGCTGAGCGCCTTGACGGCCTCGTCCTGCCCGATGACGCGCTTGTGCAGCTCGTCCTCCATCTTGAGCAGGCGCGTGGACTCCTCCTCGGAGAGCTTGACGATCGGGATGCCCGTGGCGACGGCCAGGACCTCCGCGATCAGCTCCTCGTCGACCTCGGCGACCTCGTCGAGGTCGCCGGCACGCCACTGCTTCTCGCGCTCGGAGCGGCGAGCGGAGAGCTGCTTCTCCTCGTCGCGCAGGCGGGCCGCAGCCTCGAAGTCCTGCCCGTCGATCGCGGCCTCCTTGCGCTGGCGTACGTCGGCGATCTTCTCGTCGTACTCGCGCAGGTCCGGCGGAGCCGTCATCCGGCGGATCCGCAGTCGCGAACCGGCCTCGTCGATGAGGTCGATCGCCTTGTCCGGCAGGAACCGGTCGGAGATGTAGCGGTCGGCGAGCGTCGCCGCCGAGACCAGGGCCTCGTCGGTGATCGTCACGCGGTGGTGCGCCTCGTAGCGGTCGCGCAGGCCCTTGAGCATCTCGATGGTGTGCGCGATCGAGGGCTCCTGCACCTGGATCGGCTGGAAGCGGCGCTCGAGCGCGGCGTCCTTCTCGAGGTACTTGCGGTATTCGTCGAGCGTGGTGGCACCGATGGTCTGGAGCTCACCGCGGGCCAGCATCGGCTTGAGGATGCTGGCGGCGTCGATCGCGCCCTCGGCCGCGCCGGCGCCGACGAGGGTGTGGATCTCGTCGATGAACAGCACGATGTCGCCGCGGGTGCGGATCTCCTTGAGCACCTTCTTGAGGCGCTCCTCGAAGTCACCGCGGTAGCGCGAGCCGGCGACGAGGGCACCGAGGTCGAGCGTGTAGATCTGCTTGTCCTTCAGCGTCTCGGGCACGTTGCCCTTGACGATGTCCTGCGCCAGGCCGGCCACGATCGTGGTCTTGCCGACGCCGGGCTCGCCGATGAGGACGGGGTTGTTCTTCGTGCGGCGCGACAGGATCTGCATCACGCGCTCGATCTCCTGCTCGCGCCCGATGACGGGGTCGAGCTTGCCCTCGCGTGCGGCCTGGGTGAGGTTCTGGCCGAACTGGTCGAGGACCAGCGAGCTCGACGGAGCCTCGCCGCCGGAGCCCGAGGTCTGGGCGCCCGTGGAGGCCGACTCCTTGCCCTGGAAGCCGCTGAGCAGCTGGATGACCTGCTGGCGCACGCGGTTGAGGTCGGCGCCGAGCTTCTGCAGGACCTGGGCCGCGACGCCCTCACCCTCACGGATCAGGCCGAGCAGGATGTGCTCGGTGCCGATGTAGGAGTGGCCGAGCTGGAGCGCCTCGCGCAGCGAGAGCTCGAGCACCTTCTTGGCGCGCGGGGTGAACGGGATGTGGCCGGACGGGGCCTGCTGGCCCTGGCCGATGATCTCCTCGACCTGGGCGCGCACGGCCTCCAGGGAGATGTCGAGGGACTCGAGGGCCTTGGCGGCGACGCCCTCGCCCTCGTGGATGAGGCCGAGCAGGATGTGCTCGGTCCCGATGTAGTTGTGGGAGAGCATGCGGGCCTCTTCCTGGGCCAGCACGACAACTCGCCGGGCTCGGTCGGTGAACCGCTCGAACATGTGCGCTCCTCTACGTCTGCGTCTCCGCTGGTCCCGACGCAGGCTGACGGGTTGCGGACACTGGGCTCAACGCCCGACATCAGCCTACGTGTTCCCACCCACCAGACGAGCCCGTCCGCTGACAGCGAACGACTCGAGGCCCCGGACGGTCAGTGCAGGTGGCGCAGCCTGAGCGTCACACCGGCGTCGATCCGGTAGAACACCAGAGGCTTGGCGACGTGGACGCGGGAGTGGGACACGTCGAAACCGGGAACGCGCTGGCCGTTCTTCAGCACGACCTCACCCCTCGGGCCGCCCCAGTCCTGGATCGGGTAGCCCGTGCCGGCCACAGGGGTGCGCTGGGCGTACGGGGTGATCACGTCGTCCCACTCGCGGTCGGGAATCACGACCGGTCGCTCACCCGCGCGGGGGGTGATCCGGATGGCCGCGACGTAGCCGGTCCGGAAGGGGATCTTCACCCGGTCGCCCGGCTCGGCGTCGACGACCCGGAGCTTGACGAGCTGCACGTCGGCGGAGTGCCGCAGGGTCGGGTTGTGCTCGTCGTTGGTCGAGTCCCAGCAGTCCTGGCGGTACGAGAACGTGTAGCGTCCCGCCGCCGGGAGCCGGAAGAACATCGACTCCGGCTGTCGGACCTCTCCGTCCGGTCCGGTGAGCGTGACGTCCTCGCCCGTGTCGCAGTAGTCAGGCTTGAGGCTCGAGACGACGGAGACCTGATCGCCCTTCTGGCCGACGAAGGAGAGCGCGATCGGCTCGTCCCAGCTGGTCTGCGTGACCGGCCCGTCGCCGTAGGCGAGCTCCACCGTGCGTACGACGGGCGCCGAGGCGGCCTGCGCGGAGCCGGTCGCCGCGAGGGCGACCCCACCCGATGCCAGTGTGGTCAGGGCGGCGACGGCTCCGAGGAGCCGTCGAGAAAGAGACTGGTGCATGGTCAACCCCCGTTGAGTGTGCGATCCGGCGCCCGGGCGCCGGATCGCAAACTATCAGTGGGCGGCGTCGTAGGCCTGCTGCACGTCGGCGGAGATGCGTCCCCGCTCGGAGACGTCCATGCCCTGCGACTTGGCCCACTCGCGCACGTCCTTGGTGTTGGACGTCGAGGCGGAGCCAGCGGTCTTGCGACCGCGGCGCGCACCACCGGTGACCTTGCGCGCGTGGCCGACGTAGCCGCTGACGGCCTCACGGAGGGCGGCCGCGTTGGCGTCGTTGAGGTCGATCTCGTACGTCGACCCGTCGAGGCCGAACGTGACGGTCTCGGTGGCCTCGGTGCCGTCGAGATCATCGACGAGGACAATGTTGACCTTCTGTGCCATGGGAATTCCTTTGCATTCAAACAATGAGGGGCGAATGCAGTGTGGCAGCAATTCAATTGCATGGCCAAAAGGTCAAGACCGCCCTGACGACCCCCTTTCGTCCACGTTTACGAAACATTGCATGTTGTCGACACCCAGGACGGTGACAATCGCGATCCATTGACGTCAGGAATTGCGTTCGAACACCAGTCGGAGCCCTTGAAGGGTCAACCACGGAGAATGCACGGTGAAACACCGGCAGTCGTCGATCAGGAGCGGCGCCAAATGCCCGGTGGATATCACCGTGACGTCCGCGGGCGTCACGCCCAGCTCCGCGATCATCCGCTCGACGAGACCCTCGACCTGCGCGGCGACGCCGAAGATCATTCCGCTCTGCAGTGCCTCGACGGTGTTCTTCGCGATCACCGATCGCGGCCGGGCGAGCTCGACCTTGCGCAGCTGGGCGCCGCGGCGACCGAGCGCCTCGAGGGAGATCTCGATGCCGGGCGAGATGGCGCCACCGACGTACTGACCCTTGGCGTTGACCACGTCGAACGTGGTGGCGGTGCCGAAGTCGACCACGATCGCGGGACCGCCGTGGAGGGTGGCGGCAGCGAGCGAGTTCACGATGCGATCGGTGCCGACCTCGCGCGGGTTGTCCATCAGCACCGGGATCCCGGTGCGCACGCCGGCCTCCACCACGATCGCGGTGACGCCGGCGAAGTGGCGCTCGAGCATCTCGCGCCACTCGTGCAGCACCGCCGGGACGGTGGCGCAGACGGCGATGCCGTCGACGTCCTCGACGCGCTCCGCGAGCAGGCCCCGCAGCAGCACGCCCCACTCGTCGGCGGTGCGGCGCTCGTCGGTGTTGACCCGCCAGTGGGCGGTGACCTCGTCGCCGTCGAGCAGGCCGACGAAGGTGTGGCTGTTGCCGATGTCGGCCGCGAGGAGGCTCATCTCCTGGTCCTCATGCCGTGAGGTCCATACCGAGGTCGAAGACGACCACCGAGTGGGTGAGCGCACCGACGGAGACGAAGTCGACGCCCGTGGCGCCGATGCGGGCGGCCCGCTCGAGGGTGATCCCGCCGCTGGCCTCGAGCGGCACGCGCCCGGACGTACGTCGTACGGCGTCCGCCATCAGCTCGTCGGTCATGTTGTCGAGCAGGATCCGCTCCGGGGGCTCAGGCAGGGCCAGGAGGTCGTCCAGCTGGTCGAGCGTCGTCACCTCGACCTCGACGGGCAGGCCGGGGTGGTCCGCGCGGATCCGCTCCAGTGCCGGGATGACTCCCCCGGCCGCGATGACGTGGTTGTCCTTGACCATCGCCATGTCCTGGAGGCTGAACCGGTGGTTGACCCCGCCGCCGCAGCGCACGGCGTACTTCTGGAGGGCCCGCAGGCCGGGCAGCGTCTTGCGGGTGTCGAGGACGCGGGTCGGTGAGCCCTCGAGCGCCTCGACCCACCGCGACGTCGCGGTCGCGATGCCGGACAGGTGGCAGGCGAGGTTGAGGGCGGTGCGCTCGGCGACCAGCATCCGCTGGGTGAGGCCGGTGACGCGCATGACGACGTCGCCCTTCTCGACGCGGGTGCCGTCGGGGACGCGGTCGGTGACGGTGGCGTCGGCACCCATCATGAAGAACGTGACGGCCGCGATGCCCAGCCCGGCCACCACGCCGGACTCGCGCGCGCCGAACACCGCCTCGCCGCGAGCATCGGGCGGGACCGTCGAGGAGCTCGTCGGGTCGTCCACGCGGTGGTCGGGCAGGTCCTCGGTCACGGCACGGCTGATCGTGTCCCAGACGTGGTCGAGGTCGAGTCCGGCAGCGGTGAGCTCCTCACGCAGCTCGATCGGGACGTCGTCGAGGCGCGTCATGCGGGGTCCCTGCGGCGTTGTTCGGGGGAGCGGAGCGGAGGAGAAGAACGTCGTGGGGTGCTCATGCGGGGACCTCTGTCGTGGAGGGATCGGTCGAGGGGGCGTACGTCCACTCGGCACGGATGGTCCCGTCGGCGTCGACCCACGAGTCGATGTGGCCCGCCTTGGAGTCGTCCCGGTCCGGGAAGTCCTCGCGCCAGTGGGAGCCGCGGGTCTCCGTGCGGATCGCGGCCGCCGCAGCGAGGGCGGTGCTGATCGTGTGCAGGTTGCTGGTCTCCCACGCGGGCGGACCGACCTCGGCGTCGCCGGGGTCGAGGGTGGCGAGGAAGTCGGTGGCCTCGGCGAGTCCGGCGGCGTGGCGCAGCACGCCGACGCGAGTGGTCATCACGTCCTGCATCGCACGTCGGCGCTCCCCGTCGACCAGACCCTCGGCGCGCTCGTCGGTCGCCGGCTCGGCCCACGGCCGCAGCTCGGCGGGCAGCACGTCGGCGATGCGGCGGGAGAACACCAGGCCCTCGAGCAGCGAGTTGGACGCCAGTCGGTTGGCGCCGTGGACGCCGGAGCAGGCGACCTCGCCGGTGGCGTAGAGGCCGGGCAAGGACGTACGCCCCCACAGGTCGGTCGCCACGCCGCCGGACGCGTAGTGCTGGGCGGGCGCGACGGGGATCAGCTCGGTGACCGGGTCGACGCCGTGCTCGCGGCAGACGCCGAGGATGGTCGGGAAGCGGCGCTCCCAGAACTCCGCGCCGAGGTGGCGCGCATCGAGCCACATGTGCGGCTGGCCGGTCTCGATCATCCGGCGGGTGATCGCCTTCGCCACCACGTCGCGCGGCGCGAGGTCGGCGAGCTCGTGCTGGCCCTGCATGAAGCGGTTGCCCTCGAAGTCGACGAGGAAGGCGCCCTCGCCCCGGACGGCTTCGGAGATCAGCGGCTGCTGGCCCTGCGAGTCGGGGCCGAGCCACATCACCGTCGGGTGGAACTGGACGAACTCGAGGTCGCGCAACCGCGCGCCCGCGCGCAGCGCGACCGCCATCCCGTCGCCGGTGGAGACGCTGGGGTTGGTGGACTGGCTGAAGACCTGGCCGAGCCCTCCCGAGGCGAGCACCACCGCGCGGCAGTGAACGGCGCCGACGCCGTCGTGCTGTCCCTCGCCGAGCACGTGGAGGGTCAGGCCCGCGATGCCGCCGTCGGCCGATCGCAGCAGGTCGACGGCCAGCGCGTGCTGGACGACCTCGATCTCGGGCGCCCGCTCGACAGCGGCGATGAGGGCGCGCTGGATCTCGGCTCCGGTGGCGTCGCCGCCCGCGTGCGCGATGCGGTCGCGGTGGTGGCCACCCTCGCGGGTCAGGGACAGCTCACCGTCGGGGTGGTGGTCGAACTGGGTGCCGAGGGCGATCAGCTCACGGACGGCCTCCGGGCCCTCGGTCACCAGCACCCGTACGGCCTCGACGTCGCACGCCCCTGCGCCGGCCACGAGGGTGTCGCGCTCGTGCTGGTCGGGGGTGTCGCCAGGCCCGAGCGCGGCGGCGATCCCGCCCTGCGCCCACTGCGTCGAGCCCGCGGCCAGGACGTCCTTGGTGACGACGAGCAGGTGGAGCGACGGGTCGGCGGCGTGGATCCGCAGCGCAGCGGTGAGCCCGGCGATGCCGGAACCCACGACCACGACGTCGGCGCGCGTCGTCCAGCCAGGCGTCGGCGCACGCAGGCGGCCGGGGACCGGCCGGTGTCCATTCATGCGGGGAGGCTATCGAGTGATGAGGTCGCCGCGGGTCAGCGACTTGTCGCCGAAGGTCTCGGCCGGGTCGTGGCCCGTGGCCACCACCTTGTTGTCGGTGTCGACGAAGACGACGTGCGGCTTGAGCTCCCTGGCCTCCGCTGTCTCCATCTGGGCGTAGGCGATGAGGATGACCGTGTCGCCGGGGTGCACCAGACGGGCGGCGGCCCCGTTGATGCCGATCACGCCCGAACCTCGCTCGCCGGCGATCGTGTACGTCTCGAGGCGCGCGCCGTTGGTGACGTCGACGATGTGGACGAGCTCGCCGGCCAGCAGGTCGGCCGCGTCGAGGAGGTCCGCGTCGATGGTCACGGACCCGACGTAGTGGAGGTCGGCCTGGGTGACCGTGGCCCGGTGGATCTTGGACTTCATCATGGTGCGCAACATCAGTCTCAGCCGTTCCCTTCGGAGGTGGTCGAGGCCGCAGGTGCGGTCCCCGCCGTCATGAGGTCTGCGGGTGCCTGGTCGAACACGATCGGCATGTTGTCGATCAACCGCGTGGCGCCGACCTTGGCGGCGACCAGGATCCGGCCCTCCCCCGTCTCCGGCGCGACGCCGAGGTCGGTCGAGGTGAGGGCGAGGTAGTCGAGCTCGAGGCCGGGCTCGACGTTGAGGATCGACATCGCTGCCCAGCGCGCGGCCGGCACGCCGTACTGCGCACGCTCCTGCGCGGCTCGCAGTGCCCGGCTCAGCGCGACGGCCGTACGCCGCTGGTCGGCGTCGAGGTAGCGGTTGCGGCTCGACAGGGCGAGCCCGTCGGGCTCGCGGACGGTCTCGGCGCCGACGACCTCGATGCCCATGCAGAGGTCCTGCACCATCCGGCGGATGAGGGTCAGCTGCTGGTAGTCCTTCTGCCCGAACACGGCGACATCGGGCCGGACCAGCCCGAAGAGCTTGGCGACCACGGTGAGCACGCCGTCGAAGTGTCCGGGCCGGGACTCGCCGTCGAGGATCGTGGCGAGCGTGCCGGGCGCGACCGTGACGCCGTCGAGGACCGAGTCGTGGCTGAAGCCACCCGGATACATCTCCTCGACGCTCGGCGCGAAGACGACGTCGACGCCCTCAGCCGCACAGACCCCGAGGTCGGCGTCGAGCGTGCGGGGGTAGCGGTCGAGGTCCTCGGTCGGGGCGAACTGCATCGGGTTCACGAAGATGCTGACCACGACAGGACCGGCCGTGGCCTCGCGTGCCGTACGCATCAGGCTGGCGTGGCCGTCGTGGAGCGCACCCATGGTGGGCACGAACGCGACCCGCTCACCCGAGCGACGGGTGCCGGCGAGCAGGCCGGCGAGCTCCTCGCGGGTGCTTGCGAGGACAGGGCTCGAGGTCATCGCCGGTGCTGGTCCGCCGGAGCCGAGACCTCGGCCCCGTCGAGGACGCGGAGCATCTTCGACGCGCGGATCGGCAGGAGCCGGCCGTCGGTGACGGCGCGGTCGAGGGTCGCGTGGGCCATCGCGAGGTAGGACGGGAGCGTCTGCGGCGCACTGGCGGCGAGGTCGGCGAGGTGGGCGCGGACCGTCTCGACGTCACCGCGGACGATGGGACCGGTCAGTGCGGCGTCGCCCTGGTCGAGGGCGTTGTCGAGCGCGGCGGTGAGCAGGGGACGAAGCGTGGCGGCCGGGTCCTCGGCGCCCGCCGCGGAGAGGATCTCCATGGCCTCGGCGACGAGGGTGACGAGGTGGTTGGCCCCGTGGGCGAGACCCGCGTGGTAGAGCGTGCGGCGGTCCTCGGGGACCCACATCGCGCGACCACCGAGGTCGGCGACGAGGCCTTCGGTCAGCTCACGGTCGGCCTCGTCGGCCGTGACGCCGAAGACACAGCCCTCGAGGCGCGGGAGGTCGACCTCGGTGCCGGTGAAGGTCATGGCGGGGTGCATGGCGATCGTGCGAGCCCCTACCTGGCGGGCCGGCTCGAGCACGGCGAGGCCGTGGCGACCGCTCGTGTGCACGACGACCTGGCCCTCGCGGATGGCACCGCTGGCAGCGAGCATCGTGACGACGTTGGACAGCATGTCGTCCGGCACCGTCAGCAGCAGGAGGTCGGCGCGACGGGCGACGTCGGTCGGCTTGGCCGCCTCGACTCCCGGCAGCAGCTCGTCCATCCGACGGCGCGAGGCGTCGGACTCACCTGCGGCGGCGACGATCTCGTGGCCGGAGGCGCGGAGCGCTGCAGCCAGGACGGCGCCGACGCGGCCTGCGCCGATCACGCCAATGGAGTACTTCGTCATGTCGACCTCTTCGTTTCAGTCCCTCGCGGGTACCGATCTACTGCGATCAACCTCGAGCGTACGCCCGCCGATTCCATGGCGGAACGCCCCGGAGGGGTGACGCACGCCACTCCCGGGTTCGCCATCTAGGGACGTTTTCGTAGGTGGAACGCCTGCTCGACCTACCAGAACGTCCCTAGCTGTCCGGGTGAGTGCGGACGTCAGGCGCGGAGGTGGAGCTGGGCGTGGTCCGGGTCGTCGACCACGAACGGGCGCGGGGCGCGCGGGAGCCACGTGTGGGTGACGTGGTCGACCACGTGCACGCCCTCGGGCGCCACGATCTCGACGACGCCCTCGGGGACCTCGCCGTCGTGGAGGGCGTTCCAGACCAGCCACTCCCGGCGCTTGCGACGGTTGCGGATCGACGTGGCGAACGCCTCCGGGTTCGTCCAGTGGGCGAACTCGTCGCCGTCGAGCCACTTCAGCTCGACGCAGAGTCCCTGCGGGAGGGCGAACTGCTCGATCCGGTCGGGAGTCGTGCGGATCTCCCACTCCGGCGCCTTGGTGTAGACGTAGTCGGGGCTCATCGGGAAGCCCCACTCCTCGATGTTGCGAAGCCCGAGGTCGAGGAACGCCTTGCGGTCGGACTCGATGTAGAGCCCGTGGCGTGGGAAGCGGATCACGGCCTCGGCCATCCCGACCTGCCACGAGAGGTCGGACATCGAGACCTCGCCCTCCGTGGTGAGGACCATGTCGCCGTCCCACTTCCACGAGTAGCGGGTGCGGACGTGCGAGAAGCACCAGTTGTAGAAGTAGGCCAGCGAGTGGACCGAGCGCTCGTTGACGGAGAGGTGCTCCCCGCCCGCGCGCGCGACCTGGAAGGGGTACTCCTTCAGCGTGAAGCGGTCGGCCAGGCCGTGCTCGGCGGCGACGCGCAGCGCCTCCTCGCCGGTGCCGTCGTCCGAGCCGTTGTCGACCATCAGCACGTGGTCGCAGGCCCGCAGCAGCGGCGGCAGCACGAACCGCAGCCCCGGCGCCTCGTTCTTGACCCGCAGCACCGCGGTGGCGCCGCGGCGGAGGCCGCCGGGCTGGTTCCACGGCCAGACGATGTCGAAGTCCTCGTGGCCCTCGAGGTTGGTGAGGCCGTGGCCCGACCCGATCGGGACGGTCACTGCTCGCCCGGCTCGCGCGTGCGGCCCAGCGCCTTGCGCATCGTGCGGCGTACGGACGGCGGGATCGCGGCGCGTACGTCGTGGGGCACCCGGTCCGCCAGCGAACGCGGCTCATCCGCGGCACCCTCGGCCCGCGCCCGCCGACGGGCCTGGAGGCGGGCGTGCTCCGCGCTCGAGCGGCTGATCGCCTCGGCCTCCTCGTAGAGCTCGACGTAGGCCTCGCGCAGCTGGTCGAACGTCGCGTGCGCGGCGCCGGTGTCGCCGCCCTCCTCGGCGAGGTCGTTGAGCTGGTCCCACGTCTCCGCGGTGAGGTCGTGCAGGCGCTTGGGCAGGGCGAGGTCGTCGAGGGTCGAGGTGACCCGGCGCAGGTGCGGGTCGATGAAGCGGTGGACCTCGCGGATCTGGTCGCTGCGCGTGTGGATGATCGTCTGCAGGTCGAGCGCGTGGCCGAGCCCCGTCGTGGTCCTCACCCAGTCGGTGAGCAGGTCCTCGTAGCGCACGAAGACACGGCCGCCGTCGCCCTCGGCGGGACGGGTGGCGCGCTCGGTGTGCAGCAGCATGTTGACCCAGCTCGCCGCGAGGTGGGCCGAGCCGAGCTTGTTGGCGTAGTACTTCTGCTTCGAGCCGACGACCTCGGCCGGCGGGCGGAGCATCGTGGCGAAGACGGGCGTGGCGCCCGTACGGATCGCGGCGACCCGCCACAGGCCGATGAACCAGCTGAGTCGCGGGTCCTTGACGACCAGCTCGGGGTGCTCGGCGAAGTGCGGCTCGAGCCACTCGCTGACCCGGATCCGGGCCGGCTCGCGGCTGCAGATGCGACCGGTGTCGAACCAGGCGTTGGGGCGCGAGTCGCTGACCTGGACGAGAGCCTCGGCGAGCCACTCGTCGTGGACGTCGACGACCCACTGGGGCTCGCTGAACCCGCGCGGGTTGGAGTCGTCCGGCGGCACCTCGGGCAGCGGCACGTGCATGCCGAGCCTGGAGACGATGCCGGCGAGCGTGCTGGTGCCGCTGCGGCCGGCGCCGGCGACGAAGAGGACCTTCCGCGGGACACCGTCGGGGTTCATCTCGTCGATCGCTCTGGCCTGCTCAGTCACGGCGGGCAGCCTACCGGCGGCAGGCACCCGCGCTCCCGACCCCACTAGGCTCGCCACCCATGCGGTTGTTCTCCCGGGCTCCCCTCCTCGGTGTCGTGATCCCGGCATGGGGCGTGGAGGACTACCTCGACGACTGCGTCCGCTCCCTGCTCGCGCAGACCCACCGGCGGTGGGAGGCGGTGATCGTCGACGACGGCTCGACCGACCGCACCGGCGAGATCGCCGACGAGTGGGCGCACCGCGACAACCGGATCAGCGTGATCCACTCGGTCAACGGTGGCCTGGGCGCCGCGCGCAACCTCGGCACGCAGCAGGTGCGCGGTGACTACCTCGCCTTCCTCGACTCCGACGACGTGCTGCCGCCCACGGCGTACGCCGACCTGGTGGGCGCTCTCGACGGATCGGGCTCCGACTTCGCCACCGGCTCCATCGTGCGCTGGGAAGGTGACGACCTGGTCGAGCCGCCGTGGATGCGCCGGCTCCACCGGCCCCTGCGCGGTGCGCGCATCGAGGACCGGCCCGAGGTGCTCGGCGACGTCTTCGCGTGGAACAAGGTGTGGCGACGCTCGTTCTGGGAGTCGGCCGGACTGTCGTGGCCCGAGGGCGTGCGCTACGAGGACCAGCCCACGACCACGCGCTCCTTCCTCGACGGCCGCTTCGACGTGCTCGACGAGGTCGTCTACCACTGGCGGATCCGCGAGGGCTCGATCACCCAGACCCGCGCTTCCTCGGTGCAGGACCTCTCCGACCGGTGGGAGACGAAGCGGCAGTCGCTGGCGTCCGTACGGGCGCACGGGTCGGACGAGGTGGAGGAGGTCTTCGTCGACCGGGTCCTGGCGGGCGACCTCTGGCGCTACTTCCTGCTGGTGCCGGGTGCACCCGAGGAGTGGTGGCGGTTGCTGCGTGCCGGCGTGCTCGAGCTCTGGGGCCAGCGCTCGCTCGTGCACAGCGGGCTGCCGCCGGTGCACCGGCTGGCCGGCTGGCTCGTCGCCGAGGACCGACGGGCCGACGTCACCGCGCTGATGGAGTGGGTGGCGACGCTCGACGGGCCGGCACCGCGGGCGCAGGACGTCGCGACGGGCGAGTGGCGGCTCGCCGTCCCGCCGTCGGTGCTCGACGAGACGACCGTGGCCCCGGAGGCCTTGGCACTCCGGGACCACGAGGTCTGATCAGCCCAGGAGGCCCTCGGAGTCCAGGAACTCCTTGGCGACGTCCTCGGGCTTGGCCCGGTCGACCGCCATCTTGCCGTTCATCTCGGTGAGGTTCTCGGTGGTGAGAGCCGCCATGAGCGGGTTGAGGATGTCGGCGACGTCGGCGTGGTCGGCGAGGAAGTCGGACGAGATCGCCGGCACCAGGTTCTGCGCGGGCTGGATCGCCTGGTCGTCCTCGAGGACCACGAGGCCCTGGGACTCCAGGGTGCCGTCCGTCGTCGAGGTCTCGCCGAGCTGCGACTCACCGTCGATCACCGACTGGTAGGTCTGGTCGGAGGCGTAGCCGAGCTCGAGCACCTTGGTGACGTCGATGCCGTAGTCGTCGGAGAGACCCCCTTCGCAGTCGAGGCGACCCTCGCAGTCGGGGGCCGCGGCGAGCACGACGCTCTTGCCCTTGAGGTCGGAGAGGGTCGTGGCGCCCTCCGAGTCGGAGTAGTCCTGGGTGACGAAGAAGGCGTTGGTGTCGGTCGCCGGCGAGATGTCGAGGAGCTCGATGCCAGCGGCCTTGAGAAGATCGGCACCGTCGTCGGCGAGCTGCTGGCCGTCGCCGGCCTCGAACGGCTTGGCCTTGTCGCCGTTCTCCTGGGCGTTGAGGAAGTTGACGATGCCGCCGACGTATTCGGGGACGATGTCGACGTCGCCCGGGAACGTCGGCATGTAGGCGTCGCGCGAGTCGACGAGCTTGGTCTCCACGGTGTAACCGGCGTCCTCGAGGAGCTGCTGGTACATCGACGCGACGAGCGCGGCTTCGGGGAAGTTCTGGCCGGCGATGGTGACCGAACCCTTGTCGGCGCTGGCCGAGGAGCTCGAGTCGTCGGAGGCGTTGTCGTTGGACAGGTCGTCACCGGCGCAGCCGGTGAGGGCAAGTGCGCCGGCTGCGAGGACCGCGGCCAGCGAGCGTGACAGGTGCATGGTGTTCCTTCTGTGTCCCGCAGCGTCGGCTGCGCGTGTCCGGATGTGCGTCGTCAGCCGACGGATTCGGCAGGCGGGTCAACGGTAGCCCCGGTCACCGACAATGCATCCGTGTGCCCACCTGAAGGGGTGCCGCGACGGGTCGGGTCGACGGCCCGCTGGGCGAGCGCGGCCAGCAGCTCGAGGACGAGCGCGACCGCGGCCACGACCAGCGCGCCGGCGATGCCCTTGCCGTAGTTGGAGCGGAAGAACCCGTCGGTGATGATCTGCCCGAGCCCGGGACCCGCCACCAGCGCCGCGATCGTCGCGGTCGCCCACACCTGCACCAGCGCCAGCCGGAGTCCGGACACCACCAGGGGAAGGCCGAGCGGCAGCTCGACCCGCCAGAACTGCTGCATCCCCGTCATGCCCATGCCCCGGGCGGCCTCGCGCACGTCGGGCGCGACCTCGCGGATGGCGACGTACGCGTTCGTGATGATCGGCGGGAGGGCGAAGAGCGTCAGCGCGATGAGCGTCGCCAGGCCCGCGCGACCGTAGGGTCCGAGCTGGTCGGTGCCCGGCCACGGCGCCACCACCAGCAGGCCCAGCAGGGCGAAGGTGGGGATGGCGCGGCCGACGTTGGAGATGTTGATCGCGAGGAAGCCACCGCGGCCGAGGTGACCGAGCCACAAGGCGACCGGCAGTCCGACGACCATCGCCATCAGCAACGCCGTGATGGTCAGCAGCAGCTGCTGGAGGAGCAGGGCCGCGATGCCTTCGCTGCCGGCCCAGTTGGTGCCGTCGGAGAGGAAGCTCCACATGTCGCCGAAGACCGTCATGCGGGGTCCCCTCGGTGTTGTTCGGCGGAGGAGCGAAGCGGGGGAGCCGAAGAACAGCGTGGGGTGCTCATGCTCGTGCTCCTCTCGTCCAGGGGGTGAGGAGTCTCTGCGCCAGCACCAGCAGGGCGTCGAGCGTGAACGCCAGGAGCACGCAGAGCAGGGACGCGGTGAAGAGCTCGGCGCGGAAGTTGGTGAGCACGCCGTCCTTGATGAGGTTGCCCAACCCGCCGTACGCGACGAGCGAGCCGACCGTCGTCAGCGCGACGGTGGAGACGGTCGCCACCCGGAGTCCCGCCATCACGACCGGCAGGGCGAGCGGCAGCTCGATCCTGAGCAGCAGCTGGCTCCGGCTGTAGCCGAGGCCCGTCGCCGACTCACGTACGTCGTCGGGCACCGAGCGCAGGCCCTCGAGGAGGCTCCGGACGAGGATCGTCAGGGCATAGAGCGCGAGGCCGATCACGACGGTCGTCGCGCTCAGGCCGGTGAACGGGACGAGCAACGGGAAGAGCGCCAGGGACGGCACCGTGTAGATGCCGGTGGTGATGCCCAGGATCGCCGACTCGAGGCGCGGCAACCGGCGCGCGAGCAGCGCGAGCGGGAACGCGATGACCAGCCCGAGGAAGACGGCGACCACCGTGATCCCGATGTGCTGGAGGGTCGCATCGACGATCTCCTGCTGCCGGTCGGAGACGTAGTCCATGCAGACCCAGTCGTTGACGAGGCGGCTGTAGCAGCTCGGCGCGTCGGCGGCCCCCAGTAAGGTCACACGCATGGACGGTACACGGAGCGGCGACCCGATGATCCGGCTCGAAGGTGTCGGCAAGACCTACCCCGACGGCACTGTCGCGGTGCACGAGCTCGACCTCGAGGTCGCCCGCGGCGAGATGGTCTGCCTCGTCGGCCCGTCCGGATGCGGCAAGTCCACCACGCTCAAGATGATCAACCGGCTGATCGAGCCGACCACCGGCAAGATCTGGCTCGACGGCAAGGACGTCACCGGCGTCGACCCCGTCGAGCTGCGTCGTGGCATCGGCTACGTCATCCAGCAGATCGGCCTGTTTCCCCACCAGCGCATCGAGCAGAACGTGATGACCGTGCCGCTGCTCTACGGCGAGTCGAAGTCGACCGCGCGCCAGCGCGCCCACGAGCTGCTCGACACCGTCGGGCTCGACCCGTCGCAGTACGCCCGTCGCTACCCGCACGAGCTGTCCGGAGGTCAGCGGCAGCGCGTCGGCGTCGCCCGTGCGCTCGCCGCCAACCCGCCCGTGCTGCTGATGGACGAGCCCTTCGGCGCGGTCGACCCTGTCGTCCGTGGCCGGTTGCAGGACGAGTTCCGCCGGCTCCAGGCCGAGCTGGGCAAGACCGTCGTGCTGGTGACGCACGACATCGACGAGGCCATCCGGATGGGCGACCGCGTGGCCGTCTTCGCGGGCGGCGGCGTGCTCTCCCAGTACGCCACCCCGGCCGAGCTGCTGGCCCACCCGGCGGACGAGCAGGTCGCTGACTTCGTGGGTGCGGGCGGCCTGCGCACCCTGACCGTCACGCGACTCCGCGAGGAGCACCTGGAGCCGCTCGACGGGGTCAACACCGGCGACCTCGGCTCGGCGATCGACATCGACTCCTCGCTGGAGGAGGCACTCGGCGCGATGCTCCGCGACGACAAGCCGATGATCGGTGTCCGTCGCGGACCGACCTTCGTCGGCGTGCTCACCCCGGCCGGGGTGCACAAGGCGCTGCGCGAGTCCCTGCGCTGAGCCTCAGGTGACGGGCACGTCCCGGTGCCAGGACTCCGTGACGTACGTCGTGGCCCACCCCATCGAGGTGTAGAGCCCGTCGGCGCCGGTCGGTGAGTCGGCGTCCACCTCGAGGCCGACGCGGTCGCGTCGGCGGGACGCGGCGTCGGCGATGATCGTGCGCAGCAGGCCGGTCGCCACGCCACGACCGCGGGCGGACTCGAGGACGCCGAGGTAGGAGACGTACGACCCGTCGGGGCCGTCGGCCGACTCGCTGACCGTGCCGACCAGGGCGCCGGCCGGCTCCGTCTCGCCACCGCTCTCCCCTGCATCAGTGATCTCCGCGATCCACCAGTGGTCCCAGCGGTGGCCCGGGTCCTCGCGCAGCCGGTGGATGAACTCGTGGAAGGTCTCCTCGGCGGAGTTGAAGTGGTCGGTGAACGCACCTTCCAGCACGTCGTGGACCGCCCGCAGGTCCGCCTCGGTGGGCATGCCACCCGAGTCGGGGCCGCCCTCGCGCTCGACGAGCCGGAAGACCACGCCGTTGCGCTCCCAGTGCGCGGGATCGGCGACCAGCTCCGCTTCCGCGGCCTCCACCGAGCGGCTCATCTGCCACCACGTGCGGACCCGGTCGAAGCCGGCACCGGTCAGCCAGCCGTGCTGCCGCTCGTCGTCGGCGAACGAACCCGTGTCGATCTGCTGGACCGGCAGACCGCGGGCCGCGCCGACCGCCCTGGCCTGCGCGTCGGCCCACTCGAACAACACGTCGCTGCACCGGTCGGCCAGCCGCTCGTCGATCTCGCGGTCGACGACGTGGACGAACAGCATCCGGCCCTCGGCGCGGTCGTGCACGCTGCCCCACGCCTGGATCCGGCCGTCGGGATCGCGTACGACGAGGTTCTCGCGCGTGGTCAGGCCGTGGTCGGAGACCTCGACGAGGACCTCGTCCTCACCCGAGCCGGCCCAGCCGCGCCCCGCGCGCTCGTGCCCGCGCAACAGCTCGGTCAGCCGCTCGATCGTCGCCCGGTCCGTGCCGTCCGGCGCGCCCGCGGTCCACCCCTCCGGGAGACCGGGGTCCCTCGGGAGGAGGTCGGCGGGGTCGCTCTCGAACCGGTTGTCGTCGGGGATCACGGACGATCATTCTTCCGCACCGGGTCGGCGTCCCGCCGAGCGGTGCGTGAGGAGCACGTCGGTCAGGCGCTGCGGTGGTCCCGGCGCGCGGCGGCCGCGCGGAGGGAGTCCAGCTCGGCGCGGAGCACGTCGATCTCGGCCTCGAGCTCGGCGACCGAGACGATGGCCTCGGCGGCACGGCCCTCGGCCTGGTCGCGACCACGCTCGGCGGCGTCGCGCTCGCGCTGGGCGCTGACCCGGCCACGGTCGGCGGTGTCGGCGCGGCGGGTCTCCTGGGCGGTCTTCATGGACTGCTCGGCGGCGGTCCTCTGGGCATTCGACAAGGCGCGCTCGAGGACGTCGATGGCTTCCTCGCGCTCGGTGATCTTGCGACGCATGTCGGTGGCGAAGGCGGCGTTCTCGGCCGTACGACGCTCGGTGAGCGCGCGGTACTCCTGGGCCTGGACGGCGCGGTCCTGCGCGGCCTCGACCCGGGCGGCCATCAGCTCGGAGTGGGTGATCCGCGTGGCCGCGGCGCCGGCGAGCAGCGCCAGGACGGCGGCGATCGTCGTGAGGACGGCGGAGGAGGAGGCGAGGGCGCCGAGGACGACCGCAGCAGCGATCGCGAGCAGGGCGATGGCGACGACCAGGCGCGTGCTGCGCTGGCGTCGGCGTGCAGGCGTACGTGCCGCCTGTGACTGCTGTGACTGCTGGGGCTGCGGGGAAGGCATGCGGTCAGACTAGGGCGCCGGTCGACCGCCGTCCGCGCGACACGCACGCTCGAGGGCGAGGGAGGCGAGCGTCACGCCCAGACCGCCGGCGGCCGCGACGAGCGCGCGGAGGACCCAGCGATCGGCGAACTTGGAGTCGTCACCGAGCCAGCTGATGGCGTAGCCGAGGTAGCCGGCGGCGATCAGCGTGCCGCCGAGTGCGCACGCCCGCGCGAGCACGAGGCGGTTCATCGCCTGGTGGAGCTCGAGGCGCTGGCGGCGCACCTGCACGGTCTGCCAGGTGTGCCAGGCCAGGAAGCCCATGATCACCGCGACCAGCACCACGGCCAGCGACTGCGTCCACGACACGAGCGGCGGGCGGTCGGTGATCCGGATCATCACCGGGTGGATCGCCCACCCGCCGACCAGGCCGACGACAGCACACGCCGTGAGGGCGCCGGCCGACGTCGGGCGGAGGGTGCCGCGCGGCTCCGGAGGCTCCTCCGGACCGGGCTCGCTCACGCGGTCTCGCTCAGCCGGGGAGTGTTCATTCGACGTCGAGCGAGATGTCCTCGCGCTTGCGCACCCCCGACGAGTCGGCCGCGCCGAGCAGGTCGGCGATCGGTCCACGGTCCGGGAAGACGGCGTCGGGCTCGAGGTCGTGCCACGGCTGCAGGACGAAGGCGCGCTCGTGGGCGCGCGGGTGGGGCAGGCGGAGGAAGTCCTCGTTGGAGCGGCGGTCGCCCACCACGATCAGGTCGACGTCGAGCGTGCGCGGCGCGTTGCGGACGTCGCTGCGCTCCCGGTCGAAGGCATCCTCCACGGCCAGCGCGCGCTCCATCAGGCGGGCGGCGGGCAGCGTGGTGTCGGCGAGCAGCACGGCGTTGAGGTAGGGGCCGGAGCCCTCCGGCGAGTCGACCGGGTCGGTCTCGTAGACCGGCGAGACGCCCGTGACGAAGAAGTCAGGCGTGTCGGCGAGCGCGTCCACCGCGCCCTGCAGGGACGCGAGGCGCTCCCCGAGGTTGGAGCCGAGGGCGACGACCACGCGACGGATCGGGTGCATCTCGCCGGTGAGTGAGTCGGTGTCCACGATGTTGGGGTTGGGGGTCTCAGTCATGAGCGTTGCCTCGCGTTCTGGTGATCGTCAGCGCGACGTCCGAGTACGTCGCGTCGATGGGTGCATCAGGTTTGTGGAGCGTGACTCGCGCCCATTCAACACGACTCTCCAACAGGCACACATCGGCGATGCGCTGGACCACGGTTTCTATCAGGTCGACGGGATCGCGCTCGACCGCGGCCTTCACGTCGAGCGCCAAGGTGCCGTAGTTCACGGTCTCGGCGAGGTCGTCCGAGGCGGCCGCCGCACGGGTGTCGAGGCCGAGGACCAGGTCGACGATGAAGGTCTGGCCCTCGCGCTTCTCGAAGTCGAAGACGCCGTGGTGTGCGAAGCACTCGATGCCGGTCACGGCCAGCTCGTCGGTCGTGCTGGTGCTCATGACTTCTCCTCCGTGGGGTGGCGCAGTGCCGCGACGACGGCGAGCGCGTCGCGGGTGGCGCGTACGTCGTGCACGCGCAGGTAGTCGACACCGCGAGCGGCCAGCAGCGCCACCAGCGCCGCGTGGGCGTGCTCGCGCTCGTCCACGGGCCGCGGACGGTCGTCGGCGGCGAGCAGCGCGCCGAGGAAGGACTTGCGGCTCGCGCCGACCAGGATCGGGCAGCCCAGCTCCTCGAGCACGTCGAGCGCCGCGAGCAGCTCCCAGTTGTGGTGCGGTCGTTTGGCGAACCCCAGCCCCGGGTCGAGGACGATCCGCTCGCGAGGGATGCCGGCGGCCACGGCGGCGTCGAGGCGCTCGCCCAGCTCACGGCGTACGGCCGCAACGACGCCGTCGGGCTCGTAGTCGGCGAAGTCGCGCATCCGGTCGGCGTGGGCGCGCCAGTGCATCGCGACGTAGGTCGCGTCGCTGTCGGCGACGACGTCGAGGATCCGAGGGTCGGCGAGACCTCCGGACACGTCGTTGACGATCCGGGCGCCGGCGTCCAGCGCAGCGGCCGCGACCTCGGCGCGCATCGTGTCGACGGACACGAGGGCACCCGACCCGGCGAGCTCGCGGATCACCGGGACGACGCGGTCGAGCTCCTCGGCGACCAGCGGCCGGGTGGCGCCGGGGCGGGTCGACTCGCCGCCGATGTCGACGAGGTCGGCCCCCTGCTCGAGCAGGTGGCGGCCGTGGGCGACCGCGGTCTCGGTCGTGTCGTGCTGGCCGCCGTCGGAGAAGGAGTCGGGGGTGACGTTGACGACCCCCATCACCTGGGGCGTGCGGGGCTGGAGGCCAGCCCCGGTCATCGGCTCACCTGGTGCCCGAGTGGATCAGCGCCATCGCCTCTGCGCGGGTCGCCTGGTTCTTGAGGAACGAGCCGCGCACCGCGGAGGTGATCGTGCGGGCGCCGGCCTTCTTGACCCCTCGCATCGTCATGCAGAGGTGCTCGGCCTCGATCACCACGATCACGCCACGCGCCTCGAGGATCTCCATCAGCGAGTCGGCGACCTGGGTGGTCAACCGCTCCTGCACCTGGGGGCGCTTGGCGTAGACGTCGACGAGCCGGGCGAGCTTGGACAGCCCGGTGATCTTGCCGGTCGCTGCGGGGATGTATCCGACGTGCGCCACGCCGGTGAACGGCACGAGATGGTGCTCGCACATCGACCACAGCTCGATGTCGCGCACCAGCACCATCTCGTCGTGACCGAGGTCGAAGGTGGTGGTCAGCACGTCGCGCGCGGTCTGCCGAATGCCCTGGGTCAGCTCGGCGTACGCCCGGGCGACGCGGGCCGGTGTGTCGAGCAGGCCCTCGCGCTCGGGGTCCTCGCCCATGGCCGCGAGCAGCTCGCGGACGGCAGCCTCGGCACGCGGGTGGTCGAAGTCCGGGATGTCCTCCTGCGCGCGCTCAGGGAAGGAGATCGGGTCGGTCATGACGCGTCCGGGGACGGCGGGGTCGGGGTGTCCGGTCCGAGCCCCGGACCACCGTGGACGTCTCCCCCGGCACCGGGCGGCGTCAGGATCGCACCGCCGCGGGTCTCCTCCTCCTGGGCGAGCGCTCCCGCGTGGACGCGGTCGCGGATCTCCTGGGGGATGTCGACCGGCGGGATCGTCGAGGGGGTCCGCTCGGGCGACCCGGTCCAGGACGGTCGGGCGGGGCTCATGTGGAGCGCCTCGAAGATCGCGGCGATCTCGGCCTTGTCGAGCGTCTCCTTGTCGAGGAGCGCGAGCACCAGCGTGTCGAGGACGTCGCGGTTGCGCTCGAGGATCTCGAAGGCCTCCTGGTGCGCGTGTCCGAGCAGCGCCTTGATCTCGCCGTCGACAGCGGCGGCGGTCTCCTCGGAGTAGTTGCGCGTGTGACCCATGTCGCGGCCCAGGAACGGCTCGGAGTTGCTGTCGCCGAGCTTGACCGCACCGAGGCGCTCGGTCATGCCGTACTGCGTGACCATCGCCCGGGCCAGGCCCGTCGCCTTCTCGATGTCGTTGCCGGCGCCGGAGGTGACGTCGTGGAAGATCAGCGCCTCCGCGGCCATCCCGCCGAGCATGTAGGCGAGGTTGTCGAGCATCTCGCTGCGCGTCTGGGAGTACTTGTCGCGGTCGGGCAGCACCATCGTGTAGCCCAGCGCGCGACCGCGCGGCAGGATCGTCACCTTGTGCACCGGGTCGGTGCCGGGCAGTGCTGCGGCGACGAGGGCGTGGCCGCCCTCGTGGTAGGCGGTGATCAGCTTCTCGCGCTCGCTCATCAGGCGCGTACGACGCTGCGGTCCCGCGATGACGCGGTCGATCGCCTCGTCGAGAGCGGCGTCGGTGATCATCTTCTGGTTGTTGCGGGCGGTGAGCAGCGCGGCCTCGTTGAGCACGTTGGCCAGGTCGGCGCCGGTGAAGCCGGGCGTGCGGCGGGCGATGCTCAGCAGGTCGATGTCCTGCGCGATGGGCTTGCCGCGCGAGTGCACCTTGAGGATCTGGTGGCGGCCGTTGAGGTCCGGGGCGTCGACACCGATCTGGCGGTCGAAGCGACCCGGGCGCAGCAGCGCGGGGTCGAGCACGTCGGGCCGGTTGGTCGCCGCGATGAGGATGACCCCACCGCGCACGTCGAAGCCGTCCATCTCGACGAGCAGCTGGTTGAGCGTCTGCTCGCGCTCGTCGTGGCCGCCGCCCATGCCGGCGCCGCGGTGGCGGCCGACGGCGTCGATCTCGTCGATGAAGACGATCGCCGGCGGGTTCTCCTTGGCCTGCTCGAACAGGTCGCGCACCCGGGAGGCACCGACACCGACGAACATCTCGACGAAGTCGGAGCCGGAGATGGAGTAGAACGGGACGCCGGCCTCACCGGCGACGGCGCGGGCCAGCAGGGTCTTGCCGGTGCCGGGCGGGCCGTAGAGCAGGACGCCCTTGGGGATCTTCGCGCCGACGGCCTGGAACTTGGCCGGGTCGGTGAGGAACTCCTTGATCTCGCCGAGCTCCTCGATCGCCTCCTCGCAGCCGGCGACGTCGCTGAACGTCGTCTTCGGCATGTCCTTGGTGATCAGCTTGGCCTTGGACTTGGCGAACTGCATGACGCCGCGGCCGCCACCGCCCTGGGCCTGGTTCATCAAGAAGATGAAGAGCAGGATGATCAGCGCGAACGGCAGCAGGGTCGCGATCAGCGAGCCGACGAAGCTGGGCGACGGGGTCTCGGCCTTGTAGGTCGAGATCTTGCCCGCGTCGACCTGCGCCTGGACGGACGCGATCAGCGTCTCCTCCTGACCGGCGACGTAGGTCGCGACGACCTTGTCGCCGTCGGCGCGGGTCCCGTCGTCGAGGGTGGCGCGCATCTCGTAGTCCACGCCGTTGAACTCGATCTTGTCGACCGTGCCGGCGGCGATGTACTTCGACATCGTCGAGGTCTCGACCTCGTCGTAGCCGTCACTGGGCGCGAGGAACTGGATCGCCAGCAGCACCGCGATGGCGGACAGGACGATCCACAGCCAGGGACCCTTGAATATGCGCTTCACAGGCAACTTTCACCGGTTCGGAGTTGGTGGGGCGACGCTACAGGCCGCGCGGGCGCCCATTCTTTCAGGAGGGGTGAAGCGGCGGGGCGCTTCATCCGTTCGTCAGCCGCCCGTCAGGAGTAGACGTGGGGCGCGAGGGTCCCGATGTCGCGGAGGTTGCGGTAGCGCTCGCGGTAGTCCAGGCCGTAGCCGACGACGAACTCGTTGGGGATGTCCCACCCGACGTACTTCGGCTCCACGGGCATCGACAGCGCCTCGGGCTTGCGCAGCAGGGTCGCGATCTCGACGCTCGCCGGGCTGCGGCTCGACAGGTTGTTGACCAGCCAGCTGAGCGTGAGGCCGGTGTCGATGATCTCGTCGACGATCAGCACGTCGCGCCCGCTGATGTCGGTGTCGAGGTCCTTGAGGATCCGGACGACGCCGCTCGACTTCGTGCCGGAGCCGTAGGAGCTGACCGCCATCCAGTCCATCTCGAGGTGGATCGGCATCGCGCGCGCCAGGTCGGCCATCACCATGACCGCGCCCCGCAGGACGCCGACGACGAGGAGGTCACGGCCCTCGTAGTCCTCGGTGATCTGGAGGGCCATCTCGCCCAGTCGCTGCTGGATCTGCGCCTCGGTGAAGAGGATGTTGACCAGGTCGTGCTCCACGTGGGACGAGTCCATGGGCTGCAGCCTAGGGTCTCAACCGCCCTCGATCACCAGCAGGCCGTCGCGGCGCGACGCACGCCGGTGGCCGGGCAGGTCGACCCACTGCTGGCCGCGCCAGGCGACGAGGAGCCGGTCGACCTCGAGCACGTGGCGGCGGGTGAGCTCGGAGGCCGGTACGCCGGCGGCGAGGGCCGCGCTGCGGAGGGCGCGGTGGCGCAGGGACGGTGGTTCGCCCGCCAGGGCGTCCACGTCGAGACCGTCCGGGCGGCGGGCGCGGTCGAGGGCCTGGGCGGCGAGGTCGTCGAGCAGGGCGGTGTCGTCGCGCAGCTGGTCGGCCGTGCGGGCGAGCGCCTCGGCGATCCCGGGGCCGAGCTCGTCCTCCAGCACCGGGAGCACCCGGCGGCGTACGCGGACGCGGGTGTAGGCGGGGTCCTCGTTGTGCGGGTCGTCCCACGGCTCGAGGCCCTCGACCTGGCAGGCGGTCAGCGTGTCGTCACGGCGTACGCCGAGGAGCGGGCGCGCGAAGGCACCGAAGCCGGGCCGCATCCCCTGCAACGAGCGTCCGCCCGATCCGCGGGTGAGCCCGAGCAGCACGGTCTCTGCCTGGTCGTCGAGGGTGTGGCCGAGCAGCACCAGGCGCGCGGACAGGCGTCCGGCGACCTCCTCCAGCACGACGTACCTCGCCTCCCGGGCGGCGGCCTCCGGCCCGAGCCCCGACGTGGCGTCGACGCGCACGCGGGCGGTCACCGTCTCGTCCACGCCGAGCTCCGTCAGCTGGGCCACGACGCGGTCGGCCTGGTCGGCCGACCCGGGCTGGAGGCCGTGGTCGACGGTCACCCCGACCACACGGAGGCCGAGCTTGTGCCCCTCGAATGCCGCGGCCGAGGCGAGCGCGAGGGAGTCTGCTCCCCCACTGCACGCCACGGCGATCACGTCACCCGGGTCGAGCGCGGCGAGCGCGGCACGGACGGGGATCCGGACGGCCGCGAGCGACGGGTGGAGCGTCACAGGACGCGGGTGATCCAGGCGCCGGGGTCGGTGATCTCGGCCTTCGACGGCAGGGTCTCGGGGCCGGTCCAGACGGCGTTGAAGTCGTCCATGCCGACCTTGTCGACCACGTGGCGCACGAAGACGGCACCGTCGCGGTACTGCGCCATCTTGGCGTCGAGGCCGAGCAGGCGGCGCAGCAGCTTGTCGAGGCCGCCGACACCCTGGCGACGCTGGTTGAACTTCTTGCGGATCTTCTCGACCGACGGGATCACGGTCGGCCCGACACCGTCCATCACGACGTCGGCGTGGCCCTCGAGCAGCGACATGACGCCGGTGACCCGGTCGAGGATCTCCTTCTGCTCGGGCGTCGACATGAGGTCGATGACGCTGCCGCTGCCCCCACGGATCGCCTCCGCACCGCGCCGCAGGCCGTCGATGAGGGCGCTGGGCTCGATCGACGAGGCGACCGCGTTCATCTGGTCGAGCAGGTGGTCGCCGAGCCAGGGGTTGGCGGTGAACTGGACGCGGTGCGTCTCCTCGTGGAGGCACACCCACAGCCGGAAGTCGTGCGGGTCGGCGCCGATCTCGCGCTCGGTGTGGACGATGTTGGGCGCCACCAGGAGGAGCCGGCCGTGGGGTGAGTAGAACGGGTCGAACTGGCCGAGCACCTTGGTGCCGAGGAAGCCCAGCATCAGCCCGACCTCGAGGCCGGTGATCCGCGAGCCGATCGCGCCGGCGACCGAGCCGGGCTCGCCCTTCTTCTCGACCAGCTTGTCGACGATCGGGGAGAGGATCTTGGCGAACCCGTCGGCGTTGGCCTGGACCCAGCCGCCACGATCGACCACGAGGACGGGTGCGGTGCCGGACTCGGTCCGCAGGCCCGTGAACTCCTGGACCAGCGGCGTCGACCGCTCGGCCCCCTCCCGGAGCTCGGCGACGGCATCGAGGGCCTCGTCGGCGGACACCTCGGGGCCCGGACCGGCCAGCTTGGACCCGACGGTCACGGCGAAGTCCCAGTCGACCATGTTCATTGCTCGACCCTAGCCGGACGACTGTGAGCAGCGGCAGGCCGCGAGGGCGCCGGCTGCGCGGTCGAGCGCCTCCTGGGCGCCGACCTTCTTCGCGTCCGACGCCTTGTCGGCACCGAAGACGAACGCCATCGGCTCGCCGTCGCGGCCGACCGCGATCCCGGCGAGGGCGTGGACCCCGGTCAGCGTTCCGGTCTTGGCCCGCACCAGCCCGCGCGCGACGGCCGGCCCCTCACTGAAGCGGTAGGTCAGCGAGCCGGTGAACCCGGCGACCGGCATGCCCGTGACGATGCTCCGCAGGTCCTCGCCGTCGGGTCCGGCGGCGTGCTGGATGAGCGCGAGGAGCGTCGAGGTCGAGACCCGGTTGCGCCGCGACAGCCCCGAGCCGTCGTACACCTCGTCGCCGGACACGTCGATGCCCAGGCCGCCCAGGGTCTCGAGGACGCCGGCGGCACCGGCCTCGAACGAGCCGGTCCCGGAGACGGCGAGGCCGACCTGGTGGCCGACGACCTCGGCGCCCTCGTTGTCGCTCACGTCGAGGATCCGCTCGGTGATCTCCGAGAGCGGGGCGCTCTCGACGGACGCCAGCTCCTCGGTCCCCGGAGGTACGACGACGCGCTGGGGCTCGCCGACCACCGTGAGGCCGGCGGCGCTCAGGGCGGAGGCGAAGACGCGTGCGGCCGCGAGCGACGGGTCGTCCGACCGGGACAGCTGGTCGGGCTCGATGCCGTGGTCGACCATCAGGGCCGTGATCGGGCTGACGATGTCGTCGGGGACGTAGTCGCGGCGCCAGGCCGGGTTGTCGGTCGGTCCGGTGAAGAGGCTGTCGTCGAAACGCACCTTCACCCGGCCCCGGCCGCCGAGCGCCTTGGCGGCGGTGAGCGCGAGGGTGGTGACGTCGGCGCGAGCGGGGTAGGTCGACTCGGCCTCGGAGACCGTGAGCGGCTGGCTCGCCAGGAGTGGGTCACCACCGCCGACCAGCACCACCTCGCGCGGCCTCGCCCCTCGTACGGCCGTGGTGGTGAACGTGTGGTCGGGCCCGAGGGTGTCCAGCGCGGCGCCCAGCGTGAGCAGCTTGGTGGTCGAGGCGGGCAGGTAGCGCCCGTCGCCGGTCGTCCACACCTGCGAGCCGGGCGCCAGGGAGCTGACGGCGCCGACGACGTGCCGACCGAGGTCCGGGTCGGTCAGGTCGGGGGTGACGGCCGCGGCCACCTTGTCGGGGGCGATGGCGGCCGATCCGGCGACCGGTTCACCGTCGGCGACCGACACGTCCCACTCGGGAAGGTCGAGGCCGGCGGGCGGGAGGACGGCCTCCGGCTCCGTCATCGGGTCTGCGGCGAGCCACGGGAGGTAGCGCTGGCCCCACTCGAAGCGGTAGGCACCGAGGCCGGCACCCAGGAGGGCGAGCACGAGCAGCACCGGCAGCCAGGTGGTCGCCGCGCGCCGGCGTGGGTGGCGTACCTCACGTCGAGCTTTCGACCCTCTCGCTTCGCGCATCGGGGCCATTGTGCGCGACACTGCCCCCAGGACAATGCGTCGGGCTGACAGCCGGACGTGCGACGAGGCCCAGGCCCCGAAAACGGGCGTGCCGAGAGTGTGGAGGAAGACGTGCTCGAGTTCGACGTGCTGGTGGAGATCCCCAAGGGTGAGCGCAACAAGTACGAGGTCGACCACGAGAGCGGGCGCCTCCGCCTGGACCGGATGCTCTTCACCTCGACGGCCTACCCGGCCGACTACGGCTTCATCGAGAACACCCTCGGCCAGGACGGCGACCCCCTCGACGCGCTCGTGATCCTGCAGGCACCGACGTTCCCGGGCTGCCTCATCGCCTGCCGCGCGATCGGCATGTTCCGGATGACCGACGAGGCCGGCGGTGACGACAAGGTGCTGTGCGTTCCTGCCCACGACCCGCGCCTGGAGCACCTGCGCGACATCAACCACGTCTCCAAGTACGACCGGCTCGAGATCCAGCACTTCTTCGAGGTCTACAAGGACCTCGAGCCCGGCAAGTCCGTCGAGGGTGCCGACTGGGTCGGCCGCGTCGAGGCCGAGGCCGAGGTGAACGCCTCCTTCGAGCGCTTCAGGACCGAGGGCCACGGCAACGACGTCGACAACATCGCCGACGACAGCCTCGGCGCGGACGCCTGAGGCGAGTCGGCGCGTCTGCACCCCTGAACAGCGTCGAGTCGGCGCATCTGCACCCCTGAACAGCGTCGAGTCGGCGCATCTGCACCCCTGAACAGCGTCGAGTCGGCGCATCTGCACGAACTCGCGCCGACTCGGTTGCTTCTCCGCGGACAATCGCGCCGACTCGGTTGCTTCTCCGCGAACAATCGCGCCGACTCGGCTCCTTCTAGGCGGACAGTCGCGCCGACTCGACGTGGGCGGGCTCGAGCGCGTCCGCGAGGATCTCGGTGACCCGCCCGACGGGTCGTACGTCGAGGTCCGCGAGCAGCTCGGCAGGTACGTCGTCGAGGTCGGCGCGGTTGCGCTCGGGCACGTAGACCGTCGTGAGCCCGGCCCGCTGGGCCGCCAGCAGCTTCTGCTTGAGGCCGCCGATCGGCAGCACCCGGCCCGAGAGCGACACCTCGCCGGTCATCCCGACGTCGGAGCGCACCGGACGCCCGGTGAGCAGTGACACGAGGGCGGTCACCATCGTCACGCCCGCGGACGGGCCGTCCTTCGGCACCGCGCCTGCCGGGAAGTGCACGTGGATCGATCGGTCGAAGGCAGTGGGGGCGATGCCGAGCTCGACGGCGTGCGCGCGCACCCACGACAGGGCGATGGAGGCGGACTCCTTCATCACGTCGCCCAGCTGGCCGGTGACGGTGAGCCCGGCCGTGCCCTCGGCCACGGACGTCTCGACGTAGAGCACGTCGCCGCCCAGGCCGGTCACCGCAAGGCCCGTGGCGACACCCGGCACGTCGGTGCGCTCGTGGCTGTCGGGCGTGAAGCGCGGCCGGCCCACCAGCTCCTTCAGGCCATCGCGGTCGATGACGACGTGCTCGACCTCGCCCGTCGCCAGCCGGGTGGCGGCCTTGCGGAACGCCTTGGCCAGCAGCCGCTCGAGCTGGCGTACGCCGGCCTCGCGGGTGTAGTTGGCGGCGATCTCGGCGAGCGCGTCGTCGGAGACGGTGACCTCGTCAGGCGTCAGTGCCGCCCGCTCGAGCTGGCGCGGCACCAGGAAGTCCCGCGCGATCGCGACCTTGTCGTCCTCGGTGTAGCCGTCGAGGGTGACGAGCTCCATGCGGTCCAGCAGGGCCGAGGGGATCTGCTCGACCACGTTGGCGGTGGCGATGAAGAGCACGTCCGACAGGTCGAGGTCCAGCTCCAGGTAGTGGTCGCGGAACGTGTGGTTCTGCGCCGGGTCGAGCACCTCGAGCAACGCCGCGGCAGGGTCGCCCCGGTAGTCGGCGCCGACCTTGTCGACCTCGTCGAGCAGGACGACCGGGTTCATCGAGCCGGCCTCCTTGATCGCCCGGACGATGCGCCCGGGCAGGGCACCGACGTACGTCCGCCGGTGTCCGCGGACCTCCGCCTCGTCGCGTACGCCGCCGAGGGCGACGCGGACGAAGTTGCGGCCCAGCGCCCGGGCGACGGACTCGCCCAGCGACGTCTTGCCGACACCGGGAGGACCCGCGAGCAGGACCACCGCGCCGGAGCCGCGGCCGCCGACGACCTCCAGGCCGCGCTCGGCGCGGCGGGCACGGACGGCGAGGTATTCGGTGATGCGGTCCTTGACCTCGTCGAGGCCGTGGTGGTCGGCGTCGAGGATGGCCCGAGCGGCCGCGATGTCGTGGGAGTCCTCCGTGCGCTCGTTCCACGGCAGCTCGAGGACGGTGTCGAGCCAGGTGCGGATCCAGCCGGCGTCCGGCGCCTGGTCGCTGGAGCGCTCGAGCTTGTCGACCTCGCGGAGAGCGGCCCCGCGGACCGCCTCAGGCAGGTCGGCGGCCTCGACGCGGGCGCGGTAGTCGTCGGACCCGTCGGGCTCGCCCTCGCCCAGCTCCTTGCGGATCGCAGCCAGCTGCTGGCGCAGGAGGAACTCCCGCTGGTTCTTCTCCAGTCCCTCGCGGACGTCCTGCCCGATCTTGTCGTTGACCTCGTCCTCGGCGTCGTACGCGCGGGTCCACTCGATCAGCAGGCGCAACCGGTCGCCCACGTCGGGCGTCTCCAGCACCTGCCGCTTCTGGTCGTCGGAGAGGTACGACGCGTAGCCGGACATGTCGGCGAGCGCGTCGGGGTCGCCGACCTGGCGCACGGTGTCGATCACCTGCCACGCCTCGCGGCGCTCCAGGATCGAGACCACGAGGGTGCGGTAGTCCTCGGCCAGCGCGCGGAGCTCGTCGGTGACGGGCGTCTGCGGGACGGCCTCGGCCTCCACCCACAGGGCCGCACCCGGGCCGGTCACGCCGGCGCCGATGGCGACGCGACGCTCGGCGCGCAGGACGGCCGCGGGCCTGCCTCCGGCGAACCGGCCGACCCGGTCGACGACGGCGACGACGCCGTGCGTGGCGTAGCGGTCCTCGAGCCGCGGGGCGACCAGCACCCGGGTGGGCTCGTTGTCGGGGTCGGCATCGTGGGCGAGCCGGGCGGCGTCGATGGCCGCGCGTGCGGAGTCGTCGAGCTCGATGGGCACGACCATGCCGGGCAGCACGACCGTGTCGTGGAGGAACACCACGGGAAGGGACAGGTTCTGCGTCATGTCCTTCTCAACGCCCGGGATCCGGAGAGGGATTCCGGTTCGGGTTTCGCCCACCGCGAACGCCGCCGGCGTTACAGCGTCCGGCGGAGGTCGACGGGGGCACCGACGGCGCCGAGCTTGTCGGGGTTGCGGACCAGGAACAGCCGGGTCACCACGCCGTCCTCGACGAGCATCGTGCCGACCCCGTCGCGCCGGCCGGCGATGACGAACTGGATCGCCGGCGACCCGTTGAGCCAGACCGGCTCCAGCTCGAGCGCGTCGGGGGTGACCGCGGTGAGGAAGCGGAGCACCTTGTCGCGGCCGTAGATCGGGTTGAGCGCGGCCTGGACCTTGCCGCCGCCGTCGGTCATCAGCACGACGTCCGGGGCGAGCACGTCCATCAGGGACTGGAGGTCGCCACCCTCGGTCGCGGCGCGGAACTTCTCGATCACGGCGTCCCGCTCGGCAGCGCTCACCGAGGCCCGCGGGCGCCGCTCGGCCACGTGCGTACGCGCGCGGCTGGCGATCTGGCGCACCGCGGGCTCGGACTTCTCGACGGCCTGCGCGATCTCGTCGTACGGCACGTCGAAGACCTCGCGCAGCACGAAGACCGCCCGCTCGGTCGGCGGCAGCGTCTCCAGCACGAGCAGCATCGCGGTCGAGACGCTGTCGGCGAGCGCGACGTCGTCGGCCACGTCGGCGGACGTGAGCAGCGGCTCGGGCAGCCAGGTGCCGACGTAGTCCTCGCGGCGGCGCGCGTTGCTGCGCAGCTTGTTGAGCGCCAGCCGGGTGGTGATCCGGACGAGGTACGCCCGCGGGTCGAGCACGTCGCCGCGGTCACCGTCGCCCCAGCGCAGCCAGACCTCCTGGACGACGTCCTCGGCGTCGGCCGCCGAGCCGAGCATCTCGTACGCCACCGTGAACAGCAGGCTGCGGTGGGCAGAGAAGTCCTCGGTCGACGTCACCTGCTGATCGTCCCAGCCTGCGACAGCGGCAGCTCGCAGACGTCGCTGTAGCCCTGGCTGGCCAGGCCCATCGCGGAGTTGAAGCGCGAGCGCTCGTTCTCGACGGCGACCATCATCGTCAGCTCGACGACCGCCGCGTGGCCGAGCTGCTCGTCGAGCCGGGCGACCATCTCGTCGGTGACCGTCGGCGGGGTGGCGGTCATCGCCTCGGCGTACGCCATCACCTCGCGCTCGAGGTCGCTGAAGACCTCCGACTCGCGCCAGCGCGGCACCTCGCGGACCTTGGACTCGTCGAGGCCCTTGGTGTGCGCCATGAAGTAGCCGAAGTCCATGCACCACGAGCAGCCGATCGCGCCGGCACTCGCCATCTCGGCGTACGCCTTGAGGTGCGGGTCGAGGGCCCTCCACTTCGCGACCTTCTGCTCGAAGCCGAAGACCGCCTTGGCGACGGGCAGGTTGTGCCAGAGCACGTAGGCGTTGTCGGGGACCTCGCCCCACATCCGCCGTGCGACGCGGGTCATCACCGCGCCGTAGACGCCGTCGAGTCGGGCCTTCGGGATCCTGAACTGGCTGGGCATGTCTTCTCCTTGTCATGGGGATGACATGAAGACACCGGTCGGGTCAGATCTGTGACAGGAAGGCCTCGACGGCCCTCGCGACCTCGAGGTGGATCTCGGCGGTGCGGACGGCGTCGCCGGGCGTGCCCATGCCGTGGTCGGCGTCGGCGACCGCCAGCACGTCGCAGCCGTTGTCGGCGAGCTCGCGGGCGATCGCGGCGTCCCAGAGCTCGTCGGCGAGGCCACCGACGAGGAGCTGTCGGCCGGCGTTGGCGGCGATCGCCTCGGCGACCGTCGGCTCGGCGAGGATCGGGGTGAACCAGATCGCGTCGAGCCCCCGCTCGGCGGCGTACGACGACGCGAGGGTGCCGAGCGACTTGGCGACCACGAGCACGTGGTCGGCGTCCTCCTCGGCGTGCGCGGCCTCGACGTGGCGGCGTACCCACTGCTCCCGGTCCTCGTCCTCGCCGATCGTCGTGGAGTCCCACCAGATCTGCTGGACGGTGAAGCCGTGCTGCAGGAGCGCGACGCGGGCGAGCTCCAGCAGCGGGGCAGTCGGCGAGTAGGCGCGGCCCGGGCGCGACCAGGGCGACGCCGCGGCTCGGGCCGGGCGGCTCCCAGCGAGTCGGCAGTCCTCCGAAGGTCATCCCGTCTCCCCCTTCGTGGCGCGGAAGTAGCCCAGCGCGCCGTGGATCCTGAGGTCCACCGTCTCGCAGCCGGCCTCCTGCAGCCAGCGACGCGCCTCGCCGGAGGTGCACATGGGCCCGAGGATCCCGGCGCGGGCACCTGCCCGGCGGAGGGGCTCGAAGCGCGCGCCGGTGTCGGTGAAGATCGAGCTGCCCGTGATCGCGCCACCGGGCGCGAGGACCCGCACCATCTCGCCGATCGCGCGCCGGGGGTCGGGGAAGCAGTGCAACCCGGTGAACGACATGACGAGGTCGAAGCTGCCGTCCTCGAAGGGCAGCGCACCGACGTCTGCGACCTTCGGCGTGACCTGGTCGGCCACGCCGAGCCGGGTTGCGGAGTCGAGTGCCCGCGCCAGCATCGTCGGTGAGATGTCGGCCGCCACCACCTCGATCCCCTGCCCCGGCCTGAGCCCGCGCAGCGCGACGCCCGAACCGGTCGGGATGTCGAGGGCCCGGGAGCCTCGCGGCAGGGTCCCGAGCTCGGCGGCGGCGTCGTCGATCAGGCGGAGGTCGCTGCCGGTGCCGGCGAGCCATGCCGGGCGTCCGACGTGCGGGTGCTCCACGAGCCAGGGGTAGACGTAGGACCACAGGGGGTCCTCGCTCCAGCCGCCCAACCCCGGGAGCCTCATGCCGGGCCCGTGTCGCTCCAGGTCAGCAGCTCGGGGCTGCGCAGCATCTCGGCCGGTACGCCGAAGGCGTCGACGAGGTCGACGGCGAGCGGGCGGACCTTGCGGCACAGCGCGCCGACCTCCCGGCTGATCGCCTTGGAGCGGGCGCTGGAGAGCCGACCGTGCTCCATGAACCAGGCGCGGTCGGCCTCGATCGTGCTGAGGGCGTGGAGGTCGCAGACCAGGTTGAGCGCGACCTTGAGGTCGCCCTCGGGCAGCGCCGCGGTCTTCGCGATGAACGCCTCGAGCACCAGCCGCTCGGCGTGGGCGCGGGCCGCTGCGATGACGTGGTCCTGGACGCGGGAGAAGACGGCGCCGGGGTTCGAGCCCTGGTCGATGCCGCGCTTGAGCCGCCGCGCGACCCCGCCGATCATGTGCTCCTCGCGGAACCGCAGCATCGCGAGCTGGTAGTTGGGGTCGAGCAGCCCGGCCTCCTGGTCCCAGGTGTCCCCACCGGGCAGCAGGTCGCGCACCGACTGGACGAGCTTGTGCACTGCCGTGCGCTCGACGACGGTCTCGACGGCGAGGCCGGCCACGAAGCGGGCCATGCCGAGCTGGTCCATGTCCTCGAACTCACCGGCGTAGTCGGTGAGCAGGCCCTTGGCGACCAGCTGCAGCAGGACGTGGTTGTCGCCCTCGAAGGTGGTGAAGACGTCGGTGTCGGCCTTCAGCGCGGTGAACCGGTTCTCACTGATGTAGCCCGCACCACCGCACGCCTCGCGACACTCCTGGATGGCGCGCGTCGCGTGCCAGGTGCCGAGCGCCTTGGTCGCCGCGGCGCGTGACTCGAGCATCCGGCGGCCGTGCTCGTCGGCGCCGTCCTCGATCGGGCCGGGGCCGGAGAAGATGTCGTGGAGCTGCCCGGCGACCACCTCCTGCGCGAAGTGGAGGGCGTACGTCCGCGCGATCAGCGGCAGGAGTCGGCGCTGGTGCATGCCGTAGTCGAGGAGCACCTGCTCCTCGTCGGGCGACGTCGCCTCGAACTGGCGGCGGCGGACGGCGTAGCGGGTGGCGATGGCGAGCGCGACCTTCGCGGCGTTGATGCCGGCGCCGCCGACGCAGACGCGACCCTGCACGAGGGTGCCGAGCATCGTGAAGAACCGCTTGTTGGGGTTGTCGATCGGCGACAGGTAGCGACCTTCTGGCGTGACCTCGGCGAACTGGTTGAGCAACGCGGTGCGCGGCACCCGCACGCCGTCGAACCAGATGCGGCCGTTGTCGACGCCGTTGAGGCCCATCTTGGGGCCGCAGTCCTCGATGCGTACGCCGTCGACGACCTGCCCGCCGTCGCGGATCGGGACGACGAAGGCGTGGACCCCGTGGCGCTCGCCGTCGACCTCGAGCTGGGCGAACACGGCAGCGAGCTCGGCGTGCGCGGCCGCGTTGCCGATGTAGTCCTTGCGGCTCGCGTCGTCGGGAGTCGTGATGACGAACTCCTGGGTCTCGGCGTCGTAGGTCGCGACGGTGCCGAGCGCCTGGACGTTGGAGCCGTGGCCGCTCTCGGTCATCGCGAAGCAGCCCATGGTGCGGCCGCTGACGAGGTCGGCGAGGTGCGCGTCGTGGTGGGTCTTGGTGCCGAGCTGGAGGATCGCGCCACCGAAGAGACCGAACTGCACGCCGACCTTCACCAGCACGGACAGGTCGCCCATGGCGAGGGTCTCGAACGCGGCGATCGAGGCACCGATGTCGCCACCGCCGCCGTACTCCTCCGGGAAGCCCATGCCGGTCTGGCCGGTGCTCGCCATCATCACCACGACGTCCTTCACGCGCTCACGGAAGTCGGCTGTCGTCATCTCCTCCTCGTCGAGGAGGATCTGCGCGTGCTCGGCGAGGTTCTCGCGCACCAGGTCGCGCACCTCGGCGTACTGCCCGTCGAGCAGGGTCCGGAGCGCGGCGACGTCGACGGCGGGCTGGCGGTAGCCCTTGTCGGTCGCATGGATCGCCTCGCGCTCGCCCTGCACGGAGGCGGGCTCGGGATGAGGGGTGGGCATCTCGTCCGCGATGGGCGGGACCTGCTCGGTGGCCTTCTCGGCTGACATGGCTCACAAAGTAGTCCTGCAGGTAGGTTCGCCGCGATGAACGTGTCCGATGCCACCCCTCCGGGCGACCCGCTCGGGTCCATGGCCTACAACTTCGCGATCGTGGGCGTGCAGAAGGGCGGCACGTCGACGCTGGCCGTGACGCTGAACCAGCACCGGCTGGTGTGCCAGCCGCCGGACAAGGAGCGCCACTACTTCGACGACGAGGACGTGGACTGGTCGGCTCCTGACTACGCCCGCGACTACAGCGCGCCGCGGCGGGCCCCGATCCACCGGCTCGTCGGGGACGCGACCCCGACCTACCTCTACTGGCCGCACGCGCTCGAGCGGATGCACGCCTACGACTCCGGGATGCCGCTCGTCGCGGTGTTCCGTGACCCGCTGGAGCGGTTGTTCTCGCACTGGGTGATGCTGCGATCGCGCAACCTGGCCTGGCCGGACTGGCCGGACTTCCTCACCGAGTGGCCGCACACGTCCTTGCCCGACGAGGTGCCCGGCGACGTACGCACCATGCGGTGGCGGCACATGACGGGGATCGCCCGCGGGTTCTACGGCGAGCAGCTGCAGCGCGGCTTCGAGCTGTTCGGCCGCCACCAGTGGCTCCTGCTCGAGCTGCGCGAGATGCTCGGCGACTTCGAGAACACCGTCCACCGCACGACGGACTTCCTCGAGCTGCCGCGCTTCGAGCGCGTGCCGCCGCTGAAGAACTGGCACGCCGGTGCCGAGCAGGTGCCCGGCACCGCTCCGACCGCGGACGACGTCTCGCGGATCGCGGAGACGTACGCCCGGGACCTGGCGCTCTTCGAGGAGCTGTCCGGCATCGACACGTCGGCATGGCCGACCCGGCTCGTCCTCGACGGCGAGCTCGACCCCGGCGAGCTCGCCGCGAGGTTCGCCCGCAAGATCAGGTGAGTCGCCCTCAGGGCCTGGCGAAGAAGTTCGGTGTGCGCCAGTAGTACATGGACTCCTGGCCGACGTTCCTGCCGGTGCGCGGGGCGTGGATGATCTGGCCGCCGCCGATGTAGATGGCGACGTGGTAGATCGAGGACGGGTTGCTGGACGAGCCCCAGAACACGAGGTCGCCGGGCGCCAGCTGGGCGGCGCTGATGCGCGTCGACTGGGTGTACTGCGCGACCGAGTAGTGCGGCAGCACCTTGCCGCCGGCCGACCACGCGGCCGCCGTCAGGCCGGAGCAGTCCCACGAGTCGGGGCCGGAGGCGCCGTAGCGGTAGGGCTTGCCGATCTGGGAGGCGGCGAACGAGATCGCCGCGGACGCGTCGCCGGCCGGGACCGGGGTGGGCGTCGGGGTGGGGGTGGGGTCGGGGTGGGCGTCGGGGTGGGGGTCGGGGTGGGCGTGGCGGGGTCGCGGTCGGCGTGGCCGAGGGGGTCGCCGTCGGGGTCTGGGTCGGCGTCGCGGTCGGGGTCGCGGTGGGGGTGGCCGTCGGCGTCGCAGTCGGGGTGGGCTTGCTCGTCGGAGTGGGCTTGCTCGTCGGTCTGCGTGCTGGGCCTGCTGCTGGGCCTGCTGCTGGGCGAGTGCCTGCGCCTCGGCCTCGGCCTGAGCCTGCGCCTCGCGCCTTCCGCTTCCGCCTGGGCCTCTGCTTCTGCCTGGGCCTGCGCTGCCGCGGCCGCTGCCTCTGCTGCTGCCTGCTCGAGCGCGCTCTGGCGCTTCTCGGCGAGACGGACGCTGATGCCCTGGAGCTCGGCGAGCTCGGCGATCAGGTCGGCCTTCTCGCCCGCGATGGCCTCGGCCTGGGACCCGGCGTCGGCCTGGGCCTGCGCTGCGGCGTCGCGAGCCGCCTCGGCCTCGGCCTCCGCTGCGGACGCCCGCTCGGCGGCCTGGTCGGCGGTCGTGGCGGCGACGTCGGCGACCGCGGAGGACGCGGTGAAGGAGTCGTACTGCTGGTCGAGCACCTGCGAGGTGTTCCCGACGGTGATGGTGCGGTCGATGAGCGCCTGGATGCCGTCCGCCTCGACCACGGCGGCGATGCCCTGGATCTCGGAGGCCTCCTCGTAGGACCGGACGACCGTCGAGGCGTACAGCGCGCGCTGCGCGGCGAGGTCGTCGCGCGCCGCGTCGGCCGAGGCCTGCGCCTCGATGGCCTCCTGGTGCGCCTCGTCGGCGCGCCACCGGGCGCCGTTCCACGCCTCGGCTGCCTGGGCGGCGGTGTCCCCGGCGCCGTCGAGCGCGAGGTTGGCACGGATCAGGTCGGCCTGGACGGCCGCGACGTCACGGCCCTTGTCGGCCGCGTCCTTCGTCGCAGCGGCGACGTCGGCCTCGGTGGGCACCCCACGCTGATCACCACTGTCGTCGGCGAACGCTGCACCGTGACCGCTCCCCAGCGCGAGTCCGGCGACCAGCACGACGGCCGTCGCCCAGCGCATCGTCGTACGACGTGGCGCCGGAGCGTGGTCGAGCAGTGGTGGGACGGGCACGGGGGTTCCCTCGGGGTCTCGAGTGCCCGTGCGACTTCCCTTTCGCACGGGCAACTCGAGGCACGTTAGTGAACTTTCGTCACACTGGGAACACTTTTCCCAACTTTTTCACCATCGCCCGGCGTGTCGGCTTGCAAACTACATGCGTGTAGTTCTATGCGCTTTCGTCGTCGGACTCCCCGCTCGTGCGGGGAGTCCGACACTTGGAGGCCTTTGCAACCCCCTCCAAGTGACGAAGTCCCCGCACGAGCGGGGACTTCGACAGGAGGGAACAGCGGACGACGCGCGTCAGTCGGCGTCGACGGGGACCTGGGAGGTCGTCGAGGTCGGGTGGGAGGCCAACCCGTGTCGGTCGAACTTCTGCCCGCTGGCGAGTCCGCCGAGCCAGAAGGAGAACAGGGCGATGACGACGCCGGCGAGGTCGTCGGCGATGTAGTGCCAGCCGAAGTAGAGGGTGGCGACGACCGTGATCGCGAAGTTGGCCCAGAAGAGGACGTGGAGGATCCGGCTCTGGAGCGTGTACTGCACCATCAGCGCGACGAGCAGGGTGATCCCGACGTGGAGGGACGCGAAGCCGGCCACGGACTGCACGGCGCCGACCGCGCCCTCGCGGAGCACGCCGGATCTCCCGTAGGACAACGACTCCATCAGCTGGCTCGAGCCGGACGCGGGGAGGTCTGCGTAGAGATAGCTGTACTGGAAGCCGGGGCCCAGGGTCGGCAGGGCGTAGTAGGACGCGGTGCCGAGCATCCAGGCCAGGCACTGTGACGTGGCGAACCAGTAGCCGAAGGTGATGTTGCGCGACCACACGAGCCAGGCGGCGAGCGCGAGCGGCACCAGCGGCAGGAACCAGAGGTAGATCGTCGACAGGAAGTGCGCCGAGATCCCGGTGCCGAAGATCGTGTGCAGGATCGTCGCCGGTTCGTGACCGAACATCAGCGCGCGGTCCACCAGGTGCAGCTCGCGGTCGTACTTGTCCTCGCCCATGATGAAGGGGAGGAACGACTTGAGGTTCCGGTAGCAGACGTAGGTGATGTAGAACGACACCAGCCCGAGCACGACCATGACGATCCGCTCGCGGTCCCAGTGGGCGCGCACCCGCTCCCTGACCAGCGCCGGCATCAGCGCGGGCTTGAAGCGCGAGGCCCACAGCGTGCGCGGCAGCAGGTCGAGCAGGAACGCGCCGAGGACGAGCAGCGGCAGCCTCAACCACGACGGGCCCAGGAAGCCCTCCGGGTCGACGAGCGGGCGGCCCAGGCTCAGCGACGCCGCAATCGCCAGCGCGCCCATGGTGGCGGCGACGCCGACGAGCAACGCATAGGCGGGTCGATACACGCAGGTCAGTCTAGGGAGCGGTCAAGGTGCTTTCGTGATCGGCAGAACCGCGAGCCTCGTCACGTCGACGCGGAGCGCGACCTCGTCCCCCGGCGACACCCGGCTCCCGAGCGCGCCGACGGCGTCCACCGTGCCGATCCGGTCGACCTCCACCACGAGCCGCACCTGCTCGGGCGTGACCCGGGCGGACTCGACGCGGCCGCGCAGGGTCCCGGTGTCGTCGGTCACCAGGGCGGAGCGGCGCAGCGCGACGGCGTACGCCGGTGGCAGACCCGCCGCGGCGAGCACACGCACCGCCGCCGCGTCACGCAGCACGCGTGCGTAGCCGAGGAACAGGGCGGTCCCCTCGTCGACCGGCTCGCGCCACACCTCGTCGATCGCACCGCTCTGCACGACGCGGCCGTCGCGCATCACCGCGAGGCGGTCAGCGAGGGCGAACGCCTCCTCGTGGTCGTGGGTGACCAGCAGCGCCGTCGTCCCGGCGGCGTGGAGGATCGACCGGAGGTCGCCGGCCAGGCGCTCGCGCAGCGTCGCGTCGAGCGCGGACAGGGGCTCGTCGAGCAGGATCAGGCGCGGCTCGACGGCGAGGGCGCGGGCGAGGGCGACGCGCTGGCGCTCACCGCCGGACAGCGTCCCGGGCAGCCGGTCGTCGTAGCCCTCGAGTCCGACGAGGTCGAGCAGCTCGCGCACCCGCGTGGCCACGCGTGCGGACGGCACCCGCCTCAGGCGGAGGGCGTACGCCACGTTGCGGGCGACGGTCAGGTGGGCGAAGAGCTGGCCGTCCTGGAACATCAGCGCGAAGCCGCGCCGGTGGGTGGGCGTGCCGCCGAGGTCGGTGCCGTCCCACGCGACCGAGCCCGACGAGAGCGGCTCGAGCCCGGCGACGGCACGGAGCAGGGTCGACTTCCCGCAACCCGAAGGCCCGAGCACCGCCAGCACCTGGCCCGTCTCGAGCTCGAGCGACACGTCGTCGACGGCGGTCGTGTCGCCGTAGCGGACGGTGACGTCCTTGATCTCGAGCATCGTCAGAACGCTCCCACACCGGGGACACGGAGCCGCTCGACCGCGAGCATCACGACCGTGGTCGTGACGGCGAGGAGGACGGACGCCGCGAGCGCCATGCCGAAGTTCATCGCGCCGGGGTGGCCGAGGAGCCGGAAGATCACCACCGGCAGGGTCGGGCTGTCGTCGCGCGCGAGGAACGAGGTCGCGCCGAACTCCCCCAGCGACACCGCGAACGCGAATCCGCCCGCCGCGAGCATCGGCTTCCACGCGATCGGCAGGTCGACGGTCAGCAAGGTCCGCGACGGGGACGCGCCCAGCGACGCGGCCGCCTGCCGCTGCCGGTCGTCGATGCCACCGAGCACCGGCGTCAGGATGCGTACGACGAGCGGCAGCGCCACGAGCGCTTGGGCCATCGGCACCAGGAGCGGCGAGTCACGCAGGTCGATCGGTGGCTGGTCCAGGGTGATCAGGAAGCCGAAGCCGAGCGTCACGGCGCTGACACCGAGCGGCAGCATGAAGAAGCCGTCCAAGGTCGAGCGGACCCGCCGCTCGGCCACCGAGTGGGAGCGGCGGGTGACGATCGCGGCGACCAGGACTCCGATGAGCAGGGCCATCCACGTCGCGTCGACGGCGGTCCGCAGGCTGGTCACCAGCGCCGAGGTGACGGGGACGGCCAGCACCTGGCCGTCCCCCGCGCTCGAGAGTGCGCGGTAGTTGCCCAGCCCCCACTCGCCGTCGACCCGCAGCGACCCGAGCACCAGCGTGAGGATCGGCACGAGCATCGCCACCAGCACCAGCACCGTCGCCACGACGACGGGCGCGTCGCCGCGTCGTACGCCTCGGACGGGCGTGACGGTCCGCTGGGCCGTCGGGTCGGGCACGGCCCGCAGGCGTGCGGCGAGTGCGAGGAGGCCGACGACCGCGACGATCTGGAGCACCGACAGGGCGGCGGCCGCCCGGAGGTCGAAGACCGTCGTGGTCAGCAGGTAGATCTCCGTCTCGACGGTCGCGTGCCGCACCCCGCCGAGGGTGAGCACGATGCCGAACGCCGTCGCGCAGAAGAGGAAGACGATGCTCGCCGCGCCCACGATCGCGGGGCGCAGGGCGGGCAGCGTCACGGTGCGCAGCACCTGCCGCGGCGAGGCGCCGAGAGCGGCCGCGGCCTGCCCGGGGCGCGGGTCGAGCGACTCCCACGCGACGCCGACGGTCCGCACCACCACGGCGACGTTGAAGAAGACCAGCCCGCAGACGATCGCGAACGGCGTGCCGTCGAGGCCGAGCGATCCGAGCGGTCCGCCCTCGCCGAGCAGCTGGCGGAAGGCGACGCCGACGACCACCGTCGGCAGCACGAACGGGACGAGCAACGCCGCCCGGATCGCCGCGCGGCCGGGCAGGGCGAGCCTGTGCAGGGCGTACGCCGCTGGCAGGCCGAGGACGACCGACAGCAACGTCGCCACGCCCGAGGTCCAGACGGTGAACCACGCGATGCGGTGCACGCGCGGTCGCGCGAGCACGTCGAGGACCGGGCCCGGAGCGAAGCGCCCATCGGTGACGAACCCCTCGGCAACCATGCCGCTCACGGGCAGCACGAAGAGCAGGCCGAGCACCAGCACCGGCCCGGCGGCCAGCAGCAGGAGCCCGGCGATGCGCCGCCCGGCACCCGGTGGTCGAGTGCCCGCGCGACGAACGATCGTGAGCGCACCACTCATCGGGACACGACGTCGGTCCAGTCGGTCAGCCACTCCTCGCGGTGGGCGGCGATCTCGTCGGGCGAGACCTCGTAGGGGTCGGTGGGCTGCGGCGCGAACTCGGCCCAGTCGGCCGGGATCGTCGCGTCGGGCATGACGGGGAAGACGTACATCGACTCCGGCAGCGCGCTCTGCACCTCGTCGCTCAGCATCCAGTCGATCAGCGCCTCGGCACCCTCGGGGTTGTCGGCGCCGGCCAGCACCCCGGCGTACTCCACCTGTCGGAAGCAGGTGTCGAGCAGGGCGGCGGTCGTGGTCCTCCCGTCCTTCACCGTGAAGGCCGGCGAGGAGTCGTACGACACCACGATCGGGCGGGTGCCGGTCTCGGAACCGGCGGTGAAGTCGCCGTAGTAGGCGTCCTCCCAGCCATCGACGACCTTGGCGCCGTTGGCCAGCAGGTCGGTCCAGTAGGCGGGCCAGTCGTCGCCGTGCTCGGCGACCGTGGCGAGGAAGAACGCCATGCCCGGGCTGCTCGTCGACGCGCCCGGAGTCACCAGCAGGTCCTGGTAGGCCGGGTCGGTGAGGTCGTCGAGCGTCTGCGGCGGCTCGAGCCCCTCGGCGTCGAACCAGGCGGTGTCGACGTTGACGCAGACGTTGGCGGAGTCGATCGGGACGAGCCGGTCGCCGCCGTCGGCGAGGGCGTACTCCGACGGCGGGGTGGTCGACGGCGAGTAGGCAGCGAAGGCGCCCTCGCCGAGCGGGCGGGAGGCGAACGTGTTGTCGATCCCGAAGGCCGCGTCCGCGACCGGGTTGTCCGCCGTCAGGCTCAGCTTGGTGGCCAGCGTGCCCGCGTCGCCCGCGGCGCGGACCTCGAGGGTGTAGCCGGTCTCGTCCTCGAACGACCTCACCAGCTTCTTGGGCAGGTGGAAGGAGTCGTGGGTCGCGAGGACGACGGTGCCGCCGCTCGTGCCACCCGAGCCGTCGGACGCCGAGGTGGTCGGCTCCGACGGATCCCCTCCCACGAGGCTGCAGCCACTGAGCGCGAGGAGCGCGAGTGAGGTGGTGAGGGCAGCGCGAACGGGTGCGTGCGTCATCTGGACTCCCTATCGCCGGTGCTAACCGGATCAGGTTCGGAGGGTCTGCGGTCTGGTCCGCACTCTCAGCACGTCTGCACGTGCTCCCCTGTCTTGTCCTCCCAGCCTAGCCCGGCACCTGCTGCCGCCTACGCTCTGGCCATGCCCAGTCTCCGCCACCAGCTGCTCGCGACCGTCGTCCCGAAGGTGCGTCGGTCACGGGAGCTCGACAGCGAGCCGGTCGAGCGGGCGCGCGTCGAGGAGTGGCACCGCACCCTCGACCGCAGCCTTCCCACCCGCGCGGTGCCCCGCTTCGCGAAGAAGTGGGACGTCACGGTCGACGACATCGGCTTCCCGTCCTACGTCCTGACGCCACGCGGTCGGCGCGTGCACCGCACCCTCTACTACGTCCACGGCGGCGCCTTCATGGCACCGATCGATGCCATGCACGTCCGCTACGCCACCCGCCTGGCCGACGCGATCGGTGCACGCATCGTGATGCCGGACTACCCGCTCGCGCCCGAGCACACCTGGGCTGACTCCCACGACGCGCTGGTCGCCGACGCCGCGCGGTGGGCAGGCGAGGACGGCGGTGCGGTGATCGCGGGCGACTCGTCCGGCGGCGGACTCGGCCTGGCGATCGCACTCTCCCTGCGCGACCGCGGCCTGACTCCGGCGACGCACCTGGTCATGCACGCGCCCTGGGTGGACCTCACCACCTCCACCCCGGAGACGCGCGAGGTCGACGCGATCGATCCATGGTTGTTCTTCGGCAAGCTGCAGGCGTACGCCCTGTGGTGGGCGGGCTCGCCCGACGACCTCGGCCGCCCGGAGGTCTCCCCCGCCCTCGCCGAGCTGGCCGGCCTGCCACCCGCCCTCATGCTCTACGGCACTCGCGACCTGCTCCACCCCGGCTGCCGCCTGCTCGCCCGCCGCGCCGCCGAGGCCGGCTGGAGCCTCACCGCTGTCGAGGAGCCCGACCTGATCCACGTCTACGGCATCCTCCCGTTCGCCCCGGAGGCGCGCCGCGCCTTCCGCCAGGTCGTGGAGTTCGTGCGATGAGGCCCCTCCGAGTCGTCACCTCGGACGTCGACGGCCTCGACGCGCGCACGGCGTACGCGGTCTGGCGGCTGCGGCAGCAGGTGTTCGTCGTCGAGCAGGACTGTCCCTACCCCGACCTCGACGGCCGCGACCTCGAGCCGGCGACCCGGCACGTCGTGCTGCTCGACGACGAGGACGTGGTCGGCACCTTGCGCGTGCTCGACGACGGCGGATGGGCGCGCATCGGCCGCGTCGTCGTCGCGCCGTCAGCCCGCGGCCGTGGCCTGGCCGCGCAGCTGATGGACGAGGCCATGGCGCTGTGCGGTGACCGCGAGGTGCGGCTCGACGCGCAGACCGGGCTGACGGCGTTCTACGAGGGCTACGGCTTCGAGGTGTCGGGGCCGGCCTTCGACGAGGACGGGATCATGCACGTGCCGATGGTTCGGCCTTCACGACCATGAGCACCGGGCCCAGGACCTCCTCGCGCACCAGCCGCGACTGACGCTCGAGGCCGCCGATGACGGTCGGCGCGACCCACCAGCCGTCGCGATCGAGCCGGTCGCCACCGAGTGCGACGTCGCCGCCCTCCGACCTCGCCAGCGCGAGGTAGCGCAGCACCCGGTCGCGCCCGACCAGCGAGCGGAGCGGACCGCAGAGGGTGCCCGGCGCGGTGGGATCACCCGGCTCGACCTGGGCCATGCTCGCGACGGCGGTGCGCAGGGCCTCGTCATAGCGGTGCGCCGGCACGACCACGCTCGCCGGCAGCCGACACCCCTGCCCGGCGTTGGCCGCAACCGTCACCGCGGCCGCCGAGACGACTGCCGCGAGGTCGTCGTCGTCGGCCACCTCGGTCGTGAGCGGTCCGCCCAGGTCGACGCGTACGCGCTTGCCCAGGCGCTCACCGACGCCCTGGACCCGCTCGCCGATGACCGCGGACCCGGTGAAGGACACCTCGTCGACGCGCGGGTCGCGGGTGAGGGCGATCGCGACGTCCACGTCACGCGTGGTCAGGACGTTGAGCACGCCGCGCGGCAGGATGTCGAGGGCGAGGCGTCCGATCTCGAGGGCCGTGCTGGCCGCCTCGGGGGCGGGCTTGAGGACGACGGTGCCGCCCGCGACGAGTGCCCGCCCGATCTCCTCGATCGCGACAGCCATCGGCGACGTCGCCGGAGTGATCACCGCGACCACGCCCGGCTGCTGGTCGTGGTGGTGGGTCAGCATCCCGGCCAGCGGTGCGTCGAGGTGCGCGGCACGCAGGCCGACCGGCACGCCGGTCTCGCTCGCCGCGAGGAGCAGCAGGTCGTCGGCGCGGGACCCCAGGACGTTCGCGAACCGACGGAGGGAGTCGGCCCGCAAGTCCTTGTCGGTGCTCCACGGCGTCTCGAGGAGCGCGCGGCGAGCGGCGGTCGTCGCGGTGACGACGTCGACCTCGCTCGCGTCCGGGACCTGCCAGAGCGTCTCGCCGGTGGCCGGGTTGCGGGCCGCGAAGGTCCGCTCCTCGGCCGTCGCCTGCTCCACGCCGTCGACGGGGAGCATCGCGGTCGACCGCGCGTGCTTGCTCATGGGGAGCACTCCATCACGTCGCGCCGCGCGCTTCCCTCACCCGTTCGTCCGTCCCGGGCGTGTCATGTGACTAGATTTCGTGCCATGCGCGACGACCTCGATCACGACGTCCCGCTGACGGCTCCCGCGGCCCGCGTGGTCTCGCTCGTGCCGTCGCTGACCGAGGCGCTCGCGACCTCCGCGCGAGGGGTGCTGGTCGGTGCGACGGACTGGTGCACGCACCCCGCCGACCTCGACGTCGCCCGGGTCCGCGGCACCAAGAATCCCGACCTGGCTGCGATCCGCGCCCTGTCGCCCGACCTGGTGGTGGCCAACCAGGAGGAGAACCGCGAGCTCGACGTACGCCGTCTGCGCGACGCCGGGGTCCCCGTCTGGGTGACCCGGATCGAGACGGTCCCGGAGTCGCTCTCCTCGATGTCGCGGCTGTTCGGCGAGGCGCTGGGCATGACGGACCCGTCCTGGCTGACGGCGGCGCAGTCGTTGTGGGCCACCCCGCTCGAGCCCCGCCTCCGGGTCGCCGTGCCGATCTGGCGCGACCCCTGGATGGTCGTCGGGGCCACGACCTACACCGACGACCTGCTCGCCCGGGCCGGGCTGGTCAACGTGCTGGCCGGCCGCGACGGGCGCTATCCCACGGTCACGACCGCAGACATCGACGACGCCGGCGCGGACGTCGTACTCCTCCCGGACGAGCCCTACGTCTTCACCGCCTCCGACGGACCGGAAGCCCTCGCGACGCCGAGCCGGCTGGTGTCGGGGCGGCTGCTGACCTGGTACGGCCCGGCGATGGTCGAGGCGCACGCGATGCTGGCTAGCCTCGGGGCATGACCCGCGACCCGATCGGCGAGGCCCACCGTCAGTGGGTGGCGCACGGGTGGTCGGACGCCGCCGACGGGATGGCGATGGTGACGTCCGTGGTGCGCGCGCAGCAGCTGCTGATGGAGCGGATCGACGCGGTGCTCCGCCCGCTCGGCCTGACCTTCGCCCGCTACGAGGTGCTGCGCCTGCTGTCCTTCGCGCGCGACACCGCGATGCCGATGTCGAGGCTCGGTTCGCTGCTGCAGGTGCACCCGACGAGCGTGACGAGCGCGGTCGACCGGCTGGTCGCCCAGGGGTACGTCGAGCGCGTGCGCGACGACGCCGACCGCCGCGTCGTGCGCGCCGTGCTCACCGACCCCGGGCGCGACGCGGTCGAAGCGGCGACGGCGGCCCTCAACAGCGAGGTCTTCGAGACCCCCGGCCTCCCCGGCGCCGACGTACGCGAGCTGACCCAGCGACTGACCGCGCTGCGCGCGGGCCTCGGCGACTCCGCCTGACGCCAGACGCTTGGCGCACTCGGACGCCCGACATCACTCGCGCTGCGAGGGCGAGTCGGACACTGGGAGGCCTTTGCAACCCCCTCCAAGTGTCGGAGTCCCCGCACGTGCGGGGACTCCGACAGCGGCGGCGGCTCATGACTCGCGAGTAGATAGTTGGATGTCCTAGTATCGGCCCATGGCCGACCCCCGCCCCGCACTGCACACGCCCCAGCACCCGATCCGCCTCGTGACGTCGTCCGCGCTGTTCGACGGCCACGACGCGTCGATCAACATCATGCGGCGGATCTTCATGAGCCAGGGCTGCGAGGTCATCCACCTCGGGCACAACCGCTCCGTGCAGGAGGTCGTCGACGCCGCGCTCGAGGAGGACGTGCAGGGCGTCGCCGTGTCGTCCTACCAGGGCGGGCACGTGGAGTACTTCGAGTACCTCGTCGAGTCGCTGCGTGCGCAGGGTGCGGGCCACGTCAAGGTCGTCGGCGGTGGCGGCGGCGTGATCGTGCCGTCCGAGATCACCCGGCTGCGCGAGTCCGGCGTCACCATCTTCTCCCCCGAGGACGGCCAGAAGATGGGCCTCGTCGGGATGATCAACTCCGTCGTCGCCGACTGCGACGTCGACCTGTGGGCCCAGGGCGCCGTCACGGTCGAGCAGGTCCTGAGTGGCGACCGGTTCTCCGTCGCCCGCGCCATCACCGGCGCCGAGGGTGGTCGCCTGGACGAGGCGATGCTCGCCGAGATCCGCGCCGCGGCCACCCGACGCGTGGTGCCCGTGCTCGGCATCACCGGCACCGGCGGCTCGGGCAAGTCGTCGCTGACCGACGAGGTCGTACGCCGCTTCCGCACCGACCAGCAGGACAAGCTGCGCATCGCCGTGATCGCCGTCGACCCGACCCGCCGCAAGGGCGGCGGCGCCCTTCTCGGGGACCGGATCCGCGCCAACTCGCTCGACGGCGACCGGATCTTCTTCCGCTCGCTCGCCACGCGCGGCGCCCACGAGGTGCCCGAGCACCTCGCCGACGTCATCGACGTGCTCAAGGCCGCCGGCAACGACCTGGTGATCATCGAGACGCCCGGCATCGGCCAGGGCGACGCCGGCATCGTGCCGCTCGTCGACCACTCGCTCTACGTGATGACGCCGGAGTTCGGCGCCGCGTCGCAGCTGGAGAAGATCGACATGCTCGACTTCGCCGACAGCGTCGCGATCAACAAGTTCGAGCGCCGCGGCGCCAAGGACGCGCTCCGCGACGTGGGCCGCCAGCTGGTCCGCAACCGCGAGGCCTTCGGCAAGCAGCCGCACGACATGCCGGTCTTCGGCACGAGCGCCGCGACCTTCAACGACGACGGCGTCACCGCTCTCTACCAGCACCTGCGCGCCGAGCTCGCCGAAGCCGGGCTGCAGATCCACGAGGGGACGCTCCCGCACGTCGACGTACGCCACTCCTCCGGCATCCGCCAGGTCGTCCCGGCCGACCGGGTGCGCTACCTGAGCGAGATCACCGAGACCGTCCGCGGCTACCACGGCCGCACGTCCGAGCTGGCCGAGGCGGCGCGCAACCTCCAGCGCGTCCAGCACGTCGCCGACCTGCTCGCCGACGGCGACGCGGGCAGCGTGCCCGCCCTGCTCGAGGCCGCCCGCAAGGCCGTGCCGCACGAGGTCACCGACCAGATCGAGGGCTGGCCCGCAGTCGTCGAGTCCTACTCCGGCGACGAGCAGGTCGTCGTCGTGCGCGACCGGGAGATCCACACCAAGCTGACCAGGGAGTCGCTCAGCGGCAACAAGATCCCCCGCGTCTCGCTGCCCCGGTTCACCGACCACGGCGAGCTCGTGACGTTCTGGCGCAAGGAGAACCTGCCCGGCTACTACCCCTTCACCGCCGGCGTCTTCCCGTTCAAGCGCGACAACGAGGACCCGGCCCGCATGTTCGCCGGCGAGGGCGACCCGGCGCGCACCAACCGCCGCTTCAAGATCCTGTCCCACGGCAACGACGCGACCCGGCTCTCGACGGCGTTCGACTCGGTGACGCTCTACGGTCGCGATCCCGACCCGCGCCCCGACGTCTACGGCAAGGTCGGCACGTCCGGCGTCTCCGTCGCGACGCTCGACGACATGAAGGAGCTGTTCGACGGCTTCGACCTGGTCGCGCCGACGACGTCGGTGTCGCTGACGATCAACGGCCCGGCGCCGACGGTGCTGGCGTTCTTCCTCAACACCGCGATCGACCAGCAGGTGACGGCCTTCGTCGAGCGCGAGGGCCGCGAGCCGTCGGCCGACGAGCGCGCGACCGTGGCGGCGTACGCCCTCGCCAACGTCCGCGGCACCGTCCAGGCCGACATCCTCAAGGAGGACCAGGGCCAGAACACCGCGCTCTTCTCCACGGAGTTCTGCCTCCGGATGATGGCCGACATCCAGGAGTGGTTCATCGAGCAGCAGGTGCGCAACTTCTACTCGGTGTCGATCTCCGGCTACCACATCGCCGAGGCCGGGGCGAACCCCATCAGCCAGCTCGCGTTCACCCTCGCCAACGGCTTCACCTACGTCGAGGCCTACCTCGCGCGCGGGATGAAGATCGACGACTTCGCACCCAACCTGTCCTTCTTCTTCTCCAACGGCATGGACCCGGAGTACTCCGTGCTCGGCCGCGTCGCCCGCCGCATCTGGGCGGTCACGATGAAGGAGAAGTACGGCGCCTCGGAGCGGTCGCAGAAGCTGAAGTACCACGTCCAGACGAGCGGCCGGTCGCTGCACGCGCAGGAGATGGACTTCAACGACATCCGCACCACGCTGCAGGCGCTCATCGCGATCTACGACAACGCCAACAGCCTCCACACCAACGCCTACGACGAGGCGGTGACGACCCCGACGGAGGAGTCCGTACGCCGCGCGCTGGCGATCCAGCTGATCATCAACCGCGAGTGGGGCCTCGCGATGAACGAGAACCCGCTCCAGGGGTCGTTCATCATCGACGACCTCACCGACCTCGTGGAGTCGGCCGTGCTCGCGGAGTTCGACTCGATCAACGAGCGCGGTGGCGTGCTCGGCGCGATGGAGACCGGCTACCAGCGCGGCCGGATCCAGGACGAGTCGATGCTCTACGAGCACCGCAAGCACGACGGCTCGCTGCCGATCATCGGTGTCAACACGTTCGTGAAGGAGTCGGCCGCCGACGCGCAGCCGCACGAGATCGAGCTGGCCCGCGCCACCGAGGCCGAGAAGGAGTCCCAGCTGACGCGCGTACGCGCCTTCCAGGCGGCCCACGGCGCCGAGGCGCAGGAGGCCCTGTCGCAGCTCAAGGACGCCGCGGTCTCCGGCGAGAACGTGTTCGCCGTCCTGATGGACGCCGCCCGGGTCTGCTCGCTCCAGCAGGTCACCGAGGCGTTCTTCGAGGTCGGGGGCCAGTACCGTCGCAACGTCTGAGCGGGCGAGAGCTCCTAGGCCGTAGCCCGCTCGTCGTCGGCCACAGCGGCCTCCCGGGCCGTCGCCGGCAGCACGTTGACGGGATCCACCACGAGGGGGGCCGCGGCAGCGGGCAGGTCGAACCTGAAGACCGATCCCGGGCCGGGCTCGGCGGGCAGGCACTCGATGGTGCCGCCGTGCCGCTCCACGATGGTCTGGCAGATCGACAGCCCCATGCCGGTGCCGCGGCGCTCACTGTCCGAGGGTTGGCCCCGGTGGAAGCGCTCGAAGATCAGGTCGCGCTGGTGCTCGTCGACCCCGACACCGTTGTCCTCGACCTCGACGACCACGCGGGACCCCGCACGCTCCGCCCGCACCTGGACCAGGGCGGGCACGCCGGGGCGGGCGTACTTGACGGAGTTGCCCACGAGGTTGGCGAAGAGCTGCCGGAGGGAGGCCTCGTCGGCGTGCACCAGGGGAAGGCCCTCGTCGGGAACCTCGATCACGTCGTCGGGCCCCAGCAGGGTGCTGGCGCGCACGAGTGCGCCGTCGGGGCCGTCGAGCGGGACGTCGCGCACATCGATGCCGCCGGCCTCGGCCACGGCCTGGGTGAGGAGGTCGTCGATCACGCCGGCCATCTGGACCGATGCCTGCTCGGCACGCTTGACCGACGCATGGGTGTCGCTGTCGGGATCGAGGTCGAGGGCGGCGAAGTCGAGCCAGGCGCGGATCGCGGTCAGGGGGCCGCGGAGGTCGTGTGCCGCCGTGGAGGCGAAGCCGACGAGCGGACGGATGCCGCGCCGGTGCTCGGTCACCTCGCTGAGGACCAGCAGGAGGCCCGTCCGGCCACCGTCTCCCTGCGGGCTGGTGAGGTCGGCCCGCGACACGGCCAGCACGAGGTCCTCACCGGAGGGCAGGGGCAGCTGGACGTCGCCCACGCCGAGCTCGGCGCGCGCGGCACCGGTGTGGGCGGGCGCCGGGTGGAGCACCAGCTCCACCAGCGCGGCGAGTGCGTCCGCGTCCGAGACGCCGGGACGCACCCGATGGGCCAGCCGGCGGCTGGCGCCGTTGCTCCGTTGGATCAGGCCGTGGCTGTCGAGGACGACCAGTCCCTCGTCCATGCTCTCGGTCATCTCGGCGAGCAGCTCGGCCTGCTCGGCCGCCCGCGCCCGCGCCTCGCCCATCCGGAGCACCAGCTCGTCGATGTGGTCGCTCAGGGTCCCCACGGCAAGGCCGGTCAGCAGCACGGCGACCAGGAATATCTGGCCCACCAGGACCTGCCGCACCGGGTCGTCCAGGCTCGTGGAGGGGCCCACGCCGGCGAGGGTGAGCAGGAGACCAGCCACCCCCAGCGCGAGCGCGTGGAGCCCAGCCAGGAAGGTGGGGAAGCGGGCTGCCGACCACACGCAGAGCGGCACGACGAGGAAGACGATCGGGAGCGGCTGGAGGAAGATCACGACCACCGCGAGCAGGGAGAGCACCCAGAGCAGGACGAGCTCGAACCGGGACCCGCCCTGCGCGCGCGGCGTGAGGGGCTGGGTGCGCCACTCCCACGCGAGGTGACCGAGGCACCCCACCACGAGGATGCCGGTGAAGTGACGGCCGAACCACGCCTGCGGCACCCACACGTCCACCGGTGCGTTGGTGAGCCAGACGCCGAGCGTCCCGATGGCGGCACCCAGCAGGCTGCCCGCGGCTGCCGCGCCACACGTGTAGGCGAGCGAACGGGGTGAGCGGAAGCTCTCGGTCCCTCCGGCGCCCAGGAGCGTCGGGCACCACTTCCTCATCAGCACCACGGTGAGCCAGGTCTGGCAGATGAGCGACAGCGCGCCCAGCACGACCACCGCGGCCGGGGCACCCGTGACCCAGGCGACCGCCAGGTGGATCACCAGCAGCGGTGCGAGCACCCGACCCTGACGGCGCGGTGACTCCGCGAGCAGCCACAGCACGGCCACGCCGGCGCCGGGCCACACCAGGCTCACCGTCTGGCCCTCGACCACCGTGAGCCGTGCCCCCACCGCGACGACGAGGTAGACGACGGCGAATCCCACCGACCACCTCGGGGTCAGCGCTGGTCGTACGGTCACGGTCGTCCTCCAGACCCGGCGCGGTGCCCGCGCTGGGGACCTCGGCTCACACCGGATTCGTACACGTGACCCACAGTAGTGCTCCGCTCGTCCACGCGAGGGGAACATCGCCACATCGGGCGCAGGGGTGGCTCAGAGGTTGATCGTGATGTCCGCGTCCTTGCGGAGGTCCTCGACGAGGGCCTGGGCGACCTTGCCGGTCTGCTCGGTCTTCGCCTGCTCCGCGATCTGGTCGCGGACCTGGGCGTAGGGCGGGATCTTCTGGCCCTTCTGGCCGGCGGCCTGCTGCTTGGCCTGGTCGTAGATCGCGCGGAGCTGCTTCTCGGTCGGCGCCTTGCCGCCGTCCTCGTCGTCGACGAGCTGCTGGATCATCAGCTGGGTCTTGACCTGGGCGAGCGCGGCCTCCTCGGTCAGGCCGTTCTTCTCCACGGCCGCGAGCAGCTCCTCGGCGGAGCCCATCTGGTTCTGCTTCGCGAGGTCGGAGAGCTCGGTCTGGACGTCGTCGTCGCTCACCTCGATGCCGCGCGACTCGGCCTCCTGGGACAGGAGCTCGGTGGAGACGAGGTCGTCGACGGTCTGCTTCTGGATCGCCGCCTCGTCGGGTGCCTGGCCGGTGGTCTGCGCCTGCGCGGCGGCCTGCTGGAAGGCGGCCTCGTAGATCGGGACGAACTCGTCCTTGGTGATCTCCTCGCCGTTGACCTCGGCGACGACGTCGGGGATCTTCGAGACGTCGGGCCCGTCGCCGGCCGCGGCGTCGGCACTGGCGCTCGACGACCCGCTCGCCGAGGCGTCCTTGTCGGACGACGCAGAGGAGTCGCCTCCGCCGCCACAGGCGGACAGGACGAGCATGCTGGTGGCGGCGACGAGGCCGAGGACGGTACGGGTGCGCATCAGGTGATTCATCGCCGTCGACGGTACGCACCCAACCTGAGCGTCCGTCTCAGGGTTCTCAGGTCACGCTGGCGGGTGGGCCAGGTCACCACGAGTCGGGGACGATGAGCGCGTCCGGGTCCTGTCGCACCGGCAGCTGGGCGAGGGCCGTGCGCACGAGCGTGACGCGCGCGGCGACCGCCACCTTCTGCCGCAACCTGCCGATGCCGGTCTCTCCCATCGTCTGCTCGACGGCGGCGGCGACCTGCTCGTCGGTGAACGTGGGTCGCGTCCCGGCCTCGACCTCGACGTCGGGGAGCGCGAGCAGCACCGGCAGGACCTGGCCGCCGACCGCCTCGAGGAGGTGGTAGCGGTCGATCTTGCTCATCGCCTCCCACGCGTCCTCGTTCTTGCCACGGCGGCGGCCGATCTTGCCGCCGGCCACGATCTTGGCGGCAGAGGTGACGGCGACGGTCAGCTCGTGCTCGGTGAAACGCATGCGGGCCAGCATGCATCATGGCGAGATGCGCCTGCCCGACCTGATCCCCACCGAGCTCGACGCCGAGCAGCGGGCGTTGTACGACGACATCGTCGGCGGCCCGCGCGGCGCCGGGCCGCAGCACTTCGCGCTGACCACCGCGACCGGCGCGCTGACCGGGCCGTTCGGCGTGATGGTCCACGAGCCCACCCTGGGGCGATCGCTGCAGGAGCTCGGCAGCGCCATCCGCTACGGCACCGGCCTCGGGGACCGGGTCCGCGAGATCGCGATCCTCGCCGTCGCCCATGCCACCGACAGCGCCGTTCGAGCAGCACGCCCACGAGCGCGTCGGCCGCGCGGTCGGCCTCACCGGCGACGACCTGTCGGCCCTCGCCGACGGGACCTTCACCTCGACCGACGACGTCGAGCAGGCGGCGTACGACCTGTGCCGACGGCTGCTCGACGGCAACCCCCGCCTCACCGACGAGGCGTACGCCGACCTGGTCGACGTGCTCGGCACGACGGCGATCACCGAGCTGACCGTCCTCGTCGGCTACTACCGCACCCTCGCCGACCTGCTGACGCTCTTCGAGGTGGACGTCCCTGACGCTCAGTAGTGAGCGGTCATCACGTGCTTGATGCGCGTGTAGTCGTCGAAGCCGTAGCCGGACAGGTCCTTGCCGTAGCCCGAGTGCCCGAAGCCGCCGTGCGGCATCTCGGACACGAACGGGATGTGGGTGTTGACCCACACGCACCCGAAGTCGAGCTCGCGGGTCAGCCGGTCGGCGGTGCCGTGGTCACGGGTCCAGACACTGGCCGCGAGGCCGTACGGCACGCCGTTGGCCAGCCGGACCGCCTCGGCCTCGCTCGTCGAAGGACTGCACGGTGAGGACGGGCCCGAACACCTCCTCCTGCACGATCCGGTCGTCCTGGCGCACGCCGGTGACGACCGTCGGGGCGAAGAAGTAGCCCGCGTCGCCGTGGCGTGCGCCGCCCGTGCGCACCGTCGGCGTGGGACGGCAGGTCGGTGAGGAACGCCTCGACCTTGGCGAGGTGGGCCGCGTTGTTGAGCGGGCCGTAGTCGGCCTCGGCGTCGGACGGCGGGCCGGGACGGGTGCCCTCGGCCTCGGCGACCAGCAGGTCGACGCAGCTCGTCGTGGACGCTGCTGTGCACGATGACGCGGGTCGCGGCGGTGCAGTCCTGGCCGGAGTTGAAGTAGCGCAGCGGCGGCGATCAGCCCGGCGGCGCGCGGGCAGGTCGGCGTCGGGCATCACCACGACGGGCGCCTTGCCGCCGAGCTCGAGGTGGGCGCGCTTGAGGTTCTTCGCCGCGGACGACGCGACCTCGATGCCGGCGCGCACCGAGCCGGTGATCGCGACCAGGCCGGGGACCGGGTGCTCGACGAGCAGCCGGCCGGTGGTGGCGTCGCCGTTGACGACGTTGAGCACGCCCGGCGGGCAGGATCGCGCCGGCGATCTCGGCCAGCAGCACGGTCGAGCGCGGGGTGGTGTCGCTGGGCTTGAGGACGATCGTGTTGCCGGCCGCGAGGGCGGGCGCGATCTTCCAGATCGCCATGGCGAACGGGTAGTTCCACGGCGTCACCTGGCCGACGACGCCGATGGGCTCGCGGCGGATGCTCGAGGTGTGCCCCTCGAGGTACTCCCCCGCCGACTTGCCCTCGAGCAGCCGGGCCGCACCCGCGAAGAACCGCAGCTGGTCGACGCCCTGGTCGACCTCCTCGCTCGCGATGTAGCGGACCGGCTGGCCGGTGTCGCGCGCCTGCACCTCGCTGATCTCGTCGCGGCGATCGGCCACGGCGGTGGCGAGGTCGAGCAGGTAGGCCTGCCGACGGCCGGGCGTCAGCCGCTTCCACGACTCCGACGCGCGCTCGGCGGCGGCGTACGCCCGGTCGATCTCCTCGGCGGTCGAGACCGGGGAGCGGCCGTCGACCTCGCCGGTCATCGGGTCGACGAGGTCGATGAAGTCGGTGGCCGCCGACTCGACGAGCTCGCCGTCGATGAAGTTGCGGATGGTGTGGTCGGCGGGATCAGTCACGGAGCTGCCTTTCAGGCGACGTAGATCTTGCGGAGGGTCTCGCGGACGACCCAGGTCGTGTGCTCGCCGGCGCGCAGGCGTACGACGCTGCCGGGCCCGAGGTCGACCGACTCGCCGTCCTCGAAGGTGACGGTGGCCGAGCCCGACAGCACGACGAAGACCTCGTCGACCTCGACGTCGGTGGCGGTCCCGGGGCTCATCTCCCACACCCCGACCTCGACGCCGGCGACCGCGGCCAGGGCGCGCGAGCCTGCCGCGGGCGAGCCGTCGAGGACGGTGCCCGGGTCGAGGGGCGAGGTCGGCACGGCGGCGTCGACGTCCAGCACACGGAACATGCCGACATCGTCCCCCGGCACGAGCGACACCGTCGGCCGACGATCTGTCGTCACTTCGCCGTCGGACCGGACGTTGTGCCGGACAGCTCGTCCGCCAGCAGGGCCACGTGCAGCGACACGCGTACGTCGGGGTCGTCGAGGTCGGCCTCGAGGATCGTCTCGATCCGGGCCAGCCGGTCGTAGAACGCGGCCCGTGACAGGTGCAGGCTCGCGGCCGCCTCGGTCTTGCTCGCCGGGTGCAGCACGAGGGCGCGGAGGGCCGCGAGGAGATCGGTGCGTGCCCCGTCGGCGCGGTCGTGGCTCTTGAGCGCGGCGAGCTCGCGGTCGACGAAGAGCCGCACCCGGTCGTCCTCGCCGAGCAGGGCGAGCAGGCCGCGGAGGTGGAGGTCGGCGAGCCGGTGCACGTCGGGGTCCTGCTCACGACGCACCTGCGGTGCCGCGTCCGCGACCTGGCCGGCCTCGGTGAGGCTGCGCGTGATGCCGGTGCGGTCGGTCACGACGCGGCCGGCGGCGAGCACGACGTCGTGGTGGGCGAGCACGCGCGCCGCCAGCCGGTCGAGGAGGTCGTCGGCATCAGCCGTCGGCGGTGCCGACACGAGGACCCGCAGGTCGCGCTCGACCTCGCACACCAGCGCCGGGAGGCGCAGCCCGTGCGCCGCCCGGACGACGGTGGCGGCCACCTCGTCGAGGTCGGCCGGCGACGACATGGCGATCCGGGGCCGGACGACGAGGCCGGCGAAGCCGCGCCGACGGACCGGGAAGCCGGCCAGCTCGCAGCGGCGCAGCACCTCGTCGGAGTCGGGGTCGTCGGTGAGGCCGGACAGCAGCTCCAGGTGCGTACGCCGCATGAGCGTCCCGCGGTCGCGGTCGTGGAGCCGGTGCAGCGCGAGCGCGGCGGCGGCCCGCTCGGCGACGGCGACCAGCCGCTGCGACGGCGCGTCGGGGGAGCCGATCACCAGCCGGCCCCAGGCCTGGTCGGCGGTGCCGAGCCGGGTCACCAGCCAGCCGTTGGCGGCGTCCCAGCCGGTGCGTCCGGCCACCTCGACCCGACGCGAGCGGGCGGGCCAGCCGTCGAGGAAGCCACCGGCCTCGTCGGGACCGGCGAAGTAGTCGAGCGGGCGGTGCTGGGCGTTCTCCACGACGACCGGCCCCGCTGCCATCCGCTGCACGGCCTGCAGGATCTCGACGGGTCCCGCCTGGCTGAACGACAGCTCGGTGAACGTCTCGTGGACGCGCTGGGCCTCGCGCAGCTCGCTGAGCTGGCGGTCCACGACGCGCTCGCCGATCTCCTGCGCGAGTGCGGCGAACCGGGTCTCCTGCCCGAGGACGACGAGCGGCAGCCCGTGCCGCTCGCAGGCCTCCACCAGGGACGACGGCAGCTCGGCGGCCCACCGGCGGCCGAGCTCGACGACGATGCCCACCGCGCCGGAGTCGGCCAGCCCGTCGACGAAGCCCGTCAGCCCGGCTGCGTCGTCGTCGCTCGGCAGGCCGGTGCCCATCGTCAGGAGCAGGTCGCCGGCGCGGAGCAGCTCACCCGCATCGAGGCGCTCGGTCGCGTGCACCCAGCGGATCGGCCGGTCGAGCCCGGACCGGCCGGCGACGACCTCCGGCACGGCACGACGGAACGTGGGCAGCCCGAGTGCCTCCTCGAGCGTCACACCCGGCGTCACCTCGGCCACGGACGCAGCCTACGCGTGGAGGGGGCGACGGAATGTCCGAACCGGACCCCGGTTTCCTACGATCCGACACCTGCTCGGACGGCGCCGCCGATCGAGGATGGGCACCATGATCGACATCTCCGCACCCGACCACGAGATCGTGCACTGGGCCGACGGCGCCGCGCTGCCCGGCAACCCCACCGGTTGGGCCGACGTCACCAACCCCGCCACCGGCCAGGTCACCGGCCGCGTCGCGCTCGCCAGCGAGGCCGACGCGGCCCGCGTCATCGAGGCGGCCGCGCGCGCGGCCCGCGGGTGGGGCACCACCTCGCTCGCGCGGCGTACGCAGGTGATGTTCGCCTTCCGCGAGCTGCTCAACAGCCGCAAGGACGAGCTCGCCGCGATCATCACCGCCGAGCACGGCAAGGTGCACTCCGACGCCATCGGCGAGATCTCGCGCGGCCTCGAGGTCGTCGAGTTCGCGTGCGGCATCTCGCACCTGCTCAAGGGCGGCCACAGCGAGGAGGCGTCGACCGGCGTCGACGTGCACTCCAAGCGGGTGCCGCTCGGCGTGGTCGGCATCATCAGCCCCTTCAACTTCCCCGCGATGGTCCCGATGTGGTTCTTCCCCATCGCCATCGCTGCCGGCAACACGGTCGTGCTCAAGCCGAGCGAGAAGGACCCGAGCGCCGCCAACTGGATCGCCGCGCTGTGGAAGGAGGCCGGTCTCCCCGACGGCGTCTTCAACGTCCTGCACGGCGACAAGACCGCCGTCGACGCGCTGCTGACCAGCCCCGACGTGCAGTCGATCAGCTTCGTCGGCTCGACCCCGATCGCCGAGTACGTCTACGAGACCGCGAGCCGCCACGGCAAGCGCGTGCAGGCCCTCGGCGGGGCGAAGAACCACATGGTCGTGCTGCCCGACGCCGATCTCGACCTCGCTGCCGACTCGGCCGTCAATGCCGGGTACGGCAGCGCCGGCGAGCGGTGCATGGCGATCAGCGTGCTCGTCGCGGTCGACCCGATCGGTGACGAGCTCGTCGCCCGGATCGCCGACCGCACGCGCACCCTGCTGATCGGCGACGGCGGCCAGGACGCCACCGGGGCGGACGCATCCGGCAAGGAGGCCGACATGGGCCCGCTCGTCACGAAGGCCCATCGCGACAAGGTCAGCTCCTACATCGACTCCGGCGAGGCCGCCGGCGCCAAGGTCGTCGTCGACGGCCGCGACGTCCGGGCTCGCGGCGGCGAGCAGGGCTTCTGGCTCGGGCCGACGCTCTTCGACGACGTGACGCCCGAGATGGACATCTACCGCGAGGAGATCTTCGGGCCCGTCCTCTCGGTGGTCCGGGCGAAGTCCTACGAGGAGGCGGTCGCGCTGGTCAACGCCAACGAGTACGGCAACGGCACCGCGGTCTTCACCAACGACGGCGGCGCCGCCCGCCGCTTCGAGGCCGACGTCACCGTCGGCATGATCGGCGTCAACGTGCCCGTCCCGGTGCCGGTCGCCTACTACTCCTTCGGCGGCTGGAAGCGCTCGCTCTTCGGCGACACCCACGCCCACGGCGCCGAGGGCGTCCACTTCTTCACCCGCGGCAAGGTCGTCACCACCCGGTGGATCGACCCCGCCAACCGCCCCGAGGGCGGCCTCGAGCTGGGATTCCCGCGCAATGACTGACCTGATGGGCGACACGACGGATCTCGCGACGACGTACGACGCCGCGCGCACCTACGAGCTCGACCGCGCGCACGTCTTCCACTCCTGGTCGGCCCAGGCCGAGATCACGCCGATGGTGGTGACCCGCGCCGAGGGCAGCCACGTCTGGGACGCGAACGACAAGCGCTACCTCGACTTCAGCTCCCAGCTGGTCTTCACCAACCTCGGCCACCAGCACCCGCGCATCGTCGCGGCGATCCAGGAGCAGGCCGCGCACCTCTGCACGATCGCCCCGGCCGTCGCCAACGGGGCCCGCTCCGAGGCCGCCCGGCTGATCGCGAGCCACACCCCCGGCGACCTCGACCACGTCTTCTTCACCAACGGTGGCGCCGACGCCAACGAGCACGCCGTACGCATGGCGCGGCTGCACACCGGCCGCCACAAGGTGCTGACGACCTACCGCAGCTATCACGGCGGCACCCACCTCGCGGTCAACATGACCGGCGACCCGCGCCGCTGGGCGAGCGACCACGGCTCGACCGGCACGGTCCACTTCTTCGGTCCGTTCCTCTACCGCAGCGCGTTCCACGCGACCACCGAGGCCGAGGAGTGCCAGCGCGCGCTCGAGCACCTCGAGCAGGTCGTCGCGCTCGAGGGTCCGGCCACCGTCGCCGCGATCGTGCTCGAGGCGATCCCCGGCACCGCCGGGATCATGGTCCCGCCGCCGGGCTACCTCGCCGGCGTGCGCGAGATCTGCGACCGGCACGGCATCGTGCTGATCGCGGACGAGGTGATGTCGGGCTTCGGTCGCGCGGGTCGGTGGTTCGCCGTCGAGCACGGGGGCGTCACCCCTGACCTCATCACCTTCGCCAAGGGCGTGAACTCCGGCTACGTCCCGCTCGGCGGCGTCGCGATCAGCGACGAGATCCATGCGACGTTCGCGCACCGCACGTATCCCGGAGGCCTCACCTACTCCGGCCACCCGCTCGCCTGCGCGGCCGCCGTCGCCACCATCCGCACGATGGAGGACGAGGACGTCGTCGGTCGCGCCGCCCGGCTCGGCGACGACGTGATCGGTCCCGGGCTGCGGGCCCTGGAGGCCAAGCACGAACGGATCGGGGAGGTGCGCGGCACCGGCGCGTTCTGGGCGATCGAGCTGGTCAGCGACCGGACGACCCGGGAGCCGCTGGCGCCCTACGGCGGGTCGAGCCCGGAGGTGGGCGCGATCGTCAAGGCGTGCCAGGAGCGCGGCATGCTGCCCTTCGTGAACTACAACCGGATCCACGTCGTGCCGCCGCTGACGACCAGCGACGACGAGGCGCGCGAGGGGCTCGCGATCCTGGACGCCGCGCTCGACGCGACCGCCTGAGCGCGACCCCTCCCCCGTGACCGCGCACCGCACCGCCTACGAGCGCCACGCTCCCGACCCGCGGGTCGTGGAGCGGGCGCTCGCCGGCAGCGAGCGGTCGGTGTTCTGGCTCGACGACGCGGGCGCGACGTCGTACGACCCGCTGACCGCGTCGACCCGCGCGGACCTGACGATCGTCGGCGGCGGCTACCTCGGGCTCTGGACGGCCGTCCACGCCAAGCGGCGCGACCCCGGCCGCCACGTCGTGCTGCTCGAGGCGCAGACCATCGGCTGGGCGGCGTCGGGGCGCAACGGCGGCTTCTGCGAGGCCTCGCTCACCCACGGGGAGGACAACGGGCGCTCGCGCTGGCCCGACGAGTACGACACCCTGGCCCGGCTCGGCCGCGACAACCTCGCCGGCTTCGAGGCCGACGTCCGCGACCTCGGGCTCGCCTGCGAGTGGGAGCGCACCGGGATGCTCTCGGTCGCCGTCGAGGAGCACCAGGTCGCGTGGCTGCGCGAGCAGGAGAACTTCCTGGACGCCGGGCAGGTGCGGGCCGAGATCGACAGCCCGCTCTTCCTCGCCGGCGCGATGGAGCACGACGAGACCGCGCTCGTGCACCCGGCGAAGCTGGCCCTGGAGCTCGCCCGGGTCGCGGCGGACCTCGGCGTCGAGATCCACGAGCACACCGCCGCGACGGCGCTGCGGCGTACGTCCGGAGCGGGACGGGGCGTCGAGGTGCACACCGACCGCGCGGTGATCACCTCCGACCACGTCGTCCTCGCCACCAACGTGTTCCCGTCGCTGCTGCGGCGCAACCGGCTGATGACGGTGCCGGTCTACGACTACGTCCTGATGACCGAGCCGCTCACCGCCGAGCAGCTGGGGTCGATCGGCTGGGCCGGTCGTCAGGGCCTCGGCGACCTCGCCAACCAGTTCCACTACTCACGTCTCACGCGTGACAGCCGGATCCTGTGGGGCGGGTACGACGCGGTCTACCCGAGGGGCGGCCGGGTCGCGGCGCGCCACGAGGACCGGCCCGAGAGCCACGCCAGTCTGGCCTCGCACTTCCTGGCGACCTTCCCGCAGCTGGAGGACGTGCGGTTCAGCCACCGCTGGGCCGGCGCGATCGACACGTGCACGCAGTTCACCGCGTTCTACGGCACGAGCCACGACGACCGGGTGGCGCACGCGGCCGGCTTCACCGGGCTCGGGGTGGGTGCGACCCGGTTCGCGGCGCAGGTGCTCCTCGACCTCCTCGCAGGCGAGGAGACGGAGCGCACCAGTCTCCGGATGGTGCGCGAGCGACCGCTGCCGTTCCCGCCCGAGCCACTCGCCTCGGTCGGGATCAACCTGACCCGGTGGTCGCTCGACCGCGCCGACCACCGTCAGGGCCGACGCAACGCCTTCCTGCGCGCGCTCGACGCGGTCGGCCTCGGCTTCGACAGCTGACCCCTGCAACGCCGCCGACCCCCTGTGACGGTCAGGCCGCCGGCGGGCGCTCCGCGAGGTCGGCCAGACCGGCCTTGAGACCGGCCAGGATGCGGGTCAGGACCCGGGACACCTGGGCCTGGGTCAGCCCGATGTCCTCGGCGATCTCCTGCTGGGTCCGCTCCTCGACGAAGCGCAACCGCAGGATCCGTCGGTCGCGGGGCGAGAGGAGGCCGACGACGGGCTCGAGCACGATGCGTGCCTCTGCCGCGACGACCGACCGGTCCTCGAAGCCGAGCAGGTCGCCCAACGACGACGACCCGTCGCCGACCGGACCGTCGAGCGAGGTCGGGGTGAAGCAGCCGTCGGCCGCCAGCGCCTCGATCACGTCGTCGATGTCGACGTCGAGGTGCGAGGCGACCTCGCTGGGTCGGGGCGAGCGACCGAGCCGCGGCTCGAGCTCGTCCTGGGCACGCGAGATGAGCGCCTGCAGGTCCTGCACGCGGCGCGGCGGCCGGACCATCCAGCCCGCGTCGCGGAAGTGGCGGCGCAGCTCGCCCCGGATGGTCGGGACGGCGTAGGACAGGAAGTCGTGACCGGCGTCCGGGTCGAAACGACGCGCGGCCTTGGTGAGTCCGAGCAGGGCAACCTGCTGGAGGTCGTCGAGGTCGATGCCGCGGTTGCGGTAGCGGCCGGCCATCGAGCGGGCGACGCCGGCGTTGGTCTCGATGAGACGGTCGACGAGGTCGCGCGAGGTGTGTGATGCGGGGCCGACGACCCGAAGGTCGGCGACGATGGTGTCCGTACGACGGGCCCGCTCCTTGCCGTCCACGGCGCGGCGAGCGCTGGGGACGGACGAGAGGGCGTGGACGGGGGCGTGCTCCGGGACGATCGAGGTGGTGACCACGGGATCGCTCCTTCCGGCAGTGGCGGCGCTCACCGTGGTCTCCAGCTTGCGACTCCTCGACCATAAGATGGTCCAGACCAGTTGGACAGCCCCAAAACGAAGGGCACCCACCCCTCAGGGTGCAGCGCGCCCCAAGGTCTGTCCGGGGTTCTCGTCGAACACCTGCCGGTAGTCCGAGGCGAAACGGCCCGGGTTGAAGAACCCGTAGGCGGCGGCCGCGTCGCTGACCGACTGCGCCGTCCCGTTGCGCAGCGATCGACGCGCCAGGTCGAGGCGGACCCGTCGCAGGTAGTCCTGCGGGGTGCACCCGAGGTGCTTGCGGAAGGCGTACTGCAGGGCTCGCGGCGTCACGTTGCACTCACGGGCGAGGTCGCCCGGCGTGAGCTCCTCGGCGGCGTGCGCCTCGATGATGCGGGCGGCGCGACGCACCGTCGAGTGCGAGTCGTCCGCATCGTCGGGGTCGCCGTTCGGGAGTGTCGCCCGCACGACCACGTTGTTGGGGAAGGTGTTCAGCAGCGTGTGGCCCAGCAGCCGCGCCGCGGCGTCCTCCTGGTCCGAGGTGGCGTCCACAGGGAGCATGGAGCTGACCTGGTCGACCGTCGCCCGCCACCGGGCGCCCGCCTCCGGGGTGTGCGGGACGTAGGAGGTGAAGATGATGGGCCAGCCCGGGTGCTCGGGGTCCGACTCCTCCAGGGTGGCGAACAAGGCATTCGCCGACAGCGACGTCGTGCGCAGCTCCGGGTGGTCGGCGGACCCGCTGAACGCCATGTCCCATCCCGAGACCAGGACGGAGTCGCCGTCGTGCACCCGGTCCGCATGCCCCTCGCGGACGTACTCGATCTCACCGCGCAGCACGTCGACCACCACGAGCGTCGGCATGGGGTCGGAGTCGAACGTGTAGGCCGCGTCGACCGTGATGTGGTCGAAGGCGACCACGCCATGGTCGGTCCGTTCGTGGCGTACGCCACCCATCGGGCCGGTCAGGCGCAGGTTGGTGCCGTAGACCGTGTCGAGCCAGGCACGGGCCTGGTCGCCTGATCCCTCGAACCCGAAGTGGTCCGGCACACCCCTGCGCGCGCGCTCGTGCGACACGTCCACCCTCCCCAGGAAAGAAGCGCACGGCCCTCTGCTCGAGCCACCACCGAACGATAATCCCCCCAGCAAACATTCACCCCTACGGGTGAGCCACCCGTTGGGTATCATGGGTTCGTTCGATCCTCGCTCCGCCCTGTGTCCGCGGACCTGACGTCATTGAGAGGTGACGTATGTCTGTGAATCACGATCCCGCCGGCGACCCCAGCGACCCGGGTGACGCGGCGGAGCGGCTCGCCGCACCCTTCGAGCCCGCCGACGCCCTGCGCGACGAGGTGGCGCACCTCCACGAGGCGATGAAGTCGCAGCGCGACATCGGCATGGCCATCGGCCTCCTGTCGGCGACCTACGGCTGCAGCACCGAGCAGGCGTGGCGCACCATGATGCGGGTCTCGCAGGACAGCAACACCAAGGTGCGCACGGTGGCCCGGGTCCTCGTCACGGTCCACGACGGCACCGCCGAGCCCGAGGACCAGGAGGTCCTGCGGTCCTTCGAGTCACACCTTCCGGCCTCCGGGTGGTCGCAGGGGCCGTCCGCGTAGCATCCGGCACATGAGCATCGACGAAGCCTCGCTCGCCGAGAGCCTGCGTCGGCTGGCCACCAGTGGGCAGGGCAACAGCGTGGTGTCCGCGCTCGAGCAGTTGCTGGACGCGTGCGTGTCCCTCTTCGACGTCGACGGCGCGGGCATCCTCGTCGCCGACGAGCAGGACATCCTGCGCTACCTCGCAGCCAGCGACGGCCCGGGCCGCGAGCTCGAGCGGACCGAGTCCGAGGCTGGCGAGGGACCGTGCACGGAAGCCTTCGTCAGCGGCGCGGTGGTCACGTCCCACGACGTGGTGAGCGAGACCGTGCGCTGGCCGGCGCTCTCACGCGCGATGGCCGACCAACCCGTACGGGCGGTGCTGGGGACGCCTGTGCGTCTCGGCGGTGTTCCGGTCGGGACGCTCGACGTCTACAAGGAGAGCCCCCACGACTGGGACGAGAGCGAGGTGTCCGCGCTCGCCCGCTACGCCGAGGTCGTCGCGACCACGATGACGTCCGCCGTCCAGGCCCACACCGCAGGCGAGCTGGCGACCCAGCTGCAGTACGCCCTGGACTACCGCGTCGTCATCGAGCGCGCCGTCGGCTTCATCATGGCCAGGCAGGACGTCGACCCGGTCGCCGCGTTCAACCTGCTGCGCAATGCCGCGCGGAGTCGACGCACCAAGATCGGCGAGGTCGCCGAGCACGTCCTCGAGCACGGCGTCCTCCCGGCCTGACGACGCATGCCGGCCGGGGCAGTGGGTACCACGACGTCATGCAGGTGAGCGACGCGTGAGCACGACCAGCAGGCCCGTCTCGGCAACCCCTGAGCAGGTGTGGGCGGTGCTCTCGGACGGATGGCTCTACGCCCTCTGGGTCGTGGGTGCCGCACGGATGCGCGAGGTCGACGACGGCTGGCCGGCAGTCGGCACCAGGCTGCACCACAGCGTCGGCACGTGGCCGCTCCTCATCGACGACACCACCGAGGTGCTCGAGGTCGAGCCAGGGCGCCGACTGCTCCTGCTGGCCCGAGGCTGGCCGGCCGGCCAGGCGCACGTCGAGATCACGCTCGAGGCACGCGGCACGGACACCGTCGTGACGATGGTCGAGCAGGCCACCGCCGGACCCGGCGCGCTGCTCCCGAAGGTCCTCCAGGACCCCCAGCTGCACGTGCGCAACATCGAGGCCCTGCGCCGGCTCGCCTACGTCGTGGAGGGACGCACCCGGTGACCGGGGCGGCGGCCCGCCGCCACGACGCGATCGTCGTGGGCGCCGGACCCAACGGCCTGGTCGCGGCGAACATGCTGGCCGACGCGGGCTGGGACGTGCTGGTGCTCGAGGCCCAGTCGGCTCCCGGCGGTGCCGTACGGAGCGACCGCGAGGTGCACCCCGACTTCGTCCACGACACCTTCAGCGCCTTCTACCCGCTCGCCGTCGCGTCACGCGCGATGACCTCGCTCCGGCTCGAGGACCACGGACTCGTCTGGGAGCACGCCCCGGCCGTGCTCGGCCACCCGTTCGGCGATGGTCAGTGGGCACTGCTGCACCGAGACCGGGACCGGACGGCGTCCGGGCTCGACGCCCTGCACGCCGGTGACGGTGCGGCCTGGCTGGACCTCTGCCACACCTGGGATCGCATCGGACCCGCCCTCGTGGATGCGCTCACGTCCCCCTTTCCCCCGGTGCGCGCCGGAGCCAGGTTGCTGCCCGGTCTGGCTCGCAGCGGAGGGCTCGACACTGTTCGACGACTGGCCACTCCCGTGGCCTCGCTGGGCCGCGAGCTCTTCGGCGGCCCGGCCGGCGGACTGCTCCTCGCGGGCAATGCCGGGCACGCCGACTTCCCGCTCTCCTCTCCCGGGTCCGGCGTCTTCGGGCTCCTGATGACGATGCTCGGGCAGACGGTCGGCTTCCCCGTCCCGCGAGGCGGTGCCCAGGGACTCACGGACGCCCTGGTCGCCCGCTTCACCAGCCTCGGTGGCCGGATCGAGACGGATGCGCCGGTCACCCGCGTCGTCGTCGACCGAGGTGCCGTCACCGGAGTCACGACCCGTGACGGCGAGGCGTACGACGCCCCAGTGGTCGTCGCGGACGTGGTCGCCCCGCACCTCTTCGGCGGTCTCGTGCGCGTGGAGGACCTGCCCGCGCGCGTGGTCCGCGGGATGCGTGACTTCGAGCTCGACCCCGGCACCGTCAAGGTCGACTGGGCCCTCACCGGTCCCGTTCCGTGGTCGGGCGCGCCCGCCGCGGCGCCGGGGACCGTGCACATCGCCGACTCCGTGGAGGAGATGACACAGACGCTGTCGCAGGTGGCATCGGGGGTGGTCCCCGATCGCCCGTTCATGCTGACCGGGCAGATGACGACCAGCGATCCGTCCCGCTCGCCCGCCGGCACCGAGTCGTTCTGGGCGTACTCACACGTCCCGCAGCCCGACAGCACCCGCGGCGATGCCGCCGACGAGATCACCGGCCGCTGGGAGCACGACGACCTCGAGCGCTTCGCCGACCGCATGCAGGCGCGCCTCGAGGCGCGGGCGCCGGGCTTCGGCACGCTGGTCGCCGCCCGCCGGGTGCTCGGCCCGCACGAGCTCGAGGCGCGCAACGCCAACCTCGTCGGCGGGGCCGTCAACGGGGGCACCTCCCAGCTCCACCAGGAGCTCGTCTTCCGTCCGGTGCCGGCGATGCGCGGCCGGGCCGCGACCGGCGTGAGCGGTCTCTACCTCGGCTCGGCGTCGGCCCACCCGGGCGGCGGCGTGCACGGCGCGGCGGGTGCCAACGCGGCCCGGGCCGCACTGTGGCACCACCGGCTGCGCGCGCTGCCCCGGCGTCGTACGCCGCTGGACGGCGGCGCGCGATGACCGAGCAGATCACCTTCGGGACGCTTCCGATCTCCTTCGACGACCGCGTGCTGCGACCCCGCGAGTGGACCGCCGCCCAGTCGGAGTGGTCCGCCGAGATCGCCGTCACGGCCCCCGGCGGCACGATGCTCGAGCTCTGCGCGGGCGCCGGGCACATCGGACTGCTGGCCACTGCGATGTCGGGCCGCTCCCTCGTCTGCGTGGACTCGAACCCGGTCGCGTGCGACTACGCCCGCGCCAACGCGCTCGCGAGCGGCCTCGCCGACCGGGTCGAGGTGCGCGAAGGGCGGCTGGAGACCTCCGTGGGCGAGGGGGAACGCTTCCCGGTGATCATCGCGGACCCGCCCTGGGTGCCGCGCGACCTCACCGGCCGGTTCCCGGAGGACCCGCTCACCGCCATCGACGGAGGCGCCGACGGCCTCGACGTCGCCCGGGCGTGCCTCGTCGTCGTCGCCGACCACCTGAGCGCCGGCGGCTCGGCCGTCCTCCAGCTCGGGACGATCGCCCAGGTGGACGCGCTGCGCGAGGAGCCGGCCATCGCGTCCGGGTCGCTCGTGGTGTCGGACGTCCGCCAGCACGTGCGCGGCGTGCTGGCGCGGATCGACCGGCCCGTGTGAGCGACGGCCGTCAGCGGCGCGGAATGACCTTGTGCGTCCCGTCGCACCAGGGCAGCCGGCTGGACTTGTCGCAGCGGCAGATCGCGACGACCGGGCGCTCGACCCGGTGGACCGTGCCGTCCGCGTCGCGTACCGAGGTGGCGCCCCGCAGCAGCATCGGACCGTGCGGCTGGAGCACCACGTCCGGGTGGTCGAAGTCCTGCTCCGGGCCCTGCGGGGTCATGCGGCGTCCCACCCGGCGAACAGCGCCGTGGCGAAGCGTGCCTCGAGGTCGAGGCAGGTGAAGGCGCCGAAGAGGATCTCCGTGGCCTGGTCGGGCTCGTCCTCGGCCAGCGAGCCGCAGATCTCCCGGCTCGCCAGGACCTCGTGGATCGCGTCGGCCTCGACGTGCTCGTCGTAGAAGGCCGCCATCGCCCCGTCGAGGCCCAGCCGCTCCAGTCCCTGCACGATCTTGCGCGAGGGCAGCGAGCTGGTCATCTCGAACGCAGCCAGGTGGCCCATCGCCGCGCCTCGTAGCCTCCGGTGCAGCCCGAACATGGTGAGCGCGTTGTTGAGCTCGAGCGTCTCCGGAAGGGCGTCATCGACGTAGGCGCCGTACTCGGGACGCAGCCCCACGTCCACCATGCCGCGCGCGAAGAGGTGCGCGTGCACCCGGTTGGGATCACCGTCGCCGTACTCGTCGTACTGCAGCTCCACGAGCGCTGCCTTGGCCCGCATCGGCAGTCGAGGGATGACCCACGTCGCGGGATCGGCCTCCTTGAGCTGGTAGACCGATCGCTGGCGCAGGAGCTCCAGCACCTGGTCGACCGTGGCGGACCTGCGCACGTGGTCGGCCAGGGACGGGCCCTGGTCCGAGGCGACGAGGGACTCGAGCGCGGCGGGGACGTCGGCAGGCTCGACGGTGACCACCGGCCAGCGCCGACGCAGCCGCTGCTCCAGGGCCACCTCCAGCGCGTGGCGCGCCTGGAGGATCGGGGGCTGCCACTCGGCATCGTCCGTCGCATCCTCGAAGCCGCGGTAGGACAGCTCGTGGAGGGTCCACAGCGCGACGCACTCGTCGTCCCACGATCCGGCGTGCGGGGCCGAGACGCAGTCGTCGGACGGGCTGGCGAGCTCCGCCATGACCCACTCGCTCAGGGGACCGCGCGGCTTGGGCATCCTCACGGGGTGAACACCACCTTGACCATGCCGTCCTCCTTGTCGCGGAACTTCCGGTAGGCCTCGGGCGCGTCCTCCAGCGGCAGGTGGTGGGTCGCGAACGACTCCACGCCGAGGACGTCCTCGTCCTGCTGCAACAGGTCGAGGATCTCGTCGGACCACCGGTGCACGTTGGCCTGTCCCATGCGCAGCTGCACCTGCTTGTCGAACAGCTGGAACATCGGCAGCGGGTCGGTCGGTGCGCCATACACGCCGGAGATGCTGATGGTGCCGCCTCGGCGGACCGAGTCGATGGCACTCATCAGCGCTGCGAGGCGGTCCGAGCCGACGTTGAGCATCATCTTCTCCTGCACCTTCTTGGGCAGCAGGGCGAGCGCCTTCTGCGCGGTCTCGGCGACCGGGGAGCCGTGGGCCTCCATGCCGACCGCATCGATCACCGCGTCGGCGCCGCGACCATCGGTCATCGCTCGCACCGCATCGCCCACCCCGTCGACCTCGGTGTGGTCGATCGTCCGGGCACCTCGCCCCTGCACGCGGGCCAGCCGCTCGGGGACCGAGTCGACGACGATCACGTCGAGGCCGCGGAGCATCGCGATACGGGCCGCCATGTCACCGATCGGGCCGGCACCGATCACTGCGAGCGTGCCGCCGTCCTCGACGTCGGCGTACTCCACGGCCTGCCACGCCGTGGGCAGCACGTCGGAGAGGAAGAGGAAGCGGTCGTCCGGCGGGCCGTGCGGCACCTTGATCGGGAGCTGGTCGCCGAACGGCACGCGCAGCAGCTCCGCCTGGCCACCCGGCACCGCGCCGTACAGCTTGCTGTAGCCGAACAGGCTGGCGCCGGTGCCGGACTCGCGGTTCTGCGTCGTCTCGCACTGGCTGAACAGCTGCCGGTCGCACATCCAGCACGACCCGCAGCTGATGTTGAAGGGGACCACGACACGGTCCCCCGCCTGCAGCGACTCGACGGCGGAGCCCACCTCGCGCACGATCCCCATCGGCTCGTGGCCGACGACGTCTCCGTCGGTCATGAACGGCGTGAGCGGGTCGTAGAGGTGGAGGTCGGACCCGCACAGTCCCGTCGAGGTGATCTCGACGACGACGTCGGTCGGCTCCTCGATGACGGGGTCGGGCACGTCGATGACCTGCATGTCCTGGCGGCCCTGCCAGGTCACGGCCCTCATGCCGACACCTCGCGCGTGGTGTCGGCGGCGGAGTAGGTGGTGGTGTCCCGAGGTGTCATGCCGGTCAGTGCCCGCCGTCCTTGCTTTGCATGCGTACGTCGCAGGGTTCCCGCCCGATGGAAGGTGGTGACGCCCCGAACGGCCGTGTGAGGCTCGCGGCATGAGCAAGCCCGCCCCCGAGCACCGGCGTCCCGAGGGCGTCACCGACGAGACGGTCGAGGCCGTCGGCAAGCTGTCAGCTGCACTCGACCACGTCGAGGACGCCCGCGGTCACCTCTACGCCTTCCACCGCCTGATGGGCAGTGCGGAGAGCACGATGGAGGAGGCGGAAGCACTGATGCGCGAGGCCGGTCACGACGATCTCGCCGACGCCATGGACCGCGACGTCCTGGGCGGCAACCCGATCCCGGGGATGTGGTCGTTCCAGATGGTGGAGGAGTACGACGACGGGTTCTACGCCCGTGCCAAGGCGCTGCACCAGCGCGTCCTGGACGAGCTGATGGAGGGGCAGCGGCACGTCTTCGAGGCCGAGATGAAGGAGCTGCGGCGCACCCGGGGACGTGACGGCCACGAGGCGAGGCCTGCCGACGTCGAGGGCGACCCCGAGTACGACGACTAGCAGGACCGGCTAGGCGCGAGACCGGAGCTCGGGCAGCACGTCGGAGCCGTAGGCCGCCAGCATGTCGGCGTAGTGGGGCCCCATGTTGGCGACGTAGACCTCGCTGAAGCCGGCGTCGACGAACGGCGCGTAGGCCTCGACGTGCTCGGCGACATCAGGCCCGAAGGCGCCCTTTTCCGCGAACTTCTCCCGCGTCACGAGCTCGGAGGCCTGCTCGAAGTGCTGCGGGCTGGGCAGCACCTGGCTCAGCTCTCCGGGCACGCCGGCGTTGGGCCACAGCGCGTACGCGGCGTCGATCGCCTCGTCGCGGGTGGAGCCCCAAGCCACCTTGAAACCGGCCTGGGTGGGCGCGTCCGCGCCCTTCGCTCCGCGGAAGGTCGCCACCGCGTCGGCGTCCGGTTGGGTCGTGATGAAGCCGTCGGCGATGCGGCCCGCGACCTCCAGCGCCTTGGGCCCGAAGGCACTCATGAAGACGGGCGGCGGAGTGTCGGGAAGCGTGTAGATCCGCGCCGTGTCGACCTCGTAGTGCTTGCCCTCGTGCGAGACGACCTCGCCGGTCCAGAGCGCCCGGATCACCTCGACGGCCTCCTCGAGCATCTCGAGGCGGACGTCGGCGCGCGGCCACCCGTCGCCGAGGACGTGCTCGTTGAGGGCCTCGCCGGTGCCGACCCCGAGCGTGAAGCGGCCCTCACCGAGCAGCACGGCGGAGGTGGCAGCGGCCTGGGCGATGATGGCCGGGTGGGTGCGCACGGTGGGGCAGGTGACTGCCGTGGTGACCGGCAGGTCGCAGACCTGCGCGATCGCGCCGATCATCGACCAGACGAAGGGCGACTGCCCCTGCGCGTTGGTCCACGGGTGGAAGTGGTCGCTGATCCAGAGCGCGTCGAAACCGGCGCGCTCGGCCAGCCTGGCCTGCTCGAGCAGCTGGTCGGGCGCGTACTCCTCGCAGGAGAGGAAGTAGCCGAAACGGGTCACGCGCGGACGAGCTGGGGCGCCACGCGCTGCGGCGCCACGCGCTGGGGCGCCACGCGAGGTCCGGCGGCGTCAGCATCACCCGACATCAGCAGCCCGTGCTGGATCGCCCACAGGACGGCCTGCGACCGCGAGGTCACCTCGATCTTGGCGTAGGCGCCACGGATGTAGGACTTCACCGAGTTGATGCTGAGGTTGGTCTGCTCGGCGATGTCGCGGTTGGCCAGGCCCGAGGCGATCATCGACAGCACCTCGGTCTCGCGGTGGGTCAGCGGCCACTTGTCGGCGCTGGGACGGGTCGGCTCGCCGTGACCGTCCCATGCGTCGACGACGACGCGGCCGTCGGAGATCTGGAGCAGGTTCCAGATGAGCCGTCGCGTGGGCAGCCACTTGCTGACGAACCCCGCGGCACCTCGTGACATCTCGGTCGAGACCGCCTCGGGGCTGCAGTCCCAGCCGAAGGCCACCATGCGGGTCGGGAAGCGCTGCGGCACTCCGCCGCGCGCCGCCGACGTACGCCGGTGGGCGGAGGGGTCGTAGAGGGTGAGGTCGCACATCGGGGCCGGGCCGGTGGTGCGGTAGGGCATCACGGTGATGACGGCCGAGTGCGGCTCGAACATGGCGCGGATGCCGTGCACGACCAGCTCGCTCTCGTCCATGAGAGCGACCTTGATGTGCCGGGGTGCGGTGTTGGTGCCTTGACGATCCATGACCTGATGTACCCCGATGGGCGGGGCGCATACGCCCGAGATCCGGCGGGGCGGCCCGAGCGCTGCGTCAGGCGAGCAGCACGCGGACGACGCTGGCGGCCTGGGCCAGGCTGATCCCGGCCCGGTCCGCAGCCAGGTCGAGCAGGCTGCACGCGTCGTCGGTGGTCACCCCGACACGGGCGGCGACCAGACCCACGGCCACGTCGACCAGGCGCTGCTCGCGCAGTCGCTCGGGCGCGAGCTGTGCTCGCCGGAGGGTCTCGAAGCCGAGATCGGCGTTGGTCACGGCGCCCGCCTGCCAGGCGCCCAGCGCGGCGACGAGGCCGTCGATCCGGTCGTGGAAGGCGTGCGCGGTCGAGGCGTAGAGGTCGATGTTGAGCACGGCCCGACCGGCCTCGACCACCGGTAGGCAGACGGTGCTCGCGATGCCCGCGAAGGCCCGCTCGCGGGCCATGTCGGCCCAGTCGCGCTCGTCGAGCGCGAAGTCGTCGTCATTGCTGTAGGCGTGCGGCTCCGCCGGATCACCCACGGCGCCCGTGTCGGCCTCGGTGTCGACCAGCGTGAAGGTGAGATCGTCGTCGAGCATCGTGACGCTCAGCGCCACGCAGTCCGGGACCGAGCGCACCGCCCAGCCCTCGATCACCCGCAGCAGGCCTTCGACGTCGTCGACGGAGGGCGTGACGTACTCGTCCAAGGCCTCTTTGCTCTGGGGCAGCAGTTCCACGCGTTCCCCCTCGACGTCGATGGGACCTGACAGTCGATGTTCCTCTCCGTGCACACGCGCCACCACACCCGCCCGGGCGTGCGCGCATGGCGCTCTCCCGTCGGGGGTACGGAATCAGGATGCACACGGACTCGATGCCCCCCACGGTCGTCCTCGACCTCGACGGCACCCTGGTCGACTCGGTCTACCAGCACGTCGTCTCCTGGCAGGCCGCCTTCCACGACGTGGGGCTCCATGTGAGCGGCGTACGCATCCACGAGGCCATCGGCATGGGCGGCGACCGCCTGGTGACCGAGGTCGCCGGCGCGTCGGCCGAGACCGCGGTGGGCGAGGAGGTGCGCAAGCTGCACGACTCCTACTTCCGCTCCGGTCTGCGCACGATCTCGCCCCTCGACGGCGCCCCCGAGCTGATGGAGACGCTCACCCGCCGCGGCCACCGCGTCGTCCTCGCCAGCTCGTCGGAGGCCGACCTCGTCGACGCCCTGCTCGACATCGTCGGGGCCGGGCACCTCCTCCACGCCGTCGTGACCGGCTCCGACGACGCAGCGAGCAAGCCGGCGCCGGACCTGGTCCGGCTGGCGGTCGAGCGGGCGGGCGGCGGTCCTTCCGTGGTGGTCGGCGACGCGACCTGGGACATGGAGTCGGCCGCGGCCGCCGGTGTGAGGTCGATCGGGCTGCGCAGCGGGGGCGTCAGCGCGGATCGGCTCCTCGCTGCCGGGGCGACGACGGTCCACGACGGCCCGCGCGACCTGCTCGACCACCTCGACGAGCGGCCGCTCCACCGGCGCTGACGTCCCTCGGCAGGTCCCTCAGGGTCGTGCGGAACGTCGACGGCGTCGCAGCTCGCGCAGGTTGGCGACCAACCCGCGGAGCACGCCCGTACCCGGCCCCGACCCCGACATGCGCGAGACCCGTCGGGAGCTCTCGCACGGCGTACGGCGGATGCTCGCGACGGGTCTCACGGCTGGCCGTCGAGGTCGCGGCGGGCGACCTCGACGTGAGGGACGGGTACCCACCGGCTCGGAGGACATGCATCACCCGGCCCCCGCGACTGCCACGAACGCGGAATGGGTACACGATGAGTTCCACCGACCGTTCTTCGACAAGGAGATGTGATGACCACGTCCGACGACCAGGCTCCCGACCCGCAGGCCGATCCCCAGACCCACCTCGACGCCGACCCCTCCAACCGCGACTCCGACGACGATCCCGCCCACGACGCCGGGGAGGACGAGGGCTGGGAGTCCGAGGGCGGCGCCAACCCGTCGGGCCCCGCCACGGGCGAGTGACGCGACGCGTCAGTCGGCGTACGTCTCGTCGCGACGACCGCGGGTCGTGAGGAGCCGAGCCGCGAGCAAGCCGCCGATCGCGCCGAAGAGGTGGCCCTGCCACGAGACACCGGGCTGGCCGGGCAGGACGCCGAGCAGCGCGCCGCTGTAGAGCAGGAACACCGCGACGCCGATGAGGATCTCGGTCGAGCGCCGGTTGAGGAAGCCGCGCACGACGAGGAAGACGATCCAACCGAAGATCAGCACCGAGGCGCCCGCGTGGTTGCTGCCGGGCTGCGCGAAGACCCACACGCCGAGCCCGCCGACGACCCAGATGATCGCGGTGGCGAGCAGGCCACGGGCGATACCGGTGGCGAGGGTGAGGAAGCCGAGGATCGCGACGGGCACGGTGTTGCTGATCAGGTGGTCGAAGCCGAAGTGCAGCAGTGGAGCGAGCGCGATGCCGACCAGGCCCTCCTCTGTGCGGGGCTCGACGCCGTACGCATCGAGGGCGTGGCCGGACACGGTGTCGACGATCTCCAGCACCCACAGCACGATCACGAACGCGCCGGTGAGCAGTGCCGACTGCTGCCAGGCGTCGTGGCGCTGCGTGGATCGCTGCGTCTGCATGCCCCTCATGGTCGCAAAGCCGGGCAAGGACGGGCGGTCAGGACCGCTCGGCGACCTCCTGCGGGAAGCCACCCGTGGACACGGTGCCCCAACGGGTCGGAGTGATCCGGAGCAGCGACTTGCCCTGCTCGACCATCGCCGTGCGGTACTCGTCCCAGTCGGAGTGCTCGCCCGCGATGTTGCGGAAGTACTCCACGAAGCCATCGAGTGCCTCGTCGCCGTCGGTCGCGTCGAGGACCTCGCAGTCGCCGTCGACCTGCACCCACGCGTCGTCCCATTCGTCCGAGAGCACGACGACGGAGACCTCCGGGCGCTGTCGCGCATTCTTCGTCTTGGCCCGCTGCGGGTAGGTCGCCACGACGATCCGGCCGCTGTCGTCGACACCGCCCGCCACCGGCGAGGCCTGCGGGGAACCGTCGGCCCGCCTGGTCAGCAGCACCATGCGGTGGCGCGGGCGGACGAAGTCGAGCAGCTGCTCGAGGTCGACGTCGGTGTTGGTCGCGATGGAGGGAGCCATCGTTCGACACTAGCGCCGCACTGCTAGCCCCCCGCCGGCTTCTCGGGTGCGCCTGAGTCACTGGGGTCGTAGGTGAAGAAGGAGAGCTTGCCGTCGGCCTCGAGCACGGCGTACTCGATGTCGGAGGTGCGCCGGATCCCTTGCTCGCGCGCGGCGACCAGGAAGTCTGCCGTGGCGAGACGCTGCGCCCGCATGGCGTCCTCGAGCACGTGGCCGTCCTTGACGACGAGGAGCGGGCGACCGGTCACCACGGGACGCACGCGGGGGAACCGCCACTGGAGCCAGGACAGCGCGAAGGTCAACAGGGCAAACGTGCCGACGGCAAGAACGGCCGCGGTGACGGAGTAGTCCTGCTGGGTGACGCCTTGCTGGATCAGGTCCCCCATCGTCACGTAGAGCAGCAGCTCGAAGGTGCTGAGCTCGCCGAGGGTCGAGCGGCCGACGGCTCGCGTCACGACCCACAAGAACGTGAACAGGACCAGCGCTCGGACCACGATCTCCACGTCAGGAGCCTCCTCAGGGCAGCAGGTGGGTGGTGATGTCGACCGAGACCAGCGGAGCCTGGTCTGCGTCGGCCACCGAGACGGTCGCATCCCGACCGACCTGGCTCGACGGCTGGATGTAGGCGTCATAGGCCACGGTGAAGACGTCGCCCTCCGGTGCGTCGAACGTCAGGTAGAGGGTGGTGGCGTCACGCACGCTGGCCGAGGGCTCCGGGGTGAATCCCTGGGTCTCGAAGATGTCGAAGTAGTCGCCGGTGACCGCGATGACGACCTCCTTGCCGAACCCGTCCGGATGGGTGACGGTCACCTGCCACGGCGCATCCAGGCCGGCCCGCGCGATCGTCGCGTAGGTGACGTCGAGGTCATAGCCGTGCGCACTCGCCCGGGCGGTGGCGGTGTGGACCCCGAGCAACCCGGACAGGCCGGCCAGCACCACGACGAGCAGCACACTCAGGAAGGCCCGCCGGCCCCAGAGCCCGGTGCGCTTCTCCAGGCCGGTCTCCAGCCCGGTCAACGTGGAATCTGGAAGCTGCACTCGTTCGGTCTAGCACCGTGACTGCGGCTGGGTCGCGTGACGCGCCGTTGCGTGCGGCTCAGCGCACGTCCTCGATCGCCCGCGACAGGCAGTCGATGAAGTGGTCGACGTGCGAGGCGTCCCAGACCAGTGGCGGTCGCACCTTGAGCACGTCGCCGCTCGGGCCGGTGAGACCGGCGAGTGCGCCGCGGGCGACCAGCGCCTGGAGCAGTCGTCGTGCGGTCGCCCGGTCGACCACGTCGATCCCGGCGACGAGACCCATCGCGCGTACGTCACCGAGCACCTCGGTCCCGGCCGACAGGTCGCGCAGCCGTTGGGCAAGGTGCGCACCCGTGACGAGCGCCTTCTCGGGCAACCGCCGGTCCTCGAGCACGTCGAGCACCGCGTTGCCGGCGGCCGCCGCGGCCGGGGTGGCGGCAAACGTCGAGAAGTACTCCCAGCGCTCGGCGAAGCGATCGACGACCTCACGCCGCGTGACCACCGCACCGATCGGGTAGCCCCCACCCATCGGCTTGCCGAGGGTGACGAGATCGGGGACGACGCCGGACTGGACGAAGCGCCACAGGCCGGGACCCGTGCGGCCGTAGCCGATCTGCACCTCGTCGGCGAGGTAGAGCGCACCCTCGGCGTGGGCCCCGGCGAGCAGGCCCGCCAGGTACGACGCGGGCGCGTCGTGCACGCCCTCGCTGGTGAAGCCGGTGTCGGCGAGCAGGAGCGCTGGTCGGTGACCGCCCGCGGCGACGTCCTGGCCGGCGGCGCGCACCATCGCGGCCGTCGCCTCGACACCGAGGTCCCCGCCGGAGATCGGCGCGCGGAACGTGCCGACCGCCTCGGGCCGGTGCCCCTGCGGCCACTCGAGGGAGCTCAGGTCGGCCATCCAGCGGGTCGTCCCGTGATAGCTGTGCTCGACGATCAGCGCGCCCGTCCCCCCGGTCCACTCCGTCGCGAGCCGCCACGCCAGCTCGTTGGCCTCGGTCCCCGACGTCGTGAAGAGCACCGTGTCGAGTCCCGCTGGCATCGTCGCGACCAAGCGCTCGGCGAGCTCGACGACCTCGGGGTGCAGGTAGCGCGAGTGCGTGTTGAGCCGGCCCAGCTGACGACCCACCCGGCGGACGACGGTCGGGTCGGCGTGCCCGACGACGGCGACGTTGTTGTAGGCGTCGAGGAACCGACGGCCCGACGCATCGGTCAGCCACGCACCGTCGCCACTGACGACCTGCAGAGGCTCGTCGTAGAAGAGCGGCGCGACCGTGCCGCCCATCGCGTCCTCGCGTCGCCGTCCCAGCTCGGTGGCGTCGCCACCGGCCGCCGACCCGGTCCCGGCGAGCCGGTGCAACCTGCCTGCCAGCTCGGTCGGTGACAGCCGCGCCAGCTCGGTCGTCGTACGCGCGTTGGCGTCGTCGTACTGGGTGATGTAGGCCGTGTTGTCCGGGTGCGTCACGGCGCGGCTGCGCGCGATGATCGTGCTGAGCGCCAGCCGGGACAGCACCAGCTCGCCGAGCACGTCGACCTCGTCGTACGACAGCGGACGCACGCGCTGGTAGCCCCGCAGCGTCGCCCCGGCGAGCTCCCACAGCGAGCTGACCTGGGTGTCACTCGTGTTGCGCAGCACCGCGGTGAGCGCGACGGCGAGGTCGGCGACATCGGCCGTGTGGTGCATGTCGCCGAAGTCGATGACGCCGGTGACCCTGCCGTCGGTGGCGAGCAGGTTGGTCAGCGTGACGTCGGCGTGGTGGATGCCGCTGGGCAGCCCGGCGAGCCGGGGCAGGACGACCGCCACCCGCTCGACGACGGCGCGCAGCGGGTCGTCGTCGGCGAGCCCGTAGGTCCGTGCGACGGCCGGGAGGGCGCGTACGTCCCAGTCGAGGTCACGACTTCCTGCAGCGGCGTGGAAGAAGCCTCGCAACGCGCGGGCCGTGCGGGCTGTCGTCGCACCGACCTGCTCGGCGATCTCCTCGGTGACGACGTGCCCCTCGAGCGGGGTGCCGGGGACGGTGGTGATGAGGCGGGCCAGGCAGTCGCGGCCGTCCTCGTCCGTGACCACGGCGACGTCACCGCCGTTCAGCAGCGGGACCACCCGTGGGATCGGGAGGCCCGGGTCCGTGGCGAGGACGTGGCGCATCCCCGCGACCTCCAGGTCCACGAGAGCGCGGGACTCCGCCGGGTTGGAGACCTTGAGGACGTGACCGTCGCCGATGCGGAGGTTGAGGTCGCGCTCGCTGGCGAGCGGCGAGACCTCGCCGGACACTCCCCAGTGGGTGTCGACCAGCCGTCGCGCGGTGTCGGGCGTGATCCGTGGCGCTGGCGTCGTCAGGACCTCGTGCACCATCGCCGCCCCTCCGCTCCACCGTCCCCGCTCCGACGTCCGCACCCTAGTTGCATCCGGCGGCGTTGCCGACGGGCCCACCCGGGTACCCCTGTCCATCAGGATCCACCCCGACCAGGAGGCACACCCCTATGTCCACCGACGCCATCGTCCTGCTCAAGGACGACCACAAGCAGATCCGCAAGGTCTTCCGCGACTTCCAGTCAGCGGGCGACGAGGCCAGCAGCCGCAAGGGCACGCTCGTCACGAAGATGATCGAGCTGCTGACCCAGCACACCTACATCGAGAACGAGGTGATGTACCCACGCGTCCGCGCCCTGCTGCCCGAGCTCGAGGACGACGTGCTCGAGTCCTACGAGGAGCACCACGTCGCCGACGTCCTGGTGATGGAGCTGACGGGCATGAAGCCCACCGACGAGCGGTTCGACGCCAAGACGACGGTCCTCATCGAGAACGTCCAGCACCACATGGACGAGGAGGAGCAGGACTGGTTCCCCAAGGTGCGCGAGGGTCTGGGGCGCAAGCAGCTGCAGGAGATCGGCGAGGAGATGCTGGCCGCGAAGAAGAAGGCGCCGAAGAAGCCCTCACAGCCGAGCGCGTTGAAGAAGACCGTGGACGCTGTCCTCGACTGACCCGGGTCGACGCGCCGCGGCGTGGCACGAGGGCCGGCACACTGCGTGAGGTGCCGGCCCTCGTCGCGTCGTCAGGCCGTCAGCGCGGCCCGGTCTGCGGAGCTCTCGGAGCCTCCGGAGCGGTCGATCTCGATCTTGCGCGGCTTCGCCCGCTCGGCGACGGGCACCACGAGCCGCAGCACACCGTCGGCGTACGCCGCCTCGATCCGGTCGAGGTCGAGGTTGTCGCCCAGCACGAGCTGGCGGCTGAAGGCGCCCTTGGCCCGCTCGGACGCGAGCGCCTCCCAGTCGCCGTTGCGGGCCACGCGCTCGGCCCGCACGGTCAGCACGTTGCGCTCGACGTCGAGGTCGATGCTGTCCGCGCTCACCCCGGGCAGGTCGAACTCGATCACGAAGCGGTCACCCTCGCGCCACGCGTCCATCGGCATCACCGCAGGACGGTTGGTGGTGCCGAGCATCTGCTGGGTCAGGCGGTCGAGGTCACGGAACGGGTCAGTGGTGCGAAGCAACATGGTCTCCTCCTGGTTCAGCCGGGTGGGCCTTCGGCCCACGACCTGTATTGGTGATGACAGGTTTTTTATAGCCAACAGATGAGGCAAGATCAAGCCCGTGACGCCGAATTTTCTTCTGTCCGCGGGGCCGGTCCGATGACCGACGACGACCACGGCGTCTACGCCATCTCGGTGGCGGCTGCGATGGCGTCGACGGAGATCCAGAACCTGCGCGTCTACGAGCGCCGCGGGCTCCTGCAGCCGGCCCGGACCGCCGGAGGATCGCGGCTCTACAGCGCCCGCGACGTCGAGCGGCTCGGGCGGATCCGTGACCTGCTGGCCGACGGCCTCAACATCGCGGGCATCGCCCGGGTGCTGGTGCTCGAGGACGAGGTCGTCGCGCTGCAAGGACGAGTGGCAGCAGCCGAGGGCCACGCCCGGGACGCCGAGGAGGCACCCCGGTCTCGGGATGCCTCCAGGGCTCGTCGCTGAGCGGACTGCGGCTCAGAAGCGCGGGGTGTCGTCCGACCTGGAACCGATGCCCCCGGGGACCGACCGTGTCCATGCCTGATCCGCACACGCGGACGTGCGGGCAGGAACCACCCCTCGGTCGGCTGGTAGGCACCGAGGGGCGAGTCCCTCACTTGCAGATGGACCCGTGGGCGGGCCTGCGCCCGGCGTCGAAAGGCCCACGGACAGCCAGACCAGGTTGCAGGGGTCTGATGCCGGCAAGAGTGGCAAGGACGGCCGCTTCTTGAACGCCCGTGCCGAGTGACCAGATGCTCGCGGGGGCCGGGCGGAGGCGAATGGCGTACTCACGACGGTAGCCCTCCTCGAGGCAGAGGGCCAGTGGGTCCCACTCAGGCGTCGCCCACGTCGATCAGCACCTTGCCGACCGCACCGTCCTCGACCGCAGCGTGCGCGTCCGCGGTCTGCTCGAGTGCGTAGTGGTGCACCGGGAGGCCGTGCTCGTCACCCACCCCGAACGCACCGTCGGCGAGAGCTGCGGTGATGTCCTCCGCCGCGGCACGAAGAGCGACCGCGCCGACGGTGTAGAGCAGCACCCACTGGAAGCGCGCGTTGGTCGAGAACGTCTCGCGCACGCTCAGGGCGACCTCGTCACCGCCGTTGTTGGCGTAGATCGAGATCGTGCCGCGTGGCTTGATCACCTGGACGTCGAGTCGCAGGTTCTGCGCCGGCGCCACCTCGACCACGATGTCGACACCGTCGGGAGCCAGCCCGCGGATCGCTGCGACCGTGTCGCCGTCGCGGTAGTTCACCGTGTGGTGGGCTCCGGCGGCCTGCGCGAGGGCTGCCTTCTCGTCACTGCTCACCGTGCTGATCACGGTGGCGCCGGCCCACGCGGCGAGCTGGATCGCCGCGTTGCCGACCGCGCCGGCCCCACCGGAGACGAGCACGGTCAGCCCGTCCAGGGCGCCGGGAGCCAGGCGGCTCGGGCCGTCCTCGGACGTGGTCAGGGCGCGGTGGGCGGTGACCGCCGGGACGCCGAGCGCGGCTCCCACGTCGTACGTCGCGGAGTCGGGCAGGACGGTGACGTTGGCCGTCGGGAGCACGACCTGCTCCTGCGCGGTGCCATCGGGCCGGGTGTGCTGGGCCAGCATCGTCCAGACCCGGTCCCCCACTGCGACGTCGGTGACGTCCGGGCCGACCGCATCGACCACACCGGCGCCGTCCTGGCCGGGCACGATCTCGGGGAAGGCGAGCTCGCCCATGCCACCGGCGCGGAACTTCCAGTCGGTCGGGTTCACCCCGGCACGCACGATCCGCACGCGGACCTCACCCGGTCCGGGCTCCTTCGCCTCCCGCTCGACCAGCTCCAGCACGGAGCTGTCGCCGCTCTCGGTGTAGACCACTGCACGCATCACGCTTCTCCTTCATCGGGTTCGTGTCCGACGAGCCCAACACGGCTGGACCGCTGACTATGCCGCGACCGGGTCAGGGCCTGCTGGGACGGGTCAGTCGGAACCCGACGCCGTGGACGGCTTCGACCCGGTCCGAGACGCCGACCGATGCCATCCGCTTGCGGATGCGACCCACCGTGCTGGACAGGACGAGGGGCGATCCGGACCAGTCCGGACCCCACACCCGATCCATCAGGTCCTCGATCGTCACCACCTGGCCCCGACGGGCGACCAGGAGCGCGAGCACGTCGTGCTCCCTGCCGCTCGTGACGACCTCGACGCCGTCGTGGGTGATGCAGTGGTCGTGCACCTCGAGGCCGTGCCCACTCCGCGACGCCTGATGTCCGGGCCAGTCATCCGCGGCCACGACGTAGGTGGGCGCCACCCGCCGCAGCACCGAGTGAACCCTCGCCTCGAGCTCGGCGACCGAGCACGGCTTCGCCAGGTAGTCGTCGGCGCCGGCATCCAGGCCGGTGACCACGTCGACCTCCTGGGAGCGCGCGCTCAGGATGATGATGCCCCCGTCGAAGCCCCTGTCGCGGAGGATGCCGCACACGTCCACGCCGTCGAGGTCCGGGAGGACGAGGTCCAGGACCAGGAGGTCGGTGGGGACGTCCGCCACGTGCGCGAGGGCCCCCTGCCCGCTCCCCACGACCGAGGCGTCGAAGCCCCGGGACAGGAAGAAGCTGGCGAGCGGCACCGCGACATCACTGTCGTCCTCGACCACCAGCACGTGCTGCACCGCGGCATCGTAGGGACGGAACGGGCCACGGTGGGGTCACCGGAGCTCCACAAGTTCGCCGGGCACGGACACATCTCGGGACGCCGCTCGCCGAGGTGGTGCGGCGGGAGCGTCAGTCGGCGTACGCCGGGTCGTGCGAGCCGACCTTGCGAGCGGCCGCGAGGTGTCCGCCGAGGTAGCCACCGACCGATGCGACGGCCGCACCCGTCAAGGAGCGTCGTACGCCGGCCGCGTGGTCGCCGCGACGGCGCGCGAGCCATGACGAGGCGAAGATCCCGACGGCGACAGCGTTGGTCGCCGCGTGCACGACGCCCACGCGCTTGTCGCGATCGGCGGAGGCGGCCCACTCGGCCCAGCCGGCCCACGCGGTGGGGCCGGCGGCCAGCAGGCTCACGCCGAGCAGCCGCTGTGCAGCGCCGCGCGAGTCCCTCCCGCCGATCAGGTCGAGGATCGTCGCGGAGCCCCAGGTGCCCAGGACGACGTCGGTGAGCATGGGGTGCAGTGCGTGGCCGAGCCAGTCGCCCCGCAGCACCTCGCCGCGCGTCCCGCTCGCGAACGCCGTCTCGACGAGCGGCTCGACGATCCGCACCACGCCGTCCAGCGCAGCAGTGTCCTCGAGCGTGCGGGTCCAGCTCACCAGTCGTGACGCGTCCATGGATCCACCTTCACCCGGCGCGAGCACGGGGTCAATGCATGCGCGGGATGCCCGCCGTCCGGGCCGCGGCAAGCGATCGGACAGCGGACGGCAAGCAGGTGCGGTCAGTGTCCGGACATCCGATCACCCTGACCTCTGGAGCACACCATGAAGAACTCCACCCTCACCTCCACCCTCACCTCCGCCCGCACGGCTCGCCGTACGTCCGCGCGGCCCGGCCTCGTCCGGGTGGCGGTCTCGGCCACCGCCGGCGCCGTCCTGCTGTCCGGCTCCCTGCTCGCCGGTGGCGCCGCCACGGCGCACGAGGAGGGGACCACCAGCGGTGGGGCGTCCACCCACTCGCGCGACGGTGCGGGCAAGCAGCTCGCCGCGCTGAAGAAGTCGCTGGCGCCCTACCGCGACGTGCACGTCGCCGAGGCGGCCGGCTTCATCCCCGTGTCCGGGTGCGAGGAGTCCGACGAGGGCGGGATGGGCGTGCACTACCTGCACCCCGCCCGAGCCGCCCAGGCACCCGACGCCACCCAGCCCTCGATCCTGCTGTACGCGCCGACCGCCGACGGCAGCATGCGGCTGCTCGGGGCGGAGTGGTTCCAGGCGGACGCCGACCAGGACGTCCACACCGACGCGGACCGGCCCGCGCTCTTCGGCCAGCCGTTCGACGGCCCGATGCCCGGCCACAACCCGATGATGCCCGTCCACTACGACCTCCACGTCTGGCTCTACGACAGCAACCCCGCGGGCGTCTTCGCGCCGTGGAACCCCTCCGTGCACTGCTGACCGCCCCTTCTTCCCACCTCACCAGACCATCCGAAAGGCACTGCCATGACCGACCTCGACCTCGCACCTTCCTTCACCACGCGGCCCTTGCCCGCACCCGACGACACGAGCGCAGCCGTACGCGAGCTGCTGGACCTGCTGCCCGGCCGCGTCCTCGTCCCCGAGAGCCCCGGCTGGGACCAGGCCCGCCTGGGCTGGACCGTCAACGTCGACCAGCACCCGCTCGCGGTCGTCACCGTGCAGGACAGCGACGACGTCGTCACCGCCGTCACGTGGGCCGCACGCCACGGGCTCAGCGTCTCGACCCAGCCGGTCGGGCACGGCGCGACGACCGCCCTCACCGGGACCGTCCTGCTGCGCACCGGCGCGCTGCAGGAGCTCACCATCGACGTCGAGCGCCGCATCGCCCACATCGGTGCCGGGGTCAAGTGGGGCACGCTCCTTGCCGCACTCGAGCCGACCGGGTTGCTGGCGCTGGCCGGGAGCAGCCCGGACCCGAGCGTCGTCGGATTCACCCTCGGCGGCGGGCTCAGCTGGTTCAGCCGCGCCCTCGGACTCACGGCGCACAGCGTCGCTGCGTTCGAGATCGTCGACGCCGCGGGCGTACGGCGTCGGGTCTCGCCTGCCACCGACCCGGACCTGTTCTGGGCGATGTGCGGCGGTGGCGGCGACTTCGGGATCGTCCTCGCCGTCGAGATGATGCTCGACCACGTGGGACCGATCGTCGGCGGCAGGATGTTGTGGCCGCTGGAGATGGCCCGACCGGTGCTGCGCGCGTTCCGCCAGATCACGGCCGACGCCCCGGACGAGCTGACCCTGTGGGCGCACCTCTTCCGGTTCCCGCCGATGCCGCAGCTCCCCGAGCTGCTCCGCGGTCGCGCCTTCGTCTCGGTGGACCTCACCTTCCTGGGGTCGGAGACCGAGGCCAACAGGCTGCTCAGCCGGCTCCGCCAGCTGCCCGCCCAGGTGATCGACACCGTCGGCGTGGTCCCGCTGTCCCAGCTCGGCGCCATCGCAGCGGAGCCGGTCGACCCGATGCCGACCCAGGAGTACGCCGAGCTGCTCCACGGTCTCGACGACGCCACGCTGGACCGGCTCGTCGACGCTGCCGGGGCGGACCAGGACCTCCCCCTCGCGGTCGTGCAGATCCGTCACCTCGGCGGCGCCCTGGCGCGGGCGACCTCCGACGACGGACCCAACGGGGCGATCGCCGAGGAGTACACCGTGTTCTGCCTCGGGGTCCCGGTGGCGCCGGGCATGCCGGAGGCGATCGACGCGGCGTTCGACCAGGTGCGTACGGCACTGGGCGAGCAGCGCAGCGGCCGGGCGTTCTTCAACTTCCTGGGCGCGGAGTCCGACCTCGGTTCCACCTTCACCGTGCCGGCTCGCACCCGCCTGCGGGAGATCAAGGCGTCGACCGACCCGGCCGGCGTCATCCGGAGCAACCGACCCGTCTGACACTCGCGGTCACGGGGGTGACCGCGCCAGACGCGCCCCGGGGGGGTGGCTGCCACGCGTCGCTCGACGCGTGGCAGCCACGGCGTCGTTGCCGGCGTCGCGAGAAAAGAGGCTTCCTCAGCGGGCGGCCGCGACCTTAGTGTCCGACGTGTGCACCGCGAACCGAGTCCCGACGCGACCCTCGTCCGGGTGCTCGGCCCGGTCGCGGCCACGGTCGACGGGCGGGCGTGCCACATCTCGTCGCCGATGCAGCGTGGGCTGCTCAGCCTGCTGGCCGCTGACGCGGGCCGGGTCGTGTCGCTCGACCGGCTGCTCACCGAGCTGTGGGGCGAGACGCCTCCGGACTCTGCGCCGTCGTCACTCCAGGTGCTGGTGTCGCGGCTTCGACGCGCCCTCGGTGACACGCCGGGTGACGATCCGGCGACGATCCCACCGATCCGGATCCGCCGCCGGGCTCCCGGCTACGTGCTCGAGATCCCCGAGGGCGCCCTCGACGCGTGGCGGCTCACCCGGCTCGCCGAGGCCGCCCGCGCCCGCGTCGCCACCGATCCGGAGGCTGCCCTCGCGCTGCTGGACGAGGGACTGGCCCTGGTCACCGGCGACCCGTTGGGGGACGTCGTCGACGCCCTCGGGCCGGTGGCAGCCGCCGAGGCGCATCGGCTGGGAGAGCTCGTGCTGCGTGCTCACGAGACCAGGGTGGAGGCGCTGCTCGGGGTCGGCCGCGCGGCTGATGCCGCTACGGCCGCCGAGCGACTGCTGGTGGGACAGCCCCTCCGGGAGAGCCTCCACGGCCTCCACCTGCTGGCGCTCTACCGCAGCGGGCGCCAGACCGAGTCGCTCTCCTCGTACCAAGCCCTGCGCGAGCGGTTGTCGGACGAGGTCGGTGTCGACCCCGGGCCGGCCCTTCGGCGTCTCCACGCGCAGCTCCTGCAGCAGGACCCCGGTCTGGACTGGTCCCCTCCGCCCGCCTCCGCCGCCGAGGGTGGTGCCGCCACCACGTCCGCCGTGGGCGCAGGTGGACCTCCCGGCGACCGCCCACTCCTGGGCCGGGAGAGCGAGCTGGGCACCCTCGAGCAGGCCGTACGCCGCAGCGCCGACGGCCAGGGTGCCGTCTGGGTCCTGTCGGGCGAGGCAGGGATCGGCAAGACGCGCCTGACCCGCGAAGTGGCCGCGCGGACGCGGGCGCTCGGCGCCACGGTGGCCGTCGGGCAGGCCCACGAGACCAGCGACAGCACCCCGTACTGGCCGTGGGCGCAGGTCGTCCGCACCCTTCCCGGCATCTCCGGTGACGGTCCGGCTGGTGTCCTGATGGGCCATGCCGGAACGCTGGCTGAGGAGTCGAACCTGACCCGGGCTGCGTTGCACGAGGCGGTGGCCGACCTCCTGGTCGGCGAGGCGCGGAGCTCCGGCCTCCTTCTCGTCGTCCTCGAGGACCTGCACTGGGCGGACGACGCGAGCCTCGCCCTGCTGGCGACGGTCGCCGACCGGGTCCGCGACGTCCCACTGATGCTGCTGTGCACCTACCGCGTGGAGGACGCCGAGCCATCCGGTGCCTTCGGCGCGATGCTGGCGCGGCTCGCTCGCACGCCCGCCACCGAGCGCCTCCGGTTGACCGGGCTGACCGACGAGACCTCCCGCGACCTGCTGGGCGACCGGCTCGGGTGGTGGCCCGACGAGGCCCTTGCGACGCGGGCCGCCGCGCGCACGGGGGGCAACCCGTTCTTCCTGCAGGAGCTGGCCCGGCTCGTCCGGGACTCGCAGGATCCCCAGCTCGCCTGGGACGACATCCCCGGGACCGTCCACGACGTCCTGACCCATCGGCTGAGCCGGTTGCCGCTCGAGGCCCGAAGGCTGCTCGACGTCGCCGCCGTCGTGGGGAGGGACTGCGAGCTCGGGCTGCTCGAGGCGGTCTCGGGCCTGTCCCCCGACGACGTCGACAGCGGACTGGCCGCGGCGGTGGCCTCCGGACTTGCCGTCGAGGTGGGCTCGGTGGCGCCCGTCCTCCACTTCCAGCACGCGCTGATCCGGGAGGCGCTGTACGCCCAGCTGGGTGCTCGCGCGCGGATGCGCCTCCATGCCGCGGTCGGCCAGGCCATGTCCCTCCGCCCCGAGGTGGACGTCGACGACGTGGCCTACCAGCTCATGGCCGGCGGGGACCTCGTCGAGCCCGGGCTCGTCGTCTCCACGACCACGGAGGCGGTGGACCGGGCGATGACGCAGCTGGCCTTCGACCACGCCGAGGACCTGGTCGACCGGGCCCTCACGCTCCTCGAACGGTTGCCGGCAGGAGGCCGGCGTGACGGCCTCGAGCTCGGCCTGCAGGCACGACGCGGGACCCTCGCGATGACCCGGCTGGGGCTGGGTGCACCCGAGGCCGGGGCTGCGCTGGAGCGTGCCTTCGAGCTCGCGCTGAGGGTGGAGCCGGGTCCCGACGTCTTCGCTGCGGTCTACCGCCGCTACCTGTGGCTCCTGATGGCCGGTGACTTCGCTGCCGTGCAGCACCTCGCCGACGGGATCCTCGCGCACGCGGCGTCCACGGGGGTTGCGGAGAGCAGGGACCGCTTCGCCCTCCTGGGTCGGCTCGCGCGCGGGTCGGTGCTCTGGTGCCTCGGCGACGCGGAGCCCGCCGTGGACGAGCTCGAGCACGCCCTCCGGCTCGCGGAGGGTGCCGGCGTCGGCGTGCTCGTCATGGCCTTCGGTGACCCGGCGGTCCGGATCCGGATGTTCTTGTGCCACGCCCTCGCCTCAGCGGGACGCCGCGACGACGCGATCACCGTCGCCGACGAGATGGTGCGGCAGGCCCACCTGTCCGGCCCCGCCGACGAGAGCGACGCCCTGGCCACTCGCGGGATGATGTACGCCGCGTTCGACGAGCCCGGCAAGGCGCACGACGACGGCATCGAGGGTCGACGGCTGGGACGGCTCGCCGGCGCCAACCTCCTCGAGCACTTCGCCGCCCTCAACGAGAGCTGGGGTGACGCGACCGGCGCTGGAGCTGCCGGTGCTGTCGAGATGGCGCGTGCAGCGGCGGAGGGCTATCGCGCCACGGGCACGCGGATGCACGACCCGATCGTCTACACGATGCTGGCCGAGGCGGAGGCCGCCACCGGCCACGAGGATCGTGCCGTGGCTGCCGCGAGCCTCGGCCTCGAGGCGCTCGATCGCACCGGGAGCCGGCTGTGGCGAGCGCGGCTCGAGCGGGCCGCGAGCGGCGTACGACCCGCGCCTTCCTCCCCGGTGGAATGACGATCGCCCGGTCCCCTGTCAGGGAACCGGGCGATCAGTGGGCTGCGGGCGACCGCGCTCACGCCAGCGGCCTCCAGCCCGCCGCGAGCGCCACCTGGTAGCGACCGCGGCTCGGGAGGTCGCTCGGCGCCTCGACGATCCCGTCGCGGCGCAGGATGTGCGGGCGGATCCGGCCGGTCGGACCGGTGGTGCTGTGGTGCTTCATCTCGGTGCTCCTGTCAGTGATGTGGGCCGTGCCGATCGAGGCACGACACCAAGAGGACACCCACCTGCTTGCGCCTGGCTTGCGGTCCACTTGCGGTGCGGGAGCATGGCGAGGTGAGCACACCGACACCCCACGTCCGGATCGACCGCGCGGTCCTCGCGCGCAACATCGAGGCGATGCAGGAGACGGCCGCGTCTGCGGGACTCGCCCTGCGCCCTCATGCCAAGACCCACAAGTCGCTCGAGATCGCGCGGCTCCAGCTCGCCGCAGGCGCGGTCGGGCTCACGGTCGCGACGGTCGCCGAGGCGGAGGTCTTCGCCGAGGTCTGCGACGACCTGTTCGTCGCCTACCCGCTCTGGGTCGACGACGAGCGCGCTGGGCGACTGCGCGACGTCCTCGCACGATCCGTCGTGGCGGTCGGCGTCGACTCCGTCGAGTCGGTGCAGCAGCTCGCGACCCTCGCCGATGCCGGTCTGCGCGTCCGGGTCGAGATCGACAGCGGCCACCACCGCAGCGGCGTGCCGGCTGCGGAGGCCGTGCCTGTGGCGAGCGCCGCGGTCGAGGCCGGGCTGGCGGTCGACGGCGTCTTCACGTTTCCCGGCCACTCGTACTCACCGGACGCCCGCGCCGCTGCCGCCGCGGACGAGCAGCGTGAGCTCGGCGTCGCACGGGACGCGCTGACGGCAGCGGGCATCGCGTGCCCGGTGGTCAGTGGCGGCTCCACCCCGTCGGTCGAGTACGCCCGTGGCGGGGTGCTCACCGAGGTACGTCCGGGGGTGTACGTCCTCGGCGACGCGCAGCAGTGGGAGCTGGGGACGGCGGGGCCCGACCAGCTCGCGCTGTCGGTCATCGCCACCGTCGTCGGTCGCTACCCGGACCGAGTGATCCTCGATGCCGGCAGCAAGGTGCTCGGCGCTGATCGCTCGACGTGGGCCACGGGCAACGGCCGCCTCCTCGACCACCCGGAGGCGCGGATCACTGCGCTGTCCGAGCACCACGCGACCGTCACCGGTCTCGACGCGGCCCGCGGCACCCGCGTACGCGTCGTGCCCAACCACGTCTGCACCGCGGTCAACCTCGCGGACACCTTCGTGCTCGACGACACCACGTGGCGGGTCGACGCACGGGGCGCCAACACCTGACTGCTCAGCGCCGCGGGAGGGTGACCACGAAGGACGCGCCGTCCTGGCCGGGCGCCAGGTCGATGTCGCCGCCGAAGGAGCGGGTCAGGCGGCGGGCGATGCCCAGGCCGAGCCCGGCGCCGCCGGTCCCGTTGGTGACTCCCGGCTCGAACAGCTGGTCGCGCACGACGTCGTCGACACCGTCACCGTCGTCGGACACCACGAGCCGGACGTGATCGGCATCGTCGCTCGCGAGGAACGAGATCCGGGTGCGCGCGTGCCGGACGGCGTTGTCCACGATCGGCGACACGGCGCGTACGACGAGCTCGGCGGGCGCGGCGATGCTGGCCGAGGACTCCGTGGTCAGGTCGACGACGTCGACCTGGTCGCCTGCCGCGGCGACGAGAGCCGGCATCACGTCGGCGATGTGGCAGGTCCGGTCCGGGCGATCCGTCGAGCCGTCGCGGGCGATGTCGAGGAGCGTCGAGATCACGCTGCCCATCTCTCGCGCAGACGCCGAGATCTGCTGGAGGTCCTCCCTCGTCGCGTCGTCCTCCACTCCGCGCAGCAGCGCGAGGTCGGCTGATCCCTGGACGGCCGTCAGTGGCGTGCGCAGCTCGTGCGCCAGCTCGGACGTGAGCCGCTGCTCGGACAGGATGGCCGACGCGACCCGGTCCAGGAGGTGGTCGAGGGTCTCGCCCAGGGCGGCGAGCTCGTTGGTCGGCGGACCCAGCGCGAAGCGGTGGGTCAGGTCGTGCTCGCTCCACTCCGTCGCCCGCTCGGCCATCTGGGCGACGGGCTTCAGGGCCTGCTTGGTCACGCGCAGCACGATGAAGGCGGTGGCCGCGACGACGAGCACTCCCAGGACGATGGTCGCCAGCAGTGCGTAGAACTCGGACCGTTCGTACGGACCGGTCGCCTGGCTGATGACGAGGACGCCGCGATCCCCGCTGGGGGTCGTGAACGGGGTGCCGAGCAGCCGCTCCTCGTCGGACGGGCCGCTGACCGTCCGGACCGTGTCGGTCGTCGCCAGGTCCTGCGCTGCTTCCCGCACGTCTGACTCCACCGTGCCGGCCACGAGCCGGCCGTCGGCGTCGTACACCTGCATCCCGGGCTCCAGGCCGTCCGCGGGGACGGTGAGCTCGGTGTCCGAGGCATTCTGGACGATCTGCACCATCGCAGCCGACCGGTCGTCGAGCACCTGCCGGATGTCGCGCTGGGCCGTGTAGCCGAGGACCAGCTGGATGCCGAAGCCCACCACCAGCATGGCCAGCGTCATCAGCCCGACCGTGGACCACACGATGGTGCTCCTGAACGAACGCGGTGATGCCGTGGCGATCCTCACTTCAGCGTGTACCCGACGCCGCGGACGGTCGTGAGCTCGAGTGGCGACTCCACCTCGAGCAGCTTGACCCGGATCCGGCGGATGTAGGAGTCGACGGTGTTGTCGCTGACCAACCCTCCGTTGGGCCACGCAGCCGCCACCACGGCACGGCGGCGTACGACCTCGCCGGGCCTGGACGTGATCGCGGCGAGCATCCGGAACTCGGTGGGCGTCAGGAGGGACTCCTTGCCGCTGCAGGAGACCGAGTGCCTGGCGGGGTCGAGGACCAGGTCGGTGGGGGCCTCGGCGACGACCAGGCGCCCTCGCTTGGCCAGCGCCTCCACCCGGGCGATCAGCTCGAGGACGTCGAAGGGCTTGGAGAGGTAGTCGTCGGCACCGGCGCTGAAGCCGGCCAGGCGCTCGTGCACGGCACCGAGAGCGGTGAGGAACAGGACCGGGGCCGACTGGCCGTGGGACCGCAGGGCCTGGCACACGTCGCGCCCATCGGCGTCGGGCAGTCCGATGTCGAGGATGATCACGTCGAGCGCGTCGTCGTCGACGAAGAGACGGAGCGCCTCTCCGCCGTCGTGGGCATGGATCACGTCGTGCCCCGCGATCCGCATCGCGTCGTTCACCACGCGCCGGATCGAGGCCTCGTCCTCGCAGAGTCCCACACGTGCCATCGGTCGTCCCTCGTTCCGGTCAGGCTGGTCGCCGTCGCCACCGTGCGCCGCCGAACCTGCCATCAACCTGACTGAGCCTCGGCCCCGAGTCTGCCCTGTGTTCAGGCGGTGTGCAGGTTGACACCCGGATCCTGCCGTCATGAACACGGGAGAGGTAGTCGTCGTCTCAGGCAGCTACGGAGCGGGTCACGATGCGGCCGCCGACGAGCTCGCTCACCAGCTCCGCGAGCTCGGACACGTCGTACGCCGCCTGGACGTCGCGGAGGAGCTGCCGTGGCGGGTCGGCATCGCCCTGCGCTGGCTGTACTTCACCCAGCTGCGCCTGCTGCCCGGCAGCTGGGGTGCGACGCTGCGCCACCTGGAACGCGACACGTGGGCCTTCCGCCTGGCGCAGTGGCTCCTGGGGGTGATCGGGACGGGCCTGGTCCGCGAGGTGGCCGACGCCCAGCTCGTCATGTCCACGCACCCGTTCGCCAGCCAGGCACTCGGCGAGGCCCGTCTGCGTGGACGACTTCGCGCTCCGGTCGTCTCCTACCTGACCGACGCATCCGTGCACCGCCTGTGGGTGCACCCGGCAGTCGACCTGCACCTCGCGATCACCGACCTTGCCGCGGAGCAGGCCGCCGCGCTCGGTGGCACCGCCACTCCTGTGCGCCCGGTCGTCGCCGGCACCCAGACAACGATCCCGCCGGACTGGCAGGCACCGTGGCCGGCTGGTCGGACGACCGCGCTGGTCGTCGGCGGGGCGTGCGGGGTCGGTGAGCTCTACGAGAGCGCGCTGGACCTGCTGGCCACCGGCCTGGTCACCCCCGTCGTCGCCTGCGGCAGCAACACCGTGCTGCACGACAAGCTCGCAGGCGTGCCGGGCGTCATCGCGCTCGGGTGGCGCGACGACATGCCGGCGCTGGTCGCGTCCGCCTCGTGCGTGGTCCAGAACGCCGGCGGCATGACGTCGCTGGAGGCCCTGGCCGCCGGCACGCCGACCCTCACGTACCGACCCATCGCGGGCCACGGGACGAGCAACGCCGAGATGCTCCACCGAGCCGCGCTCGTGCCCTGGGTCGACGACCCGGCCGATCTCGGGCGCGCCGTGGCCCACGCGCTGGTGACGACCGAGACGATCGGGCTCCCCGAGGGCGCGCCGAGCGTGTCGGACGTCCTGGTCCGACACCGCCTCGTCACGCAGGTCACCGAGCCGGTGGCGGCGTGACCTCGCCGGCCTCGTCCGTCGTGGCGGCGGCCGGCGTCGCGGCACTGCTGCCGTCGCCGCTCTCGCTGGGACCGGTACGCGCCGCACTGACCCCCCGGATCGCACCGGACCGGCTGTCCGGCATCTCCTCGCTGCACCACGTGGCGCTGACCTACGACGACGGTCCCGACCCGGCCTCGACCCCCGCCTTCCTCCTCCTGCTCGACCGGCTCGACGTCCGAGCCACGTTCTTCGTGCTCGGTCGGCACCTCGGCGACCGGGGCCTGCTGCGCGAGATGTCGGCCTCCGGTCACGAGATCGGCGTGCACGGCTGGGACCACCGAGCCGTCGCCCTGCACCACCCCCGCGCGCTCCGGGACGGGATCGTGCGGACCCGCGACCTGGTCGAGGACACCATCGGGGCGGCCGTGCACTGGTACCGACCGCCGTACGGCCTGATGAACCCCGCGTCGTCGTGGGCGGCGCGCCGGTCCGGCCTGACCACGGTGCTCTGGTCGGCGTGGGGCCGCGACTGGGAGCGTCGGGCGACCCCGACGTCGGTGACGCGCCTGGTGAGCCGGCAGCTGCGGCCGGGGGGCACCGTGCTCCTCCACGACAGCGACCGCACCTCGTCACCCGACTCCTGGCGGGCCACCCTCGGCGCGACCGAGCGCCTGGTGCCGGCGTGGCTCGCGACCGGGTTGCGCGTCGGTCCGCTGCGCGAGCACTGGCCCACCCTCGCCTGAGAGCCCTCTCAGGCGGGGTGCCCGATGCTGGCCCAGGCGAACAGGAGGACGCGATGAGGGCGTTGGTGGTCGAGGACGAGCGGACGCTGGCTCGGGCGATCCGTCGCGGCCTGGAGGCGGACGGGATGGTCACGGACGTCGCGCACGACGGTGTGAGCGGGTTCGAGCGCGCGGCCGAAGGGGCGTACGACGTGATCGTCCTCGACATCATGCTTCCCGGGCGCAACGGCTACGACGTGTGTCGCGACCTGCGCCGGGCCGGCGTCTGGACGCCGATCCTCATGCTCAGCGCGAAGGACGGCGAGTACGACGAGGTGGACGCCTTCGACCTGGGCGCCGACGACTACCTCACCAAGCCCTTCTCGTTCCCGATCCTCGTGGCTCGACTCCGGGCCCTCGTGCGTCGCGGTGGCATCGAGCGCCCCACGGTCCTGGCCGCTGGTGACCTGACGCTGGATCCAGCGACCCGCGAGGTCCACCGCGGCGACGTCCCCATCGAGCTGACACCTCGCGAGTTCGCGCTCCTTCACTTCCTGATGCGCAACCGCGGAGCCGTGGTCGCCAAGCTCGACATCGTGCAGTCGGTCTGGGACCTGCACCACGACGGCTCAGACAACCTCGTCGAGGTCTATGTCGGCTACCTCCGCCGCAAGATCGACGTGCCGTTCGACCGGCAGACGATCGAGACCGTGCGCGGTGCCGGATACCGCCTCCGAGGTGACGGCCGATGAACCGGACCCGCCGACGCGTCTCCGTCCGCTCACGGGCGGCGATCGCTGCGATCGGGGCGCTCCTGCCGGTCCTGGCTGCGGCCGCGGTGGTCGGCGTGCTGGTCCAGCGCCACCAGCTCGAGCAGAGCGTCCAGCTGGTCGCGGAGGAGCAGGCACGGTCCGTGGCCCGCGAGGTCGAGGCCGACGCCTCCGACGGCGTCACGAGTCCCGCACCCTTCAGCACGATCCTGGGCGGCGAGGAGTCTCTCGTGCAGGTGGTGGACGGCGCCGGGCGCGTGGTCTACGCGACCACCGCACTGCGCGGCGCCGAGCCGATCGTCCACGCTCCGAGCCGGGCCGTGCAGGGGTCCACCGTTGACGGCGGCGTCGTCGGTGAGGACGGGCCGTACGCCGCTGTCGCGGCTCGCGTGGACGGTGGCGGCTACGTGGTCGCCGCTCGGAGCCTGGAGTCCGTGCAGGAGGCCACCCGGTCCACGATCGGACTCTTCGCGGTCGGCGTACCCCTGGTGGTCGCGGTCGTCGCCCTCCTGAGCTGGTTGCTCGTCGGTCGCGCCCTCTCCCCCGTCGAGGCGCTGCGCGGCCGGGCGTCCGCGATCACCGAGACGGGCTCCGGAAGCCAGCTGCCTGTCGAGCCCACGGGTGACGAGGTCGAACGCCTGGCCCTCACGCTCAACGCCATGCTCGCCCGGCTCGACGCCTCGGCCAGGGCGCAGCAGCGATTCGTCGCGGACGCCTCCCACGAGCTGCGCAGCCCGGTCGCCGCCATCCGCGCCGTCATGGAGGTGGCGCCGGCCGGCTCGCCCGAGTGGGAGGAGGCACGCGTCGACGTCGTCCACGAGACGGTCAGGCTCGAGTCCCTCGTCTCCGGGCTCATCACCCTCGCCCGGCGCGACGCGGGGAGCCGCGCACAGGGCGCGTCCCGCACCGTCCTGCGACTCCGCGACGTCATCGCACCGGAGGTCGGCCGACCTCGCCGCACCCCCGTCGGCTCGACCCTTCTCGGCGACCCGTGGGTCGCCGGTGATGCCGACGCGTTGAGGCGACTCGTGGCGAACCTGCTCGACAACGCTGCGCGCCACGCCCGCAGTGCCGTCACCGTCACCGTCGACCTCGACGGGTCCGAGGCAGTCCTCGTGGTGTCGGACGACGGTGCGGGCGTACCTCCTGCGGAGGCCGAGCACATCTTCGAACGATTCGTCCGGCTCGACGAGTCACGGGCCCGCGACGCCGGCGGCGCAGGGCTCGGACTGGCCATCGCCCGCGCCATCGCCACCGAGCACGACGGTGACCTTCGTCTGGCCCCGAGGACGGGAGCAGGCGCCGAGTTCGTGCTCCGGCTGCCAGCGGTGCCGCCGCCCGACGCGACCGTCGACGACTCGTCGGCATAGCACGACAGCGCCCCGGCCGGAGGACCGGTCGGGGCGCTGTCGGGATGAGGACGTTGGCTACTCGCCGGCGTCCTGGTGGCCCGGCTCGTCGGGGTTGGCGTCCGGACCGGTGTCGGTCGCGTCGTCGTTGGTCTCGCCGTCGGACGCGTCGTCGGCGGAGTTCTCGGGGCCTTCGTTGGCCTCGTTCGCCTGGTCGGTCTCCGTGCCCTCCGGGCCCTCGTTCGCCTCGTCGGCCTCGTTCTCCTGGGCGTCGGGGACCTCGCCGTCGCCGTCGGACTTCTCGGTCTGCGAGGTCGAGCCCGAGTCGGAGCCGGAGCCGCTGTCGGCGCTGGCCGTGACCACGCCGCCGATGCCGAGGGCACCGATGATCGATGCCGCGGCGATCACCGCGGCGTTGCGGCGGAGCCGGCTGGTGAAGGTGACCTTCATGAAACCCTCCTGGTGCTGGTGGATGTGTGGTTCCACCGTGCCCGTGGCGTGCTGTGACCCCGCTGAGAGTCGCTGAGAGGCTTCTCAGCGACGACGCCGGCCCGAGCAGTCAGGTAAACATCAGGTTGCCGCCGCCATCGTGCTGGCATGACTCAACGCACCGATGACTCTCCGCGCGTCCGACAGATGCTCAACAAGGTCCCCGAAGTCACCATCTGGTTCTGGGTGATCAAGATCCTCTGCACCACCGTCGGCGAGAGCTTCGCCGACTGGATCAACATGACGCTGGGCGTCGGCCTGGTGAACACGTCGATCCTGTTCACGGTCATCTTCGTCGTCGTGCTCGCCGTCCAGATGCGACTGCGGCGCTACGTCCCGGCCGCCTACTGGCTCACGGTCGTGGTGGTCAGCGTGACCGGCACGCTCTACACCGACATCCTCACCGACCAGGCCGGCGTACCCCTCTGGATCAGCACGACCGTCTTCTCGGTCCTGCTCGCCGCGACCTTCGGCATCTGGTACGCCCGGGAGCGGACGCTGTCGATCCACAGCATCGTCACGACCCCCCGCGAGTCCTTCTACTGGTTCGCCGTCCTCGTCACGTTCGCCCTCGGCACGGCCACCGGCGACTGGACCCTCGAGCTCACCGGATGGGGGCCCGGCTACTCGATCGTGCTGCCGCTCAGCCTCATCGCGATCGTGACGGTCCTGTGGCGCGCCGGCGCCGACCCGGTCCTGACCTTCTGGGTGGCCTACATCCTCACGCGTCCGCTCGGTGCCAACATCGGCGACTTCCTCGGTGGCCCCAAGTCCGAGCAGGGCCTCGGCATCGGCACCTTCGGCACCAGCCTGATCTTCCTGGGAGCCATCCTGGCCACCGTCGTCTACCTCTCGATCAGCAGGGCGGACGTGACCGAGCTGGACGACGCCGATCTCACGGACCCAGCCGACGCGCCGGAGTCGACGCCAGAACGACGCCGGGCAACGCTCGTCGCCCTCGGCGCCACCGCCGTGGCCACGATCGCGCTGCTGGTCTGGGCCAACGCCCAGCCGCACCAGAGTGCGCTGGCCGACGAGAGTCCGACACCGTCCTGCAGCAGCGGCTCACCGTTGACCAAGGACCAGGCCCCGCAGCAGGTCTCGAAGAGCTTCCCGGCAGCGTCGATCACCGGCTACCGGACGATCGTGAAGGACACGCAGGGCATGGTGGACTCCGGCGACCAGGCTGGCGCACAGAAGCGGATCACCGACCTGGAGACCGCGTGGGACGACGACCAGGGCACGCTCCAGAAGAAGGACTGCCAGGCCTGGACCTACGTCGACACCCAGATCGATGACGTCCTGACCTCGGTCCGTGCCTCCAGCCCGGACCAGGCGACCGAAGACCAGGCGATGAGCGCGCTCCTCACGACCCTGGGCTGATGCTCGACACCGAGGTCGGACCCCTGGCGACGATGTCGCCGGGGGCCGGTCTCTCGGTCGTGCACCCACGGCGCGAGCGGATCTTCGTCGTCCTGCTCCTCGCCGGCTCCGCCCTCGTCTTCCTCTGGAACCTCGACGTCTCGGGCTACGCCAACGCCTACTACGCGGCGGCTGCGCAGGCCGGCGCCGAGTCATGGAAGGCGATGTTCTTCGGCTCCCTGGACCCAGCCAGCGCGATCACCGTCGACAAGCCCCCGCTCGCCCTGTGGCCCCTGGCTCTCAGCGTGCGGGGCTTCGGCCTGTCGCCCTGGAGCATCCTCGTGCCCCAGGCCCTCGAGGGCGTCGCCTCAGTGGCGCTGCTCCACGCCTGCGTCCGGCGCGCCACCGGCGCGGCGGCGCCGGCGCTGCTGGCCGGCCTGGCGTTCACCCTCACCCCGGTGGCGGCGCTCGTGTTCCGCTACGACAACCCCGACGCGCTCCTCGTGCTCCTCCTCGTGGGCGCGGCGTACGCCACCCTGCGCGCGATCGAGGGCCGGAGGGCGACGTGGTGGCTGGTGCTGGCCGGCGCCCTGTGCGGGCTCGGCTTCCTCACCAAGATGCTCGAGGCTTTCGTGGTCCTCCCCGCCATGGCCCTGACCTTCCTGGTGCACGGCCGCGGCCCGGTCCGTGCACGCCTGCTCCGCCTGTGCGCCGCCGGTCTCGCGCTCGTCACGGCCGCCGGATGGTGGGTCGCGATCGTCGAGCTCACACCGGCCGTGGACCGCCCGTTCGTGGGCGGCTCCCCCACCGACTCGGTCCTCGAGCTCGCGCTCGGCTACAACGGGATGGCCCGCCTCACCGGCAGCACCGCCTCGACGACCGGCGGCGGCTTCGCGTCGACGAACCTGGCGCGCATCGGGCGCACCGACCTCGGCGGCGAGGTCATGTGGCTGGTGCCCGCCGCCCTGGTGCTGGCCGGACTGGCCTGGTGGGTCGCGCGCCGCGACCCGGCCCTCGCGCGGATCCGCCCGAGCCTGCTCCTGTGGTCGACCTGGCTGGTGCTCGGAGCGACGACCTTCGCCGCCATGACCGGCATCTTCCACGCCTACTACACCGTCCTCCTCGCACCCGCCATCGCTGCGCTGGTGGGGACCGGCTGCTGGGTCGCGTGGGAGCGACGCGACGCGCCCGGCGTACGTCGGTGCATGAGCTGGGCGACGGGAGCAACGGCCGCGCTGGCGGCGGGCACGTTGCTCGTCCTCGGCTTCGAGGTGCGGTGGGTCTCGGTGCCCGTGCTCGCGCTCGGACTGGTCGCCGCGACGTTGCTCCACCCCCGTGTGGGGCTCCGGGAGCTGACGCCGTTTGCGGCGACCCTGGCGCTGGTGGCGGCACTGGCCGGCCCGGCCGTCTTCGTCGGCGAGACCGTCCGACTGCCGCACGTCGGGTCCGGACCTCTGGCCGGGCCGGGCCACGGTGCCTCGAGCACCGAGTTGCTGGCCGGCGCCGCCTCGCCGGGCGTGGGATCCAGCGGCTACCGCCCCGTCACCCCCGGCGTCACCCGGGAGCTCGCCGACCGCCCCGGGGACTTCACCTGGAGCGCTGCTGCGATGGGTGCCCGATCCGCGGCTGCCTATCAGCTGGCAACCGGAGCACCGGTGCTCGCCATCGGCGGCTACAAGGGCACCGACCCCTACCCGACCCTGGCGGCCTTCGAGGCGATGGTCGCCGCCGGCAAGATCCACTGGCTCGTCCCCGGTGGCACCTCCGGCATCGCCGCGCGGGCGATCCAGGAGTGGGTCGCCTCGCGCTTCGACTCCGTAGTGGTCGACGGACAGGTGCTGTACGACCTGAGCCACCGCCTCGGTCGGCCGTAGATCGGTGGTGCGGTACCCGCCTCAGGGCGCCCTCGAGCCGGTGTCGCGGTCCGGGTCGCGCGCGAGAGAGCGTACGGCGTACAGCGGTCGCCCCTGGGCCTCCACGAACACCCGGCCGAGGTAGCTGCCGATGACGCCCATCATGACGAGCTGCAGGCCGCTGAGAAGGAACATCCCCACGCCCAGGAAGGCCCACCCGGGCACCGCCTGGTCGGGGTCGAGGACCCTCACGCCGAAGGCGTACGCCGCGAGACCGACTGCGACGAGCGAGATGGCGATGCCGACACGGCTGATGAGCTTCAAGGGCGTCGTCGAGAAGCCCAGGAGCCCACTGCCCGCCAGCCGGAGCATGGCGCGCAGTGGGTAGCCGGACCTGCCGGTCGTCCGCGGCGCGCGGTCGAACAGGATCGCCTCCTGGTGGAAGCCGATCTGCGCGACGATCCCGCGGAGGAAGCGGTCGTGCTCGCGGTAGCGCGCCAGCTCGGTCACGACGCGGCGGTCCATGAGCCGGAAGTCGCCCACGTCGCGAGGGATGTCCACATCGGAGACGCGGTCGAGGAGCCAGTAGAAGGCGGAGGCTGTCGTCCGCTTGAACCAGGTGTCCTGCCGCGAGGCGCGCTGGGCGTAGACGACGTCGACGCCGTTCTCCCAGAGAGGGAGCATGCGGAGGCTCACGGCCGGCGGGTCCTGGCCGTCGGCGTCCATGACCACCACGGCGTCGGCGTCGGTGCAGATGTCCAGGCCGGCCGTCACGGCGACCTGGTGGCCGTGGTTGCGCGACAGCGCGAGGACGGTGACCCGCGGGTCCGCCAGGCGGAGCGACAGCAGGTGGCGGAGCGAGTCGTCGCGGCTGCCGTCGTCGACATAGACGAACTCGACGTCGAGGTCGGGTCGGGCGTTCGTGGCATCGACGAGGCTGTCGTGGAAGGCCACGATGCCGTCGGCCTCGTTGAACACGGGGAGCACGTAGGCGACCCTTCGTCGAGGTTCGACTGCCATCAGGCCCCTCCCGTCGGGCGCAGGGTCGCGAAGATGTCGTCGAGCGGGATGAGGCCGGGCGCACGGCCCACCTCGCGGAACCACTCGGTGCCGAGCACCCGGCGACGTACGCCGCGGGGCAGGCGGAGCAGGAGCGCGAGGGTGCGGACACCCTCGTCGCCGGTGGCCTGGCTGGCGTGGGCGCGGAGCGCTCGCACCTTGGCGTCGAGGTGCGGTCGGACGTCGACGCGGTGGGTGATCTCGGCGTGCGGGGTGAATGCCGTCCGGAAGTCAGGCAGGTAGGGCAGGTTCACGAGCCGGGCGCCTGTTCGCAGCACGCGTGTGGCCCGCAGGAGCAGCTCGCGGTCGACCGTCGCCTCGAGCACGACCCGCGTGCCCGCCATGCGCGACGCCATCAGCCCGACCTGGTGGACCTGCACGTGGTCGGGGTGGCCGTATCCGCCGGCGGCGTCGTACGTCGTCAGCACGTCGGCGGCCTCCTCGCGCAGCACGGCCGCCAGCTCGATCGCGACGTCCCGGGCGTCGAGGTCGGCGAACGCCGGTCGCCCGTCGTCGGTCCGCTGGCCGAGGTGGAGACCGGAGTCGGCATGACCGAGCAGCACGACCCGCGCGACGCCGATCGAGGCTGCGGAGTCGTGGAGCTCGGCCTCGCGGCGGGTGGCGAGCCCCTGGCCGGACGAGCTGCCGGCCGTCGCACCGGCCTCGCCGCTCGTCGCGACCACCAGGACCACGCGATGTCCGGCGGCCGCCGCGCGGGCGAGCGTCCCGGCGGTCAGGAGTGCCTCGTCGTCGGGATGCGCGTGGAACGAGACGATCGTGAAGGTCATCCGGCCAGCACCCCCTCGGTCTGCCGCGTCGCGCCGGCCACGGCGTACAACGCCTCGTTGCGGGCCAGCGCCACGGACCAGCCGAACGGTGGTCGGACCTCGCGGTTGTGCCGCCGCACCCGCTCGCGCAGGTCGTCGTCGGTCAGCAGGGTGACCAGGTGCTCAGCCATCTCGCGGTCGGTGTCTGCCAGCAGTCCGTCGCGGCCGTGCTCGATGAAGCTGGCGACGCCGGACCGGGCGCTCGCCAGGACCGGTACGCCGCTCGTCCTCGCCTCCAGGGCCGCGATGCCGAACGACTCGCGGTGCGAGGGCGCGACGAAGATCGACGCCCGGGCGAGCTGCTCGCGGATCGCGGTCCTGTCCAGGCGTCCGACGAGGTGGATGCGGTCGAGGAGGTCGTGCCGGCGGAGGAACCGCTCCATCTCACCGCGCCGCGGTCCGTCGCCGATCACGGTGGCCTCGAAGTCGGCTGCTCGCGCCGCGTCGCGCAGCATGCCGACGAGGGGCATCGCCCGCTTGACGCTGGTCAGTCGCATCACGCTGAGCACGTGAAGGGGAGCTGGAGCCGGGGGCGCAGGCTGCGGCGACCAGTCGTCGAGGTCGACGGCGTTGGGGACGATCTCGACCGGCACGTCGAGAAGCCTCCGGACCGGCCGGGCGGCCTCGTTGCTCACCGCCGACCAGACCAGGGGCCAGCGCTGCATCCGCCACACGTCGCGCGCAAGCTCGGGGAGCGGGCCGACGTGCGTCCACATCGAGTGGACGGTGACCACGGTGGGGACGCCGGCCATCGACCCTCGTCGGGCCGCCCCGAAGGCGAACGGGGAGACGATCGAGACGTGCGCGTGGAGGACGTCGGGCGCCAGGCCGCCCCGCCACTCCTGGTCCAGGTGCGCCACGCGACGTACACCCGGATCGGCCACACCCGGCGTCGTCGTGACGACCGTGACGTGGTGTCCCGCGGCCCGCTGCCGGGTCGCGAGGTCGTGGACGTGGAGCTCGATGCCGCCGACCCGGGGCAGGTAGCAGTCGGTGACGTGGACGATCCTCATGCCGACACCCGCTGCCGCCAGGCCCAGCCGGCGAGCAAGATGCCGCCGACGGGGATCTCCAACCCGAAGGTGAGCGCGCGGTAGATGAGCACCCCGGCGGCCACCCCTGCCGCGTCGGCGCCGGGCGCCAGCATCAGGGCACTGGCCAGACCGAGCTCGACCAGGCCCAGGCCGCCGGGGGTCAGCCCGACCAGGGTCGCGAGCCGTTCGGCGCAGAAGGCCAGCACGACGACGGGCCAGGGCACGCCTGCTCCGGTGACGCGCAGGCACGCATCGAGGAGCACGAAGAGGAGCAGGGTGTACGCCGCCATGCCGAGGCTGAGCCGTGGCCACGCGCGGCCCACGACAGCGGCCGCAGCGCTCCGTACCCGTTCCACGCGGGCACCTAGGGGTGACGCCAGGCGCGGGACCGCCAGCAGCAGCCCGCCCACGCCTGCCACGACGGGCAGCGCGATGGCGGAGGCCAGGAGGGCGTGCTGGATTCCCGTGGTGACGGGCAGTCCGGACAGGACCAGGGGCACCAGCAACGCCGGCAGGACCAGCTTGGCCAGGACGTCCCACAGGTTGCTGACCACCGTGTAGGACGCGAACCCCGTCGACGTGAAGCCCCAGCGCCGGATCATCCGGTAGTTCAGGGCCACCCCGGCCGCTCCACCCAGCGGCAGGACGTTGGAGACCGCGCTTCCGGTGAGGCTGAGCAGCAGTGCCCGGCGGTGCGTCAGACCGGGGAGGGCCGCGGTGAGGGTCACCGTGTGGGCCGCGAGGCCAGCGGCCCAGATCAGCACGAGGGCGGCCAGTGCCCGGGCAGGGACCGAACCCATCGCGGAGAGCACTTGCTGCCACGGCGCGCCGGACACCTGGGGCAGCACGAGGACCAGCGCCGAGACGCCCACGGCCACCCCGGCGACGTACGCCAGCACCCTGAGGAGGCGCGCCGTCTCGGCTCCGGCGATCGCGGGCGTGGTCACGCGTCCAGCGTCGATCCAGCCACCTGCAACGGACCTGACCGCGCGATCCTGCTCCGCCTCGCCAGACGGGTGTGGACCACACTGGGACCACACTCGCGAGCAAGGAGCACCTGATGCAGACACGCACCCTCGGAACATCCGGCCTCGACGTCTCCGTGCCCGGACTGGGGTGCATGGGCATGAGCCAGTCGTTCGGCCCCCGTCCGCCACGCGAGGAGATGATCACCTTCCTCCGGGCTGCGGTCGATCGTGGCGTCACCTTCTTCGACACCGCGGAGGTGTACGGCCCGTTCCACAACGAGGAGCTGGTGGGCGAGGCCCTCGAGCTCGTACGCGACCAGGTCGTCATCGCCACCAAGTTCGGGTTCGACCTCGACCAGGACGGCAACCAGGTCGGAGTCACCAGCCGCCCCGATCGCATCCGCACCGCTGTCGACGGGTCGCTGCGCCGGCTGCGCACCGACTCCATCGACCTGCTCTACCAGCACCGCGTCGACCCCGACGTCCCCATCGAGGAGGTCGCCGGCACGGTGAAGGACCTGATCGAGGCAGGCAAGGTCCGGCACTTCGGGATGTCCGAGGCCGGGGTCTCCACCATCCGTCGCGCCCACGCCGTCCAGCCGGTCACCGCGCTGCAGAGCGAGTACTCGCTGTTCTGGCGCGAGCCCGAGGACGAGATCCTCCCCGCCCTCGACGAGCTCGGCATCGGCTTCGTCCCGTTCAGCCCACTCGGTCGCGGTTTCCTCACCGGGCAGGTCTCCGCCACCACGGAGTTCGGCGAGGGTGACATCCGGGCCAACCTCCCGCGCTTCGAGCAGGAGGCGTTGAAGGCCAACCTCGCCCTGGTCGACCTGGTGAGGAAGGTCGCCGACCGCAAGGACGCCACCGTCGGCCAGGTCGCCCTCGCCTGGTTGCTCGCCCAGAAGCCGTGGATCGTGCCGATCCCCGGGACCCGGCGCCTGGAGCGGCTCGAGGAGAACCTGAGCTCCGCGGACCTCGTGCTCAGCGACGAGGACCTCGCCGAGCTCGACGCGGCATCGTCCAGCATCCAGGTCCAGGGCGACCGCTATCCCGAGGCGATGCAGCGCATGATCGACCGCTGACCTGTGCCAGGGCCGACCCGGGCATCGCCCCGGCTACGGTCGTGGTCATGGCACAGCACTGGATCGCGACCCGTCCCGGCGACCTCGGCGTGTTCGCCCTCGAGGACCACGACCTGACGGCGCCCGGCCCGGGCGAGGTGACGATCGAGGTGCGTGCCGCCGGCATGAACCCCGCCGACGCCAAGCACGTGGCGGCAGGCAAGGCGGAGGACTTCCCGCGCCCGATCGGCTACGAGGTCGCGGGCGTGGTCACCGCGGTCGGGCCGGACACCGAGATCGGTTCGGGGCCGGTGGCCGTCGGTGACGACGTGCTCGCCTTCCGGATCAGCGGCGGCTGGGCGACCGCGCTGACGGTGCCCGCGAAGGACGTGTTCGCCAAACCGGCCTCCCTGTCGTGGGGCGAGGCCGCGAACCTGCTCCTCGTCGGGTGCACCGCATCCGAGATGCTGCACGTCACCGGCGTCGGCGAGGGAGACACGATCCTCGTCCACGGGGCGTCGGGCGCGGTCGGCGTCAGTGTGCTGCAGCAGGCCGCGCTGCTCGGCGCGACAGCGATCGGCACGGCGAGCGAGGGCAGCTTCGAGACCGTACGCCGGTTCGGCGGGCAGCCGGTGGCGTACGGCGACGGGCTCGAGCAGCGGGTGCGCGACCTCGCTCCCGACGGCGTCGCGGCCGCCCTCGACTGCGTCGGCACCGACGAGGCCGTCGACGTCTCGCTCGCCCTGCGTGCCCGATCGCGGCCGCATCGTGACGATCGCCGCGGCTGGTCGGGCACGGCAGGACGGCTTCACCGCGATCGCTGGCGTGATGCCGGCCAGCGCGGCCTATCGCGACTCCGTACGTGCCGACCTGGTGCGGCTCGCCGCCGACGGGCACCTCGTCGTGCCGGTGGCCCGCACCTTCCCCCTGGCGGACGCGGTCGAGGCGACCGCGCTGCTCATGGAGGGCCACCCGGGCGGCAAGTTCGTGCTCGAGCCCTGAGCGGAGCGGCTCACACCCCGTCGGCGGCCCGCTGGATGCGCTCGGCGATCTGCTTGATCCGGCGCAGTCGGCCGTCCCAGGTCGCGCCGACCTCGTTCAGCTGCGCCACCGCTCGGGCGAGCTGGGTGGCGTCGACCTCGTAGCGGCGCTCTCGGCCGGCGGCCTCGGCGTGCACCAGACCGACGCGGTCGAGCACCTGGAGGTGCTTGGCGACCGCCTGGCGGGTGATCGGGAGCTCGTCGCTGAGCGTGGTCGCGGTGCCGGCCCGCCCGGTGAGCAGGAGGTCGAGCATGCGCCTCCGCATCGGGTCACCGATGGCGGACCAGAGGTCGTCGTCCACCGCGACGCTCATCCGCGTCCACCGATCGCCTCGGCACGGGCGGCCAGCCGCGGCAGGAAGTGGTCCCACCCGCGGACGTGGTCGGCGTACGCCTCCTCGAGCACGGCCGCCTCCCAGCCCTTCTCGCGGAAGCCGGTCTCGGAGAACCGCAGGAGGGTCCCGCCCTCGACCTCCTCGAGGTCGAAGGTGACGAGCAGCGACCTCGACGTCGCCGAGCCGAGTGCGTCGTCGACCCATCGGAACGCGAAGCGCCGGGGCGGATCGGCCTCGACGACCGTCAGCGGCGCGACGACGGCGTCCGGCGTGCCCGGCTCACCGAAGGTCACCGAGCCCCGGGCGCCGACGGCCGGCTCCAGGTCGGCCTCGTCCGGCCACCACAGGCGCAGGTGCTCCGGCGAGGTGATGACCTCGTAGACGACCTCCGGTGCGGCCTCGATGCGCAGCTGCCTCTCGATGCTCCCGAGCTCGTCGCTGGACATCTCTCTCCTTGCTCGCGGCGGCGTTCCGAGGTCCCACGGTAGCAACCAAAGGTTGCATGGACGCAGGCGATCAGTCCGCGGCGAGCTGTCGCACGGCCCGGTCCAGGTCCGCCAGGGCGGCGCGGTAGAACCGCGGACCGTACGACACCCGGGCGACGCCGAGCTCCCGCAGGACGGACAGCGGGAGGTCCGGGCCGGTGTTGCCGTTGACCGGACCGTCGATCCCCGCGACCAGCTGCGCCAGCACCTCGCGGTCGCCGACGCCGATGGGGTAGGTGCAGTCGGCACCCGCCTCGCGGTAGAGCCGGGCACGGCGCAGGCCCTCGTCGATCCGTTCGTCGGCCGGCACTCCCGACGTCGGGAGGAACACGTCGACGCGCGCGTTGAGGACCAGGGACACGCCCCGGGCGTCGCAGGCCGCGCGGACCTCGGCCAGCCATCGCGCGTGCGCCTCGGCGTCCTTGAGCCCGCCGCCCGCGTGGTCGCTGTCCTCCAGGTTGCACCCGGCGACACCGGCGGCGAGCAGACCGTCGACGAGCTCGGCGGGCGACAGGCCGTAACCGCCCTCGGCGTCCATGCTGACCGGCACTGACACCGCCCTCACGATGCGCGCGGCGGCGGCGAACATCTCGTCCGGCGGGGCGACGTCGCCGTCCTCGTGGCCCAGCACGGCCGTGACGGCGGCGCTCGCCGTCGCGACCGCGGGGTAGCCGGCGGCCTCCACGACTCGCGCGCTGCCCACGTCCCAGACGTTGGGCAGCACGAGCATCTCGCCCCCGTGGAGGGCGCGGAGGTCCTCGGCGAGCCGTGCGGTGTCGTGGTGCGTGGTCATGTCGGTCTCCTCGGTGGCTGGCGGTGTCTAGCTCGCAACCGTGTGCCGGCGCACGGCGGCCTCGTCCTCCGCGCGGGTGCGCATCGTTCCCTCCCCGGTGGCGATCCGCTGGGCCAGGCTCTCGGTGATGTAGTGCCGCCACGCGTCGTGGCACACCTCGAAGCACTCGTCGGTGGACGTGAGCCCCTCGTGCGTGAACGTGATCGTCGTACGACCGTCAGCGGCGGAGATGTCGAACCGGGCGGTGGTGCCGATCCACTCCCCCTTCTCCTCGATGAACTCGAGGTGGCCGCCGGTGAACTCCCACACCACCCGCTCGCCGGGCACCAGCTCAGCGGTGCGCTGCTGGGAGAAGTGGATGTCGGGCACGAGGTAGTACCACTCGGCGCCGAGCCGGTCGGTCGGCCCGACGATGTTCGTCGCGCCCCACCACGAGCGGACGTCGACGATCGCGTCGTAGGCCTCCTGCGGAGTCGCGTCGACGGTGATGGTGTGGGTGAGGTCGCTCATGGACGTCGTCCTTCCGGGAACGGCACGCCGGTCGAAAACGTGCAACTGATGGTTGCTTGTCAACGTACGCGCCGTGGCCCTGTCGCGCAACCTTTGTTTGCACTTCGAGCCGGTCAGCGCACCGTCCTCACGGAGCCCAGGATGCGCTCGAGGACGTCGAGCACGTGGGCCGCGACCGTCCCGCTCGCCTGGTGCGGCCGGTCCTCGATGATCGCCCGGACCATGTCCTCGATGCCCGCGCCACGGTAGTTGGCGAAGGTGCCGAACGGCAGCTCGAAGTTGTCCTCGCTCCACGGCCTCTCCCCCAGCGGGACCGCCTCCCACGGGCCCTTCCCCACACAGAGCCTCGGCTCGCCACCGAAGAAGTTCGGGTCCGGCAGCGTCAGCGTGCCGAGGGTGCCGTAGATCTCGAGCGGAGGGTGGCTGTGCTGCCAGACGTCGAGGCTGAGGGTCAGGGTGGCTTGCACCCCGCTCTCGAAGCCGAGGATCGCGGTGACGGTCGTCGGCACCCCGACCGGGTAGTCGCGACCCGCCTGGCCGACGATGCCTCGCGCCGTCACCTCGCTCACCGGCCCGAGCATCATCACCAGCTGGCTGACGTAGTACGGCCCGATGTCGAGCACCACGGCGTCCCAGGCGAAGTACGCCGCCGGGTCCGGCACGAACTGCTCGACGGCACGCATCCCGAGGAACGCCGCCGCGGTGACCGGTGTCCCGATCCGGCCTGAGTCGAGCACCGCCTTCGCCGCCTGGTGCCCGCCACCCAGCAGCGTGTCCGGCGCGCAGCCGACCCTCAGCCCGTGGGCATCTGCGATCGCGAGCAGCTCGAGGGCCTCGCCATGCGTCGCGGCGAGAGGCTTCTCGGAGTAGACGTGCTTGCCCGCCTCGAGGGCGGCCCGGTTGATCGCGTGGTGCGACGGCAAGCCGGTGAGGTTCACGACCAGGTCGATCTCCGGGTCGGCGAGGAGATCCTCGACGGAGACCGCATCGACGTCGTACATCGCCGCGGTCGGGGACGCGGACTCCACCGACCGCGCACTGCAGGCCTTGAGCTCGAGCACCGGAGACGCGGCGACCGCGTCGAAGTAGATGCGGGAGATCTCACCGGTGCCGACGATCCCGACGATCGCGCGCCCGTGCTCCTGGATACGTTGCGTCGCAAGACTCACTCCGCCAGCGAACAGCACCTGCTCGCCTCGGGGAACCGCGTCGACACTGATGCCTGCCATCGGACTGGTGGCGGCACAGAAGACTCCCCCGGGGTCTCGGGTCCCCGGGGGAGTCAGAGCCGCCTGTCAGAATCGAACTGACGACCTAGTCATTACGAGTGACTCGCTCTACCGACTGAGCTAAGGCGGCGTGGCCGCTCGAGCAGTGCTCGATGGACCGCGGGCGAGTATACGGATCGCGCCGGGTGGGACTGAAATCCGGGGCTGGGTGCCATGCCCTAGGTTCGGGAACGTCCCAGTTCCCACACTTCCAGGAGTCCACGATGCCCACTCGTTCCGCCCGCACCGCCTGGACCGGCGGCCTCCAGGACGGATCCGGCCAGGTCGAGCTCACCAGCTCCGGCGCCGGCACCTTCGAGGTCAACTTCCCCAAGCGCGCCGCCGACGACGCCGACGGGACGACCAGCCCCGAGGAGCTCGTCGGTGCCGCCCACTCAGCCTGTTATGCGATGTCGCTGTCCAACCTCGTCGTCGAGGCGGGTGGCACCGTCCACGCCCTCGACGTCTCCGCCGACGTGACCCTCGGTCCCGACAAGGAGGCCGGCGGCTTCAAGCTGACCGGCATCACGCTCACCGTCCGCGGTGAGGTCGAGGGCCTCGACGACGCCGCGTTCAAGGACGCTGCCGACAAGGCCAAGGCCGGCTGCCCGATCAGCAAGGCGCTCACCGGGGTCGAGATCACGCTCGACGCCGCGCTGGAGAGCTGAGCCCCAGCCCCGATCAGCAGGTCGTCCCGTCGTCGGGGACTGTCCCCTCCAGGAGGTAGTCCTCGACGATGGTGTCGATGCACTCGTTGCCGGAGTTGTAGGCCGTGTGGCCGTCGCCGTCGCGCTTGACGAGCACCCCCGAGTCGAGCTGCGCCGCCAGCGCCTCGGCCCAGATCAGCGGCGTCGCCGGGTCTCGGCTGGTGCCGAGGACGACGATCGGCGCGGCACCCTCGGCCTTGATGTCGAGCGGCTTCTCGGTGGACGTCACCTCGATGCCGCGGCACCCGGTCATCGACCAGGCGAAGATCCGACCGAAGGTCGGCGAGGCCTCCTCGAAGGCCGGGAAGAGCGACGGCACCTTGGTGAAGGGCACCGACGTCGGGTCGTCGAGGCAGTTGATCGAGTAGTTCGCCTCGATCGAGTTGTCGGTGTAGGTCCCGTCGGTGCCGCGCGAGGCGTACGCGTCGGCGAGCTGCATGAGCGCCGACCCGTTGCCCTCCAGGGCCGAGGCGAGCGCGGTGCTCAGCAGGAACCAGTAGTCGCGGTTGTAGAGCGGCGTGATGATGCCGTAGAACGCGTTGCCGACCTCCAGCTCACGATCACCTGCCGGCAGCGGCTGCGCATCGATCGAGTCGAGGAGGTCGCTGATCGTGGCGAGACCCTCGTCGACGGTGTCGCCGAGGAAGCAGTTGTCGGTGGAGTCGAGGCAGTTCTGCACGTAGGCGCGCAGCGCGGTCTCGAAGCCGGTGGCCTGCTGGAGCGCGGTCGACATCGGGTCGAGCGAGACGTCGATGGCACCGTCGAGCACGAACCGACCCACCCGCTCGGGGAAGAGCTCGGCATAGGTCGCGCCCAGCTTGGTGCCGTAGGACGCACCGAGATAGGTCAGCTTCTCCTCGCCGAGCGCTGACCGGAGCACGTCCATGTCCCGCGCCGCCTCGATCGTGGTCACGTGGCCGAGGTCCGGACCCGAGTTGGCCACGCACTTGGCGCCGAAGGTGAGGACGGACTCCTGGTAGGACTGCTCCTCGGCCGGGGTGTCGGGCGTCGGGTCGTCCGCGAGGTAGGCGTCGAGCTCGCTGTCGCTCAGGCAGTCGACGGGCGCAGATCGACCGGTGCCTCGCGGGTCGAAGCCGACGATGTCGAATCCGTCGAGGAGCGGCTGGCGGAAGACGCGGCCGGCGGCAGCGGCGTACGACGTGCCGGGGGCTCCGGGCCCTCCCGGGTTGACGACGAGCGAGCCGACGCGCGCGCCGGCGGCGGGCACCCGGAGCAGCGCGAGGTCGATCGTGTCGCCCTCGGGATCGGCGTAGTCGATCGGCACGGTGAGGGTGCCGCAGTCGTCGTCCGCGTTGCTCTCGCAGGGCTGCCAGTCGATGCGCTGGGCGTAGAGCCCCGCCAGGCCCGTCTCTGGCGCCTCGGTCACCGACGGCGGCGGCGGTGTCGTGGGCGACGGAGTGGCACGCGCTCCGGGCTCCTCGGGCGTGGCGCCCTGGATCGCGAGGCCGACCGCGACGAAAGCCCCGAGCGCGAGCGCGAGCACGGCGATGATGGCCAGGACCTTCTTCACAGACGTCCTCCGGGCAGTCGCAGGGCGACCATCATCGACTCGAGCGCCAGCTGCGGCGGCACGTTGAACTCCAGCATCTGCTCACGGGCGGTGAAGATCGCGTCGATCATCCGCAGCAGCTCGTCGGGCCCCGCAGCCCGCGCCAACGTCGCCACGTCGCCGCGCAGCTCTTCGTTGACGAGCATGCCCGGCGCACCGACGCTCAGCGCGATGGCGTCGCGATAGACCGAGACGAGGTCCATCAGCGCGCGGTCGATCACGTCGAGCACGCGCCGCTTGGCCTTCTGCTTCTGCAGCTTCTCCAGGCCGCCGAGCGCCGCACGGTAGGACCGGCTGGCGAGGTCCTTGCGCTCGCTGCCGAAGATCGCCTGCAGGTCGTCGAGCTCGCTCTTCTCGGCGTCGGCGGTGATCGCCTCGGTCTCCTCCTTGGCGAGCTCGGCGAGGTTGGTCGCGGCCGTCATGCACGACCCGAGCGAGGTCAGCCTGGCCGGGATGCTGACCACCTCGCGCCGGCGGGCCCGGGTCTCCTCGTCGAGCGCGAGCGCCCGCGCGCGCCCGATGTGGCCCTGGCTGGCGCGGGCGGCGAAGCTGGCGACCGTCTCGGAGACCCCGTCGTTGCGAGCGAGGAACCGGGCGACGTCCGCGGTGCCGGGCGTGGCCAGCGTCAGGGTGCGGCAGCGCGAGCGGATGGTCGGGAGCACGTCGCGCACGGTGGGCGCGCAGAGCAGCCAGAGCGTCTTGGGCGTCGGCTCCTCGATCGCCTTGAGGAGCGCATTGCCGGTGCGCGGGTTCTCCGGGGTGCCGAGGCGGTCGGCGTCCTCGATGACGACGATCTGCCAGCGCCCGATCGCGGGGAACTTCGCCGCCGACTGCACGAGCCCACGCATGTCGTCGACGTAGAGCACCGACGTCTCGGACCGGACCCAGGTGATGTCGGGGTGCGAGCCGTTCATGCCGAGCCGGCACGCCTCGCACTCGCCGCAGCCCGTACGCCGCTCGCACTGCAGCGCCGAGGCGAACGCCCGGGCGACGTTGGAGCGCCCCGACCCCGGCGGCCCGGTGATCAACCAGGCGTGGGTCATCCCCACGCCCGCCGCGGCGTGCTGGAGCACCTCGATCGTGGCGCGCTGGCCGACGAGGTCGTCCCAGACCGTCCCCGTGGTCGTCGTCACCGGCTCTCCAGCAACGGCTCGACGCGGGTCCGGATCGCGGCGGCGATCTCCTCGATCGGTGCACGCGCGTCGAGGACGGCGTAGTGGTCGGGGTCGGCGGCCGCCAGGTCGAGGAAGCCCTGGCGGACGCGCTGGTGGAACTCCAGCGACTGCCCCTCGATCCGGTCGCGCTCGTCGAAACGACCGAGCCCGGCCTCGGGGGCGAGGTCGAGCACGACGGTGAGGTGCGGGCGCAGGTCGGCGGTGGCCCACCGCGCGACCGCCTCGACCTCGGCGACCTCGAGCGTGCGGCCGGCGCCCTGGTAGGCCAGCGTGGAGTCGACGTAGCGGTCGGTGATCACCACCTCGTCCCGCGCCAGCGCCGGCAGGACCACGTGGTCGACGTGCTCGGCCTTGTCGGCGATGTAGAGGAGCGCCTCGGTGCGGTCGGACAGGTGGCCAGTGGCCGGGTCCAGCACGATGCGGCGCAGCTCCTTGCCGACCTCGGTGTCCCCGGGCTCGAAGGTGAGCAGCACCGTCCGGCCCCGCTCGACCAGCCAGTCACGCAACAGGCGCGACTGCGTGGACTTGCCGGCCCCGTCGCCCCCCTCGAAGCAGACGAAGAGCCCGCGCTCTGAGAAGACTCCCGGGTTCACGGGCACACCCTACGGGCGAGCGCCCACACCCCACGCAGGCCTCGAAGGCGCGCGGACAGAAGTCGTCCGGCGCCGGGCGTCCACGCCTGGGCGGCGTTGCTCGGCGGAGGTTCTGTCCGCGCGTCTACGAGCGGACCGAAGGAGCCTCGGCCGGGACGGCGTACGCCTCCGCGCGGCCGCGGCCCGACCGTTCGGTCCGTCGGACGGTACGGCTCACGCGCCGCTGCTGCTGCCGCCGAGGAGGACGACGCCGATCAGGAAGGCCCAGCCGCCGGTGAGGCGGCGTTCGGGGTTGCGCGGCCGGCCCATTCCGAGGGGCCCGCCGAGGAGGAGGTAGGCGACGCTGCCGAGGGGGCCGCTGAAGAGGATCAGCCAGATCCACGCCCAGCTGGTCGCCCGCCACGGCTGCGGTCCCGCTCCCGCCAGGAGGATCGTGCCGAACCACGCTGCCAAGGCCGCCACGTACGGCACATCCGGCCCTCGCCACCCGTGCCACTCCCGGTAGCTGGGGCGGTCGGCGTACGTGATGTCCAGCTCTCGGGGGAAGGCAATGGCCTGGAGGTACTCCCCCGGGTCGCCGACGACGTGGTCGCCCTCAGCAGTCCGATTGCGCGCGCGGTCTCCGTACACCGTGACCTGCGCGAAGCGCGTCAGCACCGAGCCCTGCCACCTCAGCGTGACGACCGTCCCGCCACGCCAGCGTTCCTGCGGGGCACCCACGACCTCGACCTGCGTCACAGAGCCTTCACTGATGGACGCCGACAACTGGTTCAGGTCGGATCGCTTCTCGCCGAGCTGGACGAGGAGGACGGCCGTCACCAACCACAGGACGGCGAACGCCAAGCCCGTCAGCCGCCAGCGGCGGTCGCGCCACTCGTCGTACGCCGCCGGCGCGGGCGCCGTCTCCACTGCCATGCCTCACCCCCTGTGCGAGGAGGGTAGGGCCTCAGGACTTCTTGGCGGCAGCCTTCTTGGTCGTCTTCTTCGCGGCCGTCTTCTTGGCGGTGGTCTTCTTGGCAGCCGTCTTCTTGGCGGGGGCCTTCTTCGCGCCCTTCTTGGCCGCCTTCTTGGCGGGACCGCGCTCGCGACGCTCAGCCAGGAGCTCGGCCGCACGCTCGAGGGTGATCGACTCGACGGTGTCGTCCTTGCGGAGCGTCGCGTTGTACTCGCCGTCCGTGACGTACTCGCCGAAGCGGCCCGCCTTCACGATGACCGGCTGGCCGGAGACGGGGTCGTTGCCGAGCTCCTTGAGCGGCGGCGTCGCCGCGCCACGACCGCGCTGCTTGGGCTGGGCATAGATCGCCTTGGCCTGGTCGAGGGTGATGTCGAAGATCTGGTCCTCGGTGGTCAGCGAGCGCGAGTCCGTGCCCTTCTTGAGGTAGGGGCCGTAGCGACCGTTCTGCGAGGTGATCTCGGTGCCGTCCTCGTCGGTGCCGACGATGCGCGGCAGGTCGAGCAGCTTGACCGCCTGCTCGAGGCTGACCGTGTCGAGGGTCATCGACGCGAACAACGAGCCCGTACGCGGCTTGGCGCTCTTGGGCGCGTCCTCGGGCAGCACCTCGGTGACGTAGGGGCCGAAGCGACCGTTCTTCGCCACGATCTGCAGGCCGGTGTCGGGGTGGTTGCCCACGACCTGCTCCTCGCCGGCCGGGTTGGCCAGCAGCTCCTTGGCCTTGGCGACCGTGAGCTCGTCGGGCGGGAGGTCGTCGGGGACGTTGGCCCTGATCGGGGCACCGTCGCCGTCCTCGGGCGCCGGCCCCTCGACGTACGGCCCGTAGCGCCCGACGCGGAGGTCGATGCCCTCGCCGATGGCGAAGGTCGCCATCTCCTTGGCGTCGATCTCGCCGAGGTCGGTGACCAGCGTCTTGAGGCCGACGACGTCGCCGCCGCCGTAGTAGAACTCGCCGAGCTCGGTGGCGCGGTCGCGCTGGCCGTTGGCGATCTCGTCGAGGACGTCCTCCATCGAGGCCGTGAACTCGTAGGACACCTGGCGCGGGAAGTGCTCCTCCAGCAGCCGCGTCACCGAGAACGCCAGCCACGCCGGCACCAGGGCGGTGCCCTTCTTGTAGACGTAGCCGCGGTTGAGGATCGTGCCGATGATCGAGGCGTACGTCGACGGGCGACCGATCTCGCGGTCCTCGAGCTCCTTGATCAGCGACGCCTCGGTGTAGCGCGCCGGCGGCTTCGTCTCGTGGCCCTCCGGGGTCAGCGTCGCGGCGCTCACGGCCGCACCCTGGGTGAGGTTGGGCAGGCGGGTCTCGGCGTCGTCGCGACGCTTGGAGGCGTCGTCGAGGTCCTCGACGTAGGCCTTGAGGAACCCGTGGAAGGTGATCGTGCGGCCGCTCGCGCTGAAGACCACGTCGCGGCCGTCGGTCGCCGCTCCGCCGATGCGGATCGTCACCGAGTTGCCGACGGCGTCCTTCATCTGCGAGGCGACGGTGCGCATCCAGATCAGCTCGTAGAGGCGGAACTGCTCGCCCGACAGACCGGTCTGGGCGGGGGTGCGGAACGACTCGCCGGCAGGACGGATCGCCTCGTGCGCCTCCTGGGCGTTCTTGACCTTGGAGGCATAGGTCCGCGGCGCGTCGGGGACGTACTCGGCGCCGTACAGCTCACGCACCTGGTCGCGGGCAGCGCCGACCGCGGCGCCCGAGAGCGTCGTGGAGTCGGTGCGCATGTAGGTGATGAAGCCGTTCTCGTAGAGCCGCTGCGCGACGGACATCGTCACGCTGGCACTCATCCCGAGCTTGCGGCTGGCCTCCTGCTGCAGCGTGGTCGTGCGGAAGGGGGCGTACGGCGAGCGCCGGTAGGGCTTGGACTCGACCGAGCGGACGTCGTACGACGTGTCGGCGAGGCCGGTGGCCAGTGCCTCGGCGTCGGCGCGGGAGAGGTGGACGCGCTCGCCCTTGCCCTTGAGGACGCCGGTGTTGTCGAAGTCGGAGCCGCGGGCGACACGGACGTCGTCGACGCTGTGGAGCTTGGCGGGGAACATGCGCGGGTCGTGGCCGCTGCCGGCGTCGAACGTGGCGTCGAGGTCCCAGTAGGAGGCGAGGCGGAACTTCATCCGCTCGCGCTCCTTGTCGACCACCAGGCGGGTGGCCACGGACTGGACGCGGCCGGCGGAGAGGCCGGACATGACCTTCTTCCACAGCACCGGCGAGACCTCGTAGCCGTAGAGCCGGTCGAGGATGCGGCGGGCCTCCTGCGCCTCGACGAGGTCGTCGTTGATCTCGCGCGGGTTCTCGACCGCGGCGAGGATCGCGGCCTTGGTGATCTCGTGGAAGACCATCCGGTGGACCGGCAGGCCCTTCGGCGGCTTGAGCTCGTCGAGGAGGTGCCAGGCGATCGCCTCGCCCTCGCGGTCCTCATCGGTGGCGAGGTAGAGGGCGTCGGCGTCCTTGACCAGCTTCTTCAGCTTGGCGATGTGGCTCTTCTTGTCGCGCGGCACCACGTAGTAGGGCACGAACCCGTTGTCGACATCGACCGCGAGGCGTCCCCACGGCTTGTCCTTGATCTTCGCCGGGGTGTCCGCCGCGTTGTTGGGCAGGTCGCGGATGTGTCCGATCGAGGACTCGACGACGTAGTCCTTGCCCAGGTAGCCACCGATGGTGCGGGCCTTGGCCGGTGACTCGACGATGACGAGCTTTGCCACTTCAGGTGCTCCCTCTTGTTGCCTGCTGAGGCGTTGCTCAGCGCGGCCACGGTAGCGCCACCTTCCACTTTCGCCACTCCGCGCCCTCCACAGCGCCTCGCGTGGACTACGTCCACCTCGCCGGGGGCAGCGGTCTGGACCGGGCCACTCCGACCCCGTGGCCCTGTGGACGACGACCGATTCGGTGCCGGCTGTGGACGTCAGCTGACCTGGAGGAATCCCTCGCCGACCAGCTCGCGCACGACCGGGAGGTAGGTCGACTGCAGCTCGGCCTCGTCCCGCTCGAGCAGCGCGGCCAGCGCGCCCATGAGCTGACCGACGGAGAGGTCGCCGTCGCACGCGCCGAGGAAGGCCGCCTCGACGGTGTCGGCCGTACGAGCCCGGCGGAAACCGCGCTGCTGGCGCAGCACGATCGCTTCCGGGTCCTCGGCGCCCGGGCGGCCGACGGTCTCCTGCTGCACGTCCTCGCGCGCCCGGAGGGTCCGGCCGAGCAGGTCCTCGTCGGTGAGACCGCGCAGGTCGGTGACCGCGTCACCCCATGCGTGGATCGCCGGGCCGATGGGCTGCTCGACGTCGTACGGCCACTCGAGGAGGTCGTGCCGCCCACCCCCGGATCCAGCACTGCCGCCCAGCCGGACGTTGATCCAGCCGAAGCCGATGCCCTCGATGCCCGACTCCTCCAGCCACGACAGCCAGGTGTCGTAGCGCTGGGCGTAGTCGGGACCGCCGTGGTGGCCGCTGTCCTTGAGCCAGAGCTCGACGTACGCCGCCGGGTCGAGCGTCTCGCGCTGCACCACCAGCGCGTCACAGTCGTCGCGCAGCCACGAGCCGAGCCGCTCGTCCCACGGCCGCCCCTCGACGACCGACCAGTTGGCGAGCACCTGGAGCCAGCCACCGTCGGCGAGGTGGTCCGGGCCGGTGCGCACGATGTGCTCGACGACGCGGTCACCGGGCAGGCCGGAGTCGCGGTAGACCAGGCGCTCACCGGTGGCCGGGGAGATGACGAACGGCGGGTTCGTCGCGATCAGGTCGAAGCGCTCGCCCGCGACGGGCTCGAAGAACGAGCCGTCCCGCACGTCGGCCTCGACGCCGTTGAGCTCGGCGTTGAGTCGCGTCATCCAGAGTGCGCGGCTGTTCACGTCCGTCGCCACCACGCGTCCGGAATGCGCGGCGAGGTGCAGGGCCTGGACGCCGCACCCGGTGCCGAGGTCGAGGGCAGTCGTGACGGGCTCGCGCATCGTGAGCTGGGCCAGGCTGGTCGAGGCGCTCGAGATGCCGAGCACGTGGTCGGGACCGACCGCGACCGGAGCGCCGTCCAGGCCGGGTGTCAGGTCGGAGACGACCCAGAGGTCACGGTCCGCGCCTGCTTCGGACGTGGCGTAGGGGCGGCAGTCCATGCGCGCGGCCACCTCGCTCACGCTCTGCTCGAGGAGCCCGGCGTTGCAGAGCCGGTCCACGAGCCCGGGCAGTGCCCGATCGGCGGCCTCCCTGCTCACCGGGGTCTGCAGGAGGAACAGCCGGACCAACGTGTCGAGGGGCCCGCCCGACGTCGTACGCCGCAGCGCGGGGAGCGTCTCGTTGCGCCCGAGCGCGCGGTGCGCGTCCTCCCCGATCGCCTCGGCCACCCGGTCGTAGGTGAAGCCGGCGGTGTGCAGCGCGTCGCGCAGCGGCGCGATGAAGTCGAGACCCAGGGGCATGCGGCCAGCCTCCCAGACGACCGACGGGGCGGTGACGCACCGGTGACGGCCCCGCCACCCTCCGGGGACGTCGCGGGCACGGCTCCCGCACGCATCGGTGCCCTGCTGACGACAAGGACGTGACCCGCCTGGACCCACCCTCGACCTCCAACCTGTGGAGGAGGGACGGCCGTGACGACATTCGTGCTCGAGTCGACGTGGACGGAGGACTGGGACGACCGCGGGTCCGGTGAGAGCTGGTCGGACGAGGAGGAGGCAAACGCCCTCACCTGGCTGAGCAACATCGGGTCGGGTGCGGCCAGCGGCGCGGCCACCGGAGCGGTGGCGGGCCCCTGGGGCGCCCTCATCGGCGGACTGGTCGGCGGTGGCCTCGGCGCCGCCCAGACGGCTCTGCAGGGCCAGCAGCCGGCACCCCCCGCGCAGCGACCGCCCGCCCCGCCCGCGCCGGCTGCCCGACCCGCGCCGACCCCCGCGCCGGCGCCGCGACCGGCCGCGCCCACACCAGCACGCCCGGCTCCCGCCCCGGTCCGGACCATCGCGGTCCCCCGGCCGACGCCGACCCGGCCCGCTCCCACCGCACCGACCCCGCCCGCAGGAAGCGTCAGCGCCAACGACGTGGCCACGCTCGTGACCACGCTGGCGCCCCTGCTGCTGGCGCTCGGCCAGCAGCTCGGCAACGAGCCCCCGCCCCCCGCTCCCGAGGACTGGGACCCGAGCGAGGACACGGACCCGTGGCCCGCCGGCGAGGACGCCGACGTACCCGCCACGTCGGCGTACGAGCCCGGAGCCGAGTGGGCGACCGGGGCGGTCGAGGCAGCAGCCACGCAGGCGTACGACGACCCGGCGGACGAGGCGAGCTCCGAGTCCGACTCCGAGGCCGAGTGCTGGGCCGCCGAGGGCGAGTGGCAGGAGGTGATGGCATGAGCACCACGGCGAGTCCCGCACCCGACCTCGCAGACGCCCAGGCCGCGATGCTGCGCCAGCTCGCCGAGCGCGCGACGCACGACCCGCTCGCCGGGCTCCTGCTGGCCAGGCTCCAGTCCGGTGAGGCGGAGTCCGAGCCGGACCCCCTGGACGTCCTCGAGCGACGCTTCGACGCCGCGCTGCGGGCCAACCAGCGACTGCGCGAAGCCCTGGCCGCTGCCAACGAGATGAGCGCGTGGATCGCTCGCCTCGTCGGTGCGTGCCCGCACTGCTGGGGGCTGGTGGCCGACTGCCAGAGCTGCGGCGGGCGCGGCGGTCCCGGCCACGAACGCCCCGCCGTCGGCGACCTCGTCGACTGGCTCACCCCGGCACTGCGCCGGGCCGGGATCGTCCTCGTCCACCAGACCGAGGCCCACCCCCTCAGCTCCCCTGACACCACCACCACAACGAAGCAGGAGAAGTCATGACCGTCATGGAAACCGAAGCCTGGGACGACGAAGCCTGGGACGACGAGGCCTGGGACGACGAAGCCCTGGGCGTGGAGGCGTGGGACGACGAGTCGGAGTTCCTCGGCAGCCTCCTCGGAGGCCCCGCGCAGCTGATCGGCAACGCCCTCGGCGGCCTGTTCGGCGGCAGGCCGACACCCAAGCCACCGCTGCCGTCGGTCTCGATCGGCGTACCCGGGCGCGGTGTCTCGACCGCGACGCTGAACACGCCGGCCGGCAACGCCACGTTGCGGCTGCCCGAGCCCGTCGTCACCCGCCAGGAGTTCGAGGCCGGCATCCGCAAGCTGCAGGAGGGGATCAACCGCGACGCGTCACGGGTCAACACCCTCAGCAAGGACCTGGACACCCTGCGGACCCGGGTGGGCACGGTCGTGGTCGACACCCAGAAGGACATCGTCAAGCTGCGCACCGACGCGGCGAAGAGCCGGGCGTCGCTGCGTCGTCACCTGACCAAGCTCAAGGCCGACCAGAGCCAGCAACAGATGATGACGATGGTCATGTCGATGATGGCGACGCGCTCGGCGCAGAACGCCCTCGAGGACCACACGCACCCGATCGCGACCGGCGCCACCGTCACCGGGGCCGCCAACGTCGACGACCAGTCCGACAACAGCATGATGATGATGCTGCCGCTGATGATGTCCGGCGGCAGCTCGTCGTCGGACTCGATGATGCCGCTCATGATGATGATGGCGTTCAGGTGAGGTGACGGAGATGGCAATCGATCCCGCCCTGATGGGCGTCCTCTCGCTGAGCACGATGAAGAAGGCCGAACGCACGCGCGCCGAGGAGGGGACGTTCCTCACCCTCGTTCCCGGGCCGCCCGCGACCCGCGCGATGTTTTCCGCGTTCGCGGTCGGCAACGTCGCCCGTGACAGCCTGCGTCGCGAGAAGAAGGCCGCTACGGCGGTCCTCGCCGCCGTGGAGGCGATCGTCGCGGGCTCGACGGCGACAGACGCGTTCGCCGCGCAGCCCGCGCTGCGCGACCTGGCACCCGACGTCCTGGCGAGCCGCTTCTCCGACTCGTTCGGCGCGGTGGACGGCGGCGTACGACCCAGTGGCGGCAGCAACGACACCAAGGAGCTGTGGACGGCCCTGCACCTCGCCACCGACATGCTCATCGAGGCGATCGGCCGGACGAAGAACCAGCTGTTCACCTCGGACGAGGCCGTGAAGTACGACGCCTACCTCGACCTCGTCTCGGGCGCTGAGCGGGACCAGATCGTCAAGCCCGCCGAGGACGACTAGCCACCGCCCGACCGACGGACCACGACCATGACGGACCTCGGCGCGGTGGTCGACCCCGGCCTGAGCCAGCAGCTGCTGACCCGGACCGGGACGACCACCGTGCCGGCACCCGACGAGGCGGCCGCGGACGACGTCGTGCCGGTGATCGCACGGCTCGACCCGGCCGGCGCCCACGTGCCCGGGCTCCGGGTGGTGAGCCAGTTCGACGGTGTCGTCACGGCGCGGGTACGGCTGGGCGACCTCGGGGCCGTACGCGGCCACCCGTCCGTCCGCAGCCTCAAGGCGATCCGGACCTACGGGCCGACGCTGGCCACCAGCGTGCCGGACGTGCGCGCCCGGCCCGCCGACCTCCCGCAGCGCCCGGGCAGGCCGGGCCTGACCGGGAAGGGCGTGCTGGTCGCGGTGCTCGACTGGGGGCTCGACGTCACCCACGCCAACCTGCGCAACGCCGACGGCAGCACGGCCGTCGAGGCGTTGTGGGACCAGCGCGGGTCCCGCACCCCCACCAGCCCCGAGCCCTTCGGCTACGGCCGGGTCCTGACCCGAGCCGCGATCGATGCCGCGCTGGCCACGGGCGACCCCCATGCCGCCCTCGGCTACGACCACGCCGACGTCGACCCCGGGCAGCAGGGCACCCACGGGACGCACGTCGCCGACATCGCCGTGGGGCGCGGCCGGGCCCCCGGATCGGCTCCCGGCGTCGCACCGGGTGCATCGCTCGCGTTCGTCCACCTGCGAGGCGAGGACACGGCTCGCGAGGACACCCTCGGCGACTCCGCACGCATCCTCGAGGCGTGCGACTGGGCGGTCCGCTGCGCGGCCGGGCGACCGCTGGTGATCCACATGAGCCTCGGCCGGACCGGCGGACCGCACGACGACACCCTCCTGGTGACCCGCGCCTTCGACCACCTGCTCGCCACCCGACCGGGCGTCGCGATCGTGATGAGCTGCGGCAACTACCACGACAGCCGCATGCACGCCTCCCTCACCACCACCACCGGCTCCGTCACCGACCTGCCGTGGGACGTGCCCGTACCGCCACCCGGCGGCACCGAGCTCGAGCTCTGGTACGCCGGTCGCGACCGGCTCGCGGTCACCCTCGTCGCACCCGACGGCACCACCGTCCTCGACCTCGAGCCCGGTGCCCACGGCGTGCACCGCGTGGGCACCACCGTCGTCGCCTCCGGCTTCTCCCGCGTCGCCGACCCCAACAACGCCGACAACGTGATCGACCTGTTCCTCCAGCCCGGCGCGCCACCCGGACGGTGGACCGTGCGCCTGACCGGCCGCACCGTCCACGACGGGCGCGTCGAGGCATGGATCGAGCGCACCGGTGGCGCCCACCAGGCCCGCTTCCCGAGCGGCGTCGCCACCTCCCGGTCGACGACCGGGTCGATCTGCAACGGCCGCCTGCCCCTGGCCGTCGGTGCGTACGACGCCGGTGCGGCCGACCGCCCGCCCACCCTCTTCTCCAGCGAGGGTCCCAGCCGCGACGGGCGCCCGAAGCCCGACATCTCCGCCCCGGGAAACCGAGTGCTCGCCGCGCGCTCGTCGTACGTCGCCGGGGGCACCCGCGTCCGCGACGGCCTGACCCGCAAGAGCGGCACCAGCATGGCCGCTCCCCACGTCAGCGGGACGGTCGCGCTCCTCTTCGAGGCGGCGCTGCCTCGGCTGCTGCCGATGGCACTGACCCGCTGGGTGGTGCTCGAGAGCGCCCGCGAGCCACGCCAGCCGGACACCCGGTACGGCGCCGGGATGCTCGACGCGGCTGCTGCCTGCCGGCTCGCGCTCGACCTCAGCCGCACCGTTCCGCACCCGTCCGCGCAGGCTCGCGCCTCCCGGCCGGCCGCCCGCGAGGACCGGGCCGAGGTCCCGACCGGTCCACCCCCCGACCTGCCCCGCACCCACCCACCAGGAGGAACCATGACCGCCACCGGCGCTCCCGAGCAGCGCGTCCTGACCTGGCTGCAGGGGGAGGACGAGCCCGACGAGACGGTGCTCGGCACGCTCACCCTCAACCGCCCCGGGGGTGCACCGTTCACCCACCGGCTCGACACCCGCGCCCCCGTGCGCACCGCGACGGACGCGGACGCCGCCGTCGTCGAGGCCCTCACCGACCGCACCGGTCACCAGGTCGTCACCGCCACGAGCAGCGGGTGGCAGGTGGCACCCTTCGGCCCGTCCGTCTGCTGGCTCACCACCCCGGTGGCCGGCTTCGACGGGGCGGGCGTCCAGATCATCACGGTCAACGGCGGCGAGCGGGTCTACGTACCCGCCGATCCCGGCTCCCCCGGCATCCGCCGCGTCGACGTGCCCGGCCTGCGTTCGTTCTACGGACTGAGCGCGGTCGACCGCAACGCCCAGCGCGACGAGTGGGCCGCGAAGCTCGCCGGCGCGACCACGCTGACCGCGGCGCAGGCGCGCAGCCTCGGCATCCCCCTGCTGCGCGCGACGCTCGCGCGCCACGGTGCCGCCGCCTTCACGGTGCGCAACGTCCAGCGGGGCAACCCTCCGTTCGACGCGGGCGGGGTCGTGAACGGGGTCACCCTGCCACCGCTCGTCGCACCGCTGCGCGAGCCCGACTGCTACCTCCCGGTCATCGCGCGCGTCGAGGGCAAGATGGAGAGCATCAACGCCTGGGACGCCGGCGCGGGCATCAGCCTCGGGCCGATCCAGTTCAACGTCGACCGCGCCGCGCTGTTCCGGTTCCTGTGGCAGCTGCGCTCGGAGGACCCGGCACTCTTCACGAGCGCGCTGGGCACCCCGCTCGGCTGGGACATGACCTGGCACACCGACCACGCCGACCTCCTCGTCACCCGCGGCACCACCGTCGACACGCTGCACGGCCGGGCTGCCGACCGGGACACCAACGCGACGTACCTGATGCGCGGGGTGCCGGGTGCTGGGAGCCGCGATCCCGACTACCGGCGCCGGGTCGCCGGGTGCTTCCGCGACGCCGTCGTCTGGCCCCATGTGCAGCAGATGGTCGTCGACGTGACGTCGTGGTGGCTCGAGCCTGCCCTCACCCGCATCCGGTCGGCCGGCATCGGCCCGCTGAGTGCCAGTGCACCCGATCGCGACACCTTCGTCCTGACGGCCCTGCTGCTCAGCGCGGGCGTGCGCTTCTCCGGGTGCCTGCCGCAGATCCTCACGCAGCTCGCTCGCTGGACGACGGTCCCGGACAAGCTGGCCCACCTGGACGAGGCGCTCGCCGCCACCAGCCCGCCCTGCCCCGACGGCCTGCGCGACCGGCTCACCCAGCAGCGGCGCCACGCGGCGACGGTCTTCGCGCAGGTCCAGCGGCTGGTGACCCCACCGACCTCCGGCGAGGCGGTGCTGCCCGTCGAGGTCATCCCCGCGGAGGGCGGCACCGGGTTCACCAACGCCTGGGCGAGCGAGGTCCTGGGCACGATCCGCACCGAGCTCGCTGCGACCGGCCACTCGCCGGAGACGTGGTGGGACGGGATGGTCGACCCGGTCTGGCTCGGACGCCGGTTCCGCAACGGGATCCACCAGGTGCTGCTCCGCAAGCTGCAGGCCGGCGAGGCCGTGCTGCGGCAGAACCCGGCGTACGCCTCCCTGTCCGACGCCGAGCTCGGGCGCGCCCTCGGCATCCGCGAGGCTCACGGCGGAGCCCGCCCGGGCCGCTCGTCGATGCACTCGTTCGGGCTCGCGGCCGACATCGAGTACACCGCGAGCCCGTGGATCCTCGGCAACCCCGGCTCCCCGATCTCCAACGAGGCGATGCGCCAGGCACTCAACCGGGCGGCACTGCTCCTCGGCGGCCGGGTCGTCGACACCGCACCCCCGTTCCTGTCCCGCCTCTCGCGCGGCACGACGGCGACGGCGTACGACACCCTGCGCACGTTGGACCGCGAGCTCGTCGCCTACCTCGGGCTGGCCGGCGACGTCGTCGCGGCGCGGGTCCACGTCGATCGGCACAGCGGGGTCGCCGGCGTGCTGCTGAGCGGCGAGACACCCGACGCGGCGGCGAGCCGCTGGGCCGAGCAGGCGCGGGTCGACCTCGACCGGTTGCGGCGCGACGGCTCGAACTTCTCTCCGGGGCGCGATCCGATGCGGGGGTTCATGTCGATGAACCGCGACCTGGTCGTCGCGCTGCGCGATGGGGGCGGGCTGGCGTGGGGCGCGATCGACTTCGGCGCCGAGAGCGGCGACATCATGCACTTCGACGCCCGCCCCGACGGGGTCGGTCGGGTGGTGCTCGCCGGCATCCGCAGCTCGCGCCGGAGCCAGTGATCCATGTGCGCCGTGTGCCTGATCCGCGTGGAGGTGCAGGGGCCCGACTCGGTCCTGCTGTCGGTCGTGACCTCCCACGACCTCAGTGGACGGGTTCTAGACCAGTGGCGGCTCTCCGACCCCGACGAGGTGCTCCCCCTCGTGCAGAGCTTCCTCGACCGGTCCATACCTTCAAGATTTAGGTGACGCCACGGGGTCAAGTGGTCTTTACTCGACAAGTCTCCACGAGTGGCCGAGAGGGCGGCTGCCCCGTGAAGCATCGACATCCGGGAGTCGATCGTGACTCAACAGCCCAGCACGGACGAACACCGCACGCAGCGATCGTTGCTGTGCCTGTTCGGCGGGCCGAGCGTGCTCCACCTCGGACACCGGATCGTCGTGCCCGAGGGCTCGCAGCGCCTGCTCGTGCTGGTCGCGCTGCGCGGCGGCCGGGTCGACCGGCGTCGCGTCGCCGGCAGCCTGTGGCCCGAGGGCACCGACGACCGTGCCGCCGGCAACCTGCGCTCGGCCATGTGGCGGCTGCGGTCGGCGGGTCTCGACCTGCTCAGCAACGAGCGGGGCGTGCTCACCCTGCACGAGAAGGTCGACGTCGACGTCCACGACGTCGCTGCGTGGGCTGACCGGCTCGTTCGTGGCACCCACACCGAGGACGACCTCGTCCTCGAGGGCCGGCCGCTCGACCCGGAGGACGTGCTGCCCGGGTGGTACGACGACTGGGTGATCTTCGAGCGCGAGCGACTGCGCCAGCGCGTGCTCCACGCGCTCGAGGCGCTCAGCACGCTCCTGCGCGAGCGGGGTCGGTGCGCCGAGGCCGTCGAGGCGGCGCTGTGCGCGGTCCACCTCGAGCCGCTGCGCGAGAGCGGCCAGAAGGCGCTGCTCCTCGCGCACCTCGCCGAGGGCAACCAGGTCGAGGCGCGCCGGGCGCTCGACGCGTACGCCCGTCTCCTGCGCAGCGAGCTCGGCCTGCGGGCGAGCAACGAGCTCCACGACATGGTTCGGGTCGCCCGGCCCCGCGTCGTTCGACGAGCGCCCTTCGCATGACAGCGGCCCGCCACTCCCGGAGGAGTGACGGGCCGCTGACGGCGTACGGGGTCAGACGTTGTGCGGGTCGGGCGCGTGCGGGGTGAACGACGACGACCCGGTGTTGTCGCCGTCGTCGGAGATCGTGACCCCGCGACGCTTGGAGATCACCACCGCGCCCGCGATGATCGCCACCGCGACGAGCGCGATCACGATGCGCAGGGCGTCGTTCGCGTCCGTGCCGACGCTCAGGGAGACGACCGCGCTCGCGATGAGCAGCGAGACCAGGTTCATCACCTTGATGAGCGGGTTGATCGCCGGGCCGGCGGTGTCCTTGAACGGGTCACCGACGGTGTCACCGATGATCGTCGCCTCGTGGGCGGCCGAGCCCTTGCCGCCGTGGTGGCCGTCCTCGACCAGCTTCTTGGCGTTGTCCCACGCGCCACCCGCGTTGGCCAGGAAGACGGCCATCAGGGTGCCGGTGCCGATGGCACCGGCGAGGAAGCCGGCCAGGGCGGTCGCGCCGAGGCCGAAGCCCACCGCGATCGGTGCCAGCACCGCGAGGATGCCGGGCGTCACGAGCTCGCGCAGCGAGTCCTTGGTGACGATGTCGACGACCTTGCCGTACTCCGGACGGCCGGTGCCCTCCATGATGCCGGGGATCTCGCGGAACTGGCGGCGGACCTCCATGACGACCGCACCGGCAGCGCGGGCGACCGCGTTGATGGCGAGGCCGGAGAAGAGGAACACCACTGCCGCACCGAGCAGCACGCCGACGATGACAGCCGGGTTGAAGACGCTGAAGTCCAGCAGGTAGGCCTCGTCCGGGCTGACGTTGGCCTCGGCGAGCGACTCGAACACCGAGGTGGCGTACGAACCGAACAGCGCCGTCGCGGCGAGCACGGCCGTGGCGATCGCGATGCCCTTGGTGATCGCCTTGGTCGTGTTGCCGACGGCGTCGAGCTCAGTGAGGATCTGCGCGCCCTCGGGGCTGACGTCGCCCGACATCTCGGCGATGCCCTGCGCGTTGTCGGAGACCGGACCGAAGGTGTCCATCGCGACGATGACGCCGACGGTGGTCAGCAGACCACAACCGGCCAGGGCCACCGCGAAGAGCGACACCGTGAGGGCCGCGCCACCGAGGAGGTACGCGCCGAAGACCGCGGCACCGATGACGAGGGTCGTGTAGACCGCCGACTCGAAGCCGACCGAGAGGCCGGACAGGATGACCGTGGCCGGGCCGGTGAGGGAGGTCTTGCCGACGTCCTTGACCGGGCGGTACTCGGTGCCGGTGTAGTAGCCGGTGAGGGCCAGGATGCCCGCGGACATCACGATGCCGATGACCACCGCGGAGGCGGCGATGAAGCGGGGGTCACCATCGGCGCCGGCCAGGTCGACGGCGATGTTGTTGAACTCCGCGAAGCTGCTCGGCAGGTAGACGTAGGACAGCACGACGCTCGCCACCGCGGCGATGCCGGAGGAGAGGTAGAACGACCGGTTGATGGTCGTCAGGCCGTTCTCGCCAGCCTTGGGCGTCGTCAGGTAGACGCCCGCGACCGCGGTGAGCGCACCGATGGCGGGGATCAGCAGCGGGAACACGAGTCCCTTGTCGCCGAAGGCCTGCGAGCCGAGGATCAGCGCGGCGACCAGCGTGACGGCGTACGACTCGAAGAGGTCCGCGGCCATGCCGGCGCAGTCGCCGACGTTGTCACCGACGTTGTCGGCGATCGTGGCGGCGTTGCGCGGGTCGTCCTCGGGAATGCCCTGCTCGACCTTGCCGACCAGGTCGGCGCCGACGTCGGCGGCCTTGGTGAAGATGCCGCCGCCGACTCGCATGAACATGGCGAGCAGTGCCGCACCGAAGCCGAAGCCCTCGAGCACCTTGGGCGCGGCGTCCTGGAAGAACAGCACGACGAGGCTGGCGCCGAGCAGGCCGAGGCCCACGGTCAGCATGCCGACCATGGCGCCGGTGCGCAGGCCGATGGTCATGGCCGGCTCACGGCCGGTGGTCTCGGCGGCCGCGGCCACGCGCAGGTTGGCGCGCACGGCGAGGTTCATGCCGAGGTAGCCCACCGCAGCGGAGAAGCCTGCGCCGACGAGGAAGAACACCGAGCGGAAGATGCGCACGGTGGTGTCGTCGGCCGGCAGCACGAGCAACGCGAAGAACGCGATCGCCGCGAAGATGGCCAAGGTCCGGAACTGCCGAGTCAGATAGGCGTTGGCGCCCTCCTGGACTGCCAGGGCGATGGTCTTCATGTTGTCGGTGCCCTCGCCAGCGGCCAGGACCTGCGACCTGAACATCGCTGCCATCCCGAGCGCGCCGAGCGCGATCAGGGCGACGATGACGACCAGGACGAGATCCCCGCCTGCGAGCTCCGGCTTCACGACTGCGGGCAAGATCCCCGTCATGCTGTGTCCTCCTAGGACGTAAAAGATCCATGAACGGGCCGGAGTCTACGCAGAGGTGACCCAGATCACGGGATCGGGTGACCTACGCCACATGGGCTTACCGGCCGCACGCACGAGAAACCCCTCCGGAGATGCCCGGAGGGGTGAGGTGGCGGTGCGGAGGCGGCGATCAGGCGCCGGGTGCGAGCCCGACGGAGTCGTGGATGACGAACACCTTGGCCAGGCCGGTGATCCGGAAGATCTTGAGCAGCCGCTCCTGGGTGCAGACCAGGTCGAGCGAGCCGTCGTGGGCGCGGACCTTCTTCAGCCCGCCGACCAGCACGCCGAGACCGGTGGAGTCGAGGAACTCGACGGCCTCGAGGTCGATCACGATGTCGTAGGTGCCTGCACCGACCAGCTCGGTGATGCAGTCCCGGAGCTTGGGCGCCGTGTAGACGTCGATCTCCCCGCCGACGGCCACGACGGCGCGACCATCCACCTCGCGTGTGGCAAGGGTGAGATCCACAACTGCTCCCCGGTTCCCGAATGCTCGGACGACGACGTGCAGGACACACTGCGTGTCCCCTTGAACGTTTCCGGGTCGTATCAAACCACGAGTCCCACGAGTTTCGCAGGAGTCCCCAGCACTTCTCTGCGACCCCGGTCCCGGTGCCGGTGTCGGCGTCGTTTGCCAGACTCGGTCCGTGAGTACCTCCCGCCCCGACGTGGTGCCTCCGGTGGAGACGCTGGTGCGTCGCCTCACCGAGGTCCCGGGGCGCGAGGACCGGCTCCGTCACCTCGAGGTGCTGCCCGCCCGCGAGGCCGTCCACGAGGACTGGCCGGAGTGGGTGCCCGACGACGTACGAGGCGCGTTCGCCGCCCAAGGGGTCGCCCGTCCATGGCGCCACCAGGTCGTCGCAGCCGACGCGGCGCACGCCGGCGACCATGTCATCGTCGCCACCGGCACGGCCTCGGGGAAGTCGCTCGCCTACCAGGTGCCGGCGCTCTCCGCGATCCGCGCAGCCCGGGGCCCACGCGGCGAGCGGGGCGCGTCCGTGCTCTACCTCGCGCCGACCAAGGCGCTCGCCCACGACCAGCTCGCCGGGCTCGCGTCGTTGCGCCTCGACGTACGCCTGGCCGCGCACGACGGCGACAGCTCGCGCGAGGAGCGCGACTGGACGCGTGACTACGGCGAGTACGTCCTGACCAACCCCGACATGCTCCACCGCTCGATGCTGCCGTCGCACCAGCGGTGGTCGCGGCTGCTCGGCTCGTTGCAGTACGTCGTGGTGGACGAGTGCCACCACTACCGCGGCGTCTTCGGGGCGCACGTCTCGCACGTGCTGCGCCGGCTGCGGCGGGTGTGCGCGATCTACGGCGCCCACCCGACGTTCGTGCTCGCCTCGGCCACCGTGGCCGAGCCCGAGGTGACGGCCTCGCGGCTGACGGGGCTCGACGTGGTCGCGCTGACCCGCGACGACTCGCCGCGGGGCCGCGTCTCGCTCCTGCTGTGGGAGCCGCCCTTCACCTCGCACGCCGGGGAGAACGGTGCGCCGGTGCGCCGAGCCGCCTCGTCCGAGGTCGCCGACCTGCTCGCCGACCTGGTGGCGGAGGACGTCCGGACACTGGCGTTCATCCGGTCGCGGCGCGGTGCCGAGCAGGTCGCGGCCACGGCTGCCGAGCTGCTCGCCGAGATCGACCCCTCCCTGCCCGACCGGGTTGCGGCCTACCGCGGTGGCTACCTCCCCGAGGAACGCCGCGCCCTCGAGGCCGCGCTGCGCCGGGGCGACCTGATGGGACTGGCGGCGACCAACGCGCTCGAGCTCGGCATCGACATCAGCGGGCTCGATGCCGTGCTGATCGCCGGCTTCCCCGGCACCCGAGCCGCCTTCTGGCAGCAGGTGGGACGCGCCGGCCGCGGTGCTCAGGACGCGCTCGGGATCCTCGTCGCCAAGGACGACCCGCTCGACACCTACCTCGTCACCCACCCCGAGACCCTGATCGGGGCGCCGGTCGAGGCGTCGGTCTTCGACCCCTCCAACCCGCACGTCATGGGGCCGCACCTCTGCGCGGCCGCCCAGGAGTCGCCGCTCACCGAGGCCGACCTGCCGCACTTCGGACCGACCACGCGCGAGGTGGTCGACCAGCTCGTCGACCTCGGCCTGCTGCGTCGACGACCGCGCGGCTGGTTCTGGACCGACCGCGGCCGGGCCGCCGACCTCGCCGACATCCGTTCCGCCGGTGGCTCACCTGTCCAGCTGATCGAGGCAGGCACCGGCCGGGTGGTCGGCACCGTCGACGCGGGCGGAGCCCACAACCAGGCCCACGCCGGCGCGGTCTACGTCCACCAGGGAGAGACCTGGCTGGTCGAGGACCTCGACCTCGAGCACCACGTCGCGACCATGCACCGCGACGAACCGACCTACAGCACCACCGCCCGCGAGGTCACCGACATCAGCATCGTCAGCACCCGCGAACGGCAGTCGTGGGCGGGCTGCGAGCTGTCCTTCGGCGAGGTCGACGTCTCACACCAGGTCGTGTCCTTCCTCCGCCGGCGCCAGCCGGGCGGCGAGGTGCTGGCGGAGGAACCGCTCGACCTGCCGGAGCGCACCCTGCGCACGTCGGCCGTGTGGTGGACCGTGCCCGACGATGTCGTCGCCGAGGCCGGCCTGGCCACCCTCGACGTGCCAGGGGCGGCGCACGCGGCGGAGCACTGCTCGATCGGGCTCCTCCCCCTCTTCGCCACCTGCGACCGGTGGGACATCGGTGGTGTCTCGACCGCCCGTCACGCCGACACCGGCGTGCTCACCGTGTTCGTCTACGACGGCCACCCCGGCGGCGCGGGCTTCTCCGAGCGCGGTTTCCACACCGCCGTCGCCTGGCTGTCTGCGACCCGCGAGGCGATCGCGAGCTGCGAGTGCGTGAGCGGCTGCCCGTCGTGCATCCAGTCGCCGAAGTGCGGCAACCAGAACAACCCGCTCGACAAGGCCGGTGCGATCCTGCTGCTGGATGCACTCCTTGCGGGTGCGGTCCCGGCGCAGGCTTAGGGCTAGATTCGGACCATGGTGATCATCGGACTCATCCTCATCGCTCTCGGCGCGCTCGCGATCCTGTTCGCCTTCGCTTTCACCGACCCCGGGACCGGCGGCACCTACCTCGGCGTCGACGTCAACGTCCTGTCCGCCTTCCTGATCGGTGTCGCCGCGGGAGCAGCGATCCTCTGGGGCCTCGCGATCCTCAAGTGGGGCACCAAGCGCAGCCTCGCGCACCGCAGGGAGCGCAAGGAGCTGACCGAGCTCAACGCGAAGCTCGAGCGGGTGGAGGCCGAGCGCCGCGCCGACGGCGACACCACCGTCAGCGACCGCGACAAGATCTGACCGGCTCCGGTCAGCCAGGTCCGGCGCGCGCTTCGGCGCTCACCCGTAGGTCGCGCCACGGCACCCGCGGGCCGGCGACCGACACCTCCACGGTGACCTCGTCACCGTCGACACGACAGCTCTCCAGCGCGGCTGCATTGGCGAGCGCGATCTCGCGGGCACCGGCGCAGGCGTCGGCGAGGGAGGATGCGCCGGCGAGGGCCGCGAGGTCGGCGGCTGCCTGCGCCCGGCGCTGAGCCGTGACGAGACCGCCGGCGGCGGACAGGCCCGTCATCACGAACATCAGGACGCCGGCCATCGCCACCACGAGCACCGTCGCCGCGCCACGCTCACGGCGCTGGCCGCGAAGCGACTGCCTCACGACGCCTCCACCAGGGCCACCGCCTCGGAGGAGACCGTCACCCCCGGCAGGGACGCGAGCAGTCCGCCCGGACCGCTGATCCGGGCACTGGTGGTGACCAGCACCTGGCTCGCCCCCACCTCGATCCGGACGCGCGCGTCCTCGGGGGCGATCCGGAGCGCGACCGACTCGGCCGTCGTGAGGTCGTCGCCCCGCGCCACGGCTCGGGCGGCCTCCCGCGACGCGTCGATCACCCGCACCTGCGCCGCCCCGACGGCCAGCATCCAGACCAGTCCGGCCGTCAGCGCGACGAGGAGAGGGATGCCGAGGGCGAGCTCGGCGGTGGCCGCACCCGCCTCGCTGCGCCGCCAGCGGTAGCAGGTCATCAGCCGATGCCGAGCAGGCCCATGACGTGGTCGAACAGCCGGCCGAGCAGCTGGTCGCCGAAGCTGCCGGTGAGCAGCTTGTAGAGCAGCCCGGCGAACCCTGCCCCGGCCGCCGTCCCGACGGCGTACTCCGCGGTGGTGATGCCCTGCTCCGACTCGCTGATCTGGTGCCGGTCGATCCTCATCGGTTCCCCTGTCGTCGTGGGGCTCCCGATGAGCCCCGTCCCACGAGCCTCCGAGGTTCGGCGACGTCCCGCATCCGCGCGTGACCAGACCTGTGGACTGCGACCGGTCGGACGCGTCTGTGGACGATCGGTGGCCCGTCACGGCGCCACCGATCCGAACAACGAGGCGACCGTCGGCACCACCCCGAGCAGGAGGAACGCCGGGAGCAGGCACACGCCGAGCGGCAGTGCCGCCGCGACACCGACCCGCCGCGCCGCGTCCTCGGCCCGCGCCATCGACTCGCGGGCCAGATCGTCGGCCAGGCGCTCCACGGTCTGCACGACCGACGCTCCCGACGTCAGGGACCGGACCATCGCCCGACCCAGTGGGGCGAGCTCGTCGTCCCACGCGAGGGACCGCCATGCCTCGATCCCCGAGGCGCCCCACCTCGCCTGCTCGACGACGGACGAGAGCCGAACAGCGGCGGGGCCCGGCAGCGCGGCGCACACCTGCGCGAGCCCCGCGACCGGCTCGGCGCCTGCTCGCAGGGTCGAGGCGAACAGGTCGATGAGGTGCGGCAGGGTCCGCTGCACCTCCTCGCGCTCGCGGCGCCGCGACGACGGTTCGGCACGGGCGAGGACCCACCAGGCCGCAGCACCCGCGAGAGGCCCCGCGACCACCCCGGCCGCACCGCCCACGAACAGCCACGCACCCACAGCCGATCCCAGGGCTGCCAGCGGCCGCACGCTGAGCCCGGACGCGCTGCGCGGCTCCGCGAACGGCCGCACCTCGGACGGGATCCAGCACAGGACCGCCAGCGCGACGCCGACCGCACTGAGCCAGGTCATGGCGCGCTCGCCCGGTCGGCCAACCGCTCGATCCACACCAGCCCCAGGCCGATGAGCGCGAGACCGGCCGCCAGGCAGGCCCATCCGATCGGCGTCCGGATCAGGAACGACCACGGGTCCGAGCCGGCCCCCGAACCCATCACCAGCACGGCCAGCGGCAGGCAGGCGACGAGCCGCGCGGTCGCCCGCGCCGAGGCCAGCTCGGAGTCGACGAGCCTGCGGGTGCGCCGTCGAGCCCTCAATCCGTCGGCCGTCCGCTCGAGCGCCGACCCGAGCCCGTGGCCGGACCGTTGCGCCACCTGCCAGGCACCCGCGACCCACCGCAGGTCCGCGGCGCCGCGGTGCTCGTCGGCGAGGCGCCGCAGGGCGTCGGGGACGTCTGCCCCGAGGCGTACGGCCTCCACCGCCGCGACGAGTGGCGGCCACCTCTCGCTCGCGGCATCGAGCGCCGCACCAGGAGGCCTCCCGGCGGCGAGCTCAGCCGCCAGGAGGTCGCACACCTCCAGCACGGCCGCCTGGTCCGCCGCGACCCGACGGCGCCGACCCGCTCCTGGCACCCGTCCCCACGAGGGAGCGGAGCGGGCCGACGCACCTCGGGGTGGCGACAACGGCGGGGGCCACCACGCCGTCACCGCCGCGGCCAGCAGGATCGCCGCGACCCAGCCGCTCACCACGCCACCGAGCCCAACCGAGCGGCGAGCTCAGCGGCGGCCGGACCGCGCACCACCCGATCCGGCTCGAAGGTCGCGGCAGTCCGCAGTGACACCAGACCGGACGCCTCGCGCTCGGGCACGGCAAGCTCGAGCACCCGGCGCCGACCGTCGCGCCCCCGCCCGAGGTGCACCACGACGTCCAACGCAGCGGACAACTGGCTGTGCGCCGCCTCCCGCGGCAGCCCGGCGGCCAACGACAGGGCCTCGATCCGGGCGGGGACGTCGGCGGCCGAGTTGGCGTGCAGGGTGCCGCACCCACCCCCGTGGCCGGTGTTGAGCGCAGCCAGCAGGTCGACCACCTCGGCTCCGCGCACCTCCCCCACCACCAGGCGGTCCGGTCGCATCCGGAGTGCCTGCCGCACCAGGGTCTGCAGGGTGATCTCGCCCGCGCCCTCGATGTTGGGCGGTCGCCCCTCCAGCGCGACGACATGTGGATGGTCGGGCCGCAGCTCGCTGGCGTCCTCGACGAGGACGATGCGTTCACCGGGATCGACGAGGGACAGGAGCGCCGACAGCACGGACGTCTTGCCGGTCCCGGTGCCGCCGGTCACCAGGAAGGCGCAACGCGAGTCGACCAGCTCCTCCAACAGGAACGCGCCGTCCGGCGGCAGCGCTCCCGCCCCCACCAGCTCGGGCAGCGTCCAGACCCGACCGCGCGGGATCCGCAAGGACAGGACCGTCCCCGACCGGGCCACCGGAGCCAGGACCGCGTGGAACCGGGTGCCGTCGGGCAGGCGTACGTCGGCGTGCGGCGTCGCGTCGTCGAGCCGACGACCGGCCGAGGCAGCGAGGCGCTGGGCCAGCCGGCGTACGGATGCGTCGTCCGGGAACGACACGGACGCCCGCTCCAATCCATGTCCGCGGTCGAGCCACACGTCGTCGGGTCCGTTGACCAGCACGTCGGTCACGTCCGGCATGCGGAGCAGCTCCTCGAGCGGACCGGCACCGAGGACGTCGCGACGCAGCAGGTCGTGCACGGCCAACACCGTCGCGTCGCCCACCGGCGAGCCGGACGCACGCAGTGCCTCCGCCACGCGGTGCGGGGTCAGCTCGCCCGCCGCGTCGGCCAGCCGGCGGCGTACGTCGTCGAGCACCGCTGCCGGCACGTGATTCATGCGGGGTCCCCGCGGCGTTGTTCTTCGGAGGAGCGAAGCGGGGGAGATGAAGAACGTCGTGGGGTGCTCATGCCGCCGCCAAGAGGTCGCGGGCGGCACGCGCCAATGGACCTCGGCCGCTCAGGGGTCCGAGCCCGCGGTCGACCGAGGCAGCCAGGCCGCGCTGGTCTCCCACGGTCGCGACGACGGGCAGCCCGGTCACCCGCGCGGCATCAGCGTCGCTGAGGCCACCCGGTCGCACCACCAGCCCGGCACGCCCCTCCCGGCCCAGGTCGGCCACCAGCCGGGCGGTCGCGGCCAGTCCCGGCACCGTGGCCGGCGTGACGACCAGCACGTCGTCGCACCGGTCGACCAGCTCGGACAGGGACGAGCCGCCCTGGCGCGCGAGGTCGACCACGACGAGGTCGTGACCGCGCACGGCCGCCTCGAGGATCCGCCGGGCGGCCGGCAGGTCGAGCGACCGCCGAGCACCGGCCCAGGTCAGCACCCCGAGCCCACGGTCGCGCGGCACGCTCTCCCGCAACGCTCGGGCGCCGAGCCGACCTGAGGTGTCGACCAGACCCTCCCACCGCACGCCCGACCGGTCCTCCATCCCGAGCAGACGGTCCACCCCCGGCCCGAGCGGGTCCGCGTCGACCAGGAGCGTGGGTCCACGGGCGGCGTGCCACTGCGCGAGCGCGCACGCCAGGGTCGTCGCGCCGGCACCGCCCGTGCCGCCGACCACCCCGACGACACGCCCCGGCGCGGCTCGTTCTCCGACGTCGGCCAGCGCGTCCGCCAGCCACGGTGACGCCGACGGGAGGTCGACCACCGACGCGGCGCCCAGTGCGACGGCGTGGCGGAACGCGTCGTCTCCCGGCGACAGTCCGACCACGTGGACCCCGGGCCGCCGGGGCGGCGCGAGGGCCGCCACCTCCTCGGCCGCGTCGACGCCGACGAGCACCAGGTCGGCGTCGCTCCACGTGGCAAGGGCGAGTGCGGGCGTGGCGCACACGTCCGCCTCGACACCGGCCGCCGCACAGAGTGGGACGACGGAGTCATGGACGGATGCGGAGCGGGTGAGGAGGAGGACTGCCATGCCCTCGAGCCTCGGTGCGACGACCGACGACGGGGAGGTGGGCGACGGAAAGCCTGTGGAGGAGGGCCGAGGGCGCGCCCCTGTGGACGGCTGAAGGGCCGGGATCCCGATGCCCTGGCGCCTACGATGACTTTCATGTCCCGCCCGACCGCGGCCTTCTTCGACCTCGACAAGACGATCATCGCCAAGTCGAGCACGCTGGCCTTCAGCCGCGAGTTCCAGGCGGGCGGGCTCATCTCCCGGCGCGCGATGCTGCGCTCGGCGTACGCCCAGTTCGTCTTCTTCACCGGCGGCGCCGACCACGACCAGATGGACAAGATGCGCGAGTTCATGTCGCAGCTCTGCGCCGGCTGGGACGTGGCGACCGTCCGCGAGATCGTCCACGACACCCTGAACAACATCGTCGAGCCGCTCGTCTACGCCGAGGCCGTCACGCTGATGGAGGAGCACCGCGACGCCGGTCGCGACATCGTCATCGTCTCTGCGAGTGGGGCCGAGGTGGTCGAGCCGATCGGCCAGATGCTCGGCGCCGACCGCGTGGTCGCGACGCGCATGGAGATCGCGGACGGCAAGTACACCGGCAACATCGACTACTACGCGTACGCCGAGGAGAAGGCCCGCGCCATCGAGCACCTCGCCGAGACCGTCGGCTACGACCTCGCCGAGTCCTACGCCTACAGCGACTCGGTCACCGACGTGCACATGCTGAAGGTCGTCGGGCACCCGTTCGCGGTCAACCCCGATCGCGAGCTGCGCCGCATCGCGACCGCCAACGAGTGGCCGATCCTCAGCTTCGTACGCCCCGTGGCGCTGCGCCGGACCGTGCCGCTGCCGCCCGCCAAGCCGACCCTCGCGGCGCTCGCCGTCGGCGGCGCGATGGCCGCCGGAGGCGTGATGTGGGCTCACCGGCGCAAGCGGGTCACCGGGTGAGCGGCTGGCTGCACAGCCCGGCCCACGCACGCTGGCTGGAGGCCGAGGGTGACCGGCTGCTCGACTTCGGTCGCGCGTCCGTGCACCCCGACGGCGGGTTCGCCTGGCTCTCCGAGGACGGCTCGCCCGAGCTCGACCGGCCGGTGCCGCTGTGGGTCACCTGCCGGATGACTCACGTCTACTCCCTCGGCCACCTGCTGGGTCGCCCCGACTGCGGCCGGCTGGCCGACCACGGCGTGGCCTCCCTGCGCGGCCGCTTCCGCGACGGTGAGCACGGCGGCTGGTACGCCGAGGTCGGTGCCGACGGTCCGACGTCGACCGACAAGACGGCCTACGAGCACGCCTTCGTGGTCCTCGCCGCCACCAGCGCCACCGCGGCAGGACGCCCCGGCGGTCGCGAGCTGCTGGACGAGGCGCTCGGCGTCCTGCTCGAGCACTTCTGGGACGACGAGCACGGCATGGTGCGCGAGCAGTGGGACGAGGACTGGACCACCCTCGACGGCTACCGCGGCGTCAACGCCAACATGCACACGGTCGAGGCACTGCTGTCGGCGGCTGACGTGCTCGGCGACGCGTCCCTGCGGGACCGGGCTCAGCGGATCGTCACCCGGGTCGTCCACGACCTCGCACGCGGGAACGACTGGCGCATCCCCGAGCACTTCGACGACACCTGGACACCGGTCCTCGACTACAACGTCGACGAGCCGGCGCACCCCTTCCGGCCCTACGGCGCCACCATCGGCCACTGGCTGGAGTGGGCCCGACTGGCCCTGCACCTGCGGGCCGGCCTCGGCGACGACGCCCCGTCATGGCTGCTCGACGACGCCCGCGGGCTCTTCGACGCCTCGGTGCGCGAGGGCTGGGCCGTGGACGGCGCCGACGGCTTCGTCTACACCGTCGACTGGTCCGGCGCGCCCGTGGTGCGCGAGCGGATGCACTGGGTGGCCGCGGAGGCCACCGCGACGGCCGCCGCCCTGCACGCGGCGACCGGTGAGCCGGCGTACGAGACGTGGTACGGCACGTGGTGGCAGCACGTCGCCGACCACTTCCGCGACCCCGAGCACGGCTCGTGGCACCACGAGCTGACGCCGGACCTCGCGCCCAGCAGCGTCACCTGGGGCGGAAAGCCGGACACCTACCACGCCTTCCAGGCGACGCTGATCCCGCGACTGCCACTCTCCCCGACTCTCGCGGGCGCCCTGCGCGACGGGTTCCTGCCGTAGCCGTCGTGCGTGAGCCGGCGTGCTGCTGGGCGCGCCCACCGACGTGGGCCAAAGTCAACCCTTGTAGGTGCGCCGGGACCGGACTAGAACTGAGGTCAAGAACTCCACAGCAGCATGTGAACCAGGTACCCACGCGGCGATCCACCCATCCGATGGGGTGCTGTCATTCGGGATCTGCCCGAGCCAGCGATACAGAAGAGCACGCTTGGTAGCCAGGCATCACATGTCAGCGGCGGCACCCGATCCTCGTGAGCGGGTGCCGCTCGCATGTGCGGTCGCTCAGGCCCGCAGCGGGGAGGCCTCGGCGCCCGCGGCGAACGCCTCGGCGCCGTACAACGCCCACGCGTGCACCCCGCTCGGGCCGCCGTCGCGGTAGGCGCGCAGGTTGGACTCGTAGGCCGCACGGTGGGCCAGGTGCCCGGCCTCGGGCACGACGAGCGACTTCGCATCGACGCCGCGCGAGACCAGCACGAGCCGCTCCAGCGCCCGGGCGACGATCCCGTTGTGGGAGGCGAACGGAGCGGCCGTCGCGACGTCCGCGTGGGCGACCGCGGCGACGAGCAGCGCCGGCGCCTCGGTGGCGGAGAGCAGCAGCTCCGCGACCCCACGCAGGCGGTCGGCTGATGCCGCGTCGCGCGGCCGGCCGAGCTCGTCGGCCGACAACGCGCCTGAGCCGACGACGGCGTGCAGCCGCGCGATCGCCTGCAGCGGCGCGGTCTTGAGCAACGGGGCAAGCGCCAGCATCGAGGCGGAGAGCCTCACCGCGTCGGCGGCTATCTCGTCCGTGTCCCCGGACCGCACCTGCTCCAGTGAGGACGTGGACCCCTCGAGCACCGCGCTGGCATGGGCGCCGCGCAGCAGCGACTCGCCCGTCATCTCGGGTGATGTGCGCCGCAGTCCGCGGTCGCGCAGCATCACGTCGATCCCGTCGCGGGTGCCTGCATAGGCGGAGCGGACGCCCTCGAGGTCGGTGAGCCAGGCGAGCGGATCCGTCATGGGGAGGACGGTAGTAGGGGCTGGTCGGACAGCGGGCGCGCACCCTCGCGCGGCAGCAGCGAGTCGCCTGACTCCTCGGCGCACAGCGCCGCGACCTTGCCGCCGCCCGACCGGGAGATACGGTGACACCGATGAGCGACGAACTTCCCGAGACCCCTGCCACCGTCGACCGCGCGCGGTCGTTCGGAGCCGTCGCCGAGGCGTACGACCGGGGCCGCCCGGCGTACCCCCAGGAAGCCGTCACCTGGCTCACCGGCGGCGAGGCCAAGGTCGTCCTCGAGCTCGGTGCCGGCACGGGCAAGCTGACCCGCCAGCTCGTCGACGCGGGCCACGCGGCCTTCGCGACGGACCCCGACGAAGCGATGCTCGAGGTGCTCCGCGAGCGCGTCCCGGAGGTCAGCGCCAAGACGGCGACGGCCGAGGACATCCCGGCCAACGACCGCTCGGTGGACGTCGTGGTCGTCGCGCAGGCGTTCCACTGGTTCGACCACGACCTCGCGCTGCCCGAGATCGCCCGCGTGCTCAAGCCCGGTGGACACCTCGCGCTCGTGTGGAACAGCCGTGACGAGAGGATCCCGTGGGTGCGCAAGATGGGCGACCTCCTCGGCCGTCAGGACCTCGACACGAGCTCCGCGGAACACCTCGTCCACAGTGACCTGTTCGGCTTCATGGAGGAGACCTCCTTCAAGCACTGGCAGGAGGTCAACCGCGAGACGATCATCGACCTCGCCCGGTCGCGGTCGAGCTTCGCGATGATGGACGACGACGCACAGGCGGATCACCTCGAGCAGGTGCGCGCGTTCTACGCCGACTACGGCCGCGGCATGGACGGCATGCAGATCCCCTACGTCACCCGGTGCTTCCGCGCCGTGGTGATCGATCGCGACGAGCAGGCAACTTCCGACGGGGACGAGCCGTCACAGGAGGGACCGGTCGTGAGCGACGGCTCGGACACGGACATGTTGCTCATCGACTTTCGCTGATCGCCCCGGGAGGAACCATGCGTCGTACGACGCCACTGACCGCAGCCGCACTGCTGGGCCTTGCCCTGCTCGCGCCGACCACCTCCGCCACCGCCGCCGGGGAGACCTGCCGCGGCGAGGCCGCCACGATCGTCGGTACGACCGCGAAGGTCACCGGCACCGAGGGCCGCGACGTGATCGTCACCGGGCGCGCCACCGACGTGACGGCGCTCGGCGGTGACGACCTCGTCTGCGTCGTCCCCGACGGGACCAACTACAACGTGCTCAAGGTCGACGCCGGGCCGGGAGCCGACGTCGTCGACACCACCGCCGCCCCGAGCGGCTACTACGTCGACACCGATCTCGGTGCCGGGGCGGACACCCTCGAGGGAGGGCCCGGCGGCGACTGGGTGGAGACGGGCGACGCCTCGGGCAACACCACCGAGGTCGACGTCGTGCGCTCGGGCTCCGGCGACGACATCGTCACCACGTCGGGCGGGTCCGACGTGGTCGAGCTCGGCCCGGGCAACAACACGCTCGTCCTCGACGGCACCGACACGACCCCCCAGGGCCGGCTGGAGGGCGGCGACGGCTACGACACGCTGGTGACGTCGGTGGCCCCGCCCGCCGAGCACGCCTTCGACCTGGCTGCCGGCACCTACCGGACCGCGGGCGCCTCCGCCGACTTCTCGTCGATCGAGAGCCTGAACGTCCAGGCCCGCGGCGCAGCCGTCGCGATCACCGGCACCGAGGGCGACGACCGCGTCATCGTCCGGACCGACGGCCCCGAGCCATCGATCGTCGCCGCCGACCTCCTCGGCGGGGACGACGACCTCCTGCTCGACGGCGCCGACCTCGGCAGGGGTGGCCGCATCGAGCTGGGCTCCGGGGAGGACCACCTGGTGGCGGCTCGCACGACGGGAAAGCTCGCGCTCGACCTCAAGCGCGCGGTGCTGCAGGTCAAGGACATCGCCCTCCCCGCGGTCGGGGTGGAGGACGCGTTCCTGATGGCCCGGAAGGTCTCGCTGGTGGGCGACGAGCAGGACAACACGCTCAGCTCCCTCGCCTGCACCACGACGATCACCGGTGGCCATGGTGACGACGAGCTCGTCTTCCAGGGCGACGACATCTTCGAGGACTACTCCTTCAGCTGCCCGAAGTCGGCGGAGATGCGCGGAGGCCCGGGTGATGACTCGTTCTTCGGCACCCCGGGCAAGGACCGGCTCTTCGGCGACGGCGACCGCGACCGCATCCGCGGCGGGGCCGGCGACGACCGGATCCGCGGGGGCAAGGGAGCCGACCTGGTCCAGGCCGGCACGGGTGCCGACGACGTCCGCGGGGGACCTGGCGCCGACAGGCTCTTCGGCGACGACGGGCGCGACGTGCTCATCGGCGAGGGCGGTCGAGACCTGGTCAAGGGCAGCGCAGGGTGCGACCGCTGCGTCGCCGAGCGCGAGCGCGGGTGCGAGCGGTAGCGACACCCGGACCCGCCACCTAGGGTCTGCTGCGTGGCGAGATGGAGGTGGCGGCGTACGTCGTTGGGCGGCGAGGCCGACCGCGCTGCCTTCCGAGCGCTCCACAACGCCTCCCTGGCGAGCCCGGCGCTGCGCGAGGGCCTGACGTCGGCGAGCGCCGAGCGGTCCGTACGCCACCTGCGCGCGCTGCTCGGCACACCGGCCGCCGGCCTCGGTGACACGAGCGGACTGCTGGCGTGGGACGGCCTCGGCGCGCACCACCGCAGCCAGCTCGCGGCCACGATCAGCCTGGTGGCGGAGACCGGCCACACGATGATCGTCGACGAGCGCACGCTCGTCTGCAACGACGGCGGCTGCCAGGTGACGCAGGCGATCGTCAGCCCGCTCGTCGTCGAGGACACCCTCGTCGGCGCGCTGGTGGTCGGCGCGCCACACACCACCGGCGGTCTCGTCCGTGCCGCCGACGAGGTCGCGTCCTGGGTGAGCGGCCAGCTCGAGCTCGCCGAGCTCGACCTCTCGCGGACCCGGCTGATGGAGGCCGAGGTGCGCGCGCTGCGGGCCCAGATCAGCCCCCACTTCATCTACAACTCGCTCGGCGCCATCGCCAGCTTCGTGCGCACGGACCCCGACCGCGCGCGCGAGCTGCTGCTCGAGTTCGCCGACTTCACCCGCTACTCCTTCCGCCGCCACGGCGAGTACACGACGCTCGCCGAGGAGCTGCGGTCGGTCGAGCGCTACCTCCTGCTCGAGCAGGCGCGCTTCGGCGAACGGCTCCAGGTGACGCTGCAGGTCGCGCCCGAGGTGTTGCCGGTGGCGGTGCCGTTCCTCTGCATCCAGCCGCTCGTCGAGAACGCCGTACGCCACGGGCTCGAGGCCAGCGCCGACAAGGACGACGGCGTCGGCCGGCTCTCCATCACCGCGCGCGACCTCGACCAGGAGTGCGTCATCGAGGTCGAGGACGACGGCACCGGCGAGGACCCCGAGCGGGTCCGGCAGGCGCTCGCCGGCGACGCGTCGATGGACTCGGTCGGGCTCGGCAACGTCGACGCGCGGCTGCGCAATGCGTACGGCGACGACTACGGTCTGGTGGTCGAGACCGCACCCGGCGCCGGCACGAAGGTGATCGTGCGGGTGCCGAAGTTCGCCCCGGGGGTCCAGGTATGACAGGTCTGAAGGTGCTCGTCATCGACGACGAGCGACCCGCGCTCGACGAGCTCACCTTCCTGCTCGGTCGCGACCCGCGCATCGGCGAGGTGATGGGCAGTGACTCCGCGACCGACGCGCTGCGCGTGCTGCAGGCCGAGGAGGTCGACGCGGTCTTCCTCGACATCCAGATGCCCGGCCTCACCGGGCTCGACCTCGCCCAGGTGCTGTCGCGCTTCAAGTCGCCACCGCCGGTGGTCTTCGTGACCGCCCACGAGGAGCACGCCGTCGCCGCCTTCGAGCTGCGCGCGGTCGACTACGTCCTCAAGCCGGTGCGCGAGGAGCGCCTCGCCGAGGCCGTACGCCGGGTGGTCGAGGCGGGCGGCCCGGCACCGTCGGGCGACGTACAGATCCCCGTCGAGCGCGGCGGCGTCACCCGCTTCATCAACCGCTCCGAGATCACCCACGTCGAGGCGCAGGGCGACTACGCCCGGCTGCACACGGCGGAAGGCTCGCACCTCGTCCGCACTCCGCTGTCATCGCTCGCCGAGCAGTGGGCGCCGGCCGGCTTCGTCCGCATCCACCGCTCGGTGCTCGTCGCGCTCCCCCACGTCGAGGAGGTGCGCAGCGAGGGCGGCCGCGTGAGTGTCGTGATCGGCGGCACCGAGCTGCCGGTCAGCCGGCGGCACACGCGAGAGGTGCGGTCGGTGCTCACCCGGCGCGAGCCGTGAGCGATCAGCCCGGGCCGCGCGTACGGGTCACCGGCCCGCCACGTCGTCGCGCGGACGTCGTACGCCCTGCGGGGGCGCGCGAGATCGACGCGGAGACCGCGCTGGGCGAGGTCTTCATGCGCTCGTTGCTCCGCGAGCAGCTGGTGCTGGCGCTGCAGGTGCTGGGCGCGCTCGGACTGACGGTCGGCCTGCTGCCACTGGTGTTCCACCTCTTCCCGTCGCTCGGCGACGTGCGCGTCGGACCCCTTCCGCTGGCGTGGCTGCTGCTCGGGGTGCTGACCTATCCGTGGCTGGTGCTGCTCGGCTGGCTCTACATCCGCCGCGTCGAGAGCAACGAGCGCGACTTCGCCGACCTCGTCGGCACGGTGCTGCCCGAGGAACCTGAGTGACCACCCCACTGAGCACCGACATCCTCCCGGCCGTCATCGCGGTCGTGCTCGTGTCGGTCACGACACTGGCGATCGGCACGTTCGGGTTGCGGATCTCGCGCACGACCAGCGACTTCCTGGTCGCCTCCCGCACGGTGCGGCCGCGGCTCAACGCCAGCGCGATCGGCGGTGAGTACCTCTCCGCGGCGTCCTTCCTCGGCGTTGCCGGGCTGCTGCTGACCTTCGGTGCGCAGATGCTCTGGTACCCCGTCGGCTGGACCGCGGGCTACCTCGTCCTGCTGGTCCTCGTCGCCGCACCGCTGCGTCGGTCCGGGGCATACACGCTGCCCGACTTCGCCGAGGCACGCCTCGGCTCGCGCGGCGTGCGCAAGCTCTGCTCGGTGCTCGTCGTGGCCATCGGCTGGCTCTACCTGCTGCCCCAGTTCCAGGGCGCGGGCGTCACCCTGCTCGCCACGATCGGCGCGCCCCAGTGGGCGGGGTCGCTCGTCGTCGCGCTGGTCGTGCTCGCGTCGGTGAGCCCCGGCGGGATGCGGTCGATCACCTTCGTGCAGGCCTTCCAGTACTGGCTCAAGCTCACCGCCCTCCTCATCCCGGTCTTCATCCTGCTGGCCGTCTGGATGGCTGACGGGGCGACCGATCCGGCCGCCGCGGCACCGGCGTCGTGGTCGATCCCGCTGGCGACGCCGGGCGGCGGCATCGGCCTCTACACGACGTACTCCCTCATCGTCGCGACGTTCCTCGGCACGATGGGCCTGCCGCACGTGGTCGTGCGGTTCTACACCAACCCGGACGGCCGCGCCGCTCGTCGTACGACGCTCGCGGTGCTGGCGCTGCTCGGGTTGTTCTACCTCCTGCCTCCTGTGTACGGCGCCCTCGGCCGCATCTACGCACCCGCGCTCGTCGACAGCGGATCGGACGTGCTGGTGCTCGAGCTGCCGTCCCTGATGGTCGGCGGGGTGCTGGGCGCCGTGCTCACCGGGCTCGTCACGGCGGGCGCCTTCGCGGCGTTCCTCTCGACCAGCTCGGGGCTCACCATCGCGGTCGCCGGCGTGCTGTCGCAGGACGTGACCGGTCGACGCTGGGGCACGCGCCGGCTCGGCGGCGTCGCGGCGTTCCGCGTCGCCGCGGTCATCGCCGTCGTCGTACCGCTGCTGCTCTCCCTGCCGGCGCAGGACGTCGCCGTCGCGCAGACCGTGGGCCTGGCCTTCGCGGTGACCGCCTCGACGTTCGCGCCGCTGCTGATGCTCGGCATCTGGTGGCGCGGGCTCACCCCTCGTGGCGCCGTCGCCGGGCTGCTGGTCGGTGGCCTGGGGTCAGGGGCGGCCGTCGCCTGGACCCTCGGCACGTCCTCCACCTCCGGCTGGACCGCCGCCCTGCTCGGCCAGCCGGCGGCCTGGTCCGTCCCCGCGGCCTTCCTGACGATGGTCGTCGTCTCGCGCCTCACCGCCGCCACGGTCCCCGCCCACGCCGGCCGCTTCATGGTCCGCCTCCACACCCCGGAGGCAGTCGACCTCCAGCGCTAGGTCGGGGGTCGAGCAGCCAGCGGGACCTGCATGACCTCCGCGAAGGTCGACCCGCCGTTCACGTAGGACGTACGGAGCAGGGTCACGTGGGACGGCGACCACAGTGGCCCCTCGTGCGGCGCCTCCGTGCCGGCGATGGCGTCGGGGACCGCATCGTCGTCCTGGACGCCGACCGACCCCAGGACGAGCTCGGTGCGGAAGATGCGGCGATCGAGGAACAACCGTTGCGTCCGAGCGACCTCGTTGACCTGCAGGAAGATGTCGCGGCAGGCGTCGACGTCCCCGTCGAGCTGGCCCGTCACGTCGAACGGCGACGCGTCCGCCACGCGCAACGCACTGACGTGCACCAGGGGCGCCGGCCACGCGCGGGCCTGCGCCTCGATGGCCCGGCCGAGGACGGCGGCGTCCTCGGCGGCGACGTTGCCGAAGGCGGCCAGGCGCACGAAGACCGCTTCGGGGCGTGCGGGCGCCAGGGTGACGGTGGGGGCATCGACCTGCCGACGGCCCCGGAACCGGTCGAGGATCCCTCTCCGTGAGGTGTCCTCGGCAACCGGCGTGAGCATCTCGCGCGCCGCGTCGAGAGCGTCCTGGACCACGTCCGGTGGCGGGACGAGCGCCGCGTACAGCTGCATCGTTGATGACTCCTTGGTGGCGACCGGACACCGGCGCCCCGATCCTCGAGATTGACCCCACCCTAGGCCCACGCCCGTCCCCCTCAGGCGCACACTCGGCACATGCCCGCCGACACCGTCAGCTTCCGGCTGTGGCCGCCGATCGCGATCGGCGCGCCGCTGCTGGCCGGCGGGATCGCGACGGCGTGGTGGGGTGACCCGGCCGAGCCCGGCGGGTGGCGCGTGCCGGTCGGCTGGTTGCTGGTGGTGCTGTTCGCGGTCTGGAACGGCTGGTCGCTCTGGTTGTTCGCCCGCCACGAGACCGGCCTCCTGCCCGGCGACGCGACGACGTCGATGATCGAGTCCGGGCCCTACCGGCTCTCCCGAAACCCGCTCTACGTGGGCCTTCTGGCGCTCTACCTCGCCATCGCCCTGCTGGCCTCGACCTTCTGGGCCCTGGTCCTGTTCCCGGTCGCGGTCGCTCTCGTGCTGTGGGGTGCGATCCTCCCGGAGGAACGGTTCCTCCACGAGCGCTTCGGCGAGCCGTACGACGCCTACCGCCGACGCGTACGCCGCTGGCTCTGAGACCCATGCGTTTCGTTGGTTGAGGTGCGAGCGGAGCGAGCCTCGAAACCAGACCTACTCGATCCGAAGAACGAACTCGTTCCCGTCGGGATCCGCCATCTCGACCTCGCCGTCGCGGCGTACGACCACAGCAGCGCCCAGCCCCACCAGCCGCTCCACCTCAGCCTCGAGGTCGTCGGCCACCAGCACGAAGTGCATCCGGTTCCGCTCCGCCCGGTCGTTGAGGGGCGGCCCGCCCCAGGCGATCTTGAACCCGCCACCGGGCGGCTGGATCGCGGTCTCGCCGTCCTCGTCGTGGACGAGCGGCCAGTCGAGGGCAGCCGCCCAGAAGACGCCGACCTCACGCGTGCCGTCCGCTGCCAGCTCACCGAGGAAGCCGGTGCCGGCGAGCCAGTTGTTGGTCTCCTCGATCACGCAGAACTCGTTGCCCTCCGGATCGGCCACCACGACGTGGTCCTCGTCGGGCAGCTGCCCGACGTCGAGGTGCGACCCGCCCAGCTCGAGCACGCGAGCGACGGTCGCCTCCTGCGAGGCGGTGTAGCTGGTCAGGTGGAAGTGGATCTGGTTGGGCCTGGCCCGCGGCAGCTCCGACTGCTCGAAAGCCAGGCGCAGTGGGGCATCCGCGTCGGGCAGCAGGTCGAGCCCCGATCGTTCCCACCCGAGCAGATCGCCCCAGAAGGCGGCGAGCGACGAAGGCTCCGAGGCGAGGACGGTCAGCGCGTGCAGACGGGCAGCCATGCCGCCAACCTAGGCACCCCGTACGGCCCAGCGCGAGCGGATATGCGGCGAGAACCAGGCCCTCGTTTTGATCCTGCCGGCGATCCCCGCAATGGTGGAGGAGACACATTCGCTAGTCGGAAGGAGAGCCACATGCTTGCTCTCACCGAGAACGTGACCGAGATCGTGAAGAAGCTCAGCGAAGAGGTGCCGGACATCTCCGCCCTCCGCATCGCGACCGAGCCCGACGGGGAGTCCTTCTCCGTCAGCCCCGCGGACAACGCGGCCGAGGACGACCTGGTCGTCGAGCAGGACGGCGCCACCGTCTACGTCGATGGGCCGGCAGCCGTGTTGCTGGACGACAAGATCCTCGACGGCGGCGTGGACGAGGAAGGCAACATCCAGTTCGCGCTGGGCCAGCAGGCCTGATCGACCAACAGCGGAGCCCCGGGACGCCACGTGCGGCCCGGGGCTCCACTGATTGCTGAACGTCGCGCTGGCGTACGTCCCTCAGGGGCGGAAGGTCGCTCGGTACTCGGTCGGCGTACGCCCCGTGAGGTCACGGAAGGCGGCGTTGAAGGCCGACAGCGACGTGTAACCGACCGTGTGGGCGATGGTCGTGACGGAGTCGTCCCCCGCAGCGAGCTCCTCGATCGCGCGGCGCACCCGCATGCCGCGGAGGACGGCGCGCCAGGTCATCCCGCACTCGTCCTCGAACCGGCGGGCCAGCGACCGAGGGACGAGGCCGACCTCGCTGGCGATGTCGTCGAACCGGACGTCCTCGCCCAGTCGCTCGTCTGTGAGTGAGAGCGCACGACGGAGCTCGGCCGACTCACCGGCCGGCAGCGTCACAGGGCTGGGAGTCAACGCCAACCGCCACGCCACAGCCGCGAGCGCCCCGAAGATGCTGCGGGCGTACGGCGGGAGCGGTTCCGCGGCGTCCGGCCAGGCGGCGCACTCGGAGACCAGGGAACGCGCCAGTGGGCTGAGGTCGAACACGGTCAGCGGCGCGGGTGGTGCGGGTGCGAAGTCGGCGTCGAAGAGCACCGATGACGTCGTCGCCGGCTGCGGGATGGCGACCTGGATCGGCTCGCCCGCCGCGATGAGTGCGGCCCGCGCAGGCGGCAGCACCCACGACCTGCCGTGCGCCTCCAGACGCAGCGCACCGCGTGAGGCACACAGCAGGTAGTGGCGATCGACGCACAGCTCGGACGACGGAGCGGCCTCGAAGTCCCGGGTGAAGGCGAACGCCTCGCGCCTCACGGTCTGCCTCGCACGACGTCACCCTAGACGCGCTGCGGATCAGACCGTCTCGAGCAGATCGGCCCGGAACCGGCGGCTCACCGGGGCCTCGCTCATCAGCGGACGGAGCGCCACGTTGGAGCGGGCGAACGCGTCGGAGGAGAGGTAGCCGGCGAACGACGGCTCGTCGGTCCACTCGTGGACGACGGTCACGGCGCCGTCGTCGTGGCGAGAGGCGTACACCCGGAAGTCGACGTTTCCCGGCATGGCGCGGATCCCGTCGCGCTCGCCGTCGAGCTGGGCGAGTGCGGCGGCGCGGTCATCGGCACTGGTGTGGAGGTCGAGCACAGCGATCAGCATGGGTTCTCCTGGAGTTCGAGTCAGTGGGAAGGAACTACTCCATCGTCGGCGCCGAGGGGTGCGCGTGCTCGCGTCGGTCAGACAGGTTCGCGCTCCGATCGGACACGTCACCCGTCGCGATTCACCTCCGCATCAGCAGCGCCGAGTCGCCGAACTCGTGCCAGAGGTAGCCCTCCGCCACCGCCGCGTCGTACGCCGCCTGGGTCAGGCGCTCGCCGGCCACCGCCTCGACGAGCAGCAGGTGCGAGGCCATCGGGTCGTGCCAGCCGGTGACGAGCCCGTCGACGACGCGGGGCGGGTCCGCGGGCGTGATCACCCGGTCGGTCCAGCCGCGGTTCGCGACGACGTACGCGCCGCGCACCGACGGACTCGACGGCCCGGGTCGCCGTGGTGCCGACCGCGATCACCCGGCCGCCGTTCGAGCGGGCAGCGTTGATGATCCGCGCGCTGGTCGGCGGGACGTCGAACCACTCCGGCCCGGGCGCCTCGCCCGCCTCCTGCGAGGAGACGCCGGTGTGCAGCGTCACCGGAGCGAACAGGACGCCCGCCGTCACCAGCCGCGTCACCAGCTCGTGGGTGAACGGGCGGCCGGCCGACGCCATCTCGGCGCTGCCCGGGTGGCGACCGAAGACGGTCTGGTAGCTCGCGAGCGGGTAGCGCCGGTCGAGGTAGCCGTAGGCGATCGGGCGGCCGTTCCACGCCAGCTGCCGGTCGAGGTCGCCGCGCACCGACGCCCGCCAGAGGCGGTTGCCGACGCCGGTCGGTGACGACGCGGCACCGGGCCACGGCTCGCGCAGCGTCGAGGCGTACGTCGCCGACGGTGAGCATCGCTCCCCGGCTGACGCGTCGAGCAGTGCGCGGGCCGCGTCGGGCGCCGTACGGAGCTCGACGACCCGGTCGCCGTCGTCGAGGTGGTGGGCGACGTGGAGCACGACCGCCTCGCCGTCGAGCGTCGCGTCGACCTCGGCGGCGACCGTGGCGGAGGTGTTCACGACGAGTACGTCGCCCGCGCGCAGGTGGTCGGGCAGGTCGCGGAACCGCTCGTGCGACAGGCCGTCGGGCGTCGCCACCAGCAGCCGCACCTCGTCGCGGGCGAGCCCGCGCTCCTCGGCCGGCTGCGGCGCGAAGGCCGAGGCCGTGAAGTGGGTGTGCGGGGTCTCGGTCAGGAGCGTCATCGGACGTCACCCCCGAACTCAGCAGCCCGGTAGCGGCCGCTCTCCGGCCGCGCCTCGAGCAGGGCCAGGAGGTGCGGCACGACGGTCGCCGGCAGCGGTCGGTCCGAGATGTCCTCGCCGGGGAAGGCGTCCTGGTGCATCGCGGTCCGCATGTCGCCGGGGTCGACGGCGTACGCGGTGAGGCCGGTCTCCGCTCCGTACGTCAGCGTCACGTGGTCGAGGCCCGCCTTGCTCGCGCCGTACAGGCCCCAGCCCTCGTAGTGGTTGACCGCCGCATCCGAGCTGATCGACAGCAGTACGCCGTCCGCCTCCCGCAGCCACGGCAGCATCGTCGACGTCAGCACGAGCGGCCCGCCGATGTTGGTGCGCCACACGTGGGCGAGGTCGGGGACGTCGACCTCGGCCAATGGCCGCATCGGCAGCGGTCCGAGCGTGCTGGCGTTGTGGACCAGCAGGTCGAGTCGGCCGTACGCCGTCACGTGCGCGAGCAGCTCGGCGCGGTGGTCGGCGTCCGTGAGGTCTCCGACGACCACCGTCACCCCGTCCGGGAGGTCGGCCTCCTTGAACTTCTCCTCGCTGCGGCCGTCGGTGATCACGCGCCACCCGGCGTCCGCGAGCGCCGTGGTCAGGGCCAGGCCGAGCCCGGCCGATCCTCCGGTGACGAGTGCCACCCGTTCTGTCGTTGTGTCCGTGCTTGTCTTGTTGGGCATGTCACTATCGTTCAAGTTGAAGTGAACTTGAGTTCAAGGGCCAATCACATTTGGGGGCAGCATGGATCCGCGCGATCTTCTTCCGATGGGCGAGATCTCGCAGCGCAGCGGCTTCGCCGCGTCCGCGATCCGCTACTACGAGGCAGAGGGCCTGATCGAGGCCCACCGCTCCGGCGGCGGGCAGCGGCGGTTCGAGCGCAACGTGCTGCGCCGGCTCGCCTTCATCCGGGCGGCCTCCAACGTCGGGCTCTCCATCGAGGAGATCCGTGAGGAGCTCGGCCGCCTGCCCGGCAACCGCACCCCCACCAAGGCCGACTGGCACCGCATCTCGAAGCACTGGGGTGCCCGCCTCGACGAGCAGATCGCCGCGCTGCAGCGGCTCAAGGGTGGGCTCGACAGCTGCATCGGGTGTGGCTGCCTCAGCCTGCGCTCGTGCGCGTTCTCCAACGCCGGCGACTGGGCCGCGGAGCGCGGGTCGGGCGCCCAGCTGTTGCCCGACACCCTCCGCAAGCCGCACCCCGCGAAGCGGTCTGCTCCCTAGTCGCTCAGCGTGAACAGCGTCAGCTGCATCCCGTCCGGCGCAGCCACCCGGGCATTGCGGTCACCCCAGGGCGTGTCGACCGGGTCGGCGACCGAGGTCGCACCCGCCGCCACGAGCGACACGGCGGCCGCGTCCGCGTCCGGCACCTGGAGCGCGAAGCGCACCTTCCCCGACACCCGCCGTCCGACCTCGAGGCTCGTCGACCATCGCGGCCTGCGCCTCGTCGAACAGCTCGAGCGTCGCCCGCCCGGCGTCGAGCAGCAGCACCCGGCCCTGGTCGCTGCTCCAGTCGGCCACCTCGGGCAGGCCGAGCGCATCGCGGTAGAGCGCGACCGCCGCATCGAAGTCGTCGACGGTCAGCGTGATCCGGAACTCCTGGACATCGGTCATTCCCCGATCGTCGTCGCTCGGGTGCACTTCAGGCGCATGAAACCGCATACCGCGGGTACTCGACATCGTGAACTCGTTCTACGTCCGCTCGTTCGCCCAGGTCGTCGGCATGCTGACCGCCACCGTCCTCCACACGGCGGCGACCGCCGTGCACGCCACCCGGCGTACGAGCTAGAGCCCCAGCCCGACTGGTCTCGACCACCTGTCGAAAGCCGCCCTCCGCGAAGTAACGTCCGAGGACGGCGACTGACGACGGGGAGGTGCGCCGATGGCGAAGCCCGCCATCCTCGCGGTCGACGACGACGTCGCGGTGGTCGCAGCCGTCGTGCGCGACCTGCGCCAGAGGTACGGCGAGGACTACCGCGTGCTGCGCGCCACGTCCGGGCCCGAGGCGCTGGAGATCCTCGCCGACCAGCTGCTCAAGGACCGCCCGATCGCGGCCGTCGTGAGCGACCAGCGGATGCCCGGGATGACCGGCATCGAGGTGCTGCAGCAGGTGCGCGAGCAGTCACCCGACACCAAGCTCCTGCTGCTGACGGCGTACGCCGACACCGACGTCGCGATCCGCGCGATCAACGACATCGCGCTCGACTACTACCTGATGAAGCCGTGGGACCCGCCCGAGGACCGGCTCTACCCGGTGCTCGACGAGCTGCTGGGCGACTGGGCGCACGGCCACCCCGACCGCGACTCCGAGGTGCGCGTCGTCGGCCACCGCTGGTCCGACCGGACGCATGAGGTCAAGACGTTCCTCACCCACAACCACGTGCCCTACCGCTGGCTCGAGGTCGACGCGTCCGACGAGGCGACGCGGCTGCTCGAGGTCGCCGGCGAGGGCGAGCTCCCGGTGGTGGCCCTCCCCGACGGGTCGGTGCTCCGCTCCCCCACCACGATCGAGCTCGCCGCCGCACTCGGCCTGAGCACCCGGGCGACCAAGCCGCTCTACGACCTCTGCGTCGTCGGCGCCGGGCCGGCCGGCCTCGCGGCTGCGGTGTACGCCGCCTCCGAGGGGCTGCAGGTCGTCGTCGTGGAGCGCGACGCACCGGGCGGCCAGGCCGGGCAGAGCGCGTCGATCGAGAACTACCTCGGCTTCCCCAAGGGCCTCTCCGGCGCCGACCTCACCCACCGCGCGGTGGCGCAGGCGTCGCGGTTCGGCGCCGAGATGGTGCTGGCGCGCGACGTCGTCGGCTTCGAGACGCGCGGCCCCGTGCGCGCGGTGCTGCTCGACGGCTCGGCCGACATCGAGGCCCGCGCGGTCCTCGTGGCCAGCGGGGTGTCGTACCGCCGCCTCGACGCCCCCGGCCTCGACGACTTCGTCGGCCGCGGCATCTACTACGGCGCCAGCGCGAGCGAGGCGACGCAGACGGTCGGCGAGGACGTGTACGTCGTCGGCGCGGCCAACTCGGCCGGGCAGGCCGTGCTCAACTTCGCGAAGTACGCCAAGCAGGTCGTGCTCGTCGTGCGCGGCACCTCGCTGGAGGCGTCGATGTCGCAGTACCTCGTGACCCGCATCCACGACGCGCCCAACGTCGAGGTCCGGCTGCAGACCGAGATCGTCGGCACCCGCGGCGACGGCCACCTCGAGGGCATCACGCTGTGCGACCAGTCGGCCGGCAGCGTCGACGACGTCGCCACCAGCTCGGTCTTCATCTTCATCGGCGCGGCCCCGCGTACGGAGTGGCTCGGGTCCTCGGTCGCGCGGGACGAGCGCGGGTTCGTGCTGACCGGGCCCGACCTGCCGCCGTCCCTGCCCTGGCCGCTGGAGCGGAGCCCGTTCGCGCTGGAGACCAGCGTGCCGGGCGTCTTCGCCGCGGGCGACGTACGCCGCGACTCGATGAAGCGCGTCGCCTCGGCCGTCGGCGAGGGCGCGATGTCGGTCTACCTCGTCCACCGCTACCTGGCGGCGACATGACGGCTCTTCACACGACGCTGGCAGACGAGCTGCGCGCGGTCCCGATCCTCGACGGCTTCACCGACGAGCAGGTCGCCGAGCTCGCCGCTGCCGGCGAGGAGGTGTCGTACGACGCCGGGGTGCGGCTGTTCGACGAGGGCCGTCCCGCCGACGACTGGTGGGTGCTGCTGTCCGGGCGCATCGACCTGGTCCGCCGGATCGGGCACGAGGAAGCGGTCATGGCGACCATGGAGAACCCCGGCCAGTGGGCCGGCGGCTTCAAGGCGTGGGACGAGAACGGGATCTACATGGGGTCGGGCCGGGTGATGGCACCGACGCGGGTCTTCCGGCTCACCGCCCCCGAGCTGGCCCGGCTGGGCGAGGCGTGGTTCCCCTTCGCGGTCCACCTGCTGCGCGGCCTGATCGGCACGGCACGGCGCATCGAGGTCAACGCCCGCCAGCGCGAGGCCCTCGTCGCCCTCGGCACCCTCGCCGCCGGGCTGGCGCACGAGATCAACAACCCCGCCTCGGCTGCCGTCCGGTCCGTCGGCGCGCTGCAGCAGTCGAGCGACGACGTCTTCGCCTCGCTGCAACGGCTGGCGGGGGCGGGGATCGACGCCTCCCAGTTCACGGCCCTGGACGAGCTGCGCCGCTCGATCGACCCGTCGTCGGCGCCGACCGGGGTCGCGCTGTCCGACCTCGAGGAGTCGCTGACCGACTGGCTCGAGGACCACTCGATCGACCGCTCGTGGACGATCGCGCCTGCTCTGGCTGCCGCCGGCGTCCCGACGTCCTGGCTCGACCGGGCTGCTTCCGCGTTGCTCGGGCGATGCGCTTCAGGCCGGCCTCGAGTGGGTGGCCTCGGCCGTCACGACGACCGCCCTCATCAACGAGGCGCAGGACTCCACCCGCCGCATCTCCGACCTCGTCTCGGCCGTGAAGTCCTACTCCCAGATGGACCGCGCGGCCGTCCAGGAGGTCCGCGTCGTCGACGGCCTCGAGAGCACGCTGATCATGCTCGGCCACAAGCTGAGGGAGAGCGGCATCACCGTCGTCCGCGAGTACGACGACTCCGTCCCCACCATCACCGCCAACCCCGGCGAGCTCAACCAGGTCTGGACGAACCTCATCGACAACGCCGTCGACGCCATGGACGGCGGCGGCACCCTGACCGTCCGGACGTACGCCGACGCGAGCCACGTCGTGGTCGAGATCCGCGACACCGGCCCCGGCATGACCGAGGAGGTCGCCGCCCACGCCTTCGAGCCGTTCTTCACGACCAAGGAGGTCGGCAAGGGCACCGGCCTCGGCCTCGACATCTCCCGCCGGATCGTCGTCGAGCACCACGGCGGCGAGATCGGGGTGGAGTCGGAGCCGGGCGCGACGGCCGTACGCATCCGCTTGCCGCTCGAGCGCGGCGGCGCGGCCGTAGCCCACCCCGCCCACTAAGACGCACGCTGTTGTCGGTCACCACTCGAACGACTGGATCCCCCGGAGCCGGACGTCCGTGGTCGCTGCGGACCATACGCCGGCACCACGCCCGGGTACCCGGACGTGACCGCCGTCCTTGGCGGGTACGACGAAGGCCTCGGGGGCGGGCAAGCAACTGACCTGCGTTATTGAGACCGGTGACAGCGACAACCGATACGACTACTGCAGCGACATGTCCTGCCGAACCCCGCAGGCGTTTGTCTGCTGCCACAGGTTGTTTGAGGCTAACGTGGGAAGCGCTTCTGAACGTCGAGAAGTTCGAGGCCCGTTGCCTCAACAGTTTGGTCGACTTGCCTAACGAAAACGCGACCTCCTACGTTCGCCACGTCGGTCTGTGCGGGGACGCGAATCACGACTACACCCAGCCCGAAGTAGTCGCTGAGCTGATGCTCGCAAGAACATGACCTTTGAGCGGCTCTGACAAGTCTGAGTTGAGAATCTCATCCCGGATGCGCTGGACGTAGGTCGACCCACTCACCGAGCGCGTCGGCCTCGCGACGAACGCCGACGACACTGCGCCGCCCTACCCTTCGTGGCGCGACGCCATAAAGGTCTTCCACTCGTTGGGCGTCCGCTTCCTTGTCGGCTACCCCGACAAGAACCGTTCCCGACCGGTCAGGGCCGTTATTCGCGATTGCGCAGATCGTCTCCACGACCCTAGCGAGCACGGTCCCGTCGAGTGGCCTGTCATCGGTCAGGCGGAGCATGCCCTGCTTAACCTCGTAGTGCTGCGCTTCAATCTCGCAGCGACGCAGTGCCTCGTCGATGTCATACGCGCCGAAGTCGCCGTAGATGTCTGCGTGGCTACCGTCGACCAGGTGCGGCCCGAGGAGTCCCTTGATGATGTTGATGTTCCTCGCGATCGGCATCGGAAGTCGACCCGCGGCTGGTATCAACGTGCCGATTCAAGTTTGCCAGAGCGCCTCGAGCATCGGCGTAATTCGAAATCTTCTTGTTCTCCCCAATCAACGACTGATGGAGCGACAGGAAGAGTACGGCGAACAGTGCTGGAAATGGGTTGGTCGTCCTGGCAACGAACAGCAAATCGCGAAGGGATCCGGATCCTGCCCCGATGATCTTTTGGATCTCCTCCAAGACGAACTTGAACTCAGCGGAGATCTTGTCCTTGCCGTAGGCACTGAGCGCGGTCTCGATGCGCTCCGCCTCCGTGCCTTCCGCGTAGACGGCGTCGAGCGCGTCCTTGGACCGGTCGAGCACCTTGCCGCCAACAATCGAAGCAAGGATGTCCGCGATGCACTGCTCGTCCATCGAGTCTCGAAGGTCGGTCGAGCGGAGTGCTCCACTCGTGACCCAAAAGACCTCGTTGGCTAGTACCTGGTATCCGTGCATCGTCTTAGGAGGTCAATGCCGATCGAAGGCATGTCTGCTAATTCGACTTCGGGCATCGATACGTCGCCGCGAACCTCAGATGCGAGGACGCGAACTAGTCCCGAGAACTCGTTCTGGATGCCGGCCTGACGTCGCTCCTGATCACTTAGGCGGTGACCATAAGTGTTGATTCGCCGGAAGACGTCATCAATATCGGCCGTGGACGCGCCCCGCATGATGGAGATGGAGAGGCTGTAGTCCAGGAACGCGCCCACGTCGCGCGCGGTCAGCAGATCAACGTCTGGAGCCACGTCGAATGCGCCTTCGTTCGCGCGCGTGTTCGCGGACGGAAACTCGGGCACGTTGAAGTACCTACCGTCTAGCGCTTCGAACTGGGTCTCGATGAACGACATCAGGGTGTGGATGCGCTGAAGACCGTCAATGACTTCGTAACCTCCTTCAGCACGCTCCGCAAGCAGCACGGCCGGGATCGGGTAGCGCTTGAGAACCGACTCGATGAGGCGCTGCTTCTCCTCGAGCGTCCAGACCCTGCTTGCGCTGATAGCGCCGGTTGACCCACAACTGCTTCTCCGCGAACCACGCGTAGAGCGACTGGATGGACTTCGGTTCGGCGTAGTTCAGTCTCCTGATGCGCAGAGGATGTCACGTAGGCCACCACGCTTGGCAGACCTTCATCAGCAGAGACAACTGCGCCGCTGACGAACTGGTGGGCGCGCAACGCCCATCTTGGCTCAGACGGCACCCTGGCTGGCCGACAAGAGATCGTACAGTCCTTCGGAATCGTGAAGCTCGGACAGTTGACCTGCGCCGGCGCGATTCGCCGCCGGTTCTAGAACCCAGGCAGCACTCGGGTCTGCGTTGACCAGCGGGCGAGCAGGACCTCCGATGTGACGGACGAGCCGTTTTTTCCTGAGCGCGCCTTCCGGCGGCGCTTGCCACAAATGCACTGGGCATGGCGCGTTCCGACGCCGTTGCGGTGGAATCCGCCTGAGCGATGTCCTGGGACCTCAATTGACAAAGATTTCCGAGCCCTCGTGTCCATTCCTCACGCAAGCCAACGAACGCCTCAGGCACCAGCGTCTGGTAGCAGCCCAGGGCGCTGTGGAGTGCGATCGCCACGCCACCTGGTACAGAGTTGCTCTTCACCTAGGAACTCCTCTCTACTATGTCCAAATAGGGTTCCGCGCTGACGAACGTTGCGTGCGTGGACCAAGTCTCGACTAGCCATGCTTGATAGAGGCTGATGAGCTTGTAGGTGCGAGCACGATGCAGAGTGACGAGATGCGTATCCTCGCCTCGCGTGTCGTCGTCAGTTTCGACGGTCGTTGCGCGCTGCAACAGTTCAGCAGCCTCTCCCTCCAACTGCCAGCCCAGAGTCTGTGCATCCTCAAACTTCTTATAACCATTTGCTCGTGCTCGGAGCAGCGCTTGCGCGGCCGGCCCACGCTTGTCGACCACCCAGTGCAGCGCAATGACGTGCTCGAGCATCGAGCGCACCAGCGGGAGGCCTCAACGTGCAAGGCGTGACTGTCGAGCAGGAGGGCGGCCTCGCCTGTGCGCACTATGCGCGCCGTCCACCCCCAGATCACATTGGCGGCGTCTACGTGCGCGCGAGATGCCCGACTGCCCATCCGGCATGGACGGTGCAGTGGGTGTTGGCGCTTGGCTCCAGTCCTCGATCATCGTCCGGGCTAGTGCGGTTAGACGGGCATTGAGATCGGCTTCGGACACGGCGGCAGGATAAGGGGTTGGAACTGTTGCATAGTTCATCTGCGGCACAAGCAGCCAGAGCTTCGCCGTAAGACGCTTCAACATTCCTGATACTTGTCACTTTGGCGTTGTCCGGACGTGGGCAAGCAGCGACCAGCGACCTAGTCCACGCTGTGCCCCGGTAACCTGCGCCTATGGAAGCCCCAGCCAAGTCGTGCTTCATAGCCATGCCTGTCACCACGACGAAGGCCCACGCGGAACAATACGGTGATCCACAGCATTGGACACACGTTATGGATTCCCTGATCGTCCCGGCCGTCGAGGCCGCCGGGTTTGAGCCTTGGCGTCCAGTCGCCAAGGGTTCGCATCTGATTCATGCGGAGATCGTTCGCCAACTCGAGCAGGCAGACATGGTTCTGGTCGACATGAGCCAGAGCAATCCGAACGTGTTTTTCGAACTTGGGGTCCGAACCTCAGTTAACAGACCAATCGCGCTGGTCCGCAGCGATGAAGCAATGCCAATCCCCTTCGATGTGAGTGGCATCAACACGCACACTTACGACCCGTCGTTGAAGGCTTGGCACATCGCGAGCCAGGTTGAGGCGCTGGCCGAGCACCTGCGCGATGCCGTGACCAGTTGCGCCGGCGAGAACCCGATGTGGCGACAGTTCGGACTGACGCTGAAGGCTAGCGAACCCACGTCTGACTCTTCTCCCGCTGATGCCAGGATCGAGGTCCTGAGCCGCCAGCTCTCGCCGACATGACGGCCAGGATGAACACGTTCGCCCACGCTCGCAGAGCGACCCCGGATGCATGGGACTACAGCGAAGGGAATGAGGTGAGCGTGTCGCCCAGCGTCGACGAGACCGTCTCGCACATCGCATCTGTTGCGGCAGACGGCGGGATCGCGTGCGACGTCGAGTTCAACGTGAATGACGGATTCTTGATCACCGTTCTGTCAAAGCCCGAGAGCCCGAGCGACTTGCCACGGTTTAGATCCGCTGTGAAGTCCTACCTTGGCTTAGAAGACGTTCCGTTCACGATCCGCGTTAACGGCAGTTGAGCGCCTGGCTCTGCCCATGCCCCGCCGTCTCTACGGCTTCGCTGTGGCGCCGCTCGGAACGCGCGTCATTCCGCCGCAAGTGCATGCGCTCATAAGACAATCGGTAAGCCTTGGGGTCGTCCGTCTCGGTTTGGGCATTCGGCAGCGGGCGCAACCCGGTGTGCTCCACACTGAGCACAGGGAACGCACTCACATTGGGGGAAGCATGTCGAGTACTGAACAGTTCTCAGATGCGGCCGATGACGCCGAAGCCAGACGCGCACGCTGCGGCTGACGCTCTCGACGCCGAATCGATGTCCTCGATCTCGTCGGAGACAGCGCCCACCTCCGCCGCGCGCATGCTGGAGCTCGCCGCCGCAACGGCCGACCAGCTCGTCGACGATGCGCGGGCGGAGGCCGAGTCACTGGTGAGCTCGGCTCGAGCCACGGCCGACGAGACCGCGGAAGCCAGTCGCAGCGGCGCGGCTGAGGCCGCTGCACGAGCTGGCTCGTACGAAGGCGGACCTCGAGGCAGAGATCGACTCGCTCCGCCAGCTGGCGACTGAGCAGCGCAGTCAGATGCGACGGCTTCTCACTGATCAGCTCTCGTCGCTCGACGAGACGCGCTTCCAGCCGCCGGCCACCCATCCGTGAGCCGGCCCCGGGCCACGAGATGAACAGGGGTAGCCCGTCACTCCTGCAGCGGGATCATCGGCAGCGCGACGGGCGAGCTGGCCTGCCAGTCCATCACCTGCGCCTGCGTCTGACCGTCACCGACGACGATGTCGATGGCGTTCGGGTCCCGGGTGTCGGTGTCCTTGCTGGGCAGACCGAAGTCGATCTCGCCTGCACCGCCACCGAAGCGCCAGTCGCGGACGAAGCCGAGGGCGTTGCTGTTCCAGTAGTCGTAGTCGTAGACGGGGCGGATGAAGCCGATCCCCTCGCCCTCCTCGGCGTTGCCGAACATGGCGACGCCGTAGCTCGCCGTCGCCAGGTCGAGGGCGCCGAGGTCGGCCTTGTCGACCAGGGTGACGATCTGGCGGGTCTCGGGGATCGCCACGAGCTCGACGTCACCGACCTTGGCGCCGCTCGGAGTCGAAGACGCCAGCGCTGGAGAAGCGGCCGTCGGTGACCACGACCCGGGACCACGGAGTGGCCGTGTTCAGGTTCGTCCCCGGCAGCGCCGGAACGGCAGCGCCAGAGCCCGAGCCGAGGTAGACGTTGATCCGCTGGTGGGAGATCTGGTCCCCACCGAAGGGGTTCTCGATCGCCCCGGCGATGCCCGTCACGACGGCGACCTGGTCGCCGCGGTCGTACACGTCGGTCCCGGTCAGGTCGAAGGTCCCGGGGCTGTAGACGGAGGCGGCGGGGTAGACGTACGTGCCCGGCCCGTTGTCGTCGCCGGTCGGATCGGGGAGCGAGCCGATGCGGTCGCCGTACGCCAGCACGGTGCGGGTCACCGTGCTGGTGGCGCCGCGTGCGCCCTCCGCGACGACGACGACCTGGTTCCGGATGTCCGGGAGGTCGAGCACGACATCGAAACGGCCACGCGAGAGCGGGACACGACGGTTCGACGCCGTTCACGCCGACGTAGACCGCGCGGCCGTCGGTGGTCCCGGTGAGGTGGATCGAGTCACCGTCGGCCAGCTGCACGCCGGACGACGGTGACGTCACGGTAAGAGCCGGCGGGTTCAGCCGAGGCCCCGTGACGTACCGCTTCTGGGTCACCTTCGGCGTCTCGACCGGGCTGCCGTTCGCGATGCCGCGGGCGAGGCGGACGTACTGCGCCATCGCCCACGCCAGCGGGCCGGCCGAGCCGGTGCCCTTGCCGAACTCGTGCCCGTACGACGTGGGCTCGGGCCGGTCCCACGCCTGCTCGGGGATCATGTAGCCGGCGTTGGCCGAGCGGTGCATGGTGCGCAGGTGGGAGAGGGCGTCGCGCCCGTTGGCCAGCTCGTACTCGCCGCGCTCGCCGGACAGCAGCGGCCAGAGCCGGCCGATGCCGCCGGTCGCGAGGGTCCACGGGGAGCCGTCGGCCTGCTCGCCGTAGCCGTCGTAGGTGTAGCGGTGCCACATCCGACCGCTCGGGGTGTCGGTGGCCAGGGACCGGTCGGTCTCGGGGAGGGAGCCGGCGACGTACGGGTCGTTCGGCGCCTTGACGCCGAGCCGGACCAGCTCGAGGAAGCCGGCGTCGAGCACGGAGCGCTCCTCGTGGACGCCCGCCCCGTCGGAGTACTCGCGCGAGTCGCCGTCGTTCGGGTCGCCGTCGCCCTCGATGCGGACGTAGTACTTCCCGTCACCCACCGGGCCGGTGGTGGTGTACATCCACTTCTCGGTGCTGCGCTGCCAGTCGTCGGCGGTGCCCTGGTAGACGGCGGCCGAGGCGTCGTCGCCGTTCTTGCGGGCGATGTCGGCCGCCGCGGTGAGGCCGGCGATCTGCGAGGCCATCGTCGACGGCGAGTAGCCGTCCTCGGTCTCCCAGCGCTCCTGCGGCGTCCGCGGCCCCGACGCGACCAGGAAGTCGGCCGCCTTCTTGATGTGGTCGCGGTAGAACGCGCCGCCGGTGCGGCCGACCTGCCAGGCGAGGACGATCGGGAAGGCGGTCTCGTCGAGCTGGACGTTGTTCTGGTCGGGGCTGCCGTCGACGTGGGAGTTCTGCGGGAAGCGCCCGTCGGGGAGCTGCTGCCGCGTGAAGAGCCACGTCACCGCGCGGTCGGCCGCGCCGGTGTCGCCGGCCGCGAGCAGGCTGGTGACCTGGTGGTAGAGGTCGCGCGCCCACACGAAGTGGTAGCCCGCGCCACCGCCGCCGGCGCCGTCCGCGTTGACGACCTGCCCCCAGGGCAGCGTCAGGGAGGCGATGAAGGCGCCGGGATAGGTCTTGTCCTCGTGGGCCTTCACGGTCATGACCGAGACGTTGTACTGCGTGAGCAGCTCGCCGGTCAGGTTCTTCGGTGCCTTCTTCAGGCTGGCGAGGTATGTGCTCCACCCACGCTGGTACGCCGTCGCGGCGGCCGCGTAGCCCGTCGCGAGGCTGGCCTTCGCCGTCGAGGTCGCCTCCGCCGCGTCGGCGCCGAACCCGAGGGCCAGGGTGAACGAGGTCTTCGCGCCGGAGACCGGGACCTCACCGGTCTGCGCGACGTTGCCCGGCCCGGCGGCGGCGTACGTCGTGTCGAGGCGGCCGTCGGACAGGTCGGTCCAGCCGTCGCTGGTGCCGACGTAGCCCGTGGACGTGGCGGTGAAGCCGGTGGAGGCGACGAGCGCACTCGCGATCGGCCGGTCGGCGAGGTGCGTGTCCGTCGCGACCAGCGCACCGCCCGCAGTGGAGCCGCTGTCGGCGGTCGAGGTGCCGGCCAGCGACGGGTCGTACAGCGCGAACAGCTTGAACGGCCCGCCCGAGAGCACCTCGAAGTCGACGCTGATCATGAGCGACGACCGCGCCGGGTCGGTGACGTACGTCTTGGTGAGCCGCCACCGACCGGCCTTGTCGGTGGAGACCTGCCGATAGGTCAGGGAGGTCGGGTCGGCGAGCTCGGCCGTGCGGACGACCGAGTCGTCCGTCTCCCGCTGGGCGGTGGTCCCGTCGGTGACGGCGAACTGCAGGTCGCGCACGTTGGGGGTGTCGGCGGCCGGGTAGTAGGTCTCGCTGAGGGTGCCGTCGGCGAGCGTGTACCAGACCTTGGAGGCGCGGGTGGTCGAGGTGCCGACGCCGTCCTTGTCGCCGCTGCGCCACGTGGCGTCCGCGCCGGGCGCACCCGGTGCGTCGTCGGCGGCGACCGCCGGACCGGGCATCGCGAGCAACGGAATGAGGAGTCCGGCGGCAGCAGCCGCCGCGGCCAGTGAGCGTGCAGGGGCGACGTGCATGAGTTCTCCTGGGGCGACCGAGATGCCCACGGGCGGACCCGCGGAGGAATCCATCGACGCTACGCGCGACCCCTCACACCCACAACGGGCGGCTCGTCCTCAGGGGTGACCGGAGCCCGCGCCGCCGTGGCTACGCTCGAAAGCATGACCGACGACGCTCCCCAGCTCCCCGACCAGACCCTGACGCTCTCCGGCGGCACGCGGATCCCGCTCCTCGGGTTCGGCACCTGGCAGATCAAGGGCGACGACGCCGTCCGCGCGACCTCGAGCGCCCTGGAGAGCGGCTACCGCCACCTCGACACGGCGACGGTCTACGGCAACGAGGCCGAGGTCGGCCGCGCGCTGGCCGAGAGCGGCGTGCCCCGCGACGAGGTGTTCGTGACGACGAAGTGCCCGCCGGACAACGTCGGCCAGGAGCTCGACACCCTCCGCAAGAGCCTCGAGCTGCTGCAGGTCGACCATGTCGACCTCTGGCTCATCCACTGGCCGGGATCCGGCTCGGCCAACGTCGACCTCTGGCGCGCGTTCGTCGAGGCCCGGGACGCCGGGCTGACCAAGGAGATCGGCGTCAGCAACTTCGACGCGACGCTCCTCGACGAGGTCACCGAAGCGACCGGGGAGGCGCCGGCGATCAACCAGATCCGGTGGAGCCCGCTGCTCTTCGACGCACAGACCGTCAGCGAGCACCGCGACCGCGGCGTCGCGCTCGAGGGCTACAGCGCGCTGCGCGGCGGCACGCTCGAGCACCCCGCGATCGTCGAGATCGCCGAGCGCACGGGGCGTACGCCGGCGCAGGTGATCATCCGCTGGCACCTGCAGCACGAGATCGTCGTCATCCCGAAGTCGGTCAACGCCGACCGGATCCGCTCCAACGCGGACGTCGGCGGGTTCTCCCTCACCGACGAGGACATGGCGACCCTCGACGGCCTCGGCGGGAGCTAGCCCCCGAGCACATCGTCGATGGCCGCCTGCACCTCGTCCGTGGCATCGGCGTAGATCTCGTGCGAGGACTCCACCTCGCTGATCTCGCCCATCCCCCACTGCCCGGCGACGCGCTTCATGACCGTCTCGTACGCGGCGTACGTGCGTCCGCACACGCTCTCGAGGACCGGGCACTGCGCGACCGTGGAGATCATCAGCCGGAACGGGACGTCCTGCGGCACGGGGTGGTCCGCGATCACCCGGCTGACGCTGCGGTAGTCCAGGGACTCACCGTTGGCGCCCTCCATGTAGGCCGTCTCGTCCGTCCGCTCCGACGGCGTCATGATCCGCATCGCCGAGGCGGACCACTCCTTCCACGGCGGCACGGGGTTGAGGGCCACGACGCCGGCGACCTCGTCGGGGTACGTGGCGGCGTACGCCTGGACCAGCAGCCCGCCGGCCGAGTGGCCGACGAGGACGTACGGCCCCGGCACGTCCGCGGCGGCGAGGAGGCCGTGCAGGTCACCCACCAGGTCCTCGCCGCTGCGCGGCGTCGGTGCCGAGCCGCTCCGTCCCTTGTTGGCGCGGTCGTACGCGCACACCCGCCGCTGCGACTCGTTGGCCGCCCGCAGCACGTCGAGGTCGGTGAGCAGGCGCCCCTCACCGACCTCGAGCACGATCGTCGGCTCGCCCTCGCCCGTGCACTCGAGGTAGAGCTCTCTCCCGTCCACCGTGTACGTCCCGCTCGACGACGGCGCTGCACCTCCGGCGCTCCCCTGCGGCTCCGGAGGTGCAGTGGTGGGCGAGGCGCACGCGACGAGCACCGACGCCGCCAGGGTCAGCGGCACGCACAGGCGCCAGTCAGGACGCACTGCTCGCCGGGACGGTGCGGGACGGCCGCCCCACCGACTGACCACGCTCCCGGCGCGCCGCGGCCGACCCAGTGGCCGAGCTGCACCAGACCGAAGCCGACGACGAAGATCGCCAGCGTCACCACGCCGTACGGCCACGGGAACTCCGTCGGTCTCGAACGCCGGGTCTCGTGCCCCCGTCGATGGCGAGTCGAGCATCAGGTAGAGCGTCTGGAAGACGAACGCCCACAGGTAGGCGACGGCGTACGTCGTGTTGGCGGCCAGCCGGCTGCGCAGGAAGTAGCCGAGCGGGAACGCGCGAGGATCGTGACGACGGCGATCATGACGCGGCTCAGTCGGTGACGGACGCGGGGCGTCGGTCGCCGGAGAACATCAGGACCACGGCCACCACGGTGATCACGACACCGACGAGCCCGACGAGCGCCTTGACGACCCATCGGCACGTCGACGAAGAAGGCCGGCAGCCCGGTGAGCGTGAGCACGATGATCGCGCCGGCCGCGACCCGGAGCGACGACCCGGTTGCCGCGCCAGGCCATGATCGCGGCGACCACGCTGATCACGCCGAGGATCGAGCTCGACCACCAGGATCGCCGAACGGCGGGCCGTCCTCGCCGTCCGGTGTCGATCGGGACGAACGCGGACGGGATGTTGGCCAGCCCGTAGAGCGCGCAGATGACGAGGCCGACCTTCTGCTTGGTGTGGTGCCGGCCCGAGTCGGGGCCAGTGGTGGTGGTCATGGTCATGGTCCCTCCAGAGGGAGTGCGTGAACGTTGGTGAGCACGACTCTCGGCCCGGGCCCGACTCCCTCCGTCAGAGCATCGCCGTCCCGCGAGCGTTCCCGACCAGACCCGGCGAGCGGGAACTTCTTCCCGGGCGCGGCGAGGCCGGCGTGCCGCCATGATGGTGGTGTGCCGATCCGCGTGCTGCTCGCCGACGACCACCCCGTCGTACGCCGCGGCCTGGCCGCGCTGCTCGGCACCCTCGACGACTTCGAGGTCGTCGGCGAGGCCGAGGACGGCGAGGCCGCCGTCCGCGAGGCCCAGCTGACCAGGCCCGACGTCGTCCTGATGGACGTCCGGATGCCCGGCATCGACGGCGTCGAGGCGACCCGGCGGATCCGCAAGGCGGTGCCGGACGACGGCGGTGCTGGTGCTCACGATGTACGACGAGGACGCCACCGTCTTCACCGCGATGCAGGCCGGCGCGCAGGGCTACCTGCTCAAGGGCGCCGAGCAGGACGAGATCGCCGACGCCATCCGGGCGGTCGTCCGCGGCCAGGCGATCTTCGGCGCCGGCATCGCGTCCCGGCTGCTCGAGCACTTCGCCAACCCGCCGGCCGAGGCGGCGTCCGACGACCCGTTCCCGGAGCTGACCGCCGCGCGAGAAGGAGATCCTCGAGCTGCTGGCGCACGGTCGGCGTACGTCGGAGATCGCCTCGACGCTGCACCTGTCCCCCAAGACGGTCAGCAACAACCTCACCACGATCTTCGCCAAGCTCGAGGTCAGCGACCGGACCGTCGCGGTGATCCGGGCCCGCGAGCGCGGCCTGGGCGGCTAGGCGATCCGGCCGTGGACCTCGTTCGTCGCTGGCCGTCGCCGTCGTCTCCCTCTCGTCGGCCGGCTCGGGGCTCGCCCTGCTCCTGAGGCGCCAGGCCGGTCCTGTCGGCGCTGCTGCTCCTCGCCGCCGGCGTGGTCGGCACCGCGTCGGCGGTGCTCGTCGCGTCGGGGCCACGACGACCACGGCACAGCTCGTCGGGCTGGTCGCCGCGTGGCTGCTCGCGCCCGGCCGCCCTGCTCGCCTATCCGCGGCTCCGGTGGCGCCACCCCGTCGACTTCGTGAGCATCGTGGTGATCCTCGGCTGCGGGGCTGTGGGTGTCGCGTACGCCGAGGCCGACGTCGACGTCACCGGGCTGATGGGGCTGTCCAGGGCTGCGTCTTCCTGGTGCACACCTGGTGGCGGATCGAGGTGTCGCGCGGACCGGGAGCGACGGGCACTCGTCTGGATGTCGCTGGCCCTGGTGCTGAGCCGGGCTCATCTACTTCTTCGCCAGCCTTCTCGGCCGACAACGTCGTCAGCAGCACCGTCCCCGTGGCGGCCACCTGCGTCTTCGCCCTGGTCGCGCCGGCGATGTACGTCGGCGCCACGCTGCCCGACCTCGTCGACGTCCGCGGCCTCGTGGTGCGCGTCGGTCGTGCACGGCGTGGCCCTGGTGACCGTGATGTCCGTCTTCGTGCTGGCGCTCGGCCTGCTCGAGCCGCTCGGCGCACCCGAGCTGAACACCGGCGCGCTGGCTCTCCTCGCCGCCCTCGTCCGCGACGACGTACCACCCCACCCGGGTGCTGCTCGCGCGGCGTCGTCGACGAGCTGCTCTTCGGCGAGCGTCCCGACCCGCTCGGCGCCGCGTCGACGGTGGCCGGCCGCATCGGCGCGGACCCGGTCGTCGCGCTGCGGGCGATCCGCGAGGCGCTGGTCATCCCGTACGCCGCGCTGCTGGTCGACGGCGTACCGCTGGCGTCGTCCGGGCACCGAGACCACCCACACCCGGACCCTCGACCTCGACGGCGCCGGCGAGCTGGTGGTCGGGCTGCGGCCCGGCGACCTGTCCTTCTCCCCCGGCGACGAGCAGGTGCTGCGGCTGACCGTGCCGCTGCTCGCCCAGACCGCTGCGCGCCCGGGCGCTGGCCGAGGAGCTCATCGAGTCGCGCGGCCAGACCATCGCGGCGGTCGAGGAGGAGCGGCGGCGGCTGCGCCGCGAGCTGCACGACGGCCTCGGACCGCGGCTGTCCGGGGTGGCCTTCACCTCCGACGCGGCGCGCAACCTGATCCGCACCGACCCGGCTGCGGCCGAGGAGATGGTGGCCCAGCTGCGCGCCGACACCGTGATCGCGATCGAGGAGATCCGGCGGATGGTCTACGCGATGCGACCGCCGGCGCTCGACGAGCTCGGCCTGGTGCCGGCGCTGCGGCAGCAGGCGGTCGGGCTGCGCAACCGGGACGGGCCAGCCGGTCGCCGTCGAGGTCGTCGGCGCCCGAGCGAGTTCCCCGACCTGCCCGCAGCGGTCGAGGTGGCGGCGTACCGCATCGTCACCGAGGCACTCACCAACGTGGCCCGGCACAGCACCAGCGCCTCCGCGTCGGTGCGGCTGCACCCGGCGGCGGACGGGCTGCACCTCGAGGTGACCGACCGCGGCGCGCAGCGGCGGCTGGCGCCCCGGCGTCGGGCTGTCGTCGATGCGGGAGCGCGCCGCCGAGCTGGGCGGCACGCTCGAGGCCGGCCCGGGTCCGGCCGGCGGCCGGGTCGCGGCGCTGCTGCCGCTGTAGGAACGACCTCAGGTGGCAGTCGTACGCGTGTGCAACCGCACGTGGGTGCCGGTCGCGTCGCTGCCGACGTCGACGGCAGCGCAGAGCTGGCGGGCCAGCCACAGGCCGTAGCCGTGGTCGGACGGCATGGTCGGCGGGAGCAGGCCGACGAGCGGGTCGAGCAGGTCGTGCCCGCTGTCCTGCACGTGGCAGACCCAGGTCGGACCGGACTGGTAGACGTGGAGAAGTGCCGGTGGTTCGCCGTGCAGGATCGCGTTGGTCAGCACCTCGGACACCGCGAGCGCGACGTCCTCGACGAGGTCGCGGGCGAGGTCGAGCTCCGCACCGCTGGCGCGTACGAGGCGTCGCGCCTCGGCGACGTCGGCAGGTGACGAGCAGTCGAGGGTCGTGGCCTCCGGCGGCGGCAAGGTCACCGCGGACAGGCAAGCGAGCATGTCGAAGGGGTCGTCGAAGCTGACGTTGGGCGACATCCCGTGGTCAGCGAGCATCGCGCCGTGGGTGTGCCTGCCGATGTCGAGCAGGTGGCTGGGCAACGACCCCGCGTCGTAGGGGCAGAGGAGGTCGACGTCGTTGGCGGCGAAGACGACGTTGATCGCTGCCTCGAGCCGGGTGTAGTCGAGCACCTCGGCCGGCGTCCGCAACGCCAACGACTGCTCAGCGACCACACACGTGCGTACGCCCGGCGCCTTGGCCGCGAAGTCGAGCAGCACGCGGTAGGCGTTCCACTGCGGGGCGTAGGCGACGGTGTCCTCGACGAAGGTCACGTCGTCGGCGTCGCGGCCCAGGAACGATCGCAGGTCGTCGACCCGGCGGGACGGCGCCATCACCAGTCCGCGGTGGCCGCGCAGGAGCCCGTCGCGGAGGAAGGCGCCGGCCTCGTCGGCGTACTGTCGCGACCCGTCGTAGAACAGGGTGCTGTGCGTGGCGGACGTGCCCATGGCTCCGGTCTCGGTCGGGGGTGGTGAAGTCCCAAGACCGTCAAGATACGCCTGATCGCGGCCGCACGCGCTGGGCCGCTCGGCCGGAGCGCTCGGCGCGTAGAGTGGGGCCACCGACTGGTTCACCTTCGAACCGCCGGATGGTCTGCAGCGTCTCGTGATGAGCGCCTCTCTGTGTGCCTCACTTCCAGTGCACCCGAGAGAGCCCCGTGCTCGCACCCACCGACTTCGCCAGGTCCATCGAGCAGGCCGCTCGGACGCTCTACGCCCCGCGCAGCCTCGACGACACCCTGCAGACGATCATCGAGGTCGCGTGCAACTCCGTGCCGGGGTTCGACCACGCGGGCATCGCGACGATCGAGAAGAACGGCGCCATCGAGACGAGGGCCTTCACCGGCGACCTCGTCCTGCAGCTCGACAAGGTGCAGTACAGCCTGCACGAAGGCCCCTGCTCGGACGCCCTCGACGGCCCGGAAGCCGTGGTCGTGTCGAGCCTGCGCACGGAGGAGCGCTGGCCCCAGTACGTGCCCCAGGCCCGGTGTGCCGGGGTGCGGTCGCAGCTGGCGGTGAAGCTCTACCTCGCCGAGGGCACCCTGGGCGGCATCAACTTCTACTCCACGACCGCCGACGACGTCACCGACGAGGCCCAGGCGTTCGCCCGACTCTTCGCCACCCACGCAGCCATCGCCCTCGGCCACGCCCAGGAGCGCGAGCACCTGAACGAAGGCATGCAGACGCGCCGGGTCATCGGGCAGGCCATCGGCATCCTCATGGAGCGCTACGAGATGAACGAGGACCGCGCCTTCGCCTTCCTCGTCCGTGCGTCGTCGCACCGCAACATCAAGCTCCGCCTCATCGCAGAGGAGCTCGTGGGCGAGGCCAACGACCGGTGAGCAAGAAGGCCCTGGACGCACAAGAGCCCCCGACCGCCGAAGCGGTCGAGGGCTCTCAGTGAGTCAGATCAGGAGACGCGAACGTTCTCGGCCTGGGGACCCTTGGGGCCCTGGGCGAGGTCGAACTCGACCTTCTGGTTCTCGTCGAGGGACTTGTAGCCGTTGGACTGGATCGCGGAGAAGTGAACGAACACGTCCTCGCCGCCGCCGTCCTGGGCGATGAAGCCGAAGCCCTTGTCAGCGTTGAACCACTTGACGGTGCCTGAAGCCATGATGATTTCCTTTGTTTTCGTTCGCGGGCTGTGTGCCCTGCGAGCTGCTGAAGACATCCACCTGATGGAGTCCAGCGAACCGAAAACCAGGAGTACGAGATACGAGCCGCACTCTGTGTGCGGCCAGGACGACCGGGGTCGTCCCTTCAACAAGGACAACGATAGAGCATCGGAGGCCGCTACGACACTTCCGCACCACCGGAACCGCCACGGGCTAGGAGAAGGACGCCTCCAGCGCGTCGAGCACGGCCGTCCGCTCGCGCAGTGCGATGCGCTTCATGACCGGCGTCGCGGGACCGTAGATCCCGTACGTCTTCAGGCGTGCGTGGTGGACCACGAGCGTCTCGCCCTCACCCACGGAGGAGAGCGTGTAGCCCGGCCACCCCTCGGCCAGGACGCGGCCGGCGACGGTCTGGCGCCAGTGGTAGACGAGGTCGGTCGGCCTGACGAAGGTCGACACCTCGCCCGGCGCCTTGCCGAACAGCGTCGAGTCCTCGTACGTCGTCCCGAGGCCCACGGGTCCCGGCGAGGTCTGCACCGACTTCCGCCTGATGCTGCCCTTGTGGGGCTGCCACTCGTTGATGCCCTCGATGTCGGCGAGCCGGTCGAAGACGTCGGCGATCGGCGCCTTGATGGTGCGTTCGATGCTGATCGCGGCCTCACCCATGTGCTCATCGTCGACCTCGCCACGACCCGCGACAAGTCCCGGTCCAGAGGGAGCACTGCGAGGATCGGGGCCATGACCACCGAGGGCTACGAGATCCGCACGGAGCTCGCCGACATGGACTTCGACCGCATCCACCCGTGGCTCAGCACCGACGCCTACTGGGCGATGGGGCGCACCCGCGACAACGTCGAGACGGCCGCGCGGCACTCGCTCAACTTCGGCGTCTTCACCACCGACGGGCAGCAGGTGGCGTACGCCCGCGTGCTCACCGACCACGCCAACTTCGGCTGGCTCGCGGACGTGTACGTCGACCGCGACCACCGCGCGCGCGGTCTGGGTCGGATGCTGGTGGACGCCGTGATGGAGCACCTCGAGCCGCTGGGGTTGAGCCGGGTCCTGCTCGCGACGCGGGACGCGCACGAGGTCTACGCGCGGGTCGGCTTCCAGCCGCTGCCCGAACCCGAGGTCTTCATGATCAGGAGCTGAAGCGCCACTCGATCGTCGACCGGTAGGTCTCCCCCGGCTCCAGGACGGGCGACGGCCACTCGGGGTGGTTCGGGGAGTCGGGGAAGACCTGGGGCTCGAGGGCGACGCCGGATCGGCGCTCGTAGCGCGGACCGTCGAGCATGTCGCCCGTGTAGACCTGCACCCCTGGCTGGTCGCTCCACACCTCGAGCGTCGTCGCTGCCCGCGGTGATGTGAGCGACGCATGGCGCCGCAACCCGTGGCCGCGCACGACGAAGTTGTGGTCGAGCTCCGACCGGAGCCGTGCAGGCGACCGGAGGTCGAACGGCGTCCCGTCCACCGGCTGCGTGCTCGCCGAGCGGGATCCCGGTCGCGTCGACCGGCGTGTAGTCGTCGGCGTCGACGACCAGCAGGTGGTCGTCGATCGAGCCCGCGTCCTCGCCGTCGAGGTTGACGTACGCGTGGTTGGTCATGCCGACCACCGTGGTCGCGTCGGTGGTCGCCTCCATCTCCACGGCCACGGTGTCTCCAGAAACGCGGTAGCGGACCCGGGCGGTCACCTCGCCGGGGAAGCCCTGGTCACCGTCGGGACTGACCATCGACAGCACCACCTCGTCAGCAGTGTGCGAGACGACGTCCCACAGTCGTACGTCGAAGCCCTCCGGCCCACCGTGCAGGCTGTTGCCGCGGTCGTGGGTGCGGACCGCGATGGCCTCACCGGCCAGGGAGAAGCGTCCGCCGGCGATGCGGTTGGCGTACCTCCCGATCGTTCCGCCGATGTAGTCACTGCTCGCGAGCCGCTCCGCGACGTCGGGGTGGCCGAGCACCACGTTGCGGCGTACGCCGTCACCGCAGGTGACCTCGAGGCGGTGGATGGTCGCGCCCAGGGTGAGCACCTCGACCACCGCCCCCGGGTCCGAGCCGATCGTCAGCACCCGGACCTCGCGCCCGTCGGGCATCTGGCCGAAGACGCGATCGGTGGTCACGGGGTCATCCTCGTCCATCGCGCTCGGGGCCGTGGCTCCCCCGCTTGGCTAACCTTCACACCTCGAGCTCACCGACGGAGGCCGCATGCCCGCACGAACGCCCGAGCACGACGGACCGGAGGTCGCGACGCCGATCCCGGCGACCAACTGGGCCGGCAACCACGCCTACACCGCGGCGCGCTACGTCCGCGCTCGCTCCCTCGAGGAGGCGCAGGAGGTCATCCGCGCGTCGACGCGCGTACGCCTGCTCGGCACCCGTCACTCCTTCAACGCGCTGTGCGACACCGAGGGGATGCTGCTCGACCTCACCGGTCTGGTCACCGAGCCGGTGCTCGACCAGGAGCACGGCACGGTCCGGGTCGCCGGCGGCACGCCGTACAACGACGTCGCGGCGCACCTCCAGGCCAACGGCCTCGCGCTGGCCAACATGGGCTCGCTGCCCCACATCTCCGTGGCGGGCGCGACGTCGACAGGCACGCACGGGTCCGGGACGGGGAACCGCATCCTGGGCTCGGCCGTGCGTCGCCTCGAGCTGATCGGCCCGGACGGCGAGCTGCGCACCCTCTCGCGCGGCGAGGCGGACTTCGACGGCTCCGTCGTCGCGCTGGGCGCGCTCGGCGCCGTCGTCTCTCTCGACCTCGACGTCGAGCCGACCTACGACGTGCGACAGGACCTCTACGCCCACCTGCGCTGGAGCGACGTGGTCGAGCGCATCGACGAGGTGCTGGCGTCGGCCTACAGCGTCAGCGTCTTCGGCAGGTGGAACGACGCGGATCCGACCGAGGTGCTGATGAAGTCCCGCACCACCGACGACCGGAGCACGGCGGACTGGATCGGAGGCACCGAGGCAGTCCCGGCCGCCACCGCGTCGCTCACCCTGGGCGGGGGCGACCACATCACCGCCCGCGGCACCCCCGGGCCGTGGTCCGACCGGTTGCCGCACTTCCGGGGCGACCGGCAGCCCAGCTTCGGCGCGGAGATCCAGTCGGAGTGGTTCGTCCCCGCGGCCGAGGCCGCGGCTGCCCTGCGCGCCGTCACCGACCTGGCGGCCGCGACAGCAGGCGAGCTCACCGCCCTGCTGATCGTGAGCGAGATCCGCGGCATCCACTCCGACGACCTCTGGATGTCACCGGCGCAGGGTCGCGAGACGGTCGCTCTGCACTTCACCTGGCGGCGGGAGCCGGCCGCCGTGCTGGCCATGGTCCGACGCGTCGAGGACGCGCTCGCCCCCTTCGGCGCCCGCCCGCACTGGGGCAAGGTGTGGGACCGGGTCGACCACGACCACCACCCGCGGCTCGCCGACTTCCGTGCGCTGGCCGAGCGCGTGGACCCGGCCGGCACGTTCCGCAACGCCCTCGTCGAGCGGGTGCTCGGCACGTCCTGAGAGCTCGGGGTCGCCGGAGTCAGAGCAGCCCGAGGCCTGTCGCGTGTCGTCGTACGGCGTCGGAGTCGGCGGCCAGGACGAAGGGCACGTCCGACGCCCAGGCGCCGGACACCACCTCCACCCGCCCGTCGAGGGGGTCGAGTCGCACCTCGCGGATGTAGACCGCCAGGATCCGGCCGGGGTAGTCGCGCACGATGTCGGCGTAGATCTCGGGGTCGCGCTCTCCGGAGTCGCCGAGCAGCACGAACGACAGGTCCGGGTGGAGATCGAGGACCTCGCGGATGCGCTCGTGCTTGTGCTCCCGCCCGGCCCGCGTGCCGAGCAGGTCGCGCAGCAGGACCGGACCGAGCGGGAATCCGCGGTGTCGCAAGAACCCGACCAGGAAGGAGTGCAGGTTCCACGGGCTCGACGAGACGTAGAAGACGGGGTTCTCGCCCGCTGCGAGGTCGCGGTAGAGCTCGGCTGCGCCCGGGAACGACGTCCGCGTCAACGCCGATCCGGTCAGCGTCTGGATGACCATCCGCCGCGCCCGCTGGACGCCGGTCTCGAGGATCGTGTCGTCGATGTCCGAGACGATCCCGTACGTCGCAGTCGGCGACGGGACACGCACCTCGATCTCGACCGCTTGCGACCCGGTCACGCCGCGGTAGTCGCCGTCCAGCTCGACCGTCCCCCTGGTCCACGGAATCGTCAGCGCTTGGGGGTCAACCTCCAGGTGGACCTTGAAGTAGCCGTCGTCGTCGCTCACCGTCGTGGCGCTGGTGCCCGCGAGAGTGACCCTGAGCCGCACCCCCGGCAGCTCGCGCGTCAGGAAGGTGCCGACCGTGCGCATGAAGGCCGCACGGACCCCCTCGCCCTCCTCGGCCTCCGTCTCCAACGGGTTGTCGAGGACCCGACCGCGTACGACGACGCCCGCAGGACCGCCGTGGCCGAGATAGGTCACGATCCGGAAGTGGGCCGGCGTGCGGTCACCTGCGCGCCGCCGCACCACTGCGTCCAGGACCTGCTCGGCGCGCACGAACAACTGGTGGAGGTTCATCGAGCCGCCATCACCAGCGGTCGTGGACGTCCGGCCGGACGCGGCGGTCGTAGAGGTCCGCGATCGCGCCGACGAGCGAGGACGGCAGGGGACCCACGTCGCCGGCACCTGCGTTGGAGCGCGCCTGGTCGACGTTGCGCGCACCGGGGATCACCGTGGTGACACCCGGCTGCTGGGTCACCCACGCGATCGCGGCCTGGGCCGGGGTGACGTCGATGCCGCTGTCCGCGACGAGCCGGGCGAACTCCTGCGCGGCCTCGACACCGGTGGCGTAGTCGACTCCCGAGAAGGTCTCGCCGACGTCGAAGGCGCTGCCGTCGCGGTTGTAGCTGCGGTGGTCGTCGTCGGCGAAGGTCGTGTCCATGCCGTACTTCCCGGACAGCAGCCCCGAGGCCAGCGGCACGCGAGCGATGATGCCGACGCCGGCAGCGGAGGCCGCGGGGAGCACCTCGTCGAGCGGCTTCATCCGGAACGCGTTGAGGATGATCTGGACGCTGGCGACGTGGGGCCGAGCGATCGCGCTGAGCGCCTGGGCGGCGGTCTCGACGCTGACGCCGTACGCCCCGATGACCTGTTCGTCGACGAGCCGGTCGAGCACGTCGTACGTCGCGTCGTCGTCGATGACCTCGCTCGGCGGGCAGTGCAGCTGCACCAGGTCGATCGTGTCGACACCGAGGTTGCGGCGCGAGCGGTCCAGCCACGCGCGGAAGTTGGTCTCGACATAGTTCGCCGGCACCTGCTCCTCGCGACGTCCCATCTTGGTCGCGACCGTGAAGCCGGCATCGGCATGGTCGGCGACGAAGCGTCCGACGAGCTGCTCGCTGCGGCCGTCGCCGTAGACGTCGGCAGTGTCGTAGAACGTCACGCCTGCTTCGGCGGACGCCTCGAGGACCGCGCGGGCGTCCTCCTCGGTGACGTCACCCCAGTCCGCCCCCAGCTGCCAGGTGCCGAGGCCGACGACCGAGACCGGACGCCCGGTCCTTCCGAGAGTTCGCTGCTCCATGCCGCCCAGTCTCACAGAGGGTTCAGCCCGGCCTTCAGCTCGCCGAGCGCGTCGTCGAGGGAGACCTGCGGCGTCCAGCCCCAGCCCTGGGCGCGGTCGGCGCGGATCTGTCCTGTCCAGGCAGGCCCGTCGTCCCAGGTCGGCTCCACGCCGAGAGCGGAGGTGACGGCGCCGAGGTAGTCGCGCATCGTCGCCGGACCGCCGGCCACGTTGACCGGCGTACAGCCGCCGAGGAGAGGGCCGGCCGACACGTCGTCGCGCAGGGGGATGGCACCGGTGGCCAGGTCGGCGGTGATCGCGGCGAGGTCGGTGACGTGCACCCAGGCCGCGGTCTGGTCGGCGACCGCGTGGCGGCGCGACTCGTCCTCCGCGATGGCTGCCGGCTGGACCGTGTTCCACACCGACGACTCGCCCGGGCCGAGGATCATCGGCGGGCGGACGAGGACGCGGGTCGTCCCGCCGAGGCCGGCGAGGGCATCGTCGATGTCCCGCTTGATGACCGAGTAGTCGTTGGCGTCGTCAGGGACGAGCGCGGAGTCCTCGGTCACGTCGCCGACCTCCGGGCTGCGGTCGTAGACGCCGGCCGTCGAGATGTGGACGAGCAGCGGCACGCCCGCGTCACCTGCTGCCTCGGCGATGACCAGCGTGGCGTCGAGCCCGATGCGGCGCTGCTCGTCGCGGTCGCCGCCGAGCGGGTGGACGGTGGTGACCAGCACGTCGGAGCCGGCGACGACCTGGGCGGCGAAGGCCTCGTCGCCGAACTCGCCGACGTGCTCCTCGACGCCGGTCAGGTCGGGTGCGGTGCCGGCGCGGCGTACGACCGCACGCACCGTCGCACCCCGCTCGCTGAGTGCGGCCACGACGTGGCTGCCCACGAGTCCGTTGGCTCCGGTCACGACGACGATGGGAGAAGTCATGGCGTCCACCCTGTCAGGTCGCCGAAGTCATCCGGACCCGTGGACGCGCGAAGCCCGCGACTCGTCCGCTGGGTCGCGCGGGAGGATGACGTACACCACCACCGCCACCCAGAGCGGGGCGAAGACCAGGCTGGTCAGCACGTCAGTGGGGTGGTGGGCGCCTTCGTAGAGCCGCGACGGAGCCACGATCAGGGGCGTGAGGAACAGCGGCCACGTCCAGCGGAGCGAGCCCGGCACCGTGCGGGCGAGGTAGATGGCGAGGGCGCAGTAGACGACGATCGAGGTCGCCATGTGCCCCGACGGGAAGCTGTGGTCGGGGACCAGGCCGGGGTCGAGGATCTTGACCGGCGGCCGGTCGCGGGGGATCAGCGCGGTGACGACCAGGTAGAGCAGGAGCGTGCCGCCGACGAGCACCGAGAAGTAGACCACCGGTCGCCACGAGTGTTCCTTGCGCCAGAGCACGAGGGCCGCGACCGCTGCGACGATCACGCCGACGATGGTGTCGGCGAGGTGACTCCCCCAGGCCGCGAGGAACTCCCCGGTGGGCGTACGACGCTCGGCGATCCACCGCTCGACGCTGTCGTCCCACGGGTCGATCGTCGACTCGAGCGGGTGGGTGAGCAGCCACCCGATCGCGAGCACGCCCGCGAGCAGGACCACCCACGCGATCGCGAGGATGCTGGCGTCGCGCTTCCGGCTGTTGCTCTCCACGGGGCAGAGCGTCCCACGGGCGCACCGGCAGCGGCAGCCGCGCAGGGGTGAGACGCCTCGACCGCGCCGGGGAGTGCCGGGTCAGGCAAGGACGAAGTAGCGCAGGGCGACGTAGGCCCAGGCGATCCCCACCGTGACGGCGGCGACGAGGAGGCCGTACTTGGTGAACCCCCAGAAGGAGATGGGGTGGCCGTTGCGGGCGGCGATCCCCAGGACCACGACGTTGGCGCTGGCCCCTACGGCAGTGGCGTTGCCGCCCAGGTCGGCGCCCAGGGCGAGCGCCCACCAGGCCGCACTCGCTCCGGCGCTGCCGTCGCCGGCGTGCACCAGCTCGGCGACCAGCGGGCTCATCGTCGCGACGTAGGGGATGTTGTCGATGACCCCCGAGAGCATCCCGGAGGCGAAGATCAGCACGGTGGAGCCCGCGAAGTAGTGGTCCCCGATGGCCGCGGTCGCGGACTCGGCCAGCCTGCCGATCAGGCCGACCTCGACCAGGGCGCCGACCATCACGAACAGGCCCATGAAGAACACCAGGGTCGACCACTCCACGTCGGCGAGGTAGTCCTCGGTGTCCATCCGGGAGACGGCCACCAGGGCCCCGGCCCCCAGCATCGCCACCAGGGACGGCTCGATGCCCAGGACAGGACGGGCCACGAAACCCACGAGCACGGCCGCCAGGACGATCCCGGAGCGGATCAGCAGCGGGACATCGCGGATGGCGTCCCGCTCGTCGAGCCGCATCAGCGCCTCCACCCGCTCGGGGTGGAAGACGAACGCGGAGCGGAACATCACCCGGCACATCGCGATGAACACGACCACGAGGATCACCACGATCGGGGCCAGGTTGAGGGCGAAGTCGTTGAACGTCAACCCGGAGCGGGAGGCGATGATGATGTTGGGCGGGTCCCCGATCAGGGTCGCGGTGCCGCCGATGTTCGACGCCATCACCTCCGCGATGAGGAACGGGACGGGCGGTGCCCCGATCTGCTCGCACACCAGCAGCGAGACCGGCGCGATCAGCAGCACCGTGGTGACGTTGTCGAGCAGCGCGGAGGCCACCGCGGTGATCACGATCAGCATCACCAGCACGGCGAACGGGCGGCCGCCGGCCCGCTTCGCCGCCCAGATCGCGACGAACTCGAAGATGCCGGTGCGCCGCAGCACTCCCACGATGATCATCATCCCCAGGAGCAGGAAGATGACGTTCCAGTCGACGCCGGTCTCCTCGCTGAAGAACGCGACCCGCGCGTCGACGACTCCGAGCAGCACCATCACTGCGGCGCCGCCGAGCGCGGCCGCGACACGATGGATCCGCTCGGTGGCGATGAGCACGTAGGCGGCCACGAATGCGACCAGCACCAGCACCGTCACGACGTGGTGCCCTCGCCCGGCGGAGCACTCGGTGACGGGTGGTCCGTCGTGGGCAGGTCAGGGAACAGGTGCTCGAACAACCTGCTGACCGTCACGGCCCCGATCACCCGATCCTGGTCGACGACCGCGACCACGGGGCTGTGCAGCTGGGCCATCAGGGCCGCGATCTCCACCGTGGTGGCATCGACGTCCACGACCGGGAGGTCGTTGCGGTCCTGGCGCCGCGGCAGGAGGTCGCGCACCGTCTTGGTGGACAGCTTGCCCAGCAGCTCGTCGGCGGCGGCGTCGTCGTAGACCCGGGCCAGGTTGGGATCGTCCTGGACGTATTGCGGGATCATGAATCGCAGCACCTGCGACCCGCCCAGAACGGTGTGGGGCGACCCGTCGTCGTCACAGACGATCAGCCCGGGCAACCGGGCCGCACCGATCAACCGTGCCGCCGCCAGTGCCTGGGTGGACAACGACACTGTCGGAAAAGCCTCCGCAAGGTCGCCTGCTCGCATGACTTTCCCTCCTCAGGCGTGGATCGCGACGCGCACGACGCAGGATGGCACACGGCCCGCACCCGACCGCTCGTCGTACGACATCGACCGCCCGCCGATCCGGCGCCTCCACCGGCCGACCGGCGCGCGCGGCACCCTCCCCGGCCGGACCGGCCCGGTGCCACGGTGACGGCGGTCACACCTCGGTGACCCCCGCCCGGAAGGACCCTGACGTGACAGAAAGCCACGACCAGGCCGCGCTCCATGATCCCGTCTACGACGATCTGGCTGCCCGACCCGAGTTCGCCGAGCTGCGCTCCCGCTACCGCGGCTTCGTCATCCCGGCCACGATCGCCTTCCTGGCCTGGTACGCCCTCTACGTCCTGATGTCGATGTTTGCGCACGACTTCATGAGCACCAAGGTCTTCGGCAACATCAACGTCGCACTGATCTTCGGCCTGCTGCAGTTCGCGACGACGTTCATCCTCGCCTTCGTCTACAGCCGCTTCTCCAACTCGCGCCTCGACCCGCTGGCCAGCCAGCTGGCCGACTCCTACTACGAGGGAAGGGAGCGCTGACATGGAAGGCCACCAGATCCTCACCACCGGGCTGTTCCTCAGCGTCGTCGCCCTCACGGTCGGCATCACCATCTGGGCCAGCCGCAACTCCTCGGGCGCGGCGGACCACTACGCCGGCGGTCGCGGCTTCTCCGGCTTCCAGAACGGTCTCGCCATCGGCGGCGACTACATGTCGGCCGCGTCGTTCCTCGGCATCTCCGGCGCCATCGCGCTGTCGGGCTACGACGGCTTCCTCTACTCCATCGGCTTCCTCGTCGCCTGGCTCGTCGCGCTGCTCCTCGTCGCCGAGATGCTGCGCAACTCCGGTCGCTACACGATGGCCGACCAGCTGGCGTACCGGATGAAGCAGAAGCCCGTACGCATGGCAGCGGCCACGTCGACCGTGGTCGTCTCGATCTTCTACCTGCTCGCCCAGATGGTCGGCGCAGGCGCGCTCGTCGCGCTGCTGCTCGGCGTCACCAGCGAGGGCGTCAAGAACCTGACGATCTTCTTCGTCGGCGCGCTGATGATCTTCTACGTCACCGTCGGTGGCATGAAGGGCACCACGTGGGTGCAGATCGTCAAGGCCGTCCTCCTCATGGCCGGCTCGGCGCTCATCGTCGTGCTGGTGCTGGCGAAGTTCGGCTTCAACCTCTCCGAGCTCCTCGGCACCGCCGCGCAGAACAGCGGCAAGGGCGGCGCCTTCCTCGAGCCCGGCCTGAAGTACGGCGTCTCGACCACGTCGAAGATCGACTTCATCTCGCTGGCGCTCGCCCTGGTGCTGGGCACCGCAGGCCTGCCCCACATCCTGATCCGCTTCTACACGACCCCGACGTCGCGCGACGCGCGCAAGTCGGTGCTGTGGGCGATCGGCCTGATCGGCGTGTTCTACCTCTTCACGCTGGTCCTCGGCTTCGGTGCCGCTGCCCTGCTGGACAAGGACTCCTACGCCGAGGTCGCCGCCTCGGGTGGCAACCTGGCCTCGCCGCTGCTGGCCGAGGCCGTCGGTGGCGGGCCCGGCTCCACGGGAGGTGCGGTGCTGCTGGCAGTGATCTCGGCCGTCGCGTTCGCGACCATCCTCGCGGTGGTCGCCGGACTGACGCTGACGTCGTCGGTGTCGGTGGCGCACGACATCTACAACTCGGTGCTGAAGGACGGCACCGCGTCGGAGGAGCAGGAGATCAGGGTCTCGCGCATCGCCGCAGGCGTCATCGGCCTGATCGCGATCGTGCTGGCCATCCCGGCCCAGAAGCTCAACATCGCGTTCCTCGTCGCCCTGGCCTTCGCGGTCGCGGCGTCGGCCAACCTGCCGGCGATCATCTACAACATGTTCTGGCGGCGCTTCAACACCCGCGGCGCGCTCTGGAGCATCTACGGCGGTCTCATCTCGTCCGTCGGTCTGGTGATCTTCAGCCCGATCGTCAGCGGCAAGGGCGTCGACCCGGTCACCGGCAAGAACCTCTCGCTGCTGCCGACCAGCATCGACATCTCGTGGTTCCCGCTGGAGAACCCCGGCATCGTGTCGATCCCGCTCGGCTTCCTCCTCGGCTACCTCGGCACCCTCTCGGCGAGGGAGCCGGCGGCGGAGGAGCGCTACACCGAGCTGGAGGTCCGCGCGCTCACCGGCGCGGGCGCCGAGCAGGCCAGCAAGCACTGACCAGCACAGCCCGTGACCCCCTCGTCGAGCCGGAGTAGGTTCGGCGAGGGGGTCGCCCCATCCCCGCACGCGCCACACCCAGGAGAGAGCCTTGTCCGAGCAGACCCTGTCCAACTTGTCCCGCGAGGAGCGCCGCTTCGAGCCCCCGGCCGACCTGGCCGCCGACGCCAACGTGACGGAGGAGGCGTACGCCCGGGCCGACTCCGACCGTGAGGCGTTCTGGGCCGACGCTGCCGACCGGCTCGACTGGGGCCAGAAGTGGGACCAGGTCCTCGACTGGTCGAACCCGCCGTTCGCCAAGTGGTTCGTCGGCGGCACGATCAACGCCGCGGTCAACTGCGTGGACCGTCACGTCGACGCCGGCAACGGCGAGAAGGTGGCGATCCACTGGATCGGCGAGCCGGACGACGACACCCGCGACATCACGTACGCCGACCTCAAGGACCTCGTGTCGAAGGCGGCGAACGCCCTCACCGACCTCGGGGTGAAGAAGGGCGACCGGGTCGCGATCTACATGCCGATGATCCCCGAGGTCGTCGTCGCGATGCTCGCCTGCGCCCGCCTCGGCGCCCCGCACACCGTCGTCTTCGGCGGCTTCTCCGCGGACGCGCTCGCCTCGCGCCTCGCCGACTGCGACGCCCAGGTCGTGATCACCTCCGACGGTGGCTACCGCCGCGGCGCGGCCAGTGCGCTCAAGCCCGCCGTCGACGAGGCCGTGGAGAAGACCGGCGACCTGGTGCGGCACGTGCTCGTCGTACGACGTACGGGCCAGGACGTCGACTGGGACGAGAGCCGCGACGTGTGGTGGCACGACGTCGTCGACAACGCCTCGCCCGACCACGAGGCCGAGCTGCACGACTCCGAGCACCCGCTCTACGTCATGTACACCTCCGGCACGACCGGCAAGCCGAAGGGCATCCTGCACACGACCGGCGGCTACCTCACCGGCACGTCGTTCACGCACTGGGAGGTCTTCGACCTCAAGCCCGAGACCGACGTCTACTGGTGCACCGCCGACGTCGGCTGGGTGACCGGCCACTCCTACATGGTCTACGGCCCGCTCGCCAACGGCGCGACGCAGGTGATGTACGAGGGCACGCCCGAGAAGGGCCGCTGGTGGCAGATCATCCAGGACCTGAAGGTCACCATCTTCTACACCGCGCCCACCGCGATCCGGACCTTCATGAAGCTGGGCCGCGAGATCCCCGACGGCTACGACCTCTCGTCGCTGCGACTGCTCGGCTCGGTGGGTGAGTCGATCAACCCGGAGGCGTACGTCTGGTACCGCGAGGTCATCGGCGGCGAGCGCTGCCCGATCGTCGACACCTGGTGGCAGACCGAGACCGGCCAGATCATGATCAGCCCGCTGCCCGGCGTCACCGCCGGCAAGCCCGGCTCGGCGATGAAGGCCCTGCCCGGGATCTCCGCCGACGTCGTCGACGACGACGCGAAGTCGGTCGGCAACGGCAACGGCGGCTACCTCGTGCTCAAGGAGCCGTGGCCCGCCATGCTGCGCACGCTGTGGGGCGACGACCAGCGCTTCAAGGACACCTACTGGTCGCGCTGGGAGGGCCTCTACTTCGCCGGCGACGGCGCGAAGCTCGACGAGGACGGCGACATCTGGCTGCTCGGCCGCGTCGACGACGTGATGAACGTGTCGGGCCACCGCCTCTCCACCACCGAGATCGAGTCGGCGCTCGTGTCGCACCCCAAGGTCGCCGAGGCGGCCGTGGTCGGTGCCGCGGACGAGACCACCGGCCAGGCCGTGTGCGCCTTCGTGATCCTCCGCGACTCCGCCGGCGACGGTGGTGACGACATCGTCGAGGAGCTGCGCAAGCACGTGCAGAAGGAGATCGGCGCGATCGCCAAGCCGCGCCAGATCATGGTCGTCGCCGAGCTGCCCAAGACCCGCTCCGGCAAGATCATGCGCCGCCTGCTCAAGGACGTCGCCGAGCACCGCGAGGTCGGCGACGTGACCACCCTCGCCGACTCGACGGTGATGGACCTGATCAAGGACAAGGAGAGCTCGGCCTCCTCCGAGGACTGACCCGGCCGCCCTGGGTATCTGCCGCCCTGGGTATCTAGGGACGAAATGGTAGGTCGAACGCCTGTCCGGCCCACCACAACGTCCCTAGATACCGAGCCCGTCACTAGGGTTGCCCGGTGACCGACACCCCGCGGGCCGACATCGCCGTCATCGGCGGCACCGGCTTCTACTCGTTCCTCACCGACGCGACCGAGCACGCCGTCGCGACGCCGTACGGCGACCCGTCGGGCCCGATCGCGATCGGCGAGGTCGCCGGTCGCCGCGTCGCGTTCGTGCCGCGGCACGGCGCGCACCACGACCACCCGCCGCACGGCATCCCCTACCGCGCCAACGCGTGGGCGCTGCGCTCGCTGGGCGTACGCCAGGTGCTCGCGCCGTGCGCGGTCGGCGGGCTGCGCGACAGCGTCGCGCCCGGCGACCTGGTCGTCCCCGACCAGCTGGTCGACCGGACGCACCGCCGGATCGGGTCGTTCGTCGAGTCGGGTGCGGTGCACCTGCCGTTCGGCGACCCCTACTGCCCCGGCGTCTCGGCCGCGCTCGCTGCCGGCTCGTCCGACGTACGCGTCGGCGCCACCATGGTCATCATCGAGGGGCCGCGCTTCTCGACCCGTGCGGAGTCGCAGCACTACGCCGCGCAGGGGTGGGACCTGATCAACATGACCGGAGCCCCCGAGGCGCAGCTCGCCCGCGAGATGGGCCAGTGCTACGCCCCGCTCGCGCTCGTGACCGACATGGACGCCGGTGCCGAGTCCGGCTCCGGGGTCGGCCAGGACGAGGTCTTCGCCCTCTTCAAGCAGAACCTCGATCGGCTCACCGGCATCCTCACCGCGGCCGTCGAGGCGCTGCCCGATCCGACCGGTTGCACGTGCTCCACGTGGTCCGACGGCATCGAGCTGACCTACGAGGTGCCGGGCGCGTGAAGGTCCTGCTGACCGGCTCGGCCGGCTTCATCGGCTCCGCGATCGGCCGCCAGCTCGCCGACGCCGGGCACGAGGTGGTCGGCGTCGACCTGATGCTGGCCTCGGCCCACGGCTCGTCCGTGCCACCCGACGGCACGCTCCAGCTCGACGTACGCGAGGCGCAGTCGGACGTCTGGGCCGAGGCGCTCCGCGGCGTCGACGCCGTGTGCCACCAGGCCGCGCTCGTCGGTGCGGGCGTACGCGTCGCAGACCTGCCCGACTACGCCTCCCACAACGACGTCGGCACCGCCGCGTTGCTCGTCGCGATGCACGACGCGGGCGTCGACCGGCTCGTGCTGGCCTCGTCGATGGTCGTCTACGGCGAGGGTCTCTACGCGTGCCCGGACCACGGTCCGCAGCTCCCGCCGCTGCGGTCGGTCGCCACCCTGGAGGGTGGCGACTTCGAGAACCACTGCCCCGTCTGCGACAGGCCCCTCGAGTGGCGGCTGGTGCCCGAGGACGCGCGGCTCGACCCGCGCAGCAGCTATGCGGCGAGCAAGCTCGCGCAGGAGCACTACGCCTCGTCGTGGGTCCGCCAGGCCGGGGCCGCCGCGATCGCCCTGCGCTACCACAACGTCTACGGCCCGATGATGCCGCGCGACACCCCCTACAGCGGCGTGGCCGCGATGTTCCGATCGTCGCTCGAGCGCGGCGAGGCGCCGCAGGTGTACGAGGACGGCGGGCAGGTGCGGGACTTCGTCCACGTCGACGACGTGGCCCGCGCCAACGTGCTCGCGCTCGAGTCGGTCGTGGCGGGACCGACGCCCCGCTGGTCGACGTACAACGTCTGCTCGGGGCAGCCGGTGACGATCCTCGACGTGGCCACCCGCGTCGCCGAGGGCACCGGTCGTGACATCGCGCCGGAGGTGACCGGCGGCTTCCGCGCCGGCGACGTACGCCACGTCGTCGCCTCACCCGAGCTGGCGTCGCGCGAGCTGGGCTTCACCGCGGCCGTGGGCCCGGACGACGGCCTGCGGGCCTTCGCCACCGCGCCGCTCAGGGCCTGACGCCAACCTCACCACGAGGTGTAGAGCAGGTGCTCGACGACGAGCGCCGTGAGCACCTGGAGCGCGAGGCCCCAGCGGCGCCACCCACCCGGCAGCAGGGCCAGCGTGATCGTCAGCCACGGGACGAACGGCAGCCAGATCCGCTCCACCTCACCCTTCGACATCCGGCTCACGTCGGCGATCGCGATCGTCAGCGCGGCCGCTCCGGCGAGGAGAGCGACGGTGCGCGCCGTGCCGGTGTGCCGGCGGGCGGCCACGGCCAGGCCCGCGCCGACCAGCGGACCGGTGGCGACGAGCAGGGCACCGAGGTTGCCCCACACCCAGTACGTGAAGGGCCGGGTCTTGGCGATGCCGTCCCAGTAGCGGTCGGCCAGCACGGGATAGGCCTCCCACCACGAGAAGCCCAGCGCGGCGAAACCGAGGATCACCACCAGTGCAGCGAGCCCGGCCACCGGCAAGGGCCACCACGAGCGCCCCAGCCAGAGCACGGTGATCGCCAGGAGGCCCAGCAGCGGCAGGCCGTACGAGCTCATCACGCACCAGCCCAGCAGCAGCCCCGCGGCGACGCCCCAGATGACCATCCAGAGCCGGCCGGAGGCCTTCGCCGACGCGGCGAGCGCGGCCAGTCCCCAGCCGGCGAGCGCGGCGAAGACCGCGTCCGCCGAGACGGCGAGGAAGACGGCGGCAGGCGACAGCACCAGGAACGGGGCCGCGAGCCGGGCCGGCCCCTCGGCGCCGAGCAGGCGCAGGGTCACCATCGTCGCCAGCGGGATGGTGGCCGCGATCGCGACGATGACGAGCGCGGCGACCAGGTCGCCCCCGAGCCCGAGCCGCACCAGGGCGATGTGGAAGAGCACGGCGCCCGGGGGATGCCCGGCGAGGTGGATCGGCCAGTGGTCGGGGGCCGCGTACGGGATGCGGTCGACGTACTCGCGCAGCATCGCCGGGACGTCCGTGATCTCCCGCGCCGAGACCATGTACTCGGTGGGGCTCTCCATCACCCGCGTCAGGCCGGACTCGCCGTCGACCAGCGCGAGGGCCAGCATCCACCCCAGCCCCACGACGTACGACACGCAGCAGCAGGCGGCGCCACGACAGCGTCCGCGCCAGGGCCTCGCCGCGCCACACGCCCGCGACGGCGATCAGGACGGCCAGGACCGAGGTCGGCGACCACCGCACGTCGACGAAGCCGTGCAGCGGCGGCAGCCCGAGCATGTCGCTGCGGGCGTCCACGTCCCATCCGAAGAGGGGGGGCACGACGAACCCCAGGGTGAGCAGCGCCAGAGCGACCCCCAGTCCGAGCATCGCGCGGCGCGAGGTGCTGGCGTCGGTCATGCCCGCCAGCCTAGGGACGCCGCGTGCGGAGACTCGTCGCCGGAGCACATGTCACAGGTCCGTAAGGGTACAAAGCATGGCTGCGGGCCAGCCGGTCTGACTAGCGTCCGAGAGGTGCACCATCTGCGATCTCGTCCTCCCGTGCCGCGACGAGGGCCCGCCCTCCGCGACCTCCTGCCGCGGGTGCCGGCGATGTTCTCGGTGATCGTCGTCGACAACGGCTCGCGCGACGACACGGCCGCGGTGGCACGCGAGCGTGGGCGCTCGCGTCGTCACGGAGTCGACTCCGGGCTACGGCGCCGCGGTGCACGCCGGCATCGAGGCCGCCACGGCCGAGTACGTCGCGGTGATGGACGGCGACGGCTCCTTCGACCCCGCCCAGCTGCTCCCCCTGCTCGCCGACGTCCAGGTCGGGCCGTGCCGACATCGCCGTGGGTCGACGTCGTCCGGTGCAGCGTGGCGTGTGGCCGTGGCACGCGCGGGCGGGCAACGCGCTGATCGCCGCCTGGCTGCGGCGCTGCATCTCGATGGACGCCCACGACATCGCGCCGATGCGGGTGTGCCGACGCCAGGCGCTGCTCGACCTCGACCTCGAGGACCGCCGCTTCGGCTATCCCGTCGAGCTGCTGCAGGCGATCACCCTCGCGGGCTGGCGGGTCAGCGAGCACGACGTGGACTACCACCCGCGCGCCGAGGGCACCCGCTCGAAGGTGTCGGGCTCGGTCGTCGGCACGGTCCGCACGGCACGCGACTTCGCGCGGGTGCTCCGATGAAGGTCCTGCTGGTCGCCAAGGCTCCTGTCGCCGGGCTCGTGAAGACGCGTCTGGGCGCGCTGATCGGGGACGAGCGGGCCGCCGACCTCGCCGCCGCCGCGCTCCTCGACACCATCGACGCCTGCCGCGACGCCGGTGCCGCTGGCCACCTCAGCCTGTCCGGCGACCTCACCGAGGCCGTACGCGGCGCCGAGCATCACGGCCGCACTCGCCGGCTGGACGATCACCCCGCAGCGGGGCGACGGGTTCGCCGAACGCCTCGTCAACGCCCACCTCGACGCCGGCCCCGGCCTCGTCGTGCAGATCGGCATGGACACACCCCAGGTCACGGCCGCGGCGCTCCACGAGGTCGCCGCCGCCATGACCGACCACGACGCCGTGCTGGCCCCGGCGACCGACGGCGGCTGGTGGGCGCTGGCCCGGCGCGACGCCGACGTCGTACGCCACCTGGGTCAGGTGCGGATGTCGAGCGACACCACGTTCGCCGAGACCCAGCAAGCCCTCGAGCGGGCCGGCGCCCGGGTCGCGCACGCCTCTGCGATGACCGACGTCGACGAGGTCGCCGACGCCGACCTCGTCGCGTGGCTCGCGCCGACCACCCGGTTCGCCGAGGCGTGGCGGACCCTCCGGACGGAGGTCGCGTCGATGATCGAGCAGTCGTTCAGCGAGGTCTTCGCCAGCGCTCTCGACGGTGCGCCCACGGTCGTCGTGGGCCTCGGTGGCGATCCCGTGGCGCTCCCCGTGCACCTCTGGCGCCAGCCGGCCGACCGGGCCGACCTCGAGCTCGTCGCGCTGTGCGACGGCCCCACCCTCGACATCGGCTGCGGCCCGGGCCGGTTGACCGAGGCGCTCGCGACCCACGGGCACATCGCCCTGGGCATCGACGTCGTCCCGGCCGCCGTCGCGATGACCGCCGAGCGCGGCGTGCCGGCGATGCAGCGCGACGTCTTCGACCGCCTGCCCGGCGAGGGGCGGTGGCACACCGCGCTGCTGGCCGACGGCAACATCGGCATCGGCGGTGACCCGGTGCGGCTGCTGCAGCGCGTGCGCACGCTGCTGGCGCCCGGAGGACGCGTGGTCGTCGAGCTCGGGGAGCCCGGCGTCGCCGTCACCAACTGCTGGGCCTCCCTCGAGGCGGCCGACCGCCGCAGCCGGCCCTTCCGCTGGGCGACGCTCGGCGTCGACGACATCGATCGGGTCGCGGCGGCCGCCGGGTTCGTCGTACGGCACGTGCACCGCCTCGACGACCGCTGGGCCGCAGTCCTCGACGAGGCGACATGACCTCGCGCCTCGCGCCGCCGACGCCCGACGCGTTCACCTCGCGCCTCCGCTCCCCCGCGGTCGCCGCCCGGGTGGGACTCTGGCTCGGCATCGCGTTCGGGACCTGTTTCGTCACCGGCCTGATCAGCCACTACGCGCAGCTGCCCAGCCCCCCGATCCCGTTCCCCACCAGCCCGAGCTGGGGCTACCGCCTCACCCAGGGCCTGCACGTCACGTCGGGCATCGCCGCGATCCCGCTGCTGCTCGTGAAGCTGTGGTCGGTGCTGCCCAACCTCTTCGAGGGCCTGCCGTCACGCGACCCGCGCGCGCTGCTGCTGACCGGCCTCGAGCGCGCCTCGATCGCCGTGCTCGTCGCGGCGTCGGTCTTCCAGCTCATGACGGGGCTCTTCAACTCGGCCCAGTGGTACCCCTGGTCCTCCTTCTCCTTCCGCACCACCCACTACGCGATCGCCTGGGTTGCCATCGGCGCCCTGGTCCTGCACATCGCGGTCAAGCTGCCGGTGATCCGCGACGTGCTGACCAGTGACATCGACGCCACCACGCACGACCGGCCCACCGCCACGAAGGCCGGAGCGCTGTCGCGCCGCGCTCTCGTGCGTACGACGTTCGCCGCCGCCGCGGTCGCCACCCTCGCCACGGCCGGGAGCACCGTGACGTGGCTGCGGCACGCCTCGGTCTTCGCGACCCGCACCGGCGAGGGTCCGGGCGGCGTACCGATCAACAAGTCTGCGCGCGCCGCCGGAGTCGAGGAGTCCGCGATCTCGCCCGACTGGCGCCTCGAGGTCGTCGTCGGCGGCACGGTCGCCGGCACGGTGTCGTACGACGACCTGCGCGCGATGCCGCAGCACACGGTCGACCTGCCGATCGCCTGCGTCGAGGGCTGGAGCGCGCAGGGGACGTGGTCCGGCGTCCGCCTCGCCGACCTGCTGGCGTCGTTCGACGCCGACGAGCGGGACGTCCTGGTGACCTCGCTCCAGGAGCACGGGCCCTACCGGCGCACCGTCCTGCCGGCGAACTTCGCCTCCGACGAGCGCACCTTGCTCGCCCTCGACCTGTCGGGCGAGCCACTCGCCGTCGACCACGGCTACCCGTGCCGCCTGATCGCGCCCAACCGGCCCGGTGTGCTGCAGACCAAGTGGGTCTCCCGCCTGGAGGTGTCGTCATGAGGGCCACGCGTCTCGCGGTCGGTGGCCTCGGCGTGGTGATCGCCCTCTACGGCGCGTTCCTCTTCCTCAGCCGCCAGGACCCGGGCCAGTGGCTCGAGGTCGGCATCTGGTTCGCCGGTGGCGTCGCGCTGCACGACGTCGCGCTGTCGGCGCTGGTGATCGGCCTGTGCCTGATCGGGGCGCGGCTGCTGCCCGCCCCGTGGCGCGCGCCGGCGACGATCGCCCTCGTCGTGTGGGGCACCCTCACGGTGGTCACCGTGCCGGTGCTCGCGCGGTCCGGGGCCCGCCCCGACAACGCCACCCTCCTCGATCGTCCCTACGGCGCGACGTGGCTCGACGCTTGCTGTCATCGTGGTCCTGGTCGTGGCCGCTGCCGGGTTCGTCCGGGCACGGCGGTCGCACCGGAGGGGGTGAACGGCATGGCGAAGGTGCTGGTCGTCGACGACGACGCCACCGTGCGCGAGGTCGTCGTCGACTACCTCCGCGCTGCCGGGCACGAGGTCCGCGAGGCCGTCGACGGGCCGACCGCGCTGTCCGCCGTCCGCGACGAGCCGGCCGACCTGGTCGTGCTCGACGTGATGATGCCGGGCCTCGACGGCCTGGAGGTCTGCCGTCGGCTGCGGGTCGGCTCCGACGTACCCATCGTCCTGCTCACCGCCCTCGGCAGCGAGCAGGACCGTGTGGTCGGCCTGGAGATCGGCGCCGACGACTACGTCACCAAGCCCTTCAGCCCGCGCGAGCTGGTCCTGCGCGTCGACTCGATCCTGCGTCGGTCCTCGGGCGGTCTCGAGACCGGTGCGCCGACCGTGCTCTCTGACGGCGACCTCGTGGTCGACCGCGCGCGCCGGCTGGTCACGCTCGCCGGGCAGGAGGCGTCGCTGACGACCCGGGAGTTCGACCTGCTGTCGTTCCTCGTCGGCCGCCCCGGCGTCGCGTTCTCCCGTGACGACCTGCTCCAGCAGGTGTGGGGCTGGTCGTTCGGCGACCAGTCGACGGTCACCGTCCACGTCCGCCGGCTGCGCGAGAAGGTGGAACCCGACCCGACCAACCCGGTGCGCCTGCTCACCGTCTGGGGCGTCGGCTATCGCTGGGAGGCGACGAGATGAACACCCCACGACGTCCTGCTCCCCCGCTCTGCTCCTCCGCACAACGCCGCGGGGACCCCGCATGAGCGACCTCATGGAGATCTGGGTCGTGGCGATCGCGAGCGGCGTCGCCGTCGGCGTGCTCGGGCTGCTTGCGGGCTGGGTCCTGCGCCACCGGTCGTTGCGCTGGCAGCTCGCGGTCGTCGGCGTCGTCACCACCCTGACCGTCCTGCTCGGCGTGCAGGCCATCTCGCGCCGGATGCTGATCTCCGACCACGACCGTTCGGTCGTGCTGATCGTCACGAGCGCCGCCGCCGTCGTGTCGCTGCTCGTGTCCCTCGTGCTCGCCACCGCCCTCGTGCGATGGTCGCAGTCCCTGCGCGAGGACGTACGCCGGGTGGGCGAGGGAGGCAGGGTCGTCGCCGAGCGGCGGGGGCCCGCCGAGTTCCAGGCACTGTCCGCCGACCTCGCCGACGCCAACGACCGTCTTGCCGAGGCCCGCGATCGCGAGCAGATGCTCGAGGAGTCGCGCCGCGAGCTCGTCTCGTGGGTCTCGCACGACCTGCGCACGCCCCTGGCCGGGATCCGGGTGATGGCCGAGGCGCTGGAGGACGGCATCGCCAGCGACCCGCAGCGCTACCACCGCCAGATCCGTGGCGAGGTCGACCGGATGGTCGTCATGGTGGACGACCTCTTCGAGCTCTCCCGCATCCACGCCGGCCAGCTCGTCGTCCAGACGCAGCCCGTCGTCCTCGGCGACCTGGTCAGCGAGGCACTCGCCGCGGCCGACCCGGTGGCCCGCGCCCGCCGCGTACATCTCGACGGCGAAGTACCCCACGGCCTGCAGGTCGACGCCGACCCCGCCGGGCTCTCGCGCGTCCTCGCCAACCTCATCGTCAACGCCATTCGCCACACCCCCGCCGACGGCTCGGTGCACGTGCTCGCCCGCACGGTCGACGGTGGCGTCGAGCTCGCCGTCACCGACGGGTGCGGCGGCATCGCCGACGACGCCCGCGAGCGGGTCTTCGACGTCGGCTTCCGCGGCACGTCGGCGCGCACTCCCGAGCCCGACGTCCAGGACGTCCACACCGCCCGCGCCGGCCTCGGCCTCGCGATCGTCAAGGGGATCGTCGAGGCCCACCACGGCCGGGTCGCCGTCGAGAACGTCCTGTCGGGCGCCGAAGCGGCCGGCTGTCGCTTCCGGGTCGTCCTGCCCGCCTGACCCCGATCGGTATCTAGGGACGTTCTCGTAGGCGGAAACGCCCCCTGGACCTACGAGATCGTCCCTAGATATCCGGCCGCTTGCGGCCGCCGCTCGTGGCGGCGAGGAGGATCACGACGCCGACGACTGCGGCGAAGAGCGAGGCCAGGAGGATGGCGACCTTCGCTTCCTCGGTCAGCAGCTCGGCGCCCGGGAAGGACAGCCCGGCGATGAAGATCGACACGGTGAAGCCGATCCCGCCGACCGCGCCGAGGCCGAGGATCATCGGCCAGCTGGTGTTGTCGGGAAGCCGGCCCAGCCCGAGGCGTACGGCCAGGAACGACGCCAGGAGGATGCCGACGGGCTTGCCGAGGACCAGTCCCACCATGATGCCCAGCCCCACCGGCGCGGTGAAGGCTCGGCCGATCCCACCGAGCTCGACCCCTGCGTTGGCGAGCGCGAAGATCGGGAGGACGACGTAGGCCGACACGGGGTGCAGGGAGCTCTGCAGGCGGTCGACCACCGAGACCGACTCCCGGAGCAGGAAGCGCAGCTTGGTCAGCTCGTCGGGGTCGAGCACGTTGTCGCGCAGGGCCCGCCGCGCGTGGCCACGGGCGACCTCCTCCCTCAGCAGCGGAACCGCCGGGGCGAGCAGTCCGATCGCGACACCGGCCAGCGTGGCGTGCACCCCCGACTCGAGGACGGCGAACCAGACACCGACGCCGATGACGGCGTAGACCTTGATGCTCCAGATCCGGAGCAGCCGGGCCACCACCATCGCCCCGAGCAGGCCGACCGCGATCGCCAGCCAGCCCAGCGAGAGCTCGGCGGTGTAGAACACGGCGATGACCAGGATGGCGCCGATGTCGTCGACGATCGCCAGCGTGAGCAGGAACAGCCGAGCCGACGACGGGATCCGACGCCCGAGGATGCCCAGCACACCGACCGCGAAAGCGATGTCGGTGGCCATCGGGATCCCCCAGCCGGCGCTGCCGTCGGTGCCGGGCGGGTTGAACGCGACGTAGAGCCCGGCCGGGACGACCATCCCGCCGATCGCCGCGATGATCGGCAGGGCCGCCGTCCGGGGGTCGCGCAGGTCGCCGTGCACCAGCTCGTACTTGATCTCGAGGCCGACGACGAAGAAGAAGAACACCATCAGTGCGTCGTTGACCCAGTGCTGCAGCGACTCGTCGAGGTGCAGCGGCCCCACGTCGATGACGAGGTGCGCGTGCCACAGCGCGTCGTACGACGATGCCCACGGGCTGTTGGCCCACACCACCGCGACCACCGCCGCGAGGAGCAGCAGCAGCGACCCCGCCGCCTCGACGCGCAGGAACTCGCGCACGGGCCGCGCCACGAAACGTGCGAGCGGCTTGTCGCTGGCCATGTAGGACGGCCCGGTCTTCCAGATGTCGTCCGTGGTGCTCGGGTCGTCGTGGGGGTTGTTCGATCGTGACGCCATGCGTGGGGCGCATCCTTTCGGGGTGGTCGGGGTAACTCATCACCGCGACTGCACGTCACGGGCCGACCAGACTTCCCGGCTCACCTGTCCCCCACCCTAGACGGAGGCAGGGCACCTGCGGGCCCGTTGGTAGGGTCGCAGCCGTCAGCTCACCGGCGTACACCGAAGGACCGCACCACATGGCCAACGAACCGATCAAGGACAGCGATCCGACGCTCGGCAAGCTCGTCATGGACGCCCAGCGCGACATCTCGACGCTCATCTCCAAGGAGATCGAGCTCGCGAAGAGCGAGATCAAGGTCAGCGTCAAGCACGGCGGGGTCGGCATCGGCCTGTTCGCCGGAGCGGCCTTCCTCGTCCTGCTCGCGATCATCATGCTGTCGGTCTCGATCGCCTACTTCATCCACTGGAACGGCGACGGCCTCGACCTTCACTGGGCGTTCCTGATCGTCTTCGCGCTCTACGTCCTGATCGGCGCGCTGCTCGCCTTCATCGGCCTCAAGCAGGTCAAGCAGGTCAAGGCGCCCGAGAAGGCGATCGAGCAGGGCAAGCAGATCCCCCAGGCCCTCAAGGGCAAGCAGTAGTCGCTGATCGAGTAGCCGGCGAGCCACGAGCCGGCGTGTCGAGATTCAGCGCACGCAGGTGCCGGTGTCGACCGGGGAGTCGCGCGTGACGCCCTCCGCGGCGGAGTCGGCGATCTGGCCGGCGGTCAGCGCGTAGCCGGTGTCCTGGTCGCTGACGGACGCAGCGAAGACCATGCCTGCAATGTCGCCGGCCGAGGTCACGATCGGCCCGCCGGAGTTGCCGGGGCGGATGAGCGAGCGGAGTGAGTAGACCTCGCGGATGACGGTGCCGTCGCCGTAGATGTCGGGCGAGCGCAGCCGCTGCTGGGACCGGATCCGGCCGGTCTCGACGTCGTAGGGGCCGTCCTCGGGGTAGCCGAGCACGGCGACGTTGTCACCGGCCTCGGCCTTGGTGTCGAGCTTGAGGTGGGGCACGCCCGTGTCGGGCAGGGCGAGCACGGCGATGTCGAGGTCGGGGTCGTAGAGCACCACCGACGCGACCACGGTCGATCCGGCGACCTCGACCTCCGGGCGGGTCACGCCGGCGACGACGTGCGCGTTGGTCATCAGCCGGCCGGGAGCGTAGAAGAAGCCGGTGCCCTCGACGCCACTGCCGCAGCCGTTGGCTCCGCGGACCTTCACCACGCTGGACTGCGCGACGACCACGTCGGGATCGGTGAGCATCCGCTTGTCGCCGGGCTTGACCGCGACGATGCGCTCGGGAGCGAACGGCTCCAGGTAGCGCGGGAAGAAGGTCGTGCCGACGACGTTGTTGAAGGCCTGGAGCACGCGGCCGGAGTCAGTCGGGAGGGTCGCGTCGACGCGGGCGAGCACGGCGGAGTCGCGCACGAGGGTGGTGATCCCGCCGATGCGCGTGCCGGACACCGCGACGCCGAGCGCCCACGCCACCAGCAGCACCGCGACCGCGCTGAGCACCGACCCACCGACTGCGTCGACGGCGCGGATCGGCTGCCAGGTGATGCGCGCCCGGATGCGCGAGCCGACGTACTGGAACAGCGCCTGGCCGAGCGACGCCGAGACGATCACGATGAAGAGCGCGCCCAGCGAGACCCACAGGGACGGGGCCGCGTCGCCGAGTGCGAGCGGCGCGACCCAGATGCCGCACAGGCCTCCGAGCAGCAGGCCCGCGGTCGCGAACGCACCGGTGACGAAGCCCTGCCAGTAGCCCGACAGCGCGTAGACGCCCACGAGTGCGAGCAGGCACCAGTCGAGGACGTTCACAGCACTACTCCTCGAGCTTGGTGTTCTGCGGCGGATTGTCCGCGAGGTCGGTCCCCCTGGGCACACCCTGCAGCATGTGGTCGGGCAGGTCACGCACCCGCGCCCGGTCCCAGTCCTCGCCCCACCCGAGATAGGTGAACAGCCGGGCGATGATCCCGGCCGTGAAGCCCCACAGGATGACGTCGCGGTCGGGGCCGATCAGGAAGCCCGGACCCGTCCAGCCGCTGGGGTGCCGGACGTTGATCCGGTTGTCCGGGTCGATGAGGTCGGCGATCGCGACGCGGTGGATCTCGTGCACCTCGTCGGGGCTCGCGATCCGTACGTCGCCGGGGTGGCGCCAGTAGCCCAGGATCGGCGTCACCGCGTAGTTGCTCGGCGGCAGCCAGAGCTCCGGGAGCTCGCCGAAGACCTCGACCTCTGCCGGGTCGAGGCCGATCTCCTCGTAGGCCTCACGCAGCGCCGCCTGCTCGGGGGTCTCCCCTGCGTCCAGCCCACCGCCGGGAAAGGACACCTGGCCCGGGTGGGAGCGCATGTGGTGCGCGCGCTCGGTCAGCAGCAGCTCGCCGCGGTGGGCGAGGTCGTCGGGCCCGGTCGGGTCGTCCTCGCGATCGGCGAACACCATGAGGACGGCGCCCCGTCGGGGATCGCTGTCCTCGGGCGGCATGAAGCGGGTGAGCTCGTGGACGGTGATCGACGACGCCGCCTCGACCACCGGCGCCAGCCACCCGGGCAGCGTCGATCCCTCGATCATGCGGGGTCCCCGCGGCGTTCTTCGGGGGTGCGCAGCGGAGGAGAAGAACGTCGTGGGGTGTTCACAGGGTGATACCGATGTGGTCGGCGACGAGCTGCTTGATCTCGGCGACGGAGTCGACGCCGCCCGAGGCCGTCCCGACGACCGTGCCGTCGGCGTCGATGAACAGGAAGGCCGGCAGTCCGCGTCGGCCGATCGCGAAGGCACTCTCGGTCATCAGGTCGCCACCGGGGTCGGCGATCGAGGGATAGGTGACTCCGGTGTCCGCGGCGAGCTGCAGAGCGGCGGCGGGCTGCACGTCGTTGAAGTCGACGCCGATCACGGCGACCTGGTCGCCGTAGGCCTGGTGGAACTCCTCCAGGGCCGGCATCTCCTTGCGGCACGGCGTGCACCGCGCCTGCCAGAGGTTGATGATCGCCGGACCACGCAGCGACGACAGCTCGACGTCGGGACCGCCGCCCAGGCACGGCAACGTCACCTCGGGCAGTCCGCCCTCGACGGGCTCGCCGGTGCCGGGCTCGCAGTCGAGCATCCCGATCCGGTCCTTGGCGGCGCGGAGCTCGGGGGTGTCGACCTTGACGTCGGGGGCGCGTACGACGATGCCGCCGTCGTCCGAGCACCCGGCCAGGGTGACGGCGAGCAGCAACGCAACGAGGACCTTCCTCATGCGGGGCCCTGGGTGGTCACGAGCTTCTCGGCCTCGATCGGGTCCGTCGGTCCGGTGCCGTAGGACGGGCACAGCTTCGCGAGCGGGCAGGCGCCACAGGCCGGCTTCTTGGCGTGGCAGCGGCGACGGCCGTGCCAGATCAGGTGGTGCGACAGCATCGTCCAGTCGCGCTTGGGGAACAGTGCGGCGACGGCGTGCTCGACCTTGACCGGGTCGGTCTCCTCGGTCCACCCGAAGCGACGGGCCAGCCGGCCGAAGTGGGTGTCGACGGTGATGCCGGGCAGGCCGAACGCGTTGCCCAGCACGACGTTGGCGGTCTTGCGGCCGACACCGGGCAGCTTCACGAGGTCGTCGAGCCGGGCCGGGACCACGCCGTCGTGGTCCTCGACGAGCGCCTGGCTCAGCTTGAGCAGCGAGTCGGTCTTGGCCCGGAAGAACCCGAGCGGGCCGAGCAGCTGCTCCATGTGCTCGCGCGGCGCCGCGGCCATCGCCTCGGGGGTCGGGTAGGCCGCGAACAGCGCCGGGCTCGCGGCGTTGACCCGACGGTCGGTGGTCTGCGCCGAGATGACCGTGACGACGAGGCACTCGAACGCGTTGGTGAAGTCGAGCTCGGCGGCGGCGTCGGGGTAGGTCTCCCCCAGGATCCGGTCCATCCTGCGAGCCCTGCGCACGAGCGTCGTGTCGGGCTTGACGGTCTCGAGCGGGGCTGGCACGAGCCCAGCGTACGGTCAGCCTCCGACACCTCGACGGGCGACGTACAACCCCTAGGAATGGGTGGAGTCGCTTTTGTGACCCGGACCACGGCTAGGATCATGACCGATCCCGCGGGACCGACGCAGGCTGGCACGGGGCGCACCTACATGGAGGAATGACGTGGACAACGACGTGCTTCGGCAGGCACCGCTGTTCAGCTCGCTCGACGACGAGGCGGCCACCGCCCTCGGTGGGTCGATGGCCGAGACCACGCTGCGGCGCGGCGACGTCCTGTTCCACGAGGGCGACTCCGGCGACAAGCTCTACGTCGTCACCGAGGGCAAGGTGAAGCTCGGCCGCTCGTCCTCCGACGGCCGCGAGAACCTGCTGGCGATCATGGGCCCCGGCCAGATGTTCGGCGAGCTCTCGCTCTTCGACCCCGGTCCGCGCTCCGCCACCGTCACCGCCGTCACCGACGCGACGTTCGCCTCGCTGTCCCACGACGACCTGCTGAAGTGGCTCGAGGGCCGCCCGCAGGTCGCGCGCGGACTGCTCTCCCAGCTCGCCGGACGCCTGCGCAAGTCCAACGACGTCGTCGCCGACCTCGTCTTCTCCGACGTCCCGGGTCGCGTGGCCAAGGCGCTGCTCGACCTCGCTGACCGCTTCGGCCGCACCGCCGACGACGGCGTCCACGTCCACCACGACCTCACCCAGGAGGAGCTCGCCCAGCTGGTCGGCGCCTCCCGCGAGACGGTCAACAAGGCGCTCGCCGACTTCGCGTCGCGCGGCTGGCTGCGCCTGGAGCCCCGCTCCGTGGTGATCATGGACCTCGAGCGCCTCTCGCGACGCGCCCGCTGAGACAACTTCTCGCCCGCTGACCCCCGCAGCGGCGCCCGTGTGCGTCGTACGTGGTGAAGGGGGTCCTGATGGCTGATCGATCCGGGTTCGACGAGTTCGTCCGCGCACGCGGCCCTGCCCTCGGAGAGGGCTCGGCATCGATGGTCGCCATCCTCGCCGGCGTGGTCGCGACGCTGCTGGGACTGGTCCTCATCGCCTCGTGGGGCCGGCGGGCATAAGTTCTTCCTCCTGCATGCCACCCGGGACCGCCCCGGCGTGCGTCGTACGTCGTGAAGTGTTGTTCCTGGGGGGAGGTCACCGTGATCACTGACGACGCAGCGGGTTTCGACGAGTTCGTCGCCGCGCGCAGCGCCGCGCTGTCGCGCACGGCGTACCTCCTGACCGGTGACCACCACCTCGCCCAGGACCTGGTGCAGGCGGCGCTGCTCCAGGCCGTGAAGCACTGGCGGCGGATCCACACGTCGCCCGAGGCCTACGTCCGGCGGGCGATGTATCACCAGAACATCTCCTGGTGGCGGCGCCGCAGGATCGCGGAGACGGCGCTGGTCGGGCACGACGGCGCCGTCGCGGCGGCCGACACCGACCTGCGGCTCACCCTCGACCAGGCGCTCGCGCCGCCTCACCCCCAAGCAGCGCACGGTGCTGGTGCTGCGCTTCTACGAGGACCTCACCGAGGTCGAGACGGCGCGTGCGCTCGGGCTCTCGACCAGCACCGTGAAGTCGACGACCCGCCAGTCGCTGGCCCGGCTGCGGACGCTCGCGCCCGAGCTGGCCGAGCTGATCGGAGCAGACGCATGACCACGCAGCCGGACCGTGACCTCCGCACCACCCTCCACCGCCTCGCCGACGCCTCGGCGCCGCTGCCGGTGGACGACGACCTCTGGCAGCGCGGTGTCGCCGCCCGCCGCCGCGGCCAGGCCTTCGCGGTCGCCGCCGTCCTGGCCCTCGTCGTGTCGGTCGGCGGCGTCGCGACCCTCGTCTCCACCACCGACGACCGGGAGGCGCGTACGGCGTCCAGCGAGGTCGTCGAGGGCGGCGCGATCCCGAGCCGGATCGAGGACATCCCCGCCGACCTCGAAGTTGGACGTCACCGAGGACCTCGCCGTCGGCCGGGCGTCGGTCGCCTTCGCGGCCGCAACGGGCACGCGATCGCCATCACCGCGACTGGACGGGCGCTACCCGCGCTCGGCCTGGGGCAGCCGACTCCGGACCGGCGACCTCTCTCGGCTCAGCCCGAACGGGAGGCTACTCGCATTCCAGGACGGCGATGCGGATCCACCTCCGACGGGAGGTGGCCTCGACGTCGTCGACCTGACCAACGGGCAGCGCACCCTCATGCCGACCGTCGACTCGGGTCGACGACTTCGTGGTCGCCGGACCGAGGTTCCTGGTCCGCTGGGCAGCACTGGCTTCGTGGAGCGATACGACCGACCGTCGGGCGGGTGCCGATCGGATGTCCGGCGAGATGGAGACCTATGGCAGCGATCACCCGGTCGTCTGGACCGCGGTCGATGACGAGGGCGACGGTCACGACTTCGACGGCACCCCTTCACTATGAGCGGGTCCGTGGCGGCAGCACCCGGCTCGAGCGCGCGTGGACAGCGAGCAGCGACGGGGGTGGCTATCCCGGCGAAGGTGTTCGTGGTGCGTCGCGTCCCCGACGGGCGACACTCGCCCTGGCCACCGGCACGAGCACCTCCTCGCTACCGACTTCCTGACGTCGTCGCGATTCGAGGAGCGGGCCCTCGCCACCGACCTCTACCCCGACCAGAGCCGCGGTGAGTCCGTCGGCTGGGCCACCGACATGGCTCGTCCTCCGGAGGTCGAACGCTCCGGTCGGGTCGAACCGTCGAGGGTTCGGCGCCTGGCCCTCTTCACCACACCCGAAGCGATGCCCGAGCAGCAGTGGACGCTACGCGGCTCGTGCGCCCGCGACGTCGCCAACCAGGAGCTGAGCATCGCCGTCGACCTGATCCCCGACCTCGACGGCACGTCGTCACAGCAGCTGACCCACGACTTCGGGACGCCGGACCAGCGCGACATCTCGTGGATCATCGGCCTCGGGGTCGCCGCCGCGATCGCCGCACTGATGGGGCTGCGCTGGCTCTGGCGCCGCTTCAGGCCGTAGACGCGCGGACCGAAGTCGACCGGCAGCGCACCGTTGAGCGTGCCCCCAGGCGCGCTGCCCGACTTCTGTCCGCGCGTCTACGCAACCGCGGGTTCAGGCCTGGGGGTCGCGACCAGCAAACGCGACGAGCCGCTCGTAGGGGTCGGCGTCGTCCGACACCGGCACCTCGGGGCCGAAGGCGTCGCCGCGCTTGTCCTCGGTGAGCCCCTGCCGCATCGCGGCGAGCCCGGTCTCGGCGAGCGAGTCGTCGAGCGCGAGGTCGGCGCCGGTGCCCTGCACGAGGTCCCACGCGTGGGCGGCGTACTCGGCGACCTGGAATCCCACGCTCCCCTGCTGGTCCTCGGGCAGGTCGCGCATGGCCTCCACGAGCTCGTCGGCTCCGGTGCGGAAGGTCTGCCCCCACTGGCCGTCCGGCACTTCGGGGATGGCGCTCCAGTCGACCTCCTCGCCCCGGGTCATCTTCGCCCACGTGGACGGCCCTGATGCGACGTGGCCGGCGAGCTGGCGCACCGTCCAGTCCGAGCACGGCGTGGGGTTGTCGGCGTTGTCGTCGTTGACGGTGTCGAGCGCCTGACCTGCCTGGTCGAGCGCCTTCGCGAGCTGGTCCACGGGAGAGTCGGTCATGCTCCCACCCCACTCCTCGGTGGGCGCCGGCGCAACCCCCTCAGGAAGGATCGGCCGCGACGTCGTGCGCGCGGAGGTAGGCCAGCACCGCCAGCACCCTGCGGTTGGTGTCGGGCTGCTGGTGGAGCTCCAGCTTGGCGAACACCGACCCCACCACCGGTTCGACCGTCTTGACCGAGAGGTGCAGACGCTCGCAGATCGCGGCGTTGGACAGCCCCTCGGCCATCAGCTCGAGCACGTCCTGCTCGCGCGGCGTCAGGGCTTCGAGGTGTCCGGCGCGGCGTTCGCGCTCGACGATCTCACCGAGGTTCAAGTTGCTCAGGACCAGCACCGCCTGGGCGGCGAGGTCGTCGAGGATGCGGTGCTCGTACGACGTCAACTCGCCGGAGTGGTCGACCGTGAGCGCTCCGACCCGATCCTCGGCGAGGTCGAGGCGACGTGACGTCGTGGTGGCGAGCTCGGCCACTGGCAGCGGCGCTGGATCCTCCGACCTCGGCGGCCACACCCCGACCGGTCGGAGCTCGTCGAGCGCCCCGAGCCACAGCGTCGCCGACGCGCCCAGGGCCTCCGAGGCAGCCCGCGCGAGGTCGGTGGGCAGGTCGTCGGTGGTCGGTCCGCGCCGGGACATCCAGGTCAGGGCGGAGTACGCGGCGGCGTGCTGGCCGTGCACCACCGCCAGTCCGGCGACCACGGGCACCAGCGTCACGGCCAGGAGTCCCGGGGTCGGCGAGCGCCAGCCCACCAGCCCGATCGCGAGCACCAGCCCGGCCGAGGCCGCTGCCACCAGCAGCCAGGCCAGCTGTCGGCGTACCCACCCTGTGGCGCCGCGCCACCGCGCGAAGATCGCGACCGGCCACATCAGCTGGAAGGCGATGTACGCCGGGTGGGCGAGCGCCGACCACACCGTCGCCACCGCGCTCGGGACGTGATCGGCGAGGGGGTGGGGCACGACGACGCCTGCGGAGGCGTACTCCACCGGCCACAGCAACGACAGGGTCGAGCACACGAGCGCGAGCGACATGACGACGGCAGCGACGGGTCGCCACCGGGGCGAGGGCAACCGGCCGTCCGGGAAGCACAGCACGGCCAGCGTGCTGATCGCGATGCTCACGGCGATCGGCCACACCCCGAGCCAGGCCGCCCATGCGACGCCGTCGGACCCGGGATCGCCGCCGTGACCGACCTGACGTCCCCAGAACAGGACGGCCTGGACGGTCCCGGCAGCGAGGAAGAGGACGCCCTCGGGATGGCCGCGCCGCTGAAGGAGGACGTAGGCGCCGACGAGCGAGAACGACAGCGCGAGCAGGCCGTTGTGGAGGTTGCTCAGCCACACCCCCTCGGCCAGTCCCCATGAGACCAGCAGCACACACCCACTGACGAGCAGCGCCGGCGCGAGGCCGCGCGGGGCCCGGGGCGTGGTCCTCATGCCGTCATCGTGGCACCGGACGCGGTCGCACGGCACAGGGTTCTCCCTGGGATCCCGGCACAGGGTCAACCCCGTACCGCTGGGACCACAGGGCGGACGACGGTGGCTCCATGACCACCACCACGACCGACCAGACCACCGCCACCACCATGCGGCCCACCCCGACCGACCGGCTGCTCGTCGGCTCGCTCGCGGTCGCGCCGCTGATCTACCTCGCTGCCGACACGACGTACGCCGTCCGCGGCTGGGACGACGCGACGGCCGGAGTCCTGCACGTCCTGGGTGCGATCGGCTACGGCTTCGTCGTCCTCGCGGTCGCCGGGTGGCTGCCGCGGACCTCGCGCCTCGCCGCGGCGATCGTGCTCACTGGCGTGATCGGCACGGTCGGCAACAGCGCGTACGGGTTCGACGCGATCCACCTGTCCCTGGGGGACGCGTCGCTCGTCGACCAGCCCGGTGCGGCCAACCTGATCAAGCCGCTCGGGCTGTTCTTCCCACTGTCCTTCGCCCTCGTCGCGTGGGCGCTCGCCCGGCTCGGCCACCGCTGGCAGGCCGCACTCGTGCTCGTCGCGATCGTCGCGTGGCCGGTCGCGCACATCGGCAACATCGCCGCCGTGGCCGTGCCGGTCAACGTGGTCCTGGTCGTCGCCTTCGGCAGCCTGCTCTGGGCCCGCCGGGATCCCACCTCGGCATAGTCCCCATCACCTGGGCTGTCGGCCGGGCTCCGGGACAGCCCGTTCGATGGGGACTATCGGGCGGTGAGATAGGCCAGCTGCGCGCGCACCGACAGCTCGGCCGCACCCCACAGCACCGGGTCGACGTCGGCGTACACGATCTCCACGATCGCGCGCGGCAGCGTCTCGTGGGGGAAGGAGCCACCCTCGCGCTCGATCGCATGCAGGTCGCGCAGCGCCTGACGCACCTGACCCAGGCGCTGCTGGCGGTGGGCGAGGTAGTGGTCGAGCGCGCCGAGCGCGTCGTCGATCACCGGGCCGTGGCCCGGCCAGACGGTGGTGATGCCCTGCTCGCCGCAGAGGGCGTGCAGGCGTTGCAGCGAGGAGAGGTACGCCCCGAGCTGGCCGTCCGGGTGCGCGACGACGGTGGTGCCGCGTCCGAGGACGGTGTCGCCAGTGAGGACGGCGCGGTCCTGCGGGACCACGAAGGAGAGCGAGTCGGCGGTGTGGCCGGGCGTCGCGACGACGTGCACCTCGAGCCCGCCGACGGCGACCACGTCGCCCTCGCCGAGGCCCTCGGAGCCGAGCCGGTACGCCGGATCCAGGGCGCGTACGCCGCACCCGTGCCGCTCGGCGTACTCCCGGGCGGCCTCGCTGTGGTCGGCGTGGTGGTGGGTCAGCAGCACCACCGCGACGTCGCCGGCGGCCTCGTCGATCGCGTCGAGGTGCGCCGCGATCGAGGGGCCCGGGTCCACCACGACCGAGCGGGACGAGTCATGGTCGCGCAGCACCCAGGTGTTGGTGCCGTCGAGGGTCATGACGTCGGCGTTGGGCGCCAGCACGCACTGCCCCGTCGAGCCGAACGAGCCGCCGGACCAGGAGGTCATCGGGTCGCCATCAGGGCGGCGTAGTGCGGCGGCGTCGACAGGATCCAGTCGTCACCGTCGGCGACGACCTCCGGCGTGTAGATGTCGACGTGCCGGTTGCGTGACTCGGCGAGGACCGCGGACGGGTCCGCGTGCTGGCCGACGTCGAGGCAGGTCAGCCAGGTCGGCGGCATCATCATCATCTGCTGCTGCTCGACCTGCTCGACGGCGTCCATCGCCCCGGTCCACTGCACCGACGACGACTCGGTCGAGACGTCGCGGGTCACCTGGCCCTCGGGGAGCCGCGCGACGAAGAACCACGTGCGATAGCGGCGCGGCTCGAAGACCGGCGTCAGCCAGCCCGACCACGGGCCCAGGAGATCGGTGCGCAGCACCAGCGACCGCTGCTCGAGGAACGCGGTCATCGACAGCTCGCGCGACTCGAGGGCGACCCGGTCGGCCTCCCAGTCGTCACCGGTCGTGTCGGCGACGACCTCGTCGGCACCCGCACCCGCGAGCAGGACGCCCGACTCCTCGAACGTCTCGCGCACCGCGGCGCAGACCAGGGCCCGCGCCTTGGGCTCGTCCACGCCCAGGCGAGCAGCCCACTCGGCGGGCGACGGTCCGGCCCACAGGCCTCGCTCGACGAGCTCGTCGGCGTAGTCGCGGGGGTCGACCCCGCCGCCGGGGAACACGCACATCCCGCCCGCGAAGGCCATCGAGGTCTGGCGGCGGAGCAGGTAGATCTCGGGACCGGACGAGCCCGGCCGCAGCAGCACGACCGTCGCCGCGTCCCGCGGGACGGCAGGCTCGGCCCCGCCCTCGGCGTACGACCGGGCCTGGGCGACGAGTGCCTCGGGAAGAGGCAGGCGCTGCATCAGATCTCGACGACGATCTCGACCTCGACGGGCACGTCGAGCGGGAGCACGGACACGCCGACGGCCGAGCGGGCGTGCTTGCCGGCGTCGCCGAAGACCTCGCCGAGCAGCTCGGAGGCGCCGTTGGCGACCTTGGGCTGGCCGGTGAAGTCGGGCGTCGAGGCGACGAAGACGACGACCTTGACCACGCGCTTCACGTCGTCGAGTGAGCCGATCTCGGCCTTCACCGCGGCGAGCGCGTTGAGCGCGCACTGGCGCGCGCACTCGTAGCCCTGCTCCTCGGTGACCTCGCCACCGAGCTTGCCGACGGCGATCATCTCGCCGTCGCGTGCCGGCAGCTGGCCGGCGGTGAAGACGAGGTTCCCGGTGCGCGCGGTGGGCTGGTAGGCCGCGACCGGCGGGACCACGTCGGGGACGGTGATGCCCAGCTCGACGAGCTTCGCCTCTGCACCCATGTCAGGCCGCCTTCTGCTTCTTGAGGAAGGCCACGAGGCCGCCCTGGGCGTTGGTGTGGATGGCCACCAGCTCCCAGCCGTCCTGGCCGAAGTTGTTGAGCATGAGCGCTTCGTTGTGGAGCGGAATCGGCGCCACCTGGTATTCCCACTGGGTCATGGCTCGCACCCTACTCGGGGGGGATCCCGCCGGATCCGCGTCCTCCCGCGGACTGACGCGACGCCCGCCTCCGGCGTCTACCGTCTGCACCATGGACCGGCACCCGTGGCGACTCGGCGCGCGCGGGCAGCGCTGGTTCGACGTGGCGCTGGTCGCGGTCCTGCTGCTGCTCGCGGTGGGCCACGTGGTCTCCGGGCAGGTCGCGTCGGCCACCTTCGCCGTCCTGGAGGCACTGCCGCTGCTGTGGCGCCGCCGTCACCCCTGGCCCGTCTTCCTCGCCGTCGCGATCGCCAGCGCGGCGCAGGCAGTGGTGGTCGACGAGCCGACCGTCGGGCAGCTCGCCTTCCCGGTCGCGGTCTACTCCGCCGCACGCTGGGCACCCCGTTGGCAGGGCATCACTGCCCTGGTCGTGGGGTACGCCGGCGCGCTGGTCGCTGGGGTCCGCTGGCTGCTCGGTTTCGGCGCGGGTGACCTGACGGCAGGCAGCCTCGCGCCGTACACCGTCACCATCTGCGCGATCGTCACCGCGGCATGGGCGCTGGGCTTCGCCGCGCAGGAGCGGGAGAAGTACGTCGCCTCGTTGGTCGCGCGGGCCGAGCAGGCCGAGCGGATGGCCGAGCGCGAGGTCGAGCTCGCTGCCCGCGACGAGCGGTCCCGGATCGCCCGCGAGATGCATGACGTCGTCGCGCACGGCCTGTCTGTGATCGTCATCCAGGCCGACGGCGCGCGCTACGCGGCAGTGAAGGACCCCGACGTCGCGGTCGGCACGCTCGAGACGATCTCGACCACCGGCCGTGAGTCGCTCACCGAGATGCGCCGGCTGCTCGGCCTGCTGCGCGACGGCGACACCGGCGTGACGCCCCAGCCCGGGCTGGCGGACGTGCGGCACCTCGTGGACGAGGCGCGAGCGGCGGGGACCCGCCGTGCAGGTCGACCTGCCTGCCGAGGAGACCGAGGTGCCCGACGGCATCGGCCTGGCGGCGTACCGCATCGTGCAGGAGGCGCTGACCAACGTGCGCAAGCACGCCGGGCCCGGCGCGACCGCGCACGTCCGGGTCGCCGTCGCGCGCGGGGTCGAGATCGAGGTGCGCGACGACGGGCGGGGCGCGGCGACGGACTCCGACGGGCACGGCCTCGGCCTGGTCGGCATGCGGGAGCGGGCCGCCGTGCACGGTGGGACGCTGCATGCCGGCCCGGTGGCGGGCGGTGGGTTCACGGTGTCTGCGAGGCTGCCGCTGTGATCCGGGTCTTCCTCGTCGACGACCAGCAGATGGTGCGCGCCGGCTTCCGGATGCTCGTCGACAGCCAGGACGACATGGTCGTCGTCGGCGAGGCCGGAGACGGCGGCGAGGCTCTCGAGAGGCTGTCCGTCAGCTGCTAGCGACGTCGTGCTGATGGACGTCCGGATGCCGCGCCTCGACGGGGTCGAGGCGACCAGGCGGCTTCTCGCGACGCCGGACGCGCCACGGGTGGTCGTGCTGACGACGTTCGACCTCGACGAGTACGCGTTCGCCGCGATCCGCGCCGGCGCCTCCGCCTTCCTGCTCAAGGACGCCGCGCCGCCCGACCTGCTGGGCGCGATCCGGGCCGTGATGGCCGGCGACGCCGTCGTGGCGCCGAGCACGACCCGGCGACTCCTCGACCACTTCGCGGCGCTGCCCGACCCGGCGACTCCGACCGCGGACGACGACCGGCTCGCTCTGCTCACCGAGCGCGAGGTCGAGGTGCTGACCCTCATCGCCCGGGGGCGCACCAACCCCGAGATCGCCGCCGACCTCGTCGTCGCCGAGACGACGGTGAAGACGCACGTCGGCCGGATCCTCGCCAAGACGGGCTCCCGCGACCGCGTCCAGCTCGTGGTGCTGGGCTACGAGTCAGGCCTCGTCACACCCTGACCTGGTCCTCCCACGGTCGTACGCCGACGGGCGAGGTCGGTCCGTGGACGGACGGCCGGTCCGTGCCGCAGGCCGACGATCGCGAGGCGGCGAACCACGAGCGTTGTCGCCATGACCACCACAGCGCAGCAGACCACCACCGCCGCCAGCGCCCGCGGACTGACCCGCACCTACGGCCACGGCGACAGCACCGTCCACGCCCTCCGCGGCGTCGACCTCGACCTGCCCGCCGGGCGCTTCACCGCGATCATGGGACCGAGCGGTTCCGGCAAGTCCACCCTGATGCACTGCCTTGCCGGCCTCGACGCGGCCACGGCCGGGAACGTGACCGTTGCCGGGCGCGACCTCGCCGGCCTGCGACGACACCGCCCTGACGCTCTTCCGCCGCGAGCACATCGGCTTCGTCTTCCAGGCCTTCAACCTGCTCCCGATGCTCACCGCCGGGCAGAACATCCTGCTCCCGCTGGAGCTCGCCGGGCGCAGCGTCGACCGCGAACGATACGACCAGGTAGTCGGCGTGCTCGGCCTCGCCGACCGCCTCGGCCACCTGCCCAGCCAGCTCTCCGGCGGCCAGCAGCAGCGCGTCGCCATCGCCCGCGCGCTGGTCACGCAACCCGACATCGTCTTCGCCGCGGTGGCTTTTCCGGGGATGCTCGCCCGGTCAGCCGGGCACCGTTCTTCGGGATCATCCTGGTGACGCTGCTGACGAGGCCGCCCAGGAGCTCAACGTCCTCGCCGAGGCGCTGCGTCCTCGCCGAGGCGCTGGCAGCGCTGATAGGGTCGGCCCTGCTGACCGGCGTGAGCCGGTTGCTCGGCAGCGGACCCGTACGTCTCCTCGCCGCCGGCAACGCGGTGCGCAACCCACGGCGCACCGCCACGACTGCCGCCTCGCTGCTGGTCGGCGTCACCCTCACCACCGCGATCCTCACCGGCCTGGCGTCGTCGCGCACGGGTCTCGACCGGGCCATGGACACCGACTACCCGCTCGACGCGACGCTCACCGCCGTCGACGCTCCGCTCGACACCGGACTCGCCACGCGCGCGGCGGCGATCGGCGGGGTCGACGAGGTCCTGAGCCTCGACGGCGCCATCGCCTCGGTCGGCAGGGAGCCGCTGGCCGTGGCAGCGGTCGACGGAAGCCCCGACGTGGTGCGTGGGCCGACCGACCTCTCGCCTCCCGACGGCACGATCCTGCTGTCCCTCGACGTCGTCACCTCGTGGCCGCGCCGCGTTGCCGAACGGGCGCTGGCGGACGACGAGCTGGTGGTCACCGTCGACGGGCGCGACCATGTCCTCGACGTGCAGTTCGGGCCCGGGTGGGGGCACGCCGGACTCGTGTCCAGCGCCACTCTGTCCACGATCGCTGCAGACCCCCGACCGGTCGCGCTGTGGGTGCGGGCCGATGCGGGGGCCGACGCGGAGGACCTGGAGGGAGACCTCACCGCCCTGGCCGGCGGCCGGGCGGTCCTGGGTGGAGGCTTCGGAGAACGGGCCTGGGTCGACCTGCAGGTCGACGTCCTCACGGGGGCGGTGCTCGGGCTGCTCGCCGTCGCCGTACTGATCGCCCTCATCGGCATCGCCAACACGCTGGGCCTGTCCGTGCTCGAGCGCAGCCGCGAGAATGCCCTGCTCCGCGCGATGGGCCTGACCCGGCAGCAGCTGCGGCGCGCCATGGCTGTGGAGGGCCTGCTGCTCTCCGCGGTCGCCACCCTGCTGGGCACCGCGATCGGGCTCGGGTTCGGGTGGGTCGGGGTGCGGGTGCTGGTCAGCCCCCTCGTCGACGGGGTGGTGATGACCGTCCCCGTCACCCAGCTCGTCGCGATCGCGCTGGTCGCCTCGCTGGCCGGACTGGCCGCGTGCGTCGTGCCCGCTCGTCGTGCGGCCCGGGTGACCCCGGCGGCGGGACTGGCACTGGACTGACGGCACGCCACGAGCCGCGCTGATGGAGTCACGAGCCGACGACGACCCCGAGCTGCGCGAGGCCGCGGAGAACCTCCGCGAGGCGGTCGGGCTGGAGGAGCGTCACTAGCCGACCAGCAGGCGGAGCGTCTCCTCGCGAGCGGGCGAGGTCCTCGCGTCCGTCCCCGCGTAGGCCGCAGCGACCGGGTGCACCATGACCTCGTCGACGCCGTACGTCGATGCAAGATCGTCGACCTGCGCCCGCGCCTGCTCGGCCGAGCCGACCACCCAGCGCTGGGACATGGCCTCACCGAAGGCGCGCTGGTCGGGCGTCATCTCGACCGCCTCGGCCTCCTCGACGAGCCGCTGCGGGTGGAGCGGGGCGCCGGTGCGGAGCGCGATCATCTGCTGCACGTTGGGCAGCGCGCGGCGGCGGGCCTCCTCCTCGGTCTCGGCGACGACGGCGTTGACCGTGAGGAAGGTGCGCGGCTCGGGGTGCTCGGGCGAGGGCCGGTACGACGACCGGTAGAGGTCCAGCGCAGGACCGGTGCCGTCACCGGAGAAGTGGTGCGCGAAGACGTACGGCAGGCCCTTCTCCGCGGCGAGCCGGGCGGAGTAGTCCGAGGAGCCGAGCAGCCACATCTCGGCGACGGTGCGCGCGGCCGGGGTCGCGCGCAACGGCTGGCGGCGCGGCCCGATCTGGAGCTCGACGCCCTCGGTCGACATCAAGGTGCGGATGTCCTCGACGTACTCCGGGAACTTGGTGACCGCCTCGTCGGCGGACTCGGCGTTGCTGCCGCGCAGGACGTACCGGGTGAGCGGGTCGGTGCCGGGGGCGCGGCCGATGCCGAGGTCGATGCGACCGGGGAAGGCCGCCTCGAGCAGCGCGAACTGCTCGGCCACCACGAGCGGGGCGTGGTTGGGCAGCATCACGCCACCCGAACCGACCTTGATCCGCGACGTGGCCGAGGCGAGCAGCGCGATGATCACCGGCGGGTTGGTCGACGCGACAGCCGGCATGTTGTGGTGCTCGGCCACCCAGTAGCGGCGGTAGCCCAGCTCGTCGGCCACCTTCGCCATGCGAAGGGACGCGGCGATCGCGTCACCGGTCGTCTGGTCGCTGCGGACGGGGAGGAGGTCGAGCACGGAGAGGGCAGTCACTGTCGACCCAGCGCCACCGGCCGGTGGGATATTCCGCCGCCGGTTGACCTCATGTCCACGCGAGGTCATAGCGTCACCGGGTGAGCACCAGCAGCACGAGGACGCGCGAGCGCATCCTGTCCCCGGCGTACGCCGGGACGACGATCGCGATGTTCGCGCTGATCGCCTTCGTCGCGTTCGAGGCGATGGCGGTTGCGACCGTGATGCCGACGGTGGCGCGCGACCTGGACGGCCTCGGACTCTTCGCGCTCGCCTTCGCCGCACCACTCGCGAGCGGCGTGGTGGGGATGGTCGCGGCAGGTGCGTGGAGCGACCGGACCGGGCCGGTGGTGCCGCTGCTGGCCTCGATGGCCCTCTTCACCCTCGGCCTGCTGGTCTGCGGGCTGGCGCCCTCGATGGAGGTGCTGCTCGTCGGCAGGGTCCTGCAGGGACTCGGTGGCGGGGCGCTGACCGTCGGGCTGTACGTCATCGTCGGGCTCGTCTACCCGCCACGGCTCCAGCCGTCGATCTTCGCCTCGTTCGCGGCCGCGTGGGTCATGCCGGCGCTCTTCGGCCCGGGCCTGGCGGCACTCGTGGCCGACGTGTGGAGCTGGCGCTGGGTCTTCCTCGGCGCGGTGGGGCTCGTCGTCGTCGCGCTGGCGCTGCTGGCTCCGGCCCTGCGCGGACTGCAGGTCCATGACGAAGGCACGCCGACGCCGCGCTCCCGCCTCTGGTGGGCGGTGGCCGCGGCCGTCTCGGTGCTGGCGCTCGAGCTCCTGGGCTCGTCCGAGGGCGCCGCCGCGCTGGGCGCGCTTGCAGCGCTCGCGGGGGTGTGGGTCGCACTGGGACGCCTGCTGCCCCCCGGCGCCAGGCGCGCAGCGCGCGGACTACCGGCAGTGGTCGCCACCCGCGGGCTGCTGAGTGCGTCGTTCTTCGTGGCCGAGGCCTACATCGTCTACGCCCTGCAGGAGCACTGGGGCCTCACACCTGGTCGCGCGGGCATCGCGCTCACGTGCGTCGGGGTCACGTGGGCGACCTTCAGCCAGCTGTCGTCCCGGCTCGGGGAGCGGGTCTCCCACGCGCGCGCCATGCTCGTCGGCACCAGCCTCGTGCTGCTCGGCACCGGCAGCCTCGCCCTGACCGTCCAGCTCGTCGACGCCGGCGTACGCCCGTCGGCGGTCTTCCCGGCAGCGACGTACGTCCTCGCCGGTGCGGGGATGGGGTTCGCCTACCCCCGCACCGGCGTCGCCATGCTCCAGGCCTCGACCGACCGCGACCGCGGCTTCAACTCCTCCGCCCTGTCGATCGCGGACTCCCTCGGCGCGGCGCTGTCGCTCTCCGCAGCCGGGGCGGTCTTCGCCGCGTCGGAACGCTCGGGCGTCGACCCGTTCCTCGCCGTCTTCGTGATGGCAACGGGCGCGGGCGTGCTGGGCGTGGTCGCCGCCTCCCGCACGGCCACCCGCCCGGGTATCTAGGGACGATCTGGGGGGCGATCCGGCCTGCGGACCTACCGGATCGTCCCTAGATACCGAGCTCGAAGCCGAAGCCGCGAAGCCGAGGCCGAAGCTGGTCAGGAGGCCTGGTCGAGGGTGGGGTAGTCGGTGTAGCCCTCGGCCCCGCCGCCGTAGAACGTCGCCTGGTCGGGCTCGTTGAGCTCGGCGCCCTGGCGCCAGCGCTCGGCGAGGTCCGGGTTGGCCAGGAACTGGCGGCCCACGACCACGGCGTCGGCCAGGCCGGTCTCGAGGAGGTGCTCGACCGAACCGAGCGTGGTGACGTCGCCGAAGCCGTCGTTGAGGAGGACGACGCCGTCGAAGCGCTCGCGCAGGTCGCGCACCAGGGCCTCGCGGGGCTCCAGGGGGCTGGCCAGCAGGCTCAGGTAGGCCAGACCCAGCGGCGCCACCCCGTCGACGACCGCACGGTAGGTCGCGGTCAGGTCCTCGCCGACCTCCTCGCCGATGCCGTTGAACTGGTGGGCGGGGCTCAGCCGCAGCCCGACCCGCTCGGCACCGATCGCCTCGGCGACGGCGGTGACGACGTCCACCACGAAGCGGGCCCGGTTCTCCGGCGAGCCGCCGTACGCGTCGTCGCGCAGGTTGATCGTCGGGTCCAGGAACTGGTGCAGCAGGTAGCCGTTGGCCGCGTGCACCTCGACGCCGTCGAGACCGGCGGACACCGCGTTGCGGGCAGCCGTCACGAAGTCGGCGACCAGGCCGGCGACCTCGTCGGTCGAGGGCGCCCGCGGTACGTCGTGGGGCTTGGCGCCGTCGGCCGTGACCATCTCACCCGGGGCCTGGACGGCACTCGGGGCGACCGTGTCCGCCCCGTCCTTGTTGTCGGCGTGCGCGATGCGGCCGGCGTGCATCAGCTGCGCGACGACGACTCCGTCGCGGGCGTGCACGGCGTCTGCGACCAGGCGCCAGCCGGCGACCTGCTCGTCGGTGTAGAGGCCGGGGACGTTCAGGTAGCCCTGGCCGACCTGGCTGGGCGCGATGCCCTCGGTGACGATCAGACCGGCGCTCGCGCGCTGCGCGTAGTACTCGGCGTTGAGGGTCGTGGGCGCGTGGCCGGCACCGGCGCGGTTGCGCGTCAGCGGTGCCATGACGAAGCGCTGCGGGAGCTGCCAGCGGCCGACGGTGAGGGACTCGAATGCACGGGACATGTAGGTGGTGCCTCCAGAGAAGTTGAGGACTGTACGACTTCCTCAGCGGCTCTGCGGACCCAGATGTTCCCCGACGAGAGATGACTCACAACGCTCGCCCGGGCACCCGGACGACGGTCCGCCGCTGGGCTGCACCCCCGTGCGGCAGCCCAGCGGCGGAGCGTTCAGCGGCGCCGGAGCGCCGCCTCCACGAGGGCCGGTGGTGCGTAACCCCGGTCGGCCTCGTTGAGCGTGGTGCCCGGCGGGACGATCTCGTCGATCCGGTCGAGCACGTCGGGCGTGAGGACCACCTTCTCCACGCCGAGCTGCGACTCGAGCTGCTCGAGGGTGCGCGGGCCGATGATGGCCGACGACACCGCCGGGTGCGCGAGCACGAAGCCCAGGGCGAGGTGGATCAGCGACAGGCCGGCCTCGTCGGCGAGCTCCTGCAGCTGGTGGACGGCCTCGAGCTTGACCTTGTTCTCCGGGGACGCGGGGTCGTGGCGCGCAGGCTGGCGCTTGAGCCGGCTCGACGTCACGGCCGGGTCCTCCCCGCGGCGGTAGCGGCCCGAGAGCCAGCCGCCCGCGAGCGGGCTCCACGGCAGCACGCCGATGCCGTACTTCTGCGCGGTCGGCAGGATGTCGCGCTCCACCTCGCGGGCGAGGATCGAGTACGGCGGCTGCTCGCTGACCGGGCGCTCACGCTGGCGCTTCTCGGCGACCCACTGGGCCTCGACGACCTGCGACGGCAGGAACGTCGAGGTGCCGATGTAGCGGATCTTGCCCTGGCGGACCAGGTCGGTGAGGGCCCCGAGGGTGTCGTCGATGTCGACCTCCGGGCGCGGGCGGTGCACCTGGTAGAGGTCGATGTGGTCGGTCTGCAGCCGACGCAGCGAGTCCTCGACCTCGCGGATGATCCAGCGGCGCGAGTTGCCCGCCTGGTTGGGGTCCTCGTCGTGCATGTTGCCGTGGAACTTGGTGGCGAGGAAGACGTCGTCGCGGCTGCCCTTCCGGGCCTGCAGCGCCTTGCCGACGATCTCCTCGGACTCGCCGCGGGCATAGACGTCGGCGGTGTCGATCACGTTGATCCCGGCGTCGAGCGCCCGGTGGATGATCGAGATCGACTCGTCGTGGTCGGGGTTGCCCCACGCGCCGAACATCATCGCGCCGAGGGTCAGCGGGCTGACCTGGACGCCGGTCCGGCCGAGGGGTCGGTAGTGCTCGAAAGTCATGCTGTCTCCTTCTCGAGACTGGGTGCGTACTGGCTGGCAGGGCGCGCGAGGCCGAGGTGGTCGCGCAGCGTGCTTCCTGTGTACTCCGTGCGGAAGAGGCCACGGCTGCGCAGGATCGGGACGACCTCCTCGATGAAGACGTCGATCCCGCCCGGGAGCCACGGCGGCATCACGTTGAAGCCGTCGGCGGCACCCTGCTCGGCCCACTCCTGGATGGTGTCGGCCACCTCGTCGGGCGTGCCCGCGACGACACGGTGCCCGCGGGCACCGGCGAGGCGGTGGCAGAGCTGGCGGATGGTGGGGTCCTCCCGCTCGACGATGTCGAGCACGAGCTGCGAGCGGCTGTGGAAGGCGCGATCGCCCACCGGCGACACGACCTCGGTGGGGAAGGGCCCGTCCAGGTCGTACGCCGTCAGGTCGACGCCGACGAGGTTGCTCAGCTGCTTGAGGGAGTACGCCGGCTGCGTGAGGTCGTTGAACTCCTCCTCGAGCGCGCGGGCCTCGGCGGCCGTCGAGCCGATGAACGGGCTGATGCCCGGCAGCACCTTGAGCTGCTCCGGGTCGCGCCCCTGAGACCGGGCGCGCGCCTTGATGTCGGCGTAGAACTCCTGCGCGTTCTCCAGCGTCTGGTGCGCGGTGAAGATCGCCTCGGCCCACCGAGCGGCGAACGCGCGCCCGTCGGGCGACGACCCGGCCTGGACGTAGACCGGCCGGCCCTGCGGCGAGCGCGGTGCGTTCAGCGGCCCGGCCACCGAGAAGTGGGTCCCCTTGTGGTCGACGCGGTGGATCTTGTCGGTGTCGGCGTAGATCCCGCTCTCGCGGTCGGCGAGGACGGCGTCGTCCTCCCAGCTGTCCCACAGCTTGGTGACGACCTCCAGGAACTCCTCGGCCCGCTCGTAGCGCTGCGCGTGGGCCGGATGGGCGTCGAGACCGAAGTTCTGCGCCGCCGAGGCGGACGACGTGGTCACGATGTTCCAGCCGACACGCCCGTTGCTCAGGTGGTCGAGGGAGGCGAACTGCCGGGCGAGGTTGTAGGGCTCGTTGTACGTGGTCGACGAGGTGCCGATCACGCCGATGCGTTCGGTGGCGGCAGCGATGGCGGTCATCTTGGTGATCGGCTCGAGCCCGGCGCGTGCGGCGTACCGGATGTTGTCCGCCAGCGCGGGTCCGTCGGCGAAGAAGACGGCGTCGAACTTCGCGGCCTCCGCCTTCTGGGCCAGCTCCTGGTAGTACGTGATGTCGGTGATCCGCTCGGGCTGCGACTCCGGCCGCCGCCAGGCCGCCTCGTGGTGACCGTCGGGGTAGATGAACAGGTTGAGGTTGAGCTCCCGGGTCATGAGGCCGCCCTCTCGACGTGGGGCACCGCGTCGTGGTCGTCCTCGACGCCGAGCTCGCTGAGCAGCTGGGCACGGAGCCGGGCGAAGGCCGGGTCGGCCTGCGAGCGACGGCCGTCGATCTCGATGCGCGCGTCGTGGCGTACGACTCCACCGTCGAGCACGATCACCCGGTCGGCGAGCACGATGGCCTCGTCGACGTCGTGGGTCACCAGCAGGACCGCGGGCTGGTGCACCTCGCAGAGCTTGCGCAGCAGCGTGTGCATCCGGATCCGGGTCAGCGCGTCGAGGGCGCCGAAGGGCTCGTCGGCCAGCAGGAGCTGCGGGTCGCGGACCAGCGAGCGAGCCAGCGCCGCGCGCTGCTGCTCACCGCCGGAGAGCTCGTGGGGCCAGGCCTTCTCGCGCCCGCCGAGGCCCACCTCGTCCAGCGCCTGCACGCCGCGCTCGGACGCGTCGCTCGCGCGGAGGCCGAGGGTGACGTTGTCGAGGACGCGCTTCCACGGCAGCAGCCGGGAGTCCTGGAAGACGACGGACACCTTCTCGGGCACCTCGACGCGACCGGTGCCCGCGACGCCACGGTCCAGGCCGGCGAGGGACCGCAGCAGCGTGCTCTTGCCCGAGCCGCTGCGGCCCAGCAGGGCCACGAACTCGCCGGGCGCGATCTCGAGGTCGAGGCCGTTGAGCACGCCGCCCGCCTCGTTGAAGCTGCGGTGCAGGTTCGTGACCTGCACGGCTCGTCCTGCCTGCGTGGTCAGCTGGCCAGTGTGCGACGCCATGACAGTGCCTTCCTCTCGATGAGCCGGACCCCTGCGTCGGCGGTGACGCCGAGCAGGGCGTAGACGACCAGGCCGACGACGATGATGTCGGTCTGTCCGTAGCTGGACGCGAGCGTGATCATGTGGCCGATCCCGCTCGTGGCGTTGATGACCTCGACGACGACCAGGGCCAGCAGCGACGAGGTCACCGCGAAGCGCAGGCCGAGCAGGAAGCCGGGCATCGCGCCGGGGAGCACCACGTGGCGGATGAACTCCCAGCGGGTGACGCCGAGGGTCTCGGCGAGCTCGGCGTACTTGCCCTCGATGGTGCGCAGCCCGTTGTGGGTGTGGATGTAGATGGGCACGACCACCGCGAGGGCGATCGTCAGGATCTTGAACGGCTCACCGATGCCGAACCACAGGAGCAGCAGCGGGATGAGCGCGAGCGTCGGGATCGAGCGCTTGACCTGCACCGGACCGTCGATCAGGGTCTCGCCGATCCGGGAGAGACCCGAGAGAAGGGCCAGCACGACGCCGACCGCGACGCCGAGGCCGAGCCCGATGGCCGCACGGAGGCCGGAGGTCATCAGGCCCTCCTGCAGGCGGCCGTCCTCGATGAGCGTCTCGGCCGTCGCCACGACAGTCCACGGAGCACTCAGGTTGCGCTCGTCGAGCAGGCCGGTGGCCGAGCCGATGATCCAGGCTGCGACCAGCACCGCGATGCCGATCAGCCCACCGAACCGGATCGGCGTGCCCGGTCCGAGCCGGCGACGCACGGGACGTACGTCCTCGGTGGCGGCGGCCGCGAGCGGTCGGGAGGGAGCAGTCAGCGTGGTCACTTCGATCCCTCCCCCGTGTCCGAGGCTCCTGCGGCGATGGCCTTCTCGAAGCGCCGGTCGTAGATCGTCGCCACGTCCAGCGGCTCCTGCTCCTGCTCCTTGACGAGCGTGTCGACCGTGACCTGGTGGCGGGCGATGAAGTCGTCCCAGTTGGTGGGCACGGTGTACTCGCCGTAGGCATCCACGACGTACTTGGCGTCCTCGGGCGTGAGGCCCTCGTGGTCGACGTAGAAGGCCTGGGCGAACTCGTCGTGGTGCTCGGAGATCCACTGCTGGGCCTTGGCCCACGCGACGACGTACTCCTTGATCGCGGCCGCCTTGTCGGCGTCCTCCAGCACGGTCGTCGGCGCGTAGAGCGTCCACGCGTCGTCGCGCACCCCGGACGGGATGCTGCTGGCACCGTCGCGCTCGTACTTGGCGAGGTAGGTCTTGAGCAGCACCTGCTGGAGCGGCGCCACGTCGACCTGCTTGCCGGCGAGGGCCACGGAGAAGGAGTCGTCGACGCTCTGCATCTCGACGAGCTCGACGTCGTCCTGGCTCAGCCCGGCCTCGCGCAGCACGTTGAGCACGAGAGCGCCCTGCGCCTGGCCCGGGCTGTAGGCGATCTTCTTGCCCTTGAGGTCCTCGATGCTCTTCACGTCGACACCGGGCGCGATGCCCAGCTCGTACGTCGGGTGCTCCTCAGCGTCCACGGTCTCGCGGGCGGCGACGATGCGCACGTCCGTGCCGGTCCAGTGCGCGAAGAGCGGCGGGATGTCGGCCACCGAGCCGATGTCGATGGCGTCGGCGCGGAAGGCCTCGAGCGTCTTGGGGCCGCCGGTGATGTTGGCCCATTCGATGTCGATGTCGAGGTCGTCGATGAGGCCGGACTCCTCCAGCGCCACCTGGGTCGCCGGGTCGCCGACCCGCAGCACGGTGTCCTCGGCGGGCTTGTCGGGAAGGGCCGCGGTCAGCTCGAGCTTGGGACCGGCCTCGGCTCCGCCGCAGGCGGACAGCGTCATCAGGCCGGCGGCGGTCAGCAGGGCCGCGCGCATGGTCAGAGAAAGGTGGGGGCGGTTGAGCCCTCGTCGTGACATCAGGGGTTCTCCTTGGTGGGACGTCTCGGAAGTTCTAAAGTAATGCAAGTTGGTCGACTTACTGCATTTATGAGTGCGACGTGTTGCCTTGCACCCCTGCAGGCCAGGTCAGGGGTCGCTCAGGCGGAGCGCAGCAGCGGCAGGAGCGAGTCGCCGATACGGACGATCTCCTGCTCGTACGGGGTGTCGCTGAGGACGAAGTGGGTGACGCCGAGGTCGGCGTAGCGGAGCAGCGCCTTGGACACGTCGTCGGGTGAGCCGACCAGCCAGGTGGTGCCGGCACCACCGCCACCGACGCGGCCGGGGGCCGTGTAGAGGCAGTCGTCGAGCACGTCGCCCTGCTCGGCGAGGTCGAGCAGGCGCTGCTGGCCGATCGCGACCTTGCGACCAGGGTCGGCGGTCCACTCGTGCTGGCCCTCGGCCATCGCGGCGACCTTGGCCTCGGCATCGGCCCAGGCCTCCTCGGTCGTGTCCCGCACCAGCGTGGTGATGCGCAGGCCGTACTGGAGCGGCGGCAGGTCGCGATCGAGGTCGGCGCTCAGGGTGCGCAGGTGCTCGATGCGGGCGGCGACGCCGTCGAGGGGCTCGCCCCAGAAGAGCTGGACGTCGGCCTCCGCGGCCGCGGTCCGCTGGGCGGCCTCGGAGGCACCGCCGAAGTAGAGCTGCGGGTGCGGCCGGCCCTCGCGGGCGACGGGCTTGTGCTCGAGCGTGGCACCCTCGACCCGGTAGTGGTCGCCCTCGAACGTGATGTCGTCCTCGGTCCAGTAGCGCCGGACCAGCCGCATGAACTCGCGCGTACGGGCATAGCGCTGGGCCTGGTCGCCCTCGTCGTCGCCGTACTGCGGCTGGTGGTCCGCGCCGGAGACGATGTTGACCTTGACCCGACCGCCACTGAGCTGGTCCAGGGTCGCGGCGGACGAGGCGAAGTGCGCAGGCGTCCAGTAGCCGGGGCGGATCGCGATGAGCGGGTTGAACGTCGTGGTCGACGCCGCGAGGGCCGTCGACACCGTGAAGGTGTCCGGTCGCTTCCACCCGGTGCCGATCAGTGCCCCACCCCAGCCGTGGTCCTCGGTGAGCCGCGCCAGGTCCGTCAGTCGCGACAGGCTGTTGTGGCCGGCGACGGTCGTGTCCGAGCGGTGGCCGGCCGTGACCTGGTTGGGGATGTACCAGAGGAACTCCATGCCGATCCTTTCAAGTCTTTGTCCAGTGGATTACTACAGTAACCATAGACAGCGTAGATCCACCGCATTGAGGAGCGACCTCGCGTCTCAGTAATTGAGGTGCGAGCGCAGCGAGCCTCGACACCACTCCTCACCATTGCGGACATCGGCTGACCTGATTCCGTCCTAGCCTCGAGGCATGGACATGAAGCTGGAGCTGGTGATGGTGCCCGTGACCGACGTCGACCGGGCCAAGGAGTTCTACGAGCAGGTCGGCTTCCACGCCGACCACGACCAGACCGTCAGCGACGAGGTGCGCTTCGTGCAGATGACGCCGCCCGGGTCGGCCTGCTCGATCGCCTTCGGCAAGGGCCTCACGAAGATGGAGCCCGGCTCGCTCGACAACCTGCAGATGGTGATCGCCGACGCCGACGCGACCCACGCCGACCTCGTCTCCCGCGGGATCACGGTGAGCGAGGTCGACGAGCTCGCCTGGGGCCGGTTCGTCTTCTTCGCGGACCCCGACGGCAACGGCTGGGCGCTCCAGCAGCTGCCCGACTGGTCACAGTCCGCCGGCGGCGAGGGCTACGACCCGGAGGCCTGAGCCTCTCGGGACATCGGTGGCCGCCGGGCCGCTCGGACGACGAGCACCAGTCCGAGCGCGATGAGCGGCAGGGTCAGCCACTGACCCATGTGCAGCCCGGTGCGCTGGGCGAAGTCGGCCAGCTGCGCGTCAGGCTCCCGGAAGAACTCGACCACGAAACGGGCGAGGCCGGTGCCGGCGAGGAAGACCCCGACGAGCAGCCCCGGTCGCCACCGCGCCCCCGTGCGCCAGAAGAGCCACAGCATCACCACGATCATCAGCGCGCCCTCGAGGGCCGCCTCGTAGAGCTGGCTCGGGTGTCGAGGCTGCTCACCGGCACCCGGGAACACCATCGCCCACGGCACGTCGGACGGCTTGCCCCAGAGCTCGCCGTTGATGAAGTTCGCGATCCGACCGAACATCATCCCGAACGGCACGTTGACCGCGACGTAGTCCCCGACCCGGAGCAGCGGCAGGCCGTGGCGCCACGCCACGACGCTCACGGCGACCAGCACGCCGATGAGACCCCCGTGGAAGCTCATCCCACCGTGCCAGACCTGCAGGACCTCCCCCGTGCGCCACAGCTCGCGGTCGTAGAAGGTCGCATACCCGAGGCGGCCACCCACGACGATGCCGAGGGTCGCCCACAGCACCAGGTCGTCGGCCTGCTCCCGGGTCATCGGGCTGCCCGGCTCCCGCACCATCCGCAGCAGGTGCCAGTAACCCAGCAGGATCCCGAGGATGTAGGCCAGCGCGTAGAACCTCAGCGTGAAGGGGCCGAGCTCGATGCCGGGCCGCAGCCCGAGGTCGGTCCAGCGCCACGGGTCGGAGGCCAGCAGTTGCACGCCCACATGCTCCCACCCGCCTCCATCGGTGGTCGATGTGCGAGCGCCCCACTCGGTGGTTGAGGTGCGAGCGAAGCGAGCCTCGAAACGACGCCCTCGTCCCCGGTTCGCGGGAAAAGCGCGCACGTTCGGTCTGGTCCGCTGTTCAGGGGCGAGGGTCGGTACCGGAGCCTGGGGAGGAGTGGTTCACATGGCCATTGCCATCACACATCCAGGAGCACGACTGCTCGCGCCGGCCCTGGGCGTCCTGGCGGATGCCGTAGCCGGTGACTGGACATGCGCTGCACGTCTGTGTGCCGCCCGGCTGCAGGATCCCCAGGCCTGCGCACTCGACCTCGATACCGCCGCCACGCGCGCAGGCGTGACCCGCAGCAGCCAGCGTCAGCCGTACCGTTATCGGTTGCACCACTGGATGCTGGTCGTCGACGAGCACCCCGACCTCCTGTCCGCCGCCCTCGAGCTACAGATGAAGTTGTGGATGGGACAGTGGGACGCTCTTGAGCTGGTCGCGCCACCCAGTGGGAATCCGCGGCAAGGCTGGCGGCCTCACGACGTGCTCGATGTACGCATCCGCCACCAGCGTCTCGACGCCTGGTCCAGCCGGCTGTACGCGTGCCAGAACCTTTCGGTGGCGCCTCCGGCAGCACGTTTGGCGCACGACGTCATGACGCAGCTCGATGGCAAGGCTGTGCACCATCGCTACGAAGTGCCGGCCGGGCGTGCAGCAGTGCACGTCGGTTGACGGGGACCGGGTCACGTCGTGCCACCTTCTCTCGTGGCAGAGGCCTTCGCCCGTCCACGGCTACGGCGGGGCGTGGGGAGTGGGCATGCGTGGCACCCTGAGCCCATGAGCAGCGAGCTGCCGCGGCCGGTGCGGGTCCTGACGCCGGCCGATCTGACTGAGGCCGATCCGACCGCCGGCATGAGCCGCTCGATGGCGTTCGAGCTGCCGCTGCTCTGGGCCGGACAGGTGGTGACGGAGCCGGGCGCGGTGTCGGGCTGGCACCACCACGAGCGCAACGAGTCGAGCTTGTACGTCGTGCGCGGCGTGCTGCGGCTCGAGTTCGAGGGGCATGACGGTTATCTCGACGCGAGCCCTGGCGACTTCGTGCACGTGCCTGCCTGGACGATCCACCGTGAGTCGAACCCCACCCGCGAGCCATCCCTGGCGGTGATCGCCCGGGTCGGCGGCGGGATCCCGACCGTCAACGTCGAGGGTCCGCGCCACCCCTCCGGGTGAAGGTCGGCGCGGAGCAGCCGAAGTTCCCGTCGAGCAGCAGAGACTGGTCCCCGGACGCACCCGCCGACCGAAGGACGCCCGATGCAAGCCCCGGACCTCGCCACCCTGCGCAAGAGGCTCGAGCCCGGACGGCTCGTGCTCGGCTCGGGCCTGGAGATGTTGATCAAGGCCTATGGCGCGGGGGCGGCGCTGAGCGTCGCGCTGAGCGATTCCGAGACGACGGGCGGCAAGTCGAGCGACGCGATCAGGGCCGTGCCCAACCTCGCCGACAAGTACCACGAGGCGACGTACGTCCTCGATCACCGCGCGGAGATCCAGGCCGCCGTCACCTACCTCAACGAGCACACGCTCCCGCAGGAGCAGCTGCAGAGGACCGCTGACGAGAGCGTGCGCACGCTGGGCGCGATCGAGACGACGTACGACGAGGTGGGCCGGGCACGCGACGTGCTGCAGTTCGACGGGATCAGCGGCACCTTCGACGAACTTCCGCGAGGCGATCGACCACGTGGGCAACGCCTACAGCGCCCGACCCGACCTCGACTCGCTGCAGCAGCTGGCCGGCGTGGCCGACCAGATCCGGCCGTTCACCGACCAGGTCGACGTGCTCATCCCGGTCTACTACGGCAACTTCTTCACGCTCACGGACAACTTCGCGAACGACGAGATCGTCTCCACGCTGTTCGTCATGGCGCTGGCCCTCGGGGTCGCCGTCGTCCTCGGTCGCACTGTCGGCTTCTGGGTCCGGCGGGGCCGGCCGGGACTGCTCGCCCAGCTGCTGCAGGCGCTGGGCGCGCGCACGTGGCCTCGCTGGTACGTCGACAACCTGCCGTACGCCCTGAGCCCGCCGCTGTACGACGCCGCGCGCAAGCACCTGCAGCGCGAGATCGTGGCCGACCCGGAGGCAGCGCTCGACGAAGCGACCCTCAGCGAGCTGGAGGACTACTTCGCGAGCAGGAGCAGGAGCTGATCAGACCAGCTCGGGCTGCGTCTTCTCCCGGACCTCGTCCTCGGTGACGCCGGGGGCGAGCTCGACGAGCCTGAGTGCGCGGTCGCCCGGGGTGCCCGAGGGCGCCACCTCGCCGGTCGCGGGATCGATCACGTCGATCACGCAGAGGTCGGTGATGATCCGCTGCACCACGCGCTTGCCGGTGTAGGGCAGGTCGCACTCGTCGAGGATCTTCAGCGAGCCGTCCTTGGCGGTGTGCTCCATCAGCACGATCACCCGCTTGGCGCCGTGGACCAGGTCCATCGCGCCGCCCATGCCCTTGACCATCTTCCCGGGGATCATCCAGTTCGCGATGTCACCCGCGGCCGAGACCTGCATCGCGCCGAGGATCGCGGCGTCGATCTTGCCGCCGCGGATCATCCCGAACGACTGCGCGGAGTCGAAGAACGACGCACCCTTGCGCAGCGTCACCGTCTCCTTGCCCGCATTGATCAGGTCGGGATCCTCCTCGCCTTGATATGGGTACGCCCCCACGCCGAGGATGCCGTTCTCCGACTGCAGCACCAGCTCGACGTCGTCGCCGACGTAGTTGGGCACCAGCGTCGGCAGCCCGATCCCGAGGTTCACGTACGACCCGTCGGTCAGCTCCGAGGCCGCCCGCGCGGCCATCTCCTCACGACTCCAGCCCTTCGTGTCAGCCATGTCAGCCTCCCAGTCCGTGCGTCGCAGCGTCGTCGACCAGTGCACCGTCCGCCGAACCCGGGGAAGAGTCGGTGGTGGGCCGCGGTCGCGTGGTCGTCCGCTCGATCCGCTTGTCGGCGGCCTGCTCCGGGGTCAGCGCGACGACGCGCTGGACGTACACGCCCGGCGTGTGGATGTCGTTGGGGTCGAGCTCGCCGGGCTCGACCAGCTCCTCGACCTCGGCGATCGTGACCCGCCCGCACATCGCGGCGAGCGGGTTGAAGTTGCGCGAGGACTGGCGGTAGATCAGGTTGCCGTGGCGATCGCCCTTCCACGCGCGGACGAGCCCGAAGTCGGCCACGATGGCCTCCTCGAGGACGTACTCCTTCTCGACAAGACCGCCGCCCTCCCCATCACGGACGGAGAAGATCTTCGTCTCCTTCGGCGGCGAGGCGACGATCACGTTGCCGGAGTCGTCGTACTTCCAGGGCAGGCCGCCCTCGGCGACCTGCGTGCCGACGCCGGTCGCGGTGTAGAAGCCCGGGATGCCCGAGCCGCCGGCGCGCATCCGCTCGGCGAGCGTGCCCTGCGGTGTCAGCTCGACCTCGAGCTCGCCGGAGAGGTACTGCCGGGCGAACTCCTTGTTCTCCCCGACGTAGGACGAGATCATCCGGCGCAGCCGCTTCTCGAACAGCAGCCGGCCCAGGCCCCACTCGTCCACACCACAGTTGTTGGAGACCGCCTGGAGGTCGGTCGTGCCGGCCTCGAGCACCGCGTCGATGAGGACCGACGGGATGCCGCACAGTCCGAATCCGCCGACCGCGAGGGTCGCGCCGTCCGGGATGTCGGCCACCGCAGCGGCGGCCGAGCTGACCACTTTGTCCATGTCCGGCACCCTACTGGCCGTGTGAGCGCCGCCACTGTGTGGGCCGGGACCACACTTCGCCCCTCCGGGTGGCGCGTGCACCCGCCTCTACGCTGGGCCCGTGACCGCCCACCCGGACCGCATCCCCGACTGGCCCCGGGTGCGCCTGCACGTGGTCACCGGCAAGGGCGGCACCGGCAAGTCCACGGTCGCTGCCGCGCTCGCGCTGGCGCTGGCGACCGCCGGTCGCAACGTGCTGCTCTGTGAGGTCGAGGGCCGCCAGGGCATCGCGCGGATGTTCGACGTGGACCCGCTGCCCTACGAGGAGCGGCGGATCGCCAAGGGCGCCCCGGACGAGACCGGGCGATCGGGCCAGGTGCACGCACTCCACATCGACCCGGAGTCGGCGCTGCTGGAGTACCTCGCGATGTACTACAAGCTCGGCCGCGCCGGGAAGGCGCTCGACCGCTTCGGCGTCATCGACTTCGCCACGACGGTCGCTCCGGGCGTCCGCGACGTCCTGCTCACCGGCAAGGTGTACGAGGCGGTGCACCGGCCCCGTGGCGGTCGGCACAAGGACCAGATCACCTACGACGCCGTGGTGCTGGACGCTCCGCCGACGGGCCGGATCGGGCAGTTCCTCGGGGTCAACTCCGAGCTGGCCGGGCTCGCCAAGATGGGGCCGATCAAGACCCAGGCCGACAAGGTGATGGACCTGTTGCGCTCGCCCCGCACGGCCGTCCACCTCGTCACGATCCTCGAGGAGATGCCGGTCCAGGAGACCTCCGACGCGATCGTCGAGCTGCGCGCCGCCGGGCTCCCGGTCGGAGGTGTCGTGGTCAACCTGGTGCGGCCGCAGGCACTCAGTGCGGCCTCGCTCGCACGCGTGCGCGAAGACCGGGTCGACCCGACGGCGATCACCTCCGACCTCAAGCGCGCCAAGGTCGACGTCGACGCCGGTCTCGTGACCTCGCTCGTCGACGAGGCGCGTGACCACGCCGTACGCCGCATGCTCGAGGACGAGCAGCGTGAGCGCGTCGCCGGCGAGGACCTGCCGACGTACGAGCTGCCGCGGCTCGCCGACGGGGCCGACCGCGGCGCCCTGCTCGAGCTCGCCCACCTTCTCAGGGCGCAGGGCATGGCATGACGACGCCCATTCTCGACATCGACGCACTCCTCGACGACCGCGGCACCGAGATCATCGTGTGCTGCGGGTCGGGCGGCGTCGGCAAGACCACGACCTCCGCCGCGCTCGCCCTCCGCGCCGCCGAGCGCGGTCGCAAGGTCGTGGTGCTGACGATCGACCCCGCCCGCAGGCTCGCGCAGTCGATGGGGATCGAGGCACTCGACAACACCCCGCGGCCCGTGGCCGGCGTGGGCACGGACGGCTCGCTCGACGCGATGATGCTCGACATGAAGCGCACCTTCGACGAGGTGGTCGAGAGCCAGGCCAGCCCCGAGAAGGCGAAGCAGATCCTGGAGAACCCGTTCTACGTCGCGCTGTCGAGCTCGTTCGCCGGCACGCAGGAATACATGGCGATGGAGAAGCTCGGCCAGCTGCACCGGCAGGCGCGTGAGGACGGGACCTACGACCTGATCGTGGTGGACACTCCCCCGTCACGCTCGGCGCTCGACTTCCTCGACTCCCCCGAGCGGCTGGCCGGGTTCCTCGACGGGCGCCTCATCCGGCTGCTCCTCGCGCCGGCCCGCGGGCCGGCGAGGCTGATGTCGGCCGGACTGTCGATGGTGACCGGCGCACTGACCAAGGTCCTGGGCGGACAGATGCTGCGCGACGTGCAGACCTTCGTGACGGCGCTGGACACCCTCTTCGGCAGCTTCCGACAGCGCGCCGAGACGACCTTCGCGCTGCTCCAGGCAGATGGGACTGCCTTCGTCGTCGTCGCCGCACCCGAGCCCGACGCGCTGCGCGAGGCGGCGTACTTCGTGGACCGGCTCACCGACGACGACATGCCGTTGGCCGGACTCGTGATCAACCGCGCGAGCCCGTCGGCACGTACGGACCTGTCGGCCGAGGAGGCGATCACCGCCGCCGAGCGGCTGCGCGCCAAGGACTCGTCGTCCTTCACCGCCGGACTGCTCCAGCTGCATGCCGACCGCGTGCGCATCGTCGAGCGTGAGCAGCACCTGCGAGAGCGGTTCACTGCCTCGCACCCGCAGGTGCCGACGGCGGTCGTGCCCGCCATGGCGAGCGACATCCACGACCTCGACGGCCTGCGGGAGATCGGCGTACGACTGGCGGACCAGGCGTAAGGGGTCAGACCGAGGTCAGACGGAGACGGCCGGGGCCTCGACCTTGGTCCGCGCGGTCTCCAGGATGGAGCGCCACGACGAGTCGGGACGACGGCGCAGCAGCGCACGGCGCTCCCGCTCGGTCATGCCGCCCCAGACACCCCACTCGATCTGGTTGTCCAGAGCCTCGGCCAGGCACTCGGTGCGCACGGGGCAACCCGCACACACAGCCTTGGCCTTGTTCTGCTCCGCGCCGCGCACGAAGAGTGCGTCCGGCGTGTCCGCCTTGCAAGCGGCGCGCGATGCCCAGTCCTCTACCCACATAGTCGATCCCCACGATTCCTTGAGCCGGTCGGCCGCCCCCATAGCGGCCATCCCTGTCTCGAGTAGAAAAGTAAACGACTTCACCCCGGTCCAGACAGGGGCCGAGTGGACCCTTTCGTATAGTCCAATGTGACTATCCGGCTGCGCGGTCGGAATTGAGGATGCTATGCGTCCTCCCCGTACTCTGGTGCGCATGTCCTCGCGTACGCCGTCCCGTCCCGCGCGCCCGCACGGGCGCCCCGACGCCGGGCGGATCGCCTCGCACCTCGCGGTGATGGCTGCCGTCGCGGTGGTCATGGGCGTCCTCATCGCCTGCCTCGCCATCCCGTTCGCGGGCCTGGCCGGCGTGGCGGCGAAGGACGTCAGCAGGAGCATGGTCAACCTCCCGGAGTCCCTGGACGCCAAGGACCTGTCGCAGAAGACGCGCATCTGGGACGCCAACGGCAACCTCATCGCCTCGCTCTACGACCAGAACCGGGTCAACGTCCCGCTCACGTCCATCTCGCGCCCGATGGTCAAGTCCATCGTCGCGATCGAGGACTACCGCTTCTACGACCACGGCGCCCTCGACCTCAAGGGCACGCTGCGCGCGTTCGTCACCAACCAGGCCAACGGTGGTTCGGTCCAGGGCGGCTCGTCGATCACCCAGCAGATGGTGAAGCAGACGCTGCTCTACCAGGCGGAGACCAAGGAGGAGCGTGCGGCCGCGACCGAGGAGACCTACGCCCGCAAGATCCGCGAGCTGCGCTACGCGATCGCCTTCGAGAAGAACCACACGAAGGACTGGATCCTCGAGCGCTACCTCAACATCGCCTACTTCGGCGACGGCGCCTTCGGCGTGCAGTCCGCCGCGCGACACTTCTTCTCCAAGAACGCCAGCAAGCTCAACCTGCTCGAGTCGGCCACGCTGGCCGGTCTGGTCAAGAACCCCGGCGGCTACAACCCGGTCGACAACCCCGAGGCGGCCGAGGGCCGGCGCAACGTGGTGCTCGACCGTCTCGCCCAGCTCGGTGTGCTGACCGAGAAGAAGGCCGACCGGCTGAAGAAGACGCCGATCGGCAAGACGCTGAAGATCGAGAACGCCGCCAACGGCTGCCAGCAGTCGCAGGCGCCGTTCTTCTGCGACTACGTCGTGTCGTGGCTCTTGAAGGACCCCGTCCTGGGCGACACCGCCAAGGAGCGTCGTACGGCGCTCAAGAACGGCGGCCTCAACATCAAGACCACCATCGACCTCGACATGCAGAAGGCCGCGGACCAGGCCGTCGCCGCGCACGTCTACCCGACCGACCAGGCCATCGGTGGCCTGGCGATGGTCGAGCCCGGGACCGGCGACGTTCGGGCGCTGGCCCAGTCGCGCCCGATGGGCAAGGACAAGGCCGCCGGCCAGACCTACCTCAACTACGTCGTGCCCGCCAAGTACGGCGACGCCAACGGGTTCCAGGCCGGCTCGACCTTCAAGGTCTTCGTGCTGGCCTCCGCGATCAACCAGGGCATCCCCCTGAGCACGACGATCAACTCGCCCCCGGAGCTGCACCTCGACGACGACGAGTTCGAGAACTGTGACGGCCCCTACGCCGGGGACGGCGAGGGCTGGGACGTCAACAACTCGACTGACTCGGGCACGTTCGACCTCTACTCGGGCACCCAGAACTCGGTGAACACCTTCTTCGCCCAGCTCGAGACCCAGACCGGCATGTGCGAGCCCCTCCAGCTCGCCGCCGACATGGGCGTCAAGGTCCCGCTGGCGCAGAAGGTGCCGTCGTGGATCCTCGGCGTCTCCGACAGCAACCCCCTCGAGCTGGCCCAGGCCTACGCCACCTTCGCCGCGCGCGGTCTGCACTGTGACCCGCGACCGGTCACCCAGGTCCTCGACTCACAGGGCCAGGTCCTCAAGGACTTCACCAGCCAGTGCGAGCAGGTGATGCCGGGCGCGACCGCCGACGCGGTGAACGACATCCTGCGCGGGGTCATGGAGCCGGGCGGCTTCGGGCAGAACATCGCCATCGACAAGCCCTCGGCGGGCAAGACCGGCACCAACTCGGCCAACATGTCGGTGTGGTTCGCGGGCTACACCCCCGAGATCGCGACCGTCGCCATGGTCGCCGGCGCCAACGAGTTCGGCGAGTGGGTCAGCCTCAACGGCCAGACCGTCGGCGGCGGCTACATCAGCGAGGCCTTCGGCTCCACGGTCGCCGGCCCGATCTGGGGCGACACGATGGCGGCGATCTCGCCACAGCTCGACTACGTCGACTTCCAGACGCCTCCCGGCGACGAGATCGCCGGTGTGCTGACCTCGGTCCCCGACGTCGCGGGCCAGCCCGTCGATGCGGCGACCCAGACCCTCGAGGGGGCTGGGTTCACCGTCGCCGACGGAGGACAGGTCAACTCCGAGGTCGGCGAAGGCCTGGTGGCCTACACCTCCCCGGTGGGCGGCACGTCGCTGAGCAGCGGCGACACGGTCACGCTCTACACCTCGACCGGCTACGTCCCGCCGCCTCCGTCCACCAGTGGCAACGGCGGCGGCAAGGGCAAGGGGAAGGGCCACAAGGGGAAGGGCCACAAGGGCCGCTGACCGCGCCGTCAGCCCAGCTGGCGGCGCACCTCGGCGGCGACCGCGCCGCCGTCGGCACGACCCTTGACCTGCGGCGTCACCACGCCCATCACCTTGCCCATCGCGCGCATCCCCTCGTCGGCAGCGCCGGTCTGGGCGATCGCGGTCGTCACCAGCTCGGCGACCTCGGCGTCGGTGAGCGGGGTCGGGAGGTACTCGGCGATGACGACGCCCTCGGCAGCCTCCTTGGCCGCCATCTCCTCACGGCCGCCGTCCGCGAAGGCGGTGGCCGCCTCACGGCGCCGCTTGGCCTCGCTCGACAGCACCCCGAGGATGTCCTCGTCGGTGAGCTCGCGCGCCTCCTTGCCGGCGACCTCGGCGTTGGTGATGGCGGTCAGCACCATCCTCAGCGTCGAGGAGCGCAGCTCGTCACGCGCCTTGATGGACGTGGTGAGGTCGGCGCGGAGACGGTCCTTCAGGGCACTCATGCTCACCATTGTGGCAGCCTTGGCGAATGGCTTTCCTCCCCGTCGTACGGCGCACCCTGGCCCTCGGTGCCCTCGCCGGCGCCGGCCTGACGACGTACGCCGCCTGGGAGGCACGGCAGTACACCCTGCGCCGGGTGAGCGTCCCGCTGCTCCCCGCGGGGCACGCCCCGCTGAAGGTGCTGCACCTCAGCGACATCCACATGACCCCTGACCAGCGGGCGAAGCAGGAATGGCTGCGCGGGCTCGCGTCGCTCGAGCCCGACCTGGTCGTCAACACCGGCGACAACCTGGCGCACCGCCGCTCGGTCCCGGTCGTCGCGGACGCCCTCGGCGGCCTGCTCGACGTCCCCGGCGTCTACGTGCTCGGCTCCAACGACTACTGGGTGCCGGGCATGCGCAACCCGTTCCTCTACCTGCTCCCCGACACCGGCAAGCGCCACACCTCGGGACGTCAGCTGCCGTGGCCGGACCTCAAGGAGCGCTTCAACAGCGCCGGCTGGCTCGACCTGACCAACGGCTTCGGCCGCCTGGACGTGGGCGGCACCTCCATCGCGTTCGCCGGAGTCGACGACCCCCACCTCGCCTACGACGACCTGGCGCGGGTCGCCGGCCCTGCCGACCCGGCCACCGACGTACGGCTCGGCGTGACGCACGCGCCGTACCTCCGGGTCCTCGACCAGTTCGCAGCCGACGGGTACGACGCGATCATCGCCGGCCACACGCACGGGGGGCAGGTGTGCCTGCCCACGCTCACGGGGCAGGGCCGGGCGCTGACGACCAACTGTGACATCGAGCCGGCGCGGGCCCGCGGTCTGCACCGCCACCCCGCGGACTCGGCACCCGGCGACGCGGGCTCGGCCTGGCTGCACGTCTCGGCCGGGCTCGGCACCAACCCCTATGTCCGCATCCGGGTGGCCTGCCGCCCTGAGGCGACCCTGATGACCCTCGTTCCCCGTGACACCGAACCCGCCTAGGAGACCCCCGTGTCGCTCGTCCGTGTCACCAACTTCTCGATCTCGCTCGACGGCTTCGGCGCCGGCGAGCCGCAGTCGTTCGAGTCGCCCTTCGGCCATGCCGGGCACAAGCTCCACCAGTGGATGTTCGCGACCTGGCAGGACGGCGCTCCGTTCAACGTGGACCTGGCGTTCGCCCAGCGCTGGGACCTCCGGTTCGGCGCCGAGATCATGGGCGCGAACAAGTTCGGACCACCCGGTTGGCAGGACGACGCCGACTGGCGCGGCTGGTGGGGCGAGGACCCGCCGTTCCACACGCCGACGTACGTCCTCACCCACCGCCCGCGCGCCTCGATGGAGCTGGAGGGCGGCACGATCTTCCACTTCCTCGACGCCTCGCCGGAGGAGGCGCTGGCCGTCGCACGCGAAGCGGCGGGCGACCTCGACGTCCGCATCGGCGGCGGTGCGTCGACCGTGCGGGACTACCTTGCTGCCGGTCTCGTCGACCAGGCGCACCTGGTGGTCGTGCCTCTCCTGCTCGGCCACGGCACCCGCCTCTGGGACGGTCTCGAGGCGCTCGAGGAGACCTACGACATCGAGTCCGTCTCCTCGCCGAGCCGGGTCACCCACCTGTCGCTGACGCGGAAGCCCGCCCCTGTCTGAGTCCCCGCACGAGCGGGGACTCCGACACCTGGAGGCCTTTGCAACCCCCTCCCAGTGTCGGACTCGCCCTCCCAGTTCCCGGGCGCCGGGGCGATTTCGGGCGGCCCTCCCCGCTCCGGTATGCTCGCCCGCGTTGCCCAGCCGGAGTTTCTCGGCCGGGTGGCGGGGTGTGGCGCAGCTTGGTAGCGCGCGTCGTTCGGGACGACGAGGCCGCAGGTTCAAATCCTGTCACCCCGACAAATA